>NZ_JBQFUU010000003.1:0-619790 GCF_056539345.1 Ruegeria sp. BB9 | reverse complement strand
CTCAAGATGCCCCCGGTCTCTCCCAGGCGTCTCAACCGTCTTTCCAGTCCGTCAGGCCGTCCATCCGACCAACCAACACCGCCTCAGCAGCGCCGGTGAAGGGGTATTTACGGATTAGGTCCGGGACCTGCAACCCCCATTTTGAAAAAACTTCGCAATTCTCGGCGGAATCTTTCCTGTGTTAATAAAAACAATAGGTTAGCTTAATAACTCCCACGATATTCCCCATTTTTGCGGTTTGCGTCGGCCATTTTTCAGGGTCCCTCCGCGCGGTGCGGGTGGAATCGTGGCCGCGCGTCTTGGCAAGACCAGGACTCGGACACGACAAACGCCGCCACGGTTTCCCGTGACGGCGCTGATCATTGGAGCTGTTCCGCCTCAAGTCAGGTCGAAGCGGTCCGCATTCATCACCTTGGTCCAGGCCGACACGAAGTCACCAACGAATTTGGCGTCGGCATCTGTCTGGCCGTAAACCTCGGCCAGAGCCCGGAGTTGTGAATTGGAACCGAATACCAGGTCCACCCGGGCTCCGGTCCACTTCACCTCACCCGAAGCCCGATCCCGGCCTTCATACACTCCATTGGCGTCTGCCGCCGGCTTCCATTCGGTGCCCATGTCCAGCAGATTGACAAAGAAGTCATTGCTCAAAACCCCGACCCGGTCTGTCAGGACGCCATGCGCCGTGCCACCGAAATTCGCACCGAGAACGCGCATACCGCCGACCAGGACGGTCATCTCGGGTGCCGACAGGGTCAACAATTGCGCCTTGTCCACCAGCAACTCTTCAGGAGACACGCTGTACTCCTTGCGCTGGTAATTCCGGAACCCATCCGCGAATGGTTCAAGCGGGGCGAAGGATTCGGCATCGGTCTGGTCCTGCGTGGCATCCGTACGGCCGGGTGCAAACGGAACATCAATGTCATGCCCGGCAGCCTTGGCGGCCTTTTCGATCGCCGCAACGCCGCCCAGCACGATTACATCCGCAAGCGAAACCTTCTTGTTGCCGGACTGCGCGGCATTGAACTCGGCTTGCACCGCCGCCAGAGCATCCAGCGCCTTGGACAGTTTCTCGGGCTCGTTGACGTCCCAGTCCTTCTGGGGCGCTAGCCGGATGCGGGCACCGTTGGCGCCACCGCGCTTGTCCGAGCCGCGGAAGGTCGAAGCCGAGGCCCATGCCGTCGCGACCAATTCCGACACCGACAGGCCGCAAGCCAGCAGCCGGGCTTTCAGGTCGGCCACGTCCGCGGCATCGATCAGATCATGGTCCACCGCCGGCACGTTGTCCTGCCAGATGAGCTCCTCGGCCGGCGCCTCGGGGCCGATGTAGCGCGCCTTTGGCCCCATATCGCGATGGGTCAGCTTGAACCAAGCGCGCGCGAAGGCGTCGGCGAACTCGTCGGGGTTTTCGTGGAACCGCTTCGAGATCGGCCCATAGATCGGATCCATGCGCATCGCCATGTCGGCGGTGGTCATCATCGTCTTGACCTTTTTCGACGGGTCATGCGCAGCTGGTGCCATGTCCTCTTCCTTGACGCCGACCGGCTCCCAGATCCACGCTCCGGCAGGGCTTTTGGTCAGGTTCCAGTCATAACCGAACAGAAGGTCGAAATAGCCATTGTCCCACTTGATCGGGTTCGCGGTCCAGGCGCCCTCGATTCCGCTGGTCGTGGTATCGTCACCCTTGCCTGTGCCGAACTTGTTGATCCAGCCAAAGCCCATCTCTTCGATCGGCGCGGCCTCGGGTTCGGGTCCGACCAGAGCCGGGTCCCCGGCACCATGCGCCTTGCCGAATGTGTGGCCACCGGCAACCAGTGCAACCGTCTCTTCATCGTTCATTGCCATCCGGGCAAAGGTGTCGCGGATGTCGCGGCCCGAGGCCAGCACGTCCGGCTCTCCGTCCGGGCCTTCGGGGTTCACATAGATCAGGCCCATCTGCACGGCGGCCAGCGGATCTTCCAGATCGCGCTCGCCCGAGTAGCGGCTGTGCGGGTTTTCGGTCGGGGCCAACCATTCTGTCTCGGCACCCCAATAGATATCTTCCTCGGGCGCCCAGATGTCCTCCCGGCCGCCGGCAAAGCCGAAGGTCTTGCCGCCCATCGATTCGATGGCGCAGTTGCCGGCCAGGATTATCAGGTCGGCCCACGAAATCTGGTTGCCGTATTTCTGCTTGATCGGCCACAGCAGACGACGGGCCTTGTCGAGGTTGCCGTTGTCCGGCCAGCTGTTGAGAGGCGCGAACCGCTGGTTCCCGGTCGAGGCACCGCCCCGCCCGTCAGCCGTCCGGTAGGTGCCGGCGCTGTGCCAGGCCATGCGGATGAACAGACCGCCATAATGGCCGTAATCCGCCGGCCACCAGTCCTGCGAATCCGTCATCAGGTCATACAAGTCCTGTTTCAACGCGTCATAGTCGATCTTCTTGAACGCGTCGGCATAGTTGAACTCGGCCCCCAGCGGATTGCCGGCCGGTTGGTGCTGGTGCAGTATCGCCAGGTTCAGCTGGTTGGGCCACCAGTCCCGGTTCGATCGGGTTCCGGCGCCGTGCATGATGGGGCATTTGCCCGTGTTGGGGTTGTCGCTTCCGTCCATCTCAATCTCCGATCCTGGCTGGTGTCAGTCTGTTTGCAAGGCAACCGTGCGAATGGCACGTCAAAAAGGGGCGGACAGCAGTCCGCTGGAATACCCAGAGTCATAGCAAATCCCAGTCATGAGAAAAAATTTTGTTTTCGGATTGATTTGATAGGTATTGGTTATGGCTCAACCGGGTTCTTTCCAACCGATCCCTATCCACATGACGCCGCGTTCCCCAACGCCCAGATTGCCTTTTGCGGCCGGTGCTTCAAACTGCGGGCCGTGACGCGCGACACCGCGCGGGCCACAGCGGAGGATCGCCATGCAATTCGACTACGTCATCGTCGGCGGAGGGTCCGCGGGATGTGTGCTGGCCAACCGTCTGAGCGCCAATCCGGGCACGCGGGTCTGCCTGCTTGAGGCGGGCGGGGGCGGGAACGGTATTCTGGTGCGGATGCCTGCCGCTGTGGTCGCCATGCTGCCGGGACGACCCAAGATCAACAACTGGGCCTTTGAAACGGTGCCACAACCGGGGTTGAACGGACGCAAGGGCTATCAGCCGCGCGGCCGGGCCTTGGGCGGATCCAGCGCGATCAACGCAATGCTCTATGTGCGCGGACAGCGGCAGGATTATGACGGCTGGGCCGATCTGGGCTGCGAGGGCTGGGACTGGGACAGCGTTCTGCCCTATTTCAAACGGTCCGAGAACAACGAACTCGGCGCGGATGACTTGCATGGCGCCGACGGCCCGCTTCAGGTGTCCGACCAGAAAGAGGAACGCCCGATCACCCGCGCCTTCGTCGAGGCCGCCGCCCAGTTGCAACACAAGGTGACCGACGATTTCAATCGCGGCGACAACGAAGGCGCGGGGCTGTACCAGGTCACCCAGTTCCACGACCCCGCCAAAAACGGCGAGCGGTGCTCGGCCGCCGCGGCCTATCTGTTTCCAGTCATGGACCGGCCCAACCTGACGGTCATCACCGGGGCGCAGGCGCGCGAGATCACCTTTGACGGCCACCGCGCCACGGGCGTGATTTACCGCCAGGGTGGCAAGGGCGCCGACCTCACCGTCACCGCCACGCGCGAGGTTCTGGTCTGCTCGGGCGCACTGAAATCGCCGCAACTGCTGCAGCTGTCGGGCATCGGCGACCCCGAGGACCTGAGCCCGCATGGCATCACCGTCCGCCACGCGTTGCCGGGCGTGGGCAAGAACCTGCAGGATCACCTGGATTTCATCCTGGCCTACAAGACAAAGGACACCGACAATTTCGGCATCGGCGCCGCCGGTACGGTGGGACTGATCAAACACCTTTTGCGGTGGCGCAAGACCGGGGTGTCGATGGCGGCCACCCCCTTTGCGGAAGGCGCGGCCTTTCTGAAGACCTCTCCCGATCTGGACCGCCCCGACATCCAGCTGCATTTCACCATCGCGCTGGTGGACGACCACGCGCGCAAGCTGCATCTGGGATATGGGTTCAGCTGCCATATCTGCAAACTGCGCCCCGAAAGCCGCGGCACCGTTTCGCTGCACAGCGCCGACCCCTTTGCCGCGCCCGCGATCGACCCGGCCTATCTGTCCGACCCGCGCGATCTGGACACGATGATCAAGGGCGCGCGGATGACGCGCGAAATCCTCGAGGCACCGGCCCTCGCCAAATACCGCCACAAGGAAATGTTCGGCACCGACACCGCCCGGACCGACGCGGATTGGGAACGCCATATCCGCGCGCGGGCCGATACGATCTATCACCCCGTGGGCACCTGCAAGATGGGGGTGGATGACATGGCGGTGGTCGATCCGCAGCTGCGCGTGCGTGGGTTGCAGGGGCTGCGGGTGGTCGATGCCTCGGTCATGCCGACGCTGGTCTCGGGCAACACCAACGCGCCCACGATCATGATCGCGGAAAAGGCCGCCGACATGATCCTGGCAGATGTGGTCTGATCAACTGCCCTTCAACGTCTGATCCGCGTGCAGCGCCTCAAGGCCCACGCGGTAGTTGGGGTATTTCAACGTCACGCCCAGATCGGTCTTGATCCGGTCGTTCCGAACGCGCTTGTTCTCGTTGTAGAAACTGCGGGCCATCGGGGTCAGGTCGGCCGTGTCGAAATCCACCGCAGGCGGCAGCGGCAGGCCCTGAAGCTGCGCGGCATAGCCGATCACGTCCTGCGGCGGCACCGGTTCGTCATCGCAGACATTGTATATCGCGCCCGGATCGGGACGGCGCATCGACGCCTCGAGCACCTGTGCGATGTCTTCGACATGAATTCGCGAAAAGACCTGCCCCGGCTTGATGATCCGCCGCAGCCCGCCTTTCTTCAGCTTGGAAAACGGCCCCCGCCCCGGCCCGTAGATGCCCGCAAGGCGAAAGATGTGCAGCGGCAGGCCGGGGATCGCGGCCCAGTCCTGCTCGGCTTGCAACCGCCAGCGCCCGCGCTCGGCCGTCGGGGTCGCCGGCGTGGTTTCATCGACCCAGCCCCCCTGCTGGTCGCCATAGACGGCGGTGGTCGACAGGTACCCGACCCAGTCGAACTGCCCGGCGCGCGCGGCGATCTCATCCCGCAGGGCGGCCAGAACCGGATCTCCCTTGGCCGTGGGCGCGGTCGAAATCAGCAGATGCGTGACCCCGTCCAGATCGGGGGCTTCGCCCGGCCAGACTAGCGGTTTGGCCCCGGCGGCACGGATGGCGTCCTTCTCGGCGGCATCGCGGGTGGTTCCGACGATGCGCCAACCCTTGGGGGCCAGCCGGCGCGACAGGGCGCGGGCGGTATAGCCGTGCCCGAATGAAAAAAGCGTTCCAGTCATGGGCCATTGATGATCGCGCCGCGGGCGGGATGCAAGCGCCGGATGGCCGCACTTGATTCGAATCCCCGCCTGCGCCTTCATGGTGTCATGAGTGATGACAAACCCAGCCTGCACGCGGCCTATGCGCTGAAAACTCCGGCAGACAACAAACGGCTCTATGCCGAATGGGCCGGAGATTACGATCGCGGATTCGCCGCGCGCGAGGATTACCAGCTGCACATCCATACCGCCCGCGCCTTTGTCGGCGCCCGGGGACAGGGTCCGGTGTTGGATGTGGGTGCGGGAACCGGCCTGTGCGGCGCGGTTCTGGCCGATCTGGGCGTGGGGCCGATCGATGCCACCGACATCAGCGCCGAGATGCTGGACAAGGCCATGCGCAAGGATATCTACCGCGACGCGATCGAGGCCGACCTGAACGAGGGCATCCCCGTTCCGCGCGACAGTTATTCGGGCATCGTGTCGTCGGGCACGTTCACCCACGGCCATCTTGGCCCCGAGGTTCTGCCCGCCCTGCTGCGGGCGGCCCGGCCCGGGGCGCAATTCGCCCTGTCGATCAACGCCAAACACTTCGAGGCGCTGGGATTCGCAACCGCCTTCGACATTCTGCAGGCCAAGGGCCGGATCGAACATCTGACCCTGACCCCGGTACGCATCTACGGCGATCTGGCCGCCGGCCCCAACAAGGACGACACCGCGCTGATCGCCCTGTTCGAGAAATCCTGATCCGGCTCAGCGGCCCTTCCAGACCGGGTCACGCTTTTCGGCAAAGGCGCGGGCGCCTTCCAGATTGTCCTCGGAGCCATAGAGCACATCGACCGTCCGCAGCTGGCGTTTGGTGATGCGGTTCATGATGTCCTGGAACTTGGAATCTTCGGCCTCGCGCACGATCTCCTTGATCGCGGCGTAGACCAGCGGCGGGCCGCTGGCCAGCAGGCGGGCCAGGTCCCACGCGCGGTCCATCAGCTGGTCGGCCGGGACGATCTCGTTCACCAAGCCCCAGCGGTGTGCTTCTTCTGCGTCGAACCAGCGGCCGGTCAGCAGCAGTTCCATCGCGATGTGATAGGGAATGCGCTTGGGCAACTTGACGCTGGCCGCGTCCGCCACCGTGCCCGAGCGGATTTCCGGCAGCGCAAAGGTGGCGTGATCGGCGGCCAGGATCATGTCGGCGCTCAGGGCCAGTTCCAGCCCGCCGCCGCAGGCGATGCCGTTCACGGCCGCAATCACCGGCTTGTTCATATCCCGCAGCTCCTGCAGACCACCGAAACCGCCGACGCCGTAATCCCCATCCACCGCATCGCCCTCGGCCGCGGCCTTCAGGTCCCAGCCAGGGCAGAAGAATTTTTCGCCGCCCCCCGTCAGGATCGCCACGCGCAGGTCGGGATCATCGCGGAAGTCGCGGAAGACCTCGCCCATGACGCGGCTGGTGGCCAGATCGATGGCATTCGCCTTGGGCCGGTCCAACGTGACCTGAAGGATTGCACCATCGCGGTAGGTCTTGATCGGGTTCATGAACATGCCTTTCGGATCAGGGCATCAACGGCGACCACACCGTCGGCCGCGCAGATGAGAGGGTTGATTTCAACTTCGTCCACGACCGCCGCGTTGGCAATGACGTAGTTCTGCACCGCCATGACCACCCGCACGACAGCATCAATATCCACGCCGGGCTTGCCCCGATATCCGCTCAACACGGGCGCACAGGCCAGCTTGCCCAGCGCGCCGCGGACCGCAGACGGCATGGACGGGATCAGGATCGAGGTGGAGTCGCGCAAGATCTCGGTCAGAACCCCGCCCGCCCCAAGGGTCAGGACATAACCATGCGCCGAGTCGCGGGTGACGCCGATCAACAGCTCGACCACCCCGGCCGGGGCCATTTCCTCGATCAGGACCTCATCGGTGCCGAATGATATCGCGATCTCGGGCAAACCCTGCGCGGAAACGCCCAGTCGCACCGCGCCATGTTCGGATTTGTGCGCCAGACCAACGCCTTTCACCGCGAAGGGTCCGCTCAGACCGTCCACCGCCTTTTCCGCCCGATCCGCCCGCGCGACGACCGAGCGGGGAACCGGCACGCCGAAAGCGGCCAGGTCGGCCTTGGCCTGGGCCTCGGTAAGTATGGTTGTGGCCTCAACGGGGGCGGGCAGCAGAACCGGCTCCTGCGGCTCGGGACGCGGGCGTGCTGCAGCGCGTGTCGCCGCCAGCGCCTCGCGCAGCCCGCCAAAGGGCACGACACCGCCCGCCATCAACCGCTTGGCCACGCCCTCGGGCATCAGTTCCGGCAAGGTCGCGGCCACGGCAAAGGGACGGCCGGTTTCGCGGGCGCAAGTCAACGCCGCGCGGGTGGCGCAGTCCCAATCGGTGGCATCGGTGTGAGGGTAATCGACGATCGAGATCGTCATCGCCACATGCGGCCCCGTCATCGCCGACCACGCCCGTGCCATCGCGTCAGCGTCGCGCCAGATATAGGTGTGGTAGTCCAGTGGATTGGCCAGCGCCACCATCGGCCCCAGCGCCGCGCGCAGGCCCGAAACCTGATCTACGGTGAGCGGCGGAAAGTGCAGGCCGGTTCCTTCGGCCATGTCGGCGGCCAAGCTGGCCTCGCCACCGGAACAGCTGATCGTCGCCACTCCGGTCCCGTCCAGCGGCCCGGTGACATGCAACAGTTTCAGTATTTCCAGAAACTCGGGCACGTCGTTCAGCCGCGCGATTCCCAGCCGGTCCAGAAACGCCTGCGCCCCGGCATCACTTCCCGCCAGCGACGCAGTGTGCGAAATGGTCGCCGCCTGCGCCTGTGCTGACCGCCCCACCTTGAGGGCCACGATCGGTACGCCCCGGTCACGCGCCTTGGCCGCCAGCGCTTCCCATTTGCGTAGGTCGCCGAAGCCCTCGACATGCAGGCCGATGGCGGTGATCCGGTCATCCTCCAGCAGCGCCATCGCGATTTCGGCCTGATGGGTCTGCGCCTGATTCCCGCAGGTCAGCATAAAGGCCAGCGGCAGCGCCCGGCGCTGCATGGTCATGTTGATGGCGATGTTCGAGCTTTGCGTCAGTATCGCGACGCCCCGGTCCACCGGGCGCATCCCGTGCTGGTCGGGCCAGATCGCCACCCGGTCCAACCCGTTGACGAAGCCGTAACAGTTGGGACCGAGGATCGGCATGTCCCCCGCTGCAGCCACAAGCTGCGCCTGCAGATCGGCCCCGTCGGCGTCCTCGGCCAGCGCTTCGGTAAAGCCCGAGGCGAAACACACCGCGCCGCCCGCGCCGATGCGGGACAGAGCCTCGACCGCCTCGATGGTGGCGCGGCGATTGATGCCGACAAAGGCCGCGTCGGGCGCTTGGGGCAGGTCTTCGACCCTGGCAAAGACGCGCTCGCCCGCCACCTCGTCGGCCTTGGGATGCACCGGCCAGACAGGGCCGGTGAACCCTAGTTTTCGCACCTGGCGGATGACCTCGGCGCACCATGCGCCCCCGCCAATCACCGCCAGCGAGCGGAACCCCAGCATCCGCCTCAGCGCGGCGAGCTTTCCCGGCGCGAGCGCACCCGCCGCGCCGCTGAGGCCCGGCGTCATGTTCACGCCCCCAACGCGCGCAGCAGGTCGCGGCTGATGATGTGGCGCTGGATCTCGCTGGTGCCGTCCCAGATTCGCTCGACCCGGGCATCGCGCCAGAAGCGTTCCAGCGGATAGTCATCCATCAGACCCATTCCGCCATGCACCTGGATCGCCGCATCGGTCACCCGCGCCAGCATTTCCGAGGCATAGAGCTTGGCCGAGGCGATCTCGCGATTGGCGGGCAGGCCCTTGTCCAGCCGGTCGGCGGCGGCCAGGGTCAGCAGGTCGGCGGCGTCGATCTCGGTGATCATGTCGGCGATCTGAAAGCTGACGCCCTGAAACTTGCCGATCTTCTGGCCAAACTGTTCGCGGGTGGCGGCATAGTCCAGCGCATAGTCGAAGGCCCGGCGGGCGCGGCCCACGCACATGGCCGCCACGGTGATGCGAGTGGCATACAGCCAGGTGTTCATCACCTCGAACCCGCCATCGACCTCGCCCAGCACCTGCGCGTCGGGCAGGCGGCAGTCGTCGAAATCTAGCACCATGTTCTTGTAACCGCGATGACTGACCGATTTGTAGCCGTCGCGGATGGTGAAGCCCGGCGTGCCGCGATCGACCAGAAAGGCGGTGATGCGCTTCTTGGGACCTTTCGGCGTCTGATCCTCGCCCGTGGCAATGAAAACGATGATGAAATCGGCATGTTCCGCGCCCGAGATGAAATGCTTGGTGCCGTTCACCACCCAATCGCCGCCATCGCGCGCGGCCGAGCATTTCATGCCCCGCACGTCCGAACCCGCGCCCGGTTCTGTCATCGCCAGCGCGTCCATCTTTTCGCCACGCACGGCGGGCATCAGATAGCGTTCGATCTGATCCCCCTGACAGGCCATCAGGATGTTCTGCGGCCGCCCGAAGAAGTGGTTCAGTGCCATCGACCCGCGCCCCAACTCGCGCTCGACCAGCGCGAATTCCAAGTGGTTCAACCCGGCACAGCCAACGCTTTCGGGGAAGTTGCAGGCATAGAAGCCCAGCTCGATCGTCTTGCGCTTGATCTCGTCAGCGATCTCTTTCGGCACCTCGCCGGTGCGTTCAACCAGCTCTTCGTGGGGATAGATTTCCTTTTCCACAAAGCTGCGGACGGTCGAGACGATCATCTCCTGCTCGTCGGTCAGGCCATATTGCATCGCGGGTCTCCGGTTTCTGGGCGTGCGATAATCCTGACGCGGCTTGAGGTCTCAATAATGCAGAACTAGACTTCGATCATGCAGAAATGGAGCAAATCACCCGCCGCACCGCAGCGATTCGGGGTACTTCTGTTCGACGGGTTCTCGAACCATTGCCTGGCCAACACGGTCGAGCCGCTGCGCGCGGCCAACACGCTGTCGGGGCAGCGACTGTATGACTGGCAATTCCTGTCACTGGATCCGAGGCCGGTCACGTCATCCTCAGGGTTGCAGGTGGCGCCCCACGCGGCGCTTACGGATGCGGATGGGGATATGCTGTTGGTGATGCCCTCCTACGGGTTTCAGGCACATGGAGGTTGGCGCACCCAGGCGGGGTTGCGTGCGGCGACGCGGCGCTTTCGCACCCTCGCCGGGCTGGACACCGGCAGTTGGCTGCTGGCCCAGGCCGGATTGCTGAACGGCCACCGCGCCACGATCCATTGGGAGGAGCTGACCGCGTTCACCGAGCGATTCCCCGAAGTCGAGACCTGCCGCGAGCGATATGTCATCGACGGTGACCGCATCACCTGCTCGGGCGCGATGGCCGCCTTCGATCTGGTGATGCACCTGATCGGGCAGGATCACGGTCAGGCGCTGGCACTGGAAGTCGCG
The DNA here is from genome assembly GCF_056539345.1 of Ruegeria sp. BB9. Taxonomy (NCBI): domain Bacteria; kingdom Pseudomonadati; phylum Pseudomonadota; class Alphaproteobacteria; order Rhodobacterales; family Roseobacteraceae; genus Ruegeria; species Ruegeria sp. BB9. Next base: position 609,036 of record NZ_JBQFUU010000003.1, on the reverse strand, counting down.
CAGCTGTTCATGACCCGCGACTCCGCCCGGTCACATTCCGGCGGCGCTGGCTCGGCCAGTTCGCATGTCAACAAAGCGCTGGCACTGATGCAGGAAAATCTCGAGACCCCTCTGCCGATCCCCGAGATTGCCCGACGCGTGGGACGGTCGCAAAAAGCGCTGGAATCCCGAATGCGGGCGGACCTGGGGGCCGGGCCGGCCAAGGTCTATCGTCGGATGCGTTTGAACCTTGCGCGCAAGCTGGCCGCGGAAACCGACCTGAGTGTTGCCGAAATCGCTCTGCGCGCGGGTTATGAGGACCCCAGCGCGCTGACCCGCGCCTTTCGGGCCGAGTTCGGTCTCAGTCCACGAGCCCTGCGCAGCCGGGCCCGCTAGGTATACATCTGTTTCTTGTAGGCCCGCGTCCGCGTCGTCGCCTCGGCCGATCCGTCATGGTAGGTGCCGAACCATTTGTCGAACGGAATCTCGGACGTGCCGTAGTTGCACTCGAAATACCGGTGGTGCAGCTGGTGAAAGAAATCGCCGGCCCGCGCGGCGTCCGTATCCCCCGCTTTCAGCTTCTCGAACCCCGAATGGGACAGGACCGGGCTGATCTGCTGGAAATAGACATGGAACAGCAGGTGCAGCGGGTTTGAGGGCACGATCAGGTGGATGAAATAGGTCGTGAAGTACAGCAGGTTCTCGTACCAGTGGTTCGAGATGCCCGACCACGGCCCAACATTGACGTTGCGGTGATGTACCGCGTGCACATGCTTGTACAGTTTCGGATGATGCTCCAGCCGGTGCACCCAATAGAAATGCAGACCCGACCACATCGGGATGAACAGCATCCAGATCACGCACCAGACCGGCGCGCTGGTCCAAGTGACTGTTGGCGCATACCCGTTGGCCATTGCCCAGTAGATCACCCATTGATAGACGGTCGCCACCGTCATGGCGCTGCCCAGCGTCCACCAGATGTTGTCCCAGACCTGATTGCGGAAGGTGAAGGTTCCGTTGTCGCGGGTCAGGTCGCGGCGATCGAACTTTTTGTACATACCCTGCCCCTTGCGCATGTACAGCCACCAGTGCAGCCCGCCCGCGACAAGGATCTGAGGCACCATGTTCAGCAGCCAGACGCGGAACATCCAGCCCGGCGCAAAGCTTTGCATCGCATCGAGCGGCGGCAGGAACAACACATAAGCCGCCAGCGCCAGCACCAGGCACAGGGTCAGCGCGGTGATCTGCAACCATGCACCGCCGTACCATTTCACAACCGCCATCGGTCTGGGCGGCCAGCTGAACAAAGGGTTCAACGCCACAGGGTCAGACGGCCGATAGTGCCAACGGGCGGCTTCGGGATCATGCGATGCATCGGTCATGACAAAACCCTCTAGGTGGCGTAGTCCGAGCCTTCGGAGTCCAGAACGGCCTTGATCTCGCGCAGATGCGCAGCGGCCTGATCGGGATAGTCGTCCAGTTCCTGCGCGGTCTTTTCCGCGATTTCATCCGACAGCACCCGCAATGGCAGGCCCGTCTGAAGGGCGCGGATATAGGTCTCGGCGGCGCGCTCGAAATAATAGAGTCTATTAAAGGCATCGGCCGCATCGCTGCCGATCACCAGCACCCCGTGGTTGCCCATGATCATGACCTTCTTTTTCGGGTCCTGCAGCATTCCAGCGCAACGCTCACCCTCGCTTTCAAAGGCCAAACCGCCGAATTCGTCATCAATGACATAGCGGTTGAAAAAGGTCGCAGTGTTCTGGTCGATCGGCGGCAAGTTGCTGTCGGCCAGCGAGGCCAGGACGGTGGCAAAGATCGAATGCACATGCATCACGCAACGCGCATTGGGGCATTTGCGGTGAATCGAGCCATGCAGACCCCATGCGGTGGGGTCCGGTGCGCCGGGCTTGCTCATTGTGTCGGGATCGTTGGCATCAAGCAGCAGCAGGTCCGAGGCACGGATGCGCGCGAAATGCATCTGGTTCGGGTTCATCAGGAACTGCGTGCCATCCTCGTTCACGGCAAGGCTGAAGTGATTGGCGACCGCTTCGTGCATGTTCAACCGCTCGGTCCAGCGGAAGGCGGCGGCCATGTCCACGCGCTCCTGCCAATGGTCGATATTCCGTTTCAGACTGGTGACGCTCATCCGGGGGGCTCCATTCGGCTTGGACAGGTGGCTGGTGAAAACCGTGCCGGGCCGGGGCGCAATTGACCAACGAAAAAATCGCCGCTTTGGCATAAGCCCAGCTTATGGCAGGGTTATGCGATGAGAAACCCGCTCCCCCCCCTCGGTTGGCTGCGCACGTTCGAGGCCGCGGCCCGCCACCTGTCGTTCACCGGCGCAGCGCGTGATCTGAACATGACGCAAAGCGCCGTCAGCCAGCAGATCAAATCGCTCGAAGGCTATCTGGGCCAACCTCTGTTTCACCGGCGCCCCCGCGCATTGGGGCTGACCGAGGCCGGAATCACCTATCTGCCCGTCGTACGCGAGGCGTTCCGGACGCTGGTGCGTGGCACCCAGGCCGTGACCGGGCAGCAGGAAAATACCGTTCAGGTGCAGTGCAACATCACCTTCTCGGTGAACTGGCTGGCCCCCCGCCTGCCCGCCTTCCGCGTGCTGCACCCCGATGTCCGCCTGAACATCTTCACCGAGTTGTGGGAGCCGCGCGAGATGGCCGAAGGCGCGGCGGTGGAAATCCGTTATTCCCTGCGCCCGGCCGACACGGTCCGAACCGAGCTTTTGCGCAGCGATCACTATTACCCGGTCTGCGCCCCCGGTTTCCCGGTCACGCTGGAGACCCTTCAGCGGCAACCGCTCTACGATTGCTCAAACCTGCTGTCGAACTGGGCCAGTTGGGCCGAAGATCAGGGTCTAAACTGGGAGAATCCGCCGATTACCTATGCCACGACCTATATGGTCGGCCTGTCCGTCGCGATGGCCGGAGGCGGGCTGTGTCTGGCCCATGACACGATCGCCAGACGCCTTCTGGACGATGGCCGCCTAATCGCGCCGTTCGAGCATCGCGCACCGATGCCCGAGGCCTATTACCTGCTGCTGTCGCCCCAGGCCGAGGAGACCCCGGGTGCCGTGGCCTTTGCCGAGTGGATCAGGGCGGAAATCGCGGCCGAGCAACACCGCGCCTGACTTTCAACCGTCCTTGGGGCGGCTGGCGACCCAGGCATAGCCGTTCTCGCACAGGATATAGGTCTCGCGCAGGCCATGGGGCTTGTCGGTCGGCTCCTGCAGGACGACTGCACCAGCGGACCTGGCGCGCTCCGCCGCCTCGTCCGGGTCGGTGTCGTACAGGTGGATCTCGATCCCGCCACCGCGTGGGGGCGTTTCGGGAACCAGCCCCAGCAGCGGGTTGGAATGATAGGTGCCGTCCGAATGCAACTGAAACACCTGAGCGCCATAGGTGACGATGGCGAAATCCGCCGTCACCTGATGGGATTTCAGGCCAAAAACAGTCTCTAAAAATGCGCATTCCGCCGGGACATCGCGCACCAGCAGGTTCAGCCCGATCCCGCGCAGGCTGCGGCCGAAACTGTCGGCATCCATGGTTTCGTAATCCATGTCCCTACCAGACCCCGCATCGCGGCGCGGATCAAGCATTTGCTGCCCCGCAATCGGTCGGATGACGGTTTCATGAAGGTGGCACGGCAGGGGTTGCACCTTCCGATGCATTCGGGAAAGTTGTGCCATGGAATACGCACCCTTCCCATCCTGGCCCGACGTCGCCCCCCGCCTGATCGCCGTTGCCGCCGGCCGCGAAGCCGCCGACATGGTCATTCGCGGCGGGATCTGGATCAACGTGCACAGCCGCGAGGCGCTGCCCGATCACTCCATCGCCATCGCCGAAGGTCGCATCGCCTATGTCGGCCCCGACGCTGGCCATTGCATCGGCCCCGACACGCAGATCATCGAAGCCAAGGGCCGCTACATGATCCCCGGCCTGTGCGACGCGCATATGCACATCGAATCCGGCATGCTGACCCCGGCCGAATTCGCCCGCGCGGTGATCCCGCATGGCACCACGTCGATGTTCACCGACCCGCATGAGATCGCCAACGTACTGGGGCTGGACGGCGTGCGGATGATGCATGACGAGGCGCTTATGCAGCCAGTCAACATCTTCACCCAGATGCCGTCCTGCGCGCCCTCGGCGCCGGGGCTGGAAACCACCGGCTATGAGATCACCGCCGAAGACGTGGCCGAGGCGATGACCTGGCCCGGCATCATCGGGCTGGGCGAGATGATGAACTTTCCCGGTGTGATCAACGCAGACCCCAAGATGCTGGCTGAGATCGCCGCCACCCAGCGCGCGGGCAAGACGGTGGGCGGACACTATGCATCCCCTGATTTAGGGCCTGATTTTGCAGCCTATGTCGCCGGCGGCCCGGCGGATGACCACGAAGGCACCTGCGAGGCCGACGCCATTGCCCGCGTGCGGCAGGGGATGCGGTCGATGATGCGGCTGGGCTCGGCCTGGTATGACGTGGAAAGCCAGATCACCGCCGTCACCGAAAAGGGGCTGGACCCGCGCAACTTCATCCTGTGCACCGATGACTGCCACTCGGGCACGCTGGTGAACGAGGGTCACATGAACCGCGTCGTGCGCCATGCCATCGCCTGTGGCTGCGACCCGCTGATCGCCCTGCAGATGGCCACGATCAACACCGCCACCCATTTCGGGCTTGAGCGCGAGATCGGCTCGATCACGCCGGGCCGCCGGGCGGACGTGATCCTCAGTTCGAACCTGACTGAACTGCCGATCGAGATGGTCGTAGCGCGCGGACAGGTGGTGGCCGAAAATGGCGCGATCACGGTGGATTGCCCGCATTACGACTGGCCCGACCGGGCACGCAACACGGTGCATCTGGGCCATGCCATGACCGCCGCCGATTTCGAGATCCCCGCGCCAAACGGCGCCAACCGCGTTTGCGCCAACGTGATCGGCGTGGTCGAGAACCAGGCCCCTACCCAGGCGCTGAAGGCCGAGCTGCCGATCATCGGCGGGCTGGTCGAGGGCGAAGGTGACGTCTGCCAGATCGCGCTGGTCGAACGGCACCGGGGCACGGGCGGCGTCACCAACGCATTCGTGTCGGGCTTTGGCTATCAGGGCCGAATGGCCATGGCCTCGACCGTGGCGCATGACAGCCACCACATGATCGTGGTCGGCACCGACCGCGAGCAAATGGCGCTGGCCGCCAATCGTCTGGCCGAAGTGGGCGGCGGCATCACCATCTTCCGTGATGGCGAAGAGCTGGCGCTGGTCGAACTGCCCATTGCGGGCCTGATGTCCGACAGCCCTGCCGCGGACGTCGCGGCCAAGGCGCAGAAAATGGTCGAGGCGATGCAGGCCTGCGGCTGTCAGTTGAACAACGCCTATATGCAGCACTCGCTGCTGGCCCTTGTCGTCATCCCCGAACTGCGGATATCCGATCTGGGACTGGTGGATGTCCGAACATTCGAAAAAATTGACCTTCTGGAACCCCTCGCATGACAAAAATAACAACTCCCGACCCACGGGACCCCGAGATTTTCACCGATGCCGCCGCAGCCGTTGCCCGGCTGGAAGAGCTGTATAACGAGGCCACCGCCTTTCTGTGCGAAAGCTTTGCCGAGGCGATGGAAAGCGGCGCGCCCAAGGTCCGGTACAGAGCCTATTACCCGGAAATCCGTATCCGTACGGCGTCTTACGCGCATGTGGACAGCCGCCTGAGCTTTGGTCACGTGTCCGAGCCGGGGGTTCACGCCACTACCGTGACCCGGCCGGATCTGTTCCGGTCCTACCTCACGCAGCAGATCGCGCTGCTGATCAAGAACCACAACCAGCCGGTGACCATCGGCCCTTCGACCACACCGATGCCGGTGCATTTCGCCGTGGCCGGCAACCCCGATCTGGTGGTGCCGCATCAGGGTGCGGCCGGGTTCACCCTGCGCGACGTGTTCGACGTGCCCGACCTGACCACCACCAATGACGACATCGTCAACGGTGTGCACGAACCGCAGGATGGCGTCGGCCCGCTGGCCTTGTTCACCGCGCAGCGCATCGACTATTCGCTGGCCCGGCTAGCCCACTATACCGCCACCGATCCGGACCATTTCCAGAACCACGTTCTGTTCACCAACTACCAGTTCTATGTCTCGGAATTCGAGAACTACGCCCGCGCGCAACTGGCCGACCCGAACAGCGGCTATACCAGTTTCGTCTCGACCGGGAATGTCGAGATCACCGACCCCGACGCGCCGCTGGAACAGCCGCTGAAACTGCCGCAAATGCCGACCTATCACCTGAAACGCGCCGACGGGTCGGGGATCACGCTGGTCAATATCGGCGTCGGCCCATCCAACGCCAAAACCGCCACCGATCACATCGCGGTGCTGCGACCACACGCCTGGCTGATGGTCGGCCACTGTGCGGGGCTGCGCAACACGCAGGCTCTGGGGGATTTCGTGCTGGCCCATGCCTATCTGCGCGAAGACAAGGTGCTGGACGACGATCTGCCCGTCTGGGTCCCGATCCCGCCGCTGGCCGAAGTTCAGGTCGCGCTGGAACGCGCCGTGGCAGAAGTGACCGAGCTGGAAGGCTATGAGCTGAAGCGGATCATGCGCACCGGCACGGTGGCTTCGGTCGACAACCGAAACTGGGAACTGCGCGACCAATCCGGCCCGGTGCAACGGTTGAGCCAGTCGCGCGCGATCGCGCTGGACATGGAAAGCGCCACGATCGCCGCAAACGGCTATCGCTTCCGCGTTCCCTACGGCACTTTGCTGTGCGTATCCGACAAGCCCCTGCATGGAGAATTGAAGTTGCCCGGCATGGCGTCCGAGTTCTATACAACCCAGGTCAGCCGCCATCTGGCGATCGGAATCCGCGCGATGGAACACCTGCGAGGCATGCCGCTGGAACGTTTGCACAGCCGGAAATTGCGCTCGTTCGACGAAACGGCCTTCCTCTGACGCAAAAAAGCAACGAAATCCCCATATTTTTTGGGGTTTCGGTGCTACTATTCGTTGTGTTCGCCCACAATATCCCGTTACAGTTACGCGGTGAGGCCCAATAGATCGGGCACGTTAAGGAGACCAAGAAATGGCAAAGCCTATGACGAAGACTCAGCTGGTTGCTGCTCTCGCTGAGGAAATGGGAACCGACAAGAAATCCGCGAACGCGGCGCTGGAGGCGATCACTGGCCTGATCACCCGCGAAGTTTCGGCCGGAGGCGCTGTGACCCTGCCGGGCGTCGGCAAGATCTACTGCCGCGAGCGCCCCGAGCGTCAGGTGCGCAACCCGGCCACTGGTGAGACCTTCACCAAAGAAGCCGACAAGGTTGTGAAGATGACCATCGCCAAGGCCCTGAAGGACAGCGTCAACAGCTGATCCGCGCCTTAGGCAAAACGATCAAGGGCCGCGATTTCGCGGCCCTTTTTCTTTGGTATTTGTTTACCGGGTCCGTTGGACCAGACCCGGTGTTCTCGTGGGTCGAGGTCAGTGAACAGTCTCGACCTTGTGGAAATCCAAGTCCCGATCTTCGGGCATCGAGTCGATGCTCATCACCTCTTTGCGCTTGGCGATCAGGATATAGACCACGCAGGCGAGGTAGAGGCCAACCACCACGGCGCCAATCCACTGAATCTGCAGCCACTGGCTCTGGAACAGAAGCGTCAGCACAAACAGAAGCACCACATTGCCGGCAACATAGGCCGTCTTGCCGAAGCGTTCGACCGTCATGTTCAGGTTGTCGGTATAGAGCCTGATCAGCGAGTCCAGTGAGTTGATCACGAATGTCACGCCGACGATCACCATCGCGATGTTGGTGATGCCTGCGGTGCTGATGCCGTTCAGGTGATAGTAGTAAAGCACGCTGAACCAGATCGCCAAGGGGATCGACGGAAAGATCAGCAGCGCCGCCAGCAATTGCCAGGTGGTCAGCCCTCCGACAAAGCGCGAGGTGAACTGACCGATCATGATCGACCAGGCAAACCACCAGAACAGGTAGAAGGCGTGATAGTCGGTCAGAGGCAGTACGAACTTGTGGATATTGGCGAAATACGCCCCGATATTGCTGCTGGTTTCCACGAAACCCGCAACGCCCATACCGGCCGCGGCCCACATGCCAAGGATCAGTGCCAGGAACAGAAACGTCGAGCCGACAGAAAGAATCCGCACGTATTTCAGGTCAGTCGAGGAATAGGCCGCGGCCAGAATGACGACAAATACGATGATGTAAAACGTGGTCACCACGGACTCGCCATCACCAACTTCGGGCAGGTATCCGGGCAGGTAGATCAGGAACAGGCTGGCGGTGAAAGCGCAGGTCCCGATGATCACCACATTGTTGATCAGCTTGACCACCGGGATCTCAAAGAACTGCACTCGGGGCTCGATGACGCAGAAATAGAAGGCCGTCAGGAAATAGAAGGCCCAGATCAGGAAACCCCAGAACCCGAACTCGACCGCCAGCGGGTTTGCGAACGCATAGGCCGGATCTTCGGCATAGCCTCCGAATTCGGTGAGCGGGAACATGATCAGCCCGACATCCAGACCGGATGTGAACAGGATCGCGATGAAAGTGAACAGATGTACAGGTGTCACGCCCACGCACCGCAGGTTCCACCATTTCACGACGAAGAACGCTACCAGCCCAAGAGCAAGCAGAACCCCGAATGACAGGATGTATTCCAGTAGCACCGACAAACCTCCCTTTAGATGTCAGATCAACGAGCGGATATCTTTAATTGGCTAGTCAATCAATAAAACCGACACCCAGGAAAAACTTGCGCGCACCATGTGTCTTTTTTGACGCTCGGGCGCTTGTGGCCTGCGGGAAAATCGGAAACAGTCGCCGCACATTCAAACAGGAGCGGTCATGGATCTGCGCGCCATCGCCATGGGGCTGGCCTTTGCCTTCATCTGGTCGTCGGCCTTTACCTCGGCGCGGATCATCGTCGCGGATGCTTCGCCGCTGTTTTCACTGGCGGTTCGCTTCCTGATTTCCGGCATCCTGGGTGTCGCCATCGCCGCGGCCATGGGCCAGAGCTGGCGCCTGACGCGGTCGCAATGGTACGCGACCATCCTATTCGGAATCTGCCAGAATGCCCTGTATTTGGGTCTGAATTTCTATGCCATGCAAACGGTCGAGGCCTCGGTCGCGGCGATCATCGCCTCGACCATGCCATTGCTGGTGGCTCTGGCCGGTTGGCTGCTGTTCGGGGAACGGTTGCGCCCGCTGGGTGTTCTGGGTCTGCTGGCCGGGTTCGCCGGCGTGGCCCTGATCATGAGCAGCCGGATCAGCGCCGGGATCGACCTGTTCGGCGTTGCCCTCTGCGGGCTGGGCGCGCTGGCGCTGACCTTCGCCACGCTGGCCGTACGCGGGGCGACCTCAGGCGGGAATTTCATGATGGTCGTCGGTCTGCAGATGTTCGTCGGCTCGGCGGTTCTGTTCGTCGCCGCCCCGTTGTTCGAGACGATCTATGTCCGTCCAACCTGGCCGCTGGCGCTGGCCTTCACCTACACGACCCTGTTCCCCGGCCTGCTGGCCACGTTGATCTGGTTCTTGCTGCTCAACCGGATCGGGCCGATCCGCGCGGCGACCTTCCATTTCCTCAACCCGGTGTTCGGGGTCACGATCGCCGCGATTCTGCTGGGTGAACGGTTGGGCGCAATGGACGCCGTTGGTGTTGCGGTCACCACGCTGGGCATTCTGGCCGTGCAGTTGTCACGCCAGCCGGTTCAGCGCAGCAGCGCCTCGACCTGACGGCGCAGCTTGCGGGAGTCAGGCCGTGTCGTCGACCCAAAGGTCGCCACGACCTCGCCATCGGGGCTCAACAGGATCTTGTTGAAATTCCAGTTGGGCACAAACCCGGTTTCAGCCGCGACCGCCTTGTAGAACGGGTGCGCCTGCGGACCGGTGACGGGGGTGATGTCGGTCATGGGCAGGGTCAGGTCATAGTTCAGCTCACAGAACTGCTTGACCTCACTGGCGGTTTCCAGTTCCTGGTTGAAGGAATCCGACGGGACCGCCAGAACCACCAAACCTTCGGGTCCATAGGTGTCCTGCAGCTTTTGCAGCCCGGAATACTGCCCGGTAAACCCGCATTGCGAGGCCGTGTTGACCACCAGAACCGGCTGGCCGCGCCAGTCCGACAGCGACAGCGTGCCGCCATCGATCGAAGGGAACTCTCCGGACACGGGCGCGGCCTGCACCGTTCGACCGATCAACAACAAGGCAGACAACAGCAACATTCTGAACATGGCGTGACCTCCTCTTTGGTAATGATACGCTCGAAACACGGCGGCAGATCACCTGCACGATCGCGCGAGCCGGATGAAACAGGGCTTTGCTTTTGTCGCGGCGCACCCCAAATATCTCGGCAACGTATGCAATGCCGGAGGACCCATGCCCAAATATACCAAAGATCCATCGGTTGTCGCTTCCCTGTCGCCCGAGGAATTCCACGTCACCCAGCGCAACGGGACCGAACGCCCCGGCACCGGAAAACACCTGAACAACAAGGAACCCGGCATCTACGTGGATATCGTATCGGGCGAGCCGCTGTTCGCCTCGACCCACAAATACGAGTCGGGCTGCGGCTGGCCCAGTTTCACCAAACCCATCGTGCATGACCACGTCACCGAGCTTGAGGACCGCTCGCTGGGGATGATCCGGACCGAGGTCCGCTCGAAACACGGCGACAGTCACCTGGGCCATGTGTTTCCCGATGGTCCGCTGGATCAGGGTGGGCTACGCTATTGCATCAACTCCGCCGCGCTGCGGTTCATCCATCGTGACGACATGGAGGCCGAGGGCTATGGCGAATACCTCGATCAAGTGGAGGACCCGAAATGACCGAACAACGCGCCGTTCTGGCCGGAGGCTGCTTCTGGGGCATGCAGGACCTGATCCGCAAGCTGCCCGGCGTTCTGCGCACCCGCGTCGGATATACCGGCGGCGACGTGCCCAACGCGACCTATCGCAACCACGGCACCCATGCCGAAGGGATCGAGATCTGGTTCGACCCCGCAAAGATCACCTATCGCGATCTGCTCGAGTTCTTTTTCCAGATCCACGACCCGACCACCGTGAACCGTCAGGGCAATGACATCGGGATGAGCTATCGCTCGGCCATCTATTACTGCGACGAAACGCAGAAACAGATCGCGCTGGACACGATCGCCGATGTGGATGCCAGCGGGCTGTGGCCCGGCAAGGTCGTGACCGAGGTCGAACCCGTCGGCGATTTCTGGGAGGCCGAGCCCGAGCATCAGGACTACCTTCAGCGTATCCCCAACGGCTATACCTGCCACTTTCCGCGCCCGGACTGGGTTCTGCCCAAACGCAGCAGCGCTGCCGAATAAAGTTCAGCCGACGGCCACCCGCGGGCGGCCGCTGGCTTCGACGGTCAGCATCGCCTCGACGAAGACATCCTTGCCTTCGATCCGGGCGGTGCGGATGTCGCGGTTGACGATCACGCGGATATCCTCGGCCCCGGCCTCGCGCACGGCGCTTTCGGTCTCGCGCCGCAGTTCGGCCTCCAGCAGGGCCAGCGCGGGTTCGGGTGTGGGGAAATCCTGCGGACCTTCATTCAGATGCACGCGGTACCGGCCTTCGGACGGAGCGGTCACCGTGCCCGCCCGCCGCATGGTCAACCGCCCCACGACGGCCCCGATCGCGTTGGCCACCCCGGCATGGTCGGGCAGCACCATCGCACAGCGCAGACGCTCACCGACCGCCGGGTAATAGCTCGGCGCCGAGGCACCCAGCCCGACCACATCCACGTTCAGCGTCGTATCCAACGCCAGCAGACCGCGATGCCCGCGCAAGCCCCGCCGGGTCAGCACATGGCGCGCCAGATCCTCGGGCGGCAGGCCGAACGCCTCGGCCTCTTCCGCAAAAGCAGTCTCTAACAAGGTCAAAACGGTCTGTTCGGTCAACTGATCCACGATCATACCGGCCAGTTCGTCGGCCGAGCCCGCCAGCCGGTCGCCCGACCCCACACGTCGGCGCGCAATCAGCTCCAGCGCCTTGCGCGCGGCACCCTTATCCCAATCGGACAGGCGCCCCAGAACGTGGCTGGCATCAGACGGCGTCACCCCCGAGACCTGAACGATCCCGCGATCCACCAACCGGGTCAGAGCGCCGTTTTCCATCCGCGTGCGCAGCAGGGCGCTCAGGGGCAGAACCCTGTCCCCCAGCCGCTCCAGCAGCCCCGCCTCGCGCGGTCCCAGACCCTCGGCGTGGATGCCGGGCACGCGGCGGGCGAAACGGGTGTCGTGCTCGCCCACCGTGGTCGCGCGCAACTGCTCGTCCAGCGCGGCATGGACCACTTCGGGCGCCTCAGACGCGATCAGCGACACCGGCAGCACCCGGCGCGGACCCAGGAAAACGCCGCCGCGCAGGCCTTCGGTCACCACATGCACCTGGCTGTCACCGCCCAGACCATGCGTGCGCATCGCCACCGCCTCGACCATGGTGCGGAACCCGCCGACCCGTGCGCCCGCCGGGTCGATCGCCGGCTTTCCGTCGCGGATCAGAGCCACATCGGTCGTCGTCCCTCCGATATCCGACACCAGTGCGTCCTGAACTCCGGTCAGCCAGCGCGCCCCCACGATCGAGGCCGCCGGACCGCTGAGAATCGTTTCGATCGGCCGCTCCCGCGCCTGCTCGGCGCTCATCAAGGCGCCATCCCCGCGCACCACCATCATCGGCGCGTCGATGCCCAGCTCGAGCAGAACATCCTGCGCCCGGCCGATCAGACGGTCGATCATTCCGATCAGACGTGCATTCAGCACCGCCGTCACCGCACGTTTCGGCCCATTCAGCTTGGCCGACAACTGATGCGAGCAGGTCACCGGCGCGCCGGTCTTTGCGGCGATGATCCGCGCGACCTCAAGCTCATGCACGGGGTTCCGCGTGGCGAACTGGGCCGCAACCGCAAACCCGGAAATCCCGGACTGCTGGTCCAGAAATTCGCGCAACGCCCCTGTATCCAAAGGCGCGGCCTCGGCCCCGGCATGGCTGTGCCCGCCCGCGATCACCAGCGCCGGGTCACCCTTCAGCGCATCGCGCAGCCCATGCCTGTCCAGATCGCCGTCCCGAAATCCGACATAGATCAGCGCGACGCGCCCGCCCTGCCCCTCGACCAGCGCGTTCGTGGCCAGCGTCGTCGACAGCGACGCCATCGAGATCTGAACGGGCGCGACCTGCGCCTGGTCCAGCACCGCCCGGATCGCCCGCCCGACGCCGATCGCCAGATCCTCGCGTGTGGTCAGTGACTTGGCCGAGGCGATCACCTCTTCCTCGTCCCGGATCAGCACCGCATCGGTGTAGGTTCCACCGGTATCCACGCCCAAAGCCAACGCCATCGGGATCTCCATCCTGTTCGCAGTCACGGGTGTAGCGGTTTGAACCGACGCGTCCAGCCTGTTTGCGGCATTCACGACAGTTGTTCGACCGCCCAGCGCGCCGCGTCCGCGACCGTGGGGTCGGGATCCTCGGTCAGCGCCTGCGCGACCGGGATCAACGCCGACGACCCGGAATTGCCGATGGCATACAGAACGTTGCGCACGAACCGGTCCCGCCCGATCCGCTTGATCGGTGAGCCCGAGAATCTGGCCCGGAACGCCGCATCGTCCAACCCGGCCAGTTCCGCCAGCGGCGGCGCCATCAGGTCTTGGCGCGCGGCATAGCGGATGTCGCTGGCCGCCACCGCGAACTTGTTCCACGGGCAGGCGGCAAGGCAATCATCACAACCGTAGATGCGGTTGCCCAGCTTGCCGCGCAACTCCTGATCCACCGGCCCCTTGTGCTCGATGGTCAGATAAGAAATGCAACGCCGTGCATCCAGCTGATAGGGCGCCGGGAAGGCATCCGTGGGGCAGGCATCCAGACAGGCCCGACACGACCCGCAATGATCCACTTCCGGCGGATCCGTCGGCAAGTCCAGGGTGGTGAAAACAGACCCTAAAAAGGCCCAATTGCCCCATTCCCGGCTGACCAGATTGGTGTGTTTGCCCTGCCAGCCCAACCCGGCCGCATGGCCCAAAGCCTTCTCGGGCACCGGCGCGGTATCGACGAACACCTTCACCTCGCCCCCGGCCTCGGCGATCAGCCACCGGGCCAGCCGCTTCAGCCGCTTCTTGACCAGATCGTGGTAATCCCTGTTCTGCGCATAGACCGAGATCGCCCCGCGATCGGGTCGCCCCAGAACCTCGGTCGGATCATGATCCGGCGTGTAACTCTCGGCCAGCATGATGACCGAGCGCGCCTCGGGCCACAGCTGCGCCGGATCGCCCCGCCAATGGGCCCGCTCGGCCATCCAACCCATCTGCCCGTGATAATCCGCCGCCAGAAAGGCGGCCAACCGCGCAGGCACCTCGGGCACGTCCCAGGGTCGGCAGATCCGGCACGACACGAACCCCTCGGCCCGGGCCTGCGCCACCAACCTGTCCTTCAATGCCGTCGCGCTGTTCATCTGGCCCAAAATATCCTCTGGGGTGAATTGGCCCAACGGGCCAAGAGGGGGCAGACAGCCCCCTGCCCCAACCTATCAGAAATCCAGGTCGGCGTAATGGGCGGGCGGGCGGAAGCCCGGCACCTGATCCGCCAGGATCGACCGGAAGGCCGGGCGCGACTTGATCTTGGCGTACCAGTCCTTGACCACCTGGCTGCGATTCCAGTCCACGTCCGAAATATAGTCCAGCGCCGACAGATGCGCGGCAGCCGCGAAATCGGCCAATGTCATCTGATCTCCGGCCAGCCAGCGCCGCTGATCCAGCAGCCAGGCCATGTAATCCAGGTGGAATTTGATCGCCCGCGCGCCTTCCTTGACGTTCTTGCTGTCGGGATAGCCCTGACCGGTCACTTTCTTGTTCACTCGCTCGTACAGCAGCTTGGATGTCACCTCGTGGTGGAATTTGTCATCAAACCAACTGACCAGTCGGCGCACCTCAAACCGGGCTTCCGGAGTTTTCGGCATCAATGCGGGTTCCGGCCGCGTCTCTTCGATGTATTCGCAGATCGCTGCGCTTTCTGACATCACCCGGCCATCCAGCCGCAGAACCGGGACCTTGGCCGCAGGGTTTCTGCGCAAGAAGTCCGGGGATTTTTCCCAGTACTTTTCCTCGACCAATTCGACTTCGATCTTCTTTTCCGCCAGTGACAGGCGGACTTTTCGACAAAAGGGGGACAGGGGAACGTGAAACAAACGCGCCATGTGGATCCATTCGAACCAATTGAGTACCGCTCAGCAATAGCCGCTGACGGGCAGAAGTTTCAATCCTCGAAGCAATCTGCGCGACCATCTGCGCGGATGGTGGCCGCTCCATCGCGGATCGCGGCGGCTCGTCTGCGGGTGTAAACCGACGGGTCCGTGACCGAACGGTTGCGCGGTGACGGAAGGATTGCCGCCAGACGCGCCGCCTGCACCGGGCTGAGTTGGGCGGAACTGACACCAAAATTCTTCCGGGCGGCCGCCTCGATCCCGAACAGGCCCTCACCGGTCTCAGCCACGTTCAGATACACCTCGAGTATGCGCTTCTTGCTCCAGAAGATTTCGACGACCGGGGTCATGGAGGTCTCAAGCGCCTTGCGCACCCAACTGCGCCCCTGCCACAGAAAGACATTCTTGACCACCTGCTGAGAAATGGTCGACGCCCCGCGGTTGCCACCATCTTCAAGCGCATCGCGGATCGCGTTCACGTCAAAACCCCAATGCAGGCAGAAATTCGCATCCTCGGCCGCAACGACCGACCGGGCCATGTGCGGAGACATATCCTCGATCGCGACCCATTCCCGGTCCACCTTGCCCAGGCGGCGCCACTCGGACCAGATCGTATGGGTGATCGGCGGGTTGACCACGGTGTAAAGCAATACAAGCGCCACGAACGCCGCGGCCAGGGCACCGATGACACGCAGTACCCACCGCCGAATCCGAACGATGAGCGTTTCCGTTTTCCGAGACCGGGTTGCCTTTTTGGACTTACCGCGGGATTTGCGCGCTGCTTTCTTCGCCATGTTCCTGCTATACGCCGCAGCACCGGTATTTGGAACGGAATTATGACGCGATCAGCCGCCCTTCGCGCGGGCGCACCACCGGACGAGCGGTTTTCGGACCACCATCTTCCACCACTCCCAATTGCGGGAACAGGCGCAACAGCTCGGCTTGGGTTTCCCGGTCAGACCGCGTAGCGGCGTGACCGGGATAGTAGCTTTCGCTTTTGGCGCCGTTGGCGATGACGATCTCGTGCTGGTCGAACAACAGGTGGAAATACTCGATCTCGCCGCCTTCGACCGGGGTCACCGTCGTGCCATTGACCAGGGAATGTGCGGCAATCAAAACCTCGGGGTGGCCGTAGAAATAAGCCGCGCGCCAATCGTCGATCAGCATCCGGTGCTGCGGCGAGAACAGAGTGTCACGGTCCAGTCCCAGAACCCCTGCGGCAAAGCGGATGGGTGCGGCGTTGCCCTCGGCCGCAACGGTGGTTCTGCCGACCCAGATCAGAGCCTGCGCGCCTTTGTCGACCGTCGTGACCAGGTCACCGGGCTGCAGATCCTCGACGCGGCGCAACCCATCCGGAGTCTTTATCATCGTTCCGGCGGTAAAACACGGCGGCCCAAGCTCACCCGGAACCACAAGGGGACCCTCGGTATTGACGAAAGTCGTCGAGACAAGCGTCCCCTCTTGCAGCACCTGACCGTCCGTCGGGGTGAATACCCTACTGCCATCAGCCAGATAGAATGTGATTCCCGTGTAGGTGACGTTGCCCACACCGGACACGTTGATCGTCACCGTATCGCCCGGCCAGGATCGGGTAACATCGATGCCGTTGACAGAGTCATTGTCGGAACTGTCGATATCGCCATCGTCGTTCTGGTCGACCAGATTGTACTTCTCAACCGTCAGAAGGGTCCCCGTTGCCGGCGGGCTGGCCGGATCCATGGCAAAGAACTGGTCAAGATAGGTCGTGGGCATGCGACGACTCCCAGGCGTAATTGGTGGCAAGCGGAAGCATTGGCGAAATTTCCAAACTTTCCGTGTACAGGCCTAGCGACACACAATGTTTTTTCAAGAAATCCGGAAACGGGGGGACACAAAACGAAAACCCCGCGTGTCTTTTCAAACACGCGGGGCAGGTTTCACAGGCAGTCTTACTCGGCCGGAACCGCCGCTGCCTCGTGGCTCAGCGGGTGGCTGAGCTTGTTCAGCATTTCCTTCGGACAGACCTGCAGGAAGTTCGACAGCTCGACATCCCAGTGCTGCAGGATGTCGGCGGCCTTGCGGCTGCCGGTTTCCGCTGCGTGACGTTCTATCAGCGATTTCAGCTGGGTCTCCCAATGCTCGACCGTTACGGGGCAGGTCACCAGGGTTTCCATGTTCATCAGCAGCTGCGCCTTGCCTTCGGGGTCGTACAGATAGGCCATGCCGCCCGTCATCCCCGCGCCAAAGTTCGCGCCGATGTCACCCAGGATCACCGCAACGCCGCCGGTCATGTACTCACACCCGTTCGAGCCGCAGCCCTCGACCACCACGGTGGCACCCGAGTTGCGCACGGCGAACCGCTCACCCGCACGGCCGGCCGCGAACAGGTACCCGTCGGTCGCGCCGTACAGGACCGTGTTGCCGATGATTGTATTCCGGTCGGCCTGCAGCGGGCTGACCTGCGGCGGGCGTACGACGATGGTGCCGCCCGACAGGCCCTTGCCCACATAGTCGTTGGCGTCACCCGACACTTCCAGTTTGAGCCCCGGCGCGGCGAAGGCGCCCAGCGACTGACCGGCCGAGCCCTGCAGCTTGACATGCAGGTGGTCCGGCTGGAACGTGTTGCGCATTCCGAAATTCTGCACGATGTGGCTGGACACGCGGGTGCCCACTGTCCGGTGCGTGTTCTGCACGGCATAAGACAACTGCATCTTCTCGCCATCTTTCAGGAACCGCGCCGCGTCGCGCACGATTTCAGAGTCCAGCGTATCGGGCACCGCATTGCGCGGCTTGTCACGGTCATAGACGATGTTCTGTGCGCCATCGACGGTGATCAGCAGCGGATTCAGGTCCAGATCGTCCAGATGCGCCGACCCGCGGCTGACCTGCGCCAGCAGATCGGCCCGGCCGATGATCTCGTCCAGCGACCGCGCGCCGATGCTGGCCAGAATCTCGCGCACTTCCTGCGCATAGAAAGTGATCAGGTTCACCACCTTGTCGGCATTGCCGGTGAACTTCGCGCGCAGGCTCTCGTCCTGCGTACACACGCCCACCGGGCAGGTGTTCGATTGGCACTGGCGCACCATGATGCAGCCCATCGCAATCAGGGCGGCGGTGCCGATGCCGTATTCCTCGGCCCCCATCATCGCCGCCATGACGATATCGCGCCCGGTGCGCAAACCGCCATCGGTGCGCAGGGTCACCCGCTCGCGCAGGTTGTTCATCGCCAGAACCTGGTGCGCCTCGGTCAGGCCCATCTCCCACGGCAGGCCGGCATATTTGATGCTGGTCGCGGGCGATGCCCCGGTGCCGCCATTGTGGCCCGAGATCAGGATGATGTCGGCCTTGGCCTTGGCCACCCCGGCGGCGATCGTGCCCACGCCCGAGGACGCCACCAGCTTGACCGTCACCTTGGCGCGCGGGTTGATCTGCTTGAGGTCATAGATCAGCTGCGCCAGATCCTCGATCGAGTAGATGTCGTGGTGCGGCGGCGGCGAGATCAGCGTCACGCCCTTGGTCGAGTGACGCAGGCGCGCGATCAGATCGGTGACCTTCATGCCGGGCAGCTGGCCGCCCTCGCCGGGCTTGGCACCTTGGGCCACCTTGATTTCCAGCTCTTCGCACTGGTTGAGGTATTCGGCGGTCACACCGAACCGGCCCGAGGCCACCTGCTTGATCTTGGCCGAGGGGTTGTCGCCATTCGGCTCGGGCACGAAGTGTGCGGGATCTTCCCCACCTTCACCCGAGTCGGATTTCGCGCCGATCCGGTTCATCGCCACGTTCAGCGTCTTGTGCGCCTCGGGGCTGAGCGCGCCCAGCGACATGCCCGGCGTGACGAACCGCTTGCGGATCGAGGTGATCGACTCGACCTCCTCGATCGGGATCGGCTTGCCAAGCGGTTTGAAATCCATCAGGTCGCGCAGATGGATCGGCGGGTTGGCCTGCATCTTGGCCGAATACTGCTTCCACAGCTCGTAAGAGGCGCGGTTGCAGGCCATCTGCATCATGTGCATCGAGGTCGCTTCCCACGCATGGGTCTCACCCGATTTGCGGGCCTTGTAGAAGCCACCGATGGGCAGAACGTCCAGGCCACTCTCCCAGCCTTTGGCATGGATTCCTTCGGCTTTGGACTGAATGCCGGTGACGCCGATGCCCGAGATCCGGCTGGTCATGCCGGGGAAATATTCGGCCACCATGGCGCGGCTCAGGCCCACGGCCTCGAAATTCAGGCCGCCGCGATAGGACGAGATCACCGAAATGCCCATCTTGGCCATGATCTTCAGCAGGCCCTGGTCGATCGCCTCGCGGTAGCGCGCGACGTTTTCGGTCAGGCTGCCTTCGAGCAAGCCGCGTTCGATCCGGTCGGCCAGCGAATCCTCGGCCAGATAGGCGTTGACCACGGTCGCGCCACAGCCGATCAGCACCGCGAAATAATGCGGGTCGATGCATTCCGCCGAACGCACGTTGAGCGAGCAGAAGGTCCGCAGACCCTGACGGATCAGGTGCGAATGCACCGCGCTGGTGGCCAGGATCATCGGCATCGCCACTTTGCCGGGGCCGGAATACTGGTCGGTCAACACCAGGTGACCCGCGCCAGAACGCACGGCCTCCTCCGCCTCCGAGCGGATGCGCGCCAGCGCGGCGCTCAGCGCGCCGGTGCCGGGTTCGAAGGTACAGTCGATCTCGGCCAGCGGCGCATCGAAATTCGCCACCAGTTCTTCCCACTGGGCGTTGCCGACAAAGGGGCTTTCCAGCACAACGATCTCGGTCTGGCTGCTGTCCTCGTCAAGCACGTTCTTGAGGTTGCCGAACCGCGTCTTCAGCGACATCACGCGGTATTCGCGCAGGCTGTCGATGGGCGGGTTGGTCACCTGGCTGAAGTTCTGGCGGAAGAAATGGCTGAGCGGCCGGTACTGTTTGGACAGAACCGCCGAAGGCGTGTCGTCGCCCATCGAAGCGATCGCCTCTTTGCCGTCCTCGGCCATCGGTGCAAGGATCTGCTCCAGCTCTTCGACCGTGTAGCCCGCCGCGATCTGGCGCTTGCGCAGCTCTTCACCCGAGAACAGCGGCTTTTCAGTCACCTTGGCCAGCTTTTCGTCCAGATCGTTGATCTTGCTGACCCAGTCCCCGAACGGCAGCGTCGCGGCCAGCTTGTCCTTGATCTGCTTGTCGCGATACAGCTTGCCCTTCTTCATGTCGACGGCCAGCATCTGGCCGGGGCCCAGCGCGCCTTTCTCGACAACGCTGGCCTCGTCGATCGGAACCATGCCCGCCTCGGACCCGGCGATCACCAGTCCGTCGCCGGTGACCACATAGCGCATCGGACGCAGGCCGTTGCGGTCCAGCCCGGCGCAGACCCAGCGCCCATCCGTCATGGCCAGCGCGGCAGGGCCGTCCCACGGCTCCATCACCGAGTTGCAGTAGGAATACATGTCGCGCCAGGCTTGCGGCAGTTCCACCGCCTGTTTCGACCAGCTTTCCGGCACCAGCATCGTCTTGGCCATCGGGGCCGAGCGGCCTGCGCGCACCAGAACCTCGAACACCGAATCCAGCGCCGCCGAATCCGAAGACCCGCCCGCGATGATCGGCTTGATGTCTTCGGCATAGTCGCCAAAGGTCGCCGAGGCCATGCGGATCTCGTGGCTTTTCATCCAGTTGATGTTGCCCTTCAGCGTGTTGATCTCGCCGTTATGCGCTAGCATCCGGAACGGCTGCGCCAGCCACCATTGCGGGAAGGTGTTGGTCGAATACCGTTGGTGATAGATCGCAAAGGCCGACTCGAAACGCTCGTCCATCAGGTCGGGGTAGAACACGGCGACCTGCTCGGCCAGCATCATGCCCTTGTAGATGATCGACCGGCAGCTGAGCGAGGCCAGGTACAGACCCGAAATCCCCGCGGCGGCGGCGGCTTTCTCGATCCGGCGGCGGATGACGTACAATTCGCGCTCGAACGTGTCCTCGTCGACGCCCTTGGAATTCGAGATCAGGATCTGCTCGATCTCGGGCCGGGTCGCGTTTGCCTTTTCGCCCAGGCAGGTCACGTCCACCGGCACATGGCGCCAGCCATAGATGTAATAGCCCATCCGCAGAACTTCGGTTTCCACGATGGTCCGGCAGCGCTCCTGCGCGCCGAAATCGGTGCGCGGTAGGAACACCTGCCCCACGGCGATCAGCTCGTCCATCTTGGGCTCGTGCCCGGTGCGGCGGATCTGGTCATAGAAGAAGGGGGCCGGGATCTGCACATGGATGCCCGCGCCGTCGCCGGTCTTGCCGTCGGCATCCACCGCGCCGCGGTGCCAGATCGCCTTGAGCGCATCGATCCCGGCCTCGACCACCTTGCGGCTTTTCTTGCCGTCAACCGAAACCACCAGACCGACCCCGCACGAGGAATGCTCTTCCTGCTCGGAATACAGGCCATTTTCGGCCATCCACTTGCGCTTGGCTTCCTCGGCCCGGACCCAATCGGCATCATATTTCGTCATTGGCTGTCTCCTTCTTCCGATGGGGCGTACATGGCCATGACCTCGGCTTCGGTCATCTGGCGGCGTTCACCTGCGAACGCGTAACCCTCGGGCTTCTTGTCGATGTAAAGTTCAAGTTTCAGCGTGTTGCCAGCCGCGTTGTCGAACAGGCCGGCCGCGATCTGTGTCTGGCCGTGCATCTCGCCCGGCAGGGTGATCCGGTACCACAGGGCCGAGCCGCATTCTTCGCAGAAGGCACGTTCGGCCCAGTCGGACGAGGTGAAGGTCTTGACCGGCCCCAGCGCCGCATAGCCCGGCTGGGCCGGAAAGGTGACCAGCGCGCTGCTGGTCCAGCGGCGGCACATGTCGCAATGGCAGGCGCCCAGCGCGTCGCGGGCGGGGGTCGCGGTCACGGTGACCGCGCCGCACATGCATTGGCCTTGCAATTCGGGCATCCTGTCCCTCCTGTCGCTGGGCTGCGGGTTCACTCGGCCGCAAGCGCGGCCTTGCCGTTGAACCGGTCGATGATGGCCTGCGCGCAGTCACGCCCGTCGCGGATCGCCCAGACCACCAGCGAGGCACCGCGCACGATGTCACCGATGGCATAGACGCCGTCCATCTCGGTCTCGCCGGTTTCGAACGCGGCCTTGATGGTGCCCCAGCGGGTCACGGGCAGGTCGGGCTGGCCGAACAGGGTGGGCAGGTCCTCGGGCTCGAAGCCCAGCGCTTTGATGACCAGATCGGCCTCTTCGACGTAATCTGCGCCTTCAATCACTTCGGGGGCCTGGCGGCCGGTGGCATCGGGCTGGCCCAGGCGCATCTTCTGCACCATCACGCCGGTGACCCGCTCATCGCCGACAAACCCCTCGGGCGCGCTGAGCCATTCAAAGATCACGCCCTCTTCCTCGGCGTTCTGTGTTTCGCGCTGCGAGCCAGGCATGTTCGCCCGGTCGCGGCGATACAGGCATTTGACCGAGGTCGCGCCCTGGCGGATCGAGGTGCGGACGCAATCCATCGCCGTATCACCGCCACCGATCACGACCACCTTCTTGCCCTTGGCGTTCAGGCGGCCATCGTCAAACTCGGGAACCGCGTCACCAAAGCTTTTGCGGTTCGAGGCAGTCAGGAAATCGATCGCCTTTTCGATACCGGGCAGGCCACTGCCGGGCATGGACAGATCCCGCGACTTGTAGACGCCCGTCGCAATGATCACGGCGTCATGTTTGGCGCGGATATCGGCGAACTTGGCAGCGTCGACGTCACAGTTCAGTTCAAAAGTGACGCCGCCCTCGGCCAGCAGGTCGTTGCGGCGTTGAACCACGTCCTTTTCCAGCTTGAAGCCCGGAATGCCGTACATCAGCAGGCCGCCCGCGCGGTCATAGCGGTCATAGACCGTGACCTGGATCCCGGCCCGGCGCAGCATGTCCGCCGCCGCCAGACCACCGGGTCCGCCCCCGATGATGCCGACGCTTTCGGGGCGTTCGGCGGTTGGAGCGACAGGTTTGACCCAGCCTTCCTCCCACGCGGTGTCGGTGATGTATTTCTCGACCGCACCGATGGTGACAGTGCCATGGCCCGATTGCTCGATCACGCAGTTGCCTTCGCACAGTCGGTCCTGCGGGCATATACGTCCGCAGATCTCGGGGAAGGTATTGGTGGCCTGGCTGGTCTGATAGGCTTCTTCAAGCCGTCCGGTGGCGGTCAGGCGCAGCCAGTCCGGGATGTTGTTGTGCAGCGGGCAGTGCGACTGACAATACGGCACACCGCATTGGCTGCAACGGCTGGCCTGCTCGGCGGCTTTTTCCGCGGCGTATTCGGCATAGATTTCATGAAAGTCCGCTCTGCGATCGGTTGCGGCGCGCTTTTCAGGCATGTCACGATCGATCTGCACAAATTTCAGCATCGGTTGCTTGGCCACGGTCAGACTCCATGAATTGGCTTGGTCGGATTTCTTTATGCGAAGCCAATTCGGATGAAAAGTCAATTATGCTGACCTAAATTGGAAAAAATCGGAAAGATCGATCTCTTTGGGCGACTTTCTGTTCATTTTTAGGACCACTTCGGACCTAAATCCTGACTTTCCTTTTGCTGATCGCGCTTATACGCCTTGAATGCAAAGAACACGGGCGCAAACACGGGCGGGCAGATGAGTTTTTTTCAGCTGATTCTGGTGGCGATCATCCAGGGGATCACCGAGTTTCTGCCGATTTCGTCATCAGGCCACCTGATCCTGCTGCCAAGCCTCACCGGAATGGAAGACCAGGGACTGGCCATCGACGTCGCGGTGCATGTGGGCACATTGGGCGCGGTGGTTCTGTATTTCTGGAGCGACGTGAAACTGGCCCTTGCGGGCCTGCCACGTGCTTTGCGCGGGCGCATCGACACCCCACAGTCCCGACTGGCCCTGGCGTTGATCGTAGCCACCATCCCGACCGTCATCGTTGGTGCCATCCTGCACCTGACCGGCCTCAGCAGTGCGATGCGGTCCGTGGCGGTGATCGGGTGGACGATGCTGGGCTTCGGATTGCTGCTGTATTGGATGGACCAGAAAGGCCCCCAGACCAAAGAGGCCGCGGACTGGGGGCTGCGCGACGCGGCTATTTTGGGTCTGTGGCAGGTCCTGGCGCTGATTCCCGGCACCTCTCGGTCGGGGATCTGCATCACCGGCGCGCGGCACTTGGGATATACCCGCGAGGACGGCGCGCGCATCGCGATGCTGATGTCGATCCCCACAATCATCGCCTCGGGTGCGTTGCTGTCGCTGGACGTGATCGGGCAGGCCAACGCTCAGCTGGCCAAGGACAGCGCCATTGCAGCCGTATTCGCCTTTGTTTCGGCCCTGTTGGCGCTGAGCCTGATGATGCGTCTGCTACGCAGCGTCAGCTTCACGCCATATGTGATCTATCGCGTGATTCTGGGTACGATCCTGCTGATTGTCGCTTACAGCTGATCAGATGCGCAGGTTCCGGGCCGAGTTCTGGATGTCATCGTACTGACCCGACGGGCGGAATTTCCACAGGTATTCCGGCAGAACCGATTCCAGCGAAGCAGGCTCGATCCCCAGATCGGCGAAACCTTTCGCTCCTTCGGACACCACATTGTCTCGGCGCAGGTTCTTCAACTGGTCGCGGGTCAGGATGTTGTTCGGAAACAGCTGGAAGCTGACGAATTTCAGCATGTCCAGAACCCCGGCCATGATCCGCCCACCCCAGAACGGCAGACCGATGATGATGCGGCGGCGGTGGATCACCTCGAGCATCTGCTGCATCAGTTCGCGGAAGGTCTTGGCCTCGGGTCCACCCAATTCGTAGACACCCGGTGCGGCCTGACCCAACACGCCCTTGACCACGGCCTGCGCCACATCATCGACAAACACCGGCTGGAACGGGGTGTCGGCGCCAAAGATCGGAAGAAAGGGCGAGATACGGGTCATGCCGGCGAAACGGTTGAAGAACTGATCTTCGGTCCCGAAGATCACCGAGGGCCTCAGGATCACGGCATCGGGCATATGGGTCAGCACAGCAGCTTCGCCCGCAGCCTTGGTGCGTGCGTATTCGCTGTCGGAATTCGCGTCAGCACCGATGGCCGAAATATGGACCATACGGGAAATGCCTTGCTCGGCCGCCAGACGGGCGATGCGGCCCGCGCCTTCGTCTTGCACGGCGCCAAATCCATTCTTGCCCAGTTCGTTCAGAACGCCCACGCAGTTGACGACCGCATCGGCACCATGCATCGCACTGGCCACCGAGGCATCGTCGCGGATATTGCACAGAATTGGCTCGACCTGGCCGACGACGCCATAGGTCTTGACGAAGATCGCCTCGTTCGGACGGCGGACCGCCACCCGTACACGCCACCCTTCGTTGGCCATGCGTCGCGCGATATAGCGGCCGACGAATCCCGATCCACCGTAAATCGTGACCAGTTTGGACATGGTTGGGCTCCTGCTGTGTAGGTCTTGTTCCGATCTACCGCTCCAAAGCCCGGCAAACAAGGCGCAATAACGCCGCGCATCAGGCGAAAAACATTGCCGGAACCGGCGGGATCGCGCCGCGGGAAGGTGGCCGAAAAAAAACTTTCGAAATTCCGTTCGAATCCTGTTGACGCCCTCGGCGAGTAGGCTTAAACGCCCCTCCACGACACCTGCCCAGGTGGCGGAATTGGTAGACGCGCTAGCTTCAGGTGCTAGTGTCCGTATGGACGTGGAGGTTCGAGTCCTCTCCTGGGCACCATATCCCCGAACAGATATGACGACCGCGCAAACCACCCTCGAACGGGTGGTCGGCTCTCATTCCGTCTTCTGCAATTCCTCCATCTCGCGGCGACGGATCTTTGCCTGAGACCGCACCCGCTTGATGAATTGCTGGGGAAGGTCCGGTCCGCGCAGCGCCGCGTAGGCCTCGCTGGTCGGGTCGCCGATCAGGTCGGCGTATTTGACCCATGTGCAGAAGGCGAAGACATCGCGCAGGCTCACATGCCCACGGGTGTTGCTGTCCCGGGTCTGTGCCGGAAGCTTGATCGACCTGAAATAGGCCTTTTCGATAGCGGGCCATTGCGGATCGGGAACGAACTCGGGCGCGTCATCGGTTTCCGGAAATTTGAATGCTGGATACTTCTGCCCGTATTCCGAACATCCGTGCGAGATCTTGCTGCTGATTCCTTCAATCCCATGCTTGGCCTGAAGATCGCGGAACGCCTGCAGGCAGGCGCGCACGTCATCAACGGTGTCGCAATAGATATAGGCCTTGTACGGAAATTTGATCCCGTCGCGCAGCTCGATCATGCATTTGCGGGCGTTGTCATTGGGTAGATCCAGCTTAAGCAGCAGGGCATAGGTCTGGAACATTGCACGCAGGTCATGCGGCAAAATCTGCACCTTGTAGCAGTCATTGCACAGCGCCGGGATGGCGCCGGTCTCTTTGAAGAAGTCCAGAAAAACTCCGCAATAGGCGTTCTGCCCGCGTACCTTGATAACGCGCCCGGAAAAGACCTGCCCGATCGGCACCGCTTGCGAAACGCCGCGGCTTCGCAATGCAGCCAACCATGCGCGGTACTGTTTGACCATGTGCTCGGGCTCAAATAGATCCGCCTGCCAATCGGCGCCCAGCGAGGTAACGATGTCCGCTTGTGCGGCAGAAAATCGCCCGGCCGAACCCGGAGCCTTGGGCGCATGTTCCAGCCGTGTGACCAGCTGACGAATCGAATTGAGATCACCTGGCTTCATCACCAGCCAATTCTCAAGTTCGGCAATTTTCGAGGTGGGGGGCACCATTGTCTCCTGCTGCATCAGCACCAAACACTATGCAGGTGCATACCCCCCTCACGCAATTCGTCAACCGGAACGGCGCCGGGCGCCTGCGTCAGGCAGCGGTTTGCGCGGCAACGACTTCGCCGAACCGGGTGAAGAACTTGCCCGAGAGCTTCTTGGCCGTTCCGGCAATCAGACGACTGCCCAACTGGGCGATCTTGCCCCCGACATCGACCTTGGCGGTATAGGTCAGAACGGTCTCATCACCATCTTCGGTCAGCGTGACGTCCGCACCACCCTTGGCAAAACCTGCGGCTCCGCCCTTGCCCTCGCCCACCAGCGAAAACCCGTCGGGTGCGTTGGTCTGGTCCAGCGTCACCTCGCCAGCGAAACGCGCCTTCACCGGACCGATTTTCAGAACCACCTTGGCCTCAAGCTCGTTGGGGGCGGTCTGGGTCAGCTCTTCGCAGCCGGGGATGCATTCCCGCAGAACCTCGGGATCGTTCAGCGCGCGATAGACCGCGTCCCGGGGGGCCGCGATGCGAATTTCGTCAGTCAGTTCCATTGGGTATTCCTCTGCTCAGCAACATCTGGGAAAGACGCGTAGCGCCTGTTCCGCGGCATCCTCGGGGGTTTGAGCGGGCCGGGGCGGCCATAGCCGCGCCACCCAGCTACGCAAGTTTTTCATCATGAGTTGTCTCCTCGGCGGTGTTCGCATTTCGCCAGCGCACGATCTCGGCCAGAATCGACAAGGCGATTTCGTGCGGATCAATGGCCCCGATATCCAGCCCCGCGGGCGACTTCAGGCGCGCAACTTTTTCGGCGTCCATGCCCTGCGATACCAACCTGTCCGTCAGAACCTTCGCCTTGCGCTGGCTGGCCACCATCGACACCCGCCTTGCCGGCGTACCCAGCGCCGAGGCCAACGCTGCCCTGTCGTTCTGGCCTTGCGAGGCGACGACCACAAAATCGCGGGGCTCAACCCCCAACGCATCCACGTCGTCTGGGTCGAAACACGATTGCGCCGCTTCGTCGCTGGTCTCGAACGACACGAACACGCGCAACCCGGCCAATGCCGCATGAGCCGCCAACGCATGGGCAATCGGGGTATCGCCAAAAATCACCAGGCGGGGTGCGTGTTGATAGGGTTCGACCAGCAGATCGACCGTACCGCCGGATGGGCAGCCACTCTTGAAGGTCTGAACGCCATCCGGATCGGTCATTGCCACCACCTTGTCCGAGGGTTTCACGCGGATCATCCGCGACGCACCGCTGGCCAGCGCTTCCTGTGCCGAGGCGCGCACCGCACGCTGGACACAGGCTCCGCCCAAATGGCCGAGGATCCGCCCGTCCCGGGTGATCGCCGCCTTGGCGCCCGCCTTGGCCGAGGTCGCATCTGCCGTCCGCACCACCGTTGCGACGCAGAACGCCTCGCCGCTGCTGCGCAACTGGTCAATCGTGTCGAAAATGTCGAAACCAGGCATGATCGGTTCCTCTCACAACTTTTGAAACTCGGGCTCCAACGCGGCCAGCGCGTCGAGCGTGTTTGCCGGAAGGTGCGCATCAAGATGGGGCAAGGCGGCCTGCATGGCGGCGGCAACGGGCTGATAATTCTCCCAACCTTTCAGGGGGTTCAGCCAGACGATCCGGCGCGCCTTGCGCCGGATCCTCGCCAAAGCCGCGCCCAGCGCCTGCGGGTCAGAACTGCAATAGCCATCCGAAAGGATCAGCACGATGGTGCGCCCATTCAGCGCCCGTGCACCATATCCGTCCAGAAACCTTTCGAGACTGCCGGAGATGTCCGTGCCGCCGCCAAAACCTTCGGCCATCAGCGACAACCGCCCAGCGGCGCGCAAGGTGTCGTGGTCCCGCAATGCATCGGTGACCCGCATCAACCGCGTGTGAAACAGATAGGCATCCGCATCCGTTCCGCTGGCCACAAGGCCCTTGAGAAAGGCCAGAAATATACGCGAATAGACGGTCATGGACCCGCTGACATCGCACAGCGCGACGATCCGCATCGGGCGTGGCGGTCGGGCACGGCGAAACAGCTCCAAAGGCTCGCCTCCGCGCGCAAGGCTCGCCCGCTGGATGCGACGCATGTCCAGCGCCGGACCCCGCCGCGCCTGTTTGCGCCTGCGCGAACGTCGATCCCGGATCGCCCGCGCCAGGGCGAGGGCCGCGGCTTCGGCCCGGCGCAGGGATTGCTCATCCATCAACTCGCGCAGATCCCGGCGTGACAGGTTGTCGGTCCGTGTTGCGATCAGCTTCCCGTCCGTTCCTTCGGCCTGTCCATCCCCGGAATCCGGGGTGCTGGCATCCTGCGCGTCGGGGGAATCGTCAGCGGAATCTCCGCGATCTTCGGTCTGCCAGATCATCGGCTTGGCCGACTGGACCCTGACATGGGTGTTCTGTGCGACACCGCTCCGCTGCTTGCCCGCGTTGAACCAATAGGCATCGAACAAATCGTCAAAGCGCCGCCAATCCTCGGCATCCCCGGACATCAGGGCACACAAGGCATCCCGCGCCTGTCCGACATCGGTGGCCTCGACCGAGGCCAGTGCGGCCAGCGCATCTCCGGTCTCACGCGGTCCGACCCGCAAACCGTTCCCGCGCAGATGCGCCACGAATCCTGCCATACGGTCGGCCAATCCGTGCGCTCGCGATGGAAACCGTGTTACCTGCATCACGCGACCTTTCCGATCAGGCGATCCATCACCTCGGGTGGAACGGCATCATAGTCCGCAGCGGTCTTCAGCAGACAGACCAGTGTGGCCTGTACGGCCTCGGGCGTTTGGGACAGATCATTCACGCCAAGACCCGACAGGGCCGCGGCCCAGTCGAGCATTTCGGCAATGCCGGGTGTCTTTTCCAGATCTTCCTTGCGCAGGTTCTGAACCACTCCGATGATCTGCCGCGCCAGCAGCCCTTCGACTTCGGGCATCCGGGCCCGCAGTATGGCCATTTCGGTCTCGCCGGACGGATAGTTCAAAAAGCTGTAAAGACACCGCCGCCGCAGCGCATCCGAAAGATCGCGCGTCCCGTTTGCGGTCAGAATGACGATGGGTCGCGTTTTGGCGGAAATCGTCCCCAGTTCCGGGATCGTGATCTGAAAGTCCGACAGGATTTCAAGCAGGTAGGCCTCAAATTCTTCATCGGCCCGGTCGATCTCATCGATCAGCAGAACGGGCGGATCATCGGCGCTGATCGCCTCCAGCAACGGCCGCTTCAGCAGATAGTCGTCGGAAAACAGTTGGGCCTCGCTGGTTCCGCCGCGCGCCTCGGAGGCTCGGATGGCCAGCAGCTGCCGCTGGTAGTTCCACTCATAAATCGCGTGACTGGCGTCCAACCCTTCGTAACACTGCAAGCGGATCAAACGGGCGTCGCGCCACGCCGCCAGCGCCTTGGCCACTTCGGTCTTGCCGACACCGGCCGGACCCTCCAGCAGCAGAGGTCGTCCCAGGGTCTGGGCCAAATGCAACGCCATCGCCAATCGGTCGTCGGCAACATAGCCCTGTTGGGCCAAACCGTTCTGAACGTCACTCAGTGTCACACCAGGGTCCAATCTTCGTTTGACCAAAATATCTCGAGGGGGTCGGAGGGGGTCAGCACCCCCTCCATTCGGTCGGACCGGGCCCCGCCGGTCCGAAACCGGTTACCCGTGCATCCCCAAGCCGTTGGCGATCTTCCAGATCCGCCAATGGTCATGCGGCATGTGGCTCTGAACCAGGCCAAACGGCCGGAACGCATCGTGCACCGCATTCGAGAACGCCGGCACGCCGCCCACATTCGGGCTTTCGCCGACACCCTTTGCGCCGATCGGATGATGCGGCGAGGGGGTCACCGTGTGATCCGTCGTATAGTTGGGCGTTTCCCACGCGGTCGGCAGGAAGAAGTCCATCAGCGTGCCGGTCTTGACGTTGCCCATCTCATCATAGGCAATCTCTTGCCCCATCGCGATGGCCAGCGCCTCGGTCACACCGCCATGAACCTGACCTTCGATGATCATCGGGTTGATCCGGGTTCCGCAATCGTCCAGCGCATAGAACTGCCGGACCTCCCATTCACCGGTATCCACATCGATCTCCATGACACAGATATAGGCGCCGAACGGATAGGTCATGTTGGGCGGGTCATAGTAGCTGACGGCTTCCAGACCCGGCTCCAACCCCGGGATGGCCTGGTTGTAGGCGGCAAAGGCGATCTCTTTCATCGTCTTGAACCGCTCGGGGGCGCCTTTGACCGCGAACCGGTCCACGTCCCATTCGACATCGTCGTCGTGAACCTCAAGCAGATAGGCCGCGATCATCTGCGCCTTGGCGCGGATCTTGCGTGCAGCCATGGCTGTTGCAGCCCCCGCAACCGGCGTGGACCGAGAGCCATAGGTGCCCAAGCCATAGGGCGCGGTGTCGGTGTCCCCTTCCTCCAGCGTGATGTCGTCGGCTGGAAGACCGATCTCACTGGCGATGATCTGGGCAAAGGTCGTGGCGTGACCCTGGCCCTGAGAGATCGTGCCCAACCGCGCGATGGCTGACCCGGTCGGGTGGATGCGGATTTCGCAACTGTCGAACATCCCCAAGCCTAGAATATCGCAGTTCTTCACAGGCCCTGCCCCGACGATTTCGGTGAAATGCGTCAGACCAATCCCCAGAAGCTTGCGCGTCTTGCCGGCTTTGAAATCCTCGATCCGCTGGGCCTGCTCGGCGCGCAAGCCGTCATAGTCGACCGCTTTAAGCGCCTTGTCCCAGGCGGTGTGGTAATCGCCCGAGTCATATTCCCATCCCAGCGCCGACTGATAGGGGAACTGATCGGCCTTGATGAAGTTGATCCGGCGCAGCTCGGCCGCGTCCATGTTCAACTTGATGGCCAGAACCTCGATCATCCGCTCGATGAAATAGGCGGCCTCGGTCACGCGGAAGGAACAGCGATAGGCCACACCCCCCGGCGCCTTGTTGGTATAGACGCCGTCCACGGCCAGATAGGCGGTCGGGATGTCGTAAGACCCGGTGCAGATGTTCATGAACCCGGCCGGGAACTTGGTCGGGTCAGCGCAGGCGTCGAACCCCCCGTGGTCCGCGGTTGTATGACACCACAGGCCCGTGATCTTGCCGTCTTTGGTGGCGGCGATCTTGCCCTGCATCCAGTAGTCGCGGGCAAAGGCGGTGGACATCAGGTTTTCCATCCGGTTCTCGACCCATTTCACCGGCTGACCGGTGACGATCGAGGCCACGACCGAGCAGACATAACCCGCATAAGCGCCCACCTTGTTGCCAAAGCCGCCACCGATATCGGGGCTGATCACCCGGATATTGTGCTCGGCCAGGCCCGAAATCAGGGACACGACGGTGCGGATCGCATGCGGCGCCTGGAAGGTGCCGTACAGCGTCAGCTTGCCGGTCACCTTGTCCATGCTGGCCACGCAGCCGCAGGTCTCAAGCGGACAGGGGTGGGTGCGGTGGTAGTAGACCATTTCCTCGGCCACCACATCGGCTTCGGCCAGAACGGCTTCGGTCGCGTCCTTGTCGCCCTGTTCCCAGGTGAAGATGTGGTTGTGATGCTTGCGCGGCCCGTGGGCGCCTTCTGTCTGACCCTCGAGATCCTCACGCAGCACCACGTCGGACTTCAGCGCCTCGAACGGGTCGGTCAGAACCGGCAGTTCCTCGTATTCGACTTCGACCAGTTCGACAGCATCCGCGGCGACATAGCGGTCTTCGGCAACCACATAGGCCACCTCCTGGCCCTGGAACAGAACCTTGCCATCGGCCAGCACCATCTGCTTGTCGCCGGCGAGCGTGGGCATCCAGTGCAGACCCAGCGGCGCCAAGTCCTCGGCCGTCAGAACGGCCACGACACCTGGCACGGCCAGAGCGGCCTCTTTGTTGACGCTGACAACCCGGGCATGGGCATAGGGTGAACGGACAAAGGCGCCGAACAGCATTCCGTCCAGCTTGATGTCATCGACGTAGTTGCCCTTGCCTTGGGTAAAGCGCACGTCCTCGACGCGTTTGCGCGAGCTGCCCATCCCCTTGAGGTTGGCGGCGCGTTCTTCGGGGGTCATGGTCTGGTCGTTCATTCCGCGGCCTCCTTCTGCGCGTTCAGCATGTCAGCCGAGGCCGAGATCGCCTTGACGATGTTCTGGTACCCGGTGCAGCGGCAGAGATTGCCGGCCATGCCAAATCGGATTTCTTCTTCGGTCGGGTTGGGGTTTTCCTGCAGCAGGCGATGCGCACGGGTGATCATGCCCGGCGTGCAGAAACCGCACTGCAGCCCGTGATGCTCGCGGAACATTTCCTGCAGCACACCAAGGCTGCCGTCGTCATTGGTCAGCCCTTCGACGGTCGTGATATCGGCCCCGTTCACCTGCGCCACGAAGGTCGTGCAGGATTTGACGGATTTGCCATCGATATCCACGGTGCAGGCACCGCAGTGGCTGGTTTCGCAACCGATATGCGGGCCGGTGATCTTCAGATCCTCCCGCAGGAAGTGGATCAGCAACGTGCGCGGCTCGGCCAGGCCCTCGACCTGCTTGCCGTTCACGGTGAGTTTGACATGCATCTTCGACATCTGTGTTCCTCCCCTCAGCCCGCGCGGCTCTGCGCACGGTCGATGGCGCGGCGCAGCATCACGGCGGCCACGTGTTTCTTGAATTCGACGGGCCCGCGGTTGTCGGCCACCGGGTCAATCGCCTCGAGCATCGCGGCCACGCAGCCGTCGACATCGCCCGAAGCCAGTGCCGCGCTGGCCGCGTCAGACCAGACGGGCGTGTCGGACAGGTTGGTCATCGCCACCGATGCCTGACCGTTGCCAACCATCACTGCGGCGGCCGCGGTTGCGTAGTCGCCGATCTTGCGTTTCTGCTTTTCGTAGGCCTGCCCGATACCGGGGCCGGGAACAGGGATGGAAATCCGTGTCAGGATCTCCTCGTCCTCGCGGGCGGTAAAATAGGCCGCCTCGTAGAAATCGCGGGCCGGGACGCTGCGGGTGCCGTCAGGGCCGGACAGTTCGAACGACGCGTTCAGGCACTGCATCAGACCCGGCATGTCATTGCCCGGATCCCCGTTGGCTACGTTCCCGCCGACCGTTCCCATGTATCGCACCTGCGGATCCGCGATCTGCAGAGCCGCTTCGCGGATCAGCGGGATCGCGTCGGCCAGACCGTCATGGGTGATCAATTCGTGCTGCGTGACCATCGCGCCCAGGGTCACGGTATCGGACCCGACTTCGATGCCTTTGAGTTCCTCGATGGCCTGCAGGTCGACCAAATGGCCCATCTCGGCCATGCGCAGTTTCATCATCGGGATCAGACTGTGCCCGCCTGCGATCACGCGCGCCTCGTCCCCGTGTTCCTGCAGAATGCCGATGGCCGAGGCGACGTCGCCTGGCCGGTGATACTCGAAACCGGCTGGTATCATGTTTTCCTCCCTTGGCCCGTTCAAGTCGGGGCCCTGGGAATAAGGAAAGTCCTGAGGGCGTGCGCAGGCTATCGCGCAGGAACGGGGCGCGCGGGTTGTTTCACGAAATGCGAATGGGCTGCACGAGTTGCGATCAGAGGCCCAGCGCCTCGCGGATGTCCGTCAGGCGGGATCGGCTGACCGGCACCTTGCTGAGCGCATCGACCTGGTCGAAATAACAGGTGCCGTTGTCCTTGTGCCGCTCAAACCGGGAAACGTGTCTGGGGTTCACGAGGTAACTTCGGTGGGCCCGCAAAAAGCCGTCTGGTTTCAAGCGGGTTTCGGCCTCGGTGATCGACCATGGGCAGAACAGTTTCTCGGCGCCCATGTACAAAACGGTGTAGTGCCCCTCGGCCCGAATGGCGGCGATGCGCGCCGGTTCGGTGAAAAAGGTCTGGCCCTCGCGCTCAAACGGGACGCCGGCGCGCAGAGCCGGCTGCGGCGCTTCGGCCGCCGGCTCGGGCCCGATAAAGGTGATCCCGGTCAGCAGGAATGCCCCGCAAATCAGGAACACCGCAACGGTCACCCCCATCGCAAGAATCTGGTTGTTCAAAGCCGGGCCCGCGCCACCTGCATTGTCACTGGCGGTAAAATCGGTCAGGCCCGTGGCGACGAAGTGCATGGTGAACACAGCCAGGCCGAAACAGACGGTGCCCAGCAGGATATTGCGCTGGGTGCGATTGTCGTAGGCAACCCAGATCGCCAGCACTGACAGCACCACCGAAGCCACGGTCGCGATCGCAACGTCTGATGCGGTGTAGACGGGGCGGCACAGCTCCATCCCGGCCATGCCGATATAGTGCATGACCACGATACCAAGACCCACGATAATGCCCGCGCCGACAATCGTGCTCGGGCTACGCGCGCGGAAGTGCAACAGCAGCAACGCCAGCCCGACCATCAGAATGGCGACCAGGGCCGAGATCAGGGTGATCAACGCGTCATAATAAAAAAGGATCGGCAGTTGCAGGCCCAGCATGGCCACGAAATGCATCGACCAGATGCCGCCGCCCAGAATGACCGCGGCCAAGGCGACAACGAACTTCCGCCTCTGGTCATCCAGCTTTGAGGCGCCATGCGTCAGATACAGGCCCGTGAACCCGGCCATGAGTGCGACGGCCAACGAGGCCGCCACGAGCCAAGCGTTATGCGAGTAATCCAGCATTTCGGTTTGCACGCCCTCCCCGACGCGAGAGTGACGTTAGCAAAGCGACGTGTCTGGGACAATCGGCAGGCGGACCCTGCGGGTCACGGGCTGGCAAAAGATCCGCCGCCCGACCATTTCGGCGGGCGGCGGGCAGGCAGATCAATCGCTAATCGCGCCTTCTTCGTCACGACGCTGGTGCATCTTGGCCTTGACCCGGGCGCCCACGATCAGGGGCAGGACAAAGCCGATGATCGCGATTGTCCACAACCCGATGGACAGCGGGCTGTCGATCAGCGTCCACCAGTTGCCATTGTCGATGGTCACGGCGCGACGCAG
The DNA here is from genome assembly GCF_056539345.1 of Ruegeria sp. BB9. Classification (NCBI taxonomy): domain Bacteria; kingdom Pseudomonadati; phylum Pseudomonadota; class Alphaproteobacteria; order Rhodobacterales; family Roseobacteraceae; genus Ruegeria; species Ruegeria sp. BB9. Next base: position 573,209 of record NZ_JBQFUU010000003.1, on the reverse strand, counting down.
GTTGTTCTCCATCGCGTTGCCCAGCAGGGTACCCAGAATGATCGGCACCAGTGGCACGTCCAGCTTGCGCAGGACCCAGCCCATCACGCCGAACCCGATCATCACCAGTAGGTCAAAGCTGGACCCGGAAATGCCGTAGATGCCGACAAAGCTGACCATGGCCACGATCGGCATCAGGATGCGCGACGGGATCATCAGCACGCGGGTGAACAGGCCCACCATGGGGATGTTCATGGCCAGCAGCATGAAGTTGGCGATGAACAGCGCCGCGATCAGGCCCCAGACCACATCCGGGTTCTGCGTGAACAGCAGCGGCCCGGGCGTGATGTTCAGCGCCAGCAGCACCGCCAGCAGCACCGCCGTGGTACCCGATCCCGGAACGCCCAGCGCCAGCATCGGTACCAATGCGCCTCCGGCGGCGGCGTTGTTGCCAGCCTCGGGCGCGGCCACGCCGCGCGGATCACCGGTGCCAAAGGTGTTTTTCTTGTCCACCAGCCGCTTTTCCATCGAGTACGAAATGAACGACCCCAGTGATGCCCCGGCCCCGGGAAGAACCCCGGCGATGAAGCCCAGGAACGAGGTGCGCAGCATCGTCGGAGTGCAGCTCTTGATCATCGACATCGGAGGGTAGAGCTTGCCGATTTTCAGCTTGCTGCCCTCGGCGTCAGACCCGCCATGCCGGTGTTCGAGGAAAATGAACACCTCGGACAGGGCGAACAGGCCGACGATGGCCACCAAGAAATCGATCCCGTCGTACAGATGCACCTCGCCATAGGTAAAGCGCGGCACGCCCGTTTGGGTATCAACACCGATGGTCGCCAGCCCAAGCCCCAGCGCGGCGGCAAAGGCCGATTTGGCCTGGTTGGTCGACGACACACCGCCCAGCGTCATGAACGCCAGCGCGAAAAGGGCAAAATATTCGGCCGGGCCGAACAGCAATGCCACTTTGACCAGCTGAGGCGCCAGCAGGATTAGGCCCCAGGTCGCCAGGAACGCGCCGACGAACGAGGCGATACCGGACAGCGAAAGAGCCTCACCCGCCAGGCCTTTCTTGGCCATGGGATGCCCATCCAGACAGGTCATCATCGCAGGCTCGTCGCCGGGGATGTTCAGCAGGATCGACGAGATCCGCCCCCCGTACATCGCCCCGTAATAGACACTGGTCAGCAGGATCAGCGACGGTGTCGCGCCCAGCCCCAACGTGAAGGCCAGCGGGATCAGGATGGCCACGCCGTTCGACGGGCCCAGCCCCGGCAGCGCGCCCATGACCGTGCCCAGAAAGCAGCCCAACAGGGCCAGCATCAGGTTCTGCCAAGTCAGCGCGATGGCGAACCCATCGGCCAAGGATGCAAAAGTTTCCATGATCGCCCCCTAGAAACCCAGCGGCCCTTTGGCCAGCGACAGGCCCAGAACCAGATGGAAAATGACGTAGATGCCAACCGAGGTGCCCACGCCGACCAGAACGCTTTCGATTGGGCCGGACCCCAATCGCCAGGCCAGGTAGGCCGCGGCAAAGGCCGTTGCGATGACGAAGCCCAGCTCGGGCAGCAATTCGGCATACAGGATCATGACCACCACCGCGGCGGCGATCTCGACCAGACGGCCAAGGGCCGGCCATTCCGGCTCGGCGTCCGGGCGCAGGGCGATCACCGCGCTAGACACGCCCAGAATGGCGGCGATGATCAAAGGAAAGGCCTTGGGCCCAACGGCATCGGACAGAAAGCTTTCTTCGATCGCCAGCGCGGATATCGCGAAACCAATGGCAAGAAGAAGTCCGACAACCCCGAAGATGCGGTCACTCATCGGTGTCTCCTGTTGTTCGGGTAGAAAAAGTGCGGGCGCCACGCTGTCGCGGCACCCGCCTGCACGTGAGTGGTGCGGTTACTTGATGATCCCGATCTCTTTCGAGATGGTCTGGATCTGACCGACGGACTCGGCAACGAAGTTCTGGAAGTCCTCGCCCTGCAGGTCCAGCGGAGCCAGACCGTTGGCGGCCATCACTTCTTTCCACTCGTCCGACGCATACAGGTCACCGATTTTTGCGACCCAGTCGTTGTAGGCCTCGTCCGACATGCCGCCTGGAGCATAGAAGCCGCGCCAGTTGGCGCCGATGGCATCCACACCCTGTTCCTTGGCGGTCGGGAAGTCGGCGAATTCGCCGGGCAGACGCTCGGGCGCCAGAACCGCGATCACCTTGATGTCGCCGGAATCCACGAAACCCTTGGCTTCGGAAATGTCACCGGTGAAGGCCTGGACCGAGCCGGCCAGCAGCTGGGTCACCGCCTCGCCGCCGCCGTCAAAGGCGATGTACTTGACCGCGCGGACATCGTCGATGCCATAGGCGTTGGCCGCAATCAGCACCTTCAGGTGGTCCCAGCCACCCACGGCCGAGCCGCCCGCGACCGAAACCGAGGACGGGTCGGCTTTGATCTGGTCCAGCAGCTCGGGCAGGGTGTTGACCGGGCTGTCGGCAGCCACGGCGATCACGCCATAGTCGGCGCCGATCGCGGCCAGCCAGCGGACCTGATCCATAGTGTTGCCCGGATAGGCGCCCTGGGCCAGACGGGTTGCAGTTGCGGCACTTGCGGCGACAATCAGGTTGTTGTCGTCATTGCGCTTGTTCACCACCTCGGCAAAGGCCACGCCACCGCCGCCACCGGCCAGGTTCACGACCTGCATGGTCTGGTCGATCAGGTTCAGATCCTGCAGCGACTTGCCCACCTGACGGCAGGTAAAGTCCCAACCACCACCGGGGTTGGCCGGTGCAATGCATTCCTGAGCGCTGGCGGCAAAGCCGGTCAGGGCGAATACGGCAGCGGCTACGATGCCGCCGGTTCCAAACAGTTTCATTTGGTTCTCCTCCTAGGGTCTTCTTGGCCTGCTGTTACACAGACGAAACCGGTCCCTGCAGGGAGCCGGGCGCGCAGCCCTTCCTTGCAGGTTGTTTTTCTTTAACGAATAATGCTGTCACGAACCTGTCATGTTCCGACGGGCGTTCGGGGGGATAATGCGTGTATTGATGATCGAAGATGCCGAGGATCTGGCCGAGGGCGTCGTGGCCCATCTGGGCCGGTCCGGTGTCGTGTGCGATCTGGCGACCTCGGTCGAGGCCGCGCGCGATTTCCGCGCGGTCCAGGGCTATGACGCGATCCTGCTGGACATCAACCTGCCCGACGGGTCAGGCTTGGGCTTTCTGGACGAAATCCGTGGCGGGGGTGACCGCATTCCAGTCTTGATGCTGACCGCACTGACTGCGGTCGAGGACCGGGTCGCCGCGCTGGACAAAGGGGCCGACGATTACCTGGGCAAACCCTTCGACCAGCGCGAGCTCGAGGCGCGGCTGCGCGCGCTGGTGCGCCGAGATGCCGACCGTAAAAGCGAACAGATCACGCTGGGCCCGCTGGTTTATGCCCCCAAGGACCGCAGCGCCACGCTGGGCGGCAAACGCCTGAACCTGACCGCACGCGAGGCCGCCGTGCTGGACGCCTTGATCCGGCACGAGGGGCAGTTCCTGTCTAAGGCGCGGCTGTACGACTCGCTTTACGGGTTCGAGGATGCCGATGTGGGCGTGAACGCGATCGAGCTGTATATCGCCCGGCTGCGCAAGAAATTCTCGGGCAGCGGTGTGACCATCACAACCCAGCGCGGGGTCGGGTACCGGATCGGCCTGCATGGTTAGGCCGCCCCTGCCCCACAGCCTGACCGCCCGGGTGCTGAGCGCGGTGATGCTGATCCTTGTTCTGGGCGGCGTGCTGGTCGGCCTGTCGATCTGGGCCAACGGCCGGCTGGCGGCCCGTCAGGCCTATGACCGGCTGCTGCTGGGCGCGGCCAGCGACATCGCCGAATCCGTGCGCATCCAGGACGGCCAGCCCATCGTTGACCTGCCGGTTTCGGCCTTTGAACTGCTGGCCCAGGCCCCGGATGACCGGATCTATTACGCGGTGCGCGGGCCCGACGGGCGCTTCATCACCGGGCTGGACCCGGACACGGTGATCGCGGCCCCGCAGCCCGTCAGCCAGTCGGCCCAGTATTTCGCGGCAGACCTGAACGGGGAACCGGCCCGGTTCGTCCGTTTGCCCCGCCTGTTCGCCGAGCGCGACTTCTCGGGCGAGGTCGAAATCGTGGTCGGGCAGACCTTGCTGGCGCGGCGCGCGATGACCGCCGGGCTGATGCTGGACGCGCTGCTGCCGATGGCGGTGGCGGGTGCCTTGCTGCTGATCATGTCGTGGTTCGTCACCCGCTCGGCGCTGCGCCCGCTCGAGGCGATGTCGGATGACCTGATCCGCCGCGACCCCTATGACCTGACGCCCGTGGCCAGCGACGGGCTGCCGCGCGAATTGCAGGTCATGATTGCGGCGATGAACCGGTTCATGGGACGGCTGGACCGGCAGGTACTGTCGATGCGCAACCTGATCGCCGACACCGCCCATCAGTTGCGCACCCCGGTCGCGGCGATCCGGGTGCAGGCCGAAATCGCGCAGGCGGATCCGGATGCCCCGGCTCGCCACCGCGCGTTGGACCGGCTGCTGAACCGTACGCGGTCGCTCGGGACACTTCTGGATCAGCTATTGTCGCGCGCGATGGTCATCCACCGCATCGACAGCGCCCCGCGCCTGCCGGTCGATCTGCGCGAAGTGGCGCTCGAGGCGCTGGAGCAGAGCGACCACGAGGTGATCGCCCCCGGTGTCGAGGTGCATCTGAAAATCGGGGAAGACCCGGTCTGGGTGCGGGGCGATGCATTCTCGCTGGGCGAGGCCACCAAGAACCTGCTGGGCAACGCGCTGCGCCACGGCAAGGCCCCGGTCAGCATCGGGGCCAGCCTGGACGGTGGCCGCGCCGTTCTGTGGGTGCGCGACAGCGGCCCTGGGCCGGACATGTCGGTCTCTGCCCGACTGGGCGACCGGTTCAACCGCAACGCAGGCTCGGGCGAGGACAGCAGCGGTCTGGGCCTGTCGATCGTCAAATCCACCGCCGAAGCCTTTGACGGCACCGTCGAGATGACCCGCACAGATAACGGGTTTCGCGTATCGCTCAGCTTTCCGGCGGCCACCGAAGGAACAGGCGCATGATACGGTTTCTGATCGCGCTGGCCCTGTGCGTGCTGATGCCGGGTACCCGCACCGCGGCGCAGGAGGCGGTGACCGAATTCGGCACCGGGCCCACCCCCCTGCTGGTGCGCTCGACCACGGATATCGGGATCATTCGCCCGGTGATGGAACAGTTCGCGGCGCAAAACCCCGACCTGACCATCACCTATGAACAATGGGGCTCGAACGCGCTGTTCCAGCACAGCAAGACGGCCTGCAAGACCGGCGACAGCCCGGCCGATGCGGTGTTCTCCTCGGCGGTCCAGCAGATGGTTTGGTTGGTGAATGCCGCCTGCGCCCACCGCTACAGCTCGGCCCTGACGCAGGCCCTGCCCCCAGCCCGGCGCTGGCGGGACGAGCTGTGGGGGATCACCACCGAACCCGCCGTCATCGTCTACAACAAGGATCGTCTGGACGATCTGGAGGTGCCGCGCAGCCGCTTTGCCCTGCTGGACGCGATGCGCACCCGCCCCGACCTGCTGCGCGGCCGCGTGGCGACCTACGACATCGCGGCCTCGGGGCTGGGGTATCTGTTTGCCTATGGAGACAGTCTCGAGGCCACCACCTTCGGGTCACTGATCGAAGGTTTCGCGCGCATAGATGCCATCGCCACCTGTTGTTCCGCCGAGATCATTCGCGACGTTGCCGAGGGCCGGTTCCTGATCGCCTACAACGTGCTTGGCTCTTATGTCGCGAATGCCCAGGACCCCGCGGTTGGGGTGATCCTGCCCGAGGACTACACCCTCGTCCTGTCCCGCGCCTTTCTGATCCCGAAGAATGCAGGCAACAGTGCCGCCGCAGCCCGTTTGCTGGATTTCCTGCTCTCTGCCCGGGCGCAGGACTTGCTCGCAACCTCGGGGCTTGTGTCCCGAATGGACTCGGTCGAGACCGGACTGACGCCCAGCGCACGACGGTTCATCCCTCTGTCGCCTGCCCTGCTGGTGGCCAGCGACCCGAACCGACGGGCGGAGTTGTTCAAACTGTGGAACGACGCGTTTGACGTCGAAACCGCCCGCTAGGCGAGTTTTGGTCCGGCGTCTTCGGTCTCAGGCTCTTCGGGTACCTGATCTGCCATGCTGGCGTCGACAATCTCAGGCTCGGGGATATCCTCGATCTCGGCGTCCTCGGCCATATCCGACCGGTCTTCCAGAGTCCCTACGATCAGAGGCAGCATGTGAACACCCGTCGCCGTGGCGATCTCGGGGGTTTTGGGAGTCTGCCAGCTGAGCGTGTCAAAGCTGTGACAGTTGGGGCAGACCGGCGCCCATTCAGCCTGGATGTCATGGCAGTTGTCGCAGACCCATTGCGGCCCGCGCGGCGCATTCAACGCTTTGGCCAGCCAGCCCTGAACCACCGCGTCCGAGGCCCCTTCGCCACGCTCGATGGCAGCCATCAGGGTATAGGCTCGGGCATCGGCACCTTTCTCGACCACATCTCCAAGCGCCCGGCGGGCCTCGGGAAAATCTTCGGCGACGATGTTCAGCTCGGCCAGGATCAGGCGGGTTTCCAGATGTTCGGGATGGATGCGCGTCAATGCCGTAAAGCGCTTGACCCGCTCCTCGGCGGTTTCGTCGGGCACGATCTCGACAAAGGCATGGGCCAGATCCGGATGCGGCTGTGCCTCCCATGCTTTTTTGAGAATCTTTGTCGCGGCGCGCGGCTTGCCCTTGGCGATGTAGGCCCGTGCGGCCATGGCGGCCGCCGGCACCAGGTCGGGTGAGAGGCGGTTCGCCTCGATCGCGCGCTCCTGCTGTTCGACACTGGCGGTTTCATCCAGAATTCCTTTGGCCTCGGACAGGGCCAGAACAGCGTCGCGCCGCTTGAACACATCACGCGGCAGCGCGCCGGACTTCAACTTGGCGGTCAGGGTCGACCGTGCGCCGGCCCAGTCCTGCGCCTTGGTCTGCAGTTTCAGAAGCACATCCTGCGTTTCCTGATGCCGCGGCTTCAGCGCCAGTGCCTTTTCGGCGAGTTTGCGCGCGGTTTCATCGTCGCCCTCGGCCAACTTCTGTTTCATGATTCCGCGCACGCCGACGAACCGTGTGGCCTGATCCGTCACCAGTTTCTTATAGGTTTCCGAGGCCTTCTTGGTGTCACCGACCATTTCCGCTGCCTGGGCCACCAGAAGGTTCGTCAGTTCCGGCTTGTTCAGCAGCCGTTCTGCCTTGTGCGCCATCGTCATGGCCGTCCGCCCTTCGCCCGAAGCCAGCGCCATCAATCCGTCAGCCAGCGCCTGATAGCCCCGTTTCTCGCGGCTGCGGTCGAAATAGCGCGAAAGGGCAGTCTCATCACCGTTGAGGAATTTCAGGGTCGCAATCAGCAGATTGAGCAGCTTGAAAAACAGCCAAACCGCCAGAACCAGCAGGCCCAGCGCAATCACCGACTGCAGCGGGCTGAGCGTGACCTCGGTTCCCATCGCGGTGATCTGGATGCCACCGCTGGTTTCCATCAGAACGCCTGCCCCCATGGCCAGAAGGCCGACGATCGCGACAAAAACCAGGATTTTCAACAATGACCAGAGCATGGCAGGCCCCTCAGTTCGAGTTCACGCTTGTCACAAGCGCATTGGCGGCTTCGACCGCGGATTGGCGGGATTTGGCAGCCGCGATCCATTCGGCCATGGCTGGCTGCGCCGCTTCCGGTAGCGCGCCCAGCTCGGTCAAAGCCGTGCTGATGTCACCTTTGCCCAACGCAGCCTCCGCTCGTGACAGGATAGCGTCGGGATCATTGCCATCTTTTGGCGAGACGGACCGGGCGCCGGTCTGTCGCTGAAGAAAGGCGACAAGGCCCGTTCCTTTGTCGGATTCGCGCGCATCGGCCAGCGCAGTTCGGGCGGCGGGCGCAAAACTCTCGCGCAGATCCGTCAGTGTCGGCACACCTTCGCCAGCCGGAGCGGACAGGGCTTCTGGCACCTGCACGCTGCCGGTCTGCAACTGGGCCACCAGATCGGCATAGGGTGCGCCGGCATCCAATTGACCCTGAATCTTGGACAGCACGGCCAGATTCTCTGCCGCCTGTGCCCGGGCCTGGGCTTGCGCATCCAGGGTTTGCGCTTCGGCGACCATCTTTTCGACTTCGGCACGCTGGGCGGCCAGTGAGTCCTGCAGCTTTTTCAGCTCGGCCTCGACGGCCGCAACGGTCTCGGGCGAGGCCGCATCGGTCAACGGACGCGCCTCAAGCTGTGCGAGGCGTTGCGCCAAGGGGTCGAGCTTGCCGGACAGATCGTCGACATTGGATTTGAGCGCGGAAAGGTCGCTTTCGATCGGCGTCAGCTTGGCGCTCAGCGCCGCGATATCTGCGGACGGGTCGGGAACTTCAGACAATTGCTTGCTCAGGTCGGCGAGTCGCTGAGCCTGGTCGGACAGCTTGGTCTCAAGCGCCGCAATCGCCTCGGACGGATCGGACCCTGCCGGCCAAAGCAGATCGCTGCGTCCCGCGGCGAACCCCAGCGCCGCCGCGATAACGCCACCAATCAGCGCCGGCATGAACCCGCTTCGCTTGGCCTCAGATTGCTGATCGGTTGCCGTAGCCCGATCGGCTTCGGCTTCGGCTTCGGCTTCGGCTTCGGCTTCGGCTTCGGCTTCGGCTTCGGCTTCGGCTTCGGCTTCGGCTTCGGCTTCGGCTTCGGCTTCGGCTTCGGAAGGGCTTTGTTCAACCCGATCTTCCGGGTCAAGCGTGTAGGCGTCAGTCTTGGCGTCGACCGCTTCGGGCACCTCATCGACCTTGGGGTCGTCGGCCGGTTTCTGGTCTGTGTCTTTCTTGGCAGCCACCGTCACTTCCCCCTGTCGATTCCCATAAAACCTGACGCGCAGACGCGTCCAAGTTAATCCGCGCCCATCGCACCCTCAAGCCGGATCGCGTATTTAACGAGTTTTTTCACGGCTTTCCGCATTTTCTTGGGCGTCGGGCGTTTGGCAATCCGCAAACGGGCAATCGCCAAGTTTTCAAGGGGCTCGGCGGTCGGGCCGCTCATCGCGGCGACCAAAAGCGGTGCCGGTCCGGGCCAAAGGTCGGCAAATTGTCGCGCGGTTCGCGGCGAGAACAAGGGGGCAATCACAGGGGCCGAACCAGCCGCAGCCGCCCGGGCCTCGGGCGTCAAAGGCAGCAGCAGCTGGCGATAAACCGGCTGTTCCCGCACGGTCAGGCCCAGTTCGGTCAGCCGGGCCGCGATGTTTCCCCGGCTGTGTTCGCCGCGCAGATGCAGCAGCGGGCTGTCCGGGCGCTCTTTGAGCAGTTTGGCGACCAGTTCCTCGGCGGTTTCGCCGGCCATTCGGGCCTCCCACCCGGCCTGGCGGGCCATTTCGGTGGTGGCCGGCCCCACGCAATAGGCGGGTAGATCCCGGCGCACATCCTGCGCCGCGGCGGCCGCCACGCCATTGGCCGAGGTGAAGATCAGGCCCCGAATTCCAGTCGTGTCCACCGCCTGTTCCATCGGTCGGATATCCAGCAGCGGGGAATAGATCACCTGAACCCGCGACCGTATGCGTTCGGGCAGCTGCGCCACGAACCTTTCCGAGGCGGCGCGGGGGCGGGTCATCAACAGGTACACGGGCGGGCGATCGGGCCTTGAGGATTGTTTGCTGCGGCGCGGGGTGATACCCCGCGACCAGATCATGATGCAATGGTTCAGGCCGATGGTGCAAACACTTACCGTTCTGGGATTGGAAAGCAGCTGCGACGACACGGCGGCGGCCGTGGTGCGGCAGACCGAGGGCGAACCGGTGCAGGTTCTGTCTTCGGTCGTGCATGGCCAGACGGACCTGCACAGTGCCTTTGGCGGCGTAGTGCCCGAGATCGCGGCCCGCGCGCATGCCGAAAAGCTGGATGTCTGCGTGCAGCAGGCTTTGGAGCAGGCGGGCCTGACCCTGCAGGACATGGACGCTGTGGCCGTAACCGCCGGGCCAGGGCTGATCGGCGGGGTCATGTCCGGCGTGATGTGCGCCAAGGGGATCAGCGCGGCCACCGGTCTGCCGCTGATCGGCGTCAACCACCTGGCCGGCCATGCGCTGACCCCGCGCCTGACGGACGGGATCGCCTTTCCCTACCTGATGCTGCTGGTGTCCGGCGGGCACTGCCAATACCTGATCGCCCACGGCCCCGAGCGGTTCACCCGGCTGGGCGGCACCATCGACGACGCCCCCGGCGAGGCCTTCGACAAGACCGCGCGCCTGTTGGGCCTGCCCCAGCCCGGCGGCCCCTCGGTCGAGGCCGAGGCGCGCGATGGCGACCCCAAACGCTTTCGCTTCCCGCGGCCGCTGCTGGACCGGCCCGGATGCGATCTGTCCTTTTCCGGGCTCAAGACCGCCTTGATGCGGATGCGCGACCAGATCGTGGCCGACAAGGGCGGGCTGACGCGTCAGGACCGCGCCGATCTGTGCGCCGGGTTCCAGCAGGCGGTCGTGGATACGCTGGCCGAAAAAACCCGCCGCGCCATCGCCCTGTATCTTGAAACCAACCCTGCCGAGCCGGTGATTGCCGTGGCCGGGGGCGTTGCCGCCAACACCGCAATTCGGACGTCGTTAGAGTCTGTTTCGGCGGATGCCGGCGCGCGGTTTACCGCCCCGCCGCTACACCTTTGCACCGACAATGCGGCAATGATCGCCTATGCAGGGTTGGAACGGTTCCGGCTGGGCGCGCGCGACGGGCTGGACCTGACCGCCCGACCCCGCTGGCCGCTGGATCAAACCAGCCCGGCCATGCTGGGCGGTGGGCGCAAGGGGGCCAAGGCATGAGTGTCTCGGTCCTTGGGTCGGGCGCCTTCGGCACCGCGCTGGCGATTTCGCTGGCGGGCAAGGGTCCGGTCACCTTGTGGGCCCGGTCGGACGAACAGGCGCAGACGATGCAGGCGACCCGCCGCAATGACACCCGCCTGCTGGGGGTCGCCCTGCCCGACGCCATCACCGTGACCGCCGAAATCACCCTGGCCTGTCAGAGCGACGTGTTGCTGCTGGCGGTGCCCATGCAAAAGCTGCGCGATGTCCTGTCGGACCATGCGGCAGACTTGCAGGGTCGCAACCTTGTGGCCTGTTGCAAGGGCATCGAGCTATCCACCGGCCTGGGTCCGATTGCCGTGATCGAACAGGTGCTGCCCAGCGCCTGCACCGCCCTGCTGACCGGGCCCAGCTTTGCCGATGACATTGCCCGCGGGTTGCCGACGGCGCTGACACTGGCCTGCGCCGACGTGGATTTGGGCACCCGGCTGCAACAGGCCCTGACCACCGCCAACCTGCGGCTCTACCGAACCACCGACGTGACCGGGGCCGAACTGGGCGGCGCACTGAAGAACGTGATGGCCATCGCCTGCGGAGCCTGCATCGGCGCGGGTCTGGGGGACAGCGCCCGCGCGGCCCTGATGACCCGCGGCTTTGCCGAGATGCAGCGCTTTGCCGCGATGCGCGGCGCCCGGCCCGAGACCCTGATGGGCCTGTCGGGTCTGGGCGATCTGGTCCTGACCTGCTCGTCCGACCTGTCGCGCAACTTCCGGTTCGGCCTGTCGCTGGGCCGCAGCGAGTCCTTTGACGCCGCGACTACCGTCGAAGGCGTGGCCACGGCAAATGCAATGGCCGCCATCGCCGCGGCCGAGGGGCTGGACATGCCCATCTGCCAGACGGTGGCGCAGCTCAGCCGTGGCGCCTACAGTGTCGCCGAGGCCCTGCAGTCCCTGCTCAATCGCCCACTCAAGGAGGAATGACATGCTTATCGCCCTGATCGCCCGCGACATGGACGGCGCCCTGCGGACCCGTCTGGACAACCGCGCCGCGCACCTGGCCTATATCGAAGAAACCGGCGTGGTCGCACAGGCCGGGCCGTTGCTGGACGGCGATGCCATGATCGGGTCGCTGGTCATCCTGGATGTCGAGGACTTGGCCGCCGCACAGGCCTGGGCCGACAACGACCCCTATGCCAAGGCCGGTCTGTTCGAATCGGTCGAGCTGATCCCGTGGAAGAAGGTCATCGGCTGATGGCGTATTGGCTGTTCAAATCCGAACCTTCGACCTGGAGTTGGGACCAGCAGGTCGCCAAGGGCGACGCGGGCGAGGAATGGGACGGGGTGCGCAACTATCAGGCCCGCAATTTCATGCGGCAGATGAAGCTGGGCGACCGGGGGTTTTTCTATCATTCGCAGAAGGACAAGGCGATCGTCGGCATCGTCGAGGTCTGCGCCGAGGCCCACCCCGACAGCACCACCGACGACGACCGGTGGGACTGCGTGGACATCAAGGCGGTGCGCCCCTTCGTCAAACCGGTCACGCTGGACCAGATCAAGGCCGATCCACGGCTGGCCGACATGGTGCTGGTGAAAAACTCGCGCCTGTCGGTGCAGCCCGTCTCGGATGCTGAATGGGCGGTGATCTGCGAACTGGGCCAGACCCGGCCGGATTGAGAAAAAAGGGAAGGCCCTGACGATGCAGAACCTTCCCTACCCCGCGTGCTCCCTACTCACCACACGCAAAGAAATCTCTGGTTCTGACCGTCCTGGTCACGGGTTGAACGTAGCCCAAGGCGCGGCGGTTTTTCAAACATGAAATCAATAGATTATGATTCAAATGCAAAACGCCCGCCGAACCAGTCGGGCGGGCGTTTCCGAATGTCGCGGCGGGATCAGCCGTAGACGGACTCCTTGCCGAAATGCTTGGTCAGCATGTAATAGACCACCGCACGGTATTTGTTGCGCTCGGACATGCCATAGGTCTCCATGACCTTGTTGATCGCGGCCATCAGCTCGGGGCCATCCGACAGGCCCAGTTTCTTGATCAGGAAGTTGTTCTTGACCGTTTCCAGCTCACCTTCCTGGCTGGCAGCCACGGTTGCGGCGTCCGCGTCATAGATGGCCGGGCCGCATCCAATGGTAACCTTGGTCAGCAGGTCCATGTCGGGGTCCATCCCGCACTTGTTCTTCAGATCATCCGCGTATTTGGCGATCAACTCGTCACGTTTTCCCATTGTCCTCTCCTGTGTGGGTTGGGTTCCGGCCTTTGCGGCGCTGGCTGAACGGTAACGGCTGACAGCTTTTCAACAAAGGGAAAAATCCGACGGTTTCCCCCCAAGGCAGGGATACGCGCACCCGCGGGTTGATCATTGTTTCACTTTTATTTAACATTTTAGTTAATCTTTGAGTCGAGGAGACTGCCATGACCATCGCCCTACCGAACGAAAGCGCCGAATACCGAACCGCCCGAAATGCTCTGTTGGCCGCCGAAGCCGATCTGCGTGCGCGGGTCGAGGAAGTGGCCGCGCTGCGCCGGACCTTGCCCAAGGGCGGCCAAATCCCGCAGGATTACGCTTTTCGGGACCTCGGGGGCAAAATTGCCCCGATTTCAAGCCTGTTCGGTGATCATGACACTCTGGTCGTGTATTCGCTGATGTTTGGCCCCAAGGCGCAGGACCCCTGCCCCATGTGCTCGGCCTTTCTGGACGGGCTGACCGGGCAGGTCGCACATCTGACCCGAAAAACCGCCTTTGCGGTCGTGGCGCAGAATACACCGGATGCCTTGGCTGCGCTGAGCCGGCGCATGGGCTGGCAGGATCTGCCGCTGTATTCCGCGTTGGATACAACGTACCAGCAAGACTATCTGGCCGAGACCGAGGACGGAAACCAGTTGCCGATTCTGAACGTGTTTCAACGCGATGCGGATGGCATTCACCATTTCTGGAGCTCCGAGCTGTTCTTTCAGCCCAGCGACTGGCATCCACGCCATGTCGATGCTGCCTGGCCCTTATGGAACATTCTGGACCTGACGCCGCAGGGGCGCGGCGATTTCGTGCCGCCGCTCCGCTGAGCGCAACAAAAAAGGCGGCCCAAATGGCCGCCTTCTCCGCGTATTTCTGACGGATCAATACCGGTAATGCTCGGGCTTGAACGGGCCTTCGGGCGTAACGCCGATGTAATCCGCCTGTTCCTTGTCCAGCTTGGTCAGCTTGACGCCGATCCGGTCCAGATGCAGGCGTGCAACCTTCTCGTCCAGGTGCTTGGGCAGGATATAGACCTTGTTCTCGTACTGGTCGCCTTTGGTGAACAGTTCGATCTGGGCCAGAACCTGATTGGTGAACGAGGCCGACATCACGAAGGACGGGTGTCCGGTGGCATTGCCCAGGTTCAACAGACGGCCTTCGGACAGCAGGATGATGCGGTTGCCCGAGGGCATCTCGATCATGTCCACCTGGTCCTTGATGTTGGTCCATTTGTGGTTTTTCAGGCTGGCCACCTGAATCTCGTTGTCGAAATGGCCGATATTTCCGACGATGGCCATGTCCTTCATCTCGCGCATGTGCTCGATGCGGATCACGTCCTTGTTGCCGGTGGTGGTGATGAAGATGTCGGCGGTCGAAACCACGTCTTCCAGCAGAACCACCTCGAACCCGTCCATGGCGGCCTGCAGGGCGCAGATCGGGTCGACCTCGGTCACCTTCACGCGGGCGCCCGCGCCGCGCAGCGAGGCGGCCGAGCCCTTGCCCACGTCGCCATAACCGCAGACCACGGCAACCTTGCCGGCCATCATCGTGTCAGTGGCGCGGCGGATACCGTCGACCAGCGATTCCTTGCAGCCGTACTTGTTGTCGAACTTCGACTTGGTGACGCTGTCGTTCACGTTGATCGCCGGGAATGGCAGGTGGCCGTCCTTGACCAGCTGATACAGGCGGTTGACGCCGGTGGTGGTTTCCTCGGACACGCCCTTGATCTGATCGCGCACCTTGGTGAACCAGCCCGGGCTTGCGGCCATCCGCTTTTTGATCTGCGCCTTGATGACCTCTTCCTCTTCCGAGGACGGGACGGGGATGATGTCCTCGCCCGCTTCGGCGCGCGCGCCCAGCAGGATGTACAGCGTGGCGTCGCCGCCATCATCCAGGATCATGTTCGGGCCATCTTCGAACAGGAAAGACTTGTCGAGATAGTCCCAGTGCTCTTCCAGAGTCTGACCCTTGATGGCAAAGACCGGAATGCCCGCCTCGGCGATGGCCGCCGCCGCGTGGTCCTGGGTCGAAAAGATGTTGCACGACGCCCAGCGCACATCCGCGCCCAGCGCGACCAGCGTTTCGATCAGCACGGCGGTCTGGATCGTCATGTGCAACGACCCGACGATGCGCGCCCCTTTCAGCGGCTTGCTGTCGCCGTATTCCGCACGCAAGGCCATCAGGCCCGGCATTTCGGTTTCAGCGATATCCAGTTCCTTGCGGCCGAACCCGGCCAGTGAAATGTCTTTGACGATGTAGTCGCCAGCCATCAGATGCTCCATTCCGATCAACAACGGTTTGGGCAGGCCCTAACACCGTTGGGGAAAAGTGGCAATGTGGGTGGCAGTGGACCGCGAGCGGCGCTCAGGTCAACTGGGCGTCCCCTCGGCTTGAATCTTTGGGATCGCTTCAAAGAAATCGGTGCCGGCGGCGACAATGCAGCTGATGCCGTTGGCGTGGGTCACCAGAACGGTATAGGTCCCGCTTTCGCGTGAGGCCCATACCTCCATGACCGTTTGTCCGCCTCGCGAGTTCTGCAAGCCGCCAAAGGCAAGCTCCTCTGAATAGGTTTGCTGCAGTTTGGCGATCACATCTCCGCGCAAGGCGCAGTTCTGTGCCAATGCAGGCGGCGCGGCCGCAGCCATTCCAAAGACAAGTGCCAGTCCGAATACACGCTTGAACATGACAGGCTCCTTTCGGTTGGGTTTCAATCCGAGAGGGGCACACTGGGAGGAGCGCGTGCCCCCCTCAGTCTTCATGTCGTGATCACAAGGTGCCGGTTCAAAGCACGATTGCTCAAGAAATTGTTGGCAGCCAGTGATCAGGATGGCTTAAGCATAGCATAAAACCGGGTCGCGGGCACGGTGGACAACATGGGGCATGGCAGAATGGCAACACAACCCAGGGCATGGCAACGGATGCTGTCGGGCCGCAGGCTGGACCTGCTGGACCCGACACCGGTGGATATCGAGATCGAGGATATCGCCCATGGGCTGGCTTTCGTGGCGCGCTGGAACGGCCAGACGGCGGGCGATTTCGCATATTCCGTGGCCGAGCATTCCCTTCTGGTCGAAGAGCTGTTCGGCCGGATCGCCCCCAAGGCGCCGGTGAAATGGCGGCTGGCGGCGCTGCTGCACGATGCGCCGGAATATGTGATCGGCGACATGATCTCGCCGGTGAAGGCGGCGGTCGGCCCGGGCTATGGCGCGCTGGACGACCGGCTGGCGGCAGCGATCCACATCCGCTTCGGCCTGCCCGCCGCGGTGCCGAAAACGGTGAAACGTCAGATCAAGAGAGCCGACCGGATCAGCGCGTGGATGGAGGCCACCCAGATCGCGGGGTTTTCCGAGGCCGAGGCAACCAAGTTCTTTGGCCAACCGGACGCGGCGGTGATGGAGGGGTTGCAGATCACCCTTAGGCCGCCAGTTGATGTGCGGCAGGCGTATACGGCGCGGCATGCGGAACTGTTGGCGGAGCTATGAAACTCGAATGGTAACGGAATCTTGCTGGCCCCCAGCCACATAATTGCCTTTGCGGCGCCCACGCAGTCCGTTTGTCTAAACTCCGAAGAACGGCCTCATTTACTCAATATCGTACCGCAGAGAAGACACTGCTTGATCCAAAAAGAGCGGCTCCAGCGTTCGTCGGTTGACAGAAGAACAGCACCGTCAGTCTAATGAGGCGCAACCGAGCCGAGTGACCGTCCTTGTATGAAACGCCTCAGAATTGGAACTTCGGATCTACCGCGCGCATTCCGGCTTCTGTGTTTATCCACGATGATGTTGCTGGGAGCGGCTTCATGCGGCCGCCCGCCGGAATTGGTAGGGATCGATAATCCAAGACTTCCTGCATCTGAGGTAAAAGAGGCCAAGCGCCAAACAGTCTTCATTGCCACGACGCGTCAAGCGTCCGGTGCAGAAGGGGTCTTCTTTTCCGGTGACCGCGGTGAGGGTTTGGGCTTGGCTTCAGTAGTCGTCACCATCCCGCCAATTCACAAAGCAGGGAAAATTGAAAGAGCCAGCTCTCTGCCACCTATTGCCTCAAAGCACTTCACCATAGTTGAACCAAAAGTCTATGTTTCGGAAGCCGCCTTTGTTTCTGAAATTGACAATCAATTACTGAACCTCAGCGTTTCCGACAGAAACGTTCTGGTCTTTGTGCACGGCTACAACACGACCCTGAGCGATGCCATCCTTAGATTGGCACAGTTTGTCGAGGATACCGAGTATGACGGGATCCCCGTATTGATGTCATGGGCGTCTGCTGCAGAGACTCTGAAATACGTCTACGATATCAACAGCGCCCTCGCTGCCAGATCAGACTTTTTGAAAGCCGGTGAGATCATTTCGCGATCACAGGCTCAACAATTTGACATACTCGCGTTTTCGATGGGAGCGTTCCTTACGATGGAAGCCATCTCGCAAGCCGAAATTGCTGGCGAGTTCAATCCCAACAAGAAAATTCGAAACATAATTCTGGCAGCACCCGATATCGATTTGGCCGTATTCGAAAGCCAGCTCTCAACTATCACCCACGACAATCAGAAAATCTTTGTTCTCGTATCCTCGGACGACGGAGCCTTGAGTTTTTCGAAGTTCATTTCTGGCGGAGTCGACCGTGTTGGCGCAGCCGATGCAGCCGAACTCGCAAGGTCAGGAGTCACCGTTATTGATCTCAGCCAAGTCCAGGACTCTCAAAGCACAAGTCACTCGAAATTTGCTTCGTCCCCTGAGGTTGTTCGAATTGCTGGGGAAGCAATCCGCACAAGCAGACGGACCGGCAGGCGTTCCACTACAGAACTTCAGGACCTTATTGGCGAAGGTTCAGTGGAAGTTGTAGGCGAACCTTAATTTCTTGATTTCCCAAGCCTGTCGCCAGAACAGTGCCGATCGGCAAAACGCTACCGCGGGCTGCGTTTCGCCAGAATCCGCTGCAAGGTCCGGCGGTGCATGTTCAGGCGACGCGCTGTTTCCGAGACGTTTCGGTCGCACAGCTCATAGACCCGCTGGATATGCTCCCACCGCACGCGATCGGCGCTCATGGGGTTTTCTGGCGGCGGGGGCAGTTCGTCGCCCTTGGCCAGCAGCGCGTTGGTGATGTCGGTGGCGTCGGCGGGTTTCGACAGATAGTCGGTCGCGCCGATTTTCACCGCCGCCACGGCAGTCGCAATTGCACCGTATCCGGTCAGAACCACCACCCGGCTGTCGGGGCGCTTTTCCCGCAGCACCTCGACCACGTCCAGCCCGTTGCCGTCCTCGAGCCGCAGGTCCACCACGGCAAAGGCGGGCGGGCGGGCGGTGGCAATCGCGCGGCCGGCGGCGACGGAACCGGCGGTTTCCACCTCGAACCCGCGCTTTTCCATCGCCCTGGCGAGACGTCTCAGAAACGGCTCGTCATCATCCACCAAAAGCAGGGATTTGTCGGGGCCAATGTCAAGCTGGGCACTGTCTGCCATGGTGTGGTCTTTCTGCTATTTCATGCCGATAGGCTTTGAGATGAGTAATAGCAGCGCCACACCAAAGGTCAAACCGACGGTTACTCTGCCGCCTGGTCCACAAAGCAGGCAACAGTGTCGGCCATCTGCTCGGCCGTCGCGTCGCGTTTGAAAAACTCGAGGAACCCATCCTGCGGCGTAACGAGGTAGGTAAATGTCGAATGGTCGACGAGGTAGTACTCGTCGCTCTTGTCCTGGGCCTTGTAATAGGTCTTGTAGGCCTGGCTCGCGGCCTTGACCTGTTCCGGCGTACCGGTGAGGCCAATCATCTTTTCATGCAGGTTGTAGGCAAAATCACCCACAACGTCGGGGGTGTCCCGGTCCGGGTCCACCGAGATGAAGATCGGAGTGACCGAATAACCGCGCTCGGTCAGCAGGTCGACGGCCTCGGCATTGCGGGTGGTGTCCAGAGGACAGACATCGGGGCAGAAGGTGTAACCGAAATAGATCAGCGAGGGCTCGGTGATCACGTCCTTGTCCGTCACGGTTTCACCCTTGGAGTTGATCAACTCGAACGGGCCGCCGATGGTTGCGGTGCCGCCTGCAATCTGGCTGGACCGGCACTGGGCAAACTTGTCGTCCGAGCCGCCGCCGCGCGTCATCAGCCACATGGCGCCCAGGCCCACGGCCAGCACGACGGTTGCAAGAATGGCATAAAGGCGGGTCATGGCGAAATTCCTGACACATGGGGTTGTTGATCGGTTCGGCCGGGACACCTATCAAGTTGACCAGCGGACGCAACAGGACATAATCGCCCGATGACGGATTCCAACACCAGCCTCTGGCGCGGACAGGAACGCAGCAGCTGGATCCGGTTGCGCACGCTGATCCTGCTGCGTTGGGTCGCAATCATCGGCCAGATCACGGCCATCACCGTGGCCCAGCAGACCTATCACGTCCAGCTGGAGCTTGGGCTGTGCTACCTTGCCATCGGTGTTTCGGTCATGGGCAACCTGACCGCCATCCTGCTGTTCCCGCAGAACAAGCGCCTGTCGGAATTCGAAAACTTCCTCATGGTGATGTTCGACCTGCTGCAGCTAGCTTTCCTGCTGTATCTCACAGGCGGTCTGAACAACCCGTTTGCCCTGCTTTTGCTGGGCCCCGTGACGATTGCGGCCAACGTCATGAGCACCCGGTCGACCCTGATCATCGGAGGCGCCGCAATCGTGCTGGCGACGCTTCTGGCCCAGTTTCACCTGCCGCTGCGCACCGATCTCGGCCTTGTTCTGGACATCCCCGACATCCTGCTGTTCGGCAACTGGGCCGCTATCGTGATCGCGATCGTATTCATCGGTGCCTACTCGCACCGCATCAGCGCCGAAGTTCAGTCGATGTCCGAGGCGCTGGCCGCCACCCATATGGCTCTGGCGCGCGAGCAGAAGCTGACCGACCTCGGCGGCGTTGTCGCCGCCGCAGCGCACGAGTTGGGGACGCCACTGGCCACCATCAAGCTGACCAGCTCAGAACTGATCGAAGAATTGGACGACCGCCCGGACCTGAAGGAAGACGCCGCCCTGATCCGCGAGCAGGCCGACCGATGCCGGGACATTCTGCGCGACATGGGTCGGGCCGGCAAAGATGACCTGCACCTGCGCCAGGCACCTTTGTCCACCGTGATCCACGAGGCGGCCGAGCCCCACATACACAGGGGCAAACAGGTACATTTTGACGAAGGCCCGGGGCCTGACGGGGATGTCCAGCAGCCCTCGATCCTGCGCAAGCCCGAGATCATTCATGGCCTGCGAAACCTGATCCAGAACGCCGTGGACTTTGCTCGCGCACAAGTCTGGGTCGAGGCCGAATGGACGCCGGACCGGATCACCGTCAGCATCATGGATGACGGGCGCGGTTATCCGTCACACATCATCGGCCGTATCGGTGACCCGTTCATGCGCCGCAGACGCGCCGAAAGCGATCTGCGCACACGCCCCGAATACGAGGGTATGGGGTTGGGCCTATTCATCGCAAAAACGCTCTTGGAGCGCAGCGGCGCCGAGTTGAAATTTGCAAATGGGTCTGACCCTTACCAGGCGGTGACGGACCAGGCCGAGCGACGCGGTGCAATCGTGCTGGTGACATGGCCGCGCAAGCTGATCGATGCGCAGACAGGCGACAACCCGGTTCCGTCGGGCGTGAACGAACGGTTTCAGGTCTGAGTTAAGACACCGTTAACCATTTCAGCGCAAATTCGGGTCCGGTTTGTTTTTGGGGTAGGCGGCGCTGTGGCCGACTGGATCATACTTGCGGCGATCAGCCTGGTTTCGTCGGGCTTTGCCCTGCAGTGGCTCATGCCGCGCCGTCCGCGGCGCGGTGACAATTTCGGTTTGTCTGCGCCGGCTTCGTTGCTGGATGCGGTGTTTCTGTTCAACGGAAGCCGCCTGATCAGCCACTCCGACATCGCCCTGTCCGGGTTCGAGGCAGTGAATGACTGGGATGATCTCAGGCGCCTGCTGCAGCGCGACTTTCCGGCCTTCCCCGAGACTTACGAAACCGTCCGCCAGCAGGGCAATATCGTGGTTTCGGCCATAGATTGTACGGTCGAGCGCGAGGTTCGGTGTGAATGGATCGACGGCATCGTCCGGGTGCAGTTGCGTGATTTGACCGGCATCACCGAACCAGCAAGGAGGGATCCGAACGATCCGATCCGCCTGGCCATGGACCGCGCGCCCTACCCCGTGTGGCTTCTGGATCATGCCAACAAGATAAGATGGTGCAACGCCGCCTATGTCGCGCTGGCCCGCAAGGCGCGCGGGCCGGACACGGATCTGACCCAACCCATGTTCCCTGAACTGACCGAAGAAGCGCGGCCCGGCAAGAAGACCCGCGTCTCAATTCCGGTGAAGGATAGCAGCAACAAGCTGTGGTTCGATCTGACGCGTGTGGAACTGGACGAAGGTCACCTGCATTATGCGGTCGACGTAAACGCCATTGTCGAGGCCGAGACCGCCCAGCGCAAATTCGTCCAGACGATGACGAAAACCTTCGCGCAGCTGTCGATCGGCCTGGCAATCTTTGATCGAAACCGCCAGTTGGCACTGTTCAACCCCGCCTTGATCGACCTGACTGCTTTACCGCCCGATTTCCTCAGTTGCCGGCCGAATATCTCAAGCTTTTTTGACCGCCTTCGGGATCAGCACATGATGCCCGAACCTAAGAACTACCGCAGTTGGCGCCGGCAGATGAACGATCTTCTGGAGGCGGCCGAGGACGGAAACTACCAGGAAACCTGGTCACTGCCGTCGGGCTCAGTCTATTCGGTCAGCGGCCGCCCCCATCCCGACGGCGCCGTCGCCTTCCTGTTCGAGGACATTACCGCCGAGATCACCCTGACCCGCCGATTCCGGTCCGAGATGGACCTTATGCAGTCAATCCTCGACAAGCTTGCGGATGCGGTTGCCGTGTTTGCCGATGACGGGACGCTGGCCTTCACCAACTACGCCTACCAACTGCTGTGGGGAGACTCGGACGAGGTCGGCTTTGAACCAGCCACGGTTCTGGACGTCACCCGTCAGTGGCAGTCGCAATGTCAGGCCAATCCAATTCTGGGTGACATTCGGGACTTCGTGGAAATGCGCAACAACCGGGTCGAGTGGAGCTCTGATCTGTACAAGCGCGACGGCACCCGGCTCTTGTGCACGGTCAGCCCAATCCAGAACGGCGCAACCATCGTCCGGTTCACGATCGAACACGCGCTTGGAGAAACGCCGGATATGTTGCAGATCACCGCCTGAACCGGGTTGCAGAGGGTTCGGGCCCCGTTCATTGTGGCGCCATGAATTCGCCCGCTTCGATCACTCTGACATCACCGGAAGAAACCGCCGATCTGGCCAGCCGCCTGTCCGCCCATTTGGCGCCCGGCGACGTTATTTTGCTGGACGGCCCAATCGGCAGTGGCAAAACCCATTTTGCACGCAATCTGATCCAATCAGCACTGCCTGTGCCCGAAGATGTGCCATCGCCCACATTCACGCTGGTTCAGGTTTACGATGGCAAAGCCGGCGAAATCTGGCACTCCGATCTGTACCGGCTGACTTCGGTGGATGAGATCGAGGAATTGGGCCTGACCGAGGCCTTTGACACGGCGATCTGCCTGGTGGAATGGCCTGACAAGCTGGGTCCGCTACAGCCGGCCTCGGCCCTGTTGGTGCAGTTTCATGCCGACCCTGCTGCCGAAGAAACCCGACACCTGACCCTGACGTGGTCCGATCCCAAGTGGACCGACAAATTGAAGAGGATCGCATGACCAACCGCGCAGTTCTGGCCGAGGCGCTGATCGCACGGACCCCTTGGGCCAAAGCCTCTCGCGCACCGCTGGCCGGAGACGCCTCGAACCGCCGGTATGAACGTCTGACCGACCCGGACACGGGGCAAACCGCCGTTTTGATGGACGCGCCCTCGGATAAGGGGGAAGACGTGGAGCCCTTTGTCAGGGTGGCAAAATACCTGCAGTCCGTCGGTCTGAGCGCGCCCGAGATTCTTGCCGAGGACGCCGAGAACGGGTTCCTCCTGCTGGAGGATTTCGGCGACGATCTGTTTGCCCGCCTGATCGAGAAGCAACCGGAGGTCGAGCGTGAATTGTACGAGGCAGGAACCGACGTGCTGGTCCACCTGCACTCTGGGCCCCTGCCCTCGTTGGACAGCTATGACCCGTCCCTCATGGCGGAATTGTCGGCCCTTGCCTTCACCAAATATGCCCAAGGGATACAAGGCGCCTATGACGTAGACGCCCATGATCGTTTTCAGCATCGGTTCGCCGACATATTGCTGCAGGAAACCTCGGGCACGCGGGTGGTGACCCTAAGGGACTACCATGCCGAGAACCTGATCTGGCTGCCTGAGCGCGACGGGGTTCGCCGGGTCGGCCTGCTGGATTTTCAAAGCGCAATGCTGTGCCATCCCGCCTATGACCTGATGTCGTTGCTGCAGGATGTCCGCCGCACTGTCCCGGCCGCAATCGAGATGAGCATGGTCAACCGCTACATCACGGCAACAGGTGTGGATGACCACGATTTCCGCACGGCGTACAGTGTCCTCGGCGCCCAACGCAACCTCCGGATATTGGGCGGATTTGCCCGCCTCGCCACCGACTATGGCAAACCGCATTACGTGGATTTTATCCCGGCGGCCTGGGGTCATCTGATGCGCGATCTCGAGCATCCGGCGCTGGTCTCGGTCGCGGATCTGGTTCGGCAGGCGCTGCCATCCCCAACGCCCGAAAACCTTGCAAGGCTGAGGGCCGGATGACCGATACACCCGAGGCTATCATGCTGTTTGCCGCCGGTTTCGGCACCCGAATGGGCGCGTTGACCCGCACCCGGCCCAAGCCGCTGATCCCGGTGGCCGGGCGGCCGCTGATCGACCATGCGCTGGACCTAACGGATGCGGTGCGGCCGCGACGGGTGGTCGCGAACCTGCATTACCTTGCTGATCAGCTGGCGGATCATTTGGCGCCACGTGGTGTCCTGCTTTCACACGAACAGCCGGACATCCTGGAAACCGGCGGCGGATTGCGGGCGGCCTTGCCGCTGTTGGGTCCGGGTCCGGTTTTCACGATGAACACCGATGCGATCTGGTCCGGGCCCAACCCTTTGGAACTGCTGCAGGCGGCCTGGGACCCGGCGCGGATGGACGCGCTGTTGATCTGCGTGCCGATCGCACAGACGATCGGACATACAGGCCCCGGAGATTTCAGGATCGACCCCCAAGGCCGGCTTGCACGCGGGCCGGGTCACGTCTATGGCGGCATTCAGATCCTCAAGACCGACGGTTTGGCGGACATTCCGGAAAAAGCGTTCTCGCTCAATGTCTTGTGGGACCGGATGCACCGCGATAGCCGGCTGTTCGGTCTGCAATACCCCGGGCGCTGGTGCGATGTGGGCCGCCCCGAAGGCATCGCCCTGGCCGAGGAGATGCTGGCCGATGTTTGACCCCAGCGCCACCCCCCGGGTCTTTGCGGTGCCGCCCGGTGCGGATTTTCCGCAGGCACTGGTGCGTGGGCTGCGGGCGCGCTGCGTCGGCCGCCCGCCCGAGGCGCTGGCCCGCGTGCAACTGGTGCTGAACACCCGCCGCATGGCCCGCCGCGTGCGCGAGCTGTTCGATCAGGGTCCGCCCTGCCTCTTGCCCCGCATTTCGCTGGTCACCGATCTGGGCGAAAGCGTCGATCTTGATCGTGTACCGCCCGCCGTACCGCCCTTGCGTCGCCGGCTGGAACTGACGCAGCTGGTGGCGCGACTGCTGGACCAGCAACCGGACCTGGCCGCGCGGTCATCGCTGTTTGACCTGTCCGACAGCCTCGCCGCCCTGATCGAAGAGATGCAGGGAGAAGGCGTCCCGCCCGAGGCGATCCGGCAGCTGGACGTGACCGACCTGTCGGGCCATTGGGCACGGGCGCAGGCCTTCATCGGCATCGCCGACCAGTTTCTGAAGACCGAGGATGGCAGCCTGGACGTGCAGGCCCGCCAACGCCGCGTGGTCGAGAACCTGATCGCCCGCTGGCAGGACGCGCCGCCGCAACACCCGGTGATCCTGGCCGGGTCCACCGGCTCGCGCGGGACCACGCTGATGCTGATGCAGGCGGTGGCGCGGCTGCCGCAGGGGGCGCTGATCCTGCCGGGGTACGATTTCGACCAGCCCGCCCATGTCTGGGAGCGGCTGGATTCGGCAATGACCTCGGAGGATCATCCGCAATACCGGTTCCGCAAGCTGATGACCGAACTGGGGATCGGGCCGGCCCAGATTGCAACCTGGACCCCGGACCAGCCCCCCTCGCCCGCGCGCAACCGTCTGGTTTCATTGGCATTGCGCCCGGCCCCGATCACCGATGCCTGGATGAGCGAAGGCCCGCAGATGCGCGATCTCGATGCCGCGACTCGCGACATCACCTTGGTCGAAGCGCAATCGCCGCGGGCCGAGGCGCTGGCCATCGCCCTGCGCCTGCGGCAGGCGGTCGAGACCGGCCAGACCGCCGCCCTGATCACCCCCGATCGGATGCTGACCCGCCAGGTCAGCGCCGCGCTGGACCGCTGGAACATCCTGCCCGATGACAGCGCCGGCCTGCCGCTGCAACTGTCGCCACCGGGCCGGTTCCTGCGCCATGTGGCCGGGCTGTTCGCGCGCCGTCTGGATGCCGAGGCGCTGCTGACCCTGCTGAAACACCCCTTGTGTCACAGCGCCGGCGACCGCGGCGCGCATCTGTTGCACAGCCGCGATCTGGAACTGCGCCTGCGTCGCAATGGCCCGCCCTTCCCCGACAGCGCCAGCCTGACCGGCTTTGCCGTTGAAAAAGACATACCCGACGCGTGGGTCCAGTGGTTGATCCGCCATTTCTGCGACCAGCAGATCAGCGGCACTCTGCCCCTGACCGGCTGGGTGCAGCGCCTGCGCGATCTGGCCGAGGCGATTGCCGGTGCCGGAACCGACGGCGCAGGCGAGTTGTGGGAGAAAAACGCTGGCCAAACGGCGCTGGCGGTGATCTCGGGCCTTGCGGACGAGGCCGAGCACGGCGGCGAGATGACGGCGCTGGATTTCGCCGATCTGCTGGGTGCGCTGCTGGCCGGACAAGAGGTCCGCGACCGCGACGCCCCCCAGCCGCGGATCATGATCTGGGGCACGCTCGAAGCGCGGGTTCAGGGTGCCGACCTGCTGATTCTGGGTGGGTTGAACGAAGGCAGCTGGCCCGAGGCTCCCGCGCCAGACCCCTGGCTGAACCGCCAGATGCGCGACCGTGCCGGCCTGCTGCTGCCGGAACGACGCATCGGCCTGTCGGCGCATGATTTCCAGCAGGCCATCGGCGCGCCCGAGGTCTGGCTGACCCGCGCGGTCCGCTCGGATGATGCCGAAACCGTTCCGTCACGCTGGCTGAACCGGTTGACCAACCTGTTGCAGGGCCTGCCGGATCAGGGCGGCCGAGCTGCGCTTGAACAGATGCGCGACCGGGGCAAGACATGGCTGCGCTGGTCCGAGATGCTGGAACAGGCGCCCCGGATCGCCGCCGCACCGCGCCCCTCACCGCGCCCGCCGGTGGCCGCGCGCCCGCGCCGCCTGTCGGTGACCGAGATCAAGCGGCTGATCCGCGACCCCTATGCGATCTATGCCAAGCACGTTCTGCGCCTGAAACCGCTGGACGCGCTGGTACAGGCGCCCGACGCCCTGCTGCGCGGCATCGTGATCCACGAGATCCTGGAACATTTCGTCAAGGACAGCGTGCTGGACGGCGCGCTGCTGACCCGCGACAATTTCCTGAAACGGGCCGAGGCGTTGCTGGATGAGCATGTCGCCTGGCCCACCGCCCGGAAACTTTGGCTGGCGCGGCTCGAGCGGATCGTCGACGACTTTCTGCGCGCCGAGGTCAGCCGCCGCAGCGACGGCGGCCCGATCGCGTTCGAGGCCAAGATGCGCCTGACGCTGGAACCGATTGGGTTCACCCTGAATGGCCGCGCCGACCGGATCGACCGCAACAGCCGCGGCGCGCTGACCATCATCGACTACAAGACCGGCACGCCGCCCTCGGAATCGCAGCAGGCCAAGTTCGACAAACAGCTGCTGATCGAAGCCGCGATGGCCGAGCAGGGCGGGATCGACGGATTTGACCCGATGGCCGTGGCCAGCGCCGTGTTCATCGGTATGGGCGGCACCTACAAAGAGGTCCCGGCACCCTTGGACAAAGAGCCGCCCGACAGGGTTCTGGCCGAGCTGAAAGAGCTGATTTCTTTTTATTTAGAGCCTGATCAGGGGTTTTCGTCGCGCCGGATGATGCACAAGGACAGCGACGTGGGCGACTATGACCACCTGGCGCGGTTCGGCGAATGGGACCGCACCGCCGAAACCAAGCCCGAGGATCTGACATGACCCCGCGCGACGAAGCGACCGAACGGCAGGTTCAGGCGGCGCGGCCCGATGCGTCGACCTGGCTGGCGGCCAATGCGGGCTCGGGCAAGACGCGGGTTCTGACCGACCGCGTGGCGCGGCTGCTGCTGGACGGCGTTCAGCCGCAGCACATCCTGTGCCTGACCTACACCAAGGCCGCCGCCAGCGAGATGCAGAACCGCCTGTTCAAACGGCTGGGCGAGTGGGCGATGCTGGACGACGCCACGTTGCAGCGGCAACTGACCGAACTGGGCGTCGAAGGGGTGATCGACCCCGACCGCCTGGCCCGTGCCCGCACCCTGTTCGCGCGCGCGATCGAAACGCCGGGCGGTTTGAAGATCCAGACGATCCACTCGTTCTGCGCCTCGCTGCTACGGCGGTTCCCGCTCGAGGCCGGGGTCAGCCCGCAATTTTCCGAGATGGAAGACCGTGCCGCGGCCCTGCTGCGCGAGGAAATCGTCGAGGATTTCGCCGAAGGCCCGCAGGCCCGCCTGATCGAGGACGTGGCCCGACACATCACCGATACCGGCTTTGACAAGCTGACCGCCGCGATCGCCCAGAAGCGCACCCTGTTCACGCCCGCGCTGAAATGGCCCGACCTGCTGGCCCGTTTTGGCCTGCCCGAGGGGTTCGACGAGGACGCGCTGCTGGCGCAGGTGTTTCTGGGCGGCGAAGTCGAGCTGATCCGTTCGATCCTTCCGGCGCTGGCGGGCGGCGGCAAGACCGACGCCAAGGCGGCCGAGAAACTGTCGGGCTTCACTGAACCCGCCTTGGGTCAGTTGCCGGTGCTGGAAGATGTGTTCCTGACCGGCAAATCCGCCAAAGAGCCCTTTACCGCCAAGATCAACAGCTTTCCCACCAAGGCGCTACGCGAGGGGGTTCTGGCGGGGCAGATGGATCCGCTCGAGGCATTGATGCGGCGGGTCGAAGCTGCAAGGGAAGGGCGACTGGCGCTGGCAGCCGCACGCAAATCTCTGGTGCTGCACCGCTTCGCGGCGGCCTTCCTGCCGGAATACGAGCGCCGCAAGCAACTGCGCGGCTGGCTGGATTTCGACGACCTGATCCTGCGCGCGCGCCTGTTGCTGAACGATCCGGCGGTGGCCGCTTGGGTTCTGTACCGGCTGGATGGCGGCGTCGACCACATCCTTGTGGACGAGGCGCAGGACACCAGCCCCGATCAATGGGATGTGGTCGAGAAACTGGCGCAGGAATTCACCAGCGGCGAGGGCGCGCGGTCCGGGGTCGAGCGGACGATCTTCGTGGTTGGCGACAAGAAACAGTCGATCTATTCCTTCCAGGGGGCAGACCCGCAGGCCTTTGACCGGATGCAGGCCGAGTTTGGGCGGAAACTAAAGGAATCAGGCTCTAAACTGTGGGATTGGACGCTGGAATACTCGTTCCGCTCCTCCAGCGCCATCCTGTCGCTGGTCGATATCCTGTTCGAAAACCGCGCCGATGCGGGGTTTCAGAAAGAGTCCCAGCACCGCGCCTTCAAGGCCGATCTGCCCGGCCGGGTCGATCTGTGGCCGGTGGTGGAAAAGGTCGAGGACGCGGACGAGGGCGACTGGACCGACCCGGTCGATCGGCCCGCGGCGCAGCATCACACGGTGATCCTGGCCAACCAGATAGCCGCGCGCATCAAGGCCATGATCGACGCCGGCAAAACCATCCCCGAAGACGGCCCCACGCGCGGCACATTCGTGCGCCGCAAGGTGCGGCCGGGGGATTTCCTGATCCTGGTTCAGCGCCGCTCGGACCTGTTCGCCGAGATCATCCGCGCCTGCAAGGCCCAGGGTTTGCCGATCGCAGGGGCCGACAGGCTGAAGGTGGGCGCGGAACTGGCGGTCAAGGATCTGGCCGCGCTGCTGAGCTTTCTCGCCACGCCCGAGGATGACCTGTCACTGGCCACGGTGCTGAAATCGCCGCTGTTCGGCTGGTCCGAGCAGATGCTGTTCGACCTGGCTCATCGTCGGCAGGAAAGGTACCTGTGGGCGGCGCTGCGCCAACGAGCCGGGGATTTTCCCGAAACGCTGGCGGTACTGAACGATCTGCGCGGGCAGGTGGACTTTCTGCGCCCCTATGACCTGATCGAACGGGTGCTGACCCGACATGACGGACGCCGCAAACTTTTGGGCCGTCTGGGTGCCGAGGCCGAGGACGGCATCAACGCGTTGCTGTCGCAGGCACTGGCCTATGAGCGGTCGGACATTCCCAGCCTGACGGGCTTCCTGGTGTGGATGCAGACCGACGACCTTGAGATCAAGCGCCAGATGACCGGCGTGGGCGACATGATCCGGGTGATGACAGTGCATGGCTCGAAAGGGCTGGAGGCGCCGATCGTGATCCTGCCGGACACCGGCAAGCGGCAGCCGCCCCGCGATGCCGAGATCATGGTCGCCGACGGAACGCCGCTGTGGAAGGTGCCCGCCGACCTGTCGCCCGGCCTTGTGGCCCGCGCCCGCGAAGACGCGCGCCAACGCGAGGAGAACGAGCGGCTGCGGTTGCTGTACGTTGCGCTGACCCGGGCCGAGAAATGGCTGATCGTGGCGGCTGCCGGCGATCTGGGCAAGGACGGGTCCAGCTGGTACCAGCTGGTCGAAGAGGCGATGGGCCGGGCAGGGGCCACCGAGATCCCCGGCACCGGCGTCCGCCGTCTGGCGCATGGCGATTGGGAGGATCTGCCACTGGACCATCGCCCGACCCCGGAACCGGTGCAGGATACCCTGCCGGACCTGTTCCACCGGCCCGCGCCCGAGCCGACGCCCGATCCCGAGACGCTCAGCCCGTCCGATCTGGGCGGGGCCAAGGCCCTGCCGGGCGAGACCGGACTTGAGGAAGAGGCCGCCAAACTGCGCGGCACCCGCCTGCACCTTCTGCTCGAACATCTGGCCCAGGCGCCACGCGACCGGTGGGATCAGCTCTGCGCCCGGCTTCTGCCCGATATGCAGGACGGTGACCGCCGCGACCTTCTGGCCGAGGCGGCGGGCGTACTGACCGCGCCGGACCTGGCCCCCGTCTTTGCACCGGCCGCGCTGGCCGAGGTGCCCGTCTCGGCCACTCTGGACGGTCGTCGGATCCACGGGGTGATCGACCGGTTGATCGTGACGGATGACGTGGTGCAAGTCATTGATTTCAAATCGAACGCCACGATTCCCGATCGGGCCGAGACCTGCCCCGAGGGCCTGCTGCGCCAGATGGGCGCCTATGCCGCCGCGCTGTCGCAGATCTATCCTGGCCGCGAGATCCGCACCGCGATTTTGTGGACCCGGACGGCGCGCCTGATGTGGCTGCCACACGATCTTGTGACAGATGCGCTGGTGCGGGCCCAGATATCTTGACCTCCCCAATGGGCGCACCTACGTTCGACTCCCAACCGCATGTCATTCAGGAGACAGAATATGTCGACCGTAGCCGTAACCGACGAAACCTTTGACGCCGAAGTCAAGAACTCGGACGTCCCCGTCGTGGTGGATTTCTGGGCCGAGTGGTGCGGACCCTGCAAGCAGATCGGCCCCGCTCTGGAAGAGCTGGCGGCTGAATATGGCGGCAAGGTCAAGATCGCCAAGGTCGACGTGGACAGCAACCCAAACTCGGCCGCAGCCATGGGCGTACGCGGTATTCCCGCGCTGTTCATCTTCAAGGACGGTCAGGTGGTTTCGAACCGCGCAGGCGCTGCCCCGAAGGCCGCCCTGCAAAGCTGGATCGACGAATCCATCTGATACCGAACGGAACTCAACAAAAAAGGCGCTCCTCATCGGGCGCCTTTTTTTGTGCATGGTCTGCGCAAAAATAAAAAGCCGCCCGGAAATCCAAGCGGCCATTCGTCTTTAGTCGAATTCGGTCTGAATTCAGATCTTGGCGATATCTTCGCGGACCAGACCGATATCTTCCAGCTGGGCATCGCTCAGTTGCGACAGCAGCTTGCGGGTCTTGCGGGCGGTGTTCCATTCGGCGACAGCTTCGAAAGCGTGCGAGATGCCGTCCACTACACGCAGGATGGTAGCTGCTCCGAGCGGCGCATGGATGTTTGCGGTGGTTGCCATTTGCGCATTCCTTTTTTGAAACAGCCGACCCTGTGTCGGTTGTAAGCCTCATCTAGTCTTGCGACAGGCGACTCACAATTGCTGGTCCGACAACCCCGTGATGCACGGATTGCATATCTTTTGGGCAGTTTGAGAACGGGTTGCGCGGATCGCGCCTCCGGCCCATATAGGGCATCAACGGATACGGAGGCTTGAATGGTGGAGAACGACTTTCCCGGTTGGCACGGCACCACGATCATCGGCGTCAAGAAAGGCGGCCAGATCGTCATCGCGGGTGACGGGCAGGTCAGCCTGGGCCAGACCGTGATCAAGGGCACCGCCCGCAAGGTGCGGCGCCTGTCGCCCGGCGGGTTCGAGATCGTCGCCGGATTTGCCGGCTCCACTGCCGATGCCTTCACACTGCTGGAACGGCTGGAAGCCAAGCTGGAGGCCACGCCCGGTCAACTGGCTCGCGCCTCGGTCGAACTGGCCAAGGACTGGCGCACCGACAAGTACCTGCAGAAGCTTGAGGCGATGCTGATCGTCACCGACGGCCGTGACCTGTTCGTGATCACCGGGGCCGGGGACGTGCTCGAACCGGAACATGACGTGGCGGCGATCGGGTCGGGTGGCAACTTTGCCCTGGCAGCCGCGCGCGCGATGATGGACAGCGACAAGTCGGCCGAGGAGGTTGCCCGCGAGGCCATGGCAATTGCCGCCGACATCTGCGTCTACACCAACGGCAACCTGACGGTTGAGAGCATTTCGGGCTAGGGGTCAGGCCAGCAGGGCCGAAATCTCCTTGCCCTTCCACCGGCGGTGCATCCCGATCAGCCCCAGAATGGCCGAGGCGATCACGATGTAATAGGGCAGGCGGATATCGATGCTCATCAACCCGCCGCCGATCAGCGACATGATTCCACCCGCCAGGCAGAACACGGCCGTGGTTACGCCCATGACCCAGCCCTGATCCGCCTCGCTGACCGACGAGGAGAACAGGCCCAGAAGGGTCGGGTAGGCCACGCCGAACAGGAAATAGAACAGGAACACCGGCACGTAGCTGAGCACGCCGCTGGGGCTGAAGGCAAAGGCAAAGCCGCAGATCACCATGACGATCAGCGAAACATATATGATGTTGTGCTTGCTGAACCGTTCCTGCGCGGGTTTCACGAGAAACGTACTGGAGAAGGCCAGCGCCACACCAATGACGACCATGGCCATGCTGCCGCCGATCACGCCGTAACCAAAAGCGCTGGTCAAGAAATTGTCCACAAACACGTAGAAGGTGACGTTCGCGATCATGAAGAACGCGTAGACGGGCAGGATCTTCAGAACCATGGGGTGGCCACGTACGGCGACCAGGCTGTCGGTCACATCGCGGGGGCGAAAGACGAAGGGTTCGCGTTCGGTTCGGGTATCCTTGAAAAAGAACAGCACCAGCAGGATCGCGATAAGCACCAGGACAAACGCGCCGTAGAATGGGGTCTTAAGCGTGGCAACGCTGCCCAACAGCGCCGCATCCGACAGGACCGCTCCGATGATCGGGCCGCCGACCAGGCCAAAGCTGACCCCTGTCACGATATAACCCATGTTCCGGTCACGATCGGCCGCATCCGTGCTGCCGTCGATCATGGCCGCCTGCGCAATGGGTTGGTTTCCTGCCGTGAACCCGGTGATCGACCGGCCCACGATCAACAGGATCAGGC
Organism: Ruegeria sp. BB9; assembly: GCF_056539345.1. NCBI lineage: Bacteria > Pseudomonadati > Pseudomonadota > Alphaproteobacteria > Rhodobacterales > Roseobacteraceae > Ruegeria > Ruegeria sp. BB9. The sequence continues at coordinate 540,082 of NZ_JBQFUU010000003.1, read as the reverse complement.
TGTTGAGATACAGCGCCGCAATGGTGATCGCATAGCCGGCCAGCGCGCCGCCCAGGCAGACCAGAAGTGCATTCTTGCGCCCGATGGAGTCCGAAACTTTCGAGACATAGACGACGCCCAGAAACCAGGACAGGAAGAAACACCCGATCACCAGACCGTAGTAGAAGTGACGGCTGCCCATGGACGTGCTTGCCGGCAGAAAGCCCGATTTCGTCTCCATGATCAGCGAGTTGATGATCGGAAAAACCAGCCCTTGGCCGATCAGGTCCACGAACACCACGAACAGCAGGGTAATCTTGGCAATCTTGGTCATTTCACGCTCCGGGTCCCGCGCACATTCCGCCAACCCTATCAGAGGACACCGAAATCTCCCAACACGGAGGTCAGGAAAGAATTGCATTGGCGCCGGGTCATTGTTAACCAACGCGGCCAAATGTGCGGTCTCGGTTGTTTTTGCCGACCCCGTGCTTACCTAAGCCGCAGCTGACTGCCGACCATCGAAAGGACTGCCCTGTGACCGACCTGACCCCGCGCGAGATCGTCTCGGAACTGGATCGTTTCATCATCGGGCAGAAGGATGCCAAGCGCGCTGTCGCCGTGGCCCTGCGCAACCGCTGGCGGCGCAAGCAGTTGGCGGATGACATCCGCGACGAGGTCTATCCCAAGAATATCCTGATGATCGGGCCCACCGGCGTGGGCAAAACCGAGATCAGCCGCCGCCTGGCCAAGCTGGCCCGCGCGCCTTTCATCAAGGTCGAAGCGACCAAATTCACCGAGGTCGGCTATGTTGGCCGCGATGTCGAACAGATTATCCGCGATCTGGCCGATGCCGCGATCATCCAGACCCGTGAATACATGCGCGAAGAGGTCAAAGCCAAGGCGCATCAGGCTGCCGAGGACCGCGTGATCGAGGCCATCGCCGGCTCGGACGCCCGCGAGAGCACCCGAGAGATGTTCCGCAAGAAGCTGAAATCCGGCGAGCTGGACGACACGGTGATCGAACTTGAATTGGCCGATACGTCCAACCCGATGCCGATGTTCGACATTCCCGGCCAGCCGGGTGGACAGATGGGCATGATGAACCTGGGCGACATTTTCGGCAAGGCATTCGGCGGGCGCACCGTCAAGCGCCGCATGAGCGTTGCCGAAAGCTATGACATCCTGATCGGGGAAGAGGCCGACAAGTTGCTGGATGACGAGGCCGTCACCCGCGCGGCGCTGGAATCGGTCGAGCAGAATGGCATCGTATTTTTGGACGAGATCGACAAGGTCTGCGCACGGGCAGAAACCCGCGGAGGGGATGTCAGCCGCGAAGGCGTGCAGCGCGACCTGCTGCCGCTGATCGAAGGCACCACCGTCTCCACCAAGCACGGCCCGGTCAAGACCGACCACATTCTGTTCATCGCCAGCGGCGCGTTCCATATCGCCAAGCCTTCGGACCTGTTGCCGGAACTGCAGGGGCGTCTGCCGATCCGGGTCGAGCTGCGTGCGCTGACCGAAGAGGATTTCGTTCGCATCCTGACCGAGACGGACAACGCGCTGACCCGCCAGTATACGGCTTTGATGGGCACCGAAAACGTTACCGTCAGCTTTACCGAGGACGGGATCGCCGCGCTAGCCCGGATCGCCGCCGAGGTGAACCAGAGCGTCGAGAATATCGGCGCCCGGCGCCTGTACACCGTGATGGAGCGCGTTTTCGAAGATCTGTCCTTTGTCGCGCCGGACCGTGCCGGCGCGGAAATCGTGGTCAACGCGGCCTTTGTGGATGAAAACCTTGGTGAGCTGACCAAATCCACGGACCTGAGCCGTTACGTTCTGTAACATGATCAGCCGGTTTTTGCCGGTTGGTCCTGCGCAATTATCTGGACGCGTCGGCAGGTTACGCTATGCGTAGCACGTAACTGTTGGTCTGGGATCGTTCCGTGCTGCGCTATCTGATCATTTTCGTCACGGTTTCCGTTTTGGGAGGCTGCGTTGACCGATCCATCTCGGTCACCTTGCCCGAAGCGTTGGACGTCGGCACCGCGCAGACCGTGTTCGCGGCGACCACCCGCGCACGCGAGGCCGATGGCTCTTACGGGTATCGTCGTGCTGACCGCCTGCAATTCCTCGAAACCACCGTCTCGATCCCGCCGAACCACCGCCCCGGGACGCTTGAGTTTTCCTATTCGGACCCGAACCCGAGCCGGCAGTTCGTTTTGGCCGGTGTGCGCGAATTTCCGTCCGAGCAGGATCTGAAAGCACGGCTGAACGGCGCCAAGGAAGTCACAATCTTTGTTCATGGCTACAACGCCACCCAGACCGAGACCGTTTTTCGCGCGGCTCAGTTGGCTCACGATATCGGCCTGCCTGGCAAGACGTTGGTCTATTCCTGGCCCAGCCGAGGGTCCGGATCGGGCTATGCCTATGATCTGGACAGCATGCTGTTTGCCCGCGACGGTCTGCAACAAACCATCTCTACGCTGAAATCCCTGGGCGTCCCGCGCGTGCTGATCGTTGCGCACTCGATGGGAGGCGCGCTGACCATGGAGATGATGCGCCAAGCCGAGCTGCGCGAGCCGGGCTGGTCGCGGCGCAATCTGGAAGGTGTGTTGCTGATCTCGCCCGATCTCGACGTTGACGTGTTCCGGTCGCAGATGGCGGTAATCAAATCTCCGCCCGAGCAATTTGTGATCATGGTCTCGCGCAAAGACAAGATCTTGAACGTGTCCGGACGCCTGCGCGGAACTGCCAAGGGTGAGCGGCTGGGCAACATCAGCTCGACCGAGAAGCTGGCGCAGTACCCGGTCAGCATCATTGACACCACGGCCTTCAACAAGGATGCGGAATCCTCGCATTTCGTAGCCGCCACATCTCCGGCACTTCTGTCGATTCTCAACGCGGCGGGCCGGGTCAGCAGGACCTTTGGCCGGGATCAGGGTGGTATTGATCTTCTTGTGCCGCCGGCCGTGCGAAACGATGCCGGCGCGACTGAGGTTGTTCTGACCGAAACCGGGCAGGTGCGGGTCAGCACTCCGTGATTGGGCGCGGGGTCCGCCTTTTCCTTGCGGACAATGCTCCGTGGTTGGGCGCGGGGGTCTTGCTGACCTTTATGTCCAGTTTCGGGCAGACCTTTTTCATTTCGATCTTCGCCGGTCAGATCCGGGCCGAGTTCGGCCTCAGCCACGGCGCATGGGGCGGTCTTTATTCGTTGGGCACGACTGTTTCTGCGATCGTCATGATCTGGGCCGGAGGGCTGACAGACATCTATCGTGTCCGAGTGCTGGGCCCGGCTGTCCTGGTTGGGCTTGCGTGCGCCGCGCTGGCGATGGCGGTCAATCACTGGGTGATCCTGTTGCCCGTAGTCATCTTTCTGCTGCGTCTGTTCGGCCAGGGCATGTGCAGTCACATTGCCATGGTTGCGATGGCCCGGTGGTTCACGGCCACGCGGGGCAGGGCGCTCTCTATCGCAACGCTGGGATTTGCCGTTGGCGAGGCCCTGCTGCCGGTGCTGTTCGTCGCCGCCATGGCCTTTGTCGACTGGCATTTTCTTTGGGCGCTCTCCGCCGCCATCGCGTTGTTGGGAATACCGGCGTTGATGCGAATGCTGCGTCAGGAACGGACACCACAAAGCCTAGCCCGGGAAACCAGCGCGACCGGGATGCTTGGGCGGCACTGGACCCGGCGCGAAACGCTATTGAACCCGCTTTTCTGGTTCATGATGCCGGCGCTCATGGGACCTTCGGCATTCATTACTGCGTTCTTCTTTCACCAGGTCCATCTGGCGCAGACCAAGGGCTGGGCCCACATCCAACTGGTTGCGTTGTTTCCGGTCTACACCGGAGTGTCGATCTTGGCGATGTTCGCCTCGGGCTGGGCGTTGGACAGATGGGGAACGGCGCGGATGATGCCGTTCTATCAGATTCCGATGGCTGCCGGGTTTGCCCTGTTTGCGTTTGTCCAGACAATCCCCGGCGCCGTAATCGGTTTGTCCTGTCTTGCCATTTCGGTCGGCGCCAACAGCACGCTGCCCGCCGCGTTCTGGGCCGAGTTCTACGGCACCCGTCACATCGGCGCGATAAAGGCGATGGCTGCCGCCGTCATGGTGCTGGGGTCTGCTGTCGGGCCCGGCCTGACTGGCGGGCTGATCGATCTGGGCGTGCCACTCAGCACGCAGTTCCTGTGGATCGCCTGGTTTTTCGTGGCAACGTGCGGCATAGTCTGGATCGGTATTCACAGGGCCCGGCGGCTGCTTTAGCGGACCCGCCTCAGATACACGTAGTAAGCCCCATCACCGCCATGGCTGATATGGGCGGGACTGACCTGAAGAACCGCTTGGGCCAGCGGTGGCAAATGCAGCCACTGAGGCACCTGGTTGCGCAGCACGCCGCGGGGCGTCGGGATCGGGCCGGGTTCGTCTCTGTCCTTGCCTTTGCCGGTGACCACCAGAACCAGTCGTTTTCCCGATGCCTGCGCCGACAGGATGAACCGGATCAGAGCAGGATGGGCCGTATCGACCCGCATTCCGTGCAGATCCAGCTTGCCTTCGGGCTTCAGCTTGCCGCGTTTCATCCGCGCAAAGGCCTTGCTGTCCATCTGTACGGGTGCGGCGCGCAGGCTGTCGCCGATTGCGGGCTTCAAGCTGTGGCCGCGCCCATTTGTCGGTGCATTCTGACCCAGTTCAAAGGCGTCTATCCGCGCTTTTGGGGTTTTTCGCGGCTTGGGTTTCGGCAAGGTCGATGGGTGCACGGATTGGGGAATCTCCGGGTGCAGCCGCTCGGTCTGCCGGGTTACCTTGTGCCACAATTCGATCTCGTCTTCGGTCAGCTTGCGGCGGGTCATCAGAACTCATCCGGCAGCATGGCATAGGCGCGCTGGATCGGCAGCAGAACGATCATGCGACCGGGATCCTTGAGCTGGCCCGCCGCCTGTCCCGCGGCGTCCCCGGTTCCGAAAAAGATGTCGGCCCGTTGTGCGCCCTTGATTGCCGAGCCGGTGTCCTGTGCGATCATCAAGCGCCTCAGCGGAGTCTTACCGTCTTTTTCGACCCAGACTGGCGCGCCCAACGGGGTATAGGCCGGGTCAACGGCGATGCTGCGCATTGCGGTGATCGACCGGTTCATTGCGCCCAAAGGACCGCGGTCTGCAGCCACCCGCGAAACCTCGCGGAAAAATACGTAGGACGGGTTGTGCATCAAAAGCTCGGCCCCAATCTCGGGGTTCTTGCGCACCCACGACTGGATCATCCGGGCGCTCACATCATGCGCACCCAGAATACCGCGCCGGACCAGTTCAACCCCAACCGACCGATAGGGGTGGCCGTTGGCCCCGCCATATCCGACACGCACCGAACTTCCATCCGGCAAACGGATGCGCCCCGAGCCTTGAATCTGCAGAAAAAACAACTCGACCGGGTCATCGACCCAGGCGATTTCCAAGCCGCGGCCCTTCATCACGTCACTGGTCAGCAACTCGCGTCGACTGAGCCATTGCCCAGCCGCCCGCGCCTCGGGCGGCATCTTGTAGACCGGGTATCTGTAGGTTTCAGTCCGCGTCCGCGAGCCGTTCAATTCCGGTTCAAAATATCCGGTGAACAGCGGGGCCTTTTCATCCTCGATCAGGATGGGCCGGAAGAACAGTTCGAAAAAGGCGCGCGCGGCATCGGGCTCGTATGTCCGTGCGGCTGCACACAACGAACGCCAGTCCGGATCGTCCAGATCCCCGCAAGTGTCCAGAAAAACGGACAAAGCCGCGCCGTGGTCATCCTCGGCCCAGCCATCAAGGTCAGCAAATGACAGGATGGATCGCGTCGCCTCAGCTCCGGCGGCATTGGCGGCGGTCAGAACCGCCACCAGCATCAGCGACCGGAGCGTTCCGATCATGCGTCCGTTGCGACAAGCAGCCAGTTCGGATCATCCGCGCCCATGACGCGGGCAAAGGTCCAGCTGTCCTTTTGGCGCTTGATCGTGTTGGGGCTGCCTTCGATGATGTCACCGCCCCGGTCACGCACGACCGACGTCAGCTCGCCGACGAACCGCACGGTGATCTCGGCGCGGTTTGAATCCTTATCGAATTGTGCATCCACCAGGCCCATCTCACGCACACCGATGAACTCGGCCTCGATCGTCAGGCCCTTGTCCTCGCGATCGGCGACAACCGAGACGAAGGTTTCGAACACTTCCTCGGACAGGAAGGGCTGGATTTCATCCAGGTTGCCCCGCTCGAACCCCATGACGATCAGCTCATAGGCGCCACGTGCGCCCTGCAGAAACTCGCTGACCGAAAAGCTCGGCTCGACACGCTTCATCGCAGCCAGCGTCTGCGCCAATTCGCTGTCTTCGGGAACATGGTCGGTAATGTCACGATCCGGACCGCCGTCGATCACTTCGAAATCACGACGCGACTTCCCGGTGTCGGGTTGCTGCGGCACCGGTGGTTTTTCAAAGCCTTCGCGCGTGCCCAGCACGCTTCTGAGACGCAGGATCAGGAAGATGGCTATGCCAGCCAGCACCAGAAGCTGGATCAGGGGTGAATTCATTTCGTCCTCTTTTCAGCACCGAGACTTTGTACACGCGGCCTCGTGCCACTATGTAGGTGACAGTTGGTGGCAAGTCCACAGCCCGGCCTATGGGAAAGGATAGCGCATATGTATCTGTTCTTGGCATTTTTATTGGTGCCGATCATCGAAATCGCCCTTTTTATCCAGGTCGGCGGTCTGATCGGCCTGTGGCCGACGCTGGCGATCGTGGTTTTGACCGCCGTTCTGGGTACTGCGATGGTGCGGACACAAGGTCGCATGGCGATGGGTCAGCTGCAGCGCGCCTTTTCCGAACTGGACGACCCGACCGAGCCGCTGGCCAATGGTGCAATGATCCTGCTGTCGGGCGTTCTGCTGATGACTCCTGGGTTCTTCACCGACGCAATCGGCTTTGCGCTGCTGGTTCCCGGGGTGCGGGCCGCGGTTTTTCGGTATCTCAAATCACGGGTCACGATTACCCAGTTCCAGATGGGCCCCGGCCCGCAATACGGGGCGGCGCGCGATCCGTTCGGTGGGGATGACATCATAGACGGAGAGTATTCGGAAGTGCGCACAAAACCCGCACAACCGTCGAAATGGGTGGAAGGGCCGCACCAGCATTGAGGTGCCCGGCCCAACTTGATAAGCAGTGGCGAATTTAAATTTTGGAGCGGATCCATGACCGAAGAAACCGCCGCCGGCACAACCCAGCCCCAGGCAGCCCCCCAAATCCAGATGCGCATTCTGGGACAGTTCATCCGGGACATGTCCTTTGAAAACGTGATGGCGCAAAAAGGCGTCTCGGGCGACGTGCAGCCCGAGATCTCGGTCCAGGTGAACCTGGATGCGAAAAAACGCTCGGCCGACCACCAATACGAGGTGTCGATCAAGCTGAACCTCAAGTCCAAGGCCAAGGGTCTGGAGGACATCCTGTTCCTGTGCGAGATCGATTATTGCGGCCTGTTCCACGTGGAAGGCGTGCCGAATGATCAGTTGCACCCGTTCCTGATGATCGAATGCCCGCGGATGCTGTTCCCTTATCTGCGCCGCATCGTCAGCGACATCACCCGCGACGGTGGCTACCCGCCGGTCAACCTGGACAACATCGATTTCGTCGGTCTGTACCGCAACGAGTTGATGCGCCGTCAGGCCGAGGCGTCCGACAAGGCCGAAGCGTAATCAGGCAACCCGCATCTGACCCGGGTCAGGTGCGGGACCACAGGGCGTTTTCGCCCAGCTTTTCGACAAATGCATCATGCGCAGCACGCTCATCCTCGGTAATCCGGGGCTGCAGTGGGCTGGGCCGTGGACCGGGGCGCCAAATGTCGCCACCGGTTGAGCTTTCGGCAGACGCCGAAGACAGGCCAAAATCTGGTTGGCGTCCGCCGATCAGCTCCAGATAGACTTCTGCCAGGATTTCCGAGTCGAGCAACGCACCGTGCAGAACCCGGTTCGAATTGTCGATGTTGAACCGCCGGCACAGCGCATCCAGCGAGGCGGGCGAGCCGGGAAACCGCTTGCGCGCGATCGCCAGCGTGTCCAGCGCCTGCTCCATCGGAATCGGGGGCAGGCCCATCCATCCCAACTCGGCATTGAGGAACTTCATGTCGAATGAAGCGTTGTGGATCACCAGCCGTGCATCCCCCACGAAATCGCGGAAGGCCTGCCCGACCTTCGCAAAGACAGGTTTGTCCTTCAGGGTGATCTGGCCCGGTTCGGCAGGTTGCGGCGGCTCCAGCAGGTCAGGGCCGATGCCGTGCACGCCGAAGGCCTCGGCCGGCATCGAGCGTTCGGGGTTGATGTAGACGTGATAGGTCTCGCCCGTGGCGACGTGGTTCCACAGCTCGATAGCCCCGATCTCGACGATCCGGTCGCCGCTTTCGGGATCGAATCCGGTGGTTTCCGTATCCAGTACGATTTCACGCATCTGCCAATCCTGCCCTGATCTGCCTGACCACATCCTGCACCTGTGCGCGGGCATGGTCCAGAGTGTCGGTGACGATCACGAACTCCGACCGCGCGCATTTTTCGTCATTCGGCATCTGCTTGGCGCGGATCTGCTCGAACTGCGCCTCGGTCATCGTGCCCCGCGCCATGACGCGGCGCTTCTGCTCGTCTGGGGGAATTGACACACAAGCCACCGCATCCATCTGCGCCTCGCCGCCAGTTTCGAAAAGCAGAGGAATATCAAAGACAAGGATGTCCGACTTGGCCGCCTGTCGAAACGCTTCCCGATCTTGGGCCACCAGCGGGTGGACGATGGATTCGATCCGTTTCAACGCGGTCGGATCGGCGCTGATGATCCGTTTCAGGGCGTCACGGCTGACGGCCCCATCCTCGATCGCGTCGGGAAATGCCGCGCGGATCGGCACGACCGCCGCGCCGCCTTCCGCATACAGCCGATGCACGGCGGCGTCTGCATCCCACACGGCGCAGCCTTCCTGTGCGAACAGGTCGGCGGTGGTGCTTTTGCCCATTCCGATCGACCCGGTCAGACCCAGAGAGAAACTCATGCCAGAACCGCTGCGCGGGTTTCTTCCGTAACCTCGGGGCGCAGGCCGAACCACCGCTCGAACCCGGGCACCGCCTGATGCAGCAACATGCCCAGCCCGTCGACGACCGTGCAGCCCGCAGCCTCGGCCTGTTCCAGAAGGTGGGTCTTCAATGGCGTATAGACCAGATCGGTCACCACCGTTCCCGGCTGCAACCCGTCCAGCGGGACGCGCAGCTCGGGCTGACCCTGCATGCCCAGTGACGTAGTGTTCACCACCAGCTCGGCGTTTTCGATCACGTTTCCGGCCTGGACCCAATCGACCACGGTGATGCGCTGACCAAATTCCTCTTTCAGGTGATCGGCGCGCGACCGCGTGCGGTTGGTCAGCAGGATCTCGGGCACGCCGGCCTCGGCCAGCGCCTGCAGCACCGCCCGCGCGGCCCCGCCCGCGCCGAACACCACCGCCGGGCCATCCTGCGGCACCCAATCCGGCGCGCCCGCGCGCAGGTTCTGCATGAACCCGTACCCGTCGGTATTGTCCGCGTGGATCGAGCCATCGGCCCGGAACATCAGCGTATTCGCCGCCCCGATCACCGAGGCGCGGTCCGACACATGATCCGCCAGACGCATCGCGGCCTCTTTGTGCGGAACGGTGACATTGGCCCCGACGAACCCGGCCTTGGGCAAGCTACGCAGGACCGTTTCAAGATCTGCGGGCGCAACATCCATCGGCACATAATGGCCCGGCAAACCATAGGTCTTCAGCCAATAGCCATGCAGGGCAGGCGATCGGGAATGGGCAATCGGGTGTCCGATGACTCCGGCCAGTGGAATGCGGTTTTCGGTCATTGTTCGATCACCCCTCGGACCGCAAGAAAATTGAGCAGCTCCAGCAGGGGCATACCCAAGACGTTAAAATAGTCGCCGTCAATGCTGGTGAACAGGCGCACGCCTTCTTCTTCCAGCTTGTAGGCCCCGACCGCGTGGCGGATGCTGTCCCAGTTGCGCGCGACATAGCCCTTCAGATAGGCATCCGAACTGGCACGCATCCGCAACCGGACCTGTCCGATATGGCGCCAGACTGGTTCGCCGTTCTGATAGATCACCGCCGCCGATAGCAGCATGTGACGCTTGCCGCGCATCGCCTTCAATTGCGACAGCGCTTCTTCGGGCGTTTCGGGCTTGGACAGCAGACGTCCGTCGAAATCGAGAACCTGGTCACAGCCCAGAACCATCGCGCCGGGCGTCTTGTCACTAACCTTGCGCGCCTTGAGCTCGGCCAGAGCATCGGCGATGTCGCGGGGCGGCGCGCCCTCAGCCAGAAGCGCGCGTTTGGCGGTATCCTCGTCCACGCGGGCGATCTGGACGGAAAACGGCACCCCGGCGTTCCGCAGCAACTGCGCGCGGATCTCGGACCCCGAGGCAAGAATGATGGGGACAGTCATGTGGAAAACCCCGTGGGCAAGTGGATCATTGGTCTTGAACGGTTTGTATGGTTTTCCGGTTGACACGCAAGCCCGCGATTTCGGCCTGAAACTTCCCTGAGTCGCTCAAAGACTGTCCGGTCGGGACAAGGATAACTCAGGATCTTGGGACTTCCTGTTCATCAAAAGATGTCCCTTGAGTTATCCCCAGTCCAGGTCCGCGATGTATAATCTAACTGTTTGTTTTTATTATGTAAAAAATGAAATCACCAGAATCACCCAGTTTTGGAATTTATTCATCCACCTGGGGAAAACTGGCGGACAAGACAATAATCCACGGATTTTGCCCACCCTACAAAACCATCATCCTTTCTCTTTTCTATTTTTTTTATTAGGGAGGGTCCGACCAGTGCCGGGAAACCCGATGACCGATCTTCTCTTCACGCTGTACCCTTGGGTGAAATCGCTGCACATCATGGCGGTGATCTCGTGGATGGCGGGTTTGTTCTATTTGCCTCGTCTGTTCGTCTATCACGTCGAAAAGGCGCAGACCGTCGACGGCGCGCCCGAGATCTTCTTTGAAATGGAAGAAAAGCTGCTGCGCGTGATCATGCGCCCGGCGATGATCGTGGCCTGGGTCTGCGGCCTCATCATGGTGTTCACTCCCGGCATCGTCGGGTGGGACTGGTCCTGGCCCTGGGTCAAGGGCGCCGCGGTGATCGGCATGACCTGGTTCCATCACTGGCTGATGGCCCGGCGCAAGGATTTCGTTGAAGGCCGCAATACGCTCACAGGGCGCCAGTACCGCATGATGAACGAGGTTCCGACCGTTTTGATGGTCATCATCGTTCTGGCGGTCATTCTGAAGTTCTGAGGGTCATTTCCGCACCGGTTTGACTCGGGCGGCGACCGGCCTTATGTAGGGATCAACCCATCCGTCCGGATGGAGCATCTTCCTGTTTGAAATTCAACGCTGTGCCGCACCCTTGCGGCCAAGGTCCGTATCATCATGACAACCGAATCCCTGAATCTGGCCGATCTGAAGGCCAAAAGCCCCAAAGACCTTCTGGCCATGGCCGAAGAGCTCGAGATCGAAAACGCCTCGACCATGCGCAAGGGCGAGATGATGTTCCAGATCCTGCGCGAACGCGCGGATGAGGGCTGGACCGTGGGCGGCGACGGTGTGCTTGAGGTGCTGCAGGACGGCTTCGGCTTTCTGCGCTCGCCCGAGGCGAACTATTTGCCCGGCCCGGACGACATCTATGTCTCGCCAGAGATGATCCGCCAGCACTCACTGCGCACCGGCGACACGGTCGAGGGCGAGATCAAGGCCCCCGAAGAGAACGAGCGATATTTCGCGCTGACGAAGGTGACCAAGATCAACTTCGAAGACCCGGAAAAGGCGAAACACAAGATCGCCTTTGACAACCTGACGCCGCTGTATCCGGACGAGCGGCTGAAGATGGAGATCGAGGACCCGACCATCAAGGACAAGTCGGCCCGGGTGATCGACCTGGTTGCGCCGATCGGTAAGGGCCAGCGGTCGCTGATCGTGGCACCGCCGCGGACCGGTAAAACGGTGATCCTGCAGAACATCGCGCACTCGATCGAGCGCAACCATCCGGAGTGCTACCTGATCGTCCTGCTGATCGACGAGCGCCCCGAAGAGGTGACCGACATGCAGCGCTCGGTGAAGGGCGAGGTGGTATCTTCGACCTTTGATGAACCGGCGACCCGCCACGTGGCCGTGTCCGAGATGGTGATCGAAAAAGCCAAGCGCCTGGTCGAACATAAACGAGATGTTGTTATTCTTCTCGACTCGATCACAAGACTTGGTAGGGCATTCAACACCGTGGTCCCGTCATCCGGCAAAGTTCTGACCGGTGGTGTGGACGCCAACGCACTGCAGCGGCCCAAACGGTTCTTTGGTGCAGCGCGCAACATCGAAGAGGGCGGTTCGCTGACCATCATCGCCACCGCGCTGATCGACACCGGCAGCCGGATGGACGAAGTGATCTTTGAAGAATTCAAGGGCACCGGCAACTCGGAGATCGTTCTGGATCGCAAGATCGCAGACAAGCGGGTGTTCCCGGCGATCGACATCCTCAAGTCCGGCACCCGCAAAGAGGACCTGCTGGTCGACAAGGGCGATCTGGCCAAAACCTTCGTTCTGCGCCGTATCCTCAACCCGATGGGCACAACCGACGCGATCGAGTTCCTGTTGTCCAAGCTGAAACAGACCAAGACCAATTCCGAGTTCTTCGACTCGATGAATACCTAATACGGTCTTGTAACCGACGCGAGGCCTTCGAATGGAAACGATATTCGCCTTGGCCAGCGCGCAAGGCAAGGCAGGGGTTGCTGTGATCCGCCTGTCAGGACCGCAGTCGCACCACGCGGCAAAGGTTCTGTCGGGTGGAGATTTGCCGTTGCGTGGCATGTGCCTGCGTGAGTTACGGGCACCTGACGGGTCGCGTCTGGATGACGGGGTGGTCCTGACCTTCCACGGTCCGTCCAGCTTTACCGGCGAAGATGTGGCCGAGTTGCAGATCCATGGCAGCACGGCTTCGGTCAACGCGGTTCTTCGTGTCCTGTCCGAAATGCCGGATCTGCGACTGGCTGAACCGGGTGAGTTCACCCGGCGAGCTCTTGAAAATGGGAAGATGGACCTTGCCCAGGTCGAAGGCCTGGCCGATCTGATCGACGCAGAGACCGAGGCACAGCGCAAGCAGGCCCAGACAATCCTCGCCGGCGAATTGGGCGACCTGGCGGAACGGTGGCGGCGGGATTTGATCCGGGCGGCCTCGTTGCTGGAGGCCGTCATCGATTTTGCAGATGAAGACGTGCCAACGGATGTGTCACCCGAGGTCCGATCGCTTGTAACTGCTGTCATGGCGGATCTAGAGCGGGAGGCGAAGGGCGTGAGGATTGCCGAGCGAATTCGCTCCGGCTTTGAAGTGGCTATCGTCGGCCCACCGAACGCGGGCAAGTCGACCTTGCTGAATGCGCTTGCGGGCCGAGAGGCGGCAATTACTTCGGAATATGCAGGCACCACCCGCGATATTATCGAGGTGCGGATGGACTTGGCAGGTCTGCCGGTCACGCTGTTAGATACGGCCGGGTTGCGCGAAACCGAGGATCACGTAGAGGGTCTTGGGATCGCTCTGGCTAGAAAGCGGGCGGAAAATGCCGACCTTCGCGTATTTCTGACCGAGGACCCGAAAGCTTTGGGAATCGATATGCAATCCGGCGACATCCAGGTTCTGCCGAAGTCCGACCTTCGTTTAGATGGGACAGAAGGCGTGTCCGGGAAGACAGGTCAGGGAATCGATCGCCTGATTCACAACATATCGGTAGTTTTGAGAGACAGAACCGCAAGTTCTGGTATTGCCACCCGGGAACGCCACCGTGTTGCAATGCTGAAATCCTCGGCCGCTCTCTCCGAAGCACTCAGGGTTCTGGATTCCGGCCCGGACCTGTACGATATTGCAGCAGAAGAGCTGCGGACCGCCATCCGCGCGTTGGGGTCTTTGGTCGGTCGAGTAGATGTGGAAAATCTTCTGGACGAAATATTCGCCAGCTTTTGTTTGGGTAAGTGAGGAGTGTTTCACGTGAAACATTCGGAGTTTGACGTCGTCGTTATCGGAGCGGGGCATGCGGGGGCAGAGGCGGCTCATGCCGCCGCGAGAATGGGCGCGAATACGGCGCTGGTCACGCTGTCCGAGACGGATATCGGCGTCATGTCCTGCAACCCGGCAATTGGAGGGCTGGGCAAGGGTCATCTGGTTCGTGAGATCGACGCGCTGGACGGCGTTATGGGGCGGGTCGCAGACCGGGCAGGTATCCAGTTTCGCCTGCTCAACCGCCGCAAGGGGCCGGCCGTTCAGGGGCCACGCGCTCAGGCTGACCGGGCATTGTACCGGGCCGCCATGCAGGCGGAAACGCGGAAGCGTCAAAACCTGACCGTCGTGACCGGCGAAGTCGTTGATTTTCGGATGGACGGAAAGCGTGTTGCCGGGGTTGTGCTGGGCGATGGTTCGGAGATTCCTGCGAAGGCGGTGATTCTGACGTCAGGTACGTTCCTTCGGGGGGTGATTCATATCGGCGATACCCAACGCCCTGGCGGACGCATGGGTGACCGGCCCTCGGTCAGGTTGGCCGAACGTCTTGACAGTTATGACCTTCCGATGGGCCGTTTGAAGACCGGAACCCCGCCGCGTCTGGATGGGCGTACAATTGACTGGAGTGGTCTGGAGCGCCAGGAAGGGGATGCCGATCCCACCTTGTTTTCTTTCCTGTCGAAGGCGGTAGAAGCGCCTCAGATCGCGTGCGGGATCACCCATACCAACAGCCGCACCCATGACATCATCGAGAAAAACCTGAAGCGCTCGGCCATGTATGGTGGTCATATCGAAGGCGTTGGCCCGCGCTACTGCCCTTCGATCGAAGACAAGATTGTTCGGTTTGCGGACAAGGACTCCCACCAGATTTTCCTGGAGCCTGAAGGGGTTAATGACCACACGGTGTATCCAAACGGGATTTCGACTTCGCTGCCTCAGGATGTACAAGTTGAGTATGTCCGATCCATCAAAGGCCTTGAGGCTGCAGAGATCCTGCAGCCGGGTTATGCTATCGAATACGACTATGTGGACCCACGTGCGTTGAACGCGTCCTTGGCCTTGCCGGAGATCCCAGGACTATATCTTGCGGGGCAGATCAACGGAACCACAGGGTATGAGGAAGCGGCCGCTCAGGGTCTGGTCGCGGGCCTGAATGCGGCGCTGGAAGTTCAGGGGCGAGACGTAATTCATTTTACCCGAGCCAATAGCTATATTGGTGTCATGATCGACGATCTGACCACACGGGGCGTAGCGGAACCTTATCGGATGTTCACCTCGCGCGCCGAGTTCCGTCTGTCCTTACGCGCCGACAATGCGGATCAACGCCTTACGCCGCAAGGCCTGGAAATTGGGTGTATATCGGATCATCGCCGCCTGGCTTTTGAAACAAAAATGGAAAAGCTGGGCGCTGCGAAGTCAGTACTAACCGAAAGGACTTATACCCCCAAGGAAATTCGCGCAGCTGGCATCGAAGTGAATCAGGATGGTAACCGCAGGGACGGAATGGCAATCTTGGCTTTTCCGAACGTGTGCTTCGAGGACCTTGTGCCGCTGATCCAGCAGCTGGAGGATGTCGACCAAGACACCCGTCGGCAGATCGAAAGGGACGCGCTATACACCAACTACATAGCTCGGCAACAACGAGATGTCGAAGCCATGAAGCGCGACGAAACCCATGCCATACCTGCGGATTTTGACTATTCCTCGCTCACAGGCCTTTCGAATGAGTTGAAGCAGAAGCTGTCAACCGCGCGACCAGCAAACATTGCCCAAGCGAGCCGCGTGGAGGGTGTTACACCTGCTGCTTTGACCTTGGTACTGGCGAAACTCAGAAGCAGTCAGAGAGCAAAAAAGGCATGAACGGCGACTCGTGCGCTTCGCCCGATGGCTTGAATGTTTCACGTGAAACATTCGAAAAGCTGTCAATCTTTGTCAATCTACTGCGAAAGTGGAATCCGAAGATAAACTTGGTTTCGCGCAGCACTCTGCCTGAGGTTTGGTCGCGGCACGTAAAGGACTCGATCCAGGTCTTTCATTTGGTTGAGCCAAAGAATCACTGGGTCGATCTGGGTAGCGGTGGCGGATTTCCCGGGCTGGTCTGCGCGATACTGGCCTCTGAAACATCGCCCGAGACGGAATTTACCCTGGTTGAGAGCGATCAGAGAAAATCGGCGTTTTTGCGGACCGTCATTCGAGAAACCAAGGCCAACTGCTCGGTGATTTCAAAGCGGATCGAGGTTGTGGATCCCTTGGGCGCTGATGTCCTGTCCGCAAGGGCGCTCGCGGACCTGACGACCTTATTGTCATTTTGTGACAGGCATTTAAAGGAAGATGGAGTGGCCGTGTTTCCCAAAGGCGCCACCTGGAAAAAAGAAATCGACGCGGCACAACGGGAATGGAGTTTTACCACGGAGCCGGCTAATAGTTTAACTGACCCCCAAGCTGTCATCCTGAAGATCAAAGGAGTCTCACGTGGTTGATCTGTCGCGCCCTGCAGGACCTCGTATCATGGCGGTTGCCAATCAGAAGGGTGGGGTCGGCAAGACTACGACAGCAATCAATCTGGCGGCGGGTTTGGCCGAGGCAGGATGCAAGGTTCTGGTCGTGGATCTGGACCCGCAGGGAAATGCGTCCACCGGGCTTGGGGTCGAGGATCGTGATTGGACCACGTATGATTTGATCCTGGACGAGGCGCCCTTGGAGGCCGTCGTGCAGGAAACCGAAATCGAAAACCTCAGTATCGTTCCGGCCACGGTTGACCTCAGCTCGGCCGATATTGAGCTGATCTCGAATGAAAAACGCAGCTACTTGCTGCACGACGCGCTCAGGCAACCGGCGATCGACAAGTTCGGTTTTGATTTCGTTCTGATCGACTGCCCGCCGTCCCTCAATCTGCTGACAGTCAACGCGATGGTGGCGGCGCACTCGGTGTTGGTTCCGTTGCAAAGCGAGTTCTTTGCGCTGGAAGGCCTGTCGCAACTGATGCTGACGATTCGAGAGGTTCGCCAGTCTGCGAATCCAGACCTCAGAATCGAAGGTATTGTGTTGACCATGTATGACAACCGCAACAACTTGTCCCGGCAGGTCGAAAAGGATGCGCGTGACAATCTGGGAGAGATGGTATTTAAAACCAAGATACCCAGAAATGTCCGGGTCAGCGAAGCGCCGTCATTTGCACTTCCGGTCCTTCAATATGACTCGGGGTCTCTGGGGGCGATGGCGTACCGGCATCTGGCACGCGAAATCATGCAAAAGAACAAAAAAGTGGCTGCCTGAGCGGCTGTCAGGAGGGCGAAGTGAGCGCCAGAAAAGGAAAACCTCGCGGATTGGGGCGCGGCTTGTCCGCCTTGATGGCGGATGTATCACAGGATCCTGAAGGCCGGGTCACAGCTGAACCACGTCGGCCAGACATGAAGGTTCCGATCGAGAAGCTGCGGGCAAACCCGAATCAGCCGCGCCGCACATTTTCACAGGATCAACTGGACGAGCTTGCTGCCTCGGTCAAAGAGAAAGGGATCATCCAGCCCCTGATCGTTCGCCCGGTCGGCGGCGGCGAATATGAAATCGTCGCGGGTGAGCGCCGCTGGCGCGCCGCGCAGATGGCACAGTTGCACGACATTCCGGTCGTCGTGCGCGAATTTGACGACACCGAAGTACTTGAAGTCGCCATCATCGAGAATATCCAGCGCGCTGATCTAAACGCAGTGGAGGAGGCCGCTGGCTACAAGCAGTTGATGGATCGGTTCGGTCACACCCAGGAAAAGCTGGCCGAAGCCCTGGGTAAGAGCCGCAGCCATATTGCCAACCTTCTGAGGCTGCTTTCACTGCCAAGTGACGTTCAAGCCCTTGTTATTGAAGGTAAAATTTCGGCCGGACACGCGCGCGCCCTTATCACGGCGGATAATCCGTCCGAACTGGCGAAAATTGTCGTGAAAGACGGCTTGTCAGTCCGCGCGACCGAGGCGCTGGTCAAGAAGCAACAACAGGGCGACAAGGATCGTCCCGCACCGCGGTCGCGGGACCTCAATGCAGGTAAGGACGCGGATACGCGGGCTTTGGAAAAAGACCTTTCTGCGATTCTGGCGATGAAGGTGGTCATCAACCACAAGCCCGGAACCGAGACCGGGCAGGTGGTGTTGACCTATGAAAACCTGGATCAACTGGATGATCTGTGTGCCAAGCTCAGCCGTTAGGGCGTGACCAGATAAAGATCATCACCGCGCCCAAGGTCACGGCCTGAATAATCAGGACATGGCTGGGCACAGAGACCAAAACCGACAAACCAAAGACGGCGGCAACCGACAGGGTCGCCGCCTTTTTTGCGGCTGGCCGGATAGCGCCCGAGGTTTGCCAATCAAGGATCAACGGGCCGAAGGTTCGGTGAGACATCAGCCAGTTGTGCAGCCGGGAAGAAGAGCGCGCGAAACAGAAGGCGGCCAGCAATAGGAACGGAACGGTGGGAAGCAGGGGCAGGGCAACACCGATCATGGCCAACGCAACGCAGAGCAATCCCAGTGTGGCCCACAAATAGTGCATGTCTAATCCAGCAACTCACGGATCACCGCATTGAGAACCGCGCGGCCGTCAGCAGTTGCGGAAACGCGGGGTCCGTCTTGGGCGATCATTCCGATGTCTTGCAGGTAGTCCAGTTTGGGTTGTGGCAAAGGGTGCCCGGACAGGCGATTGAAACGGTCCATATATAGACCTTCAGTCAAGCGAAGACACATCATGAGGTATTCATTCGCTTGTTCTTCGTCGGTCAGTGGGGTCCGCAGCTTCTCGCCATTTCCCTGCTCGGCGGCATTCAGCCACGCGTTCGGTGCCAGATGGGTTTCGGTTGCGATCCGTTGGCCATCTACTGTGATCCGTCCATGGGCGCCCGGTCCGATGCCGACATAATCGCCATAGCGCCAATAGATCAGGTTGTGCCGCGACTCGGCCCCGGGAACGGCGTGGTTCGACACCTCGTAGGCGGGCATGCCGTGGGCTTCGCAGACCTCTTGCGTGGCCACGTACATGTCGGCGGCGTTGTCGTCCTCGGGCAGGCCACGCAGCTTGCCGACCGAGTAGCGGTCGCCAAAGGCAGTGCCTGCCTCGATGGTCAGCTGGTACAGTGACAGATGGTCGATCGCCATCGACAGCGCCTCGGTCAGCTCGGCGCGCCAGGCTTCAAGCGTCTGGTACTGGCGGGCATAGATCAGGTCGAAGCTGACCCTGTCGAAACAGGTGCGGGCAATGTCGAAGGCGGCGCGTGCCTCGGCCACGCTATGGATGCGGCCCAGCCGCCTTAGATCTTCGTCATTCATCGCCTGAATGCCCATCGAGATCCGGTTCACGCCCGCATCGCGATAGGCGGCGAACCGTCCGGCTTCGACCGAGCCGGGATTGGCCTCGAGCGTGATTTCCATGTCATTGGCGGGTCGCCATAGGCTGCGGGCGGTGTCGATCACGGCGGCGACGGTTTCGGGCGCCATCAGCGATGGGGTGCCGCCGCCAAAGAAGATCGTGTTCAGAACCCGGTCGGGGGTTTCGGTGGCCGAGCGCTTCAGCTCGGACAGATATGCGTCAAGCCATTGTTTTTGATCAATATTTCTGGAAACATGGCTGTTGAAATCGCAATAGGGGCACTTGGCCTCGCAAAAGGGCCAATGCACGTACAGGCCAAAGCCCCCGTTGCGCCAATCATCCGCCAAAACAGCCTTTCACGAACAGCTCCACCGCGCGACCACGGTGGCTGATCTTGTTCTTTTCCCAGCGATCCATCTCGGCAAAGGTAATGTCGAATCCGTCAGGGACGAACATCGGATCATAGCCGAACCCGTCCTTGCCACGGATCGGCCAGACCAGATGACCGGGTGCGACGCCCTCGAACACCTCGTCATGGCCGTCGGGCCAGGCCAGAACCAACGTACAGCGGAACTGAGCGGTGCGTGGATGCGGAGCGTTGCGCGCCTCAAGCTCGGTGTGGGCGCGAGTCATGGCCATCAGGAAATCGCGACCATTTCCGGTTTCGGCCCAGTCGGCGGTGTACACGCCCGGCGCGCCATCCAGCGCATCGATGGTGATTCCGGAATCGTCGGACAGGGCCGGCAGGCCAGTGGCCAGTGCGGCCGCGTGGGCCTTGATGCGCGCGTTGCCGACGAACGTGTCCTCGGTCTCTTCGGGTTCGGGCAGGTTCATCTCGGCCGCGCCCACGACGGTCACGCCAAAGGGCTCGAGCAGATGGGCCATCTCCTCGAGCTTGCCTTTGTTGTGCGTGGCCACCAGCAGCCGATCACCTTCGAACCGGCGGGTCATGCGGTGGCGGCCTTTTGCGCGGCCACCAGCTCGGACACGCCTTTTTCTGCCAGTTCCATCAGCTGATCCATCTGCGCGCGGCTGAAGACCGAACCTTCGGCGCTCATCTGCACCTCGATCAGCTTGCCCGAGCCGGTCATGATGAAGTTTCCGTCAACGCCGGCCTCGCTGTCTTCGGGATAGTCCAGGTCCAGAACGGGCTGGCCGGCATAGATGCCGCACGATACGGCGGCGACCGGATCGACCAGCGGGTCCGTGATCACGTCGCCGGCCTTCATCAGCTTGTTCACCGCCAGCCGCAGCGCGACCCAGCCGCCGGTGATCGAGGCGCAGCGGGTGCCGCCATCGGCCTGCAGCACGTCACAATCGACGGTGATCTGGCGTTCGCCCAAGGCGACGCGGTCGACCCCGGCGCGCAGGGCGCGGCCGATCAGACGCTGGATCTCGACGGTCCGGCCACCCTGTTTGCCGCTGGCGGCCTCGCGCCGCATCCGGGTGTTCGTCGCGCGGGGTAGCATGCCGTATTCGGCGGTGACCCAGCCCAGGCCTGACCCCTTGATGAAAGGCGGCACACGATCCTCGATCGTGGCAGTGCACAGAACATGGGTGTCGCCGATCTTGATCAGGCAGGAACCTTCGGCGTGTTTGGTAAACCCGGTCTCGATTGAAACCGGGCGCATTTCGCTTAAATCTCGTCCAGAGGGTCGCATGAGATATCCTTTGTCTGCTGGCTTGGGGATAACGCCCGGCATGGCAGCGATGCAACCCCGATTGACCTTTCTGTTGGCAGCTATTTAATGGCCACCCAGCAAGGGAACCACCGATGAGTGAAGCGAGCAAAATTCTGGACGAGTTGAACGACCGGTCGCGGGAAGTGTTTCGCCTGATCGTCGAAAGCTATCTGGAAAGCGGTGAGCCTGTCGGCAGCCGCACCCTCAGCCGGTCGCTCAGCGAAAAAGTCAGTGCGGCAACGGTTCGCAATGTCATGCAGGATCTCGAATTTCTGGGCCTTTTGGGCAGTCCGCATGTCAGCGCCGGCCGGGTGCCCACACAGGTCGGGTTGCGCATGTTCGTCGACGGCCTGCTTGAAGTTGGCGACCTGGGCGAGGACGACCGCAAGAAGCTGGATGAAACACTGGGCAGCAATTCCGGTGATGTCAGCGGTATGCTGGATCGCGTCGGGGCTGCCTTGTCGAACGTCACGCATGGCGCGTCGCTGGTGCTGACACCCAAGCACGAATCCGAAATCAAGCATATCGAGTTCGTTTCCCTGGGTCATGACCGGGCCCTGGTGGTTTTGGTTTTCGCAGATGGCCATGTGGAGAACCGGCTGTTCACGCCACCTCCGGGTCAGACGCCCAGTTCGATGCGTGAGGCCGCCAATTTCCTGAACGCCCTGATCGAGGGACGGAAACTGTCTGATGTGCGCCGGATGATCCAGACCGAAATCGCAGCGCGCAGGCAAGAGATCGACGTGCTGGCCCGCGAGCTTGTGGAAAGCGGCCTTGCGGCCTGGGAGGGTGAGGCGTCGGACTCGGCGCGTCTGATCGTGCGCGGGCGGGCGAATCTGCTGGGCGAAACCGGTCAAGAAGAGGAGCTGGAGCGAATCCGGGTCTTGTTTGACGATCTGGAACGCAAGCGTGACATTGCCGAATTCCTCGAATTGACCGAGGAAGGCGAAGGTGTGCGCATTTTTATCGGTTCCGAGAACAAACTTTTCTCACTTTCGGGTTCCTCTTTGGTGGTGTCTCCTTATATGAACGCTGATCGAAAGATAATCGGCGCCGTTGGCGTGATCGGGCCGACCCGTCTGAACTATGGGCGGATCGTGCCGATCGTGGACTACACGGCGCAACTGGTTGGGAAGCTGATTTCCGATCGGAGCTAGAGGGTAAAAGATGGCAGAGCCGAAGAACGAAGACTTTCTGGACGACATTGCAACTGCCGAGGCGGAAGAACTGGCCGAGGAGATGGCCGAGATCAGCGAAGAAGCGCTGGAACTGGATGCCCTGAAGGCCGAGCGCGACGAGTTGCGCGACAAGTTCATGCGCGCCCTCGCGGATGCGGAAAACGCACGCAAGCGTGGCGACAGGGCCCGCCGCGAGGCCGAACAGTATGGTGGGTCCAAACTGGCGCGCGACATGCTGCCGGTCTACGACAACATGAAACGAGCGCTCGAGGCGGCTACGGACGAGCAGAAAGAGGTCGCAGCCGGCCTGATCGAAGGTGTCGAGCTGACCATGCGCGTGTTGAAGGACGTATTCCAGAAACACGGGATCGAGGTCATCACACCCGAGGTTGGCGACAAGTTCGACCCGAACCTGCACGAAGCCATGTTCGAAGCCCCGGTGCCGGGCACCAAGGCGGGCGAGATCATCCAGGTCTCGGCCGAAGGTTTCATGCTGCATGACCGCCTGCTGCGTCCGGCGCAGGTGGGGGTCAGCTCGACCCCGGCCAGCTGACGGGCCAGTGCTTCAGTGACAATTGAATGGGGCGGTCAGGATCTGGCCGCCTCTTTCAGTTTGTAGATCAGGTCCAGTGCTTCGCGGGGGGTCAGCTCGTCCGGCAGGATCTGGTCCAGCATGTCGGTGACCGGCGAGGCCTTCGCAACCGGTGGCGGCGGGGGCGGTGCGGCGGAAAACAGCGGCAGATCATCGATCAGCGCCTTTTGCTTGCCGCCCTCGCGCTCGGTCTTCTCCAACTGGTCCAGAACCACGCGTGCGCGCTCGACCACCGAGGCGGGCAGGCCGGCCAATTGCGCGACCTGCACGCCGTAAGAGCGGTCGGCCGCGCCCTTGTGAACCTCGTGCAGGAAGATCACTTCGCCCTCCCATTCCTTGACCGCGACGGTCGCATTTTCGACGCCCTCCAGCTTGCCGGCCAGCGCGGTCAGTTCGTGGTAATGCGTGGCGAACAACGCCCGGCAGCGGTTGGCGGCGTGCAGATGTTCCAGCGTGGCCCAGGCGATGGACAAGCCGTCATAGGTGGCGGTGCCGCGCCCGATTTCATCGAGGATCACCAGCGCCCGGTCATCGGCCTGGTTGAGGATCGCCGCGGTTTCGACCATCTCGACCATGAAGGTCGATCGCCCCCGCGCCAGATCGTCGGAGGCGCCCACGCGGCTGAACAGCTGGCTGACCAGCCCAATATGGGCGCGTTCGGCCGGAACGAAACTGCCCATCTGCGCCAGCAGCGCGATCAGTGCGTTCTGGCGCAGGAAGGTCGATTTACCGGCCATGTTGGGGCCGGTCAGCAGCCAGATGGCCGCACCGTCCTCGGCGCTGAGGTCGCAGTCATTGGCGATGAAGGCATCACCGGATTGCTGGCGCAGCGCATGTTCCACAACCGGATGACGCCCCGCAACGACATCAAAGGCGCGGGAGCCGTCCACCTGTGGGCGGCACCAGTTCTCGCCCCGCGCCAGATCGGCCAGCGCGGTGGTCAGGTCCAGTTCAGCCAACCCGCGCGCGGCCTGATTGATGCGGGCAGCCTGCGCCAGAATCTCGTCGGAAAGCCTTTGATAGAGCCGCTTTTCGACCTCAAGCGCCAGGTTGCCGGCGTTCAGGATGCGGGTTTCGATCTCGCTGAGCTCAACCGTGGTGAACCGCACCTGGTTGGCGGTGGTCTGGCGATGAATATAGGTCTCGCTGAAGGGCGGGTTCAGCATCTTTTCGGCATGGGTGGCCGTGGTCTCGATGAAATAGCCCAGCACGTTATTGTGCTTGATCTTCAGCGAAGCGATGCCGGTATGTTCCGCGTATTTTTGCTGAAACCCGGCAATGACCGAGCGGCCTTCGTCGCGCAGGGTGCGGGCCTCGTCCAGCTCGGCGTCGAAACCGGGGGCGATGAAGCCGCCATCGCGTGCCAGCAGCGGCGGATCGGCGACCAGCGCCTGATCCAGCAGGCCGAGCAGATCGTCGAAGCCCACGAGGTTCTGCACCGCGGTCGCCAGCAGCACCGGCAGATCCTGACCGGCACAGATTTCGGCAATCGCCTGCGCCTGCGCCAGCCCGTTGCGGATGGCAGCCAGATCGCGCGGACCGCCTCGCTCGAGCGACAGGCGCGACAGGGCGCGGTCCAGATCGGGCGTTTTGCGCAGCGCCTCGCGCAGATCGGCGGCGATCAGGCTGTCCTGGGCGGCAAAATCCACCGCATCCAGCCGGGCATGGATCACATCCAGATTGCGCGAGGGGCTGGACAGGCGTTGTTCCAACAGGCGCGCGCCGCCCGGGGTCACCGTCCGGTCCACCACCGACAGCAGCGATCCGGCCCGTCCGCCCGACAAGGACCGTGTGAGTTCCAGATTGCGGCGGGTGGCTGCGTCGATCTGCACGACGCGATCCTCGGATTCCTTCATCGGCGTCTGCAGCAGCGGCAATTTGCCCTTCTGCGTGATTTCCAGATAGTCGATCAGCGCGCCCATGGCGGAAATCTCGGCCCGCCCAAAGCTGCCGAACGCGTCCAGCGTGCCCACGTGAAACAAGCCGCAGATGCGTTTTTCTGCCGCAGTGCTGTCGAAACTGGCCCGCCCGATGGGGGTGAGCGCGATGCCCAGGTCTTGGACCGTGTCGCGCAGACTGGCCTCGGATCCATCGGCCACGATCAGCTCGGACGGGGCCAGCCGGGCCAGCTCGGGGCTGAGGCGGACCGAGGTCAGCGGCATCACGTGAAACGCCCCGGTCGAGATGTCGGCCCAGGCCAGCGCGGCCTCGTCGCGCACCTCGGCATAGGCGGCCAGAAAGTTGTGGCGGCGGGCCTCCAGCAGGGCGTCCTCGGTCAGGGTGCCGGGGGTGACAAGGCGCACGACATCGCGCTTTACCACCGATTTAGAGCCTCTTTTCTTAGCCTCGGCCGGGCTTTCCATCTGTTCGCAGACGGCGACGCGAAAGCCCTTGCGGATCAGCGTCAGCAGATAGCCCTCGGCCGAATGTACCGGCACGCCGCACATGGGGATATCTTCGCCATTGTGCTTGCCGCGCTTGGTGAGGGCGATGTCCAGCGCCTCGGCGGCGTTCACGGCATCCTCGAAGAACATCTCGTAGAAATCGCCCATGCGGTAAAACAGCAGGGCGTCTTTGTGGGCCTCTTTGATTTCCAGGTATTGCGCCATCATCGGCGTGACGTTGGACAAGGCTGCTCCCCTCTGGCGTATTCCGGCGCGACCTTACAAATCCCCCAACCGCGACGAAAGGTGAAATCGCATAGTCGTTGAGGCGCGCCCCCGGCTGCGGTATGAGGCGAAAAGCCCCCAAGTCATGGAACCGACCGTCACAATGCCCAAAGCGAAGATCACCAAAGAAGAGGCGCTGGCCTTTCACCTGGAACCCACCCCCGGCAAGTGGGAGGTGCAGGCCACCGTTCCCATGACCACGCAGCGCGATCTGTCGCTGGCCTACAGCCCCGGGGTGGCGGTTCCGTGTGAAGCCATCGCGGAAAACCCCGAGACCGCCTATGACTATACCAACAAGGGCAACCTGGTGGCCGTGATCTCGAACGGGACGGCGGTTCTGGGGCTGGGCAATCTGGGCGCACTGGGCAGCAAGCCGGTGATGGAGGGCAAATCCGTCCTGTTCAAACGCTTCGCCGACGTGAACTCGATCGACATCGAGCTGGACACCGAGGACCCCGACGAATTCTGCCGTGCAGTGCGGCTGATGGGGCCAACCTTCGGCGGCATCAACTTGGAAGACATCAAGGCGCCGGAATGTTTCATCATCGAGCAGCGCCTGAAGGAAGAGATGGACATCCCCGTCTTTCACGACGACCAGCACGGCACGGCGGTGATCTGCGCGGCGGGGCTGATCAACGCGCTGCACATCTCGGGCAAGAAGATCGAGGATGTGAAGATCGTCCTGAACGGGGCCGGAGCGGCGGGAATCGCCTGTATCGAACTGCTCAAGGCGATGGGTGCCCGGCATGAAAACTGCATCGTCTGCGACACCAAGGGCGTGATCTATCAGGGCCGGACCGAGGGCATGAACCAGTGGAAATCGGCCCACGCGATTTCGACCGAGCTGCGCACGCTGGAAGAGGCCATGAAGGGCGCCGACGTGTTCCTGGGCGTATCCGTCAAAGGCGCGGTCACGCAGGAGATGGTTGCCAGCATGGCCGACAATCCGGTGATCTTCGCCATGGCCAACCCCGATCCGGAAATCACCCCGGAAGAGGCGCACGAGGTGCGCGTTGACGCCATCGTGGCCACCGGACGCAGCGACTACCCCAACCAGGTCAACAACGTTCTGGGCTTTCCCTACCTGTTCCGCGGGGCGCTGGACATCCACGCCCGCGCCATCAACGACGAGATGAAGATCGCCTGCGCCCACGCGCTGGCCCGGTTGGCGCGCGAGGATGTGCCCGACGAGGTAGCACTGGCCTATGGCAAATCGCTGACCTTCGGGCGCGACTACATCATTCCCACGCCGTTCGATCCGCGTCTGATCCATCGGATTCCGCCCGCGGTTGCGAAGGCCGGGATGGACACAGGCGCGGCCCGGCGGCCGATCATCGACATGGAGGCCTATGAGCTGAGCCTCAAGTCGCGCATGGACCCGACCGCCAGCATTCTGCGCGGCCTGAACGCCCGGGCCCGTGCGGCACAAAACCGGATTGTCTTTGCGGAAGGTGACGACCCCCGCGTTTTGCGTGCGGCGGTGATGTATCAACGGTCAGGATTTGGCAAAGCCCTGGTGGTGGGCCGGCACGATGACGTGAAAGCCAAGCTCGAGGCCGCTGGTCTGGGTGACGCGGTGCGTGAATTGGAGGTGATCAACGCCGCCAACACACAGCACCTGCAAACCTACAAGGACTTTCTCTACAAACGCCTGCAGCGGCGCGGGTTCGATGGCAAGGACGTACATCGCCTCGCGGCCCGCGACAGGCATGTGTTTTCCGCGCTGATGCTGGCCCATGGGCACGCCGACGGGTTGGTGACAGGCGCAACACGGAAATCGGCGCATGTTCTGGACCAGATCAATCACGTATTCGACGCCGACGCTGCCCATGGCGCCGCCGGGATCACCGCGCTGTTGCACAAGGGCCGGATCGTGCTGATCGGCGACACGCTGGTGCATGAATGGCCCGACGAGAACGATCTGGCGACGGTTGCCGAACGCGCCGCCACGGTTGCCCGCCACATGGGACTGGAGCCTCGGGTGGCGTTTGTAAGCTTCTCGACCTTTGGCTATCCGGTGTCCGAACGGACCGAAAAGCTGTACAAGGCCCCGCAAGTGCTGGAAGCGCGCGGCGTCGATTTCGAATACGAAGGCGAGATGACCGTCGACGTGGCGCTGAACGCCCACCAGCAAGAGGCCTATCCCTTCTGCCGCCTGACCGGGCCGGCCAACATCCTGATCGTGCCCGCGCGGCACTCGGCCTCGATTTCCACCAAGCTGATGCAGGAAATGGCCGGAGCCACGGTGATCGGCCCGATCCTGACCGGCATCGACAAGCCGATCCAGATCTGTTCGACCGGCTCGACCGCGAATGACATCCTGAACATGGCCATCCTGGCCTCGTGCGACATGGCGTGATCCGATGGCAATCTGGAACCTGGGCTCGATCAATGCCGACATGGTCTATGCGCTGCCGCACCTGCCGGCGCCGGGTGAAACCCTGGCGGCCAGCGGGTTGCAGCGGTTTCTGGGCGGCAAGGGCGCGAACATGTCGGTTGCCGCGGCGCGGGCCGGGGCGCATGTGCGCCATGTCGGCGCCGTGGGGGCCGACGGGCTGTGGGCGCGTGATCGGTTGACCGAATACGGGGTCGACACGCGGCACATCGCGCAGGTCGACCAGCCCACAGGCCATGCGATCATCGCCGTGGATGCGCAGGGCGAAAACCTGATCATCCTGTACCCCGGCGCCAACCACGCAATCGGGGCCGATCAGGTTTCCGCCGCGCTGACAGACTCTGACACGGGCGATCTTCTGGTTTTCCAGAACGAGACCACCGCACAGGTCGAGGCCGCGAAGCTGGGCCGCGAGCGGGGTCTGACGGTGTGCTATGCAGCAGCCCCCTTCAGCGCGCCGGCGGTGCAGGCGGTGCTGCCCTATCTGGATTTCCTGATCCTGAACGAGGTCGAGGCCGCCCAGCTGCAACAGGCCACGGGGCTGGCCCCGGCCGATCTGCCGGTCCAGCATGTCATCGTCACGCTGGGGTCAAAAGGCGCCCGCTATCATCAACGCGGCCAGGCGGCGGCAGAGTTTCCCGCCCACAAGGTCAAGGCCGTGGACACGACCGGGGCCGGGGACACCTTTACCGGATATGTCCTGGCCGGAATGGACCGGGGGATGCCGATGGCGCAGGCCATCACCCAGGCCAACCGGGCCGCTGCGCTGATGGTGATGCGGCCTGGTACGGCAGACGTCATTCCCGATCTGAAAGAGGTGCGCGAGGCCGCGCTGGATTAAGATCCGGCAAACGGTGCGGCTTTGCCCCACAATTGTCGGACCCGCGCATCGCGGCCGCAGGCCTTGCGATAGGCCTTGTAGGCATTCAGCTGGCGTTTCGGCCCGAACCGGGTGAACACCAGCTTTTTGCCCTTGTAGTAATCCTGATGATAGTCCTCGGCCGGATAGAACGCCCCAAGCGGCAAGACCGGAGTCACGATGGCCCGACCCAGCGCACGCTGCGCATCGGCTTTGCTGCGCTCGGCCAAAGCTTTTTCGCCTGTGTTAGAGACGAAAATCGCGGTGCGGTAGCTGTCGCCCCGGTCACAGAACTGCCCGCCCGCATCGGTGGGATCGACCGAGCGGAAGAACAGGTTCAGCAGGGTTTCACGGGAAACACGGGCCGGATCGAAGGTGATCTGCACCGCCTCGTAATGACCGGTGCCGCCGCTCGTGACCTGGCTGTAGGTGGGGTTCGGAGTCGTGCCGCCGGTATAGCCCGAAACCGCCTCGATCACGCCGGGTACGGATTCGAAATCGGCTTCGACGCACCAGAAACAGCCGCCCGCCACGGTCAGCGTCTCGGTCCCGGCCGCAGGGGCCGGCTGAGCGCGCAGGATCAGCGCCAGCGCAATCAGTGCAAACAGAAGGGTCAGCTTGATCTGGTCGAGGCAACGGGTCATGGCGGACCTCCTTTCCGCCTCAGGCTGACGCGCAACGGGGCGGCTGGCAATCGGTTGAAACCGTTTGTCACGCGGTGGTGAGACGAGTTTATCGCCTAGCCCAGCAGCTGCCCCAGCTTCATCGCGACGCCCATGTCGCCCGAGATCTTGAGCTTGCCCATCATCACCCCTGTCATCGGGTTCAGCTTGCCGGTCAGCAGCTTGCCCAGGTTCTCGCGCGAGATGCGGATGGTGCAATCGGTCTCGCGGTCCTGGGTGGTGGCCGTGTTGTCGGCCAGCACGATCACGCCATCGGCGCCGCAATCGAATTTCAACGAGCCGTCAAAGCGCTTGTCGGCCAGTCCCTTCTGGATTCCCTCGGCGATCTCCTGCAGCATCCCTGCCTCCCTATTTCGCACTTGCGTTCGGGGTGACAGAGGGCAGGGGCCGGGGCAAGCGTGACCTTACGGGAAACCGCTCAGCCCAAGGCTTGTTGCGTGCGCGGGCAGGGCTGCCCGTCATAGAACGCATCCAGAACCGCCTGGAATTCGGGCGGAGCATCGGGCACGGCGGCGAACAGGGTCATGGACGACCGCAGCTTCTTGGCATCGACCTTGCCCAGAATCTCGGCCGGGTCCTTGCCTGCGTGGGTCAGCAGCAGCCGGGCCACCTCGGACAGGCGGCGGCGCAGTTCGGGGTGGGCAAGATAGGCGGCAGCCTCGCCCAGATCCTCGATCCCGTAGAGCTGCGCCATGTGCGACTGGCCCAACTCGGCCAGTTGCGGAAAGACGAACCACATCCAATGGCTGGTCTTCTGTCCCTGTTCCAGTTCGCGCAGGACATCGGACCAGACCGTGTCCTGCGCTTCGATGAACATTTCCAGTTCGTCGTCCAGGCCGTCATCCTCGGTCACTTGGACAACCGCTTGTCGCGTGCCGCCAGCAGCTTGAGCCGCAGTGCGTTCAGCTGGATGAAGCCGGCGGCGTCTTTCTGGTCATAGGCACCGGCGTCTTCCTCAAAAGTCACATGCGCCTCGGAATACAGCGAGTGATCCGACCAGCGGCCCACGGTCGAGGCCAGACCCTTGTACAGCTTCACGCGAACGGTGCCGGTGACGTGTTCCTGGCTTTTGTCGATGGCGGCCTGCAGCATCTCGCGCTCGGGGCTGTACCAGAAGCCGTTGTAGATCAGCTCGGCATATTGCGGCATCAGCTGGTCCTTCAGGTGCATCGCGCCGCGGTCCATGGTGATGGATTCGATGCCACGATGAGCTTCCAGCAGGATGGTGCCGCCCGGTGTTTCATAGATGCCGCGCGACTTCATGCCCACGAACCGGCCCTCGACAAGATCCAGACGACCGATGCCGTGCTTGCCGCCGTATTCGTTCAGCTTGGTCAGGATGGTGGCGGGGCTCATCGCCTCGCCATTGATGCTGACCGGGTCGCCTTTTTCAAAGCCGATCTCGATATATTCGGGCTCGTTCGGGGCGTCCTCGGGGTGGACGGTGCGCTGATAGACATAGTCGGGCGCCTGAACGGCGGGATCTTCCAGAACCTTGCCCTCGGACGAGGTGTGCAGCAGGTTTGCGTCCACCGAGAAGGGCGCCTCGCCGCGCTTGTCCTTGGCGATCGGGATCTGGTGCGCCTCGGCGAATTCCAGCAGCTTGGTGCGGCTGGTCAGGTCCCACTCGCGCCAGGGCGCGATCACCTTGATGTCGGGGTTCAGCGCATAGGCCGCCAGTTCGAACCGCACCTGGTCATTGCCCTTGCCGGTGGCGCCATGCGCCACCGCGTCAGCGCCGGTTTCCTTGGCGATCTCGATCAGGCGCTTGGAAATCAGCGGACGCGCGATCGAGGTACCCAGCAGGTACAGCCCTTCGTACTGCGCATTGGCGCGGAACATGGGGAAGACGAAATCGCGCACGAACTCCTCGCGGATGTCCTCGATATAGATGTTCTCGGGCTTGATCCCCAGCAGCTCGGCCTTCTGGCGGGCGGGCTCAAGCTCTTCGCCCTGACCCAGATCGGCGGTGAAGGTCACCACCTCGCAGCCATACTCGGTCTGCAGCCATTTCAGGATGATCGAGGTATCAAGGCCACCGGAATAGGCCAGAACAACTTTCTTGGGCGCGGACATCTGACTTCCCCTTATGCGTAAGACGATTGGCCCCTAGCGGGTTTTCGACGTGGGGGCAAGAAGCTGTGGATTGACCGGGCGGCGGAATTGCAGTCAAACGGTATCAACCGTGGATTGATTAAGGAAATTTCGGAATGCTCGGATGGAATATTTTTGCCCACTCGCTTCGGATGGTTTTTGGCAATCTCAAGCAGGTGGCGCAAATCGTTATCGGTCCGGCCGTAATTGGAACGGTTGCGATCATCGGCCTGTTCATGGTGTCCGGAATTCCACTCGAGGCATTCGATGACAATCCGAACGGGCTACCGCCGGGGGTGAATCCGGGGGCCCTTATTCTGTTCGCGTTTCTCCTATTCGTCGTGATGGTCCTCATCATGGGCTGGATCGCGGTGGCCTGGCACAGATACATTCTTCTGGAAGAGTATCCTTCCGGCGTGCTGCCTACCTTTCGGTTCGATCGCATTCTGGCCTATTTCGGACGCGGGCTGATGCTGGGGATCCTTATGGCATTTGCGTTCCTGCCGATGGGGATCCTGACAGGCATGCTCGGCGAAGGACTGATTGCCATTTCGATCATCCTGACCATCGGCTACCTGGTTTTCCTGGCTATTTGCTTCTATCGGCTGTCGATCATCCTGCCGGCTGCGGCAATCGGCCAGCCGATCACGTTGAGCGAGGCATGGAACAACACTCTGGGTACCGCTGGAACAATCGTCGTTCTTATCGTGGTCTCGTTCCTGTTTCAGTTCCTGGTTCAGCTGGCGATCGGAGTTTTGTCGATCATTCCGGTACTGGGTGTATTGATCGCCCTGTTTTTCGGGATCCTGATCCTGCCGATGATCAACGTCAGCATCCTGACCACGATGTACGGCGTGTTCATCGAAAAGCGCGAACTGGGCTGAGAACCCGTACACCGATGTATTCCTTGCCCTTGTCGGCCTGATGGGGCAGGGAATGCGGCATGAGTGATTTCATGACCCGCGCCCGCGCCGCCGAACAGGCGATGCGCACCGTGTTTCCTGCAACACCGTTGCAGCGCAATGCCCATCTGTCCGAGAAATACGACGCCGACATCTGGCTGAAACGCGAAGACCTCAGCCCGGTGCGGTCCTACAAGATCCGTGGTGCGTTCAACGCCATGCGCAAGCAGCAGGGACAGGACCTGTTCGTCTGCGCCAGCGCTGGCAACCACGCGCAGGGCGTGGCCTTTATGTGCAAGCACATGGGGGTCAAAGGCGTGATCTTCATGCCGGTGACGACACCTCAGCAAAAGATCCAGAAGACCCGAATCTTTGGTGGCGACAACGTCGAGATCCACCTGACCGGCGACTATTTCGACCACACGCTTGCCGCGGCTCAGGACTGGTGTGCGCAGCAGGGCGGGTATTTCCTGTCGCCGTTCGACGATGACGACGTGATCGAAGGGCAGGCCTCACTGGCCGTGGAGATCGAAGAACAGCTGGGCCGCCTGCCCGATCACGTGGTGCTGCCGGTGGGCGGGGGCGGCATGTCCTCGGGTGTGGCGACGTGGTTCGGCGACCGTACCCATTGCCTGTTCGTCGAACCCGCGGGCGGGGCCTGTTTGCGCGCGGCGCTGGCGGCGGGCCATCCGGTGGCGCTGGACAAGGTGGACAATTTCGTCGACGGCGCGGCGGTGGGCCGGATCGGCGACAAGCCGTTCCAGCTGTTGCGTGACCGGCACCTGTCGGACGTGATCGTTCTGTCCGAGGACCGCATTTGCACCACCATGATCGAGATGTTGAACGTCGAAGGCATCGTGCTGGAACCCGCCGGCGCTCTGGCGATCGAGGCGGTGGGCGACGTCCAGAGCTTTGTGCGCGGCAAGACGGTCGTCTGCGTCACCTCGGGCGGGAATTTCGATTTCGAGCGTCTTCCCGAGGTCAAAGAGCGGGCGCAGCGCTACTCGGGCGTCAAGAAGTACTTCATCCTGCGCCTGCCGCAGCGTCCCGGAGCACTGAAGGAATTTCTGAACATCCTCGGCCCCGAAGATGACATCGCCCGGTTTGAATACATGAAGAAATCAGCGCGCAATTTCGGTTCAGTCCTGATCGGGATCGAGACCAGCAAGCCGGACAATTTCCTGCGCCTGTTCGCGCATCTCGACGATGCCGGGTTCGTCTATACCGACATCACCGAGGACGAGACGCTGGCGCAGTTTGTGATCTGACCGATTACAGGTTGTCCTTTAAGCCGGACATGAATTCCGCGCGCGAGCGGTCAAAAGCCGCGATGACCGCGTCCAGATCGACTTCCGCCCCATGGCCCGCAGAAGCGCGCCGTTCGCCATCCTGACAGAGTTTGGACAGGCTCTCAAAACCAAGGCTCAATGCACTGCCCTTGAGGAAATGCAGGTTCTGCTCAAGCGCGGATCGGTCGGTGTCCGACGTCAAGCGGCCCATGACCTCACCGACTTCATCCAGAAAAATCCGGACGACCTCGTCGAACTCCTCGGACCCGACTTCATCACGCAGCTGGCGCACCCTTGGCCAGTGTATCATCACCGTCCTCCACCTTGACCGAAACCGTCTCTGAATACCGGTCCGGGGTAAAATCCGGGTTAAGCCACTGCGGTGAACAGCTTTCATCGGTTGTTAAGCCGAGCGCCGTAGCTTTGCCCCACCCCAGTTGGAAAATACGCAGAGGTTTCGCGTGCGAGTGTCCAGCCAAATTGAGGCCAAGGCTGACCTGGATTTTGGAGCCATCCGGACTGTGCTGGTGGTCGATGACAGCCGCCTGCAACGCCGTATTCTGGTGGCGTCGCTGAAGAAATGGGGATTCACGGTTGTCGAGGCCGACAGCGGTGAAGAAGCGATCGAGATCTGTAAAAAGGCCCTGCCTGATCTGGTGCTCAGTGACTGGGTGATGCCGGGCATGGGCGGGCTGGAATTCTGCCGCGCGTTTCGCGCGTTGGAGAACGACCAGTATACCTATTTCATCCTTCTGACCTCAAAAAGTGAGAAGCAGGAAGTCGCGCGCGGTCTGGATGCCGGTGCGGATGATTTCCTGATCAAACCGCTTGAAGCAGACGAGTTGCGGGCCCGCATTTCGGCAGGGGCCCGCATTCTTGATATGCAGCGCGAGCTTTCGGACAAGAACCGGTTGATCGAAACCGCATTGTCCGAACTGCGCCTTGCGCATGACGCCATCGACAAGGATCTGATCCAGGCGCGCAAGATACAGGAATCACTGGTGCCGGAACTCTATCGGGAATTTGGCAGGTCCCGGGTCAGCCTGCTGCTCAAACCCTGCGGCCACATCGGGGGTGACCTGGTGGGGATGTTTTCGCCGGGCGCGAACCGGATCGGGTTCTACAGCATCGATGTCTCCGGCCACGGTATCACGTCAGCAATGATGACGGCGCGGTTGGGCGGGTATTTGACCAGCCAGCATTTCGATCAGAACGTCGCAATGGAGAAGCGGTTCAACAAGTTCTACGCCTTGCTGCCACCCGAGCAGGTGGCCGCCATCCTGAATGCCCGCCTGATGGCCGACACGGGGATCGAGGAGTATTTCACCATGGTCTACGCCATCGTGGACCTGCGCAACGGCCACCTGAGGATGGTTCAGGCTGGGCACCCCCATCCACTGCTGTTGCGCCGGACCGGCCGGGCAGAGTTCCTTGGGGATGGCGGCCTGCCCATCGGATTGCTGCCCGATGTGGCGTTCCAGCAGACCGAAACCTATCTGCAGCGCGGTGACAAGCTGCTGTTGTACTCGGACGGCTTCACCGAATGCCGTGTCAAAAACGGTGATCTGCTCGATGAGGACGGGCTGCAACGGATGGCGCTGGAATGTCTTGGTGCGAACAGCGGGCCTGAGTTTCTGGACGACATGTTCTGGCGATTAACTCAGGGTATGCCGCCGGGTGCCGGGATGGAGGATGACGTTTCAGCCGTGTTTTTCGAGTACAACGGAAACTAAAGCCCAGATAGATGCAGCCGCGCGAAGTGCCGGTCGCCTGCATTGCCCAACATGTGAACCGCATCGCCGGTGTTCATCCAAACCGCCTCGTGAAAGGGTTCGGTCGGTGGTCCTTTGCGTTGAACCGGGCGAGCGCGGTAGATCAGACAGACCTTCTCGGCCCACAAATCATATTCGGGCATGTAGGTGAATCGCCGAAACGCACCAACCCGCCGCGGGTCCGCGATCGACCATCCGGTTTCTTCGAACACTTCGCGATGCAGGGCGACTATTGGCGACTCGCCGGGGTCGATCCCGCCACCGGGCAGCTGCAAGTCGGGTCCGGGTTCGGTCTGGCAGGTCAGCAGCAGGCTGGCCCCGCGCGGCAGCAGCGCATAGACGCCGACCCGGCGCGTGTATTTCCGTCCCGGTTCCGGGGTTTCGCCGAACCGTCTGATCATGTAAGGACCCTTTCAACCCCGAATGTACGACCTATATGGTGGCGATATGCCAACTTGCGGCGCTTAAGGAAACCCCATGTCTCTTGGAACGAAAATCGCGTGGGACGATACCGTCCTGCCCTTTCAACTTGATGTATCGGATATGCGTGGCCGCGTGGCCCGGCTGGACGGGGTGCTGGACGGCATCCTGAAGCAGCACAACTACCCCGCACAGGTCGAGGCGCTGGTGGCCGAGATGGCCTTGCTGACCGCGCTGATCGGCCAGACCGTCGCGCTGCGCTGGAAGCTGTCGCTGCAGGTTCAGTCCAAGGGGCCCGTGCGGATGATCGCCACCGACTATTACGCCCCGCGCGAAGAGGGTCAGCCCGCGCAGATCAGGGCCTATGCCAGCTTTGACCGCGACCGTCTGACCGAAGGTGCTCCCTTTGATCAGGTGGGCGAGGGATACTTTGCGATCCTGATCGACCAGGGCAAGGGGACGCAACCCTATCAGGGGATCACGCCGCTGGCCGGAGGATCGCTCAGCGCCTGTGCCGAGGCGTATTTCGCGCAGTCCGAACAGCTGCCGACCCGCTTCTCGCTCAGCTTTGGCCGGTCGACCGAGCCGGGTGTGGGCGAACGCTGGCGCGCCGGCGGCATCATGCTGCAGCACATGCCAAAGGCGTCTCCGTTTGTCGCCAGCGGCGAGGGTACGGGCGAAGTTCTGACAGCCGCCGATCTGGTCGATGGTCAGGAAGAAGAGAACTGGGGTCGGGTCAACATTCTTCTGGACACGGTCGAGGATCTGGAAATGATCGGACCATCCGTGGCGCCGACCGATCTGCTGGTGCGCCTGTTCCACGAGGAACAGCCCCGCGTGTACGAGGCCCAGTCGGTGCAGTTCGGCTGCACCTGCTCCGAGGACCGCGTGCGTCAAAGCCTGTCGATCTACTCGGCCCAGGACATCGAGAAGATGACCACGGATGAAGGCACCGTGACCGCCGACTGCCAGTTCTGCGGCGCGCATTACGTGCTGGATCCGAAATCCGTCGGGTTCGAGGCAGAAGATCCGGATGCCGGCTGACCTGATCCCGCGTCTGAGCGCGGCGCTGGCCCGTCCCGGTGACGGGTCCAGCGACTTCGACCTCAATCCCGGGACGGTTCTGCCTGCGGGGCGCAAGCTGCGCCCCGCGGGTGTTCTGATCGCCGTGGACCTGGCCCGCGACGATCCGCGCCTGATCCTGACCAAGCGGTCTTCGGCCCTGAAACACCATCCGGGGCAGATCGCCTTTCCGGGTGGCAAGCAGGATGACACCGATGCGGATGTGACCGCAACCGCCCTGCGCGAGGCGCAGGAGGAGATCGGCCTGCCGCCGGACCTGCCACGCATTCTGGGTACCTTGCCGGTGCATGAAACCGTCACGTCATTCGCCGTGACACCGGTGGTGGCGGTTCTGGAGCGCGGCTTTGACCCGGTGGCCGAACCGGGCGAGGTTGACGAAGTATTTTCGGTTCCTCTTGCGCATGTGCTGAACCCTGCGAATTATGTGGTTGAATCGCGCATCTGGCGCGGAACACGGCGGTATTACTTCGCGGTGCCCTTTGGCCCCTACTACATCTGGGGCGCCACGGCCCGCATGTTGCGCGGGCTGGCGGCACGGATGAGCGAATGATGCGGATCACCGAAGACTGGATCACCAACCCGGCCACGCAGAACGTGTGTGCGGCGCTGACCGAGGGCGGCGCGCTGGCGCTGTTCGTTGGGGGTTGCGTCCGCAATGCGCTGCTGGGGGCCCCGGTCTCGGATCTCGACATCGCCACCGATGCCCGCCCGCAACAGGTGATGGACCTGGCTGAACGGGCCGGGCTGAAGGCGATTCCGACGGGGATTGATCATGGCACCGTGACCGTGGTCAGCGACGGCAAACCACATGAGATCACAACCTTTCGCCGCGACGTCGAAACCGACGGGCGGCGCGCGGTCGTGGCCTTTTCGGACCAGGTGGAAGAGGACGCCGCCCGCCGCGATTTTACGATGAACGCGCTCTATTCCCGCCCCGACGGCACCATTCTGGATCCGCTGGGCGGCCTGCCCGACCTGCAGGCGCGGCGCGTGCGGTTCATCGGTGCGGCCCAAGATCGCATCCGCGAGGACTATCTGCGCTCGTTGCGGTATTTCCGGTTTCACGCCTGGTATGGCGATGCGCAGGCCGGGATGGACCCGGATGCTCTGGCGGCGATTGCGGCCGATCTGGACGGGCTCGACCGGCTGTCGCGCGAACGGGTCGGGGCCGAGATGCTGAAACTGCTGACCGCGCCCGACCCGGCCCCATCGGTGGCCGCCATGCGCAGCATCGGCGTTCTGGCCCATCTGCTGGCCGGCGCCGACGATCGGGCGCTGCCGATCCTGATCCATCTTGAATCGCAGGCCGGACTTGCCCCCGACGCGCTGCTCCGTCTGGCAGCCATCGCGGGGCCCGAGGTTGCCGGGACTCTTCGCCTCAGCAAGGCGCAACTGGCCCGCCTGACCCGGATCCGGGACGGCGCGCAGGGCGGTTCCGGGGCGGCCGAATTGGGTTATCGGCTGGGTCTGCAAGACGGGCAGGACGCGGCCCTGCTGCGCTGTGCCTTTCTGGAACAGCCCTGGACGGCTGAGACAGGCGCGGCCATTAAAAAAGGGGCCTCGGCGACATTCCCGGTCAAGGCCGCCGATCTGCTCGGGCGCTACTCCGGCCCTGCGCTGGGCGCGAAACTAACCGAACTGGAAAGCCGCTGGATCGCCTCGGACTTCACGCTGGACCGGGACGCGCTGCTGCAAGTTTGACGGGAAGTCTCAAAAGGGGATGACAAGCCTTTGGGTTTCCGGCTAGGGTGCGCCTGTCACATGGATGGAGGACTGCGAATGTATTACGGGATCTGGTTCGGCTAAAGCCAGAACACCTGACCCGTACGGGTGGTGTTTTGGCGCCATCTGCTTTCGCATTTTCAATTTTTCTGCTCAATCGGAGCACCTCCATGTTTCGCTTTTTCGAAAACCTTGTAGACCCTTTTGTTGCCTATGAAGAGGTCGACCGGCCGCCGACACGGCTGTGGCCCTTCATGCTGGATTATTCCCGCCCTTTTCGGCGTGTCTTCTTCTGGGCCGCGCTGATGTCGATCATCGTGGCCGCGGTCGAGATCGGGCTGATCTATTACATGGGCCGGGTCGTCGACCTGCTGGGCGGATCACCGTCCGAGGTCTGGCAGGCCCACGGGACCGAGCTGGTCCTGGTCGCGCTGTTCATCCTGTTCCTGCGACCTATCCTGCATGTGCTGGACGTGTTGCTGCTGAACAATGCGATCCTGCCCAATTTCGGCACGCTGATCCGCTGGCGGGCGCACAAGCACGTTCTTCGCCAGTCGGTCGGCTGGTTCGAGAATGACTTTGCCGGGCGCATCGCCAACCGCATCATGCAGACCCCGCCCGCCGCGGGCGAGGTGGTGTTCCAGGTGTTCGATGCGATTTCGTTCTCGCTGGCCTATCTGATCGGCGCCGCGATCCTGCTGGTGGCTGCTGATCCGCGCCTGCTGCTGCCGCTGCTGATCTGGTTCGCGCTTTATGCGCTGCTGGTGCGCTGGACGGTGCAGCGGGTGGGGCCGGCGTCGCAGGCCGCGTCCGATGCGCGGTCTACGGTGACGGGCCGGGTGGTGGACAGCTATACCAACATCCATTCGGTCAAGATGTTCGCCCATGCCCGGCAGGAACTCGATTATGCGCGCGAAGCGATCGAAGAGACCCGGCGCACCTTCCAGATCGAAATGCGCATCTTCACCATCATGGATGCCGTTCTGGTCGCGCTGAACGGCGTGCTGATCATCGGTGTGGTCGGCTGGGCCATTTACCTGTGGATGCAGGGCAGCGCCTCGGTCGGGGTGGTGGCGGCGGCCACTGCGCTGACGCTGCGGCTGAATGCCATGACCGGGTGGATCATGTGGGCGTTGACAAGCTTCTTCCGCCAGCTGGGCGTCGTGGCCGAGGGGATGGAGACCATCGCCCAGCCTGTCGACCTGCTGGATGCACCGGGCGCCAAGCCATTGCAACTGACCGATGGCCGGATCGAGATCCGCGACCTGTCGCACCACTATGGCCGCGAGACCGGCGGGCTGGATCATGTCAATCTGACCATCCAGCCGGGCGAAAAGGTCGGGTTGATCGGGCGCTCGGGGGCCGGGAAGTCGACCTTGGTCAAGCTGCTCTTGCGGTTCTACGACGTGGAAAGCGGCGCGATCCTGATCGACGGGCAGGACATCCGCATCGTTACCCAGGACAGCCTGCGCCGCAATATCGGCATGGTTCAGCAGGACGGTGCGCTGCTGCACCGCTCGGTGCGCGACAACATCCTGTATGGCCGCCCCGATGCCACCGAAGACCAGATGATCGCCGCCGCCAAACAGGCCGAGGCGCATGACTTCATCCTCGACCTGCAGGACCCGCAGGGCCGCACCGGCTATGACGCCCATGTGGGCGAGCGCGGCGTCAAGCTGAGCGGTGGACAGCGGCAGCGGGTGACGCTGGCGCGGGTGATCCTGAAGGACGCGCCGATCTTGTTGTTGGACGAGGCCACATCCGCCCTAGATTCCGAGGTCGAAGCCGCAATCCAGGAGACGCTGTACGGCATGATGCAGGGCAAGACCGTGATCGCCATTGCGCACCGCCTCAGCACCATCGCCCAGATGGACCGGATCCTTGTGATGGACGGAGGCCGGATCGTCGAGGAAGGCACCCATGCCGATCTTTTGGAGCAGGGCGGTCTTTACGCCCAGTTCTGGGCGCGCCAATCTGGTGGCTTCATGAACCCCGAGCCTGCGGAAGAGGCAGCAGAATGACGGTCGCAGACCTGATCAAACCATTTGAACCCACCCAGACGCCCCCGCCGCAAAGGCTGGGGGCGTTCATTCGCTGGTGCCTGACAGGTGCCTGGCCCATTTTGTTCGCCGCCGCGCTGTTTTCCGCGCTGGCAGGTGCAATGGAGGCCGGAACCGCCTGGATACTGGGCTGGGTGATCGACATGGCGACCGCCAGCGGACCCGAGAACTTTCTGACACCGCGAAACCTGTGGATGATCCTGGGCGCTGTGGCGTTCTTCATGCTGATCCGGCCGCTGCTGTTCGGGCTGTCCTCGGTTTCGAACAACTATATCGTCATGCCCAATATCCCGCCGCTGGTGCTGGCCAAGCTGAACCGCTGGACGCTGGGCCAGTCGGTCACCTATTTCGACGACGATTTTGCCGGTCGCATCGCCCAGAAACAGATGCAGACGGCCAATGCGCTGACCTCAGTCGTGTCCGAAACCATCAGCGCCATCGTCTTTGCCCTCGCCTCGCTTTTGGGGTCTTTGCTGTTGTTAGGGTCTATTCATCCTCTGGTCATGCTGCCCTTCGTGGCTTGGCTGGCGGTGTATTTCCTGCTGGTGCGCTGGTACCTGCCACGGATCCGCACACGCTCGGCCGCGCGGGCCGGGGCACGGGCGATGGTGTCGGGGCAGGTTGTTGACACGATCACCAACATCAAGACGGTCAAGCTGTTTGCCCATTCCGAATTCGAGGATCAGGCCGCCCGCGACTCGATGGTTGCGCTGCGCGACAAGTCGCTGGCCTTTGGCAAACTGTCGGCCAGTTTCCGGTTCATTTTGATGACACTGGCGGGGCTTCTGCCGGTTCTGCTGTTGGGCGCCACCTTGTGGCTGTGGCAGGCGGGGTCGGCGACCACCGGGGATATCGTGGCGGCGGGCGCCATTTCGATCCGCATCGCGCAGATGACGGGCTGGGTAAGCTTTACTCTGATGGGGATCTACGCCCATGTGGGCGAGATCGAGAACGGCATGAAAACCCTGGCGCGGCCTGACCGGGTCGAGGATGCGCCGGACGCCACCGAGTTGACGGTGCCCGAGGGCCGGATCGAGTTTCGCGATGTCAGCTTTGCCTATGGTCGCGACGTGGGCGGGGTCTCGGACCTGACACTGACGGTGCAGCCGGGCGAAAAACTGGGAATCGTCGGCGCCTCGGGGGCGGGAAAATCCACTCTGGTTTCGCTGCTTCTCAGGCTCTACGACAGGGAAAATGGGCAGATTCTGATCGACGGGCAGGACATTGCCCGCGTCACGCAGGACAGCCTGCGCCGCCAGATCGGCATGGTCACGCAGGAAACCGCGATGTTCAACCGCTCGGCCCGCGACAACATCCTGTACGGCCGGCCCGATGCCACCGAAGACCAGATGATCGCCGCGGCCAAAAAGGCCGAAGCGCATGATTTCATCCTCGATCTGCAGGACGGGCAGGGGCGCAAGGGCTATGACGCGCATCTGGGCGAGCGCGGCGTCAAGCTGAGCGGCGGTCAGCGTCAGCGCATCGCGCTGGCCCGCGCAATCCTGAAGGACGCGCCGATCCTTGTGCTGGACGAGGCGACCTCGGCGCTGGATTCCGAGGTCGAGGCCGCGATCCAGACCGCGCTGCACCGGGTGATGGAGGGCAAGACCGTTCTGGCCATCGCCCACCGCCTGTCCACGCTCAGCGAGATGGACCGGATCATCGTTCTGGATCACGGGCGCATCGTGGAGAGCGGGCCGCATGACACCCTGCTGGCGCAGGGCGGGCTGTATGCGCGGTTCTGGCACCGCCAGTCGGGCGGGTTCATCCAGACCGAGGCCGCCGAATAAGGGTTTTGTTGGCGCATCAGCCCGGCTATCAGGCAGGCCATGACGCAGGAATACACCATTCTCCGCCTCGGGCATCAGGGCGACGGCATCGCCGAGGGCCCGGTCTATGCCCCCCGAACGCTGCCTGGCGAGCGGGTCAGCGGCCTGCTGGACGGCTCGGAGCTGACCGATATCAAGGTGCTGACGCCGTCGGACGATCGGGTCAAACCGCCGTGCCGCCACTACAAAAGCTGCGGCGGCTGCCAGTTGCAGCACGCCTCGGACGCCTTCGTGGCCGATTGGAAGGTCGAGGTGGTGCGTACCGCGCTGGCTGCTCAGGGGCTGCAGGCCGAGATGCGCCCGATCCTGACGTCGCCGCCGCAGTCGCGTCGCCGCGCCACCATCGCGGTGCGCCGCACCAAGAAGGGCGCGCTGGCGGGGTTCCACGGCCGCGCCTCGGACGTGATCACCGAGATTCCTGATTGCCAGCTGCTGGATCCTGCGCTGACCGCCGTCATCCCCGTGGCCAAGGCGCTGGCCGAACTGGGCGGCAGCCGCAAGGGCGTGTTGTCTGTCACCCTGACCCTATCCGAAGCCGGGCTGGACGTGGCGGTGCAGGGCGGCAAACCTCTGGACGGCCCGCTGGAACTGGCGCTTGCGCAGGCGACCGAGCAGCACGGCTTGGCGCGGCTGGCCTGGGATGGCGAGGTGATCGCCATGCGCAACCCACCCGCACAGCGTTTTGGTCCGGCCACGGTGGTCCCGCCGCCGGGGGCTTTCCTCCAGGCCACAAAAGATGGAGAACAGGCTCTAACACTGGCAGTTTTGGAGATTGTCGGCCCGGCCAAACGGGTGGTTGATCTGTTCGCGGGCTGCGGCACGTTCTCGTTGCCGCTGGCGCAACGGGCCGAGGTTCATGCCGTTGAAGGCGCGGCCGACATGACCCGCGCGCTGGATCAGGGCTGGCGCAAGTCCACGGGATTGAAACAGGTCACGACCGAGGCGCGCGACCTGTTCCGCCGCCCCTTGATGCCGGACGAACTGCGCCGCTTTGACGCCGTGGTTCTGGACCCGCCGCGCGCCGGCGCCGAGGCCCAGGTGGCCGAGCTGGCTCAGGCCCGCCGTCCGGTCATCGCCTATGTGTCCTGCAACCCTGTGACCTTCGCGCGGGATGCAAAAAATCTTGTTCAGGCGGGCTATGCACTTGAATGGGTCCAAGTGGTTGACCAATTTCGATGGTCATCCCACAGCGAATTGGTGGGCGGCTTCAAACTGGCAGAGAATCCATGACCCGACAGGAGACCCTT
Organism: Ruegeria sp. BB9; assembly: GCF_056539345.1. Lineage (NCBI taxonomy): Bacteria > Pseudomonadati > Pseudomonadota > Alphaproteobacteria > Rhodobacterales > Roseobacteraceae > Ruegeria > Ruegeria sp. BB9. The sequence goes on along the minus strand of NZ_JBQFUU010000003.1, from coordinate 496,226 downwards.
CGCATGACGATCCGGCAGCGCCTGCAGGCCTTTGTCGAGAACCCGCGGTTTTCGCAATTCATCACCGGCGTCATCCTGGTGAACGCAGTTCTGCTGGGCATGGAAACCTCGGACGGCCTGATGGCGAAATTCGGGCCGGTGATCGTGCTGCTCGACACCATCTGCCTGACCATCTTCGTGGCCGAGATTGCGATGAAACTGGTCGCCAACGGGCGCCGTTTCTTCCTCAATGGCTGGAACATTTTCGATTTCGTGATCGTCGGCATCGCGTTGGTGCCCGGCGGTGCGGGTCTTTCGGTGTTGCGTGCGTTGCGGATCCTGCGGGTGCTGCGGGTGATCTCGGTCGCGCCGCGTCTGCGCCGGGTGGTCGAGGGTTTCATCCAGGCGTTGCCGGGCATGGGCAGCGTGTTCCTGCTGATGGCGATCCTGTTCTATATCGGCGCGGTGATCTCGACCAAACTGTTCTCGGACAGCTTTCCGGAGTGGTTCGGTGATCTGGGTCTGTCGGCCTATACCCTGTTCCAGATCATGACGTTGGAAAGCTGGTCGATGGGCATCGTGCGCCCCGTGATGGAGGTCTATCCCTACGCCTGGCTGTTCTTCGTGCCCTTCATCATGGTCACGACCTTCGCGGTCGTGAACCTGCTGGTCGGTCTGATCGTGAATTCGATGCAGGATGCCCACCACGCCGAGGATGAAGTCAAGACAGATGCCTATCGGGACGAGGTGCTGGACCGGCTTGAATCGATCGAACGCCGCCTGACCGAGCATATGAACAGCAAAAAGTGATTTCCGTTTCTGCCGGATTTTGGCATTATGCGAAAAAACGAGCAGGCAGTGAAATCATGGATCGTCGAGCATTTGGATTGGGTGCACTGGCAACACTGAGCCTTTCGGCTTGTGGAAGTGCGGGCCCCCGGTTTCTAACCTACAACGGACCCGAGGTGACATCCATCGTGGTGAACAAGGGCGCGCGCAAGATGTACCTGCTGCATCACGAGCAGATCTTGCGCGAATATGATGTCGAGCTTGGGTTCGCTCCAAGCGGCACAAAGGTCAAGCGCGGAGACGGTCGCACACCCGAAGGCAGTTACCTGATCGACCGCCGCAACCCTCGCAGCCGATATCACCTGTCGCTGGGGATTTCCTATCCCAACAGCCAGGATATCGCCAAGGCAAAGGCGATGGGCTTCGACCCGGGTGGAGACATTTTCATTCACGGCCAACCGAACCTGCGCAAGGAATTCAAGCGCGCGAAGAAGACGCCGGATTGGACCGCTGGCTGCATCGCCGTCAAGAACGAAGAGATCGAAGAGATCTATGCGATGGTGAACGAAGGGACGTTGATCACCGTGCGGCCCTGATAGGCCGCCATTTTCCGAATCCGAACTGCAGATAGTCGCGCTGATAGGCTTCCTCGGCCAGCGCCTCGAGCTTGTCATCGTAGATCTGATCCAACGAATAGGGCTGGTCCGGCGCGGGCACGCCGGGCTTCGGCGGGGCATTGTGCCCTAGGCCGCGGGCCAGATCCGGTAGCGCGGCGGCCATCTCTTCCTCGCGCAGTATGAGGTCGGGCAGGGCAAAGCCCGCGATCCCTTCCAACATGCGGGCTTGTGAACACCACAACCCGTCGACCCGGATCGGGGTCTGGCCAGAAAGATTCAGCTGCAGAAACTCAAGAAACGCCGAAAACGCCTGATAGTGCTGCTCGAGCGAATAGTTTCCGTCGCGCACCTGGCCCGGGATAGGCAACTTGAACCCGTTGCGCAGCCGGTTGCGGATTCCGGTATATGCGCCGGGCCCGGTGCCGAGGATCCGTTCGCAAAACACCGAATGCGCCCGCGCCAACGGGTGCCGCAGGACCGTGAATTTCCGGTGACCCGGATGCGCCTTCATCCAGCGGCGCACCTGTTTCTGGTTTCGGTCGGTGATCAGCTCGCCGCCATCCAGATCGGACATCCATTGGGCCACGATCTGTTCCGGTCCACCACGGATCGGCAGATACATCAACGGCGTTTCCGCGGCCGCGATATGACGCGAAACGGCCGGGCCCCGTCGTGGTTCGAAGTTCGGCGTTCGGTGCAGGTTGAACCGGTCCAGCGCCGCAAGGGCCGCATCCATGGCTTCGGGATTGGTCACTTTGGACAGGGCCGGTTCCGGGTTCTGAGGTTTGAGATCCGGGGCCAGTTGATCCAGACGCGCCTCAACCCCCAGCCATGCCGCCAGTCCGTTCAGAACATCCAGTTGGGTCAGATCCTCGTAACCGATGTAAAATGCGGTCTGGCCCGTTTTTTGCAGCTGGTTGACCAAACTCAGTTGAAACGCCTGCTGCTCCTCCACGTAGTCCCGGAACTCGTCCGCATCAAACGCAACCTTGGTGGCGCGCCTGCGTTTGACGTTGGTCAGCATCCACTGCTGGGTCTCCCGCGCAATCTTGAGCGAGATGTAGCTGTCCAACGGGTTGCGGTTGAGAATGATCTTTGCGCAGCGCGGATCGTTCAGCGCCATCGTCAGGGCCCGCGGGTCGTGCGAGTGAAAAAACCGGAACCCGTGCAGACCCTCCGGCGCGGAACGCATCGCTTCGATCAGGCGGTCCGGCGCAGCATCCCTGTCTTCCAGTGAAAATCCCAGCACTTCGGTTGCTTTCGGGTATCCGATGAAGTGCGGATTGAACGCCTCGCCATGACACTGCACGCCGTCCAACGCATTCAAATTTGCCTCCAGCAGGTTCGACCCGGTGCGCATTTCGGCAAGAATGATGAAATAGTCAAAGTCGGTCGGCATGCGGGGTCATTGCACCAGGTAGGGCTTGCGATACGGGCGGGTCTGATTACCGAATACATCGTCGGCAGGAAAGTCGCCCATCAGGTGAGGGTGCATTCCCTGGTTCTTGAGGTTTTGCAGGAACTTTCCAAACCCGGCCAGATCAACCATCGTCGGCGCCTCGATCAGATGGCTGGGCTGCGTCGCGCCCATCTCTTCAAGGACGGTTTGCAGGTGTTCCATCGGAGATTCGACGAATTCGGCCATTGACCAAACATGCACGCGCGCTTTGGTCCACACGGAATCCAGCACCTCAAGCTGTTCGGTCTCGATCTTTTGCAGGCGGGCCGCTTCGGCGCGGATGTCGGCGAAATTCATGTTCGACCGAAACAGCGGAACAGCCCAGGCACCGGTGACCACGCAGACCTGTGCGTTCTTGTCTCGCGCCAGAAACCAATTGATCTTCTGGGTGTCGGCGGGGCCGAATTGAAAACACTGGCGTTCGCCCCGGGTGTTCCAGATCAGGTTCGACAGAAACGCCGTCGGATTGTAGTCGCGCAAAATGGCGTTGTCGCTGAGGGACCCGTTCAGGATGGTCTCTCCTTCGGCGAATTCGGCGCGCTTGGGGTTGAAAAGATGCCCATGGACGCGGGCGCCTGACGCATTGCCCAGCCAGCTTTCAAAGCCCTCAAACAACTCGGAAAAACCCTGAAACACGGAGTAAGGAAACGCGGTCAGGCCATTTTCGCTGCCATGGCGGGGAAAACGGCTTTGCATGTACAGGCCGTCGCGGCCGCGGGTACGACGCTCGACCGCTTTGGAGAAAACGCGGTCGATCTTGCCGGGATTGGGCTCGGCGGGTTTTCCGGCGAGGGACCGATCGTTCAGAAACGCCTGATACAGCCGGTCGGCGCGCGGCCAGATCTTGCGGGCCACGAAACAATCGGATCGGCGCAGCAACTGCAGGTGATCGTCATAGAAGATGTGCGGGCGGCCCTGATAGTCGAATTTCGACAGGGTCAGCGATCGGCTTTCGATCTGGGTGGAATAGAGCCGCGCCAGCGTCTGGAAATAGCTTTCGTCGGGGATCCAGACATGCCGGAAATATCGATCATAGACCTCTCGCTTGGGGTCCTGCAGGATCGCGGTCAGGGTCTGCCGGGTCAGGCACCACCACTGGCTGCCCATATGCGGGATCAGCCCGTTGGGGATTGTCCGTCGATATCCGACCGCGCGCTGAAGCTTGACGAAGCGGTCAAACAGCTTGCGGTGTTTGCGCCACGAGAAGGGAAACCTCAGAGTAAAGCGTTCAAGGTCCAGCCCGCCCACGGTCCAGCTGACATCGGCGGTGGTGGCGCTTTCAATGAAATCCACGCGGGGCCGGTCGCTCAGGTAATCGATCAGATCCTGAACCGGGCGCAATGGCAGGCAAGAGCCGGATGACAGAAAGACATGGCGTATGTCGGGAAAGCGCTCCAGCATCAGTGTCGCGGCCGATTGCGAAGCGGCAACGATGCCCCAGCCGCCCCACTCGCAGATCTGGCGGTCGCAGAACAGGATCAGCGGATCATCCCCGCAGGTCGCGACAAAGTCTTTGAACACAGCCGGGTCGACCTTGCGGTCGACGTGGATGACCACCGGACAACCCGCCGCGGTCCAGTGCCGGGCAACCTGCTCAGCCCGGTCCAGCGCAGTGTGGACCAGCATCACGATGCCCAGGGTCCCGCTCATGCCCAGTTCCCTTTGGACATCAGACCCAGAATCTCAAGTTGGCGCCAGTTGATGTATTTCTCGGACCATTTGCACCAGAAAACCGGCTTGCTCTCCAACTGGTCGACATAGGCCCTGTATTCGCCGGACGCACGGTAGTGCTCACCGCGCTGTAGTTCTTCGCGGGCTTTGTCACCCAGCGTGTTGATCAGCTTGGCATGCAGCAATGCGCCGCTGGTTTTCTCGCCGCCCCACTCGTCATAGACCTGGTTCAGGCCGCGCGGCAGCAGCGCATGGGTCGAGCTGACATAGACATAGCGCCGATCCCACTTGACCAGAGGGATCTTGTTCAGCGCGGGCGCTTTCGCGGGCTTGTCCTGAAAGAAAACCCGTGCCCGTGGCCCACCCTGGATCCACAGGTTTCCATAGGCCGGGTTCTTGGTGATCATGTAGTTGCCCGAGTCGAACCATGCGGCAATCTCGAACGGGTCCTGCCCCTCGTGATAGGTGGCGTCCTGTATCGGCCCCTCGGGATACATGTCCAGCAGCATCGTCCCGAAACTGCGCACTCCGGTGCCGTCCAGCCAATCGGTCAGCGCGTCGATGGGACGTGTGTCGCAGAACGGATAGATCAGGAACTCGTCCGGATCTACGGTCAGGACCCAGTGTCCATGGGCGTATTTCCGCAGCAAGTAGTTGGACCAGTCGATCCCGAATGTAGAACGGCGATAGCTGGCATTCGTATACCAGACCGAGACATCGGGCTGCGCCTTGAGATAGTCCAGCGTGCCATCCGTGCTGTCATTGTCGACGAACAGGAAATGCCGGACGCCCAGCTTGCGGTAATAGTCCAGAAAATAGGGCAGGCGGATCTTTTCGTTGCGCACGACGCTCATCAGCAGAACATCACCGGACCGGATCCGCCGGGTGTTGTTGCGGACGGTGCGCAGATCGCGTCTTCGGCGGATGCAGCGCACAAGACGGCGCTTGCGCCGCAGTCTCATCCGGTAAGAATCCAAAAGGCTCACGCGCTGCCCAACCTTCTTGTAATACGCGAGCATGTCCGGGGTCCGCATTTGGCCAGACGGGAGCCGGACACTAACGTTTTATGACATTTTCGCACCTTGCGAAGCAATGTATTTAAAAGCCGTTAGCCAAGCACGGGTTTTTGGGGCACAGGATTCCCCGTTCACGTCCACCCGCCCGCTGACAGCAGTCCAAGGCTCTGCAGATGCGCCCAGCCTGAATACCGTTCTGATTGTGGAGTCCAAAGGTCGGGCCCGGCAATGATGCCATCATAGTATGGCCCGAATTGGTCGGGATCATGAAAATGCTGGCGCCTTTGTTTTTCGATGCGCGACTTCTCGACGACTTGCGGCAGGAATTTCGTGTGCAACAGGACGCCCGAGGGGGTTTGCCCGGAAGGCCCGTCATAGGCAAAATTCAGGTGTCGGGGCAGCGCCGAGTGGCAGGAGTTCACGAAGGCATAGCGACGGTCCCACTTCACCAGCGGAATCTTGTTCAGAGTTGGAGACCGGTCCGGGCAATCGGCAAAGAAGGCGCGTTCGCGAACGCCGCCTTGCACCCACAGGTTTCCCAGCGGCTCTTGCCGGCGCGCCCTGTAAGGGGCGGGATCGAACCAGTTCAAAGTTTCGGTCGGGTCGGTCTCGGGGTCATAGGGCGCCGTGCCCAACGGGCCTTTCGGGTATAGATCAAGCATCAGCGCGCCAAAGGCCGGCTGTCCGATTTGGTCCAGCCATCCCGTCAGATCGCGCAGGTCGCGGCTGTCGTGATGGGCATAGATCAGAAGTTCGTCGGCATCCACCATCAGGGTCCAGTGGCCGTGGCCATGCCGCATCTGCAACCAGGTCAGCCAGTCCAGCCCGAACCGCGCCTCGCGATAGCTGGCCTGCGTTTGCCACAGCGACACGTCCGGTTGGTTGAGCAGATAAGTGACCGAGCCGTCATCGCTGCCGTTGTCGACCATCAGGAAATGATCGACCCCCAGCCGGCGATAGTGGCGCAGGAACCAGGGCAGGCGCGCGATCTCGGTGCGCAGGGTGGTAAAGGCCAGAATGTCGGTGGGCGCGATCAGCCGGGTCTTGTCCGATACCGGCGTCACCGCGTGGCGGCTGCGGAAGGACCGCCACAACAGGCGCTTGCGTTTCAGGCGCAGGCGGTATCTGCGAATCCAGCCCGGGGCGTTTTCGTCGGTTTTCACAGCTGCGCCCATGGCACGATCACTTTTCGTAGTGGCCATTCTGATGCCAGCGCCAGGCATCGGCGATCATCACCTCCAGCCGCGAACGTTTCGGCCGCCAGCCCAGCTCGGCCACGGCCCGGGTCGAACCTGACACCAGCTTGGTGCAATCGCCCGTCCGGCGCGGACCGACATTGAAGGGCACTTCGCGGTTGGTCACGCTGTGCGATTGCGCGATCACCTCTTTCACCGAAAACCCGGTGCCGGTGCCCAGATTGAAAACCCGGCTGCCCTTGCCCTGTTCCAGCCAGTGCAGGCCCAGCACATGCGCATCCACCAGGTCGCAGACATGGACATAGTCGCGGATGCAGGTGCCGTCGGGCGTGTCGTAATCGGTGCCATAGACGGTCAGCGCGTCGCGCTTGCCGTCGATCGCGTCCAACAACAGCGGAACCAGATGGGTCTCGGGACGGTGGAACTCGCCCACGTCGCCGTCGGGGTCGGCACCGGCCACGTTGAAATAGCGAAAGATCACGTGGTTCAGCCCGTGCGCCTGTTCGAAATCGCGCAGGATGTCCTCGATCGCGCGTTTCGAGGCGCCGTAGGCGTTCAGCGGGTGCTGCGGCGTGGTTTCGTCCAGCACCACGTTGTCGTGGTCGCCATAGGTCGCGCAGGTGGACGAGAACACGAAATCCAGGCAACCGGCGGCCACGGCCGCCTCGATCAGGTTCAGTGATCCGGTGACGTTGTTGCGCCAGTACCGGCCCGGCTCGCTCATGGCTTCGCCGACCTGGCTGAGCGCGGCGAAATGCATCACCGCCGCCGGTTTGTACGTGGCAAAGACCTGATCCAGCCGCGCGCGGTCCAGCAGATCGCCCTGTTCGAACGGGCCGAATTTCACCGCATCCTGCCAGCCGGTGACGAGGTTGTCATAGGTCACGGGCACATAGCCCGCCCGCGCCAGTGCCTTGCAGGCATGAGATCCGATATATCCGGCGCCGCCGGTCACAAGTATATTGGTCATCCGTGGTCCTGCCGAATGTCTGCCGGTCATGGGTTAGCTGCCAGGCTGCCCGCGGGGAACGGGGAATTTGCGTCTATTCCAACCCCATCGCGGACATCATGCTTTCGATCTTGGTCACGTCCTGCGGATTGTTCAACTCCCAGAACTGGCGGCCTTTTGCCTCGACCTCGACACACAGAACCTTGCGCCCGTTTTCCATGAACCGCAGCTGTTCCAGCCCCTCGAGCTGCTCCAGCGGTCCGACCGGCCAGCTCGGATAGGCGGCCAGCGCGTCGGGGCGGTAAGCGTAGACGCCCACATGGTGGAACACCGGCGTCGGATCCGACCCGGCATAGGTTTCGGCGGTGAAGGGGATCACTTCCTTCGAGAAATAGAGCGCGCTGTGATCGGACGCGAAAACGGCGGTGGTGCCGCCCACCCGGCCATGCCTGCGGTCGTTCAGCAGCCCGTTCAGCGCCTCGCCGTCGCACCGCAGCACCGGCGTGGCCACGCCGGCCTCGGGCGCGGCGCGCAGGCCATTGACCAGATCCTCGATGAACCAATGCGGGGTCAGGGGGGCGTCGCCCTGCAGGTTGACCACGATCTCGTACCCGCCGCCCAGCCTGTCATGCGCCTCGGCGCAGCGCTCGGTGCCGTTGGCGCAGCTTTCCGAGGTCATCACCACCTCGGCGCCAAAGCCCTCGGCCGCAGCGCGGATGCGGTCGTCATCGGTGGCCACCACCACCCGGTCGACGCCCGAAACCGACATGGCCGCGCGCCAGGACCGCTCGATCAGGGTCATGGGCTTTCCTGTTGCGCCGGTCAGCGGCACCAGCGGTTTGCCCGGATAGCGGGTCGAGGCATAGCGGGCGGGGATCGCGATCAGAACCGACATCAGGCCTCCTTGAGTTCGACGCCCGGGGCATAGGCGATGAAGAACGGGTTGGCATAGCCTTCCTTGCCATAGGTCAGCGGTGCGTGGTCTTCGAAACGCACCACATGGCCCCCGGCACCGGCCAGCACCGCGTGGCCAGCGGCGGTGTCCCACTCCATCGTGCGGCCGACACGCGGGTAGAGGTCGGCCTCGCCCGTGGCCACAAGGCAGAATTTCAGCGACGAGCCCGCCGACTTGCTGTCTTTGACCTGGTATTTGTTGATGTAGTCATCCGTGGCCTGGTCGCGATGCGATTTCGAGGCCACCACCAAAAGCGCCGAATTGTCCGGATCAGAGACTGATATCGGCGTGACCTCGCCCGGTTTGTCCTTGTCCAGAGCGCCGATTTCTTCGACCGATCGGCCATCGGCCAGGGTATAGAACATGCGCCCGCGGGCCGGGGCATAGACCACGCCGCGGGTGGGCACGCCGTTTTCGACCAGCGCGATGTTCACGGTGAAATCGCCACGTCGGTTGATGAATTCCTTGGTGCCGTCCAGCGGATCGACGATCAGGAAAGTATCGCCCTGCTTGCTGTGCGACGCGGCCTGCTCCTCGGTCACCAGCAGGATGTCGGGAAAGGCGGCGCGCAGCCCGGCCGAGATCAGCGCATCGGCGGCTTCGTCGGCTTCGGTCACGGGGCTGGAATCGGATTTGACCTTCACGTCAAAATCATCGGCATCGTAGATCTCCATGATCTTGTCGCCCGCTTCCAGGGCCAGGCGTCTGATCACGGGGATGAGGTCGTCATAGGTCACAAAAATGCTCCGTTTCCATGGTTTGTTGATCCGAAAACCTGACGAACTTATGCTGTGCCGGATACGGAACGGCAAGGAATTCGTGCCACGCTGGCGGAACAAAACCGGGAAAGAGCGTTCGAGTGTTCTATTACAAGCGAAGCAGCAGCCTTGTGGGTGGGGCATTCAACCTTGCGGAACTGGTGTTTCATGCCGTGGTCCGCAACATCCGCTCGCAGCATTCCAACGCCGTAATCGCCATCATGATGAACATCGTCCAGGTCGTTTTGATGGCGACCGTGTTCTATTTCATCATGTCGTTTCTGGGCGGACGGGTTGCCAAGATACGGGGTGAGTTCATCCTGTACATCCTGTCCGGCATCTTTCTGTTCATGACGCATATCAAGTCCGTCGGTGCGATCGCGGGGCTTGGAGGCACCAACAATCCCATGATGCTGCATTCGCCGATGAACATGATGGTTCTGCTATTGGCCGCCGCCTTCGGGACCTTGTACACGCAGGTCGTTTCAATCCTGGTGATCCTGTTCGTCTACAGCGTCGCGGTCAATCCGATCGAGATGCAGGACCCGGGCGGCGCGTTCGCGATGCTGATCCTTGCGTGGTACACCGGCTGCGCGGTCGGTCTGGTCTTCATGGCGCTCAAGCCGTGGATGCCGCAGACCTCCACCATTCTCAGCAATGTCTATCGCCGGATGAACATGATCTTCTCGGGCAAGATGTTCGTGGGCAATGCGCTGGGCGGATGGATGCTGGCCATGTTCGCCTGGAACCCGTTGTTTCACGTGATCGATCAGTGCCGCGGTTTCGTGTTTCGCAACTACTTTCCGCGCAACTCCAGCTGGGAATATGCGCTGTGGGTCGGTATCGCCCTGATGATGATCGGGTTGCTGGGAGAGTTCTTTACCCGCAAGCACATCTCGAAAAGCTGGGATGCGCGCCGTTAGGTTGCCACGCGCAGCGTCAGGTTGATCCGGCCCCCTTTGGGCAGCAGGCGCGAAGACCCGAACCGGATCCGGTCGATGCCGTGATAGGCCAACCGAGCGGGACCGCCCATGACGACCACGTCGCCGGAACTCAGCCAGACGGACTCGGTCTTGCCGCCGCGGGTCGTGTTGCCGATCCGGAACAGGGCGTCATCGCCCAACGAAACCGACAGGACCGGCCACGAGAAATCGGCCTCGTCCTTGTCCTGGTGCATCCCCATCTTTGCGCCTTCGCCGTAATAGTTGATCAGACAGCAATCGGGATCTCGAGCGGTTCCGGCAAGGTCGCGCCATATCGACAGGATCGGGTCCGGAATGGCAGGCCACGCCATGCCCTTGGGGTGCGCGTCCTGGTACCGGTATCCGGCCCCGTCCGACACCCAGCCCAACGTTCCGGCCGACGTCATGCGAACCGACATCTTGCGCCCCGAAGCGGTGCTGGGATGAAACAGCGGAGCGGCTCTCAGAATCGGCCGCAAAAGCTCGATGATCTGCCGCTGAGCAGCGCCGTCCAGATGGCCTTTTCGGATGTCGAACCCCCGTAAATTCAGGCGCGTCATGACAGAAACCTCATTCCTTTCGAAATCCTTGCCAAAAAAGGCCCAAGATTCCCGAAAACCTGCATTTCACAACGCTTGCAGGCCTCAGGCCTCGCCCTTATATACGCCGGGACGCGCGATGGTGTAGACCTGTCGCGCCCAGCAGATCGGGGCAGGGATGCCGTAACGGGTTCCGGCCTCGGGACATCGCCTTGAAAAGAAAGGGATCGAAAAATGGGAAAAGTAATCGGGATTGACCTCGGGACCACCAACTCGTGCGTAGCCATCATGGACGGCGCGCAGCCGAAGGTCATCGAAAACGCGGAAGGGGCGCGGACCACGCCCTCGATCGTCGCCTTCACCGAAGACGAGCGACTGGTCGGGCAGCCGGCGAAACGCCAGGCGGTCACCAACCCCGACAACACGATTTTTGGCGTCAAGCGCCTGATCGGGCGTCGTGTGGATGACGCAGAAGTCCAGAAGGACAAGAAAATGGTGCCCTACGCCATCGTCGATGGCGGCAACGGCGACGCTTGGGTCGAGGCCCGCGGGCAGAAATACTCTCCAAGCCAGATCTCGGCCTTCATCCTCGGCAAGATGAAAGAAACCGCTGAAAGCTATCTGGGTGAAGAAGTCACGCAGGCCGTGATCACCGTTCCGGCCTATTTCAACGACGCCCAGCGTCAGGCCACCAAGGACGCCGGCAAGATCGCCGGTCTGGAAGTGCTGCGGATCATCAACGAACCGACTGCCGCCGCGCTGGCCTATGGCCTGGACAAGCAGGACAGCCAGACCATCGCGGTCTATGACCTTGGCGGTGGTACCTTCGACGTGACCATCCTGGAAATCGACGACGGCCTGTTCGAGGTCAAATCGACCAACGGTGATACCTTCTTGGGTGGTGAAGACTTTGACATGCGCATCGTCAACTACCTGGCGGACGAGTTCAAAAAAGAACACGGCGTCGACCTGAGCCAGGACAAGATGGCGCTGCAGCGTCTGAAAGAAGCCGCAGAGAAGGCCAAGATCGAGCTCAGCTCGACCACCCAGACCGAGATCAACCAGCCGTTCATCTCGATGGGCGCGAACGGCCAGCCGCTGCACATGGTCATGAAGCTGACCCGTGCCAAGCTGGAATCGCTGGTCGGCGACCTGATCAAGAAGTCGCTGAAGCCCTGCCAGGCCGCTCTGAAAGACGCCGGCATCTCGGCCAGCGATGTGGATGAGGTTGTTCTGGTCGGTGGTATGACCCGAATGCCGAAAGTCATCGAAGAGGTGACCAAGTTCTTCGGCAAAGAGCCGCACAAAGGCGTGAACCCGGACGAAGTCGTGGCCATGGGTGCTGCGATCCAGGCCGGTGTTCTGCAAGGCGACGTCAAGGACGTGGTTCTGCTGGACGTAACCCCGCTGTCGCTGGGTATCGAAACCCTGGGCGGCGTGTTTACCCGCCTGATCGATCGCAACACCACGATCCCGACCAAGAAGTCTCAGGTCTTCTCGACCGCCGAGGACAACCAGAACGCCGTGACCATCCGGGTGTTCCAGGGTGAGCGTGAAATGGCTGCGGACAACAAGATCCTGGGCCAGTTCAACCTTGAAGACATCCCGCCGGCCCCGCGCGGCATGCCTCAGATCGAGGTGACCTTCGACATCGACGCCAACGGCATTGTCTCGGTTTCGGCCAAGGACAAGGGCACCGGCAAGGAACAGAAGATCACGATCCAGGCCTCGGGCGGACTGTCGGAGGAAGACATCGAAAAGATGGTCAAGGACGCCGAAGAGAACGCCGAAGCCGACCGCAAGCGCAAGGAACTGGTCGAAGCCAAGAACCAGGCCGAAAGCCTGATCCACGCGACCGAGAAATCGCTCGAGGAGCATGGCGACAAGGTCGATCCGGCGACCGTCGAGGCGATCGAACTGGCCGTGGCCGCGCTCAAGGACGAATTGGAATCGGACAATGCCGACAAGATCAAGGCCGGCATCCAGAACGTGACCGAAGCGTCCATGAAACTGGGCGAGGCGATCTACAAGGCGCAGTCCGAAGAGGCCAGTGAAGAACCGGCAGCCGCGGATGCGGGGCCCGGCGATGACGACATCGTCGATGCCGAGTTCGAAGACCTGGACGATGACAAGCGCAACTAACGGGTAACCGGGCCAATTCGGGCCGGTCCGGATGCCGGGCCGGCCCGTTTACGTTGAGGCAGAAGGAAATACCGATGTCAAAACGCGACTATTACGAAGTGCTCGGCGTGTCCAAGGGTGCTTCGGCGGATGAGATCAAGAAAGCTTTTCGCCGGAAGGCGAAAGAGCTGCACCCCGATCGCAATAAAGACAACCCGGACGCCGAGGCCCTGTTCAAAGAGGCCAACGAGGCCTATGACGTTCTGCGCGACGCTGACAAAAAGGCCGCGTATGACCGGTTCGGCCATGCTGCGTTCGAGAATGGCATGGGCGGCGGCCAGCGTGGTGGCGGCTTTGGATCGGGCGATTTCTCCAGCGCGTTTTCTGATGTGTTCGATGACCTGTTCGGCGATTTCATGGGTGGACAGCGTGGCGGCGGCGGTCGCCGTGCCGCTCGCGGCTCGGACCTTCGTTACAACCTGAGGGTTTCGCTGGAAGAGGCCTATTCCGGCCTGCAGAAAACCATCAACGTCCCGACAGCCGTGGCCTGTTCGTCCTGCGAGGGCACCGGCGCCGAGGGCGGAGTTGAACCAACCACCTGCCCGACCTGTTCCGGCATGGGCAAGGTACGCGCACAACAGGGCTTTTTCACTGTCGAGCGCAGCTGCCCGACCTGTGCTGGTCTGGGACAAATCATCAAGAACCCCTGCAAATCCTGCCATGGCTCGGGCCGGGTCGAGAAGGAACGCGCGCTGTCGGTCAACATTCCGGCGGGCGTCGAAACTGGCACCCGTATCCGTTTGGCGGGCGAGGGCGAGGCCGGAATGCGCGGCGGTCCTCCGGGCGATCTCTACATCTTTGTCGAGGTGACTCCGCACAAACTGTTCGAGCGGGACGGCCCGAACCTGTATTGCCGCGTGCCTGTCAGCATGGCGAAGGCGGCGCTGGGCGGCTCGATCGAAGTGCCCACCATCGACGGTGGCCGTGGTCGGGTGCAGATTCCGGCCGGCAGCCAGTCGGGCCGGCAGATGCGTTTGCGTGCCAAGGGCATGCCTGCGCTGCGGGGCGGCGGTATCGGTGACATGTTCATCGAGCTTGCGGTCGAGACTCCGGTCAACCTGACCGCGCGGCAAAAAGAGCTGCTGCAGGAGTTCGACGATCTGGGAGAGGACAACCACCCGGAATCGAAAAGCTTTTTCTCGTCCGTCAAATCCTTCTGGGAAAGGATGCAAAGCTGATCCCAGCGTTCCAGACCCCGAAAGGCCGGCGTATCATCGCCGGCTTTTTTGTTTTCTAAGTCCAGTTTGGCCCGAAACTGCGCGGAATTGGCCCTTGATTCTCGGCCTCAGCCTTGAGAATGTCCGCGCCAACCGTTGGGGTGCCCCGGAACCGGGGCTGAGAGGCGCGAGCCAACCCATCGAACCTGATCCGGGCAATACCGGCGGAGGGAACGGTCTAAAACACTCAGACGTTTTCCATGCCCGCGTTGCCCCACATGCAAGAAGGGAGCGACATGGCGCATATCGCTTTGACCATCGCAGGATCCGACAGCGGCGGCGGGGCTGGCATTCAGGCCGATCTCAAAGCGATGTCGGCGCTGGGTGTGTTCGGTGCCAGTGTCATCACCGCGGTCACCGCCCAGAACACGCAGGCGGTCACCGCTGTGCATGGTATCCCGCTGGACGTGATCGCCGCGCAGATCGACGCGGTTCTGTCCGATCTGGACGTGCGCGCGGTCAAGATCGGCATGTTGGCCACGCCCGAGATCATCCAAACCGTCGCCGACGGCCTGTCCGGCTTTGCCGGGCCCATCGTGCTGGACCCGGTGATGATCGCCAAATCGGGCGATGCCCTGCTGGCGCGCGAGGCGGTGCAAACGTTGCGCAAGGTGCTGCTGCCCCGCGCCACCGTCCTGACCCCGAACCTGCCCGAGGCCGCCTGTCTACTGGACCGACTGGTCGCAGAAACGCCCGAGGAAATGGTGGCGCAGGGCCATGATCTGTGCACCCTGGGGGCTGGGGCCGTCCTGATGAAAGGCGGACACGGCAAGGGCGATACTTGCCATGATCTGCTGATCGACCAGAACGGCATCATCGGTGAATTTACCGCGCCCCGTCAGGACACGCGCAACACCCACGGCACCGGATGCACCCTGTCCTCGGCCGTCGCGGCCGGTCTGGCCAAGGGCTTGCCGCTGGTCGATGCGGTGGCGCAGGCGCATGACTACCTGCAAGGCGCAATCACCCGCGCGGATGAGCTGCAGGTCGGCTCGGGCCACGGGCCGGTGCATCACTTCCACCGGGTATGGCCGGCGTGACGGTCTGGTCGGTCATAGGTGCCGGGGTCGCCGGCCTGGCCGTGGCCTCGGAACTGGTCGCGCGGGGCGCGCAGGTACAGGTGTTCGATCCCGGCGGGCCTCCCGGTCCGCATGGCTGTTCCTGGTGGGCGGGCGGCATGCTGGCGCCGTGGTGCGAGTATGAAAATGCCGAGGAACCGGTGCTGAGGTTGGGGCGGCAGGCGATCGACTGGTGGGCGGCCCGCACCCCGGTCGCGCGGCAGGGAACGCTGGTCGTGGCCAACACGCGCGACCTACCCGACCTGCGCCGCTTTGCCCGCCGGACCGAGAGGTTCACGCAGGTTGATCAAGCGAAAATAGCTGAATTAGAGCTTGATCTGCACGGGTATTCCCAAGGCCTGTTCTTCACCGACGAGGCCCATCTGGACCCTCGCCGCGCGTTGCAGGACCTGTATCGCGGCCTGCAGGACAAGGGGGTCGAATTCCACCGCACGCTGGCCCCGTCGCGGCTGGAAAACGCCATCGACTGCCGGGGCTTGCACGCGCGCGACATCCTGCACGACCTGCGCGGCGTGAAGGGGGAAATGCTGGTGATCCGCTGCCCCGATGTGACGCTGACCCGGCCCGTACGCCTTCTGCATCCCCGGATGCCGCTCTATGTCGTGCCGCGCGGCGAGGGCATCTACATGCTGGGCGCCACGATGATCGAAACCGAGGACAGCAGCCGGATCACCGCGCGCTCGATGCTGGAACTGCTCAGCGCGGCTTATGCGCTGAACCCTGCCTTTGGCGAGGCCGAGGTGCTGGAGATCGGCGTCGATCTGCGCCCGGCCTTTCCCGACAACCTGCCGCGCATCCGCCGGCTGGGTCGGACGATCTATGCCAACGGCCTCTATCGTCACGGCTACCTGCTGGCCCCGGCCTTGGCCCAAGGCGTGGCCGATCTGGCGTTGAACAACACACATTCGGAGATGGTCGATGAAGATCGTGATTAATGGCGAGCCGCGCGAAGTGCGCGCCGAAACCCTTGGCGAGCTGCTGGCCGAATGCGGCTTTTCCGGCCGCGTCGCCACCGCGGTGAACGAGGAATTCGTGCCCTCCAGCCTGCGCATCGCGCACAAACTGGCCGAGGGCGACCGGGTTGAAGTCGTCGCACCGATGCAGGGGGGCTGAGGATGAAAACGTTTTACGGCACCGAACTGCCCAACCCGCTGATGTTGGGCACCGCGCAATATCCCAGCCCGGCGATCCTGGAACAGGCCTTCCGAGCCAGCGGCGCGGGCGTGGCCACGGTGTCATTGCGGCGCGAGGGCGCGGGCGGGGCGGGTCAGGCGTTCTGGTCGATGATCCGCGATCTGGGCGTGCTGATCCTGCCCAACACCGCCGGCTGTCACACGGTCAAAGAGGCCGTCACCACCGCCCACATGGCGCGCGAGGTGTTCGACACACCGTGGATCAAGCTGGAACTGATCGGCCACACCGACAGCCTGCAACCCGACGTGTTCCAACTGGTCGAAGCCGCGCGCATTCTGACCGACGAAGGGTTCCAGGTGTTTCCCTACACCACTGAAGACCTAATCGTGGCCGAACGTCTGCTGGCGGCCGGGTGCCAGGTGCTGATGCCCTGGGGCGCGCCGATCGGGTCGGGGCGGGGCCTGAACAACGAATACGCCCTGCGCGCGATGCGGGCGGAGTTTCCCGATGTGCCGCTGGTGGTGGATGCGGGCATCGGCCTGCCCAGCCACGCCGCCCACGCGATGGAGCTGGGCTATGACGCGGTTCTGCTGAACACCGCCGTTGCTCGGGCCGGCGATCCGGTGGCGATGGCGCAGGCCATGGCGCTGGCGGTGCAGGCCGGGCAACTGGCGCATCAGGCCGACCCGATCGAGCCGCGCGACATGGCCGAAGCCTCGACCCCGGTGATCGGAAAGGCCTTTCTGTCATGACGCTCGACCGCTTCTACCCGATCTTCGATCATGCCGATTGGCTGTGGCGGATGCTGCCCCTGGGCGTGAAACTGGTGCAACTGCGCATCAAGGATCAGCCCGACGCGGTGGTGCGCGCGGAGATCGCCACCGCCCAGGCCCTGTGCCGCGACCACGGTGCGGTGCTTGTGGTGAACGACTATTGGCAGGCCGCCATCGACGCGGGCTGCGACTGGATCCACCTGGGGCAGGAGGATTTGGACGCCGCCGACCTGCATGGCATCCGCAAGGCCGGCCTGAAACTGGGCGTTTCGACCCATGACGATGACGAGCTTGAGCGCGTGTTGGCGATGGACCCGGACTATGTGGCTTTGGGGCCGGTCTACCCGACCATCCTGAAAAAGATGAAATGGCACCAACAGGGCCTGCCGCGTGTGACCGAGTGGAAACGGCGCGTGGGCGACATCCCCCTGGTCGGCATCGGCGGCATGAGCGTCGAGCGCGCGCCGGGCGTGTTTCAGGCCGGGGCCGACATCGTCTCCGTCGTCACCGACATCACCCTGAACCCCGACCCCGAAGGCAGGGTGCGCCAGTGGATCGAGGTCACGCGATGAGCCGCTACGCCCGCCAGATGATCCTGCCCGAGGTCGGGGCCGAGGGGCAGAACCGCCTTGCCCGCGCGCGGGTTCTTGTTGTGGGCGCCGGGGGGCTGGCCGCGCCCGTGCTGCCGCTGCTGGCCGGGGCCGGGGTGGGGCATCTGACCATCGTCGATCCCGATACGGTGGACCTGTCGAACCTGCATCGCCAGACGCTGTTTGCCGAGTCCGATTGCGGCCGCCCCAAGGCCGAAGCGGCCGCCGAACGCTGTCGGGCGCTGAATGGTGAGATCACCGTTGAAGCGCGAAAACAGGGTCTAACACCGGCAATTGCTGCTGATCTGGTGGCCGAGGTCGACCTGGTTCTGGATTGCGCCGACAGCTACGCGGCCAGTTATACGCTTTCGGATACCTGCTTGGCGCAGGGCAAGCCGCTGATCACCGCCTCGGTTCTGGGCCTGTCCGGATATGTCGGCGGGTTTTGCGGCGGCGCGCCGTCCCTGCGCGCGGTGTTCCCCGACGCGCCCGACAGCGGGGCCAGTTGCGCCACCGCAGGCGTTCTGGGACCGGTCGTGGCGATGATCGGCGCGATGCAGGCGCAGATGGCGCTGGGCGTGATCCTGAGCCTCGATCCCTCGCCGCTGGGCCAGATGGTGCAGGTGGACGGGCGCAGTTGCACCAGCAGCGGTTTCCGCTTTGACACCGCGCCGGAACCCGACAGCCATTTTCCCTTTGTCGCGCCCGCGCAGCTGACTCCGGACGACCTGATCGTCGATCTGCGCAGCGTCGATGAGGCCCCCCAGCCGATCCACCCTAACTTCCGCCGCCTGACGGTCGACGCGCTGAAAACAGGCCCTAACAAAGACAAAACGCTGGCTCTCTGCTGTGCCACCGGGCTACGCGCCTGGCGCGCGGCCGAGGAACTCCACCCCCATTGGCGCGGCCGGATCGTTCTGGTCGCCGCCGCAACGTCGTGAAGCAAAAGGAAACGCAGACCATGAAGAAGCTGATCACCGCCATTGCCCTGGTGGCCGCCGCGCCTGCCTGGGCACAGGACAAGATGACCGTCCTGTTGGACTGGTTCGTGAACCCCGACCACGGCCCGATCATCGTGGCGCAGGAAAACGGCTATTTCGCCGAACAAGGGCTTGAGGTCGAAATCGTCCCGCCCGCCGATCCGTCGGCCCCGCCGCGCCTTGTGGCCGCCGGTCAGGCCGATCTGGCCGTGTCCTACCAGCCGCAGCTGCATCTGCAGATACACGAAGGCCTGCCGCTGAAACGGGTCGGGACGCTGGTCGCCACGCCGCTGAACTGCCTTCTGGTGCTTGAGGATGGCCCGATCAAATCTCTGGCCGACCTCAAGGGCAAGAAGGTCGGCTTTTCGGTCGCCGGTGTCGAAGAGGCGATCCTGACCGCGATGCTGAACGCGCATGGCGTGTCGCTGGACGATATCGAGATGATCAACGTCAACTTCTCGCTGTCGCCGTCGCTGATGACCGGACAGGTGGATGCCGTGATTGGTGCCTTCCGCAATTTCGAGCTGAACCAGATGGATATCGAAGGCGTTCCGGGCCGCTGCTTCTACATCGAGGAAGAAGGCGTGCCGCCTTATGACGAGCTTATCTATGTGGCCAACCCCGGAACGATGGACAAGGACATGATCGCCCGTTTCCTGGCCGCCACCGAGAAGGCCACGCAGTATATCGTGAACAACCCGGAAAAAAGCTGGGAGATTTTCGCTGCCACCTCGCCCGAGCTGCAGGACGAGCTGAACGCCCGCGCCTGGGTCGACACGCTGCCGCGTTTCGCGCTGCGCCCGGCGGGCTTTGATGCCGGCCGCTATGCCCGGTTCGAGGCCTTTCTGAAAGACTCCGGCATGATCGACAGCATCAACCCGGTCAGCGACATCACCATCGACGTGACCGCGCAATGAGCGACTATGGCAAAGCCTTCGCACTGATGCGCGATGCGGCGCAGGGGCCGTGGCGGGACTATACCCGCCACGCCTTTGTCGAGGGGCTGAAGGACGGCACCCTGCCGCGCGCGGCCTTTATGCATTACCTTCGGCAGGATTACGTGTTCCTGATCCATTTCTCGCGCGCCTGGGCGTTGGCGGTGGTGAAATCGGAAACCCATGCCGAGATGCTGGCCGCGTCGCGCACGGTGAACGGTCTGATCAGCGAAGAGATGAAGTTGCATATCGGCATTTGCGAGGCCGAGGGCATCAGCCAGGACGAGCTGTTCGCCACGCCCGAACGCCCCGAGAACCTGGCCTATACACGCTATGTACTCGAGGCCGGCTACAGCGGTGATCTGCTGGATCTGCTGGCGGCGCTGGCGCCCTGCGTAATGGGATACGGGGAAATCGGCACACGGCTGGCGGCCGAGGCCGCCTCGGACACCTACCGCGATTGGATCGACGCCTATTCCAGCAGTGAATATCAGGAAGCCTGTCAGGCTGTGGGTGAACTGCTGGATTCGGCCCTAATAAGGCGACTTGGGGCGGATTTCCGTACCACACCGCGTTGGGATCGCCTGTGCCAGACCTTCCGCACCGCGACTGAGCTCGAGGTGAATTTCTGGCAGATGGGTCTGACCCCATGACCCCGCCCCCCGATCTGACCATCAGCGGACAGGCTAGTATCGACGGCGCGCCTCTGTTCGCGCCGCTGACCCTGTCGCTGAAGGCCGGGCAGTGGACCTGTCTGCTGGGCGGATCGGGGGTCGGAAAGACCACGGTTTTGCGTCTGATCGCCGGGTTGGCGACCGGGGCCGAATTCACCGGCGAGATCCGCGCCAGCGACGGGCTGCCGGTGGCCGAGCGCGTGGCCTACATGGCGCAGGACGATCTGCTGCTGCCCTGGGCCACGGTCGCGCAGAACGTGGCGCTGGGCGCGCGGCTGCGCGGCGAACGGGTCGATCAGGACCGCCGCGCCCGCCTGATCGAACGGATGCGCTTACAGGACCACATGACCAAAAAGCCCTCGGAGTTGTCCGGCGGGCAGCGTCAGCGCGTGGCATTGGCCCGCACCCTGATGGAGGACAAGCCGATCATCCTGCTGGACGAGCCGTTCTCGGCGCTGGATGCGCGCACCCGCGCCGACATGCAGGATCTGGCCGCCGAGGCGTTGCAGGGCCGGACCGTTCTGCTGGTCACCCATGACCCTGCCGAGGCCGCGCGTCTGGGCCAGTCGATTATGGTGATGACGCGCCATGGCCTGACCCCGTGCCAGCCGCCCCATGCCCCAGTGCCGCGCCGGGTGGACGATCTGGAAACGTTGGAAACGCAGGGCGCGCTGCTGAAACTGCTGCGCGAGGAGGTGGCATGAAGACGCTCTCGGTCCTTGCCGCGACCCTGTTTGCGCTGGCCATCTGGCAGGCGATCGTCACCCTGACCGGCCTGCCGAAATTCATCCTGCCCGGCCCGGCATTGGTGGCAGAGACCTGGTGGCAGAACCGCTGGCTGATCGCCGAACACACCTGGATCACCGCCATCGAGGTGCTGATCGGTCTGGCCTGCGGCACTGTGCTGGGCGTCGTCACCGCGCTGCAACTGGCCAATTCCCGCGCCGCGCGGGTGCTGGTGCAGCCGATGCTGGTGTTCACCCAGGCACTGCCGGTTTTTGCGCTGGCGCCGCTGCTCACCCTGTGGCTGGGCTATGGGCTGTGGTCCAAGGTCGCGATGGCGGTGCTGATCATCTATTTCCCCATCACCTCGTCGTTTTTTGACGGGCTGATGCGCACGCCGCCCGGCTATCTGGACCTGGCCCGCACAATGCAGGCCAGCCCGCGCAGCGTGCTGTGGCATATCCGCATCCCGGCGGCGCTGCCCTCGCTGGCCTCGGGGATGCGGCTGGCGGCGGTCTATGCTCCGATCGGGGCCGTGATCGGTGAATGGGTCGGCTCGTCGCAGGGGCTGGGATACCTGATGCTGCTGGCCAATGGCCGCGCCAAGACCGACCTGATGTTTGCCGCGATGCTGACGCTGGGGGTGTTCTCGATCCTTCTGCACCTGGCAGTGCGCAGCGCCACGGCCCGCATGGCCGGTGAGGCGCGTTAACCATTCGGAAACCGATTCTGAGGCAATAATGGGTTTATGACCGATGACGCCTTTGCCGAAGCCCCATCGCTGTTCGAAAGTGACGAAGCACCGGTGACGCCGCTGCCCACGGGTCGGCTGCCCTCGTACATCAAGGACCACCGCCAACGCCTGCGCGAACGGTTCATGTCGGGCGGCGCGGGGGCGATGCCGGATTACGAGCTGCTGGAACTGGTCCTGTTCCGCTCGATCCCCCGGCAGGACGTGAAACCGCTGGCGCGGCTGCTGCTGGATACATTCGGCGATTTCAACCGGGTGCTGACCGCCCCTGTGGAACGCCTGCGTCAGATCAAGGGCGTGGGCGATACGGTCATCACCGACCTCAAGATCCTCGAGGCCTGCGCCCATCGCATGGCCCGCGCCCGGGTGATGCAGCGGCACGTGATTTCCAGCTGGGACGCGTTGCTGGATTATTGCCACACCACCATGGCGCATCGCGAGATCGAGCAGTTCCGCGTGTTCTTCCTGGACCGCAAGAACGTGCTCATCGCGGATGAGGAGCAGGCCAAGGGCACCGTCGATCACGTACCCGTCTACCCGCGCGAGGTCGCCAAACGCGCGCTGGAACTAAACGCCTCGGCGCTGATCCTGGTGCACAATCATCCGTCGGGTGATCCAACCCCGTCGCAGTCGGATATCGACATGACCAACCGCATCAACGATGCCTGCGCCGCACTGGGGCTGACCTTGCACGACCACCTGATCATCGGCAAATCGACCGAGCTGAGCTTCCGCTCGGAAGGTTATCTCTGACCGCTAGCGTACCCAGACTTCGACACGACGGTTGGCCTTGCGGCCCCATTCCGTGTCGTCGCAGGCCATGGGCATGGCTTCACCGAAACCTTCGACGGCGATCTCGACGGTTTCGGGGACGGCGGTTTCGATCGCGGCAAGGATCGCGTTCCGCACTGTCTGTGCGCGCCGCAAGGCGATGCGGGCATTGGTTTCCGCAGCACCGTCTCCGTCACTGAAACCGACGAAGACCAGTTTGCGACCGTCATACTGGCCCGATTCAAGCGCCTGCGCCATTTGCAGGATGTTCGATCGCGACTGCGCGTCTGGCCGCGACGATCCCGGCTCGAACCGGAAAGACACCGACAGGCGCGACAGCGGGCGCAGAGTTTCGATCATCCGTTGCAGTTCTTCCAGACCCACCTCGGACCCACCCGAGGTGATGGCGTTGGCCAACCGGTCGCCCTGAAGCCCAAGACGTACCAGTTCGTGGGACTGGTCGACGAAACCGGCTTGCCGGATGACCATCTGTGCCTCGGGGCTTTGGACATACGCCAGAAACTGGCGGGCGATCTTCGGGAGGCGCCGCTGTGGAAGATACAGGAACATCGGCAGGGTCAGCGGATAGTCCTCGGTCTTGATGGCGGCGCGCGTGGCGCGCAATGCGTGACCGCATCCGCCGGCCAGCGGCAGACTGCGCACGTTTTGCGGGTCAGCGTGGCTGACGATACCGAATGCGAACGGATCGCGCGCAACCGCTGCTGCCAGTTCCGCGCTGCGGGTGTGGCGGATCACGTCCTCATGCGCCTGCACACCGGCTGGCTGCATCACCTGGTCTTGCACGGCCTGACCAACACCGGTTGTCACATCCGGTAGATGAACGGCGATGGGGGCATCCGGGCCACCGAGCTGTGCCCAGTTGGCGACCTCGCCATTTATGACCCGCGCCAGGTCCGAAACCGAGATCTGCTGGATCGGATTGTCCAATGAGACCACCGGCACCAGTGCGCCAAGCGCCACCACCCGCGACCGGCGCGGTCGGGACAGGTCGCCCAGACCGTTTTCCTGCGCCGCCGCGGCCTCCTGCGGGCGGATTTCGCGCATCGCCAAAGCGATGTCTGCCTGATCGGCGGTCAGATCGGCAAAACCGCGGTCGGTGTCCGAAACGCGCAGGAAAAACCGCGCCAAAGGGGCGGTTCGATCCGGCTGACTCAGGGCAAAGACAAGCTGTGCAGGGTCCGTGCCTTCGCTTAGCACATTCAGGTTTTCTCGTTGCGCAAAGCCTTCGATCAACGCCGGAAGTAGGGATTCGGCCATCACCGATGCGCCAGAGAAGTGCACTTCGGCCACAAAGTCGATCAGGTTTGGGCAAGCCGGACCGTCGCAGGTGACGCCGGATCCATCCACCGTCAGTTCGCCGAACTGGGTGTCCACACGGTAGAACTCACCATCAAACCCCAACAGGTTCCCGGTGATCTCGACCTTGCCGTCATGCGAGGTCAGCGTGATGTCCTGAGCGAGGGCGCCTGAAGCGCCAGCCATCAACGACAACACCGTCATCGTCGCGCGAAGATACTTCATAAAGACCTGTTGACCTGCCTGCCGTTACTTTGCGGCGATTGTCAGGTCTTGGAACAGATTATTCAACACCAGAAAGTCCTGTCCGCTGTCGCAGGCCGGCAGGGTGATCGACAGCTCTCGCGACCGCAGCCCCTGATCGTCCAGCAACTCGAGCACTTGCAGATCCAGGTCTTGTCCACAATTCCGGGGGGTCACTTCGGCCTCGACGCTCAGGGCGACGGTGCCATTTGCGTCGGCTGCGTTGCGGGGGATCGAATAGATCTCGACATTGCGCTCGCCGGCCATGCCGAAGTGGACAACCTGCCCGGTGCCGGAGTTGCTGGCGTTCGACCAGACATGCCCGGCCTCGCCATAGGATGCACCGAACTCCAACGCGTGCAGTTGCAAATCGGTGTCCCCCGTCCATTGCAGCGCAACCCGGTCATAGTCTGAATAATCAGGAATGTGAGTGGTGGCGACAGTGCCGCGCTGGTTTTTGAACGAGATCAGGAAAATGGCATATTCCGACAGGGCGGGAATGGACAGGTCCAGACGGCCGTCCTTGTCGGTTCGGGCGCTGAACGTCATGCCGCTGTGGTGCAGCTCGACGGTTTCATCGGGATTGCAGGGGGCCTTCAGGGTCAAACGTGCTGTCGCGTTGGGAGCCGCCATTGCGCGGGCCCGGAGATCGCAGGTGACCTGCGCCTGAGGAACGGCAGGCTCAGCCCGGGGCGGAACCTTGGCCGAGGGTTCGGGGGCCGTGGACGCATTCGGCGTCGCCGAAGTCAGAACGATACCTTCCAACCCGGCAATCACGGTGCCTTCTCCAGACGGCTGGATCATCGCATGACGTGTTTCCTGCACGTCCGGCTGCGAGGCCGGTCCGTTCTGCATCAGGTAGCCGATGGCCAAGGCGCATGCGACCGTGCCACCTGTGGTCACGTAGTTCCGTATTACAAACAAGACACCCTCCCCAGTTGAAGGAGCGAGTCGGAGAGTGCTTAACAATCGCGGCCAATATGTGGCCGCGACGCGGACTCATTATGTCGGGAATCTGACCGGATCAGGCAAGCCGACCATGGCAGTGCTTGAACTTCTTGCCGGATCCGCAGGGGCAGGGATCGTTGCGCGACGGATTACCCCAGGTTGACGGGTCGTCCTCGACAAAGCCGGGCCGCGCATCGCCCGAGGCCTGCGCCTCGGCCACCGCTTCGGCCTGTTCGGCGGCTTTCTTGATCTGGGCCTGCTGCGCCTGCATCTGCGCCAGCATCTCGCGCTGCTCTTCTTCAGTCAGCGGGCGGACGCGGGCCAGTTGCTGGGTAACCGTTTCGCGCAGGCTGTCGAGCATGTTCTCGAACAGCTGGAAGCTTTCGGTCTTGTATTCGTTCAGCGGATCGCGCTGGGCGTAGCCGCGGAAGCCCACGACCGAGCGCAGATGTTCCAGGGTCAGCAAGTGCTCGCGCCACTTGCTGTCGATGGTCTGCAGCAGCACCTGCTTTTCGATGTTGCGCATGTTCTCGGGGCCGAAGGCGGCGGCCTTCTGGGCCATCATCTCGTCGGTGGCCTTGATCAGGCGCTCGCGAACCACGTCGTCGTCGACCCCATCCTCGGCTGCCCACTCTTGCACCGGAACATCAATGTTCAGCTTTTCCTTGAGGGTCGCGTGCAGCCCGTCGGTGTCCCACTGGTCGGCGTAGGTTTTGGGCGGCATGTACTGGTCGATCAGATCGTCGATGACCTGTTCGCGCATGTCCGAAACGATTTCGGACAGATCGTCGGTCGACATGATTTCGCGTCGCTGGTTGAAGATCACCTTGCGCTGATCGTTCATCACGTCGTCGAACTTGAGAACGTTCTTGCGCATGTCGAAGTTGCGGCCTTCGACCTTGGCCTGCGCACGTTCCAGCGATTTGTTCACCCACGGGTGGACGATCGCTTCGCCTTCTTTCATGCCCAGGGTGGTCAGAACCTTGTCCAGCCTTTCCGAGCCGAAGATGCGCATCAGGTCGTCTTCAAGGCTGAGGAAGAACACGGTGCGGCCCGGGTCGCCCTGACGGCCCGAACGGCCGCGCAGCTGGTTGTCGATGCGGCGGCTTTCATGGCGTTCCGAAGCCAGAACGAACAGGCCGCCGGCCTCCAGAACCTTCTGCTTTTCCTCGGCGTGGCGCGCCTCTTCCCGGGCGCGCAGTTCGGCCGGGTCGGCATCGGGGTTCTCGGCCAGCGCCTGCATGACGCTCATTTCCACGTTGCCGCCCAGCTGGATGTCGGTGCCGCGGCCGGCCATGTTGGTGGCGATGGTCACCGCGCCCAGACGCCCGGCCTCGGCCACGATCTGGGCTTCCTGCTCGTGCTGGCGGGCGTTCAGGACATTGTGCTTGATGCCTTCCTTGGTCAGCATCTCGCTGAGCATCTCGGACTTCTCGATCGAGGTCGTGCCCACCAGAACCGGCTGGCCTTTGGCGTTGGCCTTCTTGATCTCTTCGATCATGGCCGCGTATTTCTCGGCCGCGGTGCGATAGACCTGATCGTCCTCGTCGGCACGGGCGATCGGCTTGTTGGTCGGCACTTCGACTACGCCCAGGCCATAGATTTCGGCGAATTCCTCGGCCTCGGTCAGGGCGGTACCGGTCATGCCGGCCAGCTTGTCATAGAGGCGGAAATAGTTCTGGAAAGTCACGCTGGCCAAAGTCACGTTTTCGGGCTGGATCGGCGCGCCTTCCTTGGCTTCGATCGCCTGGTGCAGGCCTTCGGACAGCCGGCGACCCGGCATCATGCGCCCGGTGAATTCGTCGATCAGGACGACGTTGCCGTCGCGCACGATGTAGTCTTTGTCGCGCTGGAACAGCTTGTGCGCACGCAGGCCCTGGTTGACGTGGTGCACCACCGTGGTGCTTTCGGGGTCGTACAGCGACTGGCCCTCGGGCAGCAGACCACTGGCGTGCAGCTGCTCTTCAAGGAACTCGTTGCCTTCATCGGTGAAGGTCACACTGCGGGACTTCTCGTCGATCGTATAGTGATCGTCCTGCAGGGACGGGATCAGACTGTCGATGGCCGTGTAGAGATCGGACCGGTCCTGAGATGGACCCGAGATGATCAGTGGGGTCCGTGCCTCGTCGATCAGAATCGAGTCGACCTCGTCCACGATCGCGAAATTGTGGTGCTTTTGGTAGACCTCGTTCAGATCCGCCTTCATGTTGTCGCGCAGATAGTCGAAGCCCAGCTCGTTGTTGGTGGCATAGGTGATGTCACAGGCATAGGCCGCTTTTTTCTCGGCATCGGGCTGGCCCGACCAGATCACACCGGTGGTCATACCCAACGCGCCGAACACGTTGCTCATCCATTCGGCGTCACGCTTTGCCAGGTATTCGTTGACCGTGACGACATGCACGCCCTTGCCGGTCAGTGCGTTCAGATAGGCGGGGAAGGTGGCGACCAGGGTCTTGCCTTCGCCGGTCTTCATCTCGGCGATATTGCCCTGATGCAGGAAGATGCCGCCCATGAGCTGCACGTCAAAGGCCCGCAGACCCAGCGCGCGCTTGGCGCCTTCACGAACGTTGGCGAAGGCCTCGGGCAGCAGGTCGTCCAGGCTCTCGCCCTCATTGGCCCGCTTGCGCAGCTCTTCGGTCTTGGTTTTCAGATCGTCATCCGAGAGTTTTTCGAACTCCGGCTCCAGCGCGTTGATCTTTTCGACCAGCGGGCGGGTTGCCTTGATCTTGCGGTCGTTCGGTGTTCCGAACACCTTTTTGGCAAGCGTACCGAGTCCCAGCATGTTCACTCCAGCGGATCTTTTCTTGTCTTGGTTGCGACAGGCTTGCCCACCTTGCGCGCAACCCATAGATAGCTGGGAGGAAAAGATGGTCCTGTCAAAGGCTGCAAGCGATGTAAGCGGCAGGTTCCAGAGTGTCAACGCCACGCCCTGTCGCGGCCAGAATATAGGATGAATTCATGCCCAAAGGTCTCACTTTTCTGCCATCGCTGGCTCTTGCGGCCATGATGGCCCTGCCTGTCGCCGCTGAAACCGAACCCTCTGCCGATACGGTTGTGGCGCGCGTCAACGGCGACGAGATCACTTTGGGTCACGTGATTGCCACTGCGGCTGGCCTGCCGCCGCAATATCAGCAGTTGGAAGACGAGGTCCTGTACCAGTTCATCGTCGAGCAGCTGATCCAGCAACAATTGCTCAGCCAAGAGCAGAACGAGCTGACCCGCCTGAACGCGCTGATGCTGACCAACGAAGAGCGCTCGCTGAAAGCGGTGCAGACGGTGAACCAGATCACCGATACTCAAGTGACGGACGACGCGATCCAGGCCGCCTATGACGCGCAGTTTGCGGACTTCCAGGGCGAGGACGAGTTCAACGCCAGCCACATCCTTGTCGCGACCGAGGAAGAAGCCAAAGAGATCAAGGCGCAACTGGATGACGGCGCCGATTTTGCCGAGCTGGCCAAAGAGAAATCCACCGGCCCGTCCGGCCCCAACGGCGGCGCGCTGGGCTGGTTCGGAAAGGGTCAGATGGTGCCCGAATTCGAACAGGCCGTGATCGGGCTGGAAAAAGGTCAGGTCTCGGACCCGGTGCAGACCCAGTTCGGGTGGCATGTCGTGATCCTGAACGACAAACGCAAATCCGAAGCGCCCGAGTTTGCGGCGGTGCGGGATGAACTGGCCCAGTCCGTTCGTCAGGAGGCCATTCAGGCCAAGATCGACGAGCTGACCCAGGCGGGCAGCGTCGAGCGCCACGAGGTCGAGGGCCTGACCCCGGACGTGGTCCGCAAGCTGGACCTGGTTCAGGAGTAAACCCCAGTGGCCAAGATCACCAAGGTGTCTCCGCTGGCCCCTGCGGCCTTCCCTGATCTGCCGGTCATCGACGGTGTGCGGTTCGCCGCCGTCGCTGCCGGGGTGCGGTATCAGGGCCGCACCGACGTGATGCTGGCGGTGCTCGATCCGGGTACCGCGGTGGCGGGGGTGTTCACCCGCTCGGCCACCCGTGCGGCGCCCGTGCTGGATTGCCAAGACAAGATCGGCGGGCCCAGCGACGGGCCGGCGGCGATTCTGGTGAACTCGGGCAACGCCAATGCCTTTACCGGGCAGTACGGGCGGGCCTCGGTCGAGCAGATCACCGAAGCCGTGGCGCAAGCGACCGGCGTGGCGCAGAGCCGCGTGTTCACCT
The DNA here is from genome assembly GCF_056539345.1 of Ruegeria sp. BB9. Classification (NCBI taxonomy): domain Bacteria; kingdom Pseudomonadati; phylum Pseudomonadota; class Alphaproteobacteria; order Rhodobacterales; family Roseobacteraceae; genus Ruegeria; species Ruegeria sp. BB9. The sequence continues at coordinate 466,840 of NZ_JBQFUU010000003.1, read as the reverse complement.
CGTCGACCGGGGTGATCGGCGAGCCGCTGCCGCATGACCGGATCGTGGCCCGGCTGGACGAACTGACCGCCGGCCTGCGCGCCGACGCGTTGGAACAGGCCGCGCGGGCGATCATGACCACCGACACCTTCCCCAAAGGCGCTAGCGCGCAGGTGGAGGTTGACGGCAAAACAGTCTCTATTGCGGGGATTGCCAAAGGGTCGGGTATGATCGCACCCGACATGGCGACGATGCTGGTCTATATCTTCACCGATGCGAAGATCGACCAATCGGCGCTGCAACGGATGCTGGCCGAGCAGACCGACCGGACTTTCAACTGTATCACCGTGGACAGCGACACCTCGACCTCGGACAGCCTGCTGCTGTGCGCGACCGGCGCTTCGGGCGTGGAGGCCACCGGCAATGCCGATTTCGCGCGGGCGCTGGAATCGGTGATGCTGGATCTGGCGCATCAGGTGGTGAAGGACGGCGAAGGCGCCACGAAGTTCGTCGAGATCGGCGTGACCGGCGCCGCCTCGGACGCCGATGCCAAGGTCCACGGGCTGGCCATCGCCAATTCACCGCTGGTCAAGACCGCCATCGCGGGCGAGGACCCGAATTGGGGCCGCGTCGTCATGGCGATTGGCAAATCCGGCGCGGCAGCTGACCGGGACACGCTCAGCATTTCCTTCGGCGATATTCTCGTGGCCGAAAAAGGTTGGGTCAGCCCCAGTTATCGCGAGGAAGACGCCGCCGCCTACATGAAAGGCCAGGAACTGGTGATCGCGGTCGATCTGGGGCTGGGCGAGGGCAAGTCCACCGTCTGGACCTGCGATCTGACCCACGGCTACATCGAGATCAACGCGGATTACCGGTCGTGACATCAGAGCAATTCCAGCAGAAGTGGAGCCCGGTTTTGTGTCCGGGATTGCGACCATGAAAACGGTTCTCGTCTCTGCCGTCGCCTTGATCGACGTGGATGGGCGGGTGCTGCTGGCGCAGCGCCCGGAGGGCAAGGCCATGGCTGGCTTGTGGGAATTTCCCGGCGGCAAGATCGAGCCGGGCGAAACCCCCGAGGCTGCCCTGATCCGCGAATTGCACGAGGAACTTGGCATCGACACCTGGGCCTCGTGCCTTGCACCGCTGACCTTTGCCAGCCACAGCTATGACGATTTCCATCTACTGATGCCGCTGTTTGCCTGCCGCAAGTGGCAGGGCATTCCGCAGTCGAAAGAGGGTCAGGCGCTGAAATGGGTGCGGGCGAACGAGCTGCGCAACTATCCGATGCCGGCGGCGGATGTTCCATTGATCCCGATTTTGCGGGACTGGCTGTAACAATTCGTAAGATTCCGGAAAACATCACGAAAAAGTTGACGCTGATCGTCCTCCTTGTCCTTAATCGGGGCAGCGGCGCGCGGGTCTGACCCGGCGACGTCGTTCCGGCCCAAACCGGGGCCGGATGGGGAGGAGAGATAGAATTGGCTCAGACGCAGTCGGGCGCCGAGGGGGTGCACTCCCTTCCGGCGCTGCTAAACCGCAATGCGGCGCAGTTCGGGGATGCCCCGGCCTACCGCGAAAAGGAATTCGGGATCTGGCAGTGCTGGACCTGGGCGGAAACGGCCACCGAGATCCGCGCGATGGCGCTGGGATTTCTGGAAATTGGCGTTGAAAAGGGCGACCATATCGCCGTGATCGGGCGCAACCGCCCGGCGCATTACTGGTCGATGGTCGCGGCCCAGATGGTGGGCGCGGTGCCGGTGCCGCTATATCAGGACTCGGTCGCTGAAGAGATGGCCTATGTGCTGGACCATTGCGGCGCGAAATACGTGGTCTGCGGCGATCAGGAGCAGGTCGACAAGGTCATCGAGATCCAGGGCAACCTGAACCAGATCAAGCACATCCTGTATACCGACAAGCGCGGCATGCGGAAATACGACCACAGCCAGATGAACGCGCTGAGCGACATCATGGCCGAGGGGCGCGCTGGGCATCACCGGCTCGACGCCGAGTTGGACCGCCGCATCGCCGAAATCACCTATGACGACACCTGCGTGATGCTATATACCTCGGGCACCACGGGCAAGCCCAAGGGCGTGGTTCTGTCGAACCGCAACGTGATCGAGAGCGCAAAGAACTCGGCCGAATTCGACCACCTGACCCGGAACGAGGATATCCTGTCCTATCTGCCGATGGCCTGGGTGGGCGATTTCATCTTTTCGGTCGGTCAGGCTTATTGGTGCGGGTTCTGCGTGAATTGCCCCGAAAGCGCTGACACGATGATGACCGACCTGCGTGAGATCGGTCCGACCTATTTCTTCGCCCCGCCGCGCGTGTTTGAGACCCAGCTGACCAACGTGATGATCCGGATGGAGGATGCCAGCCCGATGAAGCAGCGGATGTTCCGCTATTTCATGGATCACGCCAAAAAGGTCGGCGGCCGCATCCTGGACGGCCACCCGGTCGGACTAATGGATCGCCTGAAATACGCGATCGGAAATGTCCTGGTTTACGGACCGCTCAAAGACACGCTGGGCTATGGCCGGTTCCGTGTCGGGTACACAGCGGGCGAGGCGATCGGGCCCGAGATTTTCGATTTCTACCGCTCGCTGGGGATCAACCTGAAGCAGCTGTATGGTCAGACCGAGGCGACGGTGTTCATCACCGTCCAGCCCGACGGCGAGGTGCGCGCCGACACGGTGGGCGTTCCGGCCCCCGACGTCGAGCTGAAGATCGCCGAGAATGGCGAGATCTTCTATCGCTCGCCCGGCGTGTTTGTTGAATACTTCAAGAACCCCGAATCCACCGCCTCGACCAAGGACCCCGAAGGCTGGGTCGCCACGGGCGACGCGGGGTTCATCGAGGAAAGCAGCGGCCATCTGCGGATCATCGACCGCGCCAAGGACGTCGGCAAGATGGCCGACGGTTCGATGTTCGCGCCGAAATATGTCGAGAACAAGCTGAAGTTTTATCCCGACATCCTGGAGGCGGTGCTGTTCGGCAATGGGCGTGACCGCTGCGTGGCCTTCATCAACATCGACCTGACGGCGGTGGGCAACTGGGCCGAGCGCAACAACATCGCCTATGCCTCGTACCAGGAACTGGCGGGCCATCCGCGGGTGCTGGAGACGATCCGCAGCCATGTGGAAGAGGTCAACAAGTCGGTTGCCGCCGACGAGATGCTGTCAGGCTGCCAGGTGCACCGGTTCGTGGTGCTGCACAAGGAACTGGACCCCGACGATGGCGAGATCACCCGCACCCGAAAGGTGCGCCGCAAGTTCGTCGAGGACAAATACGCCGACATCATCGCCGCGCTCTATGACGGGTCCGAGACGGTCTCGACCACGACCGAGGTGACCTATGAGGACGGGCGCAAGGGATCGATCAGCGCCACGCTGCAGATCGTCGACGTGCCGGTCGTGCCGGTGTCGCATCAGAAGGTGGCTGCGGAATGAGTCCGGTCGTGCGCCGCTCGGCCTGCGGCCATCGCCCCGCCCGCCGTCCCGTTCACCCGCAGTTTGAGGAGTAGACGATGCTGGATGCATCCGACGACGGATATGTCACCGAGGATGGCCGCAAGATCGGCGGCGTGGTGATGGAGATGAAGAACATCACCCTGCGGTTCGGCGGCGTGGTGGCGATTAAGGACATCTCGTTCGACATCCGCCAGGGCGAGATCCGCGCGATCATCGGGCCCAACGGTGCCGGCAAGTCCTCGATGCTGAACGTGATTTCCGGCTTCTACATCCCGCAGGAGGGCGAGGTCTGGTTCCACGGGGCGAAACGCCCGCAGATGAAACCCTATGAGGTGGCCCGACAGGGCATCGCGCGGACCTTTCAGAACATCGCCCTGTTCGAAGGCATGAGCGTTCTGGACAACGTGATGACCGGCCGCCTGAACTTCATGAAGACAAACATTCTGCAGCAGGCGATCTGGCGCGGCAAGGCCGAGGCGGAAGAGGTGGAAAACCGCGAGGCGGTCGAGAAGATCATCGACTTTCTGGAAATCCAGCACATCCGCAAGACGCCTGTGGCGCGGCTGCCCTATGGCCTGAAGAAACGCGTCGAACTGGCCCGCGCGCTGGCCGCCGAACCCAAGCTGTTGCTGCTGGACGAGCCGATGGCCGGCATGAACGTCGAGGAAAAAGAGGACATGAGCCGATTCATCCTGGACGTGAACGACGAATTTGGCACGACCATCGCCCTGATCGAACATGACATGGGCGTGGTGATGGACCTGAGCGACCGCGTGGTCGTGATGGATTACGGCAAGAAGATCGGGGACGGCACGCCCGACGAGGTGCGCAACAACCAGGAAGTCATCGACGCCTATCTGGGGGTCAGCCATGACTGAGCACCGCACAGAATTGAGGGGAGGCGCAGATGCCTGATCAGTTGATTTTCGCGATGGAGGTCTTTCTGAACGGCCTCATGGCCGGGGTGCTGTATGCGCTGGTCGCGCTGGGCTTTGTGCTGATCTACAAGGCGTCGGGGATCTTCAATTATGCCCAGGGGGTTATGGCCCTGTTTGCGGCGATGACGCTGGTGGGGATCATGAACGGGCAAGTGCCGTTCTCCCATCTGATCAACGCGATCTTCGGTACGCATATTCATTACTTCGGCTGGAACGTGCCCGCGCTGCTAGCCATTCTGCTGACGATGGGCGTGATGGTCCTGCTGGCCTGGGCGGTGCAGCGCTTTGTCATGCGCCACCTCGTGGGACAGGAGCCGATCATCCTGTTCATGGCCACGATCGGCCTGGCCTATTTCCTGGAAGGCGTGGCTGACCTGATGTGGGGATCCGAGATCAAGACGCTGGACGTGGGTCTGCCGCAAGGCATCAACCTGTGGATCGACGAGACCACCTACAACATATTCGGCTACGGCTTCTTCATCGACAATCTGGACATAGTGGCGACGGTCATCGCGGCGCTTCTGGTGGCGGCACTGGTCGCGTTCAGCCAGTACACCAAGCAGGGCCGCGCCATGCGGGCCGTGGCTGACGACCATCAGGCCGCGCTGTCGGTCGGTATCTCGCTGAACTTCATCTGGATCATGGTCTGGTCGGTGGCCGGGTTCGTGGCGCTGGTCGCGGGCATCATGTGGGGCACCAAGTCGGGCGTGCAGTTCTCGCTGTCGCTGATCGCGCTCAAGGCGCTGCCGGTTCTGATGCTGGGCGGGTTCACTTCGATCCCCGGCGCCATCGTCGGCGGGCTGATCATCGGCGTGGGCGAGAAGCTGTTCGAGTTCGCCGTGGGCCCGCTGGTAGGCGGCGCGACCGAGAACTGGTTTGCCTATGTGCTGGCGCTGATCTTCCTGGTGTTCCGGCCGCAGGGCCTGTTCGGCGAGAAGATCATCGAGAGGGTGTAGGCCATGACCAAGCTGATCGCCATCATCAACGTGATCGCGTGGGCGGGGTTCTGGGCCTTTGGGTACATCGCCCTGACCTCGAACGATCTGACCGCCAATCAGCTGACCGTGGCCGCGCTTTTGGCCTTTGCCGGGCTGGTGATGGGTGTTCTGGCCTACATGAAACTGGTGCGCGCCTCGGAGGCGAGCGGATATGCCAAACGGTCCAACCAACTGGACGCCGAAGCCCGCAACCGGGCGCAGGAACAATGGGGAAAGTAAGACATGTTCTATCGTGAGGCCGGAGACTTCAAGACCTCCTACAGGGACGACAATCAGACTTTCCCGATCAAGTTCGACCGGTATCGCTACTATGTGGTGCTGGCCGTGGCGTTCGGGATCATCCCGTTCATCATCAACGACTATTGGGCCAACGCGCTGCTGCTGCCCTTCCTGATCTATGCGATTGCGGCGATCGGGCTGAACATTCTTGTGGGCTATTGCGGGCAGGTTTCCTTGGGCACCGGGGGTTTCATGGCCGTGGGCGCCTATGCCTGCTACAAGCTGATGACCGCCTTTCCCGACGTTTCGATGTTCATCCATGTGATCCTGGCCGGCGGCATCACCGCCATCGTGGGCGTGCTGTTCGGCCTGCCCAGCCTGCGGATCAAGGGGTTCTACCTGGCGGTGGCGACGCTGGCGGCGCAGTTCTTCCTGGTGTGGCTGTTCAACCGGGTGCCGTGGTTCTACAACTATTCGGCCTCGGGGCAGATCAACGCGCCCGAGCGCGACGTGTTCGGCATCATCATCACCGGCCCCAACGCGCCGGCCTGGGCGACCTATCTGTTCTGCCTGATCTTCCTGACCGCCTGCGCGATCATCGCCCGCAACCTGACCCGCGGCACCACCGGGCGCACCTGGATGGCAATCCGCGACATGGACATCGCCGCGGAAATCATCGGTGTGAACCCGCTGCGCGCCAAGCTCAGCGCCTTTGCCGTCAGCTCGTTCTTCGTGGGCGTGTCAGGCGCGCTATTCTTCGCCATCTACCTGGGCGCGGTCGAGGTGGGCGAGGCCTTCGGCATCCAGAAATCCTTCCTGGTGCTGTTCATGGTCATCATCGGCGGGCTGGGCTCGATCTTCGGATCCTTTGCCGGCGCGGCCTTCCTGGTCCTGCTGCCGGTGGTGCTCAAGGTCGTGGGCGCGGACATGCTGGGCTGGCCCACCGACATCGTGGCGCATCTGCAGCTGGTGATCGTGGGCGGGCTGATCATCCTGTTCCTGATCCTAGAACCGCACGGTCTGGCGCAGCTGTGGCGCGTCGCCAAGGAGAAACTGAGACTCTGGCCTTTCCCGCACTAGGGACCGGCCCAATCAAGAAGGGGGCGCAAAGCCCGAACCAACATCGGATAAACCAAGGGAGGAGACACCCGATGAACAAGAAACTGGCAACCATGGCGCTGGGTGCGCTGATGGCCGCGGGGCCGGCAATGGCCGACCTCGTGTTCCCGTCGCTCAGCTACCGCACCGGGCCTTACGCCGCGGGCGGCATCCCCTTCGCGGATGGCTACGCGGACTATTTCACTCTGCTCAATGAGCGGGACGGCGGCATCGGTGGTGTTCCGGCCAACGTCATCGAGTGCGAAACCGGTTACAACACCGAGAAGGGTGTCGAATGTTATGAATCGACCAAGGGCGAAGGTGCACTGGTGTATCAGCCGCTGTCGACCGGCATCACCTATCAGCTGATCCCGAAAACCACCGCTGACGACATCCCGATGCACACGATGGGATATGGCCGCACCTCGGCCAAGAACGGCAAGGTGTTCAGCCACACGTTCAACTATCCGGCCAACTACTGGGACGGTGCGTCGGGTGCGATCAACTATCTGCTCGAGGAAAACGGCGGTGATCTGAGCGGCAAGAAGATCGCGCTGGTCTACCACAACTCGGCCTACGGCAAGGAGCCGATCCGTACGCTGGAAGAGCTGTCCAAGAAGCACGGCTACGAACTGGTGGCCCTGCCGGTCGATCACCCGGGCCAGGAGCAGAAATCGCAGTGGCTGCAGATCCGCCGCGATCGTCCCGACTATGTCCTGATGTGGGGCTGGGGCGTGATGAACCAGGTGGCCATCCAGGAAGCCGCGAACATCCGGTTCCCGATGGAAAACTTCATCGGCATCTGGTGGTCGGGCGCTGAGCATGACGTGATGCCCGCCGGTGCGGCCGCGGATGGTTACAAGGCGCTGACCTTCCACAACGTCGGCTCGGACTATCCGCTGTATGACGACCTGCAGAAATACGTCATCGACGCTGGCAAGGCCGCCGGTGCTGGCGATCAGGTCGGTACGGTCCTGTACAACCGCGGTCTCTATGCTGCGATGCTGGCCGCTGAGGCCGCAAAGAAGGCACAGGAAATCTCGGGCAAGGCTGACATCACCTCGGGCGACATGCGCGACGGTATGGAAGCGCTTGAGATGACCGAAGCGAAGATGGCCGAACTGGGCCTGCCGAACTTTGGTCCGACCTTCTCGGTCAGCTGTGAAAACCACGGCGGGGATGCCCTTGTGGGCGTGACCCAGTGGGATGCAGACAGCAAGACCTGGACTCTGATCTCGGAGTTCAAGGCTACCGATACGGACGTGATCGGCCCGCTGATCGAGGAAGACTCGAGCGCATACGCGGCTGAAAACAACATCGAACCGGGCTGCAACTAAGCGGCACGAACACCGGGACGGCGGCTGACCGCCGTCCCGAACCGGACAAGCCCCGAAATGGGGCAGGCATGAGGACACGCGCTGATGCTGGATGCGGCACAAACCACTGACGTGCAGGCGGAAACCCTGCTTGAGGTCAACAATATCGAGGTGATCTACAACCATGTGATCCTCGTGCTGAAAGGCGTCAGCCTGACCGTGCCCAAGGGCGGGATCACCGCGCTGCTGGGCGGCAACGGGGCCGGCAAGACGACGACGCTCAAGGCGGTGTCGAACCTGCTGCATTCCGAACGCGGCGAGGTCACCAAGGGCTCGATCAAGTATCGCGGCCAGAACGTGCACGAGCGCGACCCGGCCGACCTGGTGCAGAAGGGCGTCATCCAGGTGATGGAAGGCCGCCACTGTTTCGAACATTTGACCGTCGAGGAAAACCTGCTGACCGGGGCCTATACCCGCAAGGACGGCAAGGCCGCCATCCAGCAGGATCTTGAACTGGTCTACAACTATTTCCCCCGCTTGAAAGAGCGGCGTCGGTCACAGGCAGGCTATACCTCGGGCGGGGAACAGCAGATGGTCGCCATGGGCCGCGCGCTGATGAGCCGCCCGGAGACGATCCTGCTGGACGAGCCCTCGATGGGCCTCGCACCGCAGCTGGTCGAGGAGATCTTCACCATCGTGAAGGACCTGAACGAACAGGAAGGTGTGTCCTTCCTGCTGGCCGAACAGAACACCAACGTGGCGCTGCGCTTTGCCCATTACGGATATATTCTGGAATCTGGGCGCGTGGTGATGGACGGCCCTGCCGCCGAACTGCGCGAGAACCCGGACGTCAAGGAATTCTACCTCGGCATGTCCGACGAAGGCCGCAAGAGTTTCCGCGATGTGCGGTCCTATCGTCGCCGCAAAAGGTGGCTGTGAGCGGATGGAGGATCTGGCGATGACATTCTACGATGCTCTGGAAACCCGTTCGGCCGATCAGCGCGCCGCCGAGCAATCGGCCGGTCTGCGCGAACAGCTGGCGCGGGCGAAATCCGCGCCCGGGTTCGCGGCCCATTTCGCCGATGTCGATCTGGACGCGGTCCAGACCATCGCGGATCTGCCCAGGCTGCCGGTTCTGCGCAAGTCCGACCTGACCAAGGCGCAGGGTCAGCACCCGCCCTTTGGCGGATTTACCGTCAAACCCGCCCATGGCTTTGCCCATGTGTTCCAGTCGCCGGGGCCGATCTATGAACCCGGCGGGGTCGATCACGACTGGTGGCGCATGGGCCGGTTCCTGCATGCGGCGGGCGTGGGCCTGGGCGATATCGTGCAGAACTGTTTTGGCTATCACCTGACACCCGCGGGCATGATCTTTGAAAACGGCGCGCGTGCCGTGGGCGCCGCCGTGCTGCCCGCGGGCACCGGCCAGACCGAACTTCAGGTCACCGCCGCGCGCGACGTGGGCTGCACCGCCTATGCCGGCACGCCCGATTACCTGAAGGTGATCCTGGACAAGGCCGACGAGATGGGCGTCGCTCTGAACTTCTCGAAGGCGGTCGTGGGCGGCGGGGCACTGTTCCCCAGCCTGCGCCAGGCCTATGCCGATCGCGGAATTTCCTGCCTGCAATGCTATGCCACGGCCGATCTGGGTAACATCGCCTATGAAAGCGCCGCGATGGAGGGCATGATCATCGACGAGCATGTCATCGTCGAAATCGTGACCCCCGGCACCGGAACACCGGTGGCGGAAGGCGAGGTCGGCGAGGTCGTGGTGACCTCCCTCAACCCCGACTATCCGCTGATCCGCTTTGCCACCGGTGATCTGTCGGCGGTGCTGCCCGGGCAGTCGCCCTGTGGCCGCACCAACCTCCGCATCAAGGGCTGGATGGGGCGCGCCGATCAGACCACCAAGATCAAGGGCATGTTCGTGCGCCCCGAACAGGTGGCCGCGCTGGTCGCCAAGCATGACGAGATCGTCAAGGCCCGCGTCATCGCTGCCCGGCAGGGCGAGATGGACACGATGACCGTGCAGATCGAAAGCCCCGGCGGCGATGACGGCACCTATGCCAAGTCGGTGGTCGAGGTTCTCAAGCTGAAGGGCACCGTTCAGGTGGTGCCACCCGGCACGCTGCCCAAGGACGGGCTGGTGATCGAGGATCAGCGCGTCTACGACTGATCCGGCCCGGGGTTCTGCGGCCAAATGCGCCGCAGAATCCTGTGCCTGCCCACTGGCGTTTCCGAGTTTTTTGGTCGATTAAAGGGGAACCGCAACCTTTGCCGACCCGAGGCCATGGCCCAGATCGAATTCTCAGAACATGGATCGCGCAACCGTGGGGCCTTGGGCACCCGGTTCGTCGGGGCCTTGGCCTATCTGGTTGCAGCAGCCTGCCTGTTGCCGATGGTCGCCGTGGTGCTGGCGGCCGTCACCGGCGGCACTGACACGATCCGGCATCTGCTGGACACGGTCCTGCCCGGCTATGCGGCCACCACGCTGATCCTGGTCTCATTGGTTTCGGTGGGGACTTTCGCCATCGGGGTCGGGGCCGCGTGGCTGGTCACCATGACCCGTTTTCCCGGCGTACGCCTGTTCGAGGTGGCATTGGTGCTGCCGCTGGCCTTTCCGGCCTATGTGCTGGCCTATGCCTATACCTTCATCCTCGATCATCCCGGCATCGTTCAGACCACGCTGCGCCAGGTGACCGGCTGGGGCCCGCGCGACTATTGGTTCCCCGAGATCCGCTCGACCGAGGGCGCGGCGGTGATGTTGATCCTGGTGCTGTACCCCTATGTCTATCTGTTGGCGCGCGCGGCCTTTCTGCAGCAAAGTGCCACCGCTTTTCTGGCGGCGCGGGCGCTGGGCAGCAGCCCGTGGTCGGCCTTTTGGCGGGTATCGCTGCCGATGGCGCGGCCCGCGATTGCCGGCGGTGTTCTACTGGCGGTGATGGAGACCATCGCTGATTTCGGTACGGTCGCCTATTTCGGGGTTCAGACCTTTGCCACCGGCATCTACACCAGCTGGTTTTCGATGGCCGACCGCGCGGCGGCGGCGCAGCTGGCGCTGTGCCTTCTGGCCTTTGCGCTGGTGATGGCCGTGACCGAGCGCACCCAGCGCGGCAAGGCCAAATACTACCAACCCGGCAAACGCCACGCGGCATTGCCCGCTGCACAGCTGAGCGGCTGGCAGGCTGTGGCGGCATGGGTTTTATGCGCCATTCCGGTTTTGTTCGGCTTTCTACTTCCGGTGATCGTGCTGACTCAGATGGGATTGGAGTCCGAGCAGAACCTGCTTTCGGCCCGCTATCTCGGGTTCATTCGGAACTCTCTGACTCTGGCAGGAACGGCGGCGGTGATCACCGTCTGCGCGGCGGTCTGCGTCGGTTTCTTCCAACGGCTGAGACCCGGGCGCGGTTCGGCCATGGCGGCTTATGCGGCGCGGTTGGGCTATGCCGTGCCAGGCGGCGTGATCGCGGTGGGGCTGATCGTGCCTTTTGCCGGGTTCGACAATGCGCTGGACGCCTGGATGCGGCAGACCTTCGGCGTGTCGACCGGGTTGCTGGTCACCGGCTCGATCTGGTTGTTGGTGGCGGCCTACATGGTGCGCTTCCTCGCGGCCGCGCTCAGCGCTTATGAAAGCGGTCAGAGCACCGTTCATGCAAATATGGATGCCGCTGCCCGCTCGCTGGGGCAGACGCCATTGGGCACGTTGCGTCGGGTGCATCTGCCGATCCTCACGCCCTCGCTGCTGACGGCGCTGCTGATCGTATTCGTGGACGTGATGAAGGAACTGCCGGCCACGCTGATCATGCGGCCCTTCAACTTTGACACGCTGGCGGTTCAGGCCTACCGGCTGGCCTCGGACGAACGGTTGGAGGGCGCTGCCGTTCCGTCGCTGGTGATCTTGGCCGTGGGCCTGCTGCCGGTGATCCTGATCTGCCGCCAGGTCGGGCGCCGGCACTGACGGGCGGTTCAAAAATACCACACCATGTCGTGACAGGCTTGATCTGATCGCATTTTCCGGCAAGGCTGAAGTCATGAACATGCAGCCTCCCAGCCGGAACCCTGCAAGCCCGGTCCAGATGCCGGTGGCCTTCAACCGGCAAGAGATGTCACAGATTCTTTCCGTCTATGGACGGATGGTCGCCGCCGGAGAATGGCGTGACTACGGAATATCAAATCTGCGCGACGTTGCCATATTCTCGATCTTCCGACGTACGGCCGAGCACCCGATCTATCGTGTTGAAAAACACCCCCGGCTGCGTTCAAAGCAGGGGATGTATTCGGTGGTGGGCATGGACGGGCGCATCCTGAAACGCGGGCACGACCTGCGCGCCGTCCTGCGGGTACTGGAACGCAAGCTGATCCGCTCGGTCGACCCGGATTAGAGCCGCTTGTGCGCCGTGACCGGCCCGTCGCCCTGGGCTTCGATCCGGGCAATGGCCTGATCCATCGGTTCAAATACCACCGCCATGTGATGGGCATTGGCATGCAGCAGCATGTTGTCGCCAGACACCCAAGCCACATGGCCTTTCCAGAACAACAGATCGCCACGCTGCGTCGGGGTACCTTGGGGCAGTGCGGTGCCAAGCTCCCGCTCCTGGTCGCCGCTGTCGCCGGGGCAGGCAACGCCGCAGGCCAGCAGCCCGGCCTGAATCAGGCCTGAACAATCCAGCCCCCACCGGCTGTTGCCGCCCCAAAGATAGGGGGTGCCCAGAAACAGTTCGGCCACGGCCACCGGGTCGTTCAGTAGGGTTCCGACCGGTTTGACATGCACTGCGGGGATGAACCCAAGCTCGGTCTCGACAAAGCGGTCCTGCTGCGACAACACCACGACCCGGCTGCCAAAGCTCAGGCTGACCCGGTCGGGGCTTTTGATGTCGGGTTGCGCATAGGCATGGGTCGCCGGGGCCCAGATCCAATGCGTGGCCGGGACGTCTGGGCCCAGCTGGTCCGCGCGCAGCCAGCCTTGATACCCATCCTTGTCGGAAACCACCCGGCACCAGCCGCCGGACTGTTCGGTGATGTCAAGGCCGTCGCCATACAGCAGCTGACGGTCGCGCGGGCCCTTCGGACTGCGCAGCAGGTCCACGACAGGGCGGATGATGCGCGCGCGGGTCACAGGCCCAGCATCCTGGGCAGGGCGGTCAGCAGGGCGCGCGGCCCTTGCCCCAACCCGCCTTTGCTGCGGCCGGGCTCTTTGGCCTTTTGCCAGGAATAGATGTCGAAATGCATGTACCGGCTGTTTTCCACGAACCGCCGCAGGAACAACGCTGCGGTGATCGACCCGGCAAACCCGCCCGCCGGCGCGTTGTCGAGATCGGCGATGCCCGGCTCGATCAACGTCTCATAGGGCGTGTGGAACGGCATCCGCCAGACCGGGTCAGCCGCCTGAACGGCGGCCTGCGACAAGGCCTGCGCGGCGGCATCGTCATCGGTATAGAACGGGGCCAGATCCGCCCCCACCGCCACCCGCGCCGCGCCGGTCAGCGTCGCCATCGAGATCACCAGATCCGGCGCGCCCTCATCCGCCAGCGCCAGCGCGTCGGCCAGAACCAGCCGCCCCTCGGCATCGGTGTTGTTGATCTCGACCGTCAGGCCCTTGCGTGAGGTCAGGATGTCGCCGGGCCGGAACGCGTTGCCCGCCACCGCGTTTTCCACAGCCGGAATCAGCACCCGCAACTGCAGCGGCAGATCCAGCGCCATGATCATACGCGCCAGTCCCAGCACGTTCGCCGCGCCGCCCATGTCCTTTTTCATCAACCCCATCGAGGCACCCGGCTTCAGGTTCAGTCCGCCGGTGTCAAAGCAGACGCCCTTGCCGACCAAGGTTAGCTTCGGACCGCTTGTGCCCCAGGTCATCTCGATCAGGCGCGGAGCCTGTTCAGCGGCCCGACCTACAGCGTGGATCATGGGAAAGTTCTGTTCCAACAAGGCGTCGCCAATGGTGACGGCACAACGAGCTCCGTACTCCTGCGCCAGCGTTTCAACGGCGTCTTGCAGGGCCTGAGGTCCCATGTCGGCCGTCGGAGTGTTGACCAGGTCACGGGTGAGAGCTTCGGCATTGGCCATGATCTCAACCCGCGGAGCATTCACACCGTCCGGCGCGACCAATCGGGCTTTTGCGCCGGACTGTTCGGCATATCGGACGAAACTGTACCCGGTCAGCAACCAGCCCAGGGCTTCGATTTCGGCTCTGTCAGTCGGCAAACCGGACGCAATCCGGTAAGTGCCCTCGGGCAGAACCTCGGCGGCGGCGGCAAGCGGAAAGCGTACCCGAGCGCGCCGGGTGTCTGTTCCATAGCCTGCCAGCGCGAATTGCGGCGCGCCCGTCGGTCTGGGAACCAGCAGAACCTGCCCGATTGCGCCGGTGAATCCGTTCGCGGCCACCCAGGCCTGTGTCTGATCGGGCTGAGACTTCAGCCATGGCTCGAGCCCGTCCTGCGCAAGAACATGCAGATCAATGGCAGGGGCATCGGAAGGTGCAAAAGACAGGGACATGGGCGCCTCGGACTGTTCTGGTGACGCCTACACTAGCCGCCTGTTGTTCGCCCGCAACCCGTCATATCGAAAGATCCTGTTGATCCCATACAGCGGTCAGCGACCGCTCGCCCACCCGGATCAGTCGGCTGAGCGTAGCTCCGGTCGCCACCGCATCGCCGGCATCTACCGTCCGGGCCACGTCGCCGGCGACCCGGGCCAGCGCCGTCATGCCGACCTGTTCGGATATCGCGACCAGAGACTTGGCGCATTTCCGCAGCCCCGCCCAGTCACGTTGACGCCAGAGCCGTTCACAATTCGACAGGCGTACTGCCAGTTCCTCGACCGTTCGGCACAGAACGTCGACCGCGTTCGTGTCACCCAATTGCCGATACAGCCCGTTCAGCCGGTCCGGATCCAGCCGCACGGATTCCTTCTGTTCAAGCGTGACGATCTTGTCCACCTCATTCACCCCAATCTTTCTGCCCCCACGGCATCTGCGAACCTGTCACAAAAGACCTTTGCAATTCCTTGCGGCCAATCGGGATAATGTCTCGAATTTTGTTCGAACTTGCGTTAGATCGGCGGTCGAACTGCAAATTTGGGAAAACGCGATGCACCACGCCAAACCTCTGCCGAGCTATCTGGTAAAACGGTACCACGGTTGGAAAGCCACGTCCTATTCCGAGAACCAGGCCTGGTACCGCCGGCTGGCGACCGAGGGTCAGCGTCCGCGTGCGATGGTGATTTCCTGCTGTGACAGCCGGGTCCATGTCACCTCGATTTTCGGGGCCGACCAGGGCGAGTTTTTTATCCACCGCAATATTGCCAACCTGGTGCCGCCCTACGAACCGGACGGCGAGCGCCACGGCACCAGTGCAACTATCGAATATGCAGTGACGGCATTGAAAGTGGCGCATCTGATCGTACTGGGGCATTCGCAATGCGGCGGGGTGCAGGGCTGTATCGACATGTGCAAAGGCGAAGCGCCGCAACTGGAAGCCAAAGAGAGCTTTGTCGGACGCTGGATGGACATCCTCAAACCGAAATTCGATCTGGTCTCCGATGTCGAGGACCCCGCCGAACAGGCGCGCCAGTTCGAGCGTCAGGCGGTTGTCGCGTCGCTCGAAAACCTGATGACCTTCCCGTTCGTGGCCGAAGCCGTACAGAACGGCTCGATATCGCTGCACGGCTTGTGGACCGACATCGGCGAAGGTGGTCTGGAGTATTATGATCCGTCAGGAAAAAAATTCCTGCCGGTTTAGTCTTTAAATCGGAGAAACGCACCCTAATTGAACGCTAGTTCAATTAGGGTGCGGTGACTGTATGGAAAACCTGTTGTCTCTGGCGGCCGACAATCTGGTCTCGCCGATCATTCTCAGTTTTGTGCTTGGTCTGTCAGCGGCATTGGCCCGATCTGACCTGACCATTCCCGAGGCCATCGCCAAGGCGATGTCGATCTATCTGCTGTTTGCGATCGGCTTCAAGGGTGGGGTCAGTGTTGCCGCACACGGGATCGACGCCACGCTTGGCTTGTCCCTCATTGCAGGTGTCATTCTGTCCGCACTGCTGCCGCTGGTGGCGTTTGGCCTGTTGCGGGTGCTGACAAACCTGGACCATGTCAACGCCGGAGCGGTCGCAGCGCATTACGGCTCAATCTCGATCGTCACATTTGTGGCCGGTACGTCGGTTCTGGAAAGTCAGGGCCTGATGTACGAGGGCTACATGGTGGCTGTTGCGGCGGCGATGGAAGCGCCGGCGATCTTGTCCGCTCTGTGGCTGATCTCCCGCGGCGGCGGAGCCCGCCGGATGGACTCGGACCTCTGGCGCGAGATTGCCCTCAATGGTTCGATCGTTCTGCTTGTCGGGTCGTTTGCAATCGGCTGGATCACGGGCGAGGACGGTCTGGCCGAAATCAGCAGCTTCGTGGTCGCACCGTTCAAGGGTGTCCTGTGCCTGTTCCTGCTGGACATGGGTATCGTCGCGGGGCGCGGGTTGCGTGCCGGGCGCGGGCTGATCACGATGGGTCTGCTTGGCTTCGGCGTGCTGATGCCGCTGATCGGGGCTGGTGCCGGGTTGGTGGCCGCGCTCCTGTTGGGTCTGTCCACCGGTGGAGCGGTGTTGCTGATGGTGTTGGGCGCCTCCGCCTCGTACATCGCGGTTCCTGCGGCGATGCGCGTGGCCGTGCCCGAGGCGAACCCGTCCATCTATCTGACCCTGTCTTTGGGCGTCACATTCCCATTCAACCTGGCGCTGGGCCTGCCGATCTACGTCTCGGTCGCCCGGGCCGTTACCGGAGGATAAGACGATGCAGACACATGAGGCCAAACGGGTCGAGATCACCATCGAAGCCATCGTGAAATCCCGTCTGACGGATGCTCTGGTCGATCAAGGTGTGACCGGGTTCACGATCCTGCCGGTGCTCGGCGGATCGGGACGATCGGGTGAATGGAGCCGTTCTGGCCAGGTCAGCCGCGCCAGCGGGATGGTTCAGGTCATCTGCATCATTCGCCCCGATCGCTTGGACGGGCTGCTGAGCGCGATTCTTCCCGTGCTTGATCGCCATATCGGGGTTGTAAGCGTCACCGACTGCCAGGTTCTGCGGGCCGAGCGTTTCTGACCCGGCGCGCTTGGGATCCGATGCGCGCCTAACCTCGGGAGTCATGGCGTGGACCCATGCACGATGTGCGGAGCGAACAGGCAAATCCCTGTTCGCAAAACCACACATTTTCCTTCAGAGCCGGCTGACTGACAAACATCGTTGATGGCAACCGGGACGGGCGCTAGCATTTCAGCCAGCATCTTGAGGTTGGCCGTTTTGAGCATCGCCTACAGAAGGGAAATTGACGGCCTTCGGGCAATAGCTGTGTTGCCAGTGGTCTTCTACCACGCCGGATTGTCATGGCTGTCCGGCGGGTTTCTGGGTGTTGATGTCTTTTTCGTCATCAGCGGCTACTTGATCACCTCGCTTCTGATCGGGGATATTCAACGCGGACAGTTGTCCATCGTCGATTTCTACGAAAGGCGAGCCAGGCGGATCCTTCCGGCCCTTTTCGTGGTTCTTGCCGTGACGACCTGCCTGGCGTGGATCTGGATGCTGCCGGCCGATCTCAGGGTCTATTCGCGAAGCCTGTCATCCGTCGCGGTATTCCTGTCGAACGTCTTCTTCTTCCGGAACAAGGACTATTTCGCGGATGAATTCGACATGCATCCGCTCCTCCACACCTGGAGCCTTGCGGTGGAAGAACAGTTCTACCTGCTGTTTCCGCTACTGCTGCTGTTTCTGTTTCGAAGAGGGACCCGGACCTGCATCATTGGCCTGACGGTGTTGCTTTTGGCGAGTCTCTTGCTGGCGCAGTGGACATCGGAAAACGAACCCAGAGCAGGGTTCTACCTCATCTATACCCGCGCGTGGGAGCTTTTGGCCGGCGCGATATGCGCCTTCGTTCCGCGGCAGGACAAGGGGCGTTTCTCGACTGTGCTACCCCTGCTGGGCATGGCCGGGCTGCTGGTGTCTTACGTGATGTTCGACCGGTACACGCCGCACCCGTCAATCCTTACGGCCGTGCCCGTTCTGGGAACCGTTCTGGTCATCCTTTTCGCCAGCCAACGGGACCCGGTGGGGGCGCTGTTGTCGTCTCGGATCATGGTCTGGATCGGCCTGATCAGCTACAGCCTTTACCTGTGGCACTACCCGTTGTTGGTCTTTGCCAAGATCCGGAGTGTTCCGGCCCCAACACCGCTGACCATCGCCAGCCTTGTCGTGCTGGCCTTTGTGCTCTCCGCCTTGACATGGCGCTTCGTCGAGCAACCCTTTCGCCGTCGCAGGGAAGGTCTGTTCAGCCGCCGGGGGATCTTCATCGGAAGCGCCGCGATATCGGCTTTGGTGTTCTCGGTTGGGGTGGCGATCTTCGCAACCGATGGTGCGCCCGATCGCAAGGCGCTGCGCGATCTCGATCTGCCGAGACTGACCGAAAGCCTGGCTCCGAACCGCGGTTTGAGCAATGAATGCAACGGTCGGATGCCGGTGCCGGACAGCTGTGCGACTTCCGAGTCTCCCAAGGTTGCGGTTTGGGGGGACAGTTTCGCCATGCATCTGGTGGTCGGCCTGACCGCGGCCTATCCCGAGCTTGGGGTCGTCCAGCTGACCAAGTCGCTCTGCGCGCCGATCGCCGGTATCGCCTTTGCCGATCGCGGCCGGACCGGAGAATCCCCGCAAGCCTGTCTGGATTTCAGCGACCAGGTGCTGGATTATGTCACTTCGACCGACAGCATTGACTATGTCATCGTCTCATCGCCGTTCTACTACCTGTTCGAGCCGGGCGGACTTGCTGCCGTTGACGGCGCAATGGACCCCGAAGGCCCGCAGAGCACGGTTCTGCGGAACCTGGAAAAAACGCTCGAACGGCTTGTGTCTGCCGATAAAACCCCGATCGTTGTGTCTCCGCCCCCCTCGAATGGCCAAAACCTGGGCTATTGCGTGGTGAATGCCGAACTCCGAGGCGCTGACCCGGATCTGTGCGACTATTCGCTCGAGGACATACAGCCGGAGCTTCTTGAGGTGGGTGAGATGCTGCACCAGCTCGAGGGCCGCCACAAGGTCGTCTGGCTGGATCGGATACTTTGCGATGCTGACGGCATGTGCCGCGCCAGCGACGGCACGACGGCATACTATCGGGATGGTCGCCATCTCTCGAAAGAAGGTTCGCGCGAACTTGGGTGCCGCACCGGTGGATGGTTCCTGTTCGGGGACGAACCTAATGGGCCAGCCGACACTGGCGCTGTGGGTCCTGCTAATGACCGTCCCTGCAGCCAGTTTCAACAGAACGCCGACCTGGCCCAGAGCGCGCCGACCGGGGAGTGATTCCTCAGCCCTGCATTGGTCTGCAGCCCGCGCGCCGCGGTACTGCAGCGCGTGGCACGGGTTACGTCATCAGGTAATTTTATTCGAATATCCAATTCCGTGATAGGCTGCCGTCGTTTCCGGAACCAACCGAATGGAAATGCCACACCTGGGAGGGATTTTATGACCAAGTCTTTCGCAATCGTTTCACAACGTCCCTTGTGGACATTGGCCTGTCTGGCCGCGCTGACCGCCACATCCGTGTCCGCGCAGGAATTCCAGACCGAGCAGGACAGCACGGACGTCGTATTGGCACCTGATGATTTCTCTCCCTATGCGGGGCGGAATTTTCCCCAACGGCCGCTGTGGGGAGACTCGCATCTGCATACTTCGGTTTCGGTTGATGCCGGCACGATGACCCGGCTGACCCAGGAACAGGCGTTTCGCTTTGCCCGCGGCGAAGAGGTCACGACAACCCACGGCCTTCGGGCCAAGCTGTCCCGTCCGCTTGATTGGCTGGTCGTCTCGGACCATGCCGAGATGTACGGGCTGATGCCGCAACTGCTGGCCGGAGACGCCGAGGTTCTGGCGACACCCCAGGGCAAGGCCTGGTACGAGGCGCTGACGGCGGGTGACAGCCAGCTTGCGTTTGACACGGCAATGGAGATCGTCGCCTCGTTGTCGGATGACGTCCCGCCCATCGACAACCCGAAGGCCATCAAGCATGCGTGGGAGGCGTACACGGCCCTCGCGGACAGCTTCAACGAGCCGGGAGTCTTTTCAGCCATCATCGGCTATGAATACACCACCGAGGGCGCCAACAACCTGCACCGGAACGTGCTGTTCCGCGATGGGCGCGACCAGGCCAACCAGACCCGCCCGTTCTCGCAATATGACAGCAAGAACCCCGAGGACCTGTGGGCCTTTCTGGCCGAATACGAGGAACGGACAGGCGGCGAGGTCCTGGCCATCGCGCATAACGGCAACCTGTCGAACGGGCGGATGTTCTCTCTGAACGCTTATGATGGATCCGCACTGACCCAAGAGATCGCAAGTCTGCGCGCCCGGTTCGAGCCGCTGTACGAACCGACGCAGATCAAGGGCGACGGTGAGGCGCATCCGTTCCTCAGCCCCGATGATGAGTTCGCAGATTTCGACACATGGGACGCGGCCAATCTGAACGGAACCGAGTTGAAGCAACCAGAGATGCTGGCCGGTGAGTATGCACGCGAGGCGTTGAAGCGCGGGCTCAAGATCGAACAGGAGCTGGGTGTGAACCCGTTCAAGTTCGGGATGGTCGGCGCGACGGATTCGCATACCGGTATGGCAACGGCCCAGGAAGACAACTTTTTCGGCAAACATTCCGGGGTCGAGCCCGGCCCGAACCGCTGGGAACACCTGGTAATCGAAGCACCCGATCCAGAGCTGTCGATCTATGGCTGGAAACAGGCCGCTGGTGGACTGGGTGCGGTCTGGGCGACGGAAAACACCCGCGAGGCGATCTTTGACGCGATGCAGCGCAGGGAGACCTACGCGACCACGGGGTCGCGTATGGGGGTTCGGTTTTTCGGCGGCTATGACTTCACCGATGAGGATGCCGCAAGCCGTGTTCCTGCGGATGCCGGCTACAAAAAAGGCGTACCGATGGGGGGCAACCTGCAGGCGTCTCCCGATGGACGGGCTCCGAATTTCCTTGTTTTTGCATTGAAGGACCCGATTTCCGGCAACC
This sequence comes from Ruegeria sp. BB9, assembly GCF_056539345.1. Lineage (NCBI taxonomy): Bacteria > Pseudomonadati > Pseudomonadota > Alphaproteobacteria > Rhodobacterales > Roseobacteraceae > Ruegeria > Ruegeria sp. BB9. The sequence goes on along the minus strand of NZ_JBQFUU010000003.1, from coordinate 445,773 downwards.
TGGATCGCATCCAGATCGTCAAGGGCTGGGTCGATGCTGACGGGGCCTTGCAGGAGAAAGTCTACAACGTCGTCTGGGCCGGCGATCGCCAGATGGACGAGAACGGCAAACTGCCCGAAGTCGGCAACACCGTCGACGTCGAAAACGCCACGTGGACCAACACCATCGGGGCAAGTGAGTTGATCACCACGTGGCAGGATCCGGATTTCGACCCCAACCTGTCTGCGTTCTACTATGCCCGTGTGATTGAGATCCCGACCCCCCGCTGGACCGCCTACGAGGCCAAACGGTTCGGGATCGAGATGCCGGACTATGTTCCGATGATCACGACCGAACGGGCCTATACGTCGCCGATCTGGTACACCCCGGGATAAACGGTCGTTCCGTTGAGCGAAGCCCCGCCTCGCGCAGGCGGGGCGGTCTTGTTCATTCGGCTGGGTTGGGATTGCCGGCCACCGGCCTGCGGTTGTCCGCGTCTGTCGCTCCGAAACCGTGACGCAGCAGGATGAACACGAACAGGACCATGGTCAGAACAGCCAGAAGCGATCCGATCTGAGCAAGGGTTTCGCCCCTTTCGGTGATTGCCAGCACGATTCCGGGAACGAGCACCAGCACTGTTGCCACGGACAGCCCATAGTGGAGTTTCGCCAGACCGCTGCGCGCCGCCTCGGGGGTCAGAGCGTAGTAGAATCCGAACACTGCCAGCGCAACGAACCCGATCAGGTTCAAGTGGCCATGTGCCGGAGACAGCGTGTGATCATGGCTGGCCGACATCTGGATACCCCACAACATGCCCAAAACGGCAAATATGGCTGCGGTGGTCAGAAAAAAGATGGGCAATCTGGTCATAACGGTCTCCTTTGAATATCCGATGAGCCGCACGGGGCGTTAAAATCGGATTTTGCCGGAAAAGGTGTGTTCTACCGCGGGCATCCGAACCACGCTGCCCAACCCGACCCGAACCGTCCGGAAGTGCGGCGCTGAGCACTGAAGGCCGGAAAAAATCTGCCTTGTCAGCGGTTCCAGAGCACGTGGGATCGCGCGGTGTCGAACCCCGGTTCCTGCGACAGGTTAGGCTCTGTTTGATCAATCATGGCTCGTTTCCCCTCGGCTGAGATTGAAACGAAGGCGCCTTCAATGGGCGGAAAAATACCAGCAGCTGCGAAACATGAAAAATTGATTATGTGAATAATAGCTATTCACCCGGCGAATTTACTTTTGCTTGCGTAGAACCTGCGGTGATGCCCGGCGCACCTTCCGTCTCGCATTGCCAAAAAATGAAAAAACCCCGCAGCCCATGCCGCGGGGTTTTCAGATGTCTGACTAGTTCGGTGTATCAGCCCTTTTTCAGGACCTCGCGGCCCAGCAGCTCGGCGATTTGCACTGCGTTCAGGGCCGCGCCCTTGCGCAGGTTGTCCGAGACGCACCACAGGTTCAGGCCGTTTTCCACGGTCGAGTCCTGACGGATCCGGCTGATGAAGGTGGCGAAATCGCCGACGCATTCAACCGGCGTGACATAGCCACCGGCCTCGCGCTTGTCGATCACCATCACGCCCGGGGCTTCGCGCAGGATGTCGCGGGCCTCGTCCTCGTCCAGGAATTCCTCGAATTCGATGTTCACCGACTCCGAATGTCCGACGAAAACCGGCACCCGCACACAGGTCGCGGTGACCTTGATCGACGGGTCGACGATCTTCTTGGTCTCGACGACCATCTTCCACTCTTCCTTGGTCGATCCGTCTTCCATGAAGACGTCGATATGCGGAATGACGTTGAAGGCGATCTGCTTCTGGAATTTCTTCGGGGCGACCTCGTTGATCGGGTTGTAGACGGCCTTGGTCTGATCCCAAAGCTCATCCATGCCCTCTTTGCCGGCGCCCGAGACCGACTGGTAGGTCGAGACCACGACGCGCTTGATCTTGGCGCGGTCATGCAGCGGCTTCAGCGCCACCACCATCTGCGCGGTCGAGCAGTTGGGGTTGGCGATGATGTTTTTGTTCTTGTAGTCGTGGATCGCCTGAGGGTTGCACTCGGGCACGATCAGCGGGATCTCGGGGTCGTAGCGATAGAGCGACGAGTTGTCGATCACCACGCAGCCGGCCGCTGCCGCTTTGGGGGCGTAATCCTTGGTCGCGGCGGACCCCACGGCGAACAGCGCCATGTCCCAGCCGGTGAAATCGAAAGTGTCCAGATCCTGGGTCTTGAGTGTCTTGTCGCCAAAGCTGACTTCGGTGCCCAGCGAACGACGGCTTGCCAGAACGGCAATTTCGTCCACGGGGAACTGGCGTTCAGCCAGGATGTTCAGCATTTCGCGGCCCACGTTACCCGTGGCGCCGACGACAACGACGCGATAGCCCATGTCTAGTCTCCTGAATTAAGGACGCGCGTTCATAGCCGCGTTGCAGAAAATAAAAAAGGGCCTTCGCGGCGGAATTGACCGAATGACGCAGTTTTGCGGCGACTCAGGCCTTCAGCAGCTGCTGATAGAGCGCAACAAGGGCCTGCGCCTCGCCGTTGATGTCGAAATTCCGTTCCACATGGGCGCGGGCGGCCCGGCCTGCGCGGGCCAGGGAATCACGGTCCGCCAGCATCTCGGCCGCGGCCGCGGCCAGCGCCGGAATGTCGCCCGGAGGCACCACCCGACCCAGCGTCGGGTCGGTCACGATCTCGGAGAATGCGCCCACATCGGTGGCCACCACCGGCACACCGCAGGCCATCGCTTCGAGGGGGGTCAGTCCGAACCCCTCCCAGCGTTGGGGGGCGATAAACAGATCCAGCACCTGGTACCATTGGGCGATCTTGTCCACGGTGACCTCGGGCTTGAACAGTATGCGGTCGGACAGGCCGGCTTGGGCCACCTTGTCCTTCAGTTCGGTCAGGAAAGCGCTGTGTTTCTCGGTCGCGCGGCCCATGACGATGCCATGCACGTCGGGGACTTGCCCGCACAGGTCGATCATCGCATCGACGAAGGCGTCGGTGCCCTTCTGGTGGCGGATGCGGCCATAGCAGCCCAGCAACAGCCCGTCGGGCAGGCCCATTTGTGTCCGCAGCCCCGCCTTGTCGGCGGGTGGCGTGAAATCTTGCAGGTTGATGCCGTGCATGATCACCTGCGCGTCGCGCTCGAGGTATCCGGCCGTCTTTCGCGAGGTGGCCACCACCGCGTCCATCTTGCCGATCAGCCACTTGGTATAGCCCGTGTGCGCCCGCTGCGAGGCGCTGGTGAACAGCAGTTTCAGCCGCAGCCGCAGCAGGTCGCGCAGGATCAGGCCCAGCAGCATCTCGGTGTTGCGGCGGGCGTGCCAGACCCGCAGCGTCTTGCGCGACAGAAAGGGCAGGCGGCCCAGCGGGATGTGCGGGATGTCCGAAGGCAGACCCGGACCGGTGGCTGCGATGTCGATCCACTGTGCCTGCAACGGCACCAGCCGCGCGATCGTGGCGGTCACGCCGGACAGGCGGCGTTTTAGGTTTGGGGCAATAACAACGGGGTCGTTCACGGCGCGCGCTCCTGCGGGTCTCACTCCATGCTGTCACGGCTGAACAGGTAGATCACGCAGCCGATCGTCAGCGTGACGGCAAAGAAGGCGAATATCGCTGTGTAGGGTGCGGTTGGCCCCATGTCCACCGTCGCCGCATGGATGCGGCCGGTGGCGAATTGCGCCAGCCCCACGCCGCCGATCCCAAACAGGTTCAGCAGGGTCACGCCGCGCCCCACCAGATGCGCCGGGATGAAGGCGCGCCCATGCGCCATGATCACCGGGAAGGATGCCCCCAGAAACCCGATCAGCGCCATCAGTAGAACCGACAGCCAGACGGCCTCGGCGACCCACAGCCCCAGCAGCCCCAGCGCCAGCACCGCCAGCGCGTTGCCGCCGAAGATCACCCATTTTCGGGTGTTCAGCAGCCGGTCCAGCGGGCCATAGGCAAAAGTGCCCGCGATCATCGCGGCGCCCATGACCAGCGTGGCCTGCCCGATCTGGGTGGCGCTCAGCCCGAACACGTCCAGCAGATAGGGGCCGGCCCACAGCCCCCGCAGCGCGGCCGAGGGTGCATAGGCCACCAGCATCAACGGCAAAATCGCCCACAGCGCAGGTTCGCGCAGCAGGTCCAGAACCGACCCTTTCTGCTCTGACACCACCCGCGCGGGGTCTTTGACCGTCACCCAGATGCCCACGGCCACGGCGCCCGAGATCGCGGCCAACCCCGCCAGCGTCGCGCGCCAGCCCATCAGCTCGACCGCCAGCGCCGTAGGGTACGAGGCCACGAGGTTGCCGACCGACCCCACGCCCAGCATCACCGCGGCCAGGGTCGCGAACTTCGCGGGCGGGTATTCGCGGGCAAAGATGAAATACGAGGCCATCAGAACCGGCGAACACCCGACCCCGATCAACGCCATCGCCACCGCCACATGCAGGGGCGTCGCGGCCAGCGCGAACACCGCGGCCCCACCCGCGCCGCCGATCAGTAGCAGAACCGCCGCCGTCTGCCGGGGGCCAACCCGGTCCAGCGCCCAGCCCACCGGGATCTGCATCGCCGCAAAGACCAGAAACCACAGACCCGAGGCCCAGGCCAGATCTTCGGGCGTGGCGCCGATGTCTCGCGCCAGATCGGCAGTCAGAACCGCAAGGAACGCGCGGAAGAACTGGCTGAGGACATAGGCCAGACACAAGATCACCAAACCTGCCTGCATGTCGGTCTCCTTGCCGTCCGCCTTGGTGGGATGCTTGGCACGTCCCGATGCCATGCACAAGCGCGTGTGATATGTTGCAGTATCGGGAAACGCCCCCGCACTACGCTATCATTGCGGCAAGCAAACGGGAGGGACAATGAAGACCGCCGATATCGGATTCTACGACCGCGTACCCATTACACGCGACTTTCTTGCGCTGTCGGATCCGGAACAATTCACCCCGGTCCCGGATGACTGGATCGTGGGCGTCGCCGATATCGTGGACTCGACCGGCGAAATCGCGCGTGGTCGCTACAAGACGGTGAACATGGTGGGCGCGGCGGTGATCTCAGGCATGATCAACGCGCTGAGCGGGCGAGTTTTTCCCTATGTATTTGGTGGCGACGGCGCCGGATTTGCCATCCCGAAGGACGATGCCGACATGGCGCGCGACACCTTGGCCGCGCTGCGCAGTTGGGCGGAAACCGAGTTCGGCATCGCGCTACGTGCGGCTTTGGTTCCTGTGTCCGACGTGCGTGGGGAGGGGCACGACTTGCGGGTAGCGCGCTATGCGCCGTCCTCGGGGGTGGATTATGCCATGTTCACCGGTGGCGGACTGGCCTGGGCCGAGGCGCAGATGAAAGCTGGCCGGTACGAGGTTCCGCCCGCCGGGTCAGACGCGCAGCCCGACCTGACCGGTCTGTCCTGCCGCTGGTCCAACAGCCCTGCGCGGCATGGGCAGATCGTGTCACTTGTCATCCAGCCCACTGCGCAGGCGACAGAACGCGATTTTGCTGATCTGGCGCAATCAGTTCTGTCCGCATCTGAGGCTCTGGAGCGCGCGGGCCATCCCGTGCCGGCCGGCGGCCCTCCGATCAAGTGGCCACCTCCGGGTCTTGCACTGGATGCCCATGTCTCGCGCGCTGGGCGCAATCTGGCCGTGCGCAAGGCCGCGCTGCTTGTGCAGAACCTGCTGATTTGGCTGCTGTTCAAATCAGGCAAGCAACTGGGCGAGTTTGAGCCGGGCCACTACAAGAACATGGTCAGCCGAAATGCGGATTTCCGCAAGTTTGATGACGGGTTGAAGATGACGCTGGATTGTGACGACGAGACCCTGTCGCGCATCGCCCGGACCCTGGAAGATGCGCGCGGACGCGGCAAAATCAGATACGGCATCCATTCCCAGCAAGAGGCGATGATGACCTGCTTCGTGCCCGCCGCCACGCGCGACGATCACGTACATTTCGTCGATGGTGCATCGGGCGGCTATGCGCAGGCCGCCGCCGAAATGCAGGGATGAGCCGCTCTCAGGGACGCCATTTCGCGGCCAGCCCGCGGGCGGCCTGAGCCAGCAGCATGACGTCGATACCGACCGCCAGGAACTGCGCGCCCATGTCCCGATACGCTTGAACCGCTTCATCATTGGTGCCCAGAATACCCGGCGCCTTGCCTGCTGCCCGGATCCGTTTCAAAGCATCCGCGATGGCGGTGCGGACCTCTGGCACCGTGCTGTCGCCTTTGTAACCCATGTCGGTGGACAGATCGGCCGGGCCGATGAAAACGCCGTCCACGCCCTCGACCTGAAGGATGTCGTCCAGCGCGGCCATGCCCGCAAGGTTTTCCACCTGAACCAGCAAACAGATCTCGGGGTCGGCCGTGGCCACGTAATCGGGGATCGTGCCGTACATTGTCGCCCGTGTTGCGGCGGCCCCGACACCCCGCACACCTCCGGGCGGGTACTGGCAGGCCCGAACCAGCTCGCGCGCCTGATCTGCGCTTTCGACCATCGGCACCAGAATCGTCTGAGCGCCGGCATCCAGCACGGTCTTGATCATCCAGGTCTCGCCGACGGGCAGCCGCACCACCGCGTGCGAAGGGCTGTTGGCCAGCGCAATCAGTTGATCGCGGATCGAACGGATGTCATTCGGCGCATGTTCGCCATCGATCACCAGCCAGTCGAAACCGGCGGTTCCCATGATTTCCGCGGTGATGGCTTCAGCAAAGCTCATCCAGCAGCCGATCTGCATTTCGCCCTTTGTCAGAGCCTGTTTGAACGGGTTTTTGGGGGCGGGCATCAGCGGTCCTCCTGCGGGGGTGTGGGCAAGGTGCGGGCGATTTCGGTGATCACGTCAAAGGCCATCCGGACGTCCTCCTCGGTGGTTTCGAACTGGCCGGCCTGAAAGCGGATGACGATGTCGCCATCGGCCCGGGTCTGGGTCAGATAGATTCGCCCGTCATCATTGATGGCGTTGACCAGCCGCAGGTTCAGGTCGTCCAGATCCGCAGCATCGGCCGGTTCATAGCGGAAGGTCCACAGGGACCACATAGGCGGGGTGACGATCCGAAAATCCGGCTCGGCCGCCAGTCGGTCATGCAGGTCGCGCGACCAGTTGACGTGGTTGCGCAGCCGCGCGCGCAGCCCTTCCAGCCCGTAGGCGCGGATCACGAACCACAGTTTCAGCGCCCGAAACCGGCGGCCCAGCGGCACCGACCATTCCGAAAAGTTGATGATCCCGTCCTGACCATGGGTTTTCAGATATTCGGGACTGATCGCCAGCGTCTGCACCAGATCGTCGGGGTTTTTCAGGAAATGCGCGCAGCAGTCGAACTGAACCCCCAACCATTTGTGCGGGTTGAAGACGATGCTGTCGGCTTGGTCGATCCCCGGCCAATAGTGGCGGTATTCGGGGCAGATCATCGCCGACCCGGCCCAGGCTGCATCCACATGCGTGTACAGCCCGTATTTCTGCGCGACTTCCAGACACTCATCCACCGGATCGGTCGCGCCGGTTCCGGTGCCGCCGACGCACAGGATCACTCCCGTGGGGTGAAGGCCGGCGTCCAGATCGGCCCGGATCGCGGCTTCGAGCGCTGCGGGGTCCATCCCGCGCCAGTCACCCTTGATCGGGACGCGCACCAGATTGTCCTGCCCGATCCCGGCTACCCAGATGGCGCGGTCGACCGATGTGTGCACCTCGGACGAGCAATAGACGCGCAAGGGTGTCTGCCCGAACAGGCCCTGACGGTTGCCCTGCCAGTTCAGCGCCTTTTCCCGCATGGTCAGAACGGCGGCCAGCGTGGCCGACGAGGCTGAGTCCTGGATTACCCCGGCAAAGCCTTCGGGCAGGTCCAGCGCCTGCCGCAGCCAGTCCATCATCCGGGTTTCCATCTCGGTCGCCGCGGGCGAGGTCTGCCACAACATGCATTGCGGCGCGATCGCGCTGGCCAGAAACTCGGCCAGCACGGACGGCGCCGAGGCGTTCGAGTTGAAATAGGCGAAGAAGCGCGGGTGCTGCCAGTGGGTGATGCCGGGCATCACGATCTGTTCGAAATCCTGGAAAATCCCTTCTATCGGTTCGCCTTGTTCCGGCGCCGTCGCGGGAAGCGCGTTCAGCACCTCGCCGGGCTCGGTCCGGGCGCGCACCGGGTGCTGGCCGACGGTTTGGTGATAATGTTGCGTCCACTCGGAAATGCGTTTGCCCCATTCCGAGAATTCATCCCATCTCATCTGCCCTGCCTTCCGCCTTCGCATCTTTCGCGGGCAAGTGATGGCGATGCAGGCGGGCAGGTCAATCAAATTCCGGACGACGAGGGCGCTGTGAGGTGGGACCGTGGCGCCCGTTCGATCCAAATTCAGGCTCTAATAAAGAAAAACGCACCGGTTGTGCGGATCGGAGAACCCCGCCGGAGAAACTAGGGGTCGACTCCGGCGGGGTGGCCAGACGGTGTCTGAAGTTATTTGCCTGGCCCGGGGCCGAAGAATCCCTGTGTTGAAGGGCTCCGGCCCTGAATCGGAGAATGTGAGGTGCCCAAATTGCACCCCGACAGCGCAGCCCAAGCACCCAGGGGGATGAGGCCAGAGCGGCGGTTCTCCGAAACCGTAATTTTTCCTTGGTATTCGTGATGGTGGCACGCTGATGAACAAAGCTTGATTGGCTGGGCGCGCCGACCGCCTGAAAGAAAACCTAGCGCACCTGACCGCGAAACCAAGTCGCAATAAAGTGACGCGGCCAGTGGGCCTGTTGCGCTGCCTTCGAATATCTGCCCGATATTTCCGTTCATGATGCGCGGCCTGTGCGGTTTATTAAACAGGGCGGTCCCAAGTTTCCCTGGAATAAAGACGGATAGTCTGCGCGGATGAAACTGGTTTGCGCCCAGGTCCGCGGCCTTGGCAACTTCGCGCCGAAACGTACAGGCGGGCCGGCAATAATCGGCGTGTTTGCCGGGTTGAACAGCGGAGTGTCTCCTTTAGTCTGCGCTGCAATATGAAGGAAAGGATGCAATATGGCCAAATCTCTGTTTTCCCTGCCGGATGTGGTGCAGATACCAGTAGTTGGAGAGGCCAACACCTATCCGGTGGGGCGCATCTTCTGCGTGGGACGGAACTATGCCGCCCATGCGGCCGAGATGGGAAACGAGGTTGACCGCGAGGCGCCGTTCTATTTCACCAAGTCCCCGCAGAATGCCATTCTGACCGGGCAAACCGTGCCTTACCCGCCGGGCACCGAGAATTATCATCACGAAATGGAACTGGCTCTGGCCATTGGTCGCCCGGTGTTTCAGGCGACGTCGCAGCAGGCTTGGGATGCCGTGTTCGGATATTGCTGCGCGCTGGACATGACCCGGCGCGACCTGCAGATCCGCGAGCGCAACAAGCAGCGCCCCTGGGATCTGGGCAAGGATGTGGAAAATGGCGCGGTGTTCGCGCCGCTGACCCGCGCCGCCGATTGGGCGCCGACCGATGACATCCGCATCCATCTGAGCGTGAACGGTGAGGTCCGGCAGGACGCCACCCTGTCCGAACTGATCTGGAAGATCGACGAGATCGTCACGCACCTGTCCCGGTTCTATCACCTGCGGCCCGGCGACCTGATCCTGACCGGAACGCCCGCCGGTGTCGGCCCGGTCGTCGCCGGAGATGTGCTGACCGGCGGTATCGACGGGTTGGATCCCATCCGCCTGACCCTCGGGCCGGCGGAATAGACCCTAAGAAGGGGCTTTCAGCCGCTCAAACAGGCGCGCGCAGCCAGTCTGTGGCAAAGGCGACCTGTTCCAGTCCTGCAAAACGGCGTACCCGGTCCAACTCGGCCTCGAGCCGCCGGGTGCGGGCGTGCGACCACTTGACCCCGCGCTCGGGCCACAGGGCGCGGACCCGCAAGATGCCTTCGTCGCGATGGGCCTTCATGTCGATCCGTCCGATCAGACGGTCTTTCTCGAGCAGCGGAAAGACGTAGTACCCATAGGTGCGCCTGGCCTCGGGCACGAAAACCTCGATCCGATAGTGGAAGCCGAACAGGCGCTGGGCGCGGTTGCGGTCGCGCAGCATCGGGTCGAACGGGCTGAGCACGCGGATTCGCCCCGGCGCGGGGGCAGGGTCGGCAGCCTGGTCAGCCAAGCCTGGTGGCGCGAACACGCGGCGCATTCGACCATCGGCACATTCCACCTCGATTTCCTGCAGATCACCCCGTGTCAAAGCCTGTTTGCACCACTCTTTCGCCTCGGCGGCGGTGACCGTGTCCCAAAAGGCGGCCAGTTCGCCCGAGGTGGCAAAGCCCAACCGGTCGAGCGCCGCGTGGCACAGCCAGTCCACCGTCGCTTGATGATCGCACTCCATCACGCCGGGGCATAGATGGGTATCGATCACGCGCTCGGTCAGGTCGTATTGCTTTTGAAACCCTCGGCGCCCTACCACCGTCAGCGCGCCCGAGCGCCACAGGTATTCCAGCGCCGTTTTTGAGGGATGCCAATCCCACCACCCGCTCGAGCCCTTTTTCTCATCCTGCCCCAGATCGGCCGAGCACACCGGGCCGTGGTCGCGGATGTGCCGCAGCACGGTTTCGAACTGCTGTTCGAACCCGTCGCGCCGCCAGTTGCGCCAGCGGGCCCGCAGCATCTCGGCGTCGCGCTGGAAGCGCAGGTGCCAATGCGGGTAGAATGCCATCGGGATCACGGCGGCGTCGTGGGTCCAGTGTTCGAACAGGCCGCGGTCGCGCTCGTACAGGCGCTTTAGGTCGTTCGGCCGATAAGACGGGCGGCGCGAGAACAGGATCATGTCATGGGCGCGCGCCACGGTGTTGATGCTGTCGAGCTGCACGAAACCCAGCCGGTGGATCAGATGCAGCAGATCGGGCCCTTTGGCCGGACCTGCGGGCTGTTCCGCCAGCGCATGACGATCCATGAACAACGCACGGGCGGTTCGGTTGTCGAGTTGTTGCAGCTTGCCCCGTTCAGCGCCGCTTGAGCGTGTCGCCATAGCTGATCTTGGGGGTCAAGGTTATGCGTGTTTCGATCTCGGTATTCGGGTCGGCCAGTTGGGCGGCGATGATTTCTGCGGCCTTGCGACCGATTTCAAGCCGGCAGGCGTCCATGGTGGCCAGCTTGCGCGGCAGACCCTGCAGCAGTTCGACGTTGTTGAATCCCGCAAGGCCGATCTGTCCGGGCACGTCGATACCCTGCTCAAGCAGGTACAGCAGCCCGCCCGCGCCGATCATGTCGTTGGAATAATACAGGAAATCCAACTCCGGAGAGCGGTCGAGCATGGCCTTTGTCATCTCGCGCCCCTTGGCCAGGGCCGAGCCGCCGGAATAAAACTCTCGGTCCTCGATCTCGATCCCGTGCTTGCCCAGAACTTCGGTGAAGCCCTCGAACCGTTTGCGCGCGCGGTGGTCCAGCGGCATCTTGGTCCCCATGAAGCCGATATGCTGATACCCGGCCTTCAGGATCGCCTGCGCCATCTCGCGCCCGGCCCGGCGGTGCGAAATGCCCACCATCGCGTCCACAGGCTTGCCGTCCGTATCCATGATCTCGACCACCGGAATGCCCGCCGAATCCAGCATGGCCCGCGCGGCCTCGGTGTGTTCCAGCCCGGCGATGATCACGCCGGAAGGCCGCCACGACAGCATCTCGTACAGGACCTTTTCCTCTTTTTCCGGCAGATAGTCGGTGACGCCGACCACGGGCTGCAGCTCGGTATCCTCAAGCACCTGGTTGATGCCGGTCAGCACCTCTGGGAAGACCATGTTCGACAGCGACGGGATGATCACCGCCACCAGGTTCACCCGGCTCGAGGCCAGTGCGCCGGCGATCTTGTTGGGCACATATCCCAGCTCTTTCGCGGCGGCCAGAACCCGGGTGCGGGTCGCGTCCGACACATCGCCCCGATTGCGCAGGACCCGGCTGACCGTCATTTCCGACACACCGGACGCTTCTGAGACATCACGGAGGGTAAGCGGGCGTTTCGTTTCTGTTGTCACCGGGGATACCTGCATTGTTGTTTCCCCGATGCTAGCGCGAACAGGGCAATCTGTTCAACTGTTGTGCAAAGGTCATGACAAGCCGAAAAAACCCGGCTACAGAAGGCGCCGCGCGGCCCCGTGGCTCAACTGGATAGAGCAGCCCCCTCCTAAGGGGCAGGTTGCAGGTTCGAATCCTGCCGGGGTCGCCAGCAACTCAGCGCGAGTCGGATTTCGGGTTCGGTTTCACCGCTCAACCGCGATGGCGCGCTTACTTCGTACATGCAGTCCTGGCGATCCTGTTTGCCGTGCATACACTTCTTTTGGTGCAGTCGCCCTGAGAGTTTCTGCCTCTCTCAAATCTGCATTCTGGTGCGGTTTTGGACCAGCCTCGGCTCGTCGTGCATTTGGTATTCCCAGTGCATTGCGCTCCACCGCAGGTTTTCGGCTGCCATTTTCGGTAGGAATCGTATGAGCGCCACCCCTCTGGGCATGCTCCGCCCGCGAACGCGCAAGCGGTCTTTCCCTTGATCGTGACGGTTTTTCCTCCCGCACCATTGCACTCTGCTGCCGTTGGGGCCGCACTTCCGGGAAGTGGCGATACCAACACCAAACACAGACCAACCAAAGATAGTATCTCAAGAACACGCATAGCGTTCTCCTTGCTGCGCGACAGGCAAGTCCAAGCTTACGTGACCGACAGACAATCCCAAAGGGTCAATCCCACGGTACCTTCGAGACGATGTATCGCGGGGATCATCTGCTCTTTGAAGCACCGCAGCATTGGCCCGCGGACAGTCAGTATTCCGCGTTTGACAGCTTGTTAAGGCAACGGCTGATCGGTGCGCCTTTGGGCAGGGCACAGTACACGTCCGACCGCATGTCGGCCGACGGGGATACACCTCCTCCAATCAAGATCACCAGGAACTCCTCAACCGGGGGCAACAGCGTATCGGCGTTCTCAATCGTCTCTTCGGTCGAGACTGTCCGGAATGCCTCAAACAGTGGAAGGGTGATTTCGCCTTCTACGCCGTCAGGATGTTCGTCCAGAAACTGGCGCGCGCCCCAGTCAGGGTCTGTGAAGAATCTGTGATAGTAGGTGCGGTCCAACCGATCTTTCTGGATTTCCAGACTTTCCGGGACAACGCCTCCGTCGCGGACGCCCTGATAGATTTCCATGATCTTGCCGTGGACCTCGGGCCATGCGCTGGCTTCGACGGTCGCGCTCAGCGCGATCACGGCCTTGTTCTTGCCCACGACCACAAAGTCCGCACGTGGATCGTAGGATGCGCGCATGGACTGGCGGATGACCCGAAACATCTCCGAGCCCTGATTGGCGCCGATGTAGTCAACAAGAAGGTTCGAGCCAAGCTGGTCCTGTGCGTTCGAAAACGCCTTTGCATTGGCAAGCAGGATCAACATTTCGGATGCGTAGGGATCGGCGAGATGCACGATACCTTTGGGCAGGGCAAAGGGCGCCCCGTTCGCGCCCGTCCACCCTTCGGCCCATTTGCTCAGGGCGCGCCCCAGCCGGAACCGCGCGCCCGGCAGCGAATTGATCAATCGGACGGTGCGGCGCGTTACCTCTTCTCCCTCTGATCTGAGGATGACCTGAGCAGGTCGTCCGAACTGAAAGTCGGTTTCAAGGGTTTCTTCGTCCGTGGCGGCAGGGTCGAATTCCAGATAATTGGTAATCTCGTTCAACACATCCGACGGCTGTCTGGTTCTGGTCGAGATAACTGGGCGAGACGTCTCAAGCTCTCGTGCGTACCAGTTTGGTGTGTATCGGGGTTCGAGCAATACGTTCTCGAGGTGCACCAGGACTTCCGGGAAGACGTCGCTTGGCGCCGAGACGGTGAGCGTCAGGTTCTTGCCGCTTCTGCCGATTTTCTGTTCGACACCTTTCAGCTTCAGGAACGAACTGACTTCGTAGGATGAGCGGGTCGAGGTCCCGCCTGTCACCACGCTCGCAATGGCGGCGGACATGGCGGCAGTGCGGTCCAGCGTCGGGTGGTCAATCGTCCAAACCAGGGTAAGCGCGGACGTGCCGTTCTCAAGCGGAGAGAGCTCGACCAGTTTTGTTTCGCCTGCAGTCGCAATCAATTCTGCCTGTGCCCGCTCACCTTGCAGCAAGGTAAGCGCCACAAAGAGAACTGTGAGAAGCCGGCCCTTGAAAACGCTCATGTCAGTCAGTTTTCTCTGCAAGAACGAAAGATGTCGCGGAAGGCTGCAAGACTTTTTCCGCAAAATCGATAACTTCCTGATCTGTGGTGTTGCTCAGTGTTTCGGCAAAGACCGACGGGCTGATGGGCGGGAATCCGTCCGCGGCGACGTTCTGCAGAAACCACAGAAAGGCCGAAGGACGGCGGGCCATGTTCTGGGACCAGACCACCTCCTTTTGACGGACCTGATGAATTTCGTATTTGCTGATCGGCTCGTCCAGCAAGCCAGCCAAGGTTTCGGTCAGCAGATCCTTGGCTTCATCAACGCTGAAGCCCGGCATGAGTTGTAGGTCGATCACCAGTTCGACATCGGCATTCTTTGCAAAATACCAGTTGACGCCATGGTTGAGTATCCGCGTGTCCTCGTGGCGCAGGACCTTGGCGATCCGTTCGTTCAGGATCCCGCTTCCGATGAAGAACGCGCCTTGCATGTCGATGCTCGTGGAGCGGTCTTCGAATTCCACGAATTTTGCGAACAGCACGGTGTCGCGTTGCAACCGATCCGACTGCAGGCGCACGACGGACTGTTTCTCGGGATCCGGCTTGTGATCCAACCACGGTTTTTTCGGAGCTACAGATGGTTCGGTGTCGCCAAACACCCGCGCCACCAGTTCTTCGGCCCGGGCTGGGTCAATGTTTCCGGAGACGATCAACGTCACGTTGGACGGCACGTAGTGTTCCTTGTGAAACTGATAGGCCTTTTCGAGGCTCAGCTTGGGCAGATCCTCGACGGTGTTGTCAGCCCGGCCGCGCAAAGTACCGTAGAGGTTTTGAAGTGCCATTCGACTGAGCCAGCGAAACGGATATTGCCGTTCACGCAGCAAGGTTTCCCGCTGGACGATAGCGACTTCGCTCTCCGCAAATTGCCTGGATACGGATGGCGTGTCCAGAACGGCGCGGGAAAGCCGCAACAACATCTCCGCCTCGGATGGCAGCCCGGAATTCGTGTACACGGTCGCGACATTGTGCGTGGTGGCGTAGATGTCGCGTTCACGCGGTTTTCTGAGAATGGTGGCGTCGGCCGAGAACGCGGCGAGATGCTCGGTCAGATGGGCTGTGCCGGACGGGTCCGGGTCGTCATAAGACCCCGAAAGAACGATCAACTGAACATCCACGCGGTCGAAGGTGTCCACTGGAACCACATATGCCGCGTGCAGCCCGCCCTTCTGGACAAGCGGAATGACGCTCTGAGCCTGAGCGGATCCGGAAAAAACCAAAAAGACGATCGACAAGAAAAATACGGCGGCGCGCATCAAAATCCTTTGAACTATTAGATTTTCGCAGAAACGCCGGTCAACCGACGCTCAACCAAAGGGGTAACGGTTGCGTAAATGCTTGCGGGGCGCGGAGTGTTTTTCAAGTCGTAATAGGCATCGCAAGTCGGGGTGTGCTTCTGGGGCTGCGGGCGGGGCTTGCTGGGGCGAACAACTGGATCACGTCAGACCAAGGTCTGTGGTGCGGTTTTCGATTGTGGGTCATAGTCGGGACCACAATGAGGACGAAAGTTGCTGAGCTGACGATTGGGAATTGGTCGTTGTCGCGAGTTTTTCTTGCGGCAAGCATCCTTGTGATGGGATCTGCAACCGCGATCGTCGGTGTATGGGTTTCAAATCGAATCCAGAACGCGGTTGTGCAGAACTCGGCCAATTCGGCGGCGCTGTATATGGAAAGCATCGTCTCACCTCTCAGCCAGGAACTGGCTTTGGGTGACCGCCTGTCCGAACAGGCGAGGCGGGCGCTGGACGAGATATTCATGACCCAGCCGATGCGCGATCGTATCGTATCATACAAGTTCTGGAAGCAGGGCGGTGTGGTCGTACACGCCTCGGACACAAGCATCATCGGTAACCGTTTCGAGCCGACGGGCGACCTTCAGCGCGCCTGGATCGGCGAAATCTCGGGCTCGTTCGAGGAACTGGATCATGATGAAAGCGCTGCCGAAGCGGCGTTGGGGATACCGCTGCTCGAGGTCTACAGCCCCATTCGTGAGCTGTGGTCCGGTGAAATCATTGCCGTGGCCGAGTTCTATGAAAGAGCCGATCAATTGGAGATGGATCTGGCAAAAGCCAGGCGCACAAGCTGGTTGGTGGTCGGTTCCGCCTTTCTGGCAAGCACGGTTGTCCTGTTTTGCATCGTTGCGATCGGGGACAACACCATCCGGCGGCAGGCGAGGCTATTGAAGAAACGGCTGGCGGAAAGCGAAAGGATGGCGGCGCAGAATGCGATGCTGCGGTCGCGGGTGGTCGAGGCCTCGGGGCGGTATGCCGCGCAGACGGACCGGTTTCTGAAGAAACTCGGCGCCGAACTTCATGACGGCCCGGCGCAGTACCTTTCACTTGCCGCCCTTCGGTTGGAGGCCGCGTTTTCGGACAAATCCCCAAAACCGAAGGAGGCCGAGGAAATCCAGCAGTCGCTGCAGAAGTCCTTGACCGAAATCCGCGCGCTGTCCCGGGGGCTGTCCGCACCCGATATCGACAACCTGACCTTGATTGATGTCGTGAAAAGAGCGGTCGAGGACCACGCGGAGCACAGCCCGTTGCGGCCTGAAATCTCGTTTCATGGCAGTGACATGCCGAATTTGTCGGTGTCTGACAAACTGTGCGTTTTCCGCTTTCTTCAGGAAACACTCTCGAATACCGCGCGATATGCCCCGCAGTCCCGCTGCAGCGTCACCTGCCATGTACGCGACGATTGCATTGTCATTCAGGTCAAGGACGATGGACCCGGCTTTGATCCTTTGGACGGTACTGTTCTGCGCGATGATGGCGGCCAGGGGCTGCTGGGGCTGCGCGATCGGGTCGAAAGCATCGGCGGCAGGTTTCAGGTCTCGTCCAGTCCCGGCCAGGGCACCACCGTCGAAATGACCCTGTTTCCCAACAAAACGAGCTCACCATGACCAAGACACTTGTCATAGCAGATGATCATCCGATTTTCCGGGATGGGCTGCGGCGGACCTTGGATGAAGCAGAAGGGTTCGAAGTTCTCGCGGCCGGATCCAGCGCCGACGAGGCTGTTGCGCTTGTCGCTCAGCACCAGCCCGACGTCGCAATTCTCGATCTCTCGATGCCCGGAGGTGGGATCAACGCGACACGCCGGATCGCCGCAATGAAAAAACCGCCCTGCATCGCGATTCTGACGGTTTCGGAGAACAGCAGCGATGTTGCCGATGCACTCGAGGCCGGAGCGATTGGATACATTGTCAAAGGCGTAACCGCGAGCGAACTGACCGCCTCCCTGCATAGCATCGCCGCGGGGGAGGGGTTCGTTTCGCCGGGGCTGGCTTCGCGGGTACTGCTTCAGATCAACAACGACGCAAGCCCTGCGAACAGCAGTGATGTCCTGGATGATCTCACGCATCGCGAAGAGGAGATACTCAGGCGCGTGGCCAAGGGTTTGAGCAATCGCGAGATCGCCGTGGAACTGGATCTTCAGGAAAAGACGGTGAAACACTATATGACGGCGATCCTGTCCAAGCTGCACGCGCGGAACCGGGTCGAGGCCGCACTTATCGCGCACGACGCGTGGGGCAAGAAAAACAAGCCCGCATAGCCTGTAAACGCCGAAACGGCCTCTCCGACCGAGAGACCGTCCGGGAAATTCGCGCTGTTCGTCAGTTCGCGACCGATTGCAGCCTCCGGATGT
Source organism: Ruegeria sp. BB9 (assembly GCF_056539345.1). Lineage (NCBI taxonomy): Bacteria > Pseudomonadati > Pseudomonadota > Alphaproteobacteria > Rhodobacterales > Roseobacteraceae > Ruegeria > Ruegeria sp. BB9. The sequence goes on along the minus strand of NZ_JBQFUU010000003.1, from coordinate 428,011 downwards.
CTGCGGCCGTGGCTGTTCTTTCCACAACGGTCCGGTTGAAGGGGTCTTTCAGCTCGTAGCGCCCGAACTCGATCTCTTCTTTCCAGCCGTTGGCGTAGTTGACTTCGATGTTGTTGCCCTGACGTTCGATCTTTGTGGGGCGGCTTCCGGCCGCGCCACCTTGCCGGGATCCGCTTACATTCTTGATCGAAATGCCGTTCGCCAGGGAACGAAGCCTTGAGATATCGGCACCTGTGGCTGGCCGTTCCTCAACGGTCCGATTCTGAGCATTCTTTCTCTCGTATCTGCCGTTTTCGATTTCTTCCTTTGTTCCGTCCGCATAGCGAACTTCGATCCCGTTCGCAGTTGTCTCGACCTTGGTTATGCCGGCCGACCCGGTCGGGGTGGTTCCGGATTGCGACGATCCCTTTTTGCTGCCGCTGCGACTTGATCGATCGTCGTCATCGTCGTCGTCATCATCCCGATCATCATCGTCGTCGTCATCCCGGTCGTCGTCATCATCGTCCCGATCGTCATCGTCATCATCGTCGTCCCGACCGCTGCCACTCTTGCCTTTGCCGCTTTTCGCAAACGCGTAAGCGGGCTCAAGCTGTAAGCCGCCCTCGGTGCTGAACTTGGGAGTGTATGGCGCCGCCGAAATCAACGTCGCCAGTGCCACAGTGCTGAGAAGTTGTCCCAGTTTCCGGTTCGCAATCATTTCAGCCTCCTTTGCTGTTCGACAAATGTCTGGTTGTCGAAGGGAGGCTAAAGCGGATTGGATCCGTCCACATCGGGCTTTGGTCTGACGAATTTCCAACCAAAGGTCCGAAAGGTGAAGCGAAAAGGCCCAAGGTGCCAAGATCACGCCGCCAGACGAATCGCCAAGGCTTATAGGTTGCCGGGGGATGTGGGCGTCGGCTCAGTCTGTTGTGGCGTCGTTGGCCGGTACCGGAACAGCCTTGAGATATGCGGCAATCGCCAACCGGTCCTCATCGGACAGACGGGAAGTGTTCTCGATGACCTCGGCCATCTCTCCGCCGGCGCTGTCATAGTCCGGAGCGAAACCGGACTTCAGGTATTCGGAGATGTCGGCTTCGGACCAATCCAGGTGGTTGGTGGTCAGGCCGGGAATGCGCCCTTTTCCGCTGGGATTTGGCGCACCCGTCAGCCATTGATCCCGGCTCAAGCCGCCAAGGCCATCTCTGGGCGTGTGGCACTCGGCGCAATGGCCCAAGGCTTCGACCAGGTAGCGCCCGCGCTGCTGCTGCGCATCGAGATCACCGTCCACCACCCACCCTGGTTCAAGGTAGAGAAGCTTCCAGCCGCCCAAGCTTCGCCGGATGTTGAAGGGGAACCCGACCTCGTGCGCGCTGCTTTCCTGCGAGGCGGCCGGCAGGGTGCCGAGGAATGCGTGCAGCGACACGACATCCTCCGGCGTCATGTTCGTATAGGTCGTGTAAGGGAAGGCCGGGTAATAGTGCTGCCCGGCCGGCCCGGTTCCGTAGATCAGGGCATCCGCCAGTTCCAGCGCCGACCATGACCCAATTCCGGCTTCTGGGTCGCTGGATATGTTCGGAGCTATGAACGTACCGAAATCTGTTTCGAACCGACGTCCGCCCGCCAGCACCAGCTTTGCCTCACCCTCGGAGTTCGGCGCTGAATGGCACGAGGCGCATCCGGCCGCAAAGAACACGGTCTCGCCCCTGACAAGATCAGGGGCAATACCGTCCAACTCGGCCGGATCGACGTGTTGCGGTCGGGTTAGAACCAGACCGGTCAGCCCGGCCACGACCGCGACGCCCGCGGCAATCGTCAGAAGCCGCCGCACCGTCAGGGCCTTGTCAGTTCTTTGGGGCTCTGTATGCCTTGTGACATGCCGAACAGGCTCCACCCAATGGTCCCATCGCTGCTTTCAGCGCTTCGACATCTTGCCCGGCGGCGGCCTGCATCGCAACCGCGGCTTCAGCCATTGCCTGGCCCTTGGCGCTGACATCCGGGAAGTTCTCCCAGATCGCCGGAAGCGCACGAGAAGATGGGTCGGAGACATTGTCGGACCCGGCTGGCCACATGGCCGACTGATCGATCTGCGTCACGGCAACCAGGTTGTTTGCCGCGCGCGTCGCGGCCTCGGCGTTGTATTCCACCTCGCCCTTGGCCATGCCGCCAAGCGTGCCCAGATTAAACGCATACAGCTGCATGACGGCCTTCCGCGCCTTGACGGCCGGGTTTTCGCTTTCCTGGGCTACGGCCGTGCCAATAATGGCCGCAGAAAACAAACTCGCCGCAAGGATTGAGAATTTCTTGATCATGGTATCTCTCCCACATGAATGTGTCGAATGGTAACTTGATCGAAATTTCTTGTAATTGTTTATTTCTCTGCGTTTCTTGTTAACTTATGAACAATCAAAACTGGGATGACATCCGATACGCACTCGCCGTAAGCCGGCACGGCTCGTTGAATGCAGCGGCCACAGCGCTGGGCGTGACCCATGCAACGGTGCTGCGCAGGGTGGCGGCGTTTGAACGACGTCATGGGTGCGTGATCTTTCAAAAGAACCCGTCGGGTTACAGTGCGCTGCCCGAGGCCCGGGCCATTCTTTCGGCCATGGAAAATGTCGAGGATGCGGTGCTTTCGGTCGAACGGGCAATCGTGGGCGCAGACCGTTCGCCGACCGGGCGGGTGCGGATTGCCTCGACCGACAGTCTTTGCCAGCTTGTGCTGCCCGGGATACTGAACCGCATTTCTGCGCTTTATCCGGGTTTGGAACTGAGTCTGCTGAGCGGGAACAATCACCATGACCTGTCGCGGCTGACCGCTGACATTGCCGTGCGTCCATCAATACGCCTGGGCGAAGACTTGGTGGGCGAGCGGGCTGGCGCGTTGGCCTTCGGGGTCTACGACGATGGGTCCCCCAACCGAAAATGGATGCGGTTGGACGGGGCGCTGAGCGGTTCGGTCCCGGCCAGATGGATGGCCGAACATGTGCGGGATGAAGACACCACCATCGGCGCGGACAGTTTCCTTGTGCTCGAGCAGATGGCTGCGACAGGTGTCGGCAAGGCATTTTTGCCGACGTTCATCGGTGATGCGGACCCGCGGTTGCGGCGGGCGCCGGACATCGATCCGAAAATCGAGGTTCCTCTGTGGGTGGCCACGCTTGAAGAGATTGCGCGCACGCCGCGGTTTGCCGTCGTGCAGCGGGCCTTGGTGGAACACCTGCCCGAAGCACTGGGCCGGTAAGATCAAACCGAAACGGCCGCCCTGAGCTGCTGCTGACCAAGTTCGGATTTTGATCCTTTCAGGAATGGCGACCCGCGTTCCAGCACCAGAAAACTGTCGCCCAGAGAATACGCGAAATCAAAATACTGCTCGACCAGGACAATCGCCATCTCACCTTGATCGCGCAACAGGCGGATGACTTCGCCGATCTGCTTGATGATGTTGGGCTGGATGCCCTCGGTTGGTTCATCCAGCAAAAGCAGCCTGGGTTTCGTGATCAAGGCCCGCGCAATTGCGAGCTGCTGCTGCTGACCGCCTGACAGATCACCACCGCGCCGCGACAGGAACTCTTTGAGAATCGGGAACAGTTCGAAGATGTAATCAGGTATCCTGTGTTCGCTGCGGGGCAGGCAGGCAAAACCGGTTTCCAGGTTCTCGCGGACCGTCAGAAACGGAAAGATTTCTCGTCCTTGCGGAACATAGGCCACACCTTTTCGAGCCAGCTCATAGGATGTGGCCTTGCCGATCTGCTCGCCGCCAAGCCGGTATTCACCGCCGCTGCGGGGGTGCGTTCCGGAGATGGCTTTCAACAGGCTGGTCTTGCCGACGCCGTTGGTGCCCATCACGCAGGTGACCTGACCCTGACGTGCGGTGATGTCGATCCCGCTCAGGATCTGGCTGCCGCCGTAGTGCAGGGACAGGTCCGAGATTTCCAGAAGCTCAGCGGCCAAGATACACCTCAATCACTTTGTCATTATTGGTGACGTGGTCCAGCGACCCTTCGGCCAGAACTGACCCTTCGTGCAGCACCGTGACCTTGCAGTTCAGGCGGCGGACGAACTCCATGTCATGTTCAACCACCACCACGGCGCGGGTTTTGGCGGCCGCGACAAGAATGTCGGTTGTGTGCTCACGCTCGGCGGGGGTCATTCCGGCGGCCGGCTCATCAACCAGCAGCAACTGCGGATCCTGCGCCAGCAGCATGCCGATCTCAAGCCACTGCTTCTGCCCGTGGCTCAACTCACCCGCCTTGCGGTTCAAGGCATTCTGCAGTCCGATTTCCTCGGCCAGGTCAGCGACCTTCTGATGATCCGACTGTCCGGCCCGAAACCGCAGGACCGCCAGCGGGCCGCGTTTGTTCCTGAGGGCCAGCATCAGGTTCTCGCGAACGCTCTGGTCCTCGAAGACGGTGGGGCGCTGGAACTTTCGGCCGATGCCGGCCTGGGCAATCTGGCTTTCGCTCATCGACAGAAGCGACACGGATTTGTCGCCCCACAGAACATGGCCGTCATCCGGTTTGGTCTTGCCGGTAATGATGTCCATGAACGTCGTCTTGCCCGCCCCGTTCGGGCCGATGACCGCGCGCATTTCGGCTGGGCCAATCTGGAATGTCAGGTTGTTGATGGCTTTAAATCCGTCGAAGGTTACGGACACGCCGGAGACTTCAAGTAACGTACTCATTCGTCGGCCTCTTTTTCGCGCAGCGACCCAAGGTCCGGCCCCAGATCGGCGCCGTGGCGGTCCGGGGCGCGCCGTTCGGCAAACCTGTCGATCAGACCGCCGATGCCCCGAGGCGCAAACAGCGTGACCGCGACAAATGACAACCCAAGCAGGATGGTCCACCAGTCGACCCATTGGATCGCGTAGAATCCCAGCGAGATGTCGGGGGCCTGACCACCCGTGAACCAGGTGGACAGCAGAGAAACGAATGCTGCGCCGATCACCGCTCCGTACAGACGGCCCCGTCCGCCGATGGCCACCCAGACGGCCAGGTAGATTGATGCAATGGGCGCGATCTCGGCTGGATTGATGATGCCGGCTTGAGGGTAGTACAGGGCGCCCGCGATGCCGCAGATCACGGCGGTGAAGGTGAAGATGAACAGCTTGTAGGCTTCGACCGAATACCCAAGGAACCGAACCCGGCTTTCGTCGTCCCGGATGGCGCGAATGACCGATCCGAACTTGCCGGACACCATCCAGGCGCAGACCAGATAGCCCAGCCCCAGCGCCAGGGCCGACGCCCAGAAGAACAGGATCGAAACCGTCGATTGCGGCACCGAATCCAGACCCGGCAGATTCTGCAGACCCGACAGGCCGTTGTTCCCGCGCAGCCCGCTGTCGTTCTGAAACAGGTACAGAGACAGCGCCAGCGTCATCGCCTGTGTCAGGATCGACAGGTAGACCCCGGTCACGCGGCTGCGGAAGGCCAGCCACCCGAACACAAGGGCCAGCAAGCCGGGCACCAGTACGACCGCAGCCAGTTGCAAGGGCAGCGAATGCGCAACAGCCCAGATCGGTGGGAACTCGGATGCGCCGACGACTCCGAAGATCTGGGTGGCGATACCGTCAGAGATTTCCTGGGCCGTTGGTGGCAGGGCCGAGGACGCGAGGCTTTCGATCACGATGATCTCGGTCCGCGCATACATCAGCCACATGCCGATGGCGTATCCGCCGATACCGAAGAAGGCCATATGCCCCAGGGACAGGATGCCCGTGTAGCCCCACACCAGGTCCATCGCCAGGGCCGCAAGGCACAGGCAGAGGGTCTTGCCCAATGTCTTGACGAAGCTGGTGGATATCAGGCCGATCCCGAACCCTTCGCCCAGCACTGTTATGGTCGCCGTGAACAGCGCCAGGACGATCAGAAAGATCGCGACCGAGGGATAGCGCAGCACAAATGGCTTTCGCATCGGGCTGGCTGTGGATGTCATGTCAACCATATCACGCTTCCGCCGCCCGACCCTTGAGCGCGATGATGCCGCGCGGCCGGAATTGAATGAACAGGATGATGAACAGGATCATGTAGGTCTGCGCCGCCAGGGTATTGGACGGGTTGAACCATTCGATCCCCTTCTGCAGCGTGCCGACCATCGTGGCCCCCAGCAGCGTCCCCCAGATGTTGCCCACACCGCCCACGACCACTGTCATGAAGCTTTGCACGATATAGTCGGATCCCATCTCGGACGTGACCTTGGCGTAAAGTCCGATTGCCACGCCGGCAATGCCCGCGATGCCCGAGCCAAAGCCGAAGGTCAGCATGTTGATCCGGTCGGGATTGATACCCATCGAGGACGCCATGCGCGGGTTCTGCGTCACGGCGCGCACCTCAAGCCCCAGCCGGGTCCGGTTCATGACGATGAGGAAAAGCGCGAGGAACAGCAGCGCCAGAACAAAGATCGCGATGCGGATGTAACTGATGGAGACGATATCGTTCAGCACCATCGAACCGTCCAGCCAGGCCGGGGCGGTCAGGGGACGCGCCTGGGTTCCAAAGATGTTCTTGGCCAGTTGCTGCAGCGCGATGGAAACCCCGAAGGTCGCAAGCAGCGTCTCCAGCGGACGGTGATACAGCCAGCGAATGACCAGACGTTCCAGCAGAACACCGGCGCCGAAGGTCACCAGGAATGCGCAGGGAATGGCGACAATGATCGACAGGGTCAGGTCCGGAATGAACAGTTGAACCACATATCCGGTATAGGCGCCCATCATGATGAACTCACCATGCGCCATGTTGATGACGCCCATGACGCCGAAAGTGATGGCAAGGCCGATGGCGGCAAGGAAATAGATCGAGGCGAGCGACAGCGCATCCAGAACCAGATCCGCCGTCTGGTTGAGAGCGACTTGCGTCTCGATATTGTCCAGCACGGCCTGCGCCGCCAGCGCCACCGGCAACGGCGCCGAGGTGTAGACTCGGTAGAACTTGTACTGTTGCACAGCCTCTGCGATGTCGTCCTGCGTCACTAGCGGAGCGGCGAGCCCCTGATCGGCCAGCAGCTGGTATGCCGCTTGTCGTGCCGCATCTTCGTCCAGACTTGCCACCTGTACGCCTGCGACCCTGTCACCGTCGATATTCGAAATCAGGGTCTCTTTGATGGTGCTGTCGTCCACCAGGGCCGGTGCCAACCCGTTCTCGACCAACAGGTCATAGGCCTGTTTCTGTGTCAGTTCGTCCGACCCGGCCTCGATGGTCACAGCGCCATCCGGAGCCGTGTCGGACACCTTGATTTCAGATGCAACAAGGGGATTGAGCGTTGCGCGCACGTCAACGCCCAGATCGCCGGCGAAGCTGTCGATTGCAGCCAGCCTTGCGACCGCGTCATCATCAAACCGGATCGTCAACAGACGCTCGAGCCGGTCCTTGCGGGCCCGCAGATCCGCGTCCTGCTCTCCGGCAATGGCGCCGCGCAGGGCGGATAGGTGCGAGCGTTCCGCGTCCCGCTCGATCGCCGTCAGCGCTGCGCTTCGGTTCAGCGGGTCGGGGTCGTTCAATTGAAACTGCACCAGCGCCGAAGCGATCAACCCGCGAATGCCCGAGTTCGGCTTGAGTTGTTTGTACTTTTTCTTGTCGACGACACCGATCTCGGCCCCATCCGAGATGTCGAAAACCCGCAAACCGCCATCGGCTTTGGACGCAAAAACGAAAAGGCCCGTATCCCGGTTGAACCACATGTCCTTGGCCTGCCACCGCTCCAGGACGGTTTGTGCCTCGGGCAATCCACTCTGCGCCAGGGCGTCAATCGCAGGGCCGATCGTCTTGCGAGAGGATTTTTGAATGACCTCCGCATGGGCCTGCAAAAGCTTCTGGACCGGCGCGTCGGAGGATTGGGCTTGCAAAAGACCAGGGGCCACGAACAGCAGCAGGGCAAGCAAAGCCCGGCAAATCGAAAGCGTCATTTGGGGAGACCTCGGCATTGGGCCCCGGGGCACATGTGATGCGCCCCGAGGTATTCCGGTTCAGATCTTAGTAGTTCGATTTGATCTGTACGCAGCTTTTCGTTTCGGTGTTGTACATACCGCAACCCAGCTCTTTCCAATCCGAGATCAGAACCGCGGATTCGGGCAGGTAGTCCGTCCAGGCATCGCCCGGAACCTCTTCGGTCTGGCTGATGATGTCGAACTGACCGTCTTCCTGGATTTCGCCGATCAGAACCGGCTTGGCGAGGTGGTGGTTCGGCAGCATGACGGCCGTGCCGCCCGTCAGGTTCGGGAATTCCTGGCCGTACATGGCTGCGCGCACGGCATCGACATCCGTCGAGCCCGCCTCGGTCGCGGCGTTAACCCACATGTTGAAGCCGATGTAATGCGCTTCCATCGGATCGTTGGTCACCCGATCTTCGCCCATGCGGGCTTTCCAGGCGGCAACCCAGGCCTCGTTCGCTTCGCTCTCTGCCGACTGGAAGTAGTTCCACGCCGCCAGATGCCCGACAAGGTTGGTTGTGTCCAGACCGGCCAATTCTTCCTCGCCGACCGAGAAGGCAACTACTGGGATGTCATCCGCCGAGATACCTGCGGCGGCCAGTTCCTTGTAGAAGCCCACATTCGCGTCGCCGTTGATGGTCGAGATAACGCCGACTTTCTTGCCGTCCGCGCCCAGCGCAACGACATCCGCCACGATCTTGGACCAGTCGGAATGGCCAAAGGGGGTGTAGTTCACGAAGATGTCCTCTTCGGCGATCCCTTTCTGCTTCAGATAGCTTTCGAGGATGTTGTTCGTCGTGCGCGGATACACGTAGTCGGTGCCCAAAAGGGCGAATTTCTCGACCCCCAGTTCCTCAAGGAAGTAGTCCGTTGCGGGGATCGCCTGCTGGTTCGGTGCGGCACCGGTGTAGAAGACGTTCTTCGAGCTTTCTTCGCCTTCGTACTGAACCGGATAGAACAGCAAACCGTTGAGCTCTTCGATGACCGGCAACACGGATTTGCGGGAGACCGATGTCCAGTTGCCAAAGATCACGTCAACTTCGTGTACGGTCAGCAGTTCGCGCGCTTTCTCGGCAAACAGCGGCCAGTCCGAGGCGGGGTCGACAACTACGGCTTCCAGTTCGCAGCCCAGCAGGCCACCAGCTTCGTTCTGCTGTTCGACCAGCATCTCCATCGTGTCTTTCAGCGTGGTCTCGGAGATGGCCATCGTGCCGGACAATGAGTGCAGAACGCCCACTTTGATCGGGCAATCGGCCAGCGCGGGCAGGGCGGTTGCGAACAATACAGCAGCAGTAGTGTTGAGTAGTTTGGAGTGCATCAGCGTTTCCTTTTGTGCGATGCGCAGCAGGCTTGTCCGGAACGCCGAAACATCCCATATACCCCCCACGCTTAATTGCGGTGTGCGAGGGCGTCATCAGGTTCCTAGGCCGGGCACCTTCGCACATTTTCCAAGCCGTCTTTCGGCGCACCACATTGCTAGGTCAGCTTTTGCCGGGGCTCAGAGTCCGGTGGCGTGAGTTTTTGGATTGATTCAGCGTGTTGCCCAAATTTGCGGCGGTGCCGCATGGTTCGCCCAAAAATGCGGCGCTGCAGCGAAGAGTGGTCTTAGACGCCGCCCAGTATCAGCAGGCTGCACTGATCGAGAAGGTCGCTGGCCGTTTGCCGCGCGGCGCTGGCCGCCGTGATGTCCGAGCCAAAGGTTGCCGTATGGAGCAAGCGCGCATGGGCGTGTTTTGAGTTCACCCGGTGGCTCAGGACCAGTTCGGCCTCCTCTGCCGTCACGGTCGCCTCAAGCAAGGACACGAAGCCGCCGCGAAGCAACTCATAGTCCTGCGCCTTGGGGTCGTTCAGAAGCCAGGCATGCTCCATCTCGGCCGAAAAACGCCCGGCGCAGCCGGCAAACGATTTGACCATGTCGGTTTCAGCATGAAGCAATCCGATGGATGAGAAAGTGCATAGTGCTGAAACGAAAATAGTTTTCAAAGCGCCCATGTTTTGATCATTGCAACCGAAAAAGCGCCCGTCAAGGCAGCGCTTTGTGAACTGGCCTGCCCATTTCCCGACAGGCTTCGGTCGCACCGGGCCATGACGGAACCGGTTCCGCGCGGTTTTTGCGTCCCGGCCCTGCCGGGGCGCATTGAACACGGTTGAGGGCTGGCCGGACCAGACTAGCTATTGCCCAGATTTGGTTCGGAGAACGGTTTTGCAGATCGTCTGGTTCAAGCGGGATCTCAGGGTGCAGGACAATCGTGCCCTGGCTCAGGCGGCACAGCGGGGGGCGCTGGTGCCGCTTTACGTGGTTGAACCCGATCTTTGGCGTCAACCCGACATCTCCGCTCGCCAATGGGCGTTCATCCACGAAACCCTGGTCGAGCTGCGCAGGCAGCTTGCGGAACTGGGCCAGCCCCTGATCGTACGGACGGGCGAGATGCTGTCGGTCCTGGACGATCTTGCGCAAAGTTTCGACCTCACGGCCCTGTGGTCGCATGAAGAAACGGGAAACGACTGGACCTTTCAGCGGGACAAACGCGTGGCGTCCTGGTGCCGAACCCAGGGTATTCCCTGGCACCAGCCGCGCAATCACGGGGTTCGCCGCCGTCTGGCTTCGCGCGATGGCTGGGCCAAAGAGTGGGATCGCTTCATGAGCGAACCGATCACGCCCGCACCCATATTGCGGCCCATCCCGATGGACCCGGGTGGGATCCCGTCCAGCACGGAATTGGGGTTGCACCCGGACCCATGTCCACGGCGGCAGTCGGGCGGCCACACGGCGGCGTCGGACCGGTTGACCACATTCCTGAGCACGCGCGGCCGGACCTATCGCAGCGCGATGTCCTCACCTCAGCTGGGGGAACATGCGTGTTCGCGCCTGTCCCCGCATCTCGCATGGGGAACGCTGTCGATGCGCGAGGTGATGCAGGCCACATGGGCGCGGCAAAAAGCGCTGAGCCACACCTCCGACAAACAGTGGCGGGGGGCGATGTCCTCGTTCGAAGGCCGGCTGCTTTGGCACTGCCACTTTATCCAGAAACTGGAGGATGACCCCCGGATCGAGTTCCAGAACGTGCATCGCGCCTATGACGGGATCCGCCCCTCGGCCCCGGATTCGCATCGGCTGGAGGCCTGGGCCAACGGTGAGACCGGCCTGCCATTTGTTGACGCATGCATGCGGTACTTGCGGGCAACGGGGTGGCTCAACTTTCGAATGCGCGCGATGGTGATGGCGACGGCCAGCTATCACCTGTGGCTTGACTGGCGCGCACCCGGTGAGGTTCTCGCCCGCCTGTTCACCGATTACGAACCGGGCATCCACTGGAGCCAGGTGCAGATGCAGGCCGGCACCACGGGCATCAACGCGCTGAGGATCTACAACCCGGTGAAACAGGGCCATGATCAGGACCCGACCGGGACCTTTACACGCTGTTGGTTGCCGGAATTGGCTGATATCCCGGATCGCCATCTGCAAGAGCCGTGGAAGGCCGAGAACGCAGGTGCCGTGCTGGGCAAACGCTACCCGATGCCCATCGTCGATCACGTCGCGGCGGCCCGGTTCGCCCGGGATCGGATCTGGGCGGTGCGGCGCGGGGACGGTTTCCGGGACGAGGCTGCGAAGGTCTTGGCCCGGCATGGCAGTCGCAAAGGGCGTTTGCGGAAAGGAAACAGCCGTGCGGTCACCCGCAACCCGGCGCAATTGTCATTGGATCTGGGGGACTAGATGCGGATGCGGAAAAAGTCGGATCTTCCGACGAAAACCTGCGCTACATGCGGGCGCCCTTTCACCTGGCGGCGAAAATGGGCCAAGGTCTGGGACGAGGTCCGCCACTGCTCGCAGCGTTGCCGCCGAGCCCGATCATCTTCGACCGGCCAGAGTTAGAGGCTGTCGAGTATCTCGCGCGCGCTGTCGCGGTATTGGGCCTGTTTTTCGGGGTCCATCCGGTCCCAGGTTCGGTAGGCATGGCCCAATCTGGGATTGCCACGCAGCTTGTCGGCGTTGCGTGCCAGGAAATCCCAGTACAGTGGATTGAAAGGGCAGGCATTCGCACCGAACTTGCGTTTCACGTCATAGCGGCAATGCGAACAGTGATCCGACATCTTGTTGATGTAGTTTCCGCTTGCTGCGTAGGGTTTTGACCCAAGCAATCCGCCATCGGCGAATTGGCTCATTCCGATCACGTTGGGGGCCTCGACCCATTCATACGCATCGGCGTAAACCGCCAGGTACCACTCGTGGACTTCGTGCGGATCGACCCCGGCCAGCATCGCGAAATTGCCAGTCACCATCAGGCGCTGGATATGGTGGGCATAGGCGTGGTCGCGCGTCTGCCCGATTGCGGCCGCCATGCAGGCCATTTCCGTTTTGGCCGTCCAGTAGAAATCCGGCAGCGGGCGGGTTGCCCCGAAGTGGTTGCGCTCCGTGTACCCGGGCATGTTCAGCCAATAGAGGCCCCGAACATATTCTCGCCAGCCGATGATCTGACGGATAAAGCCCTCGACCGCATTCAAAGGCGCGCGGCCTTCATAGTAGGCACGCTCGACCTGCCGGCAGATCTCCATCGGCCCCAGCAGACCCGCGTTCAGGTAATGCGACAGGACCGAGTGATAGAGGAACGGCTCTGCCTGTAGCATTGCGTCCTGGTGGTCCCCGAACAGAGGCAGAGCGTGTTCCACGAAGTGGTCCAGCGCCCCGAGCGCGCCGGCGCGGGTCACTGCGAACCAGAACGGGCGCAGTTGTCCGAAGTTGTCGCCAAACTGGGTTTCGACAAGGCTCAGAACCTCGGTGGTGATGTCATCCGGGTCGGATCGGGGCGGTTGGGGCATAAACAGATCGGCAGTGGCGGGCTTGCGGTTTTCCGCATCAAAGTTCCAGCGCCCGCCTTCGGGTTGGTCGCCGTTCATCAACAGCCCCGTTTTGCGCCGCATCTCGCGATAGAAAAATTCCATCCGCAACTGCTTGCGTCCGTCCGCCCAATTGCGGAACTCTTGGTGCGTGGCGACAAACCGGTCATCTTCCAGCATATGTAGATCGGTTTGGCTCTGGTCCGCCCACTCAAGCAAGGCGGCTTTCAGCCGGTACTCGCCGGGCTCGGTCACCTGAACGCTCTCAATAGACAGATCCGCGGTGGCCCGCGCGATCTCGCCTGTGATGGAGCCGGTATTGTCAGGGTCATCCAGCCTGACATAACGAACCTGCCACCCCGCCGCACCGAGCTCATCTGCGAAATGGCGCATTGCCGAAAAGACAAACGCGATCTTCTTTTTGTGATGCGGAACATATCCCGCCTCGTCCGCGACTTCGGCCATCAACACCGTGTCGCGCGCCATCTTCGCCTGGCTCAAGGCGCTCAAGTCTTGGCTCAGTTGGTCGCCCAGCACCAGGATGAGCCGGCTGGGGGAGCGTTCGTTTGTCTGCGTCATTTCCGTCGAGTTAGGGCCGCCTCGCGGATGAGCAACCTAAACTTCTGGAAAGATTGAACGGCAGATAAATTGCGAAACCGAATCAACAGACGGGAAAACCGGCGGCGAAACACCGAAGTTTGTTCCGAGAAGCTATGGTGCCGCTGAAGGGACTCGAACCCCCGACCCCATCATTACGAATGACGTGCTCTACCAGCTGAGCTACAGCGGCCCATTCTTCCACGCGCACCCGCGCCCGTGGGGGCGTGGTATGCGGTGCGAAGGATCGTTTAAACCGTCCCACGGGCGTAGGCAAGACCGGTTGTTGACCCCAATGTGAGGTTTTCTTGGAGGGCGACTGGCCTTGTTCACCCGTCGTTCGACCCGAATGCCGCTCTGGCTGAGGGCAACCGACGATCCGGTCGGAATCAGGCGCGCTTTTCTCCGATTGATGCGATGCCCAGAACGGCAAGCACCTTGGCTTCGATCTGTTCGGCGTTCATACCCGCGACCGCGTACATGTCGGCGGGGCTGGCCTGGTCGATGAAAATGTCCGGCAGCACCATCGAGCGGTATTTCAGGCCACGATCGAACACGCCCTCATCCGCCAGCAGTTGTGCCACGTGGCTGCCGAACCCGCCGATGGCGCCTTCCTCGATGGTGATCAGCGCTTCGTGGTTGGCGGCCAGGTCCAGGATCAGGTCGCGGTCCAGCGGCTTGGCGAACCGGGCGTCGGCGATGGTCGGGGTGATACCGCGCGCGGCCAGAGATTCGCCGGCCTTCTGCACCTCGGCGAGGCGCGTGCCGAAAGACAGGAGCGCAACGCGTGCCCCCGACTGGATCAGGCGGCCCTTGCCGATTTCCAGAACCTGCCCGCGTTCGGGCAGATCGACGCCCACGCCCTCGCCTCGCGGATAGCGGAATGCGATGGGGCCGTCGTCATGGGCGGCGGCGGTGGCGACCATGTGCATCAGTTCGGCCTCGTCGGCGGCGGCCATCACAACCATGCCCGGCAGGTTGGACAGGTAGGCGATGTCGAACGACCCGGCATGGGTCGCGCCATCGGCGCCCACCAGCCCCGCGCGGTCGATGGCAAAGCGCACCGGCAGGCGCTGGATCGCCACGTCGTGCACCACCTGGTCATAGCCGCGCTGCAAAAACGTTGAATACATCGCGCAAAACGGTTTCAGCCCACCCGCCGCCAGCGCGGCCGAGAAAGTGACCCCGTGCTGCTCGGCAATCGCTACGTCAAAACAGCGCGACGGGTAGCGTTCGGCGAACAGGTTCAGCCCGGTACCGTCGGGCATCGCCGCGGTCACCGCCACGATCTTGTCGTCGCGGCTGGCCTCATCCACCAGGGTCTTGCCGAAGACCGAGGTGTAGGACGGTGCGTTCGACGGCGCCTTCTGCTGCTTGCCGGTGACCACGTCGAACTTGGCGGTGGCATGGCCCTTGTCGCGGGCCTGCTCGGCCGGGGCATAGCCCTTGCCCTTTTTGGTCAGCGCGTGGATCAGAATCGGCCCGGTCGCCCGCGCCTTGACCGTGCGCAGAACCGGCAGCAGCTGGTCCAGGTCATGCCCGTCGATCGGGCCGACATAGGAGAATCCCAGCTCTTCGAACAGCGTGCCGCCCACGGCCATGCCCTTGAGCATTTCCTTGGCGCGCTTGGCGCCTTCGCGGAACGGTTCGGGCAGCAGCGACACCGCCCCCTTGGCGGCGGCCTTCAGATCGTGGAACGGCTCTTCGGCATAGATGCGTGAAAGATAGTTCGACAGTGCACCCACGGGCGGGGCGATGCTCATCTCGTTGTCGTTCAGGATCACGATCAGGCGTTTTTTCAGGTGGCCAGCATTGTTCATCGCCTCGAAGGCCATGCCGGCCGACATCGACCCGTCGCCGATCACCGCGATCGCGTCGCCCAGCCCCTCGGGCGTGACCCCGCCCAGGTCGCGGGCCACGGCAAAGCCCAGCGCCGCGCTGATCGAGGTCGAGCTGTGCGCCGCGCCGAACGGGTCATAGGGGCTTTCGCTGCGCTTGGTGAACCCGCTCAGGCCGCCTTTCTGGCGCAGGGTGCGGATGCGGTCGCGCCGCTCGGTCAGGATCTTGTGGGGATAACACTGGTGCCCGACATCCCAGATGATCTTGTCGCGCGGCGTGTCGAACACCGCGTGCAGGGCCACGGTCAGCTCGACCACGCCCAGCCCCGCGCCCAGATGCCCGCCGGTCACCGATACGGCCGAGATCGTCTCGGCCCGCAACTCGTGTGCCAGCTGATGCAGCTGCACGTCCGAAAACTGCTTGAGATCCGCCGGGCGGTTCACAAGGTCCAGAAGCGGGGTGTTCGGACGGTCTGACATGGCATCCCTTACGGTTCAGCTTTCACGCGCAATAACGAAGCGGGCGGCGTCCTTCAAGGTTTCGGCCCGCGGTCCGTACGCGTCCAACGCGGCGCAGGCCTGCTCGACCAGCTCGGCAGCGCGCGCCTTCGCTGCATCCAGACCCAGCAGCGAAACGAAAGTTGCCTTGCCCGCCTGTGCGTCCTTCTGCAATCGTTTGCCCGCCTTTTCGCTGTCACCCTCCACATCAAGGATGTCGTCGGCGATCTGAAAGGCAAGACCCAGCGCACGGGCATATTGGCGCAATGGGGTCGGATCAGCCTCCGACAGAACAGCACCGGCGCACGCCGACCATTCGATCAACGCCCCGGTCTTGCCGGCCTGAAGATGCGTGATTTCCGGCAGGGTCAAAGGTTGTTCGGCAGTTTCGGCAGCGATGTCCAACGCCTGACCCAGAACCATGCCTTGCGCACCGCTGGCCCGGGCGAGGGTCAGCGCCAGTTCGGCCCGAACGCCTGCAGATCCGACCTCGGGCCGGGTGCAAAGTTCAAATGCCAGCGACTGCAAAGCGTCGCCAGCCAGAACCGCAATGCCGTCGTTCCATTGCTTGTGCACGGTGGGGCGACCGCGACGCAGATCGTCATCGTCCATGCAGGGCAGATCGTCATGCACCAGGCTGTAGGCGTGCAGCGCCTCGATCCCGGTCGCGGGCCAGATCGCGCAGGTCTCGTCCATTCCGTGCAGCCGGGCGCTTTCCAGCACCAGAAATCCGCGCAGCCTCTTGCCGCCCTGCGTGGCATAGGCCATCGCGCGGGTCACATCGACATCGTCCAGCGCGCCCAGAACCAGATCGAACTGCGCCTGGATCAGCGCAGCATCCTGCACCAGCCTTCCGGAAAACATTACAGGCCTTCGACAGGAGTCGTCCCGGTGGGCTGACCATCGGCATCCAGCGTGATGGCGGCTACTTTCTCCTCGGCGCGCTTCAGCTCGTCCTCGCAGCGTTTCTTCAGCTTGGCGCCGCGCTCGTACAGGGCGATCGACTGGTCCAACGCCACGTCTCCGCGCTCCAGTTGGCCGACCACGGCCTCCAGCTCTTTCATCGCCTGTTCGAATGTCATCTGTTCAACGGGGGTCTCGGTCATCGGGCTGCCTTCATCAGTTCTTCAACATGGGCGCGTGTGGCCTTGGCCAGTGCGTTCAGATCATACCCGCCTTCCAGAGTCGAGACGATACGGCCCCCACACAGCTCATCGGCGATCCGGCACAGCTGCGCGGTGATCCAGGCGAAATCGTCGGTGGACCAGTTCAGATTGGCCAGCGGATCGTCCTGATGGGCGTCGAACCCGGCCGAGATGATGATCAGCTCGGGCTTGAACGCGCGCAGCCGAGGAAAGGCCTGCGCCTCGTAGGCCGCGCGCATCTCGGCCCCGCCGGTGCCGGGGGCCAACGGGATGTTCACGATGGTGTCATGCGCACCGGTTTCATCCGGTCGCCCCGAGCCCGGCCACAGCGGCATCTGCTGGCTGGTGATCACCAGCGCCTGGGTCTCGTCCCACAGCAGATCCTGCGTGCCATTGCCGTGATGCACGTCAAAATCCACCACCGCGACCCGATCCAGCCCGTGATGATCCAGCGCATGCTTCGCTGCCAGAGCAGCGTTGCCGAATAGGCAGAACCCCATGGCGGTTTCCCGTTCGGCGTGATGGCCCGGCGGCCGAATGGCGCAGAACGCATTCGGCGCCTCACCGCCCAGCACCATGTCCACCGCCCGCACCACGGCCCCCGCCGCACGATAGGCCGCATCGACCGAGCCGGGCGACATGAACGTATCCCCGTCGATCTGGCGGAACCCCTCGGTCGGGCGGCTGTCACGGATTTCGCGGATGAAACTCTCGGGATGGATGCGCAGCAGATCATCGTCCGCCGCCAGCGGTGCGGTCACCCGCTGCAGGTCCAGCGGCTCAAGCGCATGCAGGATATGTTCCAGCCGGGCCACCCGCTCGGGGTGCCCCTCGGGGGTGACATGACCCAGACAATCGGCATGCGTCAAAACAGCGGTCTTCATGAAACTCCCCCACTTCATCTGGCCAACAATACCCTCGCCGAAGGCAAGAAAACGCCGCGCAGCGGCAAAATCAATCGGGCGCCAGCATATATCCCGCGCCCCGCACCGTCTGCAGATAGCGCGGCTGCTTGGGGTCCTGCTCGATCTTGCGGCGCAAGCGGGTGATCTGCACGTCCACCGCGCGTTCCTGCGCCTGCCCCTTGTCGCGCCCCAGATCTTCGACCAGCTTCGACCGGCTGATCGGCTCGCCCGGCTGGGCCGAGAAGATCTTCATCAACTGGCTTTCAGTGGCGGTCAGCCGCACCGGCTCTTCGCCCTGCCACATCTCGCCGCGTTCAATGTCATAGCGGATCGGCCCCAGATGCAGGATCTTGGCGGCCGTATCCTGCGCCGTGGTTTCCGGCATCCGCCGCAGGATGGCGTTGATCCGCAACAGCAGTTCCTTGGGCTCGAACGGCTTGGCCAGGTAATCGTCGGCCCCGGCTTCCAACCCGGCGATCCGGTGCTCGGTCTCGCCGCGTGCGGTCAGAAGAAGGATCGGCGTGTCGTGTGTCTCGCGCAGGGCTCGGGTCAGGCTGACGCCATCCTCACCCGGCATCATCACATCCATCACGATCAGGTCGAAATCCAGCCCCGACAGGACCCGTCGCGCATGGGCGGCATCACGCGCCGCCGTCACCAGAAATCCGCTGCGCATCAAGAACTTCTTGAGTAGATCGCGGATGCGTTCATCGTCATCGACGATCAGAAGGTGGGCGTCCACATCGCTCATGAAGTTGAATCCCGCAGTTTCACATAGGCTCGACGCATATCAGCATCCATCATCGCTTCAAGAACTTTGCGGAACCCGGCAACCGCCTCGGGGCCGGCATCCTTGTAGGCCGCGCGCATACGGGCGCGCTGGGCGTCCGACAGCTGCGACTCGAGCGCCTTGCCCTTTTCGGTCAGGTACAGATGGCGTTCGCGCTTGTCGACGGTGCCGACCCGGCTCTCGACCAGGCCATCGTCGATCAGCGTGCGCAGCACACGGTTCAGCGACTGCTTGGTCACCCCCAGGATCGCCAGCAGGTTGTTCACCGTGGTGCCCGGCGCGCGGTTGATGAAATGGATCGCCCGGTGATGCGCCCGCCCATAGGCCATTTCGCTTAAGATGCGGTCGGGGTCGGCGGTAAAGCCGCGATAGGCAAAGAACATCGCCTCGATCCCCTGCCGAAGCTGTTCATCTGTCAGAAACAACAGGCTTTCTCCGCCAAAGACCGGGGCGGGGCGGATCTCGGACATATCGGGCCTCATTCGTTACGCGCCCCGACTTTAAGTCAGCGTTATTGACATTCCAAGGGCGGACAGGTATCGAATCGCAGTTTTTGCGCAATTTTGTGTCCGGGCCGGACCTAAGTGGCGCAACAATCGGAAATGTAGCCCGGGTCAGGAGGTTTCGGATGGCGGGATATGACGATCGTGACGGTGTCATCTGGATGGATGGCGAATTTGTGCCCTGGCGCGATGCCAAGGTGCATGTCCTGACCCATGCGATGCACTATGCCAGCTCGGTCTTCGAGGGCGAGCGCGCCTATAACGGCAAGATCTTCAAAAGCCGCGAACATTCCGAGCGGTTGATCAAATCGGCCGAGGCGCTGGACATGCCGATGCCTTACACGGTTGATCAGATCGAGGCGGCCAAGGCCGAAACACTGGAAAAAAGCGGCCTCAAAGACGCTTACGTGCGCGCGCTGGTCTGGCGCGGCTCGGGCGAGGATATGGGCGTGGCCTCGGCGCGCAACCCGGTCCGCATGGCCATCGCGGTCTGGCCTTGGGGCGCCTATTACGGCGACGCCAAGATGCAGGGCGCCAAGCTGGACATTGCCGAGTGGAAGCGGCCCAGCCCGGAAACGATCCCGGTCCATGCCAAGGCGGCGGGGCTGTACATGATCTGCACCATCTCCAAGCACAAGGCCGAGGCCAAGGGCTGTTCGGATGCCTTGTTCATGGATTACCGCGGCTATGTGGCCGAGGCGACCGGTGCCAACGTATTCTTCGTCAAGGATGGCGAAGTGCATACGCCGCTGGCCGACTGCTTCCTGAACGGGATCACCCGCCAGACGGTGATTCAGATGCTGAAAGACAAGGGCATCACCGTACACGAACGCCACATCCTGCCCGAGGAGATGGCCGATTTCGAACAGTGCTGGCTGACCGGCACCGCGGCCGAGGTCACGCCGGTGGGCCAGATCGGCGAGTATACCTTCGAGGTCGGCGACCTGACCCGCGAGATCGCCAACGATTACGAGCAGCTGGTCCGCAGCTGATCCGACATCCGCGCGGGCGGTGGCCAACCGGCCTTGCCGCCCGTCCGGACCTTGTTGCAGATCGTCCGCAGCGCTGGACGGTCGGGTGCGAATCCGTATCCTTGGCGCATGTTGGACCTGCTCAGCGATATCCTGACGCGCCTTTCCCTGAGGGGCACCCTGTATTTCCGGACCTCGTTCACGCCGCCCTTCGGCGTGCAGGTACCTGCATTCGAAAACGTCGCCCGGTTTCACTTCGTCCAGCGCGGAGAGCTGAAGGTGCATGTGTCCACCACCGGCGAGACCCTGCGGTTGCGGCAGGGGGATCTGATCCTGATCCCGCACGGGGCCGCGCATGCGCTGCTGTGCAACGAGGTCCGGCCCGTGGATGCCCTGCCGCTGGAGCAGGTCCTGGACCGGGCCGGCTACAAGGGTGATGGTGTGCTGGTCTATGGCGGAGCCGAGCAGGACCGTGACACCCAACTGATCTGCGGGCATTTCTCGTTTGCCGGTCCGGCCGGGCGGCGCGGCACCGGGCACATGCTGATCGATCGCCTGCCGCCCTATATCCTGATCGAGAACTACGGCGAATCCGCCGGGGCCTGGATCGAGGCGACGCTGCGGATGATCGAATCCGAGGTTGCGGGCGCCCGGATCGGCGGTGACCTGATCGCGCTGAAACTGTCCGAGGTTCTGTTCGCCCAGGCGATCCGCGCCTATCTGGAACATCAAAGCCCCACCGATGCGGCCCTGTCGGGCTTCGCCGATCCACGTATATCACGCGCGCTGGGCGCCTTTCACCGCGACCCGGCCCGCGAGTGGAGCGTGGCATCGCTGGCGCGTGAAGCCGGCATGTCGCGCACGACATTCGCACAGCTGTTCACCCAGAAGATGGGCACCACGCCCATGCAATACCTGACCGACTGGCGTATGCAGATCGCCTGCCACGGACTGATCGAAAGCCGCTGGAACGTGGCCGACGCGGCGGCTCAGGTCGGCTATGCCTCCGCGGCGGCGTTTTCGCGGGTGTTCAAGAAGCAGATCGGTCTGTCTCCGGCCGCCTACAGGGCGATGCACTGATCCGGCGATTCGGCGGACGATCTGCAAGATATCCCAAACGATCTGGGCTGCTGCGTTCGAGTTGGCGAGCCTATCCTTGATCCGTCCTCAATCAAGGAAAGGAAACATCATGTCTCTGCGTTTTGTTACTCGCACCATTCATGCCTATCTGGACTACCCGGTGGCACTGGCCCTGATTGGGCTGCCTTTTGCCCTGGGACTGGGCGCGTCGAACCCGATTGCGCTGTGGCTGTCGGTGGCCACCGGCGTGGCGGCTTTCGTGTTGACGGCGCTGACGGATCATCACCTGGGTGTTTGGCGCGTGCTGCCCTACAGGTTTCACCTGGCCGTCGATCTGCTGGTGGGGCTCACCTTCCTGTTCGCGCCCAGCCTGTTCGGCTTCACCGGTCTGGATGCGGTCTACTACTGGCTGAATGGCGCCGCTGTGGTGGCCGTAGTCTCGCTCAGCGCGCCCGACCAGACAGCCACCGCCTGACCCCTTGCTCCGGCCATTTGGGCGGGGCGAATTTTGGTCTTGAAAAATCCGACAGAAATTGTCAGTTTTAGCCCAACGCCAGATACCCCGGTATCAAGCCTTTGATTCCGAGACGGCCTGCGCGCCAAGCCGAACACCTGCGAGGGCGCGCCACCGTCTCGGAAACGATTTCGGAAAGGCCACGCGATGCGCGACCCGATACTTGAACTTCTGTCCAGTTCAGACCTGCCCCTTGGCAGCGGGTGTTGCGCCGATGGCGACCTGGTGGCCTACCTGGACTGCAAGTGCCAGAACGGACGCTGTGATCGGGCGGCCGGGGTCGCGGACGCCCGGATTGCCACCGTCCCCCGGAAAACGCCGGCGGCACCGGCAAGTGGTGCTGTCCCGCGTTGACCGATCAGAAATCGACGCCGCGCTGGGCCTTGATGCCGGCCTGGAAGGGGTGCTTCTCCTCGGTCATTTCGGTGACCAGATCGGCATATTCGCGCAGCGCCTGCGGCGCGTCGCGCCCGGTCAGGAACACGCTGGTCCGGTCCGAGCGGGCCTTCAGCCCCTCGATCACCGCGTCCACCGACAGGTATTCATAGCGCAGGGCGATGTTGATCTCGTCCAGCACCACCAAGTCATAGTCGCCGCTGGCCATCAGGTCGCGCGCCTTGTCGAAGGCGGCGGTGGCGGCGGCGATGTCGCGGTCGCGGTCCTGGGTGTCCCAGGTGAAGCCTTCGCCCATCGTGTGCCAGGTGACCAGATCGCGTTCTTCGAAGAACCGCCGCTCGCCGGTCTTCCATTTGCCCTTGATGAACTGCACCACGGCGACCTTCTGGCCCCAGCCCAATGCGCGGATCACCACGCCGAAGGCGGCCGAGGATTTGCCCTTGCCCTTGCCGGTGTTGATCAGCACCAGCCCGCGGCCGGGATCTACGGCCTCGGACACTTTCTTGCGGTGCTGGGCCTGCACCTGTTGCATCTTCTGTTTGTGGTCCTGTGCGTCGCTCATGGCAAAACCTCGTTGATTGTTCGCGCCAACCTAGGCGATGGGCGCGAAAGGTAAAGTCAGGGTTTGTGATCGGTCAGTGACCGCGCTTTGCCGCGTTCCAGTCCCAGCTGGTGTTCGCGCCAGATCACCACTGCATTGCCGGCGATCACCAGCGCCGCCCCCAGCAGGATCGCCAGGGTCGGCAGCTCGTCAAACCAGACATAGCCGATGAAGATCGCAAACAGCATCGACGTGTAGTCATAGGGCGCCAGCATCGAGGCCTGCCCGAACCGGTAGGACGAGGTCACCAGAATCTGCGCGACGCCGCCGATCAGCCCCATCGTAATCAGGATCAGCAGCTGGTTCAGGGTCGGCATGGTCCAGCCCCAGAACACGGTCAGCGCTGACAGCAGCGTGGCGGTCATCGAGAAATAGAAGACGATTGCGGCGGGGTGATCGACCTGAACCAGTTGCCGGATGTGGATCTGCACGAAGCCACGGGCCACGGTCGCGCCCAGCACGCACAGCGCGCCGATCGTGGCGCCGGTACCCAGATCGGCCGAGCCCAGCCGGGGCCAGATCATGATCAGCACGCCCAAGAGCCCGATCGCCACTGCGCCGATGCGGATCAGGCGGATGCGCTCGCCCAGCAGCAGCGCGGCCAGGATCAGGGTGAAGATCGGAGTGGCATAGCCGATCGCCGTAACCTCGGGCAGCGGCAGAAGGCTGAGCCCGGTGAAGGTCAGGCCCATGGCGGTGGTGCCCAGCACCCCGCGCCAGAAATGGCCCATGGGTTTCCTGACGACAAAGCCCTGCGCCAGTTCCCCGCGCGAGATCAGCCAAGCCACGATCACCGGCACCGCGAAAAGCGAACGGAAAAACACCATCTGGCCTGGCGGGAAATCCGCCGACAGCGCCTTGACTAGCGCCGACATCGCCGTGAACAGGAACAGCGCGCTGAGTTTCAGCGTCACGGCCAGCACGGGGCGATGAGAGGTCAGGGATTGGGCCATCGGCGCGACCCTGCGCCTTTGCGCGGCAAAGATCAACGGGTCGGATTGGGGCGTGTCCAGCTGTCGGGCAGGGGGCTGCCGATCTCTTCGGCAAATTCGGTCAGAAACCGGATCATGCGCCGGACCCGTTGCTGAGCGATCTGCCGTCCGGCTTCGGTCAGCATGTCGTCGGGCAGGGCCAGCAGCTTCACCTTCCAGTGGTCGATGGAATAGTGCAGATCGTCCAGCGGCCGGTGCGATGCGAACGGATCGGCCGGATCATAGAGCGTCCGCCCCAAAGCGCCGGACACCGAGAAATTCCGTGCGATCCCGATGGCGCCCAGCGCATCCAATCGGTCGGCATCGCGCAGGATGCGCGCCTCGGGCGTCTCGGGCGGGATGTTGGCGGAAAAACTGTGCGCCTCGATCGCGTGGCGGGTGGCGGCGATCTGGGCATCGCTCAGGCCCAGGTCTCGCAGAACAGGCTCGGACTCCTCGGCCGACCGGCGCGAGGCCAGGTGTCGGTCGGGGTCGTTCTTGGGCAGGTTGACCAGATCGTGCAGATAGCAGGCCGCCAGCAGCACGGTCCTGTCGGTTTGCGCATCGGCGATGGCGCGGGCATTGACCCAGACACGGTCCAGATGGGCCAGGTCATGGGCCGGGTCGGTGATCATCCGCTGCGCGACGACCGCGCGTAGGCGGTCGCGCAGCTCAGCCAATCCGTCCACGGTTCTCACCGATCTGGCCCCGATGCAGCAGCAGGTGGTCCAGGATCACGCAGGCCATCATCGCCTCGCCCACCGGCACGGCGCGGATGCCGACGCAGGGGTCGTGGCGGCCCTTGGTGATGATCTCGGTCTCTTCGCCCGATTTGGTGATGGTCTTGCGCGTGGTCAGGATCGATGAGGTCGGTTTAACTGCAAAACGCACCACGATGTCCTGCCCGGTCGAGATACCGCCCAGAATGCCGCCTGCATGGTTCGAGCTGTATTGCGGGCCGTTCTGGCCCATGAAAATCTCGTCGGCATTGGCCTCGCCGGTCAGTTCGGCGGCGGCCATGCCTTCGCCAATCTCGACGCCCTTGACCGCGTTGATCGACATCATCGCCGCGGCCAGATCGGTGTCGAGCTTGCCATAGACCGGCGCGCCGAGGCCCGCTGGAACGCCGCGCGCCACCACTTCGACCACCGCGCCGACCGAGTTGCCGGATTTGCGCAGATCGTCCAGATAGGCCGCCCAGTCCTCGGCGGCTTGTGCATCCGGGGTCCAGAACGGGTTCTGTTCGATCTGCGCCCAGTCAAAGTTGGCCCGGTCGATCCGGTGCGGGCCGATCTGGGTCATGTAGCCGGTGATCTGGACATTGGGCGCGATCTGTTTGATCGCCTCGCGCGCCAGCCCGCCCGCGGCCACCCGCGCCGCCGTTTCCCGGGCCGAGCTGCGCCCGCCGCCGCGATAGTCGCGGATGCCGTATTTCTGCCAATAGGTAATGTCGGCATGGCCGGGGCGGAACTTGTCCATGATGTCCCCGTAGTCCTTCGAGCGTTGATCGGTGTTCTCGATCATCAGCTGGACCGGGGTGCCGGTTGTCTGGCCCTCGAACACGCCTGACAGGATCTCCACCTGATCGGGCTCGCGCCGCTGGGTGGTGAACTTGTTCTGGCCCGGTTTGCGCTTGTCCAGCCAGTGCTGGATCATACCCTCGTCGATTGGGACGCCGGGCGGGCAGCCATCCACCGTGGCGCCCAGCGCGGGGCCGTGGCTTTCACCCCAGGTGGTGACGCGGAAAAGGTGTCCAAAGCTGTTCATCGACATGGGGCGTGCTCCTTTGAGGGTCGTGATTAACGGCGAGAGCCTGCCGCCTCAAGCGGATTTGCGGTTGGGGCATCGCTGCCCCAACCCAGTGTGCTTAGACAGCACGGGTCAGTGCGGCGCGGGTTTCGACGATTTTCAGCGCCGCCCGAGCTGCCTCGCGCCCCTTTTCCACGAAATGCGCGCGGTAGATGGCGTTGTGATGGTCGGTTTCCTGGTACTGGTGCGGCGTCAGCGACACCGACAGGACCGGCACGCCGGTTTCCAGCCCCGCGCGCATCAGCCCGTCAACCACGGCCTGCGCCACGAAATCGTGCCGGTAGATGCCGCCATCGACGACAAAAGCCGCGCAGGCCACGGCGGCATAGCGGCCCGTCCGGGCCAGGTCGCGGGCCAGCAGGGGCATTTCGAACGCGCCCGGCACGTCAAACACATCGATCTGGCCGGCGGGGATCAGCTCCAGAAAACCGTCCAGCGCGCGGTCGACGATATCGGCATGCCAGTTGGCTTTGACGAAAGCATAGCGGGTGTGTGTCATCGTGATCTCCTTTCAGCTTGGTGGCCTGCTGGCGGGGGCAAACGGTTTCGCTGCCAGCGCGGCATGACACGTCACCCAAGGCGATCACGGACAGACGCGCCCTTGGCGGGGCGCGCTGCTCGTTCTCTTTCATCCGGACTTTGACCGTCGGCTCTGGCCTCTCACCAGATCTGCTGACACTCTGCCGGTTGGATGGCAGAGCCGCTCGCGGGCTGGCGGGCCTATGCCCGCATACCGCCGGTGGGGAATTCCGCCCCGCCCTGAGAACGGCGCGACCTTGCCAAGCGTGCGCGCGATCTGCAAGACCTGTCTGCAGGAGGACGGCCATGCACCCCAACCCAGTCTTTCGCGCCGAGGACCGCGCGCGCCATGTGGAGTTTGCCCGCAGCCGGGGGTTCGGCGTACTGGCGCTGTCGGTCGACGGCCCGCCATTGATCAGCCATGTGCCCTTTCTGCTGTCCGAGGATGGCGCGGTGGCCGAACTGCATCTGGTGCGGTCGAACCCGATCGTGCGGGCGCTGGCCGGCCCAAAGGAGGCGCGGATCGCGGTTCAGGGGCCCGACGGGTATGTCTCGCCCGATTGGTATGGCGTCGCGGATCAGGTCCCCACATGGAACTATGTGGCGGTCCACCTGACCGGCCGCCTGGAAGTGCAGCCCCAGGACCGGCTGCGCGATCTAGTTGATCGGCAATCGGCCTTTTTTGAAGAGCGGCTCCAGCCCAAGCCGCCCTGGCGCGCCGACAAGATGGACCCGGCGGCGCTGGAGCGCATGATGCGCATGATCGTGCCCTGCCGCATGCAGATCACCCAGATCGACGGCACCTGGAAACTGAACCAGAACAAGCCCGAGGCGGCGCGGCTGGCCGCGGCCGAGAATGTCGAGCAGTCCGGGATCGGCACCGAGCTTGGTCAACTGGCTGCTTTGATGCGGGACAGTTGACCGGCGCCGGGTTGGGTTCAGTCGGTGAACGTGGCCAGATAGGCGGCGATATCCTCGGCACCTTTCTTCAGCTTGACGCTCATGTTCGGGCGGGCGGTGTCGTCGTTGAGGAAGTCCTGGATGAACCCGATCGGGTCGCGGGCATAGGCGGCGATGTTCTCTTGCGTCCAGACCAGACCGTTTTCACCGGCGCGGATCATGTCATCGGTGAACATCCCGATGGGCAGCCGTTCACTGCCGTTCAGATAATCGTTTTCGGTTCCTGCGGTCCTGCCGACCACGCCATAGAGATTCGGGCCGGTGATGCCGCCTTTGATCAGAACCTCGTCATCCTTGATGATGGCGTGACAGGACGAGCAGCGGTTGTAGAGTTTCTCACCGCGCGCGGCGTCGCCTTCGGCAGCGGCCTGGTGTGCGGCGGTGAACGCGAGCAGCAGAATGGCGTTTTTTGACAAAGTCATTTGTGTCCTCATTCAGATCGGTCGCGCGCCCGCCGCCTTTGCTTGAAAAACCCCGGGGTCGCAACCGGGAAATTCACCACAAAGAAATCTAAAAAATGATTTCAAAATAGATGTTTACATGGTTTCCATGGGCCCGGAACCGCGCGGTCCGGTTGCTGTCGTGTGTGCCACGCGCCGGGCACCCGAGTGAACAGGTGCCCGGCCGGGCCGGGGGCGAAGGGTCAGAGAATCACCTGCGAAGTGATTCGCGCCTTCGAACGGCGTTTTTCGCAACACCCGAGGAAGTTCTTGAAAAATGACCCCTTCATTGTGACATGAATGCCCAGATGCGGCGTAGTGCGCGCCTATGACCGCTGGACGAACCGATTTCCGCCAGCTAGATACCCGCGATGAGACGCCGCTTTGATGCGGTGCTGATGCATGTTTGCCCGTAGCCGGGCGCTGGAATCGGAGAAAACCTCGTGTCCCACGCAGAAGACCACGAAGGCACCCGCAGAGATTTCCTCTACTACGCCGCCGGCGGCGCAGGTGTCGTTGCAACGGGAGCCGCCGTGTGGCCCCTGGTCAACCAAATGAACCCCTCGGCAGACGTTCAGGCGCTGTCCTCGATCCGCGTGGATGTCAGCGGCGTCGAGATCGGCACCCAGATCACGGTCAAGTGGCTGGGCAAGCCCGTCTTCATTCGTCGCCGTACCGAAGAAGAGATCAACTGGGGCCGCGAAGTGCCGCTGGAGGATCTGCCGGATCAGAACGACCGGAACGAAAACAAGCCGAACCTGCCCGCGACCGACGAAAACCGGACGCTGGACGAAGCCGGCGAATGGCTGGTGATGATGGGCGTCTGCACCCATCTGGGCTGTGTTCCTCTGGGCGACGGCGCTGGTGATTTCCACGGGTGGTTCTGCCCGTGCCACGGATCGCACTACGATACGGCGGGCCGTATCCGCAAAGGTCCCGCTCCGGAAAACCTGCATATCCCGGTCGCCGAGTTCCTCGACGAAACCACCATCAAGCTGGGTTAAGGAGACGCGCTCATGTCCGGTATCCCGCACGATCACTATGAACCGAAGACCAACGGCGAGAAGTGGCTGAACAGCCGTCTGCCCATTGTCGGTCTTCTATACGACACTTTGATGATCCCCACCCCGAAGAACCTGAACTGGATGTGGATCTGGGGCATCGTCCTGACCTTCTGCCTGGCGTTGCAAATCGTCACCGGCATCGTTCTGGTGATGCACTATACCCCGCATGTCGATCTGGCCTTTGCCAGCGTCGAGCACATCATGCGCAACGTAAACGGCGGCTACATGCTGCGGTACCTGCACATGAACGGCGCGTCGCTGTTCTTCGTGGCGGTCTATATCCACATCTTCCGCGGTCTGTTCTACGGATCGTACAAGGCGCCGCGCGAAGTGACCTGGATCATCGGCATGCTGATCTACCTGATGATGATGGGCACCGCCTTCATGGGCTATGTTCTGCCTTGGGGTCAGATGTCCTTCTGGGGCGCCACCGTGATCACCGGCCTGTTCGGCGCGATCCCCTTCGTGGGCGAAGCGATCCAGACCTGGCTGCTGGGCGGACCGGCCGTCGACAACGCGACGCTGAACCGCTTCTTCTCGCTGCACTATCTGCTGCCGTTCATCATCGCAGGGCTGGTCATCGTGCATATCTGGGCCTTCCACACCACCGGCAACAACAACCCCACGGGTGTTGAAGTTCGCCGCACGTCGAAAGCCGAGGCCGAGAAAGACACGCTGCCGTTCTGGCCCTATTTCGTGATCAAGGACCTGTTCGCGCTGGCCGTCATCCTGGTCGTGTTCTGGGCGATCGTCGGCTTCATGCCGAACTACCTGGGCCATCCGGACAACTACATCGAAGCCAACCCGCTGGTCACGCCCGCGCACATCGTGCCCGAATGGTACTTCCTGCCGTTCTACGCGATCCTGCGTGCCTTCACCAGCGAAGTCTGGGTCGTGCAGTTCGCCAGCTTCATCACCGGTGGCATCATCGACGCCAAGTTCTTTGGTGTTCTGGCGATGTTCGGTGCAATCCTGGCGATGGCGCTGGCGCCGTGGCTGGACACTTCGACCGTGCGTTCGGGCAAGTACCGCCCGATGTTCAAATGGTGGTTCTACCTTCTGGTCATCGACTTCTTTGCCCTGATGTGGCTGGGTGCGATGCCGGCGGAAGAGCCCTATGCGACCTTCTCGCTGATCGCGTCCGCCTACTGGTTCGCCTATTTCTTCGTGATCCTGCCGATCCTGGGTGTCATCGAAAAGCCCGATGCCCAGCCGGAAACCATCGAAGAAGACTTCAACGCGCATTATGGCAAGGCTGACGCCGACGCCACGCCGGCCGAGTAAGAAGAGGGACCGGAAACCATGTTCAAGAAACTTGCAATCGGTGCCGCGTTTGCCATCGCCCTTGCTCCTGCTGCGGTATCCGCAGCCGGGGGCGGCGAGCAGCATATCGAGGACTTCGACTTCTCGTTCGAAGGGCCCTTTGGCGCTTACGATCAGAGCCAGCTTCAGCGCGGCCTGCAGATCTATACTGAGGTTTGCGCCGCCTGCCACGGTCTGAAATACGTTCCGCTGCGCGACCTCACGGCGCTGGGCTACTCGGAAGAAGAAGTCATCGCTTATGCCGCCGGCACGTTCGAGGTGTTCGATCCCGAGCTGGACGATTTCCGTCCGGCAAGGCCGACCGATCACTTCCCGGCCAACGATGCCGTGGGCGCACCTGACCTGAGCCTGATGGCCAAGGCGCGTGCAGGCTTCCACGGCCCCTACGGTCTGGGGATCAACCAGCTGGTCAAAGGCATGGGTGGCGCTGAATACATCGCCTCGTTGCTGGACGGCTATACCGGCAAGGAAAAAGAAGAGGCCGGCACGATCCTGTACGAAAACACCGCTTTCCCGGGCGGCTGGATCTCGATGGGTCCGCCGTTGTCTGACGAACAGGTCGAGTTTGCCGACGGACACGAAAACACCGTCGAGGCCATGTCCCAGGACGTCGCTGCATTCCTGATGTGGGCCGCCGAACCGAAAATGATGGATCGCAAGGCCTCGGGCTTTGTCGGGGTACTGTTCCTGACCATCATGTCGGTGCTTCTCTACCTGGTGAACAAGCGTCTGTGGGCGCCGGTCAAAGGCAAAAAGTCGGTCTGACCTAAAGGTCACCTGCAATAGCAAGACAACCCCGCGCACGGCGCGGGGTTTTTTCTTTGTACGGTCGGAAACTCGCCGAACTGGGCATCAGCGCGGGCTTATTCACAGCTTTTAAGCGGAATGCGCATGGCATCGGCGGGGCCGGGCTGCTCAGGTTTTCGACAGCGTCAGGTGGTCTGACGCAGGATCGAAATCGAGGAGACCCGACATGAAACTACCCATACTTGCAGCCGCGTTGCTTGTGGCCACTCCCGTTCTGGCTCTGGATCTGGCGCCGGATACGGAACTGGGCAAGACAGAGACCGAGGTGCGCACCGCTCTGACCGAGCTTGGCTATGACGTGCGCAAGATCGAAATGGAGGACGGTGAAATCGAGGCCTATGTCGTGAAAGACGGACAGATGGCCGAGGTCTATGTGGATCCCGCGTCCGGCAAGATCCAAAAGATCGAGGACAAGTGACCGGCAATGTCTGAGTCAATCCAGCACCAGGGCGGGCGCGAGGGCGCCCGCACCATCCGGATCTGGGACCCTTTGGTCCGCCTGATCCACTGGTCGGTGGTTCTGGGCATTCTGCTCAACGTCGCTGTGACCGACGCCGAGGGGCTGTTGCATGGATATGTCGGTTATGCCGTTCTTGGGCTGGTTCTGCTGCGCCTGGCCTGGGGCGTCCTTGGGCCGGCACCGGCCAGGTTCTCGTCATTCCCGTTCAGCCCAAATGCTGCGGTCCGCCATGTGCGTGAGATCGTACGGGGCGACCGGTTGGTTCACCTGTCGCACAATCCACTGGGCGCGCTGATGGTCTACAACATCTGGATGACGTTGGGCGTCATCTGCGCCACAGGCATAATGATGGGTACCACGGCCTTCTTCGGGGTGGGTTGGGTCGAGGATGCGCACGAGCTGGCGTTCAACTGGCTGATGCTAAGCGTTGTTCTGCACGTGCTTGGCGTGCTTTTGGACCAACGTCGAACCGGTGTCGCACTGGTCAAAGCCATGGTATCAGGGGACAAGAATATTCCTGATGGCTGGTCGACCAAATGATCAAATGGATCACCGAAAACCTGCGGTCCGGCGACGCGGATGCACGCCGGGCCGTTCTGATGGCGGCGATGATCGTGGTTCAGGGTCTATGTGCCGCATTCTACATGGGCGACGCCATTCTGGACCTCGATGGCAGCGAGCCTCTGGCGCATCTCGTTTTGGAATCCCTGGTCGCGACCGTTCTTTGCCTTGGCATCCTGTTCTTCATGCTTGAGCTGCGCAGGTTGCTGGCGCGAATGGACCAGACAAAACAAGGCCTGCGCGCGGCGCAGGGAGAAATGAGCGCCGTGATCGACACTTTCTTTACCCGCTGGGGCCTGACCAGCGCCGAGCGCGAAGTGGGCCTGTTGATCCTCAAGGGCGTCGACAATGAGAATATCGCCCGGATCCGAGGCCGCGCCGTGGGTACCGTTCGCGCGCAATCGGCTTCGATCTATGGAAAAGCCGGCGTGGACGGGCGGGCCCAACTGATCAGTGTTTTCATGGAAGAGCTTCTGGCGACTGACGGGCCGGCCTGAGAGGCGTCAGGCCACCAGCTGCTGATCGCGAACCCCGGTGATGGCGGCAGTCACGATCTGCCCTTCGGGTTGCGCGTTCGCAAATGTCACTTCGGTGAACTGCTCGGTCCGGCCCATGTGAGAATTCTCCATCAGAATGTGATGGGTCTTGCCCAGTTGGGCCGCCAGGTGCCTTGCTACCTGCGTATCACCCGCCTCACGTAGCCTGGCCGCACGTTCCTTTGTGACCTTGCCGTTGACCTGCTGCGGAATGCGCGCCGCCGGCGTACCTTCTCGCTTGGAATAGGGAAAGACATGCAGCCAGGTCAGGTCGCAGTCGGTGACCAGTTTCAGCGAGTTCTCGAAATGCGCCTCGGTTTCCGTCGGAAAGCCCGCGATGATGTCGGCGCCAAAGGTGATCTCGGGGCGCAGCTTGCGGGCCTCTTCGGTAAAGCGGATGGCGTCGTCGCGCAGGTGGCGGCGCTTCATCCGTTTCAGGATCAGATCGTCACCATGCTGCAGCGACAGGTGCAGATGCGGCATCAGGCGTGGCTCGGTCGCGATGGCCTGCATCAGGTTCTCGTCCACCTCGATCGAATCGATCGAGCTGATGCGCAGGCGCGGCAGGTCCGGCACCAGTTTCAGGATGCGCATGACCAGATCGCCCAGCTTGGGGCTTGCCGGCAGGTCGGCGCCCCATGAGGTCAGGTCGACCCCGGTCAGCACCACCTCGTTATAGCCCCGGTCCACCAGCCGCTTGATCTGGTCCACCACCACGCCCGCCGGGACGCTGCGCGAGTTGCCGCGGCCATAGGGGATGATGCAGAAGGTGCAGCGATGGTCACAGCCGTTCTGGACCTGCACATAGGCGCGCGAGCGGGTGCCGAACCCGTCGATCAGATGACCCGCGGTTTCGGTGACAGACATGATGTCATCGACCTGCATCGCCTCGGTCTCGCCGATGAAATCGGCGGCCATGCCCTTCCAGGTTTCGGGGCGCATCTTCTCGGTGTTGCCGATCACCGCATCGACCTCTTCCATCTCGGCAAAGGTCTGGGGCTCGGTCTGGGCCGCGCAGCCGGTGACGATCAGCCGGGCATTGGGGTTCTCGCGGCGCAGCTTGCGGATCTCCTGCCGGGCCTTGCGCACGGCTTCGGCGGTGACGGCGCAAGTGTTCACGATCACCGCATCTGTCAGGCCGGCCTGCTGCGACAGCTCCTTCATCGCTTCGGTCTCGTAGGCGTTGAGCCGGCAGCCCAGCGTGGTGAATTTCGGCGGGTTCATCCCAGCGTCCTCAGGAATTCGGGCGTCAGCGTGCCCGAGAAGACATGGCAGGTGGGACCGGTCATCCAGACGCCGTCCTCGCGCCAGTCGATCCAGATGGTGCCGCCGTCCAGCTCGATCTGCACCTTGCGCCCGGTCAGGCCACGCCGGGCCGCGGCAACGGCGGTGGCGCAGGAGGACGAGCCCGAGGCCAGCGTGATGCCCACGCCGCGCTCCCACACCCGCATGCGGATGTGATCCGGGCCGATGATCTGGGCGATTTGCACATTGGTGCGCTGCGGATAGAGCGGGTGATGCTCATAGCGCGCGCCGAATTCCTCCAGCGGGATCGCCTCGGCATCCTCGACGAAGAAGGTGCAATGCGGGTTGCCCATGCCGGTGGCCACCGGTCCACCTTCGATCGGCAGTTCCAGCGTATCCACCTCTTCGGCCAATGGAATATCGGCCCAGTCCAGCTGCGGATGCCCCATGTTGACCGAGGTCAGCCCGTCGCCCGCGTCCCGCGCCTGCAGCGTGCCGTGGCTGGTGGTCAGCGTCAGTTCGGATTTGCCGCTTTCCTGCATCAGGAACCGGGCGATGCAGCGGGTGGCGTTGCCGCAGGTGGCCGAGACCGATCCGTCGGCATTGTAGAACACCAGGTGCACATCCGATTCGCCGTTTTCGATGACGGCCAGCTGGTCGAATCCGACCCCGAACTGCCGGTGTCCGATCCCGCGCGCCAGCGCTGGCGTGATCTGCACCGGATGCGCGCGCGCGTCCACAATGACGAAGTCATTGCCAAGCCCGTGCATCTTCATGAAGGGCAAACCGGTGTCGGATCGTTGTTGCATGGCGGGCATATAGCCTTGCCGCAGACATGAATCCAGCCCGGCGCGAAGATTCCTGAAAAAAGGGGTTGACCCCCCGCCGCCTCAACCCTAATTAGGCCGCCTATCGGGACGCCGGGAACACAATGATTTCAGGCGGAACGCGGTGCGAGAAAGGGCTTGTACCCGGTCGGGAAAATGCCTTAGACAGCGCCACGGATCGCAACGATCCGATGAAAAGAGTGGGCCGTTAGCTCAGTTGGTAGAGCAACTGACTTTTAATCAGTGGGTCGCAGGTTCGAATCCTGCACGGCTCACCACTGCAAACATCAGTAATATATGAAAAAAATCCCTGCATAGAGGGGTTTTCTGTCGTCTATCTGTGGTGCGCAAAGTGCGGGTTTGTGCGGGTTTCGGCACAACAATGCAGGCAAATCTGGAAAAAACCTGGAAGAACCTTTAGGTTTGCGTTGGGGCCAGCTGCTGGAACAGCTGACCCCGACATCGCCTAACTCTTGAGGAATCCCGGCAATGCCTGAGTCGAACCTATCAGCACGAGAGCGCGCTTCAAATCACATCCAAGCTGCTTTGGATACCGGTGTCCGCGGAGAATTGCGGGAAGCCCTTCGCAAGGCAGCCGCATTGGCCGCGGGTGACCGCGTAACGGATGTGTCCGATTTGGAGTACCGCCAGTTGGCAATAGGCGGCAAATTGGTGGACAAGGATCGACCGGGTCTGGTGATGCGTCATGGGAAACGCACCGGCAAAGTCTGGATCTACCGGTACGAAGACCCCGCCACAAAGAAACAAGTGGAACTCCATTTCGGGCGCTACCCGAAGATGTCTACGGCGGACGCTCGTGAAACGTGGCGCGACCTGCGTGCCCAACGGCTCGAAGGTAATGTGCCGACGCTAGCTACATCTAAATCTCCTAGTACCCTAACCATGGGCAATTTGATCAAGCGATACATCGCCGACTATGCGCGGGTGACCAAAGCCGCGTCTTCGTCGAGGGAGGATGAACGCCTCCTGGGCAAGTTTATTGTTCCATACTATGAGGATCTGCCGGCAACGGAATTTGATCATGAGGTGGCCAAGGCTGTCTTGTCCAACATCGTGAATGCTGGCGCATTGCGTGAAGCCGAAAAAGTTCGTTCGGTCCTTTCGACGATGTTCAACGTGGCCAGCGGCCGTACACGGAGAATCTCGACGCTCGATGGAACCTGGCTGCCGCCAGATCATCCTAATCCTGTCGGAGCGGTGACGCTACCCAAGCGTAACCCGCGTCAGCATACTCCGGGGACGCGCGAACTCCGCAACTACGTCCGCGGCCTCAATCAACTGGGGCAACATGGCGAGGTCCTTCGTATCCAGTTGGAGACTTTCTCCAGGATCGGCGAGGTCTCGTCCATGGAGTGGGCCGAAGTCGATTTGGAAGCCGGCACTTGGACGCTGCCTGCGGCGCGGTCGAAGAATGGGAAAGCGCATGTCGTGATGCTGGCACGCCAGACTATTGAGCGCCTTGAAGCCCGGGAGGCCGGGTCGACATCCCACTTGGTCTTTCCCTCGGTGCAAGACTCAACCCGGCCGACCGACAAGCATCTCGTGATCAGGACACTTGCGCGTAAACGGCAGGCGATTGGCATCTCGGAAGAGTTTACTTCCCACGCCACCCGCAGAGCGGCGCTTACTTGGGTTGCCGAGAATGGTGGGGGTCGTGATATTCGCGACCGCTTGTCGAACCACACACCGCCGTCTGACGGCGCTGACCATATCTATGTATCTGCGGAGCATAACGATGCTGCGCGCCGGTACACCCAAGCGTGGGTCGATCACCTGGCCGGCCTCGAGGCCGAGAACGTAACGTCGATCGGCGAGGCGCGAGCATGAGCCAAGTGTACGAGATCGGCGGCCTATATCTTAGGCGCAATAGCGATGGTTCATTTGTTGTAATCAATGACAATGAGCAGGCAGCCGCCCCGTTCGATTTTGACGACGAAGAAGCTGTCAAATGCGCACTGATATCGGTATCGATTGCGCTTCAAGAGTTGCGCTCTGAGAAAAACCACCTGGAGCAGCTGCGTCTTGAAGGCCTAATCTCTGAGTACAGTTTGCGACGTCGCCAGCGGAGGCTCGACGACGGAATAGAGAAAGCCAGGTCAAAAAACGAGATCAAAAGTGAAGCTGCTTGGGCCGAGGCCGCGAGGCTTTGGCCGAAGGCCTTATCTGACTCGGGGCATAACAAGGACCGTGCCCGCGGCCTACTAAAGTTGCGCCTCGATTCGTGGCAGACAGAAGATCTGGAAAACCGCAGAACGCTCGCTCTCAGCACTCTTTCAAAGAGATTCTGACACCAAACACTGCGTGATCTACCGGCAGGCTGTACAGCTTGTCCGACAGGCTGTGTAGCTTGTCATTGTTCGTTGATCGTCAACTACATGGCATGAAACCGTTGTTCCTGAACTCGCACTAATGCGGGCTGAAAGGAGCATCTATGACCACTACTGCACGTGAACCAGATCTTCGGATCAAGGAGGCGGCGGCTGAGATTGCCGTATCGCCCAGAACAGTTTGGGACCTGATCCGGGAGGGCGAACTTCGTTCCTACAAGATCGGTCCGCGCGGCCGACGCGTCACTCGTGAGAGCCTTGATGCGTTTCGGGAACGCCGTTTGGTTCGCCCCGGAGGCGTGGTATGAGAGGCGCGGCAGTTTACAGTTATCGCTGGTCCCGCCCCGGTGACGATGAAGTTGGGCGCTACTTCTGCGCCGTGTCAGAGGGGATGTGTCTGAAGGTCGATTATGACGGTAACCGCGCCATCGGCTGCAGCCTCTATGATGGGGGCGTCAAATGACAATCCACGATTCGACCTTCGACCGCCGCGAGAGCGACTACTACCCGACCCTCGATGCGCCACTCGTCGTGCCACTCCTCCTCGATCTGATCGATTTGGAGAGCGTCTGGGAACCCAGTAGCGGGCGCGGCCATATCGCCATCGAACTGAAGAAACGAGGCAAGTTGTTCTATGCCTCCGATCTTTACGATCATCCTCACAAGCTTTGTTCGATTTCGGCAGGCGTCGATTTCTTGAAGCAAGATGCCGGGCCGCCTGGGTTCAGAGATATCGTCATGAACCCGCCGTACTCAGAAGTTGACGCGCACGTAAGTCATGGCTTGGGACTCCTGCCGGAAGGCGGATACCTGGTGGCCCTGTTGCGGTCTGACTGGAGTCACGCTCGCTGCCGGCAGAGCCTCGTGACGAACGAGCGGTTCTTCATGGAGCTCAAGCTGACATGGCGGCTCCGGTGGATTGAGAATACGACAGTGAGCGGGAAGCATAATTATAGCCTCTACGTCTGGCGCAATGGTGAGCCTACGATCCCGACCGTCGCTTTCGGATACAAGCCCGAAAAGGTGGCGGCATGAGTGAGAGCAGCCTCCTGCAAAGCTCGCCCTACGAGGTCGATGAGGGGCAACTCATCGGTCGCGATCCGCGCGAAATCTCTTCTGATGCGTGGGAAAGCACCCCCTATCTGGTCGGCATGAAGGCTATCCGAGCCAAATGCCTCGAGTGCTGCAACGAAAGCGCCGCTGAAGTTCGAAAATGCGTCTGCACGACCTGCCCGCTTTGGCCGCTGCGCATGGGGGCCGTTCCCAAGGGCTTTCGCATCCACGGAGAGCAACAAAATCCGCATCATGAGACCTCCACAGCCGCAACTCGCTCTTATATGGGGGAGACCACCGGAGACGTAGAAGAGGGGTTGAAAAGCAGCTCAGGAGGCTCCGATGAATGACCGATGCAGTGTCTGCGGCAAGCGTGTCGACCATTCACTGATCGCCCTCCGTCAAGTCGAGGAAATCCTCGTCGCCGTGCTCCGTAGGTGAGCGATGGATCGACGCTCATGATTGATGTCAAAAAATTGGCCTTTGCTACAGGGCTGCCGACCTTCCCGATCCGGATCTACTGGGATACCAGTAAACACCTCGGCAAAGGCGGATGGAACAAGACGCCCCTAAAAGGCACACGAGGGCACAAGGATGCCCAATGGCCCCAGTTCATTGACCGCCTCGATTGGCACGGCGCTAATGGCTTCGGCATCCCGATGGGGGCAACGACGGGCCTCTACATGCTAGACGCTGATGATTACAAGGACGGCGGCGAAGCTGACCGATGGATGGACGAACGCAAGCTGCCGCCGACTCGCACGCACAAGACGGTCAGCGGCGGCCGCCATTTCATCTACGCCCTCTCAACCCGCTTCAAGACACTAAGGAGCCGTAACGACATCGTGCCCGGCCTGGACAGTCGCGGTGAGGGCGGCTGGGCTGCGTTTGGGCCTGGATACGAAGTCATTGACAGTCGAATGCCCGCGATCCTGCCGTCCGAGATTTGCGAGGAGTTAATGGCCGGGCACAGCGGCATTAAACAGTTCGTCGGCGTCAACTCTTACTCCCCACCCACCGATCCGACAGACATCGACCAAAGGCTGATGCGGATGTTGAAGCGGCAACCAGCTCTCGCGCGGCGATGGTCGGGAGATGACAGTGGGTTAGTATCGGGCCGGTCGAGCCTCGATCTGGCAGTGGCGCAACTCCTATCGATGGTCGGATTTAGCTACGATGAAATCGTCTGGCTGCTTATGCAGAGGTTCGAACACGGGCAGGCCCGGCACCTCGCGACCGGTGGGGAGAGGGCCGCCCAACGCTGCGCCCAACGCGCCATCGATACGCGCGAGGAGGAGCGCGCCACCGCTCGGGCGATCCTGAAGCGGCAGGAAACTCCATTGACCGAGAGTGAGAGAGCTAAGATGCGCGCGCTGGTGCGGGGTGCCCTTTGATGACCGATGAGGAGTTTAATTCAGAGGCGGAGCGCATTGCCGGGTTGCCAGACATCGACCGGCCTGGGCCAATCTACAACCTTTGGCAGAACATGAAGCCGAGACGGACCAAGAAGCAGGTTGAGGAAGCCGTGAAGGCCTATTCCCGCGCGGCTCGTGAGGCGAAGTTAGACAACACTATCAACCGGATCAACGAGGAGTGGTTTGTTCTTACCCCTGGTGGAAAAATCAGGATCGGTAGGTTCCGCGAAAACCGGTTGCAGTTGTCTCCGCGTCCGGACTTCGCGGCAATCGTTGGGAATATGACCGAACACGAGACGGGTGCCAACAGCGCCGGTGAACGCTGGCTTCGGTCCCCTGACAGACGGGAGTTTGACGGGATCATCTGTGACCCCCGCCATCCACCCGGAAGCGCCGTCGGGAACAAGATCAACATCTGGCAAGGGCTGGGCGTCGAACCCAAAGCGGGCGATCCCAAGCCATTTCTGGATGTCGTGCGGCTGGTTTTGACAGACCCTGTTGTTGCTGAATACTACTTTAACTGGGCGGCATGGACGGTCCAAAACCCCACCAAACCCACCGGCACCGTGATCCTGCTCACAGGTCCACCGGGAACAGGCAAGACGACGCTCTTCCGCGTGCTGCGTATGATATTCGGACCTGTGCACGGGTATGTTTGCTATGATAGTAATCAGCTCTACCAGAAGCATACTGGATGGCAGGAAAGGGCGATGTTCGTGCAGGCGGATGAAGTCACGTTCCGCCATGCCCGAGGGGGCGCAGCAATTCTCAAAGCCAAGATCAATGGCGACAGGCTCCATATCGAACCCAAGGGTGTCGACGGATACGAGGTGGACAACATGCTCACCTTCGGCATGACCTCGAACGAAGAACACGCGGCACCCATTGATGCCTCGGATCGTCGATATGTCATTGAAGACACAACTTTAGCATCGGTCATGCAAATTGATTACTGGGAAAAATTCAATGCATGGCTCGACAATGGTGGCCTCGCAATTGTCTACCACTACCTCCTCAATCGCGATGTTTCTAAATGGAACGCCCAAAGGGACCGGCCACTGACTGAAGCGTATCTGCGCCACCGTCAGCAAAGCCTTGTCGGCGTCTTTCGTTGGTGGAAGGAATGCATCGAAAGCGAGGAGATCCTCTACGGTCAAAGGCTCGATAACAAGCCGATTCCCGATATGAATGGGACATACGACAAAATTGAAGTCTTCCGCGCCTATTGCGGGTGGCTGGAGCAGAAGAGCCGCGATGAAGCAGCACCGGATCAGACACGGTTCTGGATGAGCATACGCGAGATGGGAGCCGTGCAAGAAGACCGTCGCCCAAGCGGCGGAGGACGCAGAGTCAAACTAGTCGATTGGAGTGAGGCTCGGGAGAGCCTGCGGGCCGCTTTAGGGTTCTGAAGTGCTGGATTGGTTGGATCAGAAGGCAGCGATCCGACCAAACCGCCCAAAGTGGCTACATCATTTCTTAACACACAGCTCTCACTTTCCCAAAAGAGAGCCCGCCATACGAGAATGATTTGCCTAGTTAGGTTGGATTGGTTGGATTGGTTGGATTGGAAAATCATGCTGTATTTGGCTGCGGCAGAATGATTGAGCCGATATTTCCAAGTGCGAGAGGTCAGCGGCTCGACCAAGGCCAAGCTCTCTGCCGCCGCCGGCCCGGCCGCCATCCGCGTGGACCAATTTAGCCAGCACCTGGATGCGCAAAAGGGTGTTCAAAAGAAGCGGTCTGTGGAATTTTGCACATATGGAAATTGCAATCGAGCAAACTAATGGTCGCTACTGACCCGAAAGTCCGAGCCAAGCAATTGGCCAACCTGCGTCCGGTCAGCCGTGACCCGGCACTGGCTCGCGAGATGGCTCGCAAGAATGGCTTCGGAAGCGGCAAACACAAGCGGTGCAACGCGATTAAGCGGGACGGCACACCCTGCCGAGGTTGGGCCATGTACGGCACGCCAAGGTGCATTAAGCACGGGGCGCGGAGACTGGCGGGAAGGCCGAGCCCCAACCGCGCAGCGCGCGCAGCACGCGAATGGCTCGTCGAGAACCGACCACCGCCAGACCTGACCCGAACGACTGAATGGCTGGAAACTGACACCATTGGAGTAACGAACGGCTTACTTCGGAAAGCTGCTCTGGTGGCTGCTTGGTCCAAGGCCGAGAACGGCGATTGGACGGCATGGCGTAAGCTGTCACGAGCGTAAGTATAGCTTGGCAGCGGACCTCTGGCCGCACTGGCCAAGACAATGTAGCGCGGATGGAAATTATCACAGGCTGCTTTGTCGCACCGGTTGCCAACAACTCGGCGATGGCTCCAAGTCTAGCGCCAAGCATCGCTGATTTTCCAAGTTTCACCACTATGAGCCCGAAGGATAACAGTGGTGAAACTTGGGTATCATTTGCTCCGACATAAGCTAATCAAACTCTAGCGTTGCCAACGAACCGCCGTTAAGTTCTGCGATATGGACGAACTAACGATTTCCGACTGCCAGATCGACGCAAAGTACTCCTGGCGTCCAGAGTTTGAGGACAATGAGCCTAGACTGAGAGTCGCCGTGTTTGATGATCGGATTACGGTGACCTCATTTGATGATGCAAGCGAAGGTGTCACCGAGGCAACCACGCTGTTTGCCGGTCCCGCATCTTCAAATTGGCGCGATATTGTCCGTTCAATTCTAAAGAGCGAGAGTTTTCATTCGGCGAACCCATGTTGGCCCGAGAGTTTTTCTATCGTTGTCCCCTCGGACCTGCACTTCTCATCCCCACCGAACACTGCTCAAAAGTTGGTAGCGCTAGTCTGGTTGGGCTCTGAATGGACGCAAGCGGTTGAGTATTTGCTTGATTTTGCCGACGATCAAATTGTCCAGCTCGATAAGAGGGCGGATTTGTTATCATTCATGCAGACAGCCAGTAGTGAGACAAGCGTTGCATTTATGACGCCTTCAGTGGACTTGTCAGCAGAAGAATTCTTCCATTTCCTCATTGGCGCGGCGGTATCTGGCGAACCGCTACAAGATACGGCTCAAAGGCTGATTGCAGAACACTGGGAGTGAATTGGATTAGTTTGTCCCGAGATCTCACCGACATGGGTCGGCGCTCCGCTAGGCTGTCGCATTCTTCCCAAAACGTAATGGGTCGTAGCAGTAAGCCAAGAGTCAATGTAATTGGACAAGGTCGATCTGCGAAAGGAGCCGCGTTTTGACCACTGACGAGATAGCCTTTGCCGTCAAAAGACTGATTGACTGTGCCAGCTTGCCGGCCAAAGCACCGCGGTCAAAGGATGTCGAACTTGTCCTTAAAGAACTGCAGGGGCGTCACGACTTTCTGTTCAATTCCGTAGTCGAGATCACAACGCTGTTGGATTCCTTCGATTTGGATGACGATCTGATCAAAGAGGAAATCGAGGAAGATATTGTAGATGACAAAGACAGGCTCGGCTATATCGACCGGTCCATAAATCGGTTCTTCGAGGATCCTATAGGTGCAGGCGAAGATATTTCCCGAGCGGTTGTATTCTACCAACTGACGGATCGTCTCGGCCGAGCAGCAAACGTCGTCACATTCCATGGTGGTGCTATTTCTTGGGAGTTTAGTGAAGAGTTCTTCGGAGTATTTCGTAGTACCGATGAGGTAAAGAGTGCGCTTATTGAGCAGGGGTTTGCGACCGAAGCGCATGATATTTCTGATCAAACCAGGTATGAGTTTCTGCACAACGCGCGGCAAGCTTAGATCACACACGCGGTAGATTAGTGATCACGTGTTTTGGACCGTTGAGCTCAAGACGATACCGTCGGATAGTTGAATTGTGCAAAGGAAAGAGCTTGGATTTGCGATGTTCCTCACCTTGGTTCATCGCGCTGCGCGGCCTAAGAGCACTTTCAAGATGAATTCACACCCACAAGATTTGTTGTAAGAGCTCCCCAGCTGCCAAACATCGAAAGAAAACTGATAAATTCTTCAATAACAGCATGAAAAACAACAACTAAAAACGGAATTCAGATCAGTTGCGCAATAATGTAGTGATTGAGGTCGTGTGCCCAAGTGCGGCCGCCACTCCCCAGCGCGGCAGGTAAATGATAGAGCATGTGTTACAGATTGGCATCGGCCCACCTC
The DNA here is from genome assembly GCF_056539345.1 of Ruegeria sp. BB9. Lineage (NCBI taxonomy): Bacteria > Pseudomonadati > Pseudomonadota > Alphaproteobacteria > Rhodobacterales > Roseobacteraceae > Ruegeria > Ruegeria sp. BB9. Next base: position 384,975 of record NZ_JBQFUU010000003.1, on the reverse strand, counting down.
CTGGCACCCCCTTAGCTGGTCGTACGCATTCATGCGAGGCATCCGCATCACCTGGGGCATGACTTTTTCAAATTCCACCCTCCCTAAGGGGGGGGTCCTACCGTCGTCAGGTCTCGAGCCCACAGGGTATTGCCGACGTTGGCGTGTCGGGATGTTCGAGAATTGCGATACATCGGCCCAGCTCACTTACGTAGTTTTAGTCCATTACCATATCTGCCGTCATGCGCGTGGCGATTAGGGCTTCTGGTGCTGCTTACAAGTGAGCCAGCAGGCGGCAGCGGATTTCGAAGCGGTCGAGCTCGTTCAGGTTGTAATCCGTCCGGATGGCAGCGAACTGCAGAATCCGGTCGAACGTTGTATCCGTGCCTGTAGTCTCCGTGTCATAGCGGACGTAGCCCATTCGCCTCTTCCTCTGTGGGTGGCGCCAGGAAAGTGCACCACTCTGTTGAACATTGATGCACGCATGCGTAGTGTTAAGCAACGACGGGAGCTTCAATGGCCGATCGACCCCTGAAAGCAACCAGGCTGTCCGTTAGCTTGGAGGAGCGCGATCATAATATTTTGGCTGAAATCGCAGCCGAAAATGACGCTTCGATTTCTTGGGTCATCCGGAAAGCAATCCGTCAGTTCGTCGACGAATATCAAGCTGGCCATCCACATGTAGAGCCAGCAAAGCGCGGCGAATAACGAAATTGAAAAGAGAGCAGTATGGAAGACGGACTCGGCGCCTGGTTCAACGAAAACAAGACAGAACAACAGCTCTCTACTTTTGGATTTCGCACGTCTGGTGGCGGTGCACACCAATCCAAGACAATGATGCTCCCCGAAGTCGAAAGCCTGCTTTCGTCTGGTATTACAAGCGCCGAAAGCCTCAAGATCGCGGCAATTGATGACAACATCATGGGCAAGTCGACCGCGAATACCCGGCGTCTAACCTATCGCCATCTATGCTCCCTCTACGGCTTCAACGACCAGCCCCCCATAACGAAGGTATTGATGGGTTTGTGGCCCCTCGATCGCGAGCGGCACGCCCTACTCACGCTCCTGGTCGCTTTGGCCCGAGACCCCTTGCTGCGAGACACAGCCAAAGTTGTTCTTGAAACCCCGGTTGGTCAAACATTGGAAAGACCCAACTTCGAGGACGCGCTGTCTTCCGCTCATCCTGATCGCTTCAGCTACAAAATGGTCCGTTCCATGGCGCAGAACTGCGCTTCGACATGGACGCACAGCGGCCACCTCAGCGGCCGGGCGAAGAAGACCCGCCAGCGTGTCAGCGCGACACCACACGCAACTACGCTTGCAGCCCTTTGCGCTACTGCAGCTGGCTATGGTGGACCTGCAATCCTCGGGTCAGTTTGGATGAAGGTCCTCGATCTTTCGCCAGAACAAGCCTTGGATCACATGCGACGAGCCGAAAGCCTTGGTCTAGCCCGAGTCCGGTCTGCCGGAGACGTGACGGAGATCTCGCTTCGTCAGCCATTGTCTTCAACTCTGGGAGTGTCAGAGCTTGAACACGTTTGACGAAATCCTTGCCGCCTACACAAAGCAGGTGAACCTTCCGTGGGCTTCAGACACACCGCCCGCCGGTCGGGTTTGGATCGTTTGGTTCGACAAATCCATGCAACGCCGCTTCTCCGGAAGGATTGGGGAATTCGAGCACGCGACGCAAAAGGCCGGACACGGCTGGAAGCTCTTGGACTTGGCTCCATGGTTCGGAAACTGGATCGCAAAGCATGAGCTGTTTGAAGGTCTGGTTGAGCAACCAAATGAAATTCGTGGCTTGCTTCCCGACATCGAAGATGCCCTGGTGGAAGAGATCGGGAGGGCCCTAGCCGAATGCTCGTCAAACGACGTGCTCGCGGTTGATGGTTGCGGAGCTCTCTTCGGCGTTGCACGTGTTTCAGTTTTGATAAGCCGGGTTGCAAATTCTGTGCCTGGCCGCCTGCTAATCGGGTTCCCAGGAAAACACTCTGCGAATACTTACCGGCTTCTCGATGCTAGGGACGGCTGGAACTACCGTGCCGTTCCAATACCAGCAAACCCAACATTCTAAGGCGCAGGAATGCTAAACAAAGAAACGTTCTTTAACGACCCGACCACTTATCAACTAGCGAACCAAGGGACGGCCTCGATCATCTACCCGCCCACTAGAGAGGCCATGCAGACAATTCGAGGCGAGTTGGAGACATTTGTTTGCGATGGAGCTTACGCCGATGGTCTAACCAGAATCTTGGAAAACTTCGTTTCGTCCGTTGATAGTGGGCACGATGGCAAGGCTGTTTGGATTTCTGGATTCTATGGCTCCGGCAAATCGCATCTGGCAAGTATGCTTGCCGCTCTATGGACAAATATTCAGTTCGAAGACGGCGCGAAAGCGGAAGGTTTAGTTCAGGACATGCCAAGTGGGGTTGCCGCGGCGCTAAGGGAGCTTCAGACCTTAGCAAAGCGAACCGGTGGTCTGGTTGCAGCAGGTAATGTGATAGGAACTGGACCGTCTTCCCCAGCGGAAGCGGTTTTAAGTATTATCCTTCGAGCTGCTGGTCTGCCAAGTGACGTAAGAGCGGCCAAGGTGGCTTTGTGGCTCAATAGTCTCGGAATACTCGATCAAGTTCGGAATGAGCTTGGGTCCAATTTCGATGGGGACATTCGAAACTTTGTGCTTTCCAAGAGATTTGCGCCGGCCGTACTAAAAGCCGATCCAAGTATCGCGAGCTCCGTTGAAAAACTTAGGGAGTTGTTAGCTGCGCAGTTTCCCGAACCTTCAGAAATCACCGTTGATGACCTGGAAAATATAACTCGCCAGGCACTCATGATTGGACGTACAGAGTTTCCGCTTACCTTGATTGTACTGGATGAGGTCCAAGAGTATCTAAAGCAAGAGCCTGGTGATACGCTAAAGATTCAGGAAATTGCAAAAAGGCTTTCGAGCCGATTTGACGGCCGAGTTTTGCTAGTCGCCACGGGGCAGCAAGCGCTTACAGATGTTGCCAACCTTCAGAAGCTGATGGGTAGATTCCAAGTTCAAATCGCATTGGGTGATGCAGATTTCGACTCCGTGCTACGCAAGACCGTGCTTCGAAAAAAGTCTGGAGCCGTCGGCGAAATTAACAAAATGCTAAGTGCAAACGCTGGAGAAATTAGCCGCCAGCTACATGGAAGTCGCTTAGCTCATTCTGTCGGCGATGAAGAAAATGCTATCTTGGATTGGCCCCTTCTTCCTTCTCGCCGACGTGTTTGGGATTTGATTCTCCACGAGCTGGACCGAACTGGCCTGGTTGGCAACCTGCGCGGCAAACTTGGCACAACGCTCGATGCGGCGAAAGCGTACGGCGATAAGCCTCTGGGACATGCAGTACCGGCAGATTTCTTGTATCGACGCCTATCTACAGAAGCGTACAACACTGGCCTCATCCCAAGTGAAACTTGGAACCGTATTGAGAGACTGGAGTCAAGCAATGAGCAAGATAGGCTTAAAGCGCGTATTTTGATGCTCGTATACATGCTCGGCCGGATTTCCGTTAATGCGGAAAACCACGGAGTTCGTCCTCAGGCGGAAACAATTGCGGATCTATTGATCGTTGATCTCGCCGCTGACGATTATTTGCGCAAAGAAGTCCCTAAACTTCTTGAAGCCTTACACGGCGAGGGTGCCGTAATCGAAGTTGGAGGAGAGTGGCGTTTACAAACCAAGGAAAGCGCTGACTGGGATGCAGCTTATAGGACTGAGGAGAAGGCTCTCTTAGCTGATCAGTCTTCGTTAAGTCGTACCCGCCGGGAACTGCTGGGAGATGCTATTGATGCAACGCTGATGGGTGCCGCTACTGTTTCCCATGGCGCCAGCAAGGAGACCAGACGAATCCATCGCCTACAACCGGGTGACAAGGACCCGACTGACGGGATCGCGCTGAGACTCCACAATGGCTGGAGCGAGGACCTTACGCAGATCGAAAAGGAAATCGCAGCAGCCCCAACTTCAGACCCTACGGTTCACTTGCTGATTTCGCGACATCCTTCACGCGACGGCGAACTGACGAACGCGCTTACGACGTGGAAGGCGGCAGAGCACGTCCTCCAATTGCGGGGTGTCCCCCAAACTGATGCTGGCCGTGAAGCCCAGTCGGCCATGCAATCGCGAGCAAACAAAGCTCAGAATGCAGCAACGGAAATCATTGCTGAGGCAGTAGCGCAAGCGCGGGTCATTCAAGCTGGCGGGAAGGTTGTGACAGGAGCGCCTGCTGATGCGGTCAAGGCAGCAGCGACCAATGCCCTTGCGCGTCTCTATCCGCAGTTTCCGGACGGCGATCATGCCGGATGGGGCAAATTGCGCGACAGGGCGGTTCGAAAAGACCCTGACGCTATGAAGGCAGTGGATCATTCAGGTGCCCCCGAAAGCCACCCGGTTTGCAAAGCAATCATCGCTGATCTGGGGCCGGGTCGAAAGGGCTCCGATCTTCGAACAAAGTTCACTGGTGCGCCATACGGTTGGTCTCAAGATGCTGTGGACGGCGCCCTGATTGTCTTGGCAAACGCTGGCCTGCTTCGCGTGACCGGCGATGATGGCAAGCCTGCATCCTTACCAGACATCCCGCGCCAAAAAATCGGCACTTGCACGTTCCGGTCTGAGACGACCGTGATCACGATCCACCAGCGGATGGCTGTACGAGGCCTGCTAAACGACACAGGCATCCCGTATGAGAATAACCAGGAGCAGCTTGCACTCTCAGCACTTCTTGACCGGCTTCAAACGGCCGCCACGGAGTCTGGGAGCGATGCACCAGCCCCAGAAGCGGACACCGTTCCAAACCTTGCTTCATACAAAAGCCTGTCGGGCAACGACCTTCTAGCTGCCCTGGCAACAGACGCCACCGATCTGCGCGAAAAGCTGAAGGACTGGAAGAAGGCCAAGCAGGTTATTTCGGAGAGAATGCCTAATTGGCGTCTCGCAGAACGCCTTGTTGGCATGGGTGCTAAAGATCAGGAAAGCGATCTTGAAAGTATTCGCACGGGTCGCCGTCTATTGGCCGACCCCGATCCGGTTCCGCCGTTGATTTCCGCCGCTGCGGACACACTGCGAGCTAGGCTCAATGCCATCTATCAGGCTTGGGAAAAAGCTTGGGACAGCGGTGAGGAACGGCTTGCGAACGATCCAACGTGGAAGAAGCTGTCTCCTGAACAGAAGCGAGCTATCCGAGAAGAAAACGGCCTACTCCAAGCGACAAAACCGGCTGTCGACACGCCGCAGGCCATTTCGGAAGCTTTGAGCGGTAGAGGGCTTTCCGAATGGGAAAGCATGGTGAAGGCGCTGCCAACCCGTATCGACGATGCGTTGGCCTCTGCGGCTGCTGAACTTGAACCCAAAGCCCACACTGTTCTGCTGCCCGGCGCTTTGGTGAAGTCGGAAGCCGACTTGGATGAGTGGCTCCAAAAGGTCCGCGAAAAGGTTGCTGAAGGTCTGCAGAACGGCCCAGTGATTCCAAAGGTTTGACTCATGAGCGAACGTTATCTGCCATCCACTCTTCGACGCACGCTGGAGCGGGTAATCAAGGACGCCCGCATAGTTGCGGAGGAAGGCGCACGAGATGCAATCCGGCGCTTGGGCGTCGCCGAAGGCAAGGCCCCGTCCTACCTTTCCGAAGAGGAGAAGGAGCTTCGGCGACGTCTGCGTGCACATGCGCGCGCACTTGGTGATGCTTTCGACCGCACCAACGATACCCAAGAGACCAAGCATCTGATCGAAGCCACCGCCTATGCACATTGGCATCGAATGCTTTTCGCACGGTTTCTGGCGGAACGTGGCCTGTTACGAAACCCCGAGTACGATGTCCCCGTGACCTTGGAAGACTGCCGGGAACTGGCCGAGGCAGAGGGGCTGACCGACCCTTGGATGATTGCCGAGAGCTACGCAGCGCAGATGCTACCTGCTGTCTTCCGGGTTGATGATCCAGTTCTCGCGTTGGAAATCGATCCGGTTCATACGCAGAAGCTTCAGAAGCTTGTGATGGGCCTGGATGCCGAAGTCTTCGAGGCAGAGGATAGCCTCGGCTGGACCTACCAGTTCTGGCGAGCCGCAGAGAAGGATGCCGTAAATGCATCGGGTGTAAAGATCGGTGCTGACGAGCTACCGGCGGTCACCCAGCTGTTCACTGAGCCCTACATGGTGCGCTTCTTGCTGCACAACACACTCGGTGCCTGGTGGGCAGGAAAGGTTTTGGCCAGTAATCCGACTTTGGCTGAGACCGCTGCGGACGAGGATGAGCTCCGAGCTGCCTGCGCATTGCCTTACTATCGCTTTGACATGCTGCGGTTCGTTCGTGACGGAGATAATGGCCCCTGGAGGCCAGCAGCTGGTACTTTCCCGGGTTGGCCCAAAGAAGCCAAGCAGATCACTTTTCTCGACCCTTGCTGTGGGTCGGGCCATTTCTTGACTGAGGCATTGGCGATCCTAGCCGCCCTTCGCCGGACCGAAGAACATCTGTCGCCCGCCGATGCAGTATCAGCAGTACTTCGAGACAATCTGCATGGATTGGAGATCGATGGTCGATGTGTCCAGATTGCGGCGTTCGCAGTGGCGCTTAGCGCTTGGCGTATTGGGGGATGGCAAGCACTACCATCTCTCAAAATATCATGGGTTGGCGCTCCGCCACCACTGCCGAAGCGTGATTTTGTATCGCTGGCGGATGGCGACAATGATCTGGAGGCAGCGCTCGCAGAGCTACATGATCTATTCGAACAAGCCCCGTATCTTGGAACACTAATTGAACCAATCGGCGGCGATCTCCTTGACTCACGACGTATGGCGCGGGTCGGGGAGCTTATGGAAAGGCTTGTCGAAAAAGCAAGAAGAGCCGTTCCCGAGATTCGCGAGGGAACCATCGCGGCACGCGGCATGGCGGATGCCGCGAATGCACTTGGCAAAAGCTACGTACTTCAAGTTACAAACGTCCCATTTCTAGGCCGTGGCAAGCAGGCTTCTAGCCTAGCTAACTATATTGGCACCTACTTTCCAAACTCCAAGCCAGACTTGGCCGCTGCAATGACAGAAAGGATGTCTAATCTTGCTGGACGTGGAGGGACAGTAGCCACGATCTATCCGCAAACTCTCTACTTCTTGAGTTCTTATCTCAAATTCCGGAAGCAGATTACGGCTCTTTGCGATGTAGATCTAGCCGTTGGCTTGGGTGCGAATGCATTTGAAACCATAAGTGGCGAAGTTGTTAATGTTGCACTGACAGTCATCAGCCGACCAGAAGATGCTAGGCGAGATACCTATCAAGCCATTGACCTCAATGAGGTTGGGAATGCGGAGTTAAAATCAAGACACTTAATTGAAGGTGACATCCAGAGTGTGCGCTCACAGACCATCAACAAAAGTTCCGGGTATCGAATTTCGACAACTCCGCCCACAGAAGGCGATCTTCTGAGTAAGTATGCGACCTATCACAATGGTTTGGTCAGTGGTGACTCAAACCGCTTTGTATCATGTTTCTGGGAGATTGCTTATGAACTTGAGTCACCGTGGATCTTCCATCAATCCGCGCCAACCGGCCTTGGGGTGTGGTCGTCGATGTCGAACATTATCCGATGGGGCGATGGCCAACTATTAACATACATCGACGAAAGACTAGAAGGAAATACTAGTGCTTGGGTTAGGGGAACAGATATTTGGGGAAGAAGAGGAGTTTGCGTTGCCGGCATGAGCCTAAACGCGAGTCTCTATGAGGGCACAGCATTCGATAACAACTTATCTGTAATCATTCCAAAAGATGAAGATCTACTGGGCGCTATCTGGTGTTATTGTTCAAGTGCAGATTATAAAAGGGAGGTGCGCCGGCTTAATCAAAAGGTAAGCGTAACGGATGACAGCTTCGTTCGTGTGCCATTTGATCACGAGAAGTGGAACAGCCTTTTCCAGGAAAAATACAATCGCCGACTGGATCTTCCTTTCACTAATGAACCAACCCAATGGGTCTTCCACGGGCATCCTGCCCGAGCACATGATGGAACCGCATTGCACGTCGCACTTGCCCGGGTTTGTGGTTACAAATGGCCCGCCGAACTTGACCCCAGTAGCCGCCTTTCGCAAGAAGCGCGAGACTGGATTGAATTGACTCGTCACTTACCGACTGGCGACAATGACGGCCTTCTTGGCGTGCCTGCAGTGGCTGGCGAGAAGCCGCTTGCTGACCGGCTCAGAGCTTACCTCGCTGCAGCGTTTGGCGCAGATTGGTCCGATGCCCTTGAGCGCCGTTTGGTAGCCGAAGCAGATGAGGCCTTGGACAAAAAAGCGGCCCGCGATGGCTCACTTGAGGCTTGGGTCCGCGACCGTGCCTTCCGTCAACATTGCGCGCTTTTTGCTCAACGGCCTTTCATTTGGCACATATCGGACGGGCTGAAGGACGGTTTTTCGGTATTCGTACATTACCATCGCTTTGACCAAGCCAACCTGCGCAAGCTCACATACACCCTACTTGGTGACTGGCTAGCCCGAGCCAAAGCGGAGGGGAACACACTCCGATTTGAAAAGGGTCGTGAACTGCAGCAAAAGCTGGAAGCGATCCTGGAAGGCGAAAAGCCCTACGATATCTTCGTGCGTTGGAAATCTCTTGCCCAGCAACCGCTTGGTTGGGACCCCGATCTGGACGATGGTGTCCGGCAAAACATCCGTCCCTTCATTTTAGCGGGTGTCCTTACACACAAGCTCGACAAGATCCTCAAGGACAAGGACCGAGGAAAGGATGTTTCATCCGCGCCCTGGTATGATGTTTTCAAAGGTGAACGTCGGAACGATCATCACACTACGCTTGCCGAGAAGCGGGCTGCGCGAGAAGCCGCAGCGAACCGAACGGAGGCGTCCAAGTGACAACTCCGCTAGACGCGCTTGTCGCCGCCCTCCACGAGGCAGCGAGCTACAACGCCTCGGCAGAGGCGGCGCCAGTTGCGGTTGTTTGGTGTGATGCGGGCAAGGATTTCTTGCCGCTGATCCCTGCTTTGAGGGAGCGTCTTCCGGAACTGCTGACGTTTGGTGACTTTGAACCCGAGGCGCGCACCGGGCCAGCAGTGTGGCTTCGTGCAGCTACCGTGGGTGCGGTCGAAGGCGTCGGTTGGCCAGAGGGCACCACGCCGATCATCTACATACCGGGGGTCGCGCGCGAGACCCTCAAAGGCGCAGAAGACTGTCCACAACTCCTCCAGCCACTGGTTTGGTACACCGTTGCGGGTTCGTACTTTGGTCATGTGAACGGCAAGGACTGGACGCTTCGGGGATTCCTGTCCGCAGAACGCGGGCCATTGAAACTCGAAATACCCGATGACTCCGCGACGCGCGCGGCACTGTCACATGCAGCTGTTCGCCTCTGCACCAGGTCGACCGAAGAACTTCGCGGAAAGCGCTGGGATGCAGATCAGTTGAATGCGCTCCTCGCCCCCGACCTGGCCGCCGACATGCTGGATTGGATTGATGGTTCATTGTCGGATGAGGTCGACGCAGCACGGTTCAATGCATTTGCCAGTATCGCGAAGAAAGAGCTGAAGTTTGACCCTTCCAAGCTCTCTAAACAGGATGCAGTGAAGCGCCTGGCGAAACGTGAAGGCAAGTGGGCGCAAGTTTGGACCCGTTTCGAAGGGTCGACAGGGTATGCTCAAGTGGTCGACTACTTGGGCTTCGAAGAACCCGCCTCGCTCTTTGACCATTCGGGCAACCGAGAGGTCTACCCAAAGCTAAACGCGAAGGGAGAGAAGGAACTTAGAGACGCGCTCCAAAGCCTGTCCGAACTCTCGTTTGATGAGGCCCGCGCAAAGGTTCAGGGTCTTGAGGAAGAACACGCCTGGCGACGCAGTACGGTCTGGGCGCGTCGTGGAGAAGCACCATTAGCAAATGCCTTAGAACATCTCGCAGCTTTGGCGAAAGCGGCCTCTTTGCCCACACATGATGGCAGAGCACTTGCAGAGGCATATGCCACTACCGGATGGACTGTCGATTGTTCGGCGATGTCCGCAATTGCGAGCGCCCCAAGAGAGCTGGATCGCATAGCTGTCGCTAACGCTCTGCGGGCCATATATCTGCCCTGGCTCGACGAGAGCGCTTTTGCGCTCCAGGAACTCGTGCGCAATGGCAATGTGAAGTTCTCGCAGCCGGAGACAATAGACGCAGGTGTGACGACTGTCCTATTCGTCGATGGTCTCCGGATGGACGTTGCCCAACAGCTTGTCCAAATGCTTCAAAAAGACGGGTTAAAGCCGGAACTAGATTGGATCTGGTCAGGCTTTCCGACAGTCACAGCAACCTGCAAGCCGCTCGTAACGCCGGTCGCCGAGGTGCTTAAAGGTCCGGCCAGCACAAACGACGTCTTACCAATCACGCCAGATGACAAACCGGCAAACAAGCCGAACTTGTTCAAGCTCTTGAATGCAAACGGTTGGGAGACGGACACAGCGCTTCTACCTGACCAAAGGCTTTGGACGGAGACTGGTCGGTTCGATGAGGAAGGGCATGCGCTTGGGGCGAGGTTGGCCGAGCGACTGGGACAGAGTGTGAGGGACGTTGCGGACGCGGTTTCCAGCCTAGTCAGATCAGGACGGGACGTCCGAATCGTTACGGATCACGGCTGGCTCTTGATGCCGGGGAACTTACCGCACGCCGCTCTAGACCCTGGTCTAGTAGAACCAAGCGGAAAACGCACGCGTTGTGCGCTAGTCAAACCAAAGGCGACTACATCCTACATGCAGGTCCCATGGACCTGGAACTCGGATATTTCAATCGCAGCCGCCACCGGGGCTCGGGTCTTCTACGCCGGATGCGAATATGCACATGGCGGGATTAGTCCGCAGGAATGCATCCTGCCGGTCATCCTGGTCACCGGAAACAAAGTACGCAGTGAGGTCTCAATTTCGAAGGCGCAGTGGGAGGGTTTCCGTCTGAGGCTAGAGGTAGCAGGCGGTGCCGACCTGGAAGCTGACCTTAGACTCGGCTCTGAGACGAGTGGCCCGAGCTTGATCAAGGGTGGCCGCGTCTTGGATGACAACGGGCGGACCTCGTTTCTCGTAAGTGACGAACACGAGGGCGAAACGGCCTGCTTGGTAATCCTTGATGCCAACGGAAATGTCGTAAGCCAACGCGTTACGACAGTGGGAGGGGAATAGGGTGGTGACGATGGATACACTTGACCGCAAGGCGGCCGAAGCCTTCCCAGCCCACATTGTGCGAAAGGACCTCGTCAGGCGATTTCGCGGGCAGTTTCCCATCCCAACGTACGTGGTCGAATTCATGCTGGGCCGCTACTGCGCGAGTACTGACCCGACCGAGATCGAAGAAGGCATTCAGATGGTGCAAGCACAACTGTCTGATAGAACCGTTCGAGCTGGCGAGGAGGAACTCTTCAAAGCTCGCGCCAGAGATCGTGGCTCAGTCCGGATTATTGACATCATTACAGCTAGGTTGGACGCGAAGACTGACAGCTATCTGGTGTCTCTCCCCAGTCTTCGACTGAACGACGTCAGAGTCGCCGACAAGGTCGTTCAAGATCACGAACGTATGCTGACTGGTGGCTTCTATGCCGAAGTCGAGCTTGGCTACGATGCCAGCATTGCTCAAGAGAAAGGGGGCCGACCCTTTGAGATACTGAGCCTTCGGGAAATTCAACTCTCGACCCGAGACATACTGGACAAGATTGCATCCGGACGCGCGTCACTCTCAACCGAAGAGTGGAAAGCGTGTCTATTAAGAAGCGTTGGACTTGAGCCAGACAAGCTTAACGAGAGAGCAAGGGATGCGATGTTCCTTCGAATGGTTCCCTTCGTTGAGGCCAACTATAACATGGTTGAACTGGGGCCGCGCGGGACTGGCAAGAGCCACCTCTATCAGCAGGTTTCGCCCTACGCGCATCTAGTGTCCGGCGGCAAAGCCACTGTCGCACGCATGTTCGTAAACATGTCGAATGGCCAACGTGGTCTTGTTTGCCAGTACGACGTTGTCTGTTTTGACGAGGTCTCTGGCATTTCCTTCGATCAGAAGGACGGCGTCAACATCATGAAAGGCTACATGGAGTCGGGTGAGTTCTCTCGAGGCCGTGAAAGCATCCGCGCCGAAGGCAGTATCGTCATGGTCGGCAACTTCGATGTCGACGTTCAACACCAGCAAAGAGTCGGACATCTGTTTGGTCCAATGCCTCCAGAGATGCGCAATGATACGGCATTCATGGATCGCATTCACTGCTACCTACCAGGTTGGGACGTTCCCAAGGTGAGTAAGGAACTATTTACCGACCACTTTGGGCTGGTCAGTGATGTCTTGGCAGAGTGTTTTTCGCGCCTGAGGGCTCAGAGTAGAGTGGACAAGCTCTCAGGCCGTGTGCACTTCGGAGGTGCGTTGTCCGGTCGCGATCAAAATGCTGTCAACAAGACCGTGTCTGGTCTTCTTAAGCTGCTCTATCCTGACCCGGCTTCACCAATCCCTGATGAGGACTTGGAGTGGGCTGTTCGGCTTGCTCTTGAGGTGCGCCGCCGTGTGAAAGAGCAGCAGAAGCGCATAGGATCTGCGGAGTTCCGAAATACACAATTCAGCTATGTTATGGGCTTGGATGGAGTAGAGAAATTTGTCTCTACTCCTGAGCTTCAGAGCGAAAATAGCATCGGTGCTGACCCGCTCCCTGCAGGCCAGGTTTGGACGATCAGTCCAGGTGGACAAGATGAAGGGACAGGCCTCTTCCGTATAGAGGTCAACGAAACCTCTGGCAGCGGGGTCAAGATTCTAAACCAATCACCGCCGGGGCCATTCAAGGAAAGCGTTCGAATCGCAGAACAGAACCTTTACGCCCATGCACGCGAACTGGTGGGCGAGCGGAATCCACGCGAGCACGAGTTCTCCATCCAGTTGCGAGCCTTCGATGCGGCAAGGAACGGTTCGGATGTCGGCATCCCAGTACTGATGGGGCTCTGCTCGGCGCTTCTCGGCAAGCCGATAAAGGGCGGGTTGGTAATCTCTGGAGGAATCACCCTGGGTGGCTCTTTGGAGCCAGTCCATAATCCAATTGATCTCGTAGAGCTCGCAATGGAGAAGGGAGCCGAGGCGGTCCTCCTGCCAGTCTCTAGCCGCCGTGCACTGATTGATTTGTCAGACGATGTAGCAACCAAGGTGCAGGTATTGTTCTTCGCCGATGCAGCAGACGCACTACGCAAGTGCGTTCACGACTAAGGGCCTTCGCTCGCACCCGCGCTTTCCGCGATCTAACAAGTGCCTGGGTTCTTCGAGAAGGATGGTGCCGGTGAAGGGACTCGAACCCCCGACCCCGTCATTACGAATGACGTGCTCTACCAGCTGAGCTACAGCGGCTACCTAGAGCCTACTGCGAGCCACGTCTTCAAACAGCTTCGCGTATAGCTGCTCTTGCGGGAATGGCACAATTAACCGGCTTAAACATTGGCACAGGCTGGAATAATTTCCAATAACACGTTGTATTGAAATTATAGTTTAAGGTCTTTTAATCAGTGGGTCGCAGGTTCGAATCCTGCACGGCTCACCACTTTTTCAAAGACTCAGAGAGGCGATCTCGTGCCAGGCGCTCCTTTCAGGTAAGCACAGGGTAAGCGACTGAGCCCATATTTCCCTTTACATTCGCCCGAGGGTTGCATGCCTTTGCAGGCAAGGGAAGAGCTGATGGGACACATCAGGCTTGGCACGTTGCCTCGGTCCAAGAAGTGGCGCGAGGTCGTTGATTTGATCGCAACCGATACGTCGGTCGAAGAGATCGCCGAGGCCGCAGCGGATGCATCTGAGAGCGATCTCGCACTGGCGAGTCGTGACCCCAGGTTTCAGTTTGTAAGTGATCTCCTCGTGAGGCTGCCTTTGCTTGCAAGGGCTCCGGGCTTCGAAGACGCTTTGGCTGATTTGGGCATTGCGACGTCGGAACTCAGTTACAGTGACCGGCTTGCTGGCCGGTTTGGATCGTGCCGTTGATCGCAACAGCTTCGATCTCCGAGGATCTTCCGATGTAGGAGAATTGGCGAAGGTCGCGCTGCGGGAAACCCTGTCCATTCAGCTGCGCGACCGGTTGCCAACCCTGTTTGAACCGACACCGCAGGAAATCCGTAGGACACTTGCGAGTTTTGCCTCGAGAGATGAATTTGCGAGGCTCGCGCGGGATTTCTTTGCCCGGCTAACTTACCGCTCTCTGGACTACTACCATAGCCGGGAACTCGCCAATCATACCGGCGAAGATCGACGCTTTTCTACCGACGCACAGCGTGTTGCTTTCCAGCAGGCGCTCTCCCAGCACACCTTTGAAGTTTCAAAATTGTCGAAGAGTATGCGGGCGGTTGGTACGGCAAGACCGTCTGGCAGAAACAAGCACTTGATCGTGATAAAATAGACAAGTTCACAGCTTACGCATTCAAAAAGATGCGCTCGGAATTTGGGCGTCGTCGCGCAAGTCGTCGTGCTCTCATCCGCGTTCAGCGAGGCTGGAACACAAGCCACCGTTGGTGTCGGAGAGGGTCGGGCTCCGTGGAATTGTATCGCCTACAGTGATGGCACGACAGCCGGTATCGAGTTCCCGGGCGACGAAGGCGCATTGTGACCTTTCAGGTGTGTATCCGGAAAGCACCAACCATGATCAAACTTGAATAGCGTCAAGTTCACACATGCGCACGTCGTAATAAGATTGGGCTTGAACATGCCCGATTTCCGTAAGGTTATAAAAAATGCACGTATTCAGCTCGGTTGTATTTGCGATCATTTGCACTGTTATAGCCGTCGTATCAGTTCCAAAATACGGCATTGCCCAAACTTGGGACATCGCATCCCGGCACTCCGTCAGCGGCGTAACGGTATATGATGCGGATGAGTTGCTAACTTATGCCGGCCAATTGGCCTTCAATCGGTCAGGTCGCATCACGGCGGACGGGGTCGCATCAACGATCACTCAAATCTACCGAGAAGACGGTTATTTCTTGGCTGAGGCCTGGCCTGGACCCGATGGGCAGAGCATAGTTGTGGATGAAGGGCGCATTCAAACCATCGAAATTGAAGGTGTAGATACGCGCACGTTCCAAACCCTGGAGAAGATCTTTCGCCCACTCACCACCGCATACCCGATAACTCTCAAACAATTTGAGCGGGCGGTCATGTTAGCCGAGGACATACCCGACTTGGACGTGTCGACCGAACTTGATTACCCGGATCAGGCTGGCGCTCGGTTGAGGGTACTGGGCGAACCTCTGCGCAAACAAGCCGGTAGTGCGACACTCGACAACCCTCCGCGTGAGCTGGGAGAAGCGCTCAGCTTCTATGTCGTACAAGAGTTTTATTCGACGCTGACCGTCGGGGATTTGCTGCGATTTGAGGGGTCTGGCAACTACAATTGGGACAAAGACGACGAACACTCTTTGTGGGGTGCTGTTACCTATCGCACGCCGCTGAACAGCGATGGTCTGTACGGTGAGGTTTTCTACGGAAACATAAACGCAAAACGTGATCTCTCGGGGGAGTTTGCAAGGACAGATGTTGATGGCGAGAACTTCACCGTCGCGTTGGGCTACCCGGTGATCCGCGATGTGGCCCGTTATGGATATCTTCTGCTGGATTATCGCCTTTCCGAAGCGGACTCAGTCAGTGGCGGCGTGCCATTATCCAGTGACGCAGGTGTCGTCGGCCTAACGTATCTCTATGGGCAAAACTATTCAAAAGGGCAAACTTTGGAGGCGGGATTAACCTTATCGTTTGGCAACAATAATACGACGGACGCGAATTTTGACGACGGCGACTCCTCGTTCTGGCATCTACGGGGCGGCATTGGATACGAAAGCCCGCTTACGGGCATATCGCCCAACACAGCGTGGCGCACTGAGATCTGGGGCCAGTTCACAACCGACCGGCTGCCCTCGGTAGAGGAGTACTTCCTTGGTGATCGTTATGCTTTGCGCGGATATCGTTTTGACGAGGTAGATGGTGATTCTGGGATCTCCGCGATTTTCGAAGTGTCTCATTCCTACTTCCCTAGGTCCCAGAGCATACATCGCTTGACGCCCTTTGCTTTTTTCGACGTGGGGTACATCTCGAACAATGACCCTGCGAGTTTTGAAGTTGAGAATGCTACACTGGCATCGACAGGTCTGGGTTTGGACATTGAGTTTAAGCAAAACCTATTCTTGTCCGGATATGTCGGTGTTCCTTTGAGGGACGGTCCTTTGACCGACTCTGGCGATCCTGGCGCGTATCTTGCTCTGACAACAAGTTGGTGAGGATGTTATGAAACGGAACCGCATTGCTTTACTTTCCGCAGCTTGTTTGATTGCTGGACTGGCCGCTACGCAGGTCTTTGCCCGCGGAAACCAATACGGTTGGTGCCGCGGTGTAGGGAACCCACACCAGTCCGGCCAAGGATGCGGGCAGACCGGTGGGCAAGGGCCAGGCAATCAAATTACCGGCCCAACGCAGCCGGTGGCTAATCAATTGCCACCTCGGGGAACGCCGCAAACGCCCACGTCCGTTACAGTGCCGGTCCTTGCACCGGGCGCGGTCCCGAACGCAATTCCCGGTAGGGTTCCTATCGCGACGCCAATAGCGATACCCGGTCAGGTGCCAACGCCGATCGTAGCGCCGACACTAGCTCCGCCATTGGTGCCAAACCCGACACCAAACCGGGTTCCGACAGCCGTTCCCAATCAGGTTCCGCCGTTGGCTACCGGACCGACTGCCGTGCCGCCGCAAGTTCCGACTGCGACTCCCAATCAAGTTCCGATAGCTGTCCCAGGCCAGGTTCCGCCTCAACCCAATGTGCCGCCCCTGGTGCCGACAGCAACACCCAACCAAATACCAGTCGCGGTTCCTGGTCAGGTTCCGCCTCAACCTAACGGTCAAACTGCTGTGCCACCGCTCGTCCCAACCGCGACTCCCAACCAGGTTCCCATAGCGGTTCCTGGTCAAGTTCCACAGTTGACGCCAAAACCTACGGCAACTCATGTGGCCGTCCCAGGACATCCGAAACCACAAGGCGTAGTGACAGTTATGCGCCCAAAGCCAAGGCCGACGACCGGTACTGTGCAGCCAACTGGCACAACACAAGTGACCCACCATTTGACCCATCAAAGCAATTCAAAGAAACACGACCATGTCGCAGCAACACCTGGACGGCACGACCCGCACGACTTACCCAGGTTCCGCAACGCAGCGGCCAAGGAAAACTGGGAATGCGTTGCCAGCGGATTTGGACAGCGCCGTTACGACGCAGGGCGTGGTGTATTGCTGAACAGCGGAGCGTTGCGGCACCTAGGAAACGTGGACGCTATGGCGCGGGATGTACCAGCACGGCATCCAAAACACTCTGGGTGCATTATTTCGGTTAAACGAAAACAGCGCTGAAGCTTGTCTGGTAGCTATTGCTCGGACAAAGAGGTCAATCGACCAATATCGTCTGGTTTGGTGGAGTTTGTATTGCCCTTATTCCCCTAGCACTAACGTTGGCTGACGTAGCCCAACAATGCTCAGTACCTAAGTTTTGTCAAAATAGGCCAACAATCTAAAGCGCCGCACTTCCAAGAGGGGTCTCCGGCTATTTGGGCCGGTCTGGTTAGGCGAGCAAAAGCTTGAACGGCACCTTTGCAAAGTCAGATTTCAGCGCATTTCTGTAATTAGGGAGCCACGCGGCATCAATCAATCGGGCTCAAAGCGGTCGTTCGCTACAGTCCCCACGAACGACCGTTATGCGGACGGAACGGGCCTTCGCTGTGCCCTATTCGAATGGCAGTATTCCACTGAGAATTCATAAGAGCGGTTTGAACCAGCAAGGTGTACTACAGTCCTGTGCCGCCGCTCAGAACAGGCTGTGAGGTAGGATCAACAGCGAGTACTATAAATGAAAGCTTGGAAAATTAAATGGAGCTGGGTAGGGAGCCACGCAGCCGTCAAGCAACCGCATGTCGGTATCCTCAGTGCACGGACGTCGGCAGCAAAAGTTCGCGAGTATGTGGAGGTACTGTACCAGGTTCAAAAATACAATCTGTGCGAGCAACTTGATCAAGCTCGGTACAACAAACCAATGCTCAATCCTTATCCGGCCGCGATTGTTGGCTCATGGGAAGGCAGCATCACATGCGGGCATAATCTGTTTCTTGAAGCATTCTTAGCACAAGAAATCACTGTTGAGATTGACGAGGCTGGTCAAGAAGTGCTGTCGTACAAACGAATAGTGTTCGGCGACTTGTCTCAGAATACGTAGGCAATCGGAACGGTTGCCCAAGATCGCGGCACAAAGATTGAGGTTGGTGCAATGTGGCGCCTTGCGGCTTTATTGACAGAAAATATGAAGCTCCTATCGGCATCCTTTTTGCTTGGCTTAAGCCCGACCACGTCGTTCGGCCAAGATTGGGTATCAGTTTGTGTTTCAAATAACTCGGTTATTGTGAGAACCGAGAGGCAAGCTCGTCCTTTGGTTGTGGGTGTACATGGCGATATCTTGGCCGATAGCGCTTACGATTGTGCCGGGGATGTTTGCAGCTCTCCGGGCGTAGAAAACACAACTAGGTTTATGCAGTTCTTCCCGTCGGGCAGTGGTAGAGTTGGCGATTATCGGTCGATGACCTCAACTGTTACGATTAACGGGAACCAACTAAAGTCTAGTAGAGACCTGAGTTGCACGGTTTCGAGAGTGCAGTACTAGGTCCTATCAAGCCGCAAAGAGTCTTTAGCCAGAAATGCTCGGCAAAACTACGTTTGGATTGCCACTTGTTGAGTCGATCAATCAAAACCGACATTCGACACAACGTGCAGCATCGTTCAAGATGGGCTCTGAGCGGAAGATGAACCGGAGAATTCGAATGTCTGCTTGGGAGCAGCGAGCGGGAGATCCCGCCCGCCTATTTCGTTAAAGATCGATACGTTCGGCAATACTCAGCGCGTCTTCAAGCTCGACACCAAGGTAACGCGCCGTACTGTCCACTTTGCTGTGACCGAGCAGAAGTTGAACGGCACCTACGTTCCCGGTCTTTCTGTATATCATAGCCGCTTTGGTGCACCTAAGCGAATGCGTGCCGTAGCTGGACGGATCGAGACCAATCGCTGACACCCATTCCCGGACAAGCCTAGCGTATTGCCGGGTCGAAAGATGCGGTAAAGCATGCATACGACTCGGAAATAGATACCGTTGTCCATGCATGTATTGAGAAGAGACCCATTGCGACACGACTTCACGTGTATTCTCTGTCACTTCAAATTGCGCCGGCTTTGCAGTTTCGCTTTGAACAACGGAAACCCGATCGCGAACAGTGTTGCCAACGGCAAGATCGTTAACCCTCAGGCGGACCAGATCGCACCCGCGCAACTTGCTATCGATGGCAAGGTTGGACAATGTCAGGTCTCTCAGCTTGTTTGCAAGTTCGAGTCGAGCGCGAATGGCCCAAACTTGCTTTGGCTGCAATGGCCGCTTTTGTCCAGCTAGTCTGCCATTGTTCCAAGGCGGACGACGCGTTGTGACAACGGGAAGTAGAGATTTGGACACCTTAGATCTCCGTCCATTCCTTTCCGCCCCGAACATCGACACTGTGCCGACAGCTGCAGTCTAATTGTCGCTCGTGAGTCTTCAGCACAGGAAAGTTCTCAGGTTTCAGGAACTGCCACCGCTGATCTTCTTACCCATCACATCCGCTGTCTGCCGCAATGGGTCATCTGCGAGGTGCGCATGGCGTTGCGTGGTGGACGGGTTCGTGTGTCCAAGTAACCGACCGACTATAGGCAGACTCAGACCGCTGGAAACCAGATGCGACGCATGTGTATGCCGATTTTCGTGGATACGGTAGTCTTGAAGACCTGCAGATGTGGTGACCGAGCTCCAAAGTTTCTTCAGATCCTTGTACGGTTGGTCCGGAGAGCGTCCCGGAAACAACCAACGACTTTCAGGAGATGCCCCTGCTTTCATTGCCGCAAGCAAATCACAGGTTGCTGACGAAATCGGCAGGTGCTTTTGTCGCTTTTGCTTTGTGTGGTGCGACGGCTTTGTCCACACCGCGCGGTCCAAATCGAAGTCTTCCCATTTTGCCTTCAGCACTTCGCCGATCCGTGCGCCTGTCAGAAGTTGCAGGCGTATAGCGTTGGCTGCAACCTGATTTGGATGCTCTGACAGAGCCACCAAAAGCCTTTGCAGCTCATCGTCTGACAGCCAGCGGTCCCGCTTTTCCTCGGGAAACTTTTCTATAGCGCGCGCCGGATTGTCAGAACGCTGACCCCAGCGTACAGACAGTTCAAACATTTTCGACATGAGGGCCAGAGTGCGATTGGCTTGATATGGTGTATCGCGCATTTGATTGTGAAGCTTTTGAACATGCTGACGCGTCACTTCAATGCCTTTAAAATCCCCAAGCTCGGGGAGAATGTATCGGTCCAGCATCGGCCGATCATTCCGAACACTACCGGGACGTTTCTTTGGCTCCGCATGTTCGGTCATGTATCGCTGCAAGTGAGTTCACCGTTGGTGAATGCCTGAGCGTTTGAGCATCCGCGACAGGATCTCCGCCGCGCACCACGTCAGCAAGAAGCGCGCGTGCCATTTCGCGGGCGGCGCCCAAAGACAAGGTCGGCCCATATCGCCCAAGTGTCTTGCGTTTCGACCGTCCGGTTTGTTGCTGAAATGCGATCGACACTTGATTTTGTTAGTCTGGCATTGGGCGTATTGCATCCAGATGACTTAGGTAGCATAGGGTAAGCAAAATGCGGGGAGTTGGGGAGAGCCTTGTAGCAACCACAGCGCGTGAATACTCCGATTTTGCAGGGGAGTACGCCACTCAATCGAACTGCCCATAATGCTGTCGAAAAAAGAGAAATAAGACTCTTAATCAGTGGGTTGCAAGTTCGAATCCTGCACGGCTCACCACTTTTTCCAAAGATTGATCAGGACGCGGCGCGGCGCGTTCACTTCTTTTCGAAGAACAGCACGACTTCGCCCAGCCGTATGCCAAAGCGCGAGACATAGGCGCGGTTCAGCAGGCGGTCGTCGTCCAGCAGCCACATCCAGTCGTCGAAATCGACGCGCATCGTTCCGTCTTTCACCGGCAGGTCGATGCGGTATTTCCAGTTGAACGTGTCGCCGCGCTCGGTTCCCGACGCGGTGCCCAGAACGCCGGGCGCGGTGCCGGTCCAGGTATCCTCGCCGGTTTTGGTCAGGGTCCAGATGCGCTGTTCCGTGGCGCCGTCATCATAGACGAAATCCTCGACCAGGGTCAGCGTCTGGCCGGCCCATGTCCCGTTGATGTCGACCGTGAACCGGCGCGGGATGTTGCCCAGAACGTCCTGGAACTGCCCATAGGCCACGGTGTGGCCCTCAAAGAACTCTTCGAGGTTCAGCTGGCGGTCCGACAGAAAAGTGGTCGGAACTTTTGGTTTGAAGGCACAGGCCGCCGTCAGCAGCAGGCACGCGAAGGCCAGTCGTTTGATGAGATGGGTCATTGCAGGGCCCTCGGGTCGGCGGTGCGGTCATGACCGTTTGCACCGGGCACATGCGCGGCCTTTTCCGGCGGGGCGGGGCGCATCGTGGCGACAAGCTCAGCCACCTTCAGGCCGAACTTGCGCATCTCCGAGCGGTTCATGATCGCCCCGCTCTCGGTCAGGTACATCCAGTCTGTCACATCCAGGGTATGGCCCCCGGCGTCTTCGGGCAGAACGATGCGATAGGTCAGCTTGACCGTCGCGCCCGAGATCACGCCGCGGCCTTCGCCGACGATGTCGTCGGCGGTTGCGGTAAAGCTGTTGCCTGTGCCCATGGTCAGGTACCATTTGCGGGTCATCTGCTTGCCGTTCGAATAGGTGAAATACTCGGTCAGGGTGCCGGAATTGCCGTTCCATTCCCCGATCATCCGCGCAACGAAGCTGTTCGACATCTTGCCGGTCGGGCCATAGATCAGCCCTTCGGACAGGATTTCTCCGTTCAGATTATCCTTCAACGAGAAATCGGGGCCGGTTCCGGCATAGTCCGACGGCGATTGCGCGCGAAAGCTGAGAAGGCGGGTTTTGACCGCGATCAGGGCCAATACGGCCAGTGCGGCAATCAGAAGGAATGTCATTTTGCGGGTACCTCTGTAGGCAGCGTCAGGACCATTCCGAACGCGCCGAGTTTCAGGATGCAGGGCAGCACGGCATAGGCCAGGTTGAGCGTTTCCAACGCCTGCGCCGAATTCGTCTGACCGGGCACGAAGCCGCTGCGCTCCAGCAGCGGAAGGGTGAAGAATGCGGCCAAAGCCAGCCCCAGTTTGCCGGCGAATGACCAGATGCCGAAGGCCGCCGAGGCATTCAGCCCCGCGCGTGTCAGCACCACCGAGAACATGGCCGGCAGAACCACCATGTCCGCCCCCAGCGCCGCTCCCGACGCCAGGCAGATCACCGCGAACCCGACCAGATTGCCGGGCGCCAGCATGGCCGCCCCGACAAAGCCCAGAATGGCCAGCGGCATCGCGATGATCAGAGTCTGTTTCGGGCCAATCCGGTTGCTGAGCCGCGCCCAGAGCGGCACTGTGGCCCCGGCGTTGAGGAAGAACAGGATCAGCAGCGGCCCGGCCTTGCCCGGCAATTGCAGCCGGTCCTCGACGAAGAACAGGAACAGCGTCGAGGTGATCGCAACCGGCAGGCTGTTGACGAGCGCCAGCGCCAGCAGACGCAGGGCCCCGGCCTGACCCAGCCCGTCGAACGACAACCCCTGACCGGTGATGGGCGCGCGCCGCCAGATCGGCAATGTCAGCACCATGGTGACCACCGCCAGCGCGCCCAGAAACAGCCCGAAGGCCGGATAGCCCTGCGCGCCCGCGCCCAAGGCGACGAACAGCGCCGGTGCGCTGGCGGCCAGGACCACGCCGGCCAGTTGTCCGCCCTCACGAAAGGCGGCGAGCGTCATCAACTCGCGCGGGGTGGCCTGTTTCGCCAGCGTCGCGCTGCGACCATAAAGCAGGATTGTGCCCAGGCTGTAGGCGGAAAACAGCAGGATCAGGATCG
Source organism: Ruegeria sp. BB9 (assembly GCF_056539345.1). Classification (NCBI taxonomy): domain Bacteria; kingdom Pseudomonadati; phylum Pseudomonadota; class Alphaproteobacteria; order Rhodobacterales; family Roseobacteraceae; genus Ruegeria; species Ruegeria sp. BB9. The sequence goes on along the minus strand of NZ_JBQFUU010000003.1, from coordinate 362,012 downwards.
TCACGAGGGCGCCGACGCTCGCCCCCTGCGGCAGTGAGAACAACAGCGGAAAACCCACTGCCAGACCCCCTGCGGCCAAGACGGCAAAGCCCATCTGCCCGCCGGGCCAGCGGTCAATGGCCCAACCGATCAGCGGGTCTTGCACCAGATCCACCAGCCGGATCAGCAGCAGAACCGTACCGATCACGCCCAGGCCGATCCCGAGGTTCACCGCCGCGAAACGCGGCAGATGGATGTAGAGCGGGATACCCGCCGCAGCAAGCATCAGCGCATAGAGGCTGACACGCGGATACAACATCACTGACCCCGCAGCTGGCGCGTAAAGGCGGCGGACCGGGTGTTGTTTCCCAGAAAGATCGACATGAAACTGCGCTTGATCCCCGGATAGGACAGGGTGCAGGTCTTGCGACCGTTGCGCCAGAACTCGATCGCGTTGGGGCCTTTGGTGACGGCCAGATAGCTGTCCCCGGCACCAACCGCCTGATAACAGGTTTTCAACTGCGCCTCGATCGGGGCGCTGTTGCCCTGCCGGGCCATCTCGTCCAGCGTGGATTCGATCAGCGCCTTCTGCTTCAACGATTTCCGATAGGTCAGCTTCAGGCCGAAATCCTGCGACCAGCTGAGCGGGCCGCCGCCTTTGGTGAACAGCTGCGCGTCGTAGATCGGCAGACCGAGGAACCGGAAGGTGGCAGTGCCGCGCAGCTCGGCATCGGGCAGCAGGTTGGTGACGGGGGTGGCCGCCAGCCCGGCAGGGGCCAGCAGAACCAGGCTCAGGATCGCTGCGTTACGGGCTGGCCGTAACCGGGACAGCGACGCTTGGATCACGTATCGCATTTTCAGCTCCGTTGGTTTGCGGATCGCCGGTCAACAGCCCGACCACGTGCATCGCGCTGGCGATTCCGTCTTCGTGGAACCCGTGCCGGTTGTAGGCGCCGGCGAACCAGGTCCGGTTGCGGCCCTGCATTTCCCGGATCTGGCCCTGCGCTTTCAGCGCGGCCTTGTCGAACACCGGATGGGCAAATTCCACCTCGTCATAGATCTTGTCGGGCGCGATGTCGGAGGACGGGTTCAGGGTGACGAACAGGGGGTCGCTTTCGGGGATGTTCTGCAACCGGTTCATCCAGTAGGTCACGCCCACGTTGCCCGCCTGCGAGCGGTAGGTCCAGCTGGACCAGCAGGCGCGGCGGCGCGGCATTTGGCTGGGGTCGCAGTGCAGAACCGCGCGGTTCGGCTGATAGCGGATCGCGCCCAGGGCCGCTGTCTCGTCGGCGGTGGCGCTCTGACCCAGAATGGCCAGCGTCTGGTCGGAATGGGTGGCCAGGATGATCTCGTCATATTGATCCGAGCGGCCCTGCGCCTGCACGGTCACGCCTAAGGCGTCGCGGTCGACGCTCGAGACCGGCGCGCCGAGGCGGATGTCGCAACCCCGGCCGCGCAGAGCGGATTCGATCCGGCGGACATATTCGATGCTGCCACCCATTACGGTCCACCACTGGTGCTGGGCGCCGCGTTTGCTGGACAGCAAGGCGTGGTTGCGGAAGAACTGCACCAGCGACCGCGCCGGGAACTGATCGACGAACTCTACCGGAGTGGACCAGATCGCGCCGCACATCGGCATCAGATAGTTGTTGCGGAACCAGTGGCCCAACCGCATCTGGTCAACCAGTTCACCAATCGTGGTGTCATCATCCCGAGCGGCCTCGGGCGCTTCTTTGCCAAAGCGCAGGATGTCGGCGATCATCTTGTAATAGGAGGGCCGCACGAGGTTGCGCTTCTGCGCGGTGATCGTGCGCAGGTTGTTCAGACCATATTCGATGCGCCCATTGTCGATTGTGGCGCCAAAGCTCATCTCGCTTTTGATGACCGGCACATCCAACTCACCGAACAGCTTGGTCAGATAGGGATAGGTGGCATAGTTGAAGACGATGAACCCGGTATCGACCGGTTGGTCGCCGTTGCGCCCGGCCATCACCGTGCGCGCATGTCCGCCCAAACGGGGTTCGGCCTCGTACAGGGTGACGTCGTGACTCTCTGACAGGTAATAAGCCGCTGATAATCCTGAGATGCCTGCGCCTACAATTGCGATTTTTTTCCGTACGCCCCGGGTTTCGTCGAACATGCCATCCTCTTTATGCGACATTTTACAATAAGATACGCAGGGTAGGCCGGAGCGGATCAAATCCGCGCCATGTTTTTCCCTGTTTCCCGCTGATCGGCGGGCAGTGCGTCAGGATTGCATCAATCGCGGTTGCTGGTGATCCGAGGTCCGCCCGTCCGCGTAATGAAAGATGTTATGATCGAGACAACCCAACCCAAGACCGCGGCTGTTCACGCTTCGGCAAATGCGAACCGCCCTGCATGAGCAGTTTTGACGGAAAAACCTATTGGATCATCGGCGCCAGCGAAGGTCTGGGCCGGATGCTTGCCGAAGCCTTGGGCGGTCAGGGCGCGCACCTAGTGCTGTCCGCGCGCAATGCCGAGCGGCTGGAGCAGATCTGCGCTGCGCTGCCTCATGCCCGTGCGGTGCCGCTGGACGTGACCGATCTGGCGCAGGTGCGCCGCGCCGTGGCCGAGGTCGGCCCGGTGGACGGTCTGGTCTACAACGCCGGGGCCTATGAGCCGATGCGCGCGCAGGACTGGAAGACCGAAGCCGCGCTGGCCGTCAGCGACGTGAACTATTCAGGCGCGCTGCGGGTTCTGGGGGAAACCGTGCCGGCCATGGTGCAGGCGGGACGTGGCGACATTACCCTGATCGGGTCGCTGGCGGGCTATCACGGACTGCCTGCGGCGATCGGGTACGGGTCCAGCAAGGCGGCGCTGGTCTCGCTGGCCGAAACGATGCGGCATGACCTGGCGGGAACCGGGGTGACGGTGCGCATCGTCAATCCGGGGTTCATCAAGACCCGGCTGACCGACAAGAACAGCTTCAAGATGCCGATGCTGATGGAGCCCGAAGACGCCGCGCAGCGCGTGCTGCGCGCAATGGCGCGCCGGCGCTTCCGTACCGACTTTCCGGCGCCGTTCTCGTGGGTCATCCGGCTGATCGATTACCTTCCTGATCTTCTGGTCTATCGCGGAAAATAGACTCTAACCAAAGCGTCCTTGGCAGAACCAGCCCGCCGACATGGTGCCGCCATGGCCGTAGAACAGCCATAGCCGCTCGCCCTGTTCGGTCACCACCACCCAGTAATCGCGCACGCCGCTGCGCCAGTTGGGGTCATCCAGCCACCATTCCGGGGCGATCCGTTCCGGGCCGGTGGCCTGCGCCAGGTGCCAGTCGCGCCCGCGCCAGCGGAAATTGGCGGGCACATCGGGGCGGTCGGGGGCCATCACCGGCTCGGGCCGCCACATCAGCAGGGGGCGCGGGCGCGGCGGGGCGGGCCAGTCGCGCGCCGGTTCCGACCAGGCCGCCGCCAGCGTCTGGGCGGTTTTCTCGGGGATGTGCGAGGCCGCCGGGTGCTGCCGCGTGATCGCCTCGAGCCCCACCCGCGCGCCCAGTTTGCCGATCAGGTCGTCCAGCGCGGTGTTCCCCTCCAGCCGGTTGCGGACGGCGCGGCTGGCTTCGGCATGGCCGGTCAGGGTGCGGGCATGCACCGGCTCGGTCTGCACCGCCGCAAGGCGCAGCATGTCGATTCCATAGCCCGCGTCGATCTGGTCGATTTTCATCTCTAACAAAGGGCGAATGCGGTGTTTGTCATGGCTCGGGCGGGCCAGCCCGATCTCGACGATCTCGGCCGCCTGATCGGTGCGGTGCGCCTCGAGCCGCAGAGTCCGCGCCCCGCGCGCCTTTTCTTCCAGCCGCGCGCACAGGGTCGGCAGCATCCGGTCGATGGCGGCCATCACGTCCTCGGCCAGACCGATCGGGTTGGGCAGGGTCATCCGCACCGCAAAGTGATGCGGGGGCCGCGCGGGCGAGACCGGCTCGGGTGCGCTGCCCATCGCCTGATCCAGCCGCAGCACCAGCCCGCGCCCGAACCGGCGGGCAAGGGACGCGCGCGGCTGGCCCAGCAGGTCGCCGATCCGCCGCAGGCCCAGCCGGTTCAGCTGCGCCACGGTCTGGTCGTCCAGCCGCAGCGCGGCGATGGGCAGGGGGGCAAGCGCGCCATAGGCCTGCCCCGGCGGCGCGATCCTGGCTCCGCCGCCCACGGTCACCACCTGCGGCGCGGCGCCGCCCTTGGTCCAGTGCCGCCGCTTGCCAGCCCGGGCGCGGGTGGCGCGGGCCTCTTGGGAAATGGCGTCGCCATTGCGGTCGGACGTGGCCTCTTGCCCGGCATAGCGCGCCAGCGCCCAGGCCGCGCCCAGCGTGTCGGCGATGCCCATCTGCACGCTCAGCCCCATTTCGGCGCAGTCGGTCTCGATCACGTCCAGCAGCGCCTCTTCGCCGCCGAACAGATGGGCGCAGCCCGACAGATCGACGATCAGGCCATCGGGGGCCTCTTCGGCCACCCAGGGGCTGAACTTGCCCGCCCAGCGGCGCAGCGCGGTCAGAAATGCGGCCTCGGCCGGGGCGTTGCGGGGGCGGGTGACAAGGGCCGCGCACATGGCATGGGCATCGCGCACCGGCTGGCCCACGCGCAGACCGGCAGCCTGTGCATCAGTGTTCAGCGAGGTGATGACCTGCATGTTCGACTGTTCGGCCACCACCGCCAGCGGGCCAGAGTGCAGGCCCCGCGCGGCGCGGATCAGCCGTTCGGCCCCCAGACGGGGGAACCACAGCGAGAGTATTCGGCGTTTGGGCATCGGGCAGACATCAAGGCGTTCTCATTTTGTTCTTATCTGAGAATCATGCCCCGAGTCGAGTCCGCCCTTATCCGCAGGTCAGCCGCTGAATGACCCCGGCTCCGTTCACATAGACGTTCAGCCGGTCGATGCGGTAATCCTGCGTGGCGATGTCATCAGGGCCCAGAACGCGGCTCCGTTCCGGCAGGCTGGTCTGAATGGTCGAGACCGGTTGCCCCACGGACTGGGCAAAGGGTTCGCCCTTGCAGAAGGCCAGATCCACCGGGGCGGCATCCAGCTCGGCAGAGCCCGGTTCGGGCAGGTCGGTTTCGGCGCAGGCGGCCAGGACGATCAGGATCGGGATGAACCGGTACATTGGCGCTCCTCTTTTCGGCAATGTCGTTTCTGAAATATCAAAAGCTTACAGAGACTGCCATGAAAGCGCAGTTGAAAACACCCTGTATTTGACGCAGGGTCGGGTCAAACAAGACAGGGAGACAAGCAACATGCGAACCCGTGCCGCCGTCGCCGTTCAGGCGGGCAAGCCCTTGGAAGTGATGGACGTGAACCTCGAAGGCCCCAAGGCGGGCGAGGTTCTGGTCGAGATCAAGGCCACCGGCATCTGCCATACCGACGAATTCACCCTGTCGGGCGCCGACCCCGAAGGCCTGTTTCCGGCCATTCTGGGCCACGAGGGCGCGGGCGTCGTGGTCGAGGTCGGCCCCGGCGTGACCAGCCTGAAGCCGGGCGATCACGTGATCCCGCTCTACACCCCCGAATGTCGCGAGTGCGAATACTGCCTGCACCCCAAGACCAACCTGTGCCAGGCCATCCGCGAGACGCAGGGCAAGGGTTTGATGCCCGACGGCACCTCGCGTTTCTCGACGCTGGATGGGGATCCGATCCTGCATTACATGGGATGCTCGACTTTCTCGAACCACACGGTTCTGCCCGAGATTGCACTGGCCAAGGTGCGCGAGGACGCGCCGTTCGACAAGATCTGCTATATCGGCTGTGGCGTGACCACCGGCATCGGCGCGGTGATCAACACCGCCAAGGTGGAAATCGGCAGCCGCGCCATCGTGTTCGGCCTGGGCGGCATCGGACTGAACGTGATTCAGGGCCTGCGTCTGGCCGGGGCTGATCAGATCGTCGGCGTCGACCTGAACCCCGCCAAGGTCGAGATGGCCAAAAAGTTCGGCATGACCGATTTCGTGAACCCGTCCGAGGTCGAGGGCGATCTTGTCCCCTATCTGGTGAACCTGACAAAGGGCGGAGCGGATTACACCTTTGACGCCACCGGCAACGTGCAGGTGATGCGCGCGGCGCTGGAATCGGCGCACAAGGGCTGGGGCGAATCCATCATCATCGGCGTGGCGCCCGCAGGGGCCGAGATCTCGACCCGTCCGTTCCAGCTGGTCACCGGTCGGTCGTGGCGCGGCACCGCCTTCGGCGGCGCGCGTGGGCGCACGGACGTGCCCAAGATCGTCGACTGGTATATGGAAGGAAAGATCGAGATCGACCCGATGATCACCCACACCATGGGTCTGGACGGCATCAACACCGGCTTCGACCTGATGCACAAGGGTGAAAGCATCCGGTCGGTGGTGATTTACTGAGGCCGGAAATTGCAAGGGCGGGGTTACACCCGCCCGCTTTTCCTCCTATGTTCAGTTCAGAATTTTACGTCTGAATTGAGAGACCAAGTTGACCAACACCACCACAGAACGACTTGCCGTTCTGATTGACGCCGAGAATGTTCCGGCAAAACACGTCGCCGAAATCTTCGAAGAAGTTGCCACACTGGGCGAGGCCAGTCTGCGCCGGATCTACGGCGATTTTTCCGGCGGTATCCCGCAGGGCTGGAGCGCCGATAAACTGGCGGAATACGCCATCGTACCGCACCAGCAATTTGCCAACACAACCGGCAAGAACGCGGGAGACATCGCCTTGGTGATCGACGCGATGGACATTCTGCACTCGGGCCGCTTCGACGGGTTCGTTCTGGTGTCATCCGACAGCGATTTCACCCGCCTGGCCAGCCGCATCCGCGAGCAGGGTTTGAGCGTGTTCGGGATCGGCGAGGAAAAGACGCCCAGCGCCTTCAAAAACGCCTGCAACCGCTTCATTCGCATTGAGAACATCAAAAAGGAAGAAACGAATGGCGGCGAGAGGGCAAAGACAGCTCAGCTCAAAAAAGAGATAAATCATGCATTCCAGTTAATCCGGAATGTCGTGCTCAAATCCGAGGAACCGGACGGATGGGCGGGCCTTGGCTGGGTAGGCAGTCAGCTGAGCATGAACTATCCGGATTTTGATACGCGAACCTATGGCTTCAAGCGGCTGAGCGACTTGGTACGAGCCACCGGGAAATTCGAGGAAACAGGTGAAAACGGCGGCCTGAAGATCAGGCTTAAAGATCAGTAGCAGCCGCACTACGACCCTGGCCGCGCCGAGGCGCCGGTGTCAGAGCGCGGCGAGCGGACGCGCAAAACCGGCTTGTTCGGCGATACATTTGCCCGGCTTTCGCGCCAGACGACGAAGATGCCCGATGCGATGATGATCGCGGCCCCCACGGCCACCCATTTGTCGGGCTTTTCCCCAAAGAACACTGCGCCGAAGATCGTGGCCCAGATGATCTGGCTGTACTGGCTGGGCGCGACCACGCCAGCGGGCGCCGCGCGATAGGCCAGGATGATCAGGTGCTGGGCGATCACCGAGAACACGCCGACCAAGGCCATCATCGCCAGATGGATCAGCGAAGGTGGCTGATAGACCGCCGGTTGCGCCAGGCTCATGACCGCGATCGCCAGCAGCATCGGATATAGAATCAGCACCGCCGAGCGTTCCTCGTTTCCGATCTTGCGCACCAGTACGGATGCGAAGGCGCTGCAGAAGGCGGCCGTCAGGGCGGCAAGGTGGCCCAGGGTGATCTCGGTCGCGCCGGGCCGCAGGACGATCAGCACCCCGATCAGACCCACGCCCACCGCGGCCCAGCGTTGGGCGCGCACGACCTCGCCCAGTATCGGGATCGACAGGACGGTGACGATCAGCGGAAAGGAAAACAGCAGCGAATAGACCTCGGCCAGGGGCAGGACTGAGAAGGCGTAGAATGCGCAGGACATACCCGTGACCATCAGCCCCGAGCGCAGCATGACCAACCATGGATGGCGGGGCAGGAAGTTTCCGGTGGCCTTGTCCGCCAGAATCGTGACCGCCATCGGCACAAAGGAAAACAGCGTGGCGAAAAAGATGATCTGCAGCACGGAATAGGTGCCGCCCAGCGTCTTGATCAGTGCGTCATGGGTGGCAAAGACGGCAAACCCGAGAAAGGCAAAGCCAAGTCCCTGCAGGGTCGAGTTCTGTGTGCTCATCTGGCTGGTCTCGGGCGGTTGGATGCTGTGGCAGGTGTCTGAGGTCTGATTAAACCCAATCGGCAGAGTCGGATAGTCCAAACTTTACCGCTAACATCCCCGCGGGGCCGGCCGTTCAGCGCAGGATCGGCGGAGCCCCGGCCGGTTGGCGGGCGGCCGCGACACCGGCCTGCATCCCCGCGCCGATGCGTCGGGCCAGCGCCACCCAGGGCGTGGCCGTTTCCGGGGGCAGGGTGCCGTGGGCGACCTCTTCGAACAGGTCCAGCCAATGGGCAAACATTTCGGGTTTCACGTCCGGACGCTCGATATGCACACGCTGCGGATTGCCGCTGTAGCCGCGCTCGTACAGGATGGCGTTGCGCCAGAAGGCGGCGATCCGGTCCTCATGCGCGGGCCAGTCGGTGACGTGGCGGTTGAAGATCGGGCCCAGCAGGGCGTCCTGCCGGACGCGGGCGTAGAATGCGGTGACCTGCGCGCGGATCTGGTCGGGCGTGGCGGGAAAACGTGGGGGCAGCACGGGCCGGGTCATGGTCGAGGCTTTCGATTCAGGCTCTGTTCAGGGCAGATACCGCGTTTTCCGGCCCGGATGCAGGGGCGGAATTGTCGCGCTGCCCCGGCGTCAGCAGGTGCCGCAACAGGGCCACCGGGTGTGCCCGCAGGCTCAGGCGGGTGGCGACGTAATCCTCGACCACCTGCTCGCCCAGCGACATCTGCGGCAGATGGGCGGCGGGTTCGTCCAGCGCCTCGCCTTCCAGATCCTGCGCGAACAGGGGCAGGGGTTTGGCGGTGGCGATCGCCTTGGCCTGCCACAGCGCCTCGCGCCGGGTCAGGCCGCAGGCGGCAAAGGCATCGGCCTCGGCCAGACGCTCGATCACCGAGGGGCCAAGGCCCGCGCGGCGCCAGACGTCGTCAACCTGGTGGTAGCCGTTGCCGCGCGCGGCGGTCAGCCAACTGGCGTCCTCTTCGCTCAGGCCCTTGATCTGGCGAAAGCCCAGCCGCAGGGCCAGCCCGCCATGGCCGTCTGGCTCCATCACGTTGTCCCAGAAGCTGGCATTGATGCAGACCGGACGCACTTGCACGCCATGCTCGCGCGCATCGCGCACGATCTGGGCGGGGGCATAGAACCCCATTGGTTGCGAATTCAGCAGCGCGCAGGCAAAAATCCCCGGATGGTGGCACTTGATCCAGGCGCTGGCATAGACCAGCAGCGCAAAGCTGGCCGCATGGCTTTCGGGGAAGCCGTAGGAGCCGAACCCCTCGATCTGCGAGAAACAGCGCTCGGCAAATTCGGCGTCATAGCCGTTGCGCTGCATCCCGCGCAGGAACAGGGTGCGGAATTCGCTGACATTGCCGTGCTTCTTGAAGGTCGCCAGCGACCGCCGCAGCCGGTCGGCCTGTTCGGGGGTGAAGCCCGCGCCGACGATGGCGATCTGCATCGCCTGTTCCTGAAACAGCGGCACGCCCAGCGTCTTGCCCAGCACCTCGCCCAGCGCGTCCGAGGGGAAGCTGACCTCCTCCTCGCCGTTCCGACGCCGGATATAGGGATGCACCATGTCGCCCTGGATGGGGCCGGGGCGGATGATGGCGACCTCGATCACCAGGTCATAGAAATTGCGCGGCCGCATCCGGGGCAAGAAGTTCATCTGCGCACGTGATTCCACCTGGAACACGCCGACCGAATCCGCGCGGCACAGCATGTCATAGACCGCCGGGTCCTCGGGCGGCAGGGTGGCGAGCGTGTAACTCGTCTGATGGTGCTGGGCGATCAGGTCGAAGGCCTTGCGGATGCAGGTCAGCATGCCAAGGCTCAGGACATCGACCTTGAGGATGCCCAGACTGTCGATGTCGTCCTTGTCCCAGCAGATGACCGTGCGGTCCTCCATCGTGGCGTTCTCGATGGGCACCAGCTCGTCCAGACGGCCCTCGGTGATGATGAACCCGCCCACATGCTGGGACAGGTGGCGGGGGAAGCCGTTGATCTGATGCACCAGTGTCAGAGTCTGTTTCAGGCGGCGGTCCTCGGGGTCGAGGCCGATTTCGCGCATCCGTTCCGCCTCGAGCCCTGCGGTCGAGAAGAACCCCCACAGCTGCGAGGACAGGGCGGAAATCGTGTCCTCGGTCAGGCCCATGGCGCGGCCCACCTCGCGGATGGCGCGCTTGCCGCGATAGTGGATCACCGTGGCGCACAGCCCCGCGCGGTGGCGGCCATAGCGTTCATAGATGTGCTGGATCACCTCTTCGCGGCGTTCATGTTCGAAATCCACGTCGATGTCGGGCGGCTCGTCCCGCGCCTCGGAGACGAAGCGTTCGAACACCATGGTGCCCATCTCGGGGCTGACCGAGGTGACGCCCAGGCAGTAGCAGACCACCGAATTGGCCGCCGAGCCGCGCCCCTGGCACAGGATCCCGCGACCGCGGGCGAAGTGCACGATGTCGCGGACGGTCAGGAAATAGGGCTCGTATTTCAGCTTGCCGATCAGGGTCAGCTCATGCGCCAGCATCGCCTTGACCTTTTCGGGCGCGCCGGCGGGATAGCGCCAGGCCAGCCCCTCATGCGCCAGACGGTGCAGGCGCTGGGCGGGGGTTTCGGTGCCGCTGACCTCGCTTGGGTATTCATAGCGCAGCTCGTCCAACGAGAAGGTGAGGTCCTGGCTGAGCGCATACGCACGGGCCACAGCGCCTTCATGCCCCTTGAAGATGCGCAGCATCTCGGGTTCCGAGCGCAGGCGCTGTTCGCCATTGGCCAGCGCGTGACGGCCCAGATCGTCCACCTTGCGGCGCAGCCGGATCGCGGTCAGCACATCGGCCAGCCGGCGGCGCGAGCCGTGATGCATCATCGGCGCGGCGCTGGCGATGGTGAGCACGCCCAGATGGCGCGATTCAGTCTCTAACAAATGGAAAAACATCGAATCCGCCCCGTCATAGCGCGGATGCATCAGCAAATGCATGCGCCCGGCAAAGCGGCGCGTCAGCTGTTGCGCCTGTGTCCGCCATCCGCTCGCGCCGCCGGTCGGACGGCCCGCCTGTGGCCAGAGCAGCAGGTGGAGGCCGTCGGAAAACTCCAGCAGGTCGGACAGGTGCAGGATGCAGTCGCCCTTGGCCGCGCGCAGCCGTCCGGTGGACAGAAGGCGGCACAGGCTGGCCCAGCCCTGCCGGTTGAGGGGCAGGGCGGTGACGGGCGGGGCGTCGGTAAAGATCAGCCGCACCGCCGGGATCAGGCGCGGCACCGCATGCACCGGGAACGAGGGCGGTTTCGGGATGTGATCGGGGCAGGGCGGGCCGATGGGCGTGTTCTGTTCTTCCCACGCGCGGCGTTCGCGCACCTTGCGGGCGATCTCGCGCGCTTGGGTGTGGGCGCGGACGATGCCCGCCACCGAGTTGTCATCGGCGATGGCGATGGCGGGCAGGCCCAGGGTGACGGCGCGCTCCATGTACTCCTCGGGGTGCGAGGCCCCGGTGAGGAAGGTGAAGTTCGACGTGATCGACAGCTCGGCATACATGGCGATTCCACATTATATTCACGTTTTGTTCTTTTTCGAGTCCCTGTCTGCATTGCGCAGGAAACGGGTCGTCTGCCCGCGTGTGGCAGGCGCATTGTCAGGGCAACAAAAGGAGACTCGAGATGTTCAAGATCACCGCCCTGCCCACCGACGAAGTACGCGCCTTTCAGGCAGGCGCGCCCGATGCCTACGGACACGCGCCTGAACGCGCGGTATCAACCGGAACCGGAAATCCGTGCCGCCATTGCTTGCAGCACATTCCCGAAGGTGCAGAAATGCTGATTCTGGCCCATCGGCCTTTTGCAGAGACACATCCTTATGCCGAAACGGGGCCGATCTTTCTGTGTGCAAGCCCTTGTGAACGGTATGAAGGGACTGATCTGCCAGAGGTTCTGACCTCATCGCCCGATTATCTGATCAAGGGCTATGGCCGCGATGACCGGATTGTCTACGGTACCGGCGTCGTGACACCCACCGGACGGATCAGCGCGGCGGTGGATGCAATACTTGCCCGCCCCGAGGTGGCCTATATCCATGTACGCTCGGCCCGGAACAACTGCTATCAGGCGCGGATCGACCGGGTCACAGCTTGACCCGGTGCAGACCCCGGCGCGGCTGGTCCTGATCGTCGGCCGGGGCATCGTCGGCGCGCGAGGAGGTGAGGGCAAGGAACACGTCCTCGAGATCGGCCTCTTCGGTGCGCACGTCGCGGATGCGGATGCCGGCCTGACGGACCGCTTCGAGCACCTGCTCGGCGCTGGTTTCCGGGCTGCGGTAGTGCAGCGCCAGGCTGCCGTCGTCGCGCAGGCTGGCCTGAACGCCGGGGGCGGCGGGCAGGGCGGTCACGGGGGCCTCGGGGGTGATGACCATGGTGCGGCCGTCCATGCGGCCCAGCAGGTTGGCGGTGCTGTCCTGTGCCACCTTCTCGCCGTGGTTGATGATGGCGATCTCGTCGCACATCTCCTGCGCTTCTTCCAGGTAATGGGTGGTCAGGATGATGGTCATGCCCTGCTGGTTCAGCTTGCGAACATTGGCCCACAGCATCTGGCGCAGTTCGATGTCCACGCCGGCGGTGGGTTCGTCCAGCACCAGGATTTTGGGGTGGTGCACCAGTGCCTTGGCCAGCAGCAGCCGCCGCCGCATCCCGCCCGACAGCGTGCGGGCATAGGCCTCGGCCTTGTCGCTGAGGCCGACCAGTTCGAGGATCTCGTCGCTGCGACGTTGCGATTTCGGGACGCCATAGAGCCCGGCCTGCACCTCGAGCGCGCCACGGGGGGTGAAGAACGGGTCGAGGTTCAGCTCCTGCGGCATCACGCCGATGGCGGCGCGGGCCTGGCGCGGGTTGCGGTCCTGGTCATGGCCCCAGATCGTCACCTGGCCTGCGGTCTTGATCACCAGCCCTGCCAGGATGTTGATCAGGGTCGATTTGCCGGCCCCGTTCGGCCCCAGCAGGCCAAAGACCGATCCGCGCGGGATCTCCAGATCGATGCCCTTCAGCGCATGTTTCTCGGGCTGGCCCTTGCCGCCGCGATAGGTTTTGCGCAGGCCGCGAAGGCTGATCGCTGCATCGGTCATTGCTGGCTCTTGCCCCCGGTTTCCTGATCCCTCATAAACGCACCTAATGCATGCCCGCGAGGCCGACAACCAGTGAAGGATCGCACGCCGTGACAATCGAAGCTCCGGAAACCAAGATCGTCGAGACAAGCCGTGTCGCCTGTGATGGCGGCGAGGGCGCGCTGGGCCATCCGCGCGTTTGGTTGCAGATCCCCGAAGATCAGGGCTGGGTCGAGTGCCCCTATTGCGATTGCAAATACGTGCTGAAGGGGCACGAAGCAGCGGCCTGACCACCCATGGCCTGTCGGGTCGGAAGAATTTGACCGAACACAGCAGACGGCCACGCGTGACGGGTGGCCCTGACGGCGCGCCCATGCCATGAGTTGGGTTGGCGAAGACGAGGGAAAGGGCGCGCGATGACAACGGGATTCGGCAAAGGCTGCCATCTGCATCTGATCGACGGATCGGCCTTCATCTTTCGCGCCTATCACGCCCTTCCGCCGCTAACGCGGAAATCGGACGGGTTGCCGATTGGCGCCGTTTCGGGCTTTTGCAACATGCTGCAGCGTTACGTGGATGGCGACCACGGCCCCGATGCGCCGACCCATCTGGCAGTGATCTTCGACAAGGGCTCGCACACCTTCCGCAATGACATGTACGACCTCTACAAGGCCAACCGCGAGGCGATGCCCGAGGACCTGCGCCCGCAGATCCCGCTGACCCGGCAGGCGACCGAGGCCTTCAACATCGCCTGCAAAGAGCTGGAGGGGTACGAGGCCGACGACATCATCGCCACGCTGGCCTGCCAGGCGCGCCAGGCCGGGGGGCGGGTAACCATCGTCAGTTCCGACAAGGACCTGATGCAGCTGGTGGGCGACGGTGTCGAGATGCTGGATGCCATGAAGAACAAGCGCATCGACCGCGAGGGAGTGTTCGAGAAATTCGGCGTCTATCCTGAGCGTGTCGTCGATGTGCAGGCGCTGGCCGGTGACAGCGTCGACAACGTGCCGGGTGCGCCGGGGATCGGGATCAAGACGGCGGCGCTGCTGATCAACGAGTTCGGCGATCTGGAGACGCTGCTGGACCGCGCCGAGGAGATCAAGCAACCCAAGCGCCGCGAAACCCTGATCGAGAAACGAGATCAGATCGAGTTGTCGAAAAGGCTGGTGCAGCTGGATTGCGAAACACCGCTGGACTTCACGCTGGATGATCTGGAGCTGCGCGATCCCGATCCGGACAAGCTGATGGAGTTTCTGGCCGAGATGGAGTTCCGCACTCTGACCAAGCGGATCGCCGACAAGCTGGGCGTCGAACCGCCGGTGATCGCGGATACTCCGGCGCCGGCGGCAGATGAGCCGCAGGCCGAAGACATTCCGTTCGATTCCAGCAAATACGAATGCGTGCGCGATGCGGCCGCGCTGCGGAAATGGAACGATCAGGCCTATGAGCGCGGCTGGCTGGCCGTGGACACCGAGACCACGGGCCTAAACGAAATGATCGCCGATCTGGTCGGCATCTCGCTCTGCATCGAGCCGGGCGAGGCCTGTTATATCCCGCTGACCCACCGCGACGGGGCCAGCGACGACCTGTTCGGCTCGGACGCGCTGGCCGAGGGGCAGATGCCGCTGGATGAGGCGCTGCAGATGCTCAAGCCGGTGCTCGAGGATCCGTCGATCCTGAAGATCGGGCAGAACATGAAATACGACGCCAAGATCTTTGCGCGCTACGGCGTGGATGTGGCCCCGATCGACGACACGATGCTGATGTCCTATGCCATGCATGCGGGCGAGCATGGGCACGGCATGGACACCCTGTCCGAACGCTATCTGGGCCACACGCCGATCCCGATCAAACCGCTGCTGGGCTCGGGCAAATCGGCGATCACCTTCGACAAGGTGCCGATCGACGAGGCGACCGCCTATGCCGCCGAGGATGCCGACATCACCCTGCGCCTGTGGAAGCTGTTCAAGCCGCAGTTGCACCGGGCTCAGGTGACCACCGTCTATGAAACGCTTGAACGCCCTCTGGTGCCGGTTCTGGCCGAGATGGAGATGCATGGCATCAAGGTCGATCGCGATGTGCTGAGCCGCATGTCGAACGCCTTTGCCCAGAAAATGGCCGGGTTAGAGGCTGAAATCCACGAGCTGGCCGGAGAAACCTTCAACGTCGGCTCGCCCGCGCAGTTGGGCGAGATCCTGTTCGACAAGATGGGTCTTGAGGGCGGCAAGAAGGGCAAGACCGGAAAGTATTCGACCGGCGCCGACGTGCTGGAAGATCTTGCGACCGAGCATGAGCTGCCGCGCCGGGTGCTGGACTGGCGGCAGCTGTCCAAGCTGAAATCGACCTATACCGACGCGCTGCAGACCCATATCAACCCCGATACGGGCCGGGTGCATACGTCTTATGCCATCACCGGGGCGAACACGGGGCGTCTGGCCTCGACCGATCCGAACCTGCAGAACATCCCGGTGCGCACCGAAGAAGGCCGCCGCATCCGCGAGGCCTTCATTGCCGAGCCGGGCAACGTGCTGGTGTCGCTCGACTATTCACAGATCGAGCTGCGCATCCTCGCGCATATCGCCGATATTCCGGCCTTGAAACAGGCCTTTGCCGACGGGCTGGACATTCACGCCATGACCGCGTCGGAAATGTTCGACGTGCCGCTGGACGAGATGACGCCCGAGATCCGCCGCAAGGCCAAGGCGATCAATTTCGGCGTGATCTACGGCATTTCGGGCTTTGGTCTGGCGCGCAACCTGCGCATTCCGCGGGCCGAGGCGCAGGGCTTCATCGACCGATATTTCGAACGCTTCCCGGGCATCCGGCGCTATATGGATGACACCATCGCGTTTGCCAAAGAGCATGGCTATGTGCAGACCCTGTTCGGGCGCAAGATCCACACGACAGAAATCAATGCCAAGGGGCCGCATGCGGGGTTTGCCCGCCGGGCGGCGATCAACGCGCCGATCCAGGGCACAGCGGCGGACGTGATCCGCCGGGCGATGGTGCGGATGCCCGAGGCGATCGACGGGCTGCCGGCCAAGATGCTGCTGCAGGTGCACGACGAACTGCTGTTCGAGGTGGCCGAAGACGCGGTGGATCAGACCATCGAGACTGCCCGAGACGTGATGGAAAACGCGCCCGATCCGGCGGTGAAGCTGGACGTGAAACTGACGGTGGATGCGGGCAAAGGCGCCAACTGGGCCGAGGCGCATTAGGCAAGCGCCGTGCCGCTCATCAGGCCCAGCGGGCCATCTTCGCGGCAGGTCAGGCCTCGGGCCTGACCAACAGCGCGACCAGCCGCCGGGTCAGCGGGGCCATGACCAGAACCACCGCAAAGGCCACCGGCCAGCTGATGCTCCACGCGCCCATCCAGCTGGCAAAGGTCTCGGGGCCAAGCCCGATCTCTTTGACCGTTGCGATGCAGGTCACGATGCAGGACATCAGCCCCGACAGGATCAATCCGAACAGGACGGGGGCAAAGCGGGCGGGGATCATGCGGCTGTTCCTCTACTGAATTGCCGCTTCGTATGCGATATCCAAGATGTGATTTCCAGTGCGCAGGTGCACAGGCCTATCGCATCCAGTGCAGAGAGGCGTCGGTGCGCCGCGTCGAGGGCGTGTATTCGGCGCTGACCCAGCCGTCATAGCCGCTGTCGTCGATCGCTGCGAACAACGCGGGGAAATCGGTCTCATCCCGGCCGGGTTCCGACCGGTCGGGGGCCGATCCGATCTGAACATGTACGATCCGGTCGCGGAATCTGTCCCAGATGGCCTGTGCATCGCCATGGATCATCCGGGCATGAAAGCTGTCGAACTGCAGGCCCACATTCGGACGGTCGATCCGGTCCAGGCACGCGGCGGCCAGATCATAGTCATTCAGGAAGTATCCCGGTTGCGAGACGGGGTTCAGCGGTTCGATCGTGAACCGTTGATGCGGCGCAAAATCCGCGGCCCATTGCAGGTTGTGCACAAAACAGTCCCGTGCGTCCGCCCCCGAGGCATAGCCCGCCATCACATGGATCAGGCCGGGCTTCAGCGCCTCGGCATAGCGCAGGACGCGGCGGATGTCGGACTGGAACCGCCCCTCGCCCCCCGGAACGGCCGCATAGCCGGGCTGGCCGCCGGTATAGTTGGGCGGCGGCGCGTTGATCAGCACCAGGTCCAGACCGTTGGTCATCATCGCGCGGCGGGTTTCCTTGGCCGCGATATCGTAGGGGAACAGGATTTCGACCGCCTTGAACCCAGCATCCGCAGCCGCCTTGAATCGGTCGAGATAGGGCAGCTCGGCAAAGAGCAGCGAGATATTGGCGGCAAATCGGGGCATTGTCCTCTCGGTCCGATGGCATGCTGACCTTAGTCGCGGGCGGTGCGCAGAGAAAGGGTTTGAAAACGACAATATGTCGAAAATCGGCCAGACCGGCGCGGGCCGAATGTGAAGGGTCGGGGTATTGCAGCGAATCATTTTCGTGGCGCTGCACCAACAAAAGGATTGAAACCGATGGCGATGAGTCCGGACCCCGTTCGCGGGCCCAGTTTCGCTGTGCCCGGTGCGCGGCAATCCGCCTTGTCCGGAAACGGGCTGGCGGTGGCGTCGATGCTAACCTGGGCGGCCGGATTCCCGGCGGCCGAAATCCTGCTGCAGACCTGGCCGCCGGTTGCCTTGCTGGCTGCGCGGCTGATGCTGGCGGTGGCCGTGATGATCCCGATCTGGCTGTGGATCGATGGCGCGGACGCGGTTCTGCGGGCGCGTTGGGCCCATGCGATGCGAGTGGGCGGGTTTGGCCTTGGCTTGGGCATGTTCCTGATCATCCTGGCGCAGAAACTGACCGATCCTGTTACCGTTGCCATCATCGCGTCCTGCGCGCCTTTGGTTGCGACACTGCTCGAGCTGGCTGCCGGAACGCGCAGATTGCGCTGGAACTTCGCGCTGGGCGTTGCTGTTTCGATCATCGGCGGCCTGATCGCAACCAGCGCGGTGGCGCCGGCCCAGCTGGGGTTGGGTGCGCTCTGCGCCATCGCCTCGACCGCGCTTTTCTGTTGGGCCAGCATGGCGACCGCGCGGGACTTCCCGGACCTCAGCCAAACCGGACGTACCACGATCACGCTGATCGGCGGCACGTTCATGGCCGGCGCGCTCTTCTATCTGTCGAGCGTCCTCGGGTTCGAAGTCTGGCCATCGTCGCCGATCGACCCGCAGCAGGCAGGAATGCTGGCGATCTACGCCGTGATCTCTCTAGGCCTCAGCCAGGTCCTGTTCATCGCTTCGATCGGCCGGCTGGGTGTTGCTCTGGCGTCATTCCACATCAATGTGGCACCGTTCTACGTGATGCTCATCATGGTGGTTCTGGGTTCGGAGTGGAACTGGACCCGGGCGCTGGGCGCCGGAGTCGTGGCGCTGGCGGTTGTCCTTGCGCAAGACCGTCCCGCACGACGGGTTGCCTAAGGCGCTTCTTCGGCGCGACCCAAGACAAAGAACTGCCCGCCGGACCAGACCCCGACCTGCCCGGCGCGTTCCGTGGCAATGTCCACAAGGCGGTAGAAACTCTTGCGGTCGATCCGCGCCTCAAGGTTCGATCGCACCAATATGTAGGGTCTTGGCTCGTTTGTTTCCGGGTCAATGGCAACCCGTATCGGGTGATCCGGACCTACCGTCACAGTATCGCCGACATGGGTGGTAAAGGTCAGAATCTGATCCTCGTCCGCGCCGGTCCGGTCGAAATCGACCGCCACAAACGGTGCGTCTTCGACGATGATGCCGACCTTTTCGACAGGGGTGACCAGAAAATAGGCGTCCCCTTCTTTCTTAAGAATTGAGGAAAAAAGCTTCACAAGCTCGAACCGGGTGATGGGCGACCCTAGGTAATACCAGGTGCCATCGTGCGCGATGCGCATGTCCAGATCGCCGCAGAACGGAGGATTCCAGCTGTCGACAGGGGGCAGACCCCGCGGTTTGGCCGCCTTGATCGAGGCCGCCAGACCCTCAGGGGACGGTTTCACAGGATTTTGTCCGCTCATTGTTTTTGCCATTTCCTCTCAGCGCGATACACTTCAACCATAATAAGTCCACGGAAGGGAAAGTCATGACCGAACCTGCCGACCTCGTCTCCGAGATCGAAGCGCTGGAAGAGAAACTGCAACAGGCCAAATCCTCGATCACCCGCCGCTTCATCGGGCAGGAGAGGGTCGTTGACCTGACGCTGACCTCGCTGCTGTGTGGCGGTCATGCCCTGCTGATCGGGCTGCCGGGCCTGGGCAAGACGCGGCTGGTGGAAACCCTGTCCACCGTCATGGGCCTGCATGGCAACCGCATCCAGTTCACGCCCGACCTGATGCCGGCGGACATTCTGGGGTCCGAGGTTCTGGACACCGCCGAGGATGGCAGCCGCCATTTCCGATTCATTCCCGGCCCGATCTTCTGTGAACTGTTGATGGCGGACGAGATCAACCGCGCCAGCCCGCGCACCCAGTCGGCGCTGCTGCAGGCGATGCAGGAACGCACGGTGACCGTCGCAGGCGAAGACCGCGCGCTGGGCGTGCCGTTCCACGTTCTGGCCACGCAGAACCCGATCGAACAGGAAGGCACCTATCCGCTGCCCGAGGCCCAGCTTGACCGTTTTCTGGTGCAGATCGACGTGAACTATCCCGACCGCCAGACCGAGCGTGACATCCTGCTGGCCACCACCGGCGCGGCCGAGGAGGAGGCGCATCAGATCTTCACCAAAGAAGAACTGCTGGCCGCGCAGGTTCTGCTGCGCCGGATGCCGGTGGGCGAGTCGGTGGTCGAACTGATCCTCGATCTGGTGCGCGCGTTCCGCCCCGAGGAACCCGGCGTGTCCGAGCGCGTGTCCGAGACGGTCGCCTGGGGTCCAGGTCCGCGCGCGGCGCAGGCGCTGATGATGACGGTGCGGGCGCGGGCGATGCTGCAGGGCCGGCTGGCCCCAAATGCCGAAGACGTGCTGGACATGGCGCGCCCGGTGCTCAGCCACCGGATGGCACTGAACTTCGCCGCGCGGGCACGCGGTGACAGCTTGGCCGACCTGATCGAAACCACCGCGGCCGGGCTTGTCCGGGCCGAGGCGGCGGCGTGAACGCGGCCCGCACCCTTCGCGAAAGATCCGAGGCCGAGGCGTCCCGGCTGCCGCCCTTGTTGGCGCGGGCCGAACACCTGGCCGGAACCGTGCTGCTGGGCGATCACGGCCGGCGGCGTTCGGGGCTGGGCGATGATTTCTGGCAATACCGGCCGGCCCAGATCGGCGACAGCCGGCGGATGATCGACCACCGGCGCTCGGCCCGCGGCGATCAGCAATATGTGCGCGAACGCGAATGGCAGATTGCGCAGTCGATCATGCTGTGGGTCGATCAGGGCGCCTCGATGCGCTTTGCGTCCGACAAATCTCTGCCCACCAAGGCCGACCGGGCCCGCCTTCTGGGGTTGGCCACGGCGATCCTTCTGGTGCGCGGGGGCGAGCGTGTGGGCCTGACCGGAACAACCCTGCCGCCCCGGCGCGGCAATGCCCAGATCATCCGGCTGGCGCAGGCCCTGTCCGAAGATATCGAGGCCGATTATGCCCCGCCCGAGCACCGCGCCATGATCCCCCATGCCCGCGCCGTGTTCATCTCTGACTTCCTCGGCCCTCTGGACGAGGTCGAACTGGCCCTGACCAAGGCCGCCGACCGCGGCGTGCGCGGTGTGCTGCTGCAGGTTCTGGACCCGGGTGAGGAGAACTTCCCCTATCGCGGGCGCACCATCTTCGAAAGCGTCGGTGGCACGGTCCGGCACGAGACACTGAAGGCGGGCGACCTGCGCGAGCGCTATCTGGCGCGGCTGGCGCGGCGCAAGGATGACCTGACCCGCCTGTGCCGGGTGACCGGTTGGCAGCTGGGTCTGAACCATACGGGCGACAGCGCGCAGGCGGCCCTGTTGTGGCTCTATCGTGCGCTGGACGGAGGGGCGCGATGACGGTTCTGGCGGGCATCGGCTTTACCGCACCATGGGTGCTGCTGGGTCTGCTGACGCTGCCGATCCTGTGGCTGATCCTGCGCGCCGTGCCGCCCGCGCCGATCCGCCGGCTGTTCCCCGCGGTGACCCTGTTGCTGGGCCTGAAGGACGACGAGAGCGTATCTGACCGCACCCCGTGGTGGCTGTTGCTGCTGCGGATGCTGGCGGCGGCGGCGATCATCATTGGGCTGGCCGGCCCGGTACTGAACCCGTCGCGCGATGAGTCCGGATCGGGGCCATTGCTGCTGGTTCTGGATGCCAGCTGGGCCGGGGCCACGCGCTGGCCCGCCACGCTGGATCAGATCGACGCGCAGCTGACCGAAGCCGGACGGGCCGGGCGCCCCGTGTCGATCCTGCGCCTGACCGAGCCGGAACCGCCGGTCTTCCAGGCCGCCGAAGCCTGGCGCAATCGCCTGCCCGGGCTGGTTCCGCAGCCGTGGCAGCCGGACGCGGCGCAGATCGAACAGGCCCTGGCCGACCTGTCGGCGGTCGAGGGCGGGTTCGATACGCACTGGTTCACGGACAAGCTGGACTATCCGGGCCGTGAAAGCCTGCTGTCCGCGCTGCAGGCGCGGGGCGCGGTCACGGTCTATCGCGCGGCGGCGCCGATCCTGGCGCTGCTGCCGGCCACCTATCAGGACGGGGCTATCCGACTCACCGCGGTGCGCGCCACGCCCGGACCGGCGCAGACCGTCACCATCAATGCGCAGGGGCGCGACCCGGCGGGTGTGATGCGCCTTCTGCAATCGGTCGAGGTCAGCTTCGACAGCGGCGCGACCCAGGCGCAGGCCGATCTGGCGTTGCCGTCCGAACTGCGGGCCCGCATCACGCGGTTCGAGCTGCAGGGCCAGCGGTCGGCCGGGGCGGTGTCGCTGACCGATGACAGCCTGCGCCGGCGCGAGGTTGCCCTGATCGCCGGAACCGTCAACCGCGAGGGGTTGGAGCTGCTGTCGCCGCTTCACTATCTGACGCAGGTGCTGATCCCCACCGCCGATTTCGTCGAGGGCGGGCTGGCCGAGGTTCTGCCCGCCAACCCGGATGTGATCGTGCTGGCCGATGTGGCCAAGCTGACCCCCGCCGAACAGGCCGGATTGGTCGAATGGGTCGAGCAGGGCGGGCTGTTGCTGCGCTTTGCCGGTCCGCACATGGCGGCCAGCGATCTGGGCCGCGATGCCGAAGACGCCCTTTTGCCGGTGCGGCTGCGCAGCGGTGGCCGCTCGGTCGGCGGCGCGATGAGCTGGGGCGAGGCCAAGGGGCTGGCGCCTTTCCAGGAAGGTTCGCCCTTCTACGGGTTGCGCATCCCCGACGATGTGACCGTCAGCACCCAGGTGATGGCGCAGCCCGACCCGAACCTGGCCGACCGGGTGATCGCCGCGCTGTCGGACGGCACCCCGCTGGTGACGCGCAAGCCGCTGGGCCTGGGTCAGGTGGTGCTGTTCCATGTCACCGCCGATGCCGAATGGTCGACCCTACCGCTGTCGGGCCTGTTCGTCGAAATGCTCGACAGGCTGGCCGTGGCCTCGGCGGCCAAGACGCGGCAGGTCGAACAGCTGCAAGGCACCACGTGGGAGCCGATTCAGGTGATGGACGGGTTCGGAACCCTGTCCGATGCGGGCAATCTGGCCGGTGTCGATGGCCCGGCGCTGGTGTCCGGCGCCCCGGGGCCCGACCTGCGCCCGGGTCTGTATGAAAGCGGCAAGCAGAAGCTGGCCCTGAACGTGTTGAACGAGGATAGCACGCTGCGCCCGATCAGCTGGCCTGCGGATGTTCCCATCAAGGGGCAGGAGGTCAGCGCCGAAACTCCTATCGGGGGCCTGCTGCTGAGCCTGGCCCTGATCCTGCTGACGGTTGACGTCGTGGCCTCGCTGGCGCTGTCGGGGCGTCTGGGGCTGGCGCGGGCGGCGGCGGTCGCGCTGGGCGCGGTTCTGATCGCACCGCAAGCGCAGGCGCAGACGCCCGAGGAGACCGAATTCGCGCTGCAGGCAACCAAGGAATTGGTGCTGGCACATGTACTGACCGGCAATGCCCAGATTGACGACGTCGCCCATGCCGGGCTACGCGGCCTGTCGCAAACCCTGTTTTACCGCACGTCCGTCGAACCGGCCGAGCCCATGGGCGTGGACCTCGAACGTGACGAACTGGCCCTCTTCCCGCTGCTCTACTGGCCGATCACACCGAATCAGCCCCAGCCTTCGGCCGAGGCCTATGCCAAGCTGAACGCCTATCTGCGGTCCGGCGGGATGATCCTGTTTGACACGCGGGACGCCAACATCGCCGGGTTCGGCGCCTCGAGCCCTAATGGGCGCAAGCTGCAGCAACTGGCTGCGCCGCTGAATATCCCTGCGTTAGAGCCTGTTCCCCGCGATCACGTCCTGACCCGTGCGTTCTACCTGTTGCAGGATTTCCCCGGCCGCTTTGCCGGAACCGAGGTCTGGGTCGAAGCCGCGCCCCTGGACGCTGAACAGATCGAAGGCATGCCCTTCCGCAACCTAAACGATAACGTCACCCCGGTGGTGATCGGTGGCAACGACTGGGCCGGGGCCTGGGCAATCGACCGAAACGGGCAGGCGCTGCTGCCGGTCGGGCGCGGCTATGCCGGAGAACGCCAGCGCGAGTTGGCCAACCGGTTCGGCGTCAACCTGGTCATGCACGTGCTGACCGGGAACTACAAATCCGATCAGGTGCACGTGCCTGCTCTGCTTGACAGGTTGGGCCAATGACCGGTTCCGTCATCTTTGACCCGCTGATCCCATGGCCCGTTCTGGCGGTTGTCGGGGCGATCGCCCTGGCCGCGACGGTTCTGGCGCTGTGGCGCGGTTTGTCGGGTTGGGCGTTGCGCGGGTTGGCGGCATTGGTGCTGCTGGCGGCTCTGTCCGGCCCGGTCTACCAGATCGAGGACCGCGCTCCGCTGACCGACATCGTGTTGATGATCGAGGATGAAAGCGCCAGCCAAACCCTGTCGGACCGCGCCGAACAGACCGCGCAGACCGCCGAGGCCCTGGCCGCCGAGATCGAGGCCCGCGACAACACCGAACTGCGCCGCATCACCGTGGGCGACGGTGACGGAGACGAAGGCACCCAGGTGATGGCGGCGCTGAATGCCGCGCTGGCCGAGGAACCGCGCGCCCGGATCGCCGGAATTCTGGTCTTGTCGGACGGCATCGTGCATGACGTCGATCAGGCCCCAGACCTGCCCGCGCCGATGCACCTGTTGCAGACCGGTCGCGCGCAGGACTGGGACCGCCGCCTGATCGTGCGCAACGCGCCGGCCTTTGCAATCATCGATGAGCCCGTCACTCTGACCTTGCGGGTCGAGGACAGTGGCGCGGTGCCCGCCGGTCCGGCGTCCGCCCCACTCGAGATCGCGGTGGACGGGGGCGAGCCGCAGCAGTTCAGCATCCCGATCGGTGTGGATGTCGAGCTGCCAGTGACCCTGCCCCATGGCGGGCGCAACGTCATCCAGTTCACGGTTCCGCAGGCCGATGGCGAACTGACCGACCGCAACAACACCGCCTTGATCCAGATGAACGGCGTGCGCGATCGGCTTCGGGTTCTGTTGGTCTCGGGCGAGCCGCATCCGGGCGGGCGAACCTGGCGCAATCTGCTGAAATCCGACAGCTCGGTCGACCTGGTGCATTTCACCATCCTGCGCCCGCCCGAGAAACAGGACGGGGTTCCGGTGGACGAACTGTCGCTGATTGCATTCCCCACGCGCGAGCTGTTTCTGGAGAAGATCAACGATTTCGACCTGATCATCTTTGACCGCTACAAGCGGCGCGGCATCCTGCCGGCGATCTATCTGGACAACGTGACCAACTACATCAATGACGGAGGTGCGGTGCTGATTGCGGCCGGACCCGACTTTGCCACCGCCGACAGCATCTTCCGCTCGCCCCTGTCTGCGATCCTGCCGGCGCAGCCCTCGGCCCGGGTCATCGAAGAACGCTACGTGCCCACGGTGACAGACCTGGGCCAGCGTCATCCGGTGACCGCCGATCTGGGTGAGACGGGCGATTGGGGCGCATGGCTGCGCCAGATCGACGTAAAACAGCGCTCGGGCGAGCTGCTGATGACCGGCGTCGAAGATCGACCTCTGCTGGTGTTGGACCGGGTGGGGGAAGGACGCGTGGCGCTGCTGGCTTCGGACCACGCCTGGCTGTGGAGCCGCGGCTACGAGGGCGGTGGCCCGCAGTTGGAACTGCTGCGCCGCCTTGCCCACTGGATGATGAAGGAACCCGAGCTTGAAGAAGAGGCGCTGTGGGCCGAGGCCAACGGGCAGTCAATGCGCATCATCCGCCAGACCCTGAACGAAGAGGTGGGCCCTGTCACGGTCACCCGACCCAATGGCGACACGCTTGAAGTGCCCTTGCGCGAATTGTCCCCCGGCCGGTTCGAGGCGCAGTATTTCGGGCCTGAAATTGGGCTCTATCGCCTGCAGGAAGGTGAGCTGTCCTCGGTCATCGGCCTTGGCCCTGCGGCGCCGCGGGAATTCGAACGCACCATCGCAACAGCTGAAATCCTTGAACCGGTCATGGCCGGGATGCGCGGCGGGGTAATCCGGGTCGAGGATGGGCTGCCGGCAATCCGCAACGTACGCGCCGGGCGCCCTGCGGCCGGGCGTGGCTGGATCGGTCTGACCCCGCGCGAGGCATATGAAACCCGTGACGTGACCCAAGCCGGACTGTTGCCGCCCTGGCTGGTGCTGCTGTTGGCGGGTGGCTTCCTGCTGGCGGGCTGGTTGCGCGAAGGACGGCGCTGATCGACCTTTGGCCTTAAACAGATTTTCACGGTCTGCGGGAATGCTGATCCCGAACCGACCGGGAAGATGACCATGAGTGTTGCAGAAAAACTGGCACAGGAACGGCGGGCGCGTCTGGCCGCCGAACGCATGCTTGCACTCAAGCAGAGTGAACTGTCCGAGGCCAATCGCAAACTGGGTGAATACGCGATGGCCCTGACCAAGCGTATTGGCGAGACTGAGGCCGAGGTCGAAACCGTGCGTGGCGAGAATGAAAAGGTCAAATCGGACCTGACCGTTGCAAATGCCAAGATCGAAGTGGCCGAACGCCGCCTCTGGCACTCGATCCAGACGATCCAGGACGGTTTCGCCTTCTTCGACGGCAGTGATCGGTTGATCAGCGCAAATACAGCCTATCTGAGCGTGTTCGAAGGACTGGATGAGGTCGCGCCCGGGATATCCTATCCCCGCATTCTTGATCTGCTTACCACCGAGGGCATCATCGATATCGGGTCGGAACCGGTCGAGGCATGGAAAACCCGCATGATGCGCCGCTGGACCCGGATCAACCCGCCGCCCGAAGTGATCCAGCTGTGGAATGGGCAATATATCAAGCTGATCGACCAGCGCGGGCAGGGCGGCGATGTGGTCAGTCTGGCCCTGAACATCACGGCCTCGGTCCAGCATGAGGCGCAACTGCAGGCCGCGCGCGAGAAGGCCGAGGCTGCCAACCGGGCCAAGTCGGCTTTCCTTGCCAATATGAGCCATGAGATCCGGACCCCGATGAATGGCATCGTCGGGATGACCGACCTGCTGTCGGAAACGCCTCTGAATGAGGAGCAGAGGCTTTATGTAGAGACGATCCGCAATTCGGGGGACGCGCTGCTGGTCATCATCAATGACGTTCTGGACTATTCCAAGATCGAAGCGGACAAGCTTGTGCTGCATCCCGAGGATTTCGATCTTGAACGTTGCATTCTCGAAGTTGCGATGCTGCTGCAGCCCACGGTGCGCGACAAGGGGCTGACCTTGCTGGTCGACTATGACCTGTTCCTGCCGACGCTGTTCGTGGGTGATCCGGGCCGGGTGCGTCAGGTGCTGACCAATCTGGTGGGCAACGCGGTCAAATTCACCGCCCAAGGCCATGTTCTGATCCGGGTCACCGGAGTACCGCATGCCGATCAGAAGACCTGCGACATCCACATTGCGATCGAAGACACCGGAATCGGCATCGAAGCGGACAAGATCGAGCACATATTTGGCGAGTTCAATCAGGTCGAAAACGAAAAGACCCGCGCCTTTGACGGCACTGGCCTTGGTCTGGCCATCACCAAACGCCTGATTACCTTGATGGGTGGCTCGATCTGGGTCGAGAGCGAGGCCGGCAAGGGGTCGTGCTTTGGGTTCCGCATCACACTGCCCACCGCCGAAGGCCCTCAACCGGCACCGCCTGCCTTGGCGGACAGGCTGAAACATGTCCTCGTGGTCGAGGATTTGGCCGTCAATCGGGCCATTCTGAACAAGCAGCTGCGGCGTTTGGGGGCCGAGGTGACGGTTTGCGCCACAGGCACCGAAGCGCTGAGGGCGGTGGATGCGTCGGTCGACCTGATCCTTTGCGATCACGATCTGCCTGACATGGACGGGCTGGATTTGGCGGAAACTCTGCGCAAGCGAAGCTGGTCCGACGTTCCGATCGTGCTGATGTCCGCAAACCCGGCCATCGTACACGCCGATCCGAACCATCGGCTGATACAAGGGGTGGTTCAGAAACCGATCCCTCGGGCCGAGCTGTTCTCGCGGCTTCAGGCGCTGGGCGCGGCTGTGTTGCCGGCGCCTGTTTCCCCGCCCTGCCGCGCAGAGCCGGCCCAATCGTCCGGCGGAAACACGAAGCTGCGCAAGATGCGCGTTCTGGCAGCCGAGGACAATCGCACCAACCAGTTGATCCTGAGCAAGATGACCAAGGATCTGAACATAGACCTCAAGCTGGTGGCCAACGGGCTTGAGGCTGTCGAAGCCTTTGCGAAATTTGCCCCTGACCTGATCCTTATGGACATCTCGATGCCCAAGATGGACGGAAAGCAGGCCACGAGTGAGATTCGCCGACGCGAAATCGGCACAGGGCAGCATGTGCCGATCGTGGCGCTGACCGCTCATGCCTTGGCCGATGACGAGCACAGCATCCTTGGGGCCGGGCTGGATCACTACCTGACGAAACCGCTTCAGAAGAAGCTGATTTGCGAGATGATCCAGTCCAACTGCCCGACGGATGCGCAACCTGTCATTGTCGAGCCGGCTGGTGCGGTCTAGGCTGACGCCATGTCACAGGAACGAGGTTTTCGCCCCCGCGCTTTGGGTGAAATCGCAATACGCTGCGCCGACATGGCAGCAATGGTTGATTTCTATGAAAACGTCATCGGGCTGACCCGCCTGCATGGCGGCCATAACAGCGCCATCACATTCTTTCGGATTGCGGATGGGTTCGAAGGACACACACAGGTTCTGGCGCTTTTTCACCATGGGGCAGCGCCGCGGCCGGGTTTGCACCCCACCGGTGCCGACAAACCCGTGACCGGGGCGCAATCGTCGCTGCACCATGTCGCCTTGTCTCTTCCCTTTGCGGAACAGGAGGCCGTCATGCGCTGGTATGACCAAATCGGCCAGCCCTATCGTGTCGAACGGTTCGGCTGGATCGGTTGGCGCGGAGTATTTACCACGGACCCCGAGGGCAACACGGTCGAACTGGTGGCGTATGATGCCTCGATGCTGGATCAGGCCTGATAGGGGCGCACGAATACCGGTTTGTCCGGTTCCGACAAATCAGACCGATACGCATAGCCGCCGGTGTCGAAATCCCGGAGGCCCGCAGGGTCGGTCAGCCGGTGCTGGATGATGTACCGCGCCATTGAGCCGCGAGCTTTTTTGGCAAAGAAGCTGACGATCTTCGGTGCGCCGCCCTTGTCCTCCATAAAGACAGGGGTGATGACCCGCAGTTTCAGCGCCTTGGGGGCCACCGCGCCAAAATATTCCTGGCTGGCGCAGTTCACCAGCGTATCGGTGCCGATCTCCTCGGCCTGCGCGTTCAGCGCCTTGCTCAGCTGGTCGCGCCAGTAGTCATACAGGGTCTTGCCGCGCCGGGTCTTCAACCGGCTACCCATTTCCAGCCGATAGGGCTGAATGGCGTCCAGCGGGCGCAGCAGGCCGTAAAGCCCCGACAGGATGCGCAGATGATCCTGCGCCCAGGCCAGTTCGTCGGCGTCCAGCGAGGCGGCCTCGAGCCCCTGATAGGTGTCGCCGGCAAAGGCCAACGCGGCCGGGCGGGTGGTCTCGGGCGGCGGGGTATCGGCAAAGGTGCGGAACCGGTCGCGGTTCAGCCGGGCCAGATCGTCGCTGAGGCTCATCAGCTTTTTTAGTTCTCCCAGCGTCAGGTTGCGCGCGGTTTTCGCCAGCCGGATCGCGTCGTCCTGAAAATCGGGCTGGGTCGGCGTCGCGTCCCGTTCTGCCCAGTCCAGCCGTTTGGCCGGAGAGATCACCACCAGCATATCTACCCCCTTGTACGTGCCTGCCCGCCGATACCTAGCCCGCCGCGCGCAGCACGTCCAGAAAGGCGGCCGCGAAACGTTCGGCGCGGCGGTCGCCCAGAATTTGCTCCAGCGCGCGGTCGTCGTCGGGCCGCATCTGCGCAACCTTCGCCAGTTGCGCGGCCGAACAGCTCAATGGTTTGTCGATCCCGTCCGGGCCTCGGGCCAGCTGTGCCTGCACCTCGAGCAGACGGTCGTAGATATTTCCCTGTTCACGCCCGGCCAGCTTGCGGCGCGCCGGGTGGACCGCCTGCGCCTCGCCCGCGATTACTTCGAGGAAGGTGTCGCCATAGCGGTCCAGTTTTTTTGCGCCCACGCCGCCGATCCGGGCCATCTCGTCCAGGGTCATGGGGCGTTTTTCCGCCATCTCGATCAGCGTGCGGTCGGGGAAGATGACATAGGCGGGCACACGGGCGGCCTCGGCCAGGGCGCGGCGCTTGGCCTTGAGCGCCGACAGCAGGGGCGCATCCTCATCCGAGACCATCATCTTGACCGCGGGCCGCCGGGTGGCCTTGCGCAGCGTGTCCTTGCGTAGGGTGATCTGCGCCTCGCCCTTCAGGATCGGCTTGGCGGCCTCGGTCATGCGCAGGGCGCCGTGGCGTTCAGGGTCGGGGCGGACCAGGTCATGGCCCATCATCTGCCGGAAGATCGCCTGCCATTGCGGGCGCGACCAGTCCTTGCCGATGCCGTAGGTGGGCAATTCGTCATGCCGCCGGGCGCGGATCTTGTCGGTGTCATTGCCCAGCAGGATGTCGATCAGGTGGCCCGAACCGAACCATTCCTCGGTGCGCAGGATCGCCGACAGGGCCATGCGCACCGGGGTGGTGCCGTCGAACAGCTCGGGCGGGCTGTCGCACAGGTCGCATTTGCCGCAGGGCTCGGCCTGTTCCCCGAAATAGCCCAGCAGGGTCTGGCGGCGGCAGTGCAGCGCCTCGGCCAGACCCAGCAGCGCGTTCAGGCGGGCATGATCTGCGGCGCGGCGTTCAGGCGGGGCCAACCCCTCGTCGATCTGGCTGCGGCGCAGGCGGATGTCGTCGGGGCCGAACAGGGTCAGGGTTTCGGCCGGCCCACCGTCGCGGCCGGCGCGGCCGATTTCCTGGTAATAGGCCTCGATCGATTTCGGCAGGTCCGCATGGGCGACCCAGCGGATGTCGGGCTTGTCGATACCCATGCCAAAGGCCACGGTGGCCACCACGAGCAGCCCGTCCTCGCGCGCGAAGCGGGTTTCGACGATGCGGCGGTCTTCGGCTTCCATCCCGCCGTGATAGTGGCAGGCGCTGTGGCCCTGTTCGCGCAGGGCCTGCGCCAGCACTTCGGTCTTGTTGCGGGTGCCGCAATAGACGATGCCCGACTGGCCCCGGCGGGCGTCGGCGAAATCAAGGATCTGCTTGCGCGGGCTGTCCTTCGCGGCAAAGGCCAGGTGGATGTTCGGCCGGTCGAAGCCACGCAGGAACTTGCGCGGAGGCGTGCCGTCGAACAGTTTCTCGACGATCTCGTCCTGGGTTTCCGCATCCGCCGTGGCGGTGAAAGCGGCCAAGGGCACGTTCAGCGCGCGGCGCAGCTCTCCGATCCGCAGATAGTCGGGCCGGAAATCATGGCCCCACTGGCTGACGCAATGCGCCTCGTCCACGGCGATCAGGCTGACATTGATCCGCCGCAGCATGCCCAGCGCCGAGCCCGCCGCCAGCCGTTCGGGCGCCATATACAGCAGTTTCAGCCGCCCGGCCTCGAGCGCCTCCCATACGGCATCGGTTTCCTCGGGCGTGTTGCCCGAGGTCAGCGCTCCGGCCTCGACCCCGGCTTCTTGCAGCCCCCGCACCTGGTCGCGCATCAGGGCGATCAGCGGCGAGACCACAACGGTGACGCCGTCGCGCAGCAGGGCAGGCAGTTGATAACACAGGGATTTGCCGCCCCCCGTGGGCATGATCGCCAGCACGTTTTCGCCGGCGGTCACGGCATCGACGATCTCTTCCTGCCCGGGGCGGAAGTCATCGAATCCAAAGACATCTCGCAGCAGAGGCGCGGCGTCGAACATGTGCGGGGGTGCCCTGTTTCAAGATTTGACTGCTCTTGAACGGACAATCACACAGTCGGAATCGGGGAACAAGAGGTCAGTAGAAATAGACCGCGTTGTTGATGAGAACGATCCGCAGCGCATAGACGCCGATCAGCACCACCAGCGGCGTCAGGTCCAGACCGCCCATGTTGGGCAGAATGCGGCGGATCGGGCCGTAGATCGGTTCGAGCAGGCGGTTCAGGCCGTACCAGATCTGGGCGACCAGCTGTTGATGCAGGTTCAGGACCTGGAAGTTGATCAGCCAGCTCATGATCACATGAGCCAGGATGATGAACCAGACGATGTCCAGGATCAGCAGCAGGATTTGGATCAGCGACAGCATGGGCACCTCGTTTTCCGTACGGCCTGAGACCTAAGTGCCCAAGCGGCAATAGGCAAGCCCGCAGTCACAGAACGCTTGCGAAATGGCCCAAAGGCCCGTCTTATGATCTCAAGAGCAGGCAAGGGGCAGAGATGGCAGAGATTTCCAAGCGCAGGCGCATCTGGGGCTGGTGGTTTTTCGACTGGGCCAGCCAGCCGTATCACACCCTGTTGGTGACCTTTGTCTTTGGCCCGTATTTCGCCGGCGTTGCGGCCGAATATTACGCAACCGCGGGGATGGATGCCGAAGCCGCCGCCGCGCAGGCACAGACGGTCTGGGCTAACTGCCTGACGATCACCGGGCTGATCATCGCCTTCGGCGCGCCGCTCCTGGGGGCGATGGCCGATGTCTCGGGGCGGCGCACCCCGTGGATCTTTGCCTTTTCGGTGATGTATGCCGTGGGGTCCGCGGCGCTGTGGTTCACGCTGCCGGACGGGTCGAACATGTGGCTGATGCTGTCGGCCTTCGGTCTGGGTTTCGTCGGGGCGGAATACGCGCTGATCTTCATCAACTCGCAACTGCCCGATCTCGGCGATGACAACGAAGTGGGCGAGATCTCGGGCTCGGGCTTTGCCTTCGGCTATTTCGGCGGGCTGATTTCCCTGGCGATCATGCTGGCGCTGTTCGTCGAGCAGCCCAACGGCAAGACGCTGATCGGAATGGAGCCGCTGTTCGGTCTGGACGCCGGCGCGCGCGAAGGCACGCGTTTCGTGGGGCCGTTCACCGCCGGGTGGTTCATCCTGTTCATGGTCCCGTATTTCCTGTGGGTTCGCGACGATCCCGCCGCCGACAGGAAAGGCAGCGTATCCGAGGCGCTGCGTCTGCTGGGCAAATCCGTGGCCGCTTTGCGGTACCGGGTCAGCCTTGCCAGCTATCTGGGGTCATCGATGTTCTACCGCGACGCGCTGAACGGGCTGTACAGTTTCGGCGGCGTCTATGCGCGGCTGGTGCTGGAATGGGACCTGATCAAGATCGGCGTCTTCGGCATCATCAGCGTGCTGGCTTCGGCGGTCTTCGCCTGGATCGGCGGCAAGCTGGACCGGAAATTTGGCCCCAAGCCGGTGATCCTGACCGCGATCTGGGTTCTGATCCTGGTCTGCACCACCATCGTGTCGATGGACCGGACGCAGATCTTCGGCATCGCCCTGCCACAAGGCTCGGGCCTGCCGGACATGGTGTTCTTTGGCTGCGGCATCCTGATCGGCGGGATGGGGGGCATTCTGCAATCGGCCAGCCGGTCGTTGATGGTGCGCCACACCGACCCGGCCGCCCCGGTCGAGAGCTTTGGCCTCTATGGTCTGTCGGGCCGCGCCACCGCTTTTGCCGCGCCTTTGCTGATCGGAATTGCAACAACCGCGACCGGCAGCGCGCGGTTGGGGGTGTCTCCGATCGTCGGGTTGTTTATTCTGGGATTGTTCCTAATGCGCTGGGTCAAACCGGAAGGGGATCAGAGCAGATGATTTCATTACGTTTTTTGGTATTTTTGGCAGGAATTGCGCTGGCCGGGGCGGCAGGGGCCCAACCGCTGGCCAAGCAGTTGTTCGGGGCTCAGAAGGACAGTTCGCAACAAAAGCCGGCCGCTTTCGGCAGTTATTCGCGCGGATGCGCCGCCGGATCGGTGCAACTGCCCGAGACCGGACCCACCTGGCAGGCGATGCGTCTGTCGCGCAACCGCAACTGGGGCCATCCGCAGGCGATCGACTTCGTGCAGGACCTCAGCCGTTTTGCGGCAAAGCAACCGGGATGGAACGGGCTTTACATCGGGGATATCAGCCAGCCGCGCGGCGGGCCGATGACCTCGGGCCACCGCAGCCACCAGCTGGGTTTGGACATCGACATCTGGATGCTGCCCGGTGACAACATGCGCCTGTCGCGCAAGGCCCGCGAGAACATCTCGTCCATCTCCTTGCGGCGCTCGAACGGCGCCTATGTGAACGGCAACTGGACGAAACAGCACCACGCCATCCTGCGCGAGGCGGCCAAGGACAAACGCGTGGCCCGCATCTTCGTGTTTCCGGGCGCCAAGGTGCAGATGTGCAAGGACGAGAAGGGCAACCGGGCCTATCTGCGCAAGATCCGACCCTGGTGGGGGCATCATTATCACTTCCACGTCCGGCTGAACTGCCCGCGCGGCTCGCGCGGGTGCGTCAATCAGGATCCGCCGCCCAAGGGTGACGGCTGCGCCGAGGCCGAACAGTGGGTGCGCAACATCCTGAACCCGCCGCCGCCCGACCCCAACGCGCCGCCTCCGAAGAAACGGCGTGAGTATGTTCTGGCGGATCTGCCCCAGCAATGCGCCGCCGTCTTGCAGTCCAACTGATCGCCAGCCTGTTTCTGGCCGGCTCTGCCTGGGCGGTCGAAGTCAAATCGGCCGAATATCTGGGCAGCTTTGCATGGCGCGCCGGCCATGACTGGTTCGGCGGGTTTTCCGCCATCCATGTCTCGGATGACGGGCAGCGCGCATGGGTGCTGAGCGACCGCTCCACCTTGGCATCGGTCCGCATCGACCGGGATGGCGATGAGATTGTCGGCATCCGTATTGTTGGCCACTGGCCGGTTCTGTCCAGCCGGGGACGGATCATGCCCGGCAGTTCGGGTGACTCCGAGGGGCTGGCGCTGGCGCCGGATGGCAGTATCTACATCTCGTTCGAAGGCGTGCATCGCGTGGCCCGTTATGCCGCGCCCGGTGCCCATGCTCAGGTGCTGCCGCGCCCCAAGGCCTTTGACGCGCTCGACCAGAATGGTTCGTTCGAGGGGCTGGCCGTCGACGCGCAGGGCCGCCTGTACACGCTTCCCGAGAAAAGCCGCACGGCAAATGGCGACATTCCGGTCTATCGCTGGGACGGGCGCGCCTGGTCCACGCCCTTTGTTCTGCCGCAACGGGGCCGCTTTCTTCCGGTGGCTGCCGATTTCGGCCCGGACGGGCGGTTCTACGTGTTGGAACGCGCGGTCTCGCTGACCGGGTTCCGGTCGCGTCTGCGTCGGTGGCGGATCGCGGTTGATACACCTGCGGCCGAGGAAATCCTGTTCCAGACCGGAACCGGAACCCATGACAACCTCGAGGGGCTGTCGGTCTGGCGCGACGGGCAGGGGCGGTTGCGGGCCACGATGATCTCGGACGACAACTTTCTGGCGCTGCAGCGTACCGAACTGGTCGAGTATCTGCTGCCGGATTGACACGGGCCGATCCCGGGTCTAGAAGCGCGGCTTGCCTTGGGACGGTCCCTTGGCCAAGTCGCCGCTACCTTGTCAAAACGGGCATCAGAACATGCAACGCAACTTTATCCCCGGCATTCTTGCCATGGCCGCCATCGTCGTGGCCTCGAACATCCTGGTCCAGTTCCTGATCTTTGATGGGCTGTTGACCTGGGGTGCCTTCACCTACCCGCTGGCCTTTCTGGTCACCGACATCATGAACCGCGTCTATGGCGTGGGCCCGGCCCGCAAGGTCGTCTTCGCGGGCTTCGTCACCGGCGTGATCTGCTCGCTGATCGGCAGCCAGATCATGCTGCAGGGCGACGGCTTCACCTACGTCGCCGTGCCGCTGCGCATCGCCGTGGCTTCGGGAACGGCGTTCCTGATCGCGCAGCTGACCGACGTCACCGTGTTCAACGCCATGCGTGAAGGCCGCTGGTGGCGCGCGCCGCTGGTATCCACCCTGGTCGGGTCGGCGCTGGATACAGCGATCTTCTTCACCATCGCCTTCTCGGCCTCGGTGACCTTCTTCGGCGCCGATGCGGATGCGGCCATCAACTGGGCGTGGGAGCCCGTGCCCTTCATGCTGTCAGGCCCCGAAGCGCCCCTGTGGGTGACGCTGGCCTTTGCCGACTGGCTGGTGAAGCTGTCGCTGGCCTTGGTCGCACTGATCCCCTTCAAGGTGATCGTCGCCCGCCTGACCGCACAGCCCGCGTAAAAAACGCTTTGAGAATGGCACAAGTTGTGTCACCATCCTTTTCAACCGCAACAGATAGAAAAGGAGGTGATCCAGTGTCGAGAAAGAGATTGGAGAGAGGTGTCGGAACAACCGGGGGGACCGCCTGCTAGGGCAGCCCTTGGCGGAGCGCGCGCTCCGGCTGGTCGATTGATCTAACCGACCCGACCTCCTGAACTTTCGAAGGGCCGTCCCGCCGGGGCGGCCCTTTCTGTTTCCGGGTGGCGCCTGTAAGGTCGCGTCCATGTTGCGCATCACCGACGATATCACCCTGCACGATTGGGAAATGACCGAGAGCTTCATCCGCGCCTCGGGTCCCGGCGGGCAGAACGTGAACAAGGTCTCGACCGCGGTCGAGCTGCGCTTCGAGGCGGTGCGCTCGCCCTCGCTGCCCGATCCGGTCAAGGCGCGGCTGAAACGGCTGGCCGGGCGGCGCTGGACCAAGGATGGCGCGATCATCATCCAATGCGACGAGACCCGCAGCCAGGCCCGCAACCGCGAGATCGCCCGCGCCCGTCTGGCCGAGCTGATCGGCAAGGCGCTGGTCAAACCCAAGCGGCGGATCGCGACGAAGCCCACCTATGGCTCGGTCAAGCGCCGGCTGGCGGCGAAAAAGGCCCGGTCCGACGTCAAGGCGCTGCGCGGCAAGGTGGCGGAAGATTGATCTGGCATCTTTCCCTGCCGTTGCTAGTCTGACCGCAACAGGCGGCAGGGAGGCAAGGCCATGAGGCTGGAGGGAAAAACCGCAATCGTGACCGGCGGCGCATCCGGGTTCGGGGCCGGGATCGTGCAGAAATTCCTGACCGAGGGCGCACGGGTGATGATCGCCGATATCAACGGGGATGCCGCGCGTCACATGGCGGCAACGCTGGGCCCGCTGGCCGACCACTGCCAGGTGGATGTCTCCGACGGCGACTCGGTCCAGGCGATGGCGGATGCGGCGCTGGGACTCTACGGCCACCTCGACATCCTTGTGAACAATGCCGGCGTGACCCACCTTCCGACGCCGCTGGAGGAGGTCAGTGAAGAAGACTTCGACCGCGTCTATCGCGTGAACATGAAGTCGGTCTTTCTGACCGCGCGGGCGCTGGTGCCGCATATGAAATCGCGCGGGTCGGGGGCGATCCTGAACGTCGCCTCGACCGCCGGATTGTCACCGCGCCCGAACCTGAACTGGTACAACGCCTCCAAGGGCTGGATGATCACCGCAACCAAGACCATGGCGGTCGAACTGGCCCCGTCCGGTGTGCGCGTGAACGCGATCTGCCCGGTGGCGGGGGAAACGCCGCTGCTGAAATCCTTCATGGGCGAGGACACGCCCGAAATCCGCGCAAGGTTCCTGTCGACCATCCCGTTGGGCCGGTTCTCGACCCCGCAGGACATGGGCAACGCCGCCTGTTTCCTGTGCTCGGATGAGGCCAGCATGATCACCGGCACCGCGCTCGAGGTGGACGGGGGCCGCTGCATCTGAGCCTGTCCTTCATCTGGCTAGAGATATCCCCGCCAGAGGCAGCCCGCTTTCCCGCAGTAAAGGACAAACTTCAATGACCCCCGGACCCAGAAACCTGATCACCGACGTGCCCGGCCTGCTGGTGGGCAACGCACAGGACGCGGCCCTGAAATCCGGCGTCACCGTCCTGACCGGAGATCAATCGCTGCGGGCCTCGGTGCATGTGATGGGGGGCGCCCCCGGCACGCGTGAGACCGATCTGCTGGCCGCCGACAAAACTGTCGACCGGGTGGATGCGATCGTGCTTTCAGGAGGCTCGGCCTTCGGGCTGGATGCCTGTTCGGGCGTGATGGACGCGCTGCATGCACAGGGACGCGGGTTTCAGGTGGGGTCAGCCGTGGTGCCGATCGTACCCGGGGCGATTCTGTTCGACCTGCTGAACGGTGGCGACAAGGCGTGGGGTGAAAACCCGTACCGCGCCTTGGGCCGGGCCGCATTCGACGCCGCGGCGGAGAGGTTCGATCTGGGCAGCGCCGGGGCCGGAACCGGCGCGCTGACGGCCATGTGCAAGGGTGGGCTGGGCTCCGCCTCGGCGGTGTTGCCGGGCGGCGTGACAGTGGGTGCGCTGGTTGCAGCCAACCCGCTGGGCAGCGTCATCACCCCGGGGGACCGGCATTTTTGGGCCGCCCCGTTCGAGATCGGGGCCGAGTTCGGCGGGCTGGGGCCGGATGCGGCGTCCGGACTGGGGGACCCCGTGCCCAGCCGCAAGGCCCGGGCAATGGGCCATCCCCCGCCCGACAAGGCCAACACGACCATCGCCATCGTCGCCACCGATGCCGCCCTGACCAAACCGCAATGCCAGCGCATGGCGGTGGCCGCCCATGACGGGATCGCCCGCGCCATCCTGCCCGCCCACACGCCGGGCGACGGTGACCTGGTGTTCGGCGTCAGCACGGGGCGGATCCCTTCTGCCGAGGCCGATCTGGCCCTGCTGGGCCACGCCGCTGCCCTGTGCCTGACCCGCGCCATCGCGCGCGCGGTCTATCATGCGAAACCGGCGCCGGGCGACCTGTTGCCGTGCTGGTCGGATCTGCAAAATACGCCTTGAAAATATACCTTTTTGACTGCGTCAGGTCGCCGCCGCGCGTCAAATTGCGCATTGACTCTGCGCGCGTTTGATACTGGTTAAAGGGCAGCCAATTCATATCGGAGCAACGCCAATGAAACGTATCATCGCGACTGCCATCGCCGGCCTGCTGGCCGTGCCGGCCCTGGCCGAAGGCGACGCCGAAGCCGGTGCCAAGACCTTCAACAAGTGCAAGTCCTGCCACATGATCGCAACGCCCGACGGCGAAGCCATCGTCAAGGGCGGCAAGACCGGGCCGAACCTGTACGGTATCGCTGGCCGCGCCGCAGGTGCAGAGGAAGGCTTCAAATACGGCGACAGCCTGGTTGCGGCCGGTGAAAAAGGTCTGGTCTGGGACGAGGAAAGCTTTGTTGCCTATGTTCAGGACCCCAAGGCGTTCCTGAAGGACTACCTGGGTGAAACCTCGGCCAAGTCGAAGATGACCTTCAAACTGAAGAAGGGTGGCGAGGACGTCTTTGCCTATCTGCAAAGCGTTTCGGCCGAATAAGCCGCACTTGCCAAAAAACCGGAACAAGTACAAAAGGCCGCAGCCCTGCGGCCTTTCGTGCGCTTGATTGCAACGTCGATCATCGCCAGTTTTGTCGCAGACCAAAAAAACACTGCGCCCAATCCGCCAGCGCATCGCGCCCGGTCGCCGATGCCGCCAGACCGACGCAGTCACACCAGGAGAGGACAGATGGGAATCATGATCCCGGCTTGGGTTCATGGCGAGCTGACACCCGTGGACAAGCTGGAAGCCCACGAAAAGGGGCTCAAGCACAAGGCGGTCTCGGTCTTCGTCGTGCGGGGCACCGAGATTCTGATGCAGCGCCGCGCGCTGGGCAAGTATCACACGCCCGGCCTATGGGCGAACACCTGTTGCACCCATCCCGACTGGGACGAAAACTCCTCGGACTGCGCCGTGCGCCGCCTGCGCGAGGAGTTGGGCATTACCGGCCTGTATCCGGAATACCGGCACCGGCTGGAATATCATGCGGATGTCGGCAACGGGATGGTCGAAAACGAGGTCGTGGACGTGTTCTTGGCGCATGTGCGCGGGCCGCTGAAGATCGAGCCCAATCCCGACGAGGTGATGGAGATCCGCTGGATCGACTACCACGATCTGCTGGCCGAAGTGCGCCGTCACCCCGAACGGTTCACCCCGTGGCTGAAGATCTATCTGCACAATCACGCAGACACGATCTTTGGCCCCGACCTGATCATCTCGGCCAAATCCTGACGCGCCCATCTTGCAAGGGCTGACGAAGCCGCATACATCACGGCGTCATGGCCAAGCAGAAGCAGAAGACATACCCCAACTACAAGGTGATCGCCGAAAATCGGCGGGCCCGCTTCGATTACGCGATCGAAGAGGATATCGAGTGCGGCATCGTGCTGGAAGGGTCCGAGGTCAAGTCTCTGCGCGCGGGCGGGGCGAACATCGCGGAAAGCTATGCCGCGGTCGAGGATGGTGAACTGTGGCTGATCAACAGCTACATCGCGCCCTACGACCAGGCCAAGGCGTTCAAGCACGAAGAGCGCCGCCGGCGCAAGCTGCTGGTGTCCCGGAAAGAGCTGTCGAACCTGTGGAACGCCACGCAGCGCAAGGGCATGACGCTGGTGCCGCTGGTGCTGTATTTCAACCACAAGGGTCGGGCCAAGCTCAAGATCGGCATCGCCAAGGGCAAGAAAATCCACGACAAGCGCGAAACCCAGGCCAAGCGCGACTGGTCGCGCCAGAAACAGCGCCTGCTGAAGGATCACAGCTGACCCGGGCTGCGCCGCGGGTCAGAGTGGATCAGAACGCCATGGTGGCCTGCACCGCCCGTTTCCAGCGCGCATAGGCCGCTTCGCGGTCAGCCTCGGGCAGGATCGGTTCGAACCGTTGGTCCAGCGCCCAGGTTTCGGCAAATCCGGCCTGATCGGGGTAGACCCCGGCCTTCATCCCCGCCAGCCAGGCTGCGCCCAGCGCCGTGGTTTCCTGCATCACCGGCCGGTCGACCGGCGCGCCCAGAATGTCCGACAGGCCCTGCATCGCCCAGTCGGAAGCGCTCATCCCGCCATCGACCCGCAGAATCACGTCCGCGTCGGCGCCCCAATCGCCCTGCATCGCGTGCCACAGGTCGCGGGTCTGGAAGGCGATGCTTTCCAGCGTGGCCCGTGCGATCTCGGCCCGGCCCGAGTTGCGGGTCAGGCCGAACATGGCGCCGCGGCAGTCGGGCTTCCAATAGGGCGCGCCCAGCCCGGTGAAGGCGGGCACCAGCACCACATGCTGGTTGGGGTCGGACTGCGCGGCCAGTTCGCCGCTTTGCGGGGCCGAGTCGATGATCTGCAGCGCGTCGCGCAGCCACTGCACCGCCGCGCCCGCGATGAAGATCGAGCCTTCCAGCGCATAGGTCCGCTGACCGTCCAGCTGATAGGCGATGGTGGTCAGTAGGCGGTTTTTCGACTCCACCGGCTGCGTGCCGGTGTTCAGCAGCGCGAAACAGCCGGTGCCATAGGTGGATTTCATCATGCCCGGCTGGAAACAGGCCTGCCCGATCGTGGCGGCCTGCTGGTCACCGGCCACGCCCAGAATCGGGATCGCCCCGCCGAACAGGCTGGTCTGGCCGAAATCGGCCGCGCAGTCGCGCACCTCGGGCAGCATCGACAGCGGCACGTCCAGAAGATCGCAGATCTCGGCGCTCCAGTTGCCCTTGTGGATGTCGAACAGCAGGGTGCGCGCGGCGTTGGTGGCGTCGGTGGCGTGGACCTGGCCCTCGGTCAGGCGCCAGATCAGGAAGCTGTCGATGGTGCCAAACAGCAGCTCGCCCGCCTCGGCCCGGTCGCGCGCGCCGGGTACGGTGTCCAGTATCCATTTGACCTTGGTGCCCGAGAAATATGGGTCGAGCAGCAGGCCGGTCTGGGCGGTCACGTCATCCTCGCAGCCCGCGTCGCGGAACCGCTGGCAGATCTCGGCGGTGCGGCGGTCCTGCCAGACGATGGCGTTGTGGATGGCCTTGCCGGTCACCTTGTCCCAGACCACGGTGGTTTCGCGCTGGTTGGTGATGCCGATCCCGGCGATCTGGTCGGCCGAGGCGCCCACCTTGTCCATCACCTGCCGGCAGACGTTCAGGACACTGTCCCAGATTTCCTCGGGGTCGTGCTCGACCCAGCCTTCCTGCGGGAAATACTGGGTGAATTCCTGCTGTGCGGTGCCCACGCGCTGCATCTGCGCGTCGAACAGGATCGCGCGCGAGGACGTGGTGCCCTGATCGATTGCCAGAATATAGGTCATGCCCGTGCTCCCCCCGGTCGTCATTTTCAGGGGACATTAGGCGATTGGTCGGGGCCGTTCCAGACCCCAGTTTCAGGCCACCGGCACGTCGATATTGTCGATCAGGCGCACGCCCTCCAGCCAGGCGGTGGCGAACAGGCGCGCGGGGCGCGTGGCGGCGGTCAGCGGCGCAAGCGTTTCGGCGCAGCGCAGGTCGATATATTCCACCTCGGAAAAGCCCGCCGCCAGCAGCGTCTCGCGGGCCGGCCCCACCAGATCGGCGAACGCGGCGCCCTGCGCCAGTTGCCCGGCCATGTCCTGCATCAACGCTTGCATCCGCGCCCCGGTCGCCAGCCCCTGGTCCGACAGGCGCAGATTGCGCGAGGACATCGCCAGCCCCGAGGGCTCGCGCACGGTGGGGCAGCCGATCACCTCGATCGGGATGTCCAGATCGCGGGCCATGCGGCGCACGACCATCAACTGCTGATAGTCCTTTTCGCCGAAATAGGCTCGGTCCGCCTGCGTCTGCAGGAACAGTTTCGCCACGACGGTCGCCACGCCGTCGAAATGTCCGGGGCGGAATTCGCCCTCCATTACGTCGGTCAGGCCGGCGACGGACACGGTGGTGACGAACCCGTCCGGATAGATCTGGTCCGGGTCGGGGACATAGATCGCATCGACCCCCAGCGGCGCCAGCTTGGCCGCGTCGTCCTGCTCGGTGCGCGGGTACTTGGCCAGATCCTCGGGGTTGTTGAACTGCTTGGGATTGACGAAGATCGTCACGATCACACGGTCGCAATCGGCCCGCGCCGCCTGTGCCAGCGACAGGTGCCCCTGATGCAGCGCGCCCATGGTGGGCACCACGCCGATGGTCTGGCCCGCCCGGCGCCAGGCCCGGGTCTTGGCGCGCAGCTCTGAAAGGGAGCGCAGGATGGGCGCGGTCATGCCTTGCCCCCCTTGGCGGGCGCCTGATCGGCAAACACATGCTCGGCCGCGGGGAAGGTGCGGGCGCGCACCTCGGCGGCGTATTCGGCGATGGCGGCCTCGGCCAGCGGGCCCAGATCGGCATAGCGTTTGACGAATTTCGGTTTGAAGGCCGTGAAAAAGCCCAACATGTCGTCAACCACCAGGATCTGACCGTCACAGCCGGCCGAGGCTCCAATGCCGATGGTAGGGATGGGCAGCTCGGCGGTGATCCGGTCGGCCAGACCCTGCGGAACCTTCTCGAGCACGACGGAAAACGCCCCGGCCTCGGCCACGGCGCGGGCGTCGGCCAGCACCGTCTCGGCCTGTTCGTCGCGGCCCTGCACCTTGTAGCCGCCCAGCGTGTTGATCGATTGCGGCGTCAGACCCACATGCGCCATCACCGGGATGCCGCGCTTGACCAGAAAGCGGATCGTCTCGGCCATCTCGACCCCGCCTTCCAGCTTGACCGCGCCGGCGCCGGTCTCGGCCATCAGCCGGGCCGCGTTGCGGAAGGCCTGCGCAGGGCTTTCTTCATAGCTGGCAAAGGGCATGTCGATGACCATCATCGCCGTCTCCAGCCCGCGCGCCACGGCCTGCCCGTGCAGGATCATCATCTCCATCGTCACGCCCAGGGTCGAGCTCAGCCCGTGCAGCACCATGCCGACGCTGTCGCCCACCAGGACGAAGTCGCAATGGGGGTCCATCAGCCGGGCCATCGGCGTGGTATAGGCGGTCAGGCTGACCAGCGGATCGCCCCCTTTGCGGGCGCGGATATCCTCGGCATTCGGGGCTGTCTTGCGGGCGGTGGCGCTCATGCTCGCTCCTCGCGGGGTTCATGTTGCAGCGCGGCATAGCAGATCGGCAGGGGCCAGAGAAACCCCGGTTGCGCGAACATTTCCTTGAATGACCCAAGGTTTGCAGGGACATTGTTTCCGTCAGGGCCGCGTCATACGCCGCCCATCCGCACATTCTGGGAGGGAATTTACATGACCAAGCCGTTCTTTCGCACCTTTGCCTGCGCCATGGCGCTGGGCGTGGGGCTGCTCGCCTCGCAGGCCATGGCCCGGTCGGACATCACCATCGCCATGCAGCTGGAACCGCCGCATCTGGACCCGACCAGCGCCGCCGCGCAAGCCATCGATTCGGTGGTCTACACCAACGTGTTCGAAGGGCTGACCCGGTTCATGGGCGATGGCTCGGTCGTGCCGGGGCTGGCCGAAAGCTGGGAGATTTCCGAGGACGGAAAGGTCTATACCTTCACGCTGCACGATGGCGTCACCTTTCACGATGGCACCACG
Source organism: Ruegeria sp. BB9 (assembly GCF_056539345.1). Lineage (NCBI taxonomy): Bacteria > Pseudomonadati > Pseudomonadota > Alphaproteobacteria > Rhodobacterales > Roseobacteraceae > Ruegeria > Ruegeria sp. BB9. Next base: position 318,082 of record NZ_JBQFUU010000003.1, on the reverse strand, counting down.
ATGGATGCTGAGGACGTGAAGTTCAGTCTCGACCGCGCCACCGCCGAGGACAGCGCCAATGCGCAGAAGGCCCTGTTCGCCGGGATTGAAAGCGTCGAGGTCGTGGACCCGCTGACCGTCAGAATCACTCTGGCAGACCCCAACGGCAATTTCCTGTTCAACCTGGCTTGGGGCGACGCGGTGATCGTGGCGCCCGAAAGCATCGAGGGCATCAAGACCAACCCGGTGGGCACCGGCGCCTATAAGTTCGCCGAATGGGTCCAGGGCGACCGCATCACCTTGGAGCGCAACCCCGATTACTGGGGTGACCAACCCGCGCTGGAGAAGGCCACGTTCAAGTTCATCTCGGACCCCACCGCCGCCTTTGCCGCGATGATGGCCGAGGACGTGGACGTGTTTGACAATTTCCCCGCCCCCGAGAACCTGTCGCAATTCGAGGCCGACCCGCGGTTTCAGGTGCTTGTCGGTTCGACCGAGGGCGAAACCATTCTGGCGACCAACAACAAGAAGCCGCCCTTCGACGACGTGCGGGTGCGGCAGGCGCTGGCCCATGCGATCGACCGTCAGGCGATCATCGATGGTGCGATGTTCGGCTACGGCACGCCGATCGGCACGCATTTCGCGCCGCACAACCCGGCCTATGTCGATCTGACCGGCAATTCGGCACATGACCCGGACAAGGCCCGCGCCCTGCTGGCCGAGGCCGGATTCGCGGACGGGTTCGAAACCACGTTGCACTTGCCGCCGCCCTCCTACGCCCGCCGCGGAGGCGAGATCGTGGCCGCGCAACTGGCCGAGGTCGGCATCAAAGCCGAGATCATCAACGTGGAATGGGCGCAGTGGCTGGAAACCGTGTTCAAGGGCAAGGATTTCGCCCTGACCATCGTCAGCCATACCGAGCCGATGGACATCGGCATCTATGCCCGGCCGGATTACTACTTCCAATATGACAACCTGGACTTCCAGGCTCTGATGGCAACGCTGAACGCGACCACCGACCCCGACGAACGCACCCGCCTTATGGGCGAGGCGCAGCGCATGATCGCCGAGGATTACGTCAACGCCTATCTGTTCCAGCTGGCCAAGCTGGGCGTGGCCAAGGCCGGCGTTCAGGGCCTGTGGGAAAACGCGCCCACGGCGGCCATTGACCTGACCGCGATCAGCTGGGCGGAATGAGCCTTTCGGGTCCGCCTTGCGGGCCCATTTCCCCATATTAGGGTCTGTTTCAGATGACACGTTGCCTGGTTTCGGTGTTTTTCTTCATGGTCGCCCTGGCCCTGTCTGGGCCCTCGGGCGCGCAAGGGTTGTTTCAGGATGGCCACAGCGCGCTGTTGGGCACCCCGGAAAACCCGGTCGAGGTCGGCGTCGGCATCAAGATCGACCAGATCACTTCGGTCGATCAGAAGGCCGAGAATTATGGCGCAGTGGTCGTGCTGCGTTTTGAATGGAGCGATCCGGCCCTGGCGTTCGATCCGGATGAGCTGGGCCGCGATTTCCGCGTATTCGATCCGCCGGCCTTCGTGCGCCATGCGGCCGCCCGGGATGCGGTGGTTCCGGCCTTCGTCATCCACAACCAGCAATCCAACCGCTGGGTGCACGAATCCGCGGCCGCTCTGCGCCATGATGGGCATGTGACGTTTGTCGAGAAATCCTCGCTGACGCTGCAGGCGCCGCATTTCAACTTCCTCAGGTTCCCCTTCGACACGCAGGAGTTCCACTTCGAGGTCGTCTCGGTCTTTCCGTCCGACTTCGTGCACTACTACGCGCTGGACCAGTTCTCGGGGCTGGGCGACACGCTGGGCGAAGAGGAGTGGATTTTGGGCAACGCCCGTATGCTGGCCTCGACCACGACCGGCCTGTCGGGCAATGAAAGCGATCAGGTGTCGCTGGTCTTCGAGGGCAAGCGCCACCTGACCTACTATGTCATCCGGGTGTTCCTGCCCATGCTGGTGCTGGTTCTGGTCGGCTGGGCGCTGTTCTTTCTGGACGAATACCGCAAGCGGATCGATATCGCGGGGGCCAACCTGCTGGTCTTTGTCGCCTTCAACTGGGCAATCTCGGCCGATCTGCCCAAGCTGGGCTATCTGACCTTTCTGGATTTCATCCTGCAATGCATGTTCCTGATGACCGGGGCGCTGGTGGTGTTCAACGTTATGCTGCGGCGGCTCAAAGTCTCGGGGCGCGAAGACACGGCGCGCAAGCTGGACAACTACGCGATCAAGTGGATCTATCCGCTGGGCTATGCCGCGATCGTGGGCTATGCGGTCTGGGCGTTTCTGATGCAGTCCTGACGCGCTGTGCCGCTGGACCGGCGGCCAATCCCGGCCTAACGTGGCGGCAATGCTCCGATATGCGCTCAAACGTCTGATTTCGCTGGCACTCAGCCTTGCCGTCGCTTCGGTGGTCATCTTCGCGGTGGTCGAGGTGGCACCGGGGGATCCGGCCTCGTTCATGCTGGGGGTGAACGCCCAGCCCGAAACGCTGGCCGCCCTGCGCGCCGAACTGGGCTTGGACGTGTCACGGCCGCAGCGCTACCTGAACTGGGTCAGCGGCATGCTGGCCGGAGATTTCGGTACCTCGTACACCTATCGCACGCCGGTGGCGCAGATGGTGGCCGACCGGCTGTGGGTGTCGCTGCCGCTGGCGCTCTATGCGCTGACACTGTCGACGCTGATCGCCTTTCCGGTCGGCATCTATGCCGCCGCGCGCCGGGGGAAGCCGGGCGATCTGGCGGTGATGGGGGCCACGCAGTTGGGCATCGCGGTGCCGAACTTCTGGTTCGCGATGATGCTGGTGCTGATATTCGCGATCAATCTACGCTGGTTCAACGCGGGCGGGTTCGCGGGGTGGGACAACGGCCTGTGGGCCGGGCTGCACTCGCTGACGCTGCCGGCGATCGCGCTGGCCCTGCCGCAGGCGGCGATTCTGTCGCGGGTCATGCGCTCGGCGCTGCTGGACATTCTGGGTGAGGATTTCATGCGCACCGCCCGCGCCAAGGGGCTGTCGCGCCGCCAGGCGCTGTGGCGGCACGGGGTGCGCAATGCGCTTATCCCAGTGCTGACGATCATCGGGCTGCAGTTCTCGTTTCTGCTGGCCGGGTCGATCATCATCGAGCAGGTCTTCTACCTGCCCGGGCTGGGGCGGCTGGTGTTCCAGGCGATCTCGGCGCGGGACCTGATCGTTGTGGAGTCGGTGGTGATGCTGCTGGTCTTTGCGGTCATCACGGTGAACTTCCTGGTCGATCTGGCCTATGCCGCGGTCGATCCCCGGTTGCGGAGCCGCACATGAGCCGCGCGCTGATCCTTGGGGCGGGGCTGACCTCGGTGGTGGTGCTGATGGCCCTGCTGTCCTTCGTCTGGACACCCTATGACCACGCCGCGCTGAACATCCCCGAGAAGCTGCAGCCGCCCAACGCACAGCACTGGTTCGGTACCGATCATTTCGGGCGCGACATGTTCTCGATGATCATGGTGGGTGCGCGCACCTCGATCGCGGTGGCGCTGGTGGCGGTGGGCATTGGCATGGGGTTCGGCGTGCCATTGGGCCTGACGGCCGCGGCGCGCAAGGGGTCTTGGCTGGACGAGCTGATCATGCGCGGCAACGATCTGGTCTTTGCCTTTCCCTCGCTGGTGATTGCCATCCTAATCACCGCCGTCTTCGGCCCCGGTGCGGTGAACGCGATCATCGCCATCGGCATCTTCAACATCCCCGTCTTCGCCCGCATTACCCGCGGCGCGGCGCTGTCCCTGTGGGAGCGCGAGTTCATCCTGGCGGCCCGCGTCGCGGGCAAGGGCGCGGCGCGCATCTCGGCCGAGCACATCCTGCCCAACGTCGCCAACCTGTTGATCGTGCAGGGCACCATCCAGTTCTCTCTGGGTATTCTGGCCGAGGCGGGTCTGTCCTATGTCGGTCTGGGCGCGCAGCCTCCCACGCCCAGCTGGGGCCGCATGCTGGCCGATGCGCAGACAATGGTCAGTTTTGCCCCGCATCTGGCTCTGATTCCGGGGCTGGCGATCATCGTCACGGTGCTGGGGCTGAACCTGATGGGCGACGGGCTGCGCGACTGGCTCGACCCCCGCATCCGGGCGGCGCGCGCATGAGCCTGCTGGAAATCCATAACCTGTCGCTGTCGATCCACGCCGTCGGCATCCTCAAGGACGTAAGCCTGTCCGTCGATCCCGGACAGATCGTGGCCGTCACCGGCGAGAGCGGTTCGGGCAAGTCGATTACGGCGCTGGCGGTGATGCAGCTTTTGCCCAACGGGGCGCGGACATCGGGGGCGCTGCGACTGGACGGGCAGGACCTGCTAGGCCTGCCCGAGGCCGAGATGTGCGCCCTGCGCGGGGCGGCGATCGGCATGGTGTTCCAAGAGCCGATGACGGCGCTCAACCCGGTCCAGACCATCGGGGCGCAGGTGATGGAAACCATCCTGATCCACAAGGCGATGCCGCCCGATCAGGCCGAGGCCCGTGCCCGCGAGGTTTTGACCCGCGTCGGCCTGCCGCCCGAGAGGTTCCCGCTGGACCGCTACCCGCACGAATTGTCGGGCGGGCAGCGGCAGCGGGTGGTGATTGCCATGGCCATCGCCCTGCGCCCCCGGCTGCTGATCGCGGACGAGCCGACAACCGCGCTGGATGTGACCACGCAGGCGCAGATCCTCGATCTGCTACGGGGGCTGGTCACCGAATACGGCATGGGCCTGCTGATGATCACCCATGATTTGGCGGTCGTGGCCGACATGGCCGACCGGATCGTGGTGATGCAGAAGGGGCGAGTGGTCGAAACCGGGGCCACCGACCACCTGCTGCGCCACATGCAGCATGCCTATACGCGGATGCTGTTTCAGGCCTCGGGCCACCGGGTCGCATTGCCTGCGCCGCCCGCGCCCGCGCCGTTGCTCGAGGTCCTCAACGTGGTGCGCGACTATCGCCTGCCGCGCACGCGGCTGTTCGAAAAGCCCGGCCATCATCGCGCCGTGGACAATGTGAGTTTCACGCTGAATCGGGGCGAACGCCTTGGGCTTGTGGGCGAGTCCGGTTGCGGAAAATCGACTCTAACGCGAGCCATTTTAGGGCTCGAGGAGGTGCAGGGCGGGCAGATCCTGCTGGACGGCCAGCCGGTGTTCACCGGGCACAAATCCAACCTGGCCGTGCGTCGCAAGATGCAGGTGGTGTTCCAGGACCCGTTCGGCAGCTTCAACCCCCGCCACCGGGTCGCCCGCCTGATCACCGAACCTTTTCACCTGCTGGAAACCCCGCCCACCGGGTCTGAACGGCAGGATCGCATCGCTGAGATGTTGACCGCCGTCGGGCTCTCGCCCGACGATGCAGGCAAATACATCCACGAATTCTCGGGCGGGCAGCGCCAGCGCATCGCCATCGCCCGCGCCCTGATCATCCGGCCCGAGCTGATCCTGTTCGACGAGGCGGTCTCGGCGCTGGATGTCTCGGTCCGGGCGCAAATCCTCGACCTGCTGGCCGAGCTGTGTGCGGCCTATGACCTGACCTACCTGTTCATCAGCCATGACCTGAGCGTGGTGCGCACCATCACCGACCGGGTGATGGTGATGCAGGCGGGCCGCATCGTCGAACAGGGCGAGACCGAGCGCGTGTTCGCGGACCCGCAGCACCCCTATACGCAAACCCTGATCCAAGCCGTGCCGAAATTGCCCCAGATCGGGCAGGGCGCGGCATGATACCGCTTTGTTAGAGCCTGTTTTGGAGGCAGATATGCAAAATCCCATCTGGTTTGATCCCACCCTGTGCCTGATCGGAGGCGATTGGGTCGCAACCGACGACACGCTTGATCTGACCAACCCGTCCGACGGCACGCCGCTCTGCCGGATCGCGCGTGGTGGGGTGCCGCAGATCGATGCCGCCGTGCAGGCCGCGCAGGCGGCGCTGGACGGAGACTGGGGGCGCATGACCGCCGTTGAGCGGGGCCGTATCCTGACCAGTCTTGGACAGTTGGTGCAGGACAGGACCGAAGAACTTGCGTTGCTCGAAGCCTTGGACGTTGGCAAACCGCTGACCCAAGCCCGCGCCGATGCGGTGGCGCTGGCGCGGTACTGCGAATTCTACGGCGGAGCGGCGGACAAGGTGATGGGCGAGACCATCCCCTATCTGGACGGCTACACGGTCTACACCCTGCGCGAGCCGCATGGCGTGACCGGCCATATCGTGCCGTGGAACTATCCGATGCAGATCATCGGCCGCTCGGTCGGGGCGGCGCTGGCGATGGGCAATGCCTGCATTCTGAAACCGGCCGAAGAGGCCTGTCTGACCGCGTTGGCCTTTGCCCATTTGGCCACCGAGGCCGGCCTGCCGGCCGGGGCGCTGAACGTGGTGCCCGGCATCGGGGCCGAGGCCGGGGCGGCGCTGTCCGGCAATCCGGGTGTGCACCACATCTCTTTCACCGGGTCCGTGGCGACGGGCGCGCTGGTGCAGCAGGCGGCCGGGGCCAACGTGGTGCCGGTGACGCTGGAACTGGGCGGGAAATCTCCGCAATTGGTGTTCGATGATGCCGATCTGGAGGCGGCGTTGCCGTTTCTGGTGAATGCGGGCATCCAGAACGCGGGCCAGACCTGCTCGGCCGGGTCGCGTGTTCTGGTGCAGCGCGGCGTCTATGCCGAGGTCAAGGCGCGCATGGCCGCCGCCTATGCCGACCTGACCGTCGGCCCCGCGACCGAGGATCTGCGTGTCGGGCCGCTGATCTCGGACCGGCAGAAGCAGATCGTGACCGGCTTTCTGGCGCAGGGGGCCGATCTTGAGATCGCCGCACAAGGCCGGATCGTGGATCACGCGCCGCCGGGCGGGGCTTATGTGCGCCCGATGCTGTTTGGTGACGTGCCGCCCGATCATCCGCTGGCGCAGCAGGAAATCTTTGGCCCGGTCCAGGTTCTGATCCCCTTCGACACCGAGGAGCAGGCCATTCAAATCGCCAACGGCACCGACTATGGGCTGGTGGCCGGGGTCTGGACGCGGGACGGCGCGCGGCAGATGCGGCTGGCCAAACGGCTGCGCGCGGGGCAGGTGTTCATCAACAATTACGGCGCGGGCGGCGGGGTCGAGCTGCCGTTCGGCGGGGTCGGAAAATCGGGCCATGGCCGCGAAAAGGGGTTCGAGGCGCTGTACGGTTTTTCCCAGTTGAAAACCGTGGCCGCCCATCACGGCTGAGCCGGGCTAGACGATCACTTCGATCGCTTCTTGTTCCCCTACGCCAAAGACGCGCTTGTAGCGCTCGATCTCGTCTTTCGGCCCCATCGCCTTTTCGGGGTTGTCCGACAGTTTCACCGTCGGCCGCCCATTGGCCGAGACCGCCTTGCACACCAGCGAGAACGGCGCCAGCGCATCCCCCGGCACCAGACCGCGGAAATCGTTGGTCAGCAACGTGCCCCACCCGAACGAGACCTTCACCCGGCCCGCGAATTGGCCGTGCAATTCGCGGATCTTGTCCACATCGAGCCCGTCCGAGAATATGATCCGCTTCTGGCTGGGATCCTCGCCGCGCGATTTCCACCACTCGATGGCGATCTCGGCGCCCTTGGCCGGATCGCCGCTGTCAATGCGGATGCCGGTCCAGCCGGCCAGCCAGTCGGGTGCGCGGTCCAGAAACCCCTTGGTGCCATAGGTGTCGGGCAGGATGATCCGCAGGTTGCCGTCATGTTCGTCATGCCAGTCGCTCAGCACGTCATAGGGCGCGCGGGCCAGTCCTTCGTCGGTTTCGGCCAGCGCCGAATAGACCATCGGCAGTTCATGCGCATTGGTGCCGATCGCCTCGACCTCGCGCCGCATGGCGATCAGGCAGTTCGACGTTCCCGTGAAGGCCGGGCCCAGCCCTTCGATCATCGCCTGCACGCACCAGTCCTGCCACAGGAAGGAATGCCGCCGCCGGGTGCCGAAATCTGCGATCCCCAAACCGGGAATGCCGCGCAGCGTTTCGATTTTTTCCCAGACACGGGTCATGGCGCGGGCATAGAGAACCTGAAGCTCGAACCGGCGCATGTCGTTCAGAACCGCGCGTGAGCGGAGCTCCATCAGCACCGCCAAGGCAGGAATCTCCCACAGCATGACCTCGTGCCATTTGCCTTCGAATGTCAGCTCGTACTGATCGCCGCGGCGTTCGAGGTGATAGGGCGGCAGGCGCAGATTCTCGAACCATTCCATGAAATCGGGGCGGAACATCTGGCGTTTGCCGTAGAAGGTATTGCCCCGCAGCCAGGTGCTTTCACCCCGGCTGAGGCTGAGCGAGCGGATATGGTCCAGCTGTTCGCGCAGTTCGCCCTCGTCGATCAACTTGGCCAGGGGGACGTGATTCGAGCGGTTGATCAAGGAAAACTCGACCGTTGTTTGGGGTCGGTTTCGAAACACTGACTGGCACATCAGCAGTTTGTAGAAGTCCGTGTCGATCAACGACCGGACAATCGGGTCGATCTTCCATTTGTGATTGTAGACACGGGTCGCGATGTCGACCATGGGGAACTCCTGCCATTTCCGTTGTTAGATCAATCAGGGCGGTGAATGGCAAGAGTCGCGGATTTGGTAACAATGCCAAGGACAGGCCATAATGCGGGCATAATGTCTGTTCTTTTCGCGGTCTAGTTAGTCGGTGGGATGGTACGAGAAGGTAGTAGTTGGTTGAATGGGTCTGGCTTACGACTTTGATATTGTAACGATTGCAAAAGATGGGAGCGATTGCGGTTCGTCGGCTACGACTGAGCCGAAAACCGCAACGGTCTGCGCGCGTTTTCGCGATGTGAAGACGGCTGATGCTCTGAGGGGGGCGTCACCGAATCTGCGTCAGGTGTTCGTAGATGCCGGATTCATTCTGGACAGCCACGGCAGTGGTGAATCGCGTGGTTTCTATCCGCCCGAAGACGCCGCGGCCCGCGAAAAGGTCCTGCGCCAGCTGTTTGCAAATATTCGGGCCACGGGATTGCGCGGCCAGTATTGCGGTGAATTCAATCTGCGCGACTTTCTGCGCCATGTTCGCAGCGCGCAGCCTGGGATCGGCATCAAACGCCGCGATCCGGTGCGCCGCCCGCAACCGGCCACACCTGCGCCCGCAAAACCTGACCGAAGAACCGTGCCGGGGCGCATTGGCTTCGCCCTTGGCCTTGCGGTAATCGTGTTCGTCCTGCTGAAATATCTGGCTGCGGCCGGAGCGACGCCCTGAACCGTTAGGCCAGCGTAACACCCGCGTCGCGCATGGCCTGTTCCGCCGCTGCGAGCGACCCATCCAGATCGATTGCGCGGCAAACGTCGGTTCTGACGGCCACATCAAAGCCCAGCCGGGCCGCATCCACCGCCGAATAATGCACGCAGAAATCGGTCGCCAGCCCCACCAGCGTCAACCGGTCTATCCCGCGCGTGCGCAGATAGCCTTCCAGCCCAGTGGGCGTGGTCCGGTCGTTTTCGAAGAAGGCCGAATAGCTGTCGATCGCACTGCGGAAGCCCTTGCGCAGGATCAGGTCGGCGTCGGTGCGCAGGTCGGGGTGGAATTCGGCGCCGGGCGTGCCCTGCACGCAGTGGTCGGGCCACAGGACCTGTGGGCCATAGGGCATCTCGACCAGATCATAAGGCGCCTTGCCCGGATGGGATGACGCGAACGAGGAATGACCCGCCGGGTGCCAGTCCTGCGTCAGGATCACCGCATCGAAATCGGGCATCATGGCATTGATCGGGGCGACGATCTCATCCCCGTTGGGAACCGCCAGTTCGCCGCCGGGGCAGAAGTCGTTCTGGACATCGATCACGATCAGGGCATGGGTCATGGCGGCCTCCTTTGCGTGTCCTATCGGTAGGGGGGCGGGCGGGGGTCGTCAATGCGGTGTCTTGCGTTGCGGGGGGCCGCGCATTAGATCGCGGCCATGTACACGATCGCCGCACTTTATCACTTCACCCGTTTTGCCGACCCGGACGCCCTGCGCGCGCCGCTGCTGGAGCTGTGCCGCGCGCAGTCGGTCAAGGGCACGCTGCTGCTGGCGCATGAAGGCATCAACGGCACCATCGCCGGCCCCCGCGCCGGGATCGACTCGGTGCTGGCGTTTATCCGGGCGCTGCCGGGTTGTGCCGATCTGGAATGGAAAGAGGCCACCGCCAGCCAGCCGCCCTTTGGCAAGATGAAGGTGCGCCTGAAGAAAGAGATCGTGACCATGGGCCAGCCGGATGTCGATCCGCGCGCCCGCACCGGCCATTATGTCGAGCCGCAGGACTGGAACGACCTGATCCGTTCGGATGACGTGGTGGTGATCGACACGCGCAATGACTATGAGGTGTCGATCGGCACGTTCGACGGCGCAATCGACCCTAAAACGGCCAGTTTTCGCGATTTTCCCACCTGGTGGGAGCAGAACAAGCACCGATTCCACAACAAGCGCGTCGCCATGTTCTGCACCGGTGGCATCCGCTGCGAGAAATCCACCAACTATTTGCTTGGGCAGGGGGTCGAGGATGTGTACCACCTGAAAGGCGGCATCCTGCGCTATCTTGAGGAGGTCCCGCCTGAGGACAGCACCTGGAAGGGTGAGTGCTTCGTGTTCGACAATCGCGTTTCCGTAGGGCACGGGCTGGTCGAGGGGCCGCACCAGCTGTGTCATGGCTGCCGCCGCCCGATCCTGCCTCAGGACAGGGACCGCCCCGAATACGAACATGGCGTGTCCTGCCACCAGTGCATCCACGAGACGTCCGAGGCCGACAAGGCGCGGTTCCGCGAACGGCAGAAACAGATCACGCTGGCACGGGCGCGGGGCGAAGAGCATATCGGCGGCCAATAGCTTCGAATCACGCAAAAAAGCTTGCGATGATGCGCCCGGCGTTAAAATATGGCGGGTACCCGTGCTTGGGGAGGGGGACGATGGCGCATGATCCAACCACATTGCAGGATTGGAAGCCCACGCTGATCGCAGCGATGGGCCTTGTCATGCTCAGTGCTCTGGCTTGGTACATCCTTTCACACCTGACCGAATCCGCCGCCGGCGACACAATCGGAGCCGCGGCCACCATCGGGTTGGCGATTTGGCTGTTCTCTCAAACCTGGTACTACATGGCGCTTGTGCGCTCGCCCAAGCGGCAGTTGCTGCTGATGGGAATTTCCTTCATCCAGGTCGTGCCGTTTCTGTTCGCTGCAGTCTACGGGTCATATGGGTACTACGATCTGTGCGTTGAAGGCGCCCGCGGTCCGGCGGATGTCCTGTATTTCTCGTATGTTACCTTCACGACGGTTGGTTTTGGTGACTTGCGGCCAGTTGGTGTGTGCCGCGCCCTTGCCGTGGCTGAGGCGATTACCGGCTATATTCTACTGGGCCTATTCGTGGCTGCGGCCGTGGGGCTGTATGGTCGGTCGCATCGCCATCGCCATGACAAAGACGCCTGAGCCCGCCGGCCACACTTATTCACTTGTTCCGATCAATCCATTGCGACATCGCACGTTTGTCGCGGAAGCACTCGCTGGGGATCGGGCGGCGTTTTGTGCGCGAGATCCACTCGGCAAAGGCCACCTGTTTGCCCGTCGGGTAGTCGGCAAAGGGGGAGGGATCGTGCGGCTTGTGCGCCGAAATCCAATCGGACATGGATCGCCGGTCGCGCTGCGCCTCGACCGGGATCTCCAGAGCGGACTGCTGGGCGATCGCGCGCGCATAGCGCATCTGACGGTCTGTGACGGGCAGAATGTGGTAGTCGTTGGTCGGCCCCATCGGGGTGGATTTGCGCAAAGACTGTTCCATCTGGTGATCCTCCGATCATGCAGAACAGAGATGGAACATTAACCATTTTTTTCAAGAGGGCCCCTTTTTTTGTTGGCAAAAATTCGCCCAAAGCAGTGCTTTATTGACTGATCAATCAATAATCATTACCTGCGGATGAAACCGACCGGCACCTGTCTCCCCGGGGCCCGAGAAAAAAGGATCCGCAATGAATGTTCAGCCCAAGGCCAGCCACTTTATTGATGGCGAATATGTCGAAGACACCGCAGGCACCCCGATCGACGTGATCTATCCGGCCACGGGCGAGGTCATCGCCCGCCTGCATTCGGCGACGCCGCAGATCATCGAACAGGCTCTAAACAGCGCGAAACTCGCGCAAAAGACCTGGGCGGCCATGACCGGGACCGAGCGCGGCCGCGTCTTGCGCCGCGCCGCCGACATCATGCGCGACCGCAACCACGAGCTGTCGATCCTGGAAACCCATGACACCGGCAAACCGTTACAGGAAACGCTGGTGGCCGATGCGACCTCGGGCGCGGATGCGCTGGAATATTTCGGCGGGCTGGCCGGGTCACTGACCGGTGAGCATATCCCGCTGGGCGGCGGCGATTTCGTCTATACCAACCGCGAGGCGCTGGGCGTCTGCGTCGGCATCGGCGCGTGGAACTACCCGACCCAGATCGCATGCTGGAAGGGCGCTCCGGCGCTGGCCTGTGGCAACGCGATGGTGTTCAAACCCTCGGAAACCACGCCCCTGTCGGCGTTGAAAGTGGCCGAGATCCTGATCGAGGCCGGTGCCCCCAAGGGCATCTACAACGTGGTTCAGGGCTATGGCGATGTGGGCGCCGCGCTGGTCACCGACCCGCGCGTGGCCAAGGTGTCGCTGACGGGCTCGGTGCCCACGGGCCGCAAGGTCTATGCCGCCGCGGCCGAGGGCATGAAACACGTCACGATGGAACTGGGCGGCAAGTCGCCCCTTATCGTGTTCGACGATGCCGATATCGACAACGCCGTCTCGGGCGCGATCCTGGGCAATTTCTACTCATCCGGTCAGGTCTGTTCCAACGGCACGCGGGTCTTCGTGCAGAAAGGCATCAAAGAGGCCTTCCTGACCCGTCTGAGCGAACGCCTTGCCAATGTGAAGTTCGGCGACCCGATGGATGAGGCCGTGAACTTCGGCCCGATGGTCAGCGAGGCCCAGATGAACATCGTTCTGGGCTATATCGAGAAGGGCAAGGCCGAGGGCGCACGGCTGGTCCATGGCGGTGCGCGGCTGGATCGCCCGGGCTTCTACATTCAGCCCACGGTCTTTGCCGACGTGACAGACGACATGACCATCGCGCGCGAGGAGATCTTTGGCCCCGTCATGTCGGTGCTGGATTTCGAGACCGAGGACGAAGTGATGGCCCGCGCCAACGCCACCGAGTTTGGCCTGGCCGCCGGCGTCTTCACCAAGGACCTGACCCGCGCCCATCGCGTGGTGGCCGGGTTCGAAGCGGGCACCTGCTACATCAACACCTACAACCTGGCCCCGGTCGAAGCGCCGTTTGGCGGGTCAAAACTGTCGGGTGTCGGGCGCGAGAACTCGAAGCTGGCGATCAACCACTATTCGGAAATGAAAACCGTCTATGTCTCGATGAACGACGTCGAGGCACCCTACTAGACGATCCCAAATCGGGATTCCGGCCCAACTTGCACTGTTCCCGACATTTGGGGTCGGGAACAGAGCATACGGTGTGCGGACACTGTGGCTGACTTCTGATGCCGAGGGGTGACGCGCCCCCGCCAGTCAGGAGAGAAGTCCAATGAGAACCCATGCACAGGCCGTCGTGATCGGAGGGGGCCTTGTCGGTTGTTCCATCCTCTACCACCTTGCCAAGCTGGGCTGGACCGACGTGATACTGCTGGAGCGGGACGAGCTGACCAGCGGTTCAACCTGGCACGCGGCGGCCAATATCCACGGGCTGCACGACAACAACAACGTCACGCGCATCCAGCACTACACGATGAACCTGTACAAGCAGCTGGAGCAGGAAACCGGGCAGGGCTGCGGCGTGTTCCAGCCGGGCTCGCTGTATCTGGCCCAGACCGAGGCGCGCGAACACCAGCTGCGCCTGCAAGAGGCCAAGGCGCGATTCTATGGCCTGAATTTCCATGAGATCAGCCGCGAACAGGCGATGGAGCTGCACCCGCTGGCGCAGTTCGATGACATCCGTTGCATCATGTATGAACCCGATGGCGGCAACGTAGACCCCTCGGGCGTGACCCATGCCTATGCCGCCGGCGCGCGCGCGCTGGGGGCCGAGATTCAACGGTTTTGCCCCGTAATAGGGACTGAACAGCAGCCCGACGGCTCGTGGATCGTGCGCACGGAAAAGGGCGACATCCACACGCAATGGGTGGTCAACGCAGCCGGGTTGTGGGGGCGTGAGGTGGCCGCACTGGCGGGACTGGAACTGCCGCTGCAACCGACCGAGCATCAGTATTTCGTGACCGAAGCGATTGACGAGGTTGCCGCCCTTGGCCGCCGTCTGCCCTCGATCGCCGACCGCGACGGCGAGTATTACTTCCGGCAGGAGGGCAACGGGCTGCTGATCGGCGCCTACGAAAAGGACATGCGGTTCTGGGCCGAGGATGGCACGCCGCTGGATTTCGCCCATGACCTGTTTCCCGACGATCTGGACCGGATCATGGAAAACGTGATCCGCGCGACCGAGCGTGTGCCGGTGGCCGCCACCGCAGGCGTGAAACGGGTGATCAACGGCCCGATGATCTGGTCGCCGGACTCCAACGCCATCTGGGGGCCGGTGCCCGAGCTGTGCAACTATTTCTGCTGCACCGGCATCATCCCCGGCTTCTCGCAATCGGGCGGGCTGGGGCTGTTGGCTGCGCAATGGATGATCGAGGGCGAGCCGCAATACGACATGTTTGCCTGGGATCTGGCGCGGTTCGGCGACTGGGCCGACAAGAAATTCACCAAGGCGCGGGTGGCCGATCAATATTCCCACCGCTTCGCCATCCATTTCCCGAACGAGGAACGCAGCGCCGGCCGCCCCGCCCGCGTGCGCCCCGCCTATGAGATGCAGAAACAGTTGGGCGCGGTCTTCGGCCTCAACTGCGGCTGGGAACACCCGCTGTGGTTCGCCGACCGGCCCGGAATGGTCGAAACCAACGGCTTCACCCGCCAGAACTGGTTCGAACCGGTGGGGCAAGAGGCCCGGATGCTGCGTGAAAGTGTGGGCGTGATCGACATTTCGAACTTTGCCAATTACGTCGTCAAGGGGCCGGGCGCGCATGACTGGCTCGACCGGCTGGTGGCCAACCGCGTGCCGACCGAGGTGGGGCGGTCTTGCCTGACCCCGCTGATTTCCGTGCGTGGCGGCGTGGCGGGCGATTTCACCATCACCAAGACGGCCCAAGACGAATACATGATGATCGGCTCGGGCATGGCCGAACGCTATCACCAGAGGTTCTTCAACATGGTGGACCTACCCGAGGGCACCACCTTCGAGGTTGCCACAAACCGCATCGCAGGCTTCAACATCGCCGGCCCGAAATCGCGCGAGGCCTTGCAACGGCTGACCAACGCCGACCTCTCGAATGAGGCGTTCCGCTTCATGCGCTCGGCCACGATCGAGGTTGCCGGGGTCACCTGCCTTGCCATCCGCGTCAGCTTCACCGGCGATCTGGGGTGGGAGTTGCACTGCGCCGAAGAGGACCAAATCAGACTCTATACAGCGCTTCTGGACGCTGCCCGCGCCTGTGGTGGCGGGCCGGTCGGCGGCCGTGCTCTGGGCGCGTTGCGGATCGAAAAAGGCTATGGCTCATGGGGGCGCGAGTATTCGCAGGAGTACTGGCCGCATGAAGTCGGTCTGGATGGGCTGATCAAGCCAGACAAGGATTTCCTGCACAAGGCGGCCTGGCTGGCGATCAAGGACAATCCCGCGCGCGAGGTGCTGTCGATCTTCGAGGTTGATGTCACCCACGATGCCGATGCCAGTGGGGGCGAGCCGATCTTCACCCCAGATGGTACGCCCGTCGGGCGCGTCACCTCGGGCGCCTATGGTTATACGGTCGGCAAGTCACTGGCCATCGGATACGCCAACCCAGCGGTGGCTCAGCCGGGTGACGAGGTGCATGTCTTCATCCTGGGCAAGCCGCACAGGGCGTGGATCCTGCATGCGCCTCCTTTCGACCCAAAGGGCCTGCGCCTGCGAGACCAGAAACCGGCGATGGAGGGCGCCAGGTGACCGAAACCTTCGCCCGCGTTGCCGAGTTTGTTCTGAACCGCCCGGCGGACCAGATGCCCGACAGCGCGCGCGAATCGGCGGCCCTGATGCTGCTGGATACATTGGGCATCGTGATCGCATCGACCCCGATGGAGGCCGGCGTGATCGCCCGCGATACTGCCGCATTGCTGTACGGATCGACAGATCCTGCGTTCTCGGCGCGGATGCTGTGCGATGGGCGCCGGGTCAGTCTGGCGGGCGCAGCTTACGCGGCCGCCACGCAGACTGACAATCTCGACGGGCACGACGGCTACAACCCGACCAAGGGGCATATCGGTGTCGTGGCAATACCCGCGCTGTGCGCATTGGCCGAGCACTGCCCTGATCTGTCCGGACCCGATGCCTTGGCGGCCGTCATCACCGGCTACGAAATCGCGGGCCGCGCGGGTATCGTGCTGCATGCCACCGTCAGTGACTATCACACCTCGGGGGCCTGGAACGCACTGGGCGTGGTTGCAATGGCGGCCCGCTTGCGGGGCCATTCACCGGACCAGTTGCGCCAAGGCCTTGGCATTGCCGAATATCACGGCCCCCGCAGCCAGATGATGCGCGAGATTGCCAACCCGACCATGCTGCATGATGGGTCGGGCTGGGGCGCGCTGGTGGGCATGTCGGCGGCAATTCTGGCCGAGCGCGGCTTTACCGGCGCCCCCGCCATCACCATCGAGAAAGCCCGCGCGGCACCCTATTGGCAGGACCTCGGCACATTTTGGCAGATGGAACATCAATACGTGAAACCCTATCCGATCTGCCGCTGGGCCCATGCCGCCATCGACGGGCTGCGCACGGTGATGAACACGCACGATCTGACCCATGACCAGATCGCCCGCGTCGAGATACATAGTTTTCACGAAGCGGTTCAACTGTATTCGGGGATGCCCGAGACAACGTCGCAGGCGCAATACTCGCTGCCATTTGCCGTCTCGACTTTTGCAGTACACGGGCGGATCGGGGTAGAGCACATCAGCGGCGATGGACTATCCGATCCGATCGTCGCCGATTTCCTGAACCGCATCACCGTATCCGAGTCGGACCGCCATAATTCCCGCTTTCCCGCCGGGCGCTGGGCCGACGTTCAGGTAACGACGCAAGACGGTCGCGTTTTCCGCTCGGATGACATCCATGCCCGGGGCGGGCCTGAGGCTCCAATGTCGCGACAGGACGTCATCGACAAGTTTGTCGAGTTTTCTTCTGCAGAAATCGGAGAGTCTGCTGCCAAGAATCTGAGCAGGGCGGTTTTGAACCTTACCGATCCCGGCACCCGGTTTAGTGACATGGTGCAGCCTCTCTACCGGTCGGCCAAGTCGTCAGCCTGACCGGACCAACCTTGCAGCTGCAGAGGATAGGTCGACAGCGTTTCATATCGTGCCCCGTCCGGCCGTAATGTCGAAGACTTCAGGTTGAACTGGGTCACGAACATGGTGGCTTGGGGAACTGGGATTTGCAAAAAGCCCCTGTTTAGAGCCGATTCAATACCCCGAACGATGGTGATATGTGGTCGAAAGCGGCGGCGTTGCAGCCTCATCCCGGCCAGCCTAATGCACTGCAGGACGCTTTCATGCAGGTGCAGGAGTTCGGGATCGGGCTCTACCGCCATGTGCAGCGAGTTGCCGAAGCTGCCCAGCCCGGACAGTCTGATAGAAAAGGCCGGGCACCTAACCGCCTCAAGATGATCATTCAGTTCGATCAAGGCGTCCCGGGTCTGGTCGCCCAGGAAAGCCAGCGTCAGATGAAGGTTTTCAGCAGGCAAACTTCGACCGCAATGTGCTGCATGCGCGACGTCGGCGCATAGCTGGGCGATTTCGGAAGATACGGGAATGGCGACAAAACACCGAATGAGCGCTCCGGACATCCGTTGCCCCTGATCTGGATAAGGTTGAATTTGCCGGGCAGTCTGCCGGTGCTTGCATTTTCAGACAAGCGCATGTTCTCAATGCGAGGCGCATAAGCCGACCGTTCGTCGCGCCGATCCTAACTATTCCAATTCAGTTGTCACGTTCAGCAATTCGGCTATCTTCTGTCGCGTGTCGGCGCTGACCTCAAGCAGCTGTTCAGCGTCCGAAATCGGCTTGTCCGGGTCTCGCTGCACTGGCGCCCGCAGGGCCGAGCTCAGATCTATGACCTGCCCCAGCGCGGTGTCCTTCGCCCCAACTTCTTCCAAGTTGAACCCCGCCCACCATGACAGGCGAGCGGCGGTATCCTCATCCCCTATGTCCCGCCAAGCCTCAACAGCGGCCGCGTAATTACCCATATCGGTCAGGGCTTGCGCCCGCAGCCTTTCAGCGTCATCGGAGGGATCCTCGGCCAATTCGCGAAGGGCCAGATCCGGTCGGTTTTCCAGCAGCGCGGCCCGGGCCCGAAGGATGGCGCGGTCGCGCCTGCGTGTCCCATCCGAACCTGCACCAGTCAAGTCTCGGGCTAGCTTGGCAAAGCCGAGGTCTGCAAAACGCCTGGCGAGCAACAGCGAAGTCTCAGTCGAAATAGACTCTAATTCATGTGGTTTCAGGGTACTTGCATACAGCAGAAAGGTCAGGTCATCCGCGCGCTCTGCTGCCAGAAGCAGGATACGATTGCGCGTGCCGGACCAGGTCTCGTCTCTGCGATGGGCATCAAGGATATTGAAGGCCGCAGAAAACTCGCCGCCCAGGGCAAGTGCCAGGGCGTGACAGCGGGCCATGACCGGGCCCAATTCAGAATTGCGCAGTTCGATCGCGTAGCCCGAGATCAGATCGATTTGGCGTCGCGAAACGGCCCCACCCTCTGCCGACTTCTTTTCAACAAGCCGGGCCAGCGCAAGCGGGGCTTCCAAATCCGAGCTTGGGTTGTCGATGACGTCGTTCAACAAAGTGTCGCTGGTGTCCGCATCTCCCTCAGCGGCAGCCACAGTTGCCTGCGCGAGTGTCACCTCGGGGTGTTGCAGAGTTTGGACGCGATCTACCGAACGCAATACCCGCCGGGCGGCTTCAAGCTGGCCGGAGTTGACGAATATCTCGGCCAGCCGGGGGCCGAGGATCCGGCGTAGATGCTCAGGAAGCCTCAGGTACGCCTGTTCCATCCGTTCCTGCTGCGCATCATCCTGCAACTGGCCATCCGCCATCGCGGCCCACATGGCAACCGCGCCGTCGCAGCGTTGCAACCCACGCAGTTGGTTAGGCTCTGATACGGGCTGATCATCAATTATTTGCGCGACCGCTCGAACCCATTCCTGTTCCGGCGATGAATCTTCCATCAACTGCAGAACCTGAATGGCCTCTGAACCGAAACCCCAGTGTGCCAACAGCTTCGCGAGCTTTAGCGCGATGGATCTGTCGACCCTGTCGAACTCCCGGAACAGCCCTGCACGCAGCTCAGCCACCTGATGCGCAAAGGGCCGACCGTCAGACCAGGTGTCGAACCCCAATTCGGCATCCGAAATACAGGCTGGCAGCGACTCCAGAGGTTGCAGAGGTGGCTCTCCCAGTTTGCCCAACTCGTCAAGGATCGAGCTTACCTGGATATGCGCAGGCAGATCCCGCGCGATGTCCGGAAGCGCTTCCGGCACCGAAGCACGCGGACCCGGAGGTGTGACATTCAGGTCGACAAGCTCGCGGTCCGCACCTTGCAACAGACGGGTCGAAAGGCGCTGCTGCAGGCCATCGCGATCCAGTTGCAGAAGGGGGGCAACCAATTCAATTGATGGGGCTTCGGCCTGTGGACGACGTTTGGAAGTCTGTTCTGGGATCACAATCGATGGAATGTCCAGCCTTGGCGGAGGCAAGGCTTTTTGCGCCGCTATGTCCACAACGATCATCGTATCCTTGTACAAAAAAGCGGCCGCCGCGCAATCACAGCCGAAGTCCAGCTCAAGCGGCGCGCCGGGATCGGCCTGCGATATCGCCTCAAGCCGGCCTGCGGACAATCGTGCAAAGACCGATCCGGTCTTGAATTCCACGTCGTCCAATTCGACCGCCAGGCGCGCACCGTTTTTCCGGTGGGCGAGGCTCCAGTTGGTGCCCGCAGGAACGCTGAGAACAAGCCGCGTGAAGCCGTCATGTTCGCCGGACCGCACCGGAACGTCCTTCGCCAGCACTCCAGTTGCCGATGCGCTCAGGCCAAGGGTCAGGAGCAAAACCCGGATCATGCTGCCGCCTGCTTGATCTCTTTCAAGGCTTTCTCCAATTCGGTGAAGCCGGGGCGATTGTGGGTCGGCGTGTTCTGGCGACCAACCTCGATACACATTGCAGGGTTGTGATTGTGCAGGTTGGCAACCAGAACTTCCCGGATCAGTTGATAGAAGTGATTGTCTTCCTCCACGACCGCTTTCAGCTTTCCGGCGAAGGGGCCGACCAGCCCGTAGGCCAGAAAGACGCCCAGGAAAGTCCCGACAAGGGCACCTCCGATCAACTTGCCCAAGACCTCAGGCGGTTGGTCGATCGAGCCCATGGTCTTGATCACGCCCAGAACGGCCGCGACGATCCCCAGTGCCGGCAACCCGTCCGCCACGGTTTGCAGGGCGTGGCTGGAATGCATGGCGTGGTGGAAATTGGCATCCATCCGCTTTTCCAGAACCTCTTCAACCTGATGGGGATCGTCATAGTTCATCGCCGCCGACCGCATGGTGTCGCAAATCAGGTCCACTGCCTCTTTGTCCGCCTGTATCTTTGGGAAGGCCGCAAAAATGGCCGAGTTTTCAGGGTCTTCTATGTGCTGCTCGAGCTCGACCGGATTTGAACGGGCAAGCCGGATCAGCGAGAACAGAAGGCACAGCAGATCGCGGTAGTCTTCGGGCTTCCATTTCGGGCCTTTGAAAACCTTGCCTAGATCCTTGATCGTGTGTTTGACCGCCGACATGTCATTGCTGATCAGAAAGGCGCCGATGGCGGCCCCGCCGATCATCATCATCTCGAACGGCAGAGATTTGAGGATGATGGCCATCTTGCCGCCGGCGGCGAGGTAGCCGCCGAACACCATTACGAAAATAACAACGATTCCAAGAATTCCGATCATGTGGTCTCTCCGGCAGAGCGGTCTTTGAGGGTGGGGCTCATGGCGGCTACTCAGTCGGGGCGTTGGCGTTGCGTCCGGCCATTACGACACTGATGGTATAGGCGGCCTCGGGGCTGAGACCGGCCATCACACCCGCAGCTGCCTCAGGCGGCATACGCGACAGAAAACCGGCCGCAAAAACCGGATCCATCGTTTCGAACAGCGCCGCGGCGTCCTTGGGCTTCATGTTCTGATAGACATCGGTCAGACGGGTGAGGTCGGTTTCAGCCGCCTTGTCCGCCACGGCCAATGTCTCGCGCAGCGATGCCTCGGCCTCTTGCAAAGCGGACAGGCGCGTCGCAATGGCCTCGTTGGCAATCTCCAGGGCACGCTCCCTGTCGCGCAGCGCGCTCTCACGCTGTCTGACGACCGCTTCCCGACGCAGCAATTCGGTCAGCAAGGCTTGCATGTCCGGCTTTTCGTCCGAGCCGGCGCTGTGTGCCGAGAGTTCCGAGGGGTCAGGCCCCCTTGCCAAAGCCGGCCCAGCCTCCAGCCCCAGCCGTATGATGGCGGAACTGATCATCAAGGCTGAAATGAGTGTCAGAACGCCACCACGCGGTCGACGTTGGGCAGGTTGCAGGCTGCGCATCAGGATCGGGCCTCGCTACCTTGAGCCTTGTGCCTGAAGAACAATACGCCCTTGGGAATCGGGCCCGGATCCTCTGCGGGGTCGTTGGTGGATTTGACCTCGGCTTCCGGCCCGGATGGCATTTGTTCCACCGCCTCAGGCTCGGCGGGTTGCCTGGGTGCCTGAGGCCCGGATTCCTCTTTCAGCGATACCGGTTCCGCCTCGAGAGGTGACGGCTTTTTGGCTTCGACCGAGGCATTTGCAGGCTCCCCAGTCCCGGGTTTGTCCTCGGGGATCACGTCGTGCATCGACGCCATGATCAACTCAAGCCGCTGTGCGACTGACTCGGCGCGCTCGGTCAGATCCTGCAGTTTGAGTCCGGATTGGTCAGATGCCGCCCGCGCGGCATCCAGGGATTTTTTCAGTTCTTCCGCCTGTGCGGACAGAACGGATACCGCGCCACCGACGCCCCGCTCCAGATCCGTGAACCGCCTGAGGCGTCGGGCCAGAACAAAACAGTACAACCCGGCCCCCAAGGCGCCGGCGACCAGCAGAATGTCCGAGATCAGTTCCAATTTCGCCTCCTAGTTCAATACGAATTCCGTGACCAGAACGTCACGTACCCGACCTTCGCCAACGACGATGCCGATGCGCCGCAGCAGGTGCCCGCGGATGCGAACCAGGGCCAGCGAGTCCTCGAGGTCGGACAGGTTGATGGCCCGGAGATAGCCGTTCATCACGTCCATGATGCGGGGAATCATCTTTTCCACCTCGGCCTCGTGACCGGCGGCCACCTCAAGTTGAGCGTGGAATTTCAGATGGCGCGAATCGCCGGAATTCACGGACACGATCACGGGCGGCAGGTCGACGAACCCGACGTCCGGCAACGCATCGATCGCATCTCCGGCGTCCGCATTGACCGCTGTTTTTCTTTCGGCCTCGGGTGCTTTGCCCAAAAGCCCGGACGAGGTCACATAGTACCCGCCCGCGGCACCCAGCAGCGCCAGAACCGCGCCAATCATCAGTCCCTTTTTGCCCGACTTCTTCGGGCCTTCTGCCTCATCCACGGTCGCGTCTGTCATGGCGTCCTCATTCTTGCGTTCGGCACCCGTCATAACCCCGCAGGGACTAACCGATTGTTAAGGGCAATCGGTCAAACAGGGCACGAGCCGCACAGAATGTCGGCGAGTCGGAGGTGAGCGTGCAGCAGATCGGAACTGTCTGGGCAAGTTTGGGCAGGCGCAAACAAATCATCGTGGCGGGGGCGGCTGTCGTCGTGTTCCTGAGTGTCCTGGCGATGTCGCGGTTGGTGACATCTCCGTCCATGACGCTCCTCTATGCGGGGCTGGAAAGCGGGGCGGCGGGGGATATCGTCCGGGCCCTGGATCAACGCGGAGTCACCTACGAGATTCGTGGCGGCTCAATCTATGTTCCGGGCTCGCAACGCGACGAGTTGCGCATGACCCTGGCAAGCGAGGGTCTGCCTGCAAATGGTAACCGGGGTTATGAGCTGCTGGACACGCTGAGTGGGTTCGGTACGACCTCGCAGATGTTCGACGCTGCCTATTGGCGCGCCAAGGAGGGTGAACTGGCGCGAACCATCGTCAGCAGTTCTCATGTAGGGCAGGCGCGGGTTCACATTGCCAGCGGGTCCACAAGCCCGTTCCAGCCCAGCGTTTCGCCAACCGCTTCGGTCTATCTGGTGCCATCCGGGGCCAAGATCACGGTCGAACAGGCCAAGGCGATCCGTTTTCTGGTGGCCTCCGCCGTGACCGGCCTCGCGCCCGAGGATGTTGCGGTGATCGATTCCAGCGGTGCGGTGATCGGCCCGCAAGAGACGGCGGTCGCCGCCGACACTGCCGATGACAAGGCCAAGGTCCTGCGCGACCGCGTCCTGCGGCTGGTCGAGGCGCGCGTCGGACCCGGCAATGCGGTGGTCGAAGTCAGCGTCGACACGGTCACCGAGACCGAATCCATAAGAGAGCGGCGGTTCGACCCCAAGGGCCGCGTCGCAATCAGCACCGATGTCGAGGAACGGTCGGATACCTCCCGCAATCAGTCGTCGGATGTGACGGTCGCGTCCAACCTGCCGGACGGGGACGGCAATGGCAGCGATGAATCGAATTCTTCAGCCACGCAAACCCGCGAGCGGATCAACTATGAGGTTTCAGAGACCGAGCTTGAAGTTCTGCGGGTGCCCGGGGCAATCAAACGCCTGACGGTTGCCGTTCTCGTCAACGGTACCCGCACAACGGACGCTACCGGTGCCGAGATTTTTGTACCGATGGCACAGCCGGAACTGGACGCTCTGGAAGAGCTTGTCGCCTCGGCCGTGGGCTTCGACGCGGATCGCGGGGATGTCATCACGCTGAAATCCCTGGAACTGCCCAATGTCGAACCGCAGGGAACATTGGCGACCGCTTCGGTCTGGCAAAGCATCCATCTGGATACAATGTCGCTGATACAGATGGCAGTGTTGGCCATGGTCTCGCTGATCATGGGGCTGTTCGTGATCCGGCCGATCCTGACCGGTTCGGCCGCAGTGCCGGCCTTGCCGAGTGCCGCGGCCCCCGCCGATGGCGGCGCGCCATATCTTGTCGGTGAAATCTCGGATGCGGATGGACAGGAATTCAGCGCTCTCACCGGCCAGGGTGAAAACGGAGGCTCTGTGCCTGCGATTGGGTCCACGGCAAGCGAAGATGCGGTCGGCCGTCTGCGCGCCATGATCGGGGACAAACAGGAAGAGACGGTCGAAATTCTGCGGAGCTGGCTGGAAGAAAACGAGGAGAAGGTGTGATGTCGATCGCCCACCTCCTCGAGGATTTCACCGCTCAGGCCGACGGCGCGAATCTGCGGTTGCTGGACGAAGAGGCTTTGGAGGAAGAGCGGCTTGCCGCTTTCGAACGCGGATATGGTGCGGGGTGGGAGGATGCGCTGCAGGCCCAAGCCCAAGGTCGTGCTGCAATGACCGAGGATATGCGGGCGGCTTTCTCCGACATGTCCTTCACCTACCAGGAAGCTCTGACCCGGATGACCTTGTCGCTTGAACCGATGTTCAGTGCTCTGGTTCAGACCGTCCTTCCCCAGGCAATGGATCGGGGGCTTGCCACCCGCGTGATCGAGCAGTTGAGCGAAATGGCCAAGGCGCAGGTTGCACAACCGATCCTTCTGTTGGTTCCACCCGGTGTTGAAGGGGATGTCGAGGCAATGTTGCCCGCCGACATAACGCCTCTCCCCAAGGTCGTCGCGGACCCCGAGTTGCTGCCGGGTCAGGCGCGGTTGCAGGTCGGCACCACCCGGTCCGAGGTTGATTGCACCGCGCTGCTGGACGCGATCGCCGCCGCTTTCGACGCATATGTTTTTGAGGCAAAAGAGGCTTTGTCAAATGAGTGACGCACCTGCATCCAAACCTGAAAGACCCAATCCGTTCGAAGCCGTTCCCATCGAGGTGACGGTTTCCGTCGGTCGGGCGCGCCCCCTGATACGCGACCTGTTGAGCATGGGTGAGAACGCCGTTCTGACCTTGGACAAACGGGTCGAAGATCCGGTGGATCTGTATGTCGGCGACCAATTGGTCGCCCGTGGTCTGCTCGAGGAAATGGAGGGGGACAATGCCGGCCAATTGGCGGTGCGTCTGACCGAGATTTCGGATTTCCAGAACGGACTTGGATGATGCGTCGGGCGGCCTGGTGTGCATTGGCGATCCTTGTGCTGACACCAGCAGTGGGATCGGCTCAGGAGCTGTCGCTGTCGTTGGGCGACGGCGGATCCATATCGGCGCGAACCATTCAGTTGATCCTGCTGATCACGGTGCTCAGCCTGGCACCCGGCCTTGCGATCATGGTGACCTGTTTCCCCTTTCTGGTCACGGTACTGGCCATTCTGCGGCAGGGGATCGGATTGCAACAGTCCCCGCCCAACATGCTGATCGTCAGCCTGGCGCTGTTTCTGACCTACTTCATCATGGAGCCGGTCTTTGCCCAGGCTTGGGACACCGGGATCCGCCCGATGGTCGAAGAAACGCTTGCGGTAGAGCCTGCATTGGAACGTGCGATGGTGCCGTTCCGCGAGTTCATGGCGGCGCGGCTGGACGGTGAGACGTTTGGGGCCATGGCGGCCTTGCGCCCCGACACCGCGTCGATGGAGCTGTCGCCGGAGGCGCCTCTGTCGGTTCTCATGCCGTCGTTCATGCTGTCCGAGGTTGCCCGCGCGTTCCAGATCGGATTCCTGATATTTCTACCGTTTCTGATCATCGATCTTGTAGTGGCCGCGGTACTCATGTCGATGGGGATGATGATGGTGCCGCCCGCCACGGTTTCGCTGCCGTTCAAACTGGCGTTTTTCGTGATTGCGGATGGGTGGTCCCTGATCGCCAGCGCCTTGGTGCGAAGCTATTCCTAGCCTGCGTGTGGACGGTCTCAGCGCCGGATCTGCAGCCGTGCCCGCAGACCCTGATCGCCCGCTTCAAAGCGCAGCGAGCCGCCATGTTGCTCTGCCACGGTTGCAACGATTGTCAGACCCAGCCCGAACCCGTCGGACGACCCGATGTTCGAACCGCGCCGGAACGGGGCCATCAGCGCCTCGATATCCGAGACGGACAAGTTGGTTCCCTTGTCTTCGACGACAATCGTGGCGGTTTCCGCGTCGGTTGCCAGTTCAACCGTCGCGTGGCGCCCGTATTTCAGCGCGTTGTCGATCAGGTTCGTCAACGCCCGTTTCAATGAGATCGGCCGGGCCATGACAAGGATGCGGCGGGTCTCTGGAAGCGAGCCATGCCCGCGCCGCGACATGAAGAGCGACGCCGCGCCCTCCACCTCGACCGGGGCGACCTGTTTCAGGGTCACAGGCAGATCCATGTCCTGATAGTCGGCAACCAGCGACTCGACCAGTGAGGTGAGGGAGATCTGGCGCGGGTCTTCGACGCTCAGTTCCGAGCGGGTGTAGGTCAACACGCTTTCGATCATGCCCGTCATCTGGTCGACATCGGACTCTAGCTTCTCTCGCAATTCGGCGTCCGGAATCAGCGCCGCGCGCAGACGCACCCGGGCTGCTGGCGTCCCAAGGTCGTGGCTGACGCCGGACAAGACCGTGGCACGCTTTTCCAGCTGTGCGCGTTCGTCCTCAAGATGCGTATTGACCGCCGATACGATGTCGCGCAGTTCGGCCGGCCCGGACATATCGTAGCTGTCCGGACCCCCGCTGCGCCGGCGGTCACGCAGCGACTGGGAGAACCGCGAAAAGCTGTCTGTCACATTGCCGACCGATGTCAGAATGATCGCAAGTGCCACGACGGCCAGAAAGATCGCGGGCAGGCGCAGGTCGGCCGGGGCCGCGTCGCACCCCCAGACCTGCGTACCGTCGATCTTCTGCCACGCGCCCTGTCCGAACCGGGCCACCAGAATGGGTTCGCTGCAATAGGTGGCCAGCAGGCGTGTCAGGTTGCCCATCTTCTGCGGCCCGGTCTGATCGCTGCCCGACACGATGTCGGATACCGGATAGACCAGCCGGTCGGACAAGACCGCAAGCGTCAGGTTCCGCCCGCTGAGCGGCGCGGAACTGTCGGTCAGAATGGACAGGTTGGTCAGAAACCGGCGCCCTGCAAGGTCGGGCAACTGCTCGAATTCACCGGCATCGGCCAGACTTGATGCCTCGGGCGGCAGTGGCGTGATCAACACGTCGGGATGCGAGGCGCGACCTGTGCGCAGATCTTCGTAGACCGAGAACCCGGCAACATAGGCCCGGGTCAGATAGGCGTCCCAGTTGCGAACGGATGAAAACCACAGTCCTGCCGCCAGCAACCCGGCAGCAAACGCACCCAGGCTCCAGGCCCAGCCCAGATCCCGCAAGCGCAGGGTCATGCCTCCTGTTCCACGGTGACCTCGCAGGCGAAGACATAGCCGACACCGCGGGCCGTGCGCAGCATCTGCGGATCTTTGGGGTTGGCCTCGATCTTGGACCGCAGCCGCCCCACCAGAACGTCGATGGCCCGACCCTGCGCTTCGGGCTTGTCACCGCTGCCGGTCACGTCCAGCGCGGCGGCGATCTCGTCGCGGGTCAGCGGAATGTGCGGGTTGGCCAGCAGCACCTTGAGCAACGCGGTTTCGCGCTGCGACAGCGAAACCTGGTACCCGTCCGGGGCATGCACCTCGTCACGTTTGCCGTCATAGACCCACCCGCCAAATCGGAAAGTGCGGATCCGCCGGCGATAGGCCAACGATGGCGTGCGCCGCGCGCGCTGCATCACCGCGCGCACGCGCGCCAGCAGCAGTTGCGGGTTGAACGGCTTGGCGATGTAGTCATCGGCGCCCACCTCGTACCCGGCCATACGCTGATGATCGGCAGACAGGGCCGACACGAAGATGATCGGCACGTCCTGTTCGCGGCGCAGCCGGGCGCAGATATCAACACCGTTTTCATCACCCAGCATCACATCCAGCAGGATCAGGTCGATGCGGCCTGATTTCAGGTGCGCCAGCACCTCGCGCTCGGTTGCTGCTGGCAGGGCAATGAACCCGTTCTGGTGAAAGAACTGGGTCAACATCGACCGGATTTCCGGATCGTCATCCACAACCAGCAGACGTGGAATGCTCACGCTGTTCCTCCCCGATTTCCCCCTCGACGCTGCCCTCAATTGTAACGGACTGCAACAGATTCAAGGTCAACGTAACACGCTGTAACAAAAGGCGGGAATATTTGCAGCCCGCGCCGGATACATGGGAAATTTGCCATTGCCAGACGGCAAGCGGCTGCCGGTAATGTCCCGCATCGCTGCCCCGCGGCAGCAAACAAGGATCTGGGAGGATACCAAACATGAAACGTTTCGCACTCGCCACGGCGTCGTCGTTGGCCGTTCTGGCTGGCACGTCGGTGATGGCCGAACCGCAGGCCGAAGTTCTGCACTGGTGGACGTCGGGCGGCGAGGCCAAGTCGGTCGCCGTTCTGCAGGAAGAGTTCGCAGCCAATGGCGGCACCTGGACGGATATGCCCGTCGCAGGCGGCGGCGGAGACGCGGCGATGACCGCCCTGCGCGCCCGCGTTCTGGCCGGCAACGCGCCGACCGCCGTTCAGCTGAAAGGCCCGGCGATCCAGGAATGGTACGAAGAGGGTGTTCTGGCGGACATCTCGAACGTTGCCGAGGCCGAGGGCTGGGCCGAAGTCCTGCCCGCCTCGATCGCGGCGCATATGCAATGCGAAGGCACCTGGTGCGCCGCACCGGTCAACGTGCACCGTATCGACTGGATCTGGGCAAATGCCGACATCCTGGCCGCCAATGACATCGAGATGCCGACCACTTGGGAAGAGTTCAACGCCGCTGCCGAGAAGCTGCAGGCAGCAGGTATCATCCCGCTGGCCCACGGTGGTCAGGCCTGGCAAGACGCAACCGTCTTCGAAGCAGTTGCGCTGGGCATCGGCGGACCCGAGTTCTTCAAGAAGGCCTTTGTCGATCTGGACCCCGAGACTCTGACCTCGGACACGATGGTTCAGATTTTTGACCAGATGCGCACCCTGCGCGGGTTCGTTGATGAAAACTTCTCGGGCCGCGACTGGAACCTGGCCACCGCGATGGTCATGAACGGCGAGGCCGCCTTCCAGATCATGGGTGACTGGGCCAAGGGTGAATTCCTGGCCGCGGGCAAAGTCCCGGGCGAAGACTTCCTGTGTGGCTCGACCCCCGGTGACGGATACCTGTACAACGTCGACAGCTTTGCCATGTTCGACGTGGACGGCGACGACAAGCGCGCCGGTCAGGAACTACTGGCCAAGCTGATCGTTGCCCCCAAGTTCCAGGAAGTGTTCAACCTGAACAAGGGTTCGATTCCGGCGCGGACCGACGTGGCGCTGGACAAGTTCGACATCTGCGCCAAGATCTCGGCCGAAGACATGGGCGCTTCGTCCGCCAATGGCTCGCTGCTGCCGTCCTACGCGCATGGCATGGCGCTGCGCGGTGCGCAGGCCGGTGCGATCACCGACGTCGTGACCGCACATTTCAACTCGGATATGTCCTCGGCTGATGCGGTTCAGCAACTGGCGGACGCGGTGGCAAACAGCTACTGATCCAACACGCTCTGCCCCCTATACTGCGGGGCAGAGCATCTTTCCCCGGAGGAAAAAATGTCCGAATGGCTGGAAAACCACCTTCCAAAGGTGGTGCTGGCACCGTCGTTCATCGCCGTATTGATTTTTGTCTACGGATTTATCGGATGGACCGCCTGGGTGTCGCTGACCCGATCGAAACTTCTGCCGAAATACGAGATCAAGGGCTTCATCCAATATGAACGCCTGTTTGACTCGCCCCGCTGGGACACGGCGATCAACAACCTTTACGTCTTTGGCGCGCTGTTCATCGTGATCGCGATGGTTCTGGGCCTGCTGCTGGCGATCCTGCTGGATCAGAAGATCCGCGTCGAAGGCGCGATCCGCACGATCTATCTCTACCCGATGGCGCTGTCGATGATCGTGACCGGTACCGCGTGGAAGTGGATTCTGAACCCGGGTCTGGGTATCGAGGCCATGGTCCAGGGCTGGGGCTTTCCGAATTTCAAGTTCGACTGGCTGGTGAACCCGGACTACGCGATCTACACGATCGTCATCGCCGCGATCTGGCAGAGCTCGGGTTTTGTCATGGCGCTGTTCCTGGCCGGACTGCGCTCGGTGGATGGTGAGATCATCAAGGCCGCGCAGGTCGATGGTATCCCCACTTGGCGGATCTATTCGGCAATTATCATTCCGTCGATGGCTCCGATCTTCCTGTCGGCCTTCATCGTGTTGGCGCACCTTGCGATCAAGAGCTTTGACCTTGTCATCGCCCTGACAGGCGGCGGTCCGGGTTATGCGACCGATCTGCCCGCAACATACATGTATGCCATGGCGTTTTCGCGCGGCGATATCGGCCAGGCGGCGGCGTCCGCAATGATCATGATGCTGGTCGTCTTTGCCATCGTGGTTCCTTACCTCTACTCAGAACTGAGGGCGAAAAATGACTGATCTGTCGATGCCCCAAACCCGAACCCGCAGCCAGAGTGCCACGGGCAAGATTGCCCTGCGTTGGTTGCTGTATGTCCTGCTTGGTCTTTTTGCGCTCTACTACCTGATGCCGCTTTTCGTGATGCTGACAACATCGCTCAAAAGCCTCGAGGAAATTCGTACGGGATCGCTGATCTCGTTGCCGCGCGAGGTCAGTCTGGATGCCTGGAAAACCGCCTGGTCAGGCGCCTGCACCGGTATCCAGTGCGAAGGCCTGCGGCCCTATTTCTGGAACTCGGTCCTGATTGCGGTCCCTGCCGTGGCAATCTCGACCCTTCTGGGGGCGTTGAACGGATTTGTCGTCGCGCAGTGGCGTTTCAAAGGGGCCAACATCATCTTTTCTCTGATGCTGTTCGGTTGCTTCATCCCATTCCAGGTGGTCCTGCTGCCGATGGCGCGTCTGCTGGGCCTGATGGGGATTGCCGGAACCATTCCGGGCCTGATCTTCGTCCACGTGATCTATGGGCTTGGCTTCACCACGCTGTTCTTCCGCAACTACTACGTCACCATCCCGGCCGAGCTGACAAAGGCAGCGCGGGTGGATGGTGCCGGGTTCTTTCGGATCTTCTGGTCGATCTTCCTGCCGCTGTCGCTGCCCATCATCGTGGTGACCGTGATCTGGCAGTTCACCCAGATCTGGAACGATTTCCTGTTCGGCGTTTCGTTCAGCCAGGCGGGCACGCAGCCCGTGACCGTGGCGCTCAACAACATCGTCAACTCAACCACCGGCGTCAAAGAGTACAACGTCGACATGGCCGCCGCGATCATCGCGGGGCTGCCGACGCTGCTCGTCTATGTCGTTGCCGGTAAGTATTTCATCCGCGGCCTGACCGCCGGTTCCGTGAAGGGATAACCCATGGCTCCCATCCTCGATATCCAAAACCTGTACAAGAATTACGGCGCAACCGAGATTCTGAAGGACATCAACATCTCGATCGAACCGGGCGACTTCCTGGTGCTGGTCGGCCCTTCCGGCTGTGGTAAGTCGACCCTGCTGAACTGCATCGCCGGGCTCGAGCCGATCTCGGGCGGGACGCTGTCGATTGGCGGCAAGGACATGACTCATGTCAGCCCCAAAGACCGCGACATCGCGATGGTGTTCCAGTCCTACGCCCTGTACCCGACCATGTCGGTGGCCAAGAACATCACCTTTGGCATGAAGGTGCGCGGCGTCGATCAGGCAACTCAGGACGCCAAGCTGAAAGAGGTCGCCTCGCTTCTGCAGATCGAGCCGTTGCTGAACCGCCGCCCCAGCCAATTGTCGGGTGGTCAGCGACAGCGTGTGGCAATGGGCCGGGCTCTGGTGCGTGACCCCAAGCTGTTCCTGTTCGACGAACCGCTGTCAAACCTGGACGCCAAGCTGCGGGTCGAGATGCGGACCGAGATCAAGAAGCTGCATCAGACGCTGGATGCCTCGATCGTCTATGTGACCCATGATCAGATCGAAGCGATGACCCTGGCCACCAAGATCGTGGTGCTGAAGGGCGGTGTGGTGCAGCAGATCGGCACTCCGGCCGAGATATACAATCGCCCCGCCAACCTGTTCGTGGCCGATTTCATGGGCTCGCCGGCGATGAACCTGATCCCGGCGCGGGTCCAGCGCAACGGGACCGGCACGCAGGTCGCCATTGCGCGGGATGGGGCTGATCCGATCGTGCTGACGGATACGCGCGATCTGGACCTGCCCGAAGAGGTGATCCTGGGCCTGCGCCCCGAGGACATCGCTGAATCCGGGTTCCGCGCTGGTGCCGGTGTGCAAGAGGCCGCCTGCCTGGTCGATATGGTGGAACCGGCCGGTGCCGATACCTACGTCGTGTCGGAACTGGGCGGCAAACAGGTCACTGCGCGCCTGCATGCCGAGACCAGCGCCAGGGCCGGTCAGATGCTGAACCTGGCCTTTGACATGAGCAAAGTGTCCTATTTTGCGAAAGCGACAGGCGAACGCCTGAACTGAGCCACAAAAAAACGCCGCGCAGGGATCCTGCGCGGCGTCATCACTACTCTGACCGGTTGGTTCAGCCGGTCTTTTTCAGGTCATTGATCAGCTGATCCAGGTTGCCTTTGCGTGCATCCAGCATGGCGCCGATCTCGGTCCGCTCTGTCAGCAGCAGGTTCACCCCTTCGATGAACATGTTGTAGAACTTGTCGCGACCCGACTTGTCCGACACCAGGAAGGTCACTTCGAACGGCGCTTCGCCGCGCAGCTTGACGCTGCTGCGAACCTCGTAACCGGCCTTGATCTTGCGGGCATTCTTGACGGTGACCTCACCCCCGATGAATTCGCGGAAGCGTCGACCGTATTTGCGCGAGATATACCCCTGGAAAGCCTTGGTGAATTCGCGCATCTGCGCCTTGCTGGCGCTGCGCGCATCGGCGCCCAGCGCATAGCGTGCCATGATCGGAACGTCGGCATATTGCACGAAGATCTTTTCGAAATCGCGCAGCATGGCGCTTTCGGATTTGCCCGACTCGATCACGCGCGTGATGTCGGCAACGACGCTGTTGACCAGTTGTGTCGCGCTGGCCTCGGTCAACGCCAGGGTCTGCTGCGGAAGGCCAGCCACGGCCAGCCCGGCCAGGGCGGTGGCGGCAAAGGTACGGCGGTTCATGGCGTTATTCAGCATAGGGGTCCTCATATGGGTCCTCGTAAGGGTCAAGGTATGGGTCCCTGACCGGGTCGGTGCCGGTATCGGCGTAGGGATCGGAATACAGACCCAGATAGGCATCCTCATCGTCCCTTGCCAGTTCGAACCGGCGGTTTTGCAAATAGATCAGGCGGGCCTGAGCGTAACTGTCTGCGCTTTCGTACAGAATCGAGTCGACCGTGTCCGAGAATCTGCCCCGATCGCCCATCCGCCGTACCACCTCGGCATAGACGCCCAGGTTGTCGGCCGGTCGCGTCGGCGAGAAGTTGATCGGGTTCGAGAACAGGTTGACCACAACGCCGACCGCATCCCGGGTCGTCGAGGGGCCGTAGAACGGCAGTTCGACATAAGCCCCTTCGCCGAAGCCCCAGACATGAAGCGTTTCGCCGAAATCGGTATCAACCGGCGGCAGGTTCAACTCATCCGCCGGTTTGGACAGACCGAACCCGCCCACGGTCGAGTTGATCACGAACCGCAGCAGGGCGTTGCCCGACTGTTTCAGATTGCCCTGCAGCAGATAGTCGACGGCCTGTCCGGGCAACGAGATGTTTTCAGCGAAGTTGTTGAAGCTGGTGACCATCGGGTCGGGTACGATTTTCACATAGCCTTTCGAGGCCGGGCGGAACAGGAACCGGTCGACGCCCAGATTGAACTTGTGAATGCCGCGATTTGCGTTTTCGTAGGGGTCGAAGACCTCGCCGCGGGCCGCTGCGTCCTGGGGCTGCGACGCGCAGGCCGACAGAACCGCGAACAGCGACACTGCGACGATGTGCTTGAAACGGATCCGGTTGGACACGGTCTTGGTTACTCCCGATCGTCCGGATGTAATCCAGCCGGACACTCAATCAATACGTTTTCTCGTTGGCACAACGGACCAATTCAACGGCACATAGTCGTTTCGCACTCGAAAGGAAACTCCTAGCGTTTAACCCGCGCGCCGGACCCGGGTAAAGTGGCCTGCATTCAACACATCCGCATGAGTGGAGACCTGCCCAAATCGCGGGCAAAGGCGAAATTGCCGGTTTCCGGCTTTCCGTGGGCGGTGTTCCCGGTTAGCGTCCGCCCGAGTCACATGAAGTTGAGGACAATCACATGAGCATCGCAGCCAAACTGGAATCCCTGGGCGTGACCCTGCCGGACGCCCCTGCACCGGCAGCCAATTACGTGCCGTTCGTGCGGGTGGGCAACATCGTCTATGTGTCGGGTCAGATCTCAAAGGACGATGCGTTGATCACCGGCAAGCTGGGCGCCGATATGGATGTCGCTGCCGGTGCAGCGGCGGCCCGGGTCTGCGCCATCAACCTGCTGGCCCAGGTCAAGGCGGCCTGCGGCGGGGACATCGACAAGCTGGTGCGGGTGATCAAACTGACCGGCTTCGTGAACTCGACCGCCGATTTCACCGACCAGCCGCAGGTGATCAACGGCGCGTCCGACTTCCTGGTCGAGGCGCTGGGCGATGCCGGCCGCCATTCGCGTTCGGCCGTCAGTGCCGCGTCGCTGCCATTGGGCGTCGCGGTCGAGATCGAAGGGATTTTCGAGATCCAATGACACCGTCTCTGCCTCGTGTGTTCATGGCCGCGCCGATCGCGCATCGGGCGCTGCATGACGTTCGCCAGAACCGCCCAGAAAACAGCCGGGCGGCCATCCGGGCCGCCATTGCTGCGGGCTACGGGATCGAGATTGACCTGCAGTTGACGTCGGACGGCCATGCCATGGTGTTCCACGACTATGACATGGCGCGTCTGACCGGCCGGTCCGGCGCGATCCAGCAGATCACCCGGGCCGAGGCCGCGGACCTTCCGCTGCTGCACGGGGACGAGGGTATCCCCTCGCTTGAGGAAGTTCTGCAACTGGTGGCGGGCCGCGTGCCGTTGCTGATCGAGTTCAAGGATCAGCACGGTGCGATGGGGCCTGTGGACGGGCGGCTGGAGCAAGACGCGGTCGCGCTGCTGAAGTCCTATGACGGTCCGGTCGCGCTGATGTCGTTCAACCCCAATTCCGTGGCCGAGCTGGCCCGGCTGGCGCCGGAAATTCCGCGTGGATTGACGACCTGTTCCTACAAGCCCGAAGTCGAGCATCTGCCGGCCGAGGTCTGCGACCACCTGCGCGGCATCCCCGATTTCGACCGGGTTGGCGCCAGCTTCATCAGCCACGAGGTGCAGGACCTGTCCCGCCCCCGCGTGGCCGAGTTGAAGGCCCAAGGCGTGCCGATCCTGTGCTGGACGGTGCGCTCGGCCGAACAGGAGGCCGAGGCGCGCAAGGTGGCCGACAACGTGACCTTCGAAAACTATCTGGCCGCCATTCCGGGTTGAACCCGGCTGCCGGCGTCACAGATAGTTCAGGGGACGCAGGAGGGCACATGGACCAGTCACAGATCGAGATACGGGTTCTGTCGACGCTGGATCAGATCCCGGCGGCCGAATGGGACAGTTGCGCCTGCCCCGAGGCCGCCGACGGCACCCGCCCACTGGACCCGTTCACCACGCATCGGTTCCTGCGCGCGCTGGAAGACAGCGGATCGGTCGGGCGGGGCACCGGCTGGCAGCCGCAATACCTGACCGCCTATCTGGACGGCTTGTTGATCGGGGCCGCGCCGATGTACGCCAAGTCGCACAGCCAGGGCGAATACATCTTCGATCACAGCTGGGCCCATGCCTATGAAAACGCGGGCGGGCGGTATTACCCGAAATTGCAGATCGCGGTGCCCTTCACCCCGGCCACCGGGCGGCGGTTCCTGACACGGCCCGGCTATGACGGGATCGCCATGTCGGCGCTGGTGCAGGGGGCGGTGCAACTGGCCGCCGACAATCGCCTGTCATCGCTGCACGTCACCTTCTGCACCCAGGACGAGGCGCTGGCCGGGCAGCAGATGGGCCTGCTGGCGCGCGACTCGCAGCAGTTTCACTGGCTGAACGACGGCTATGCCGATTTCGATGCCTTTCTGGCCGCGCTGTCCTCGCGCAAGCGCAAGAACATCCGCAAGGAACGGGCGCAGGCCAATGCCTTCGGCGGCGAAATCCGCACCTTGACCAGCGCCGATCTGCGCCCCGAACACTGGGACGCGTTCTGGGAGTTCTATCAGGACACTGGCGCACGCAAGTGGGGCTCGCCCTATCTGACGCGGCAATTCTTTGACATCGTTCACGAAACCATGGCCGATGACGTGGCGCTGGTGCTGGCCGAGCGGGGCGGATACCCGGTGGCCGGCGCGCTGAACTTCATCGGGCGCGAGACCTTGTTCGGGCGCTATTGGGGCTGCAACGAACATCACCCCTGCCTGCATTTCGAACTGTGCTACTATAGGGCGATCGACTTTGCCATCGCGCATGGTCTGGACCGCGTCGAAGCCGGCGCGCAGGGCGAACACAAGCTGGCGCGGGGTTATCTGCCCACGCGTACGCACAGCCTGCACTGGATCGCCGATCCCGGCTTTGCCGACGCCGTCGCACGGTATCTCGAGGCCGAGGCCCGCGCGGTGGGGGAAGAGATCGAAATTCTGACGGACTATGGCCCGTTCAGAAAAGCCAACCCGGAGGAACAGCAATGAGCGAACTTCTGTCGACCGAGACCCGTGGCCCGCTGCTGGATCCGCTGTTCAAGAACGGCTGGACCATGGTCAAGGATCGTGACGCGATCACCAAGACCTTCATCTTCGACGATTTCGTCGATGCCTTCGGCTGGATGACCAAAGTGTCGATCTTTGCGGAAAAATGGAACCATCATCCCGAATGGTCCAACGTCTACCGCACGGTCGAGGTGGTGCTGACCACTCATGACGTGGGCGGCCTGTCGTCTCAGGACGCCAAGCTTGCGCGCAAGATGGACAGCCTGCTCTAGCCGCGGTCGCCCCGCGACCCCATGCCCCCAGCCAGCATCGCTACCTCGCCCAGACGGCGGAACTCGGCCGGGGTCACGGTGCCGTCACTTACGTCGATGTCGCGCGGGATCCCGGCGGTGCGGTTGCCCATCATACGTACGCTGCGCGCTGCCGGATTGATGTCCAGACAGCGCGTCTGATAGCAGGTCAGACCAGCCGTATTTATCTGAATGCGCGCTTGCCCGTCCGGCCCGGTCACGACCGGCGCCTGCGGGACGTCGCACGCTGCCAGCAGAACGACCGCGCCAAGCCAATAAAATACTCTCATGCCTGCGCTCCTGTTGGTCTCAGGGTCAGCCGTGCCGGGGCGCCGGGCCTCAATCCAACTGACCGTTCCGGTCTTTGTCCGCAGACAGGAAATCGTCATTCATCAGCGAGTCATACTCTGACCGAGAGATAGAGTTGTCGCGATTGCGGTCAATCTTCTGGAACATCTTGATATCCATGAACGGCTTGGCCTCGTCCAGACCGAGCGTGCCGTTCTTGTCATCGTCCATCTCCTGATAGGCATAATCCGAAAAGGCATCGAATTCGTCGCGCGACAGGAAACCGTCGTTGTTGGCGTCGATCGCGTTCAATTCGCGCTCATTCAGTTCGGCCACGCTGTCTGCGGCGGCTGGTGCTGCCATCATCAGGGCCGTCATCAATAGAACCGAGTGTTTCATCCTGGCGCTCCTCAGCATGCGAATCTCTGGCCTTCGACCCCGCCGGCCACGGCACCGGCTGCGGTCAGAATATCCTTGCCCGACCCACCGCCGAACTGGTTGCCGATGGCGCCGCCGATCAACGCGCCGCCCAGGCTGCCGCCAAGACAGGCGATCTCGTGCTGGCGCGCAGCCTGTTGCTGCGGTGTTGGCGCAGGCCCGCACGCGGTCAACAGCCCCGCGCCGCCCAAAGTAATGACTGCTAGAAATCTTTTCATGAATGAGCTCCCGGTTCCCATGCAGGAACACTGGCACATTCCGTGGGTGCGGGCCAAGTTAATTGGCCTTCATCCAACGTGACCTGTGGCATGGCCCCGGTGCGCACCGGGGCCGTCCTGTCAGATGACTTCGAGCAAGCCTTCGCCGGCCGAAATCTCGCAGGCGCCGGGGCTTTCCTCGAGGTTCAGCGCCACGACCTTGCCGTCTTCGACCAGCATCGCGTAGCGCTTGGAGCGCGAGATCAGGCCGGCGGGCGGGGCGTCGAAATCCATGCCGATCGCCTTGGTGAACTCCGAGGCCGGATCGGCCAGCATGGTCAGCCCGGCCGCGGTCGCACCCGTGGCCTCGCCCCAGGCCTTCATCACGAAGGGGTCGTTGACCGACACGCAGATGATCTCGTCCACGCCTTTGGCCGCAAACTGGTCCTTGGTGCGCATGAAGCTGGGCACATGGGCCGAGTGGCAGGTGGGGGTGAACGCGCCGGGCACGGCAAAGATCACCACCTTGCGGCCCTTGATCTTGCTGGAGACCCGCACCTCTTCCGGTCCGTCAGCGCCCATCTGGATCAGGGTTGCTTCGGGCAGGGTGTCGCCGGTTGAAATCATCTTCATGCTCCTGTCGATTGAAATTGCAAACTCGCTCCTTGCCGCAATATAGGTGGGCGGGTGGCACAAGCCACGGGAAATTGACAGGGGGCGGACCAGATGAGCCATATCGTCGTGATCGGAGCCGGGCAGGCGGGGTCATCACTGGTGGCCGGGCTGCGCAAAGGCGGGTTTGACGGGGCGATCACCCTGATCGGGGCGGAACCCGTGCTGCCCTATCAGCGCCCGCCGCTGTCCAAGGCCTATCTGCTGGGCGAGATGGAGCTTGAACGGCTCTACCTGCGCCCCGAAAGTTTCTATGCCGAGAACGATATCACCCTGCGTCTGGGCCAGCAGGTGGGCGCGATCGACCCGGCGGCCAAGACCGTGACCATAAGCGGTGAGGTGATATCCTACGACCAGCTTGCCCTGACCACCGGCTCGCATCCGCGCCGCCTGCCTGCCGGGATCGGCGGAGACCTGGCGGCCGTGCATGTGGTGCGCACGCTGGCCGATGTGGACGCGATGGCCCCCGCCGTCACCCAAGGCGCGCGGGCGCTGATCGTGGGCGGCGGTTATATCGGGCTCGAGGCTGCGGCGGTCTGCGCCAAACGCGGCGTGCAGGTGACGCTGGTCGAGATGGCTGACCGCATCCTGCAGCGTGTCGCGGCCCCCGAGACCAGCGACTATTTCCGCGCACTGCACAGCGCGCATGGCGTGGACATCCGCGAAGGCGTAGGGCTGGACCGGATCACCGGCGAGAATGGCAAGGTCACCGGCGCGGTGCTGGGCGACGGGACCGAACTCGAGGTCGATTTCGTGGTGGTCGGCGTGGGCATCGCTCCGGCCACCGAACTGGCCGAAGCGGCCGGGCTTGCCATCGAAAACGGTATCAAAACCGATGTGCAGGGCCGCACCTCTGCCGCCGATATCTGGGCGGCGGGCGATTGCGCCTCGTTCCCCTACAAGGGCCGGCGAATCCGTCTGGAAAGCGTGCCCAACGCCATCGACCAGGCCGAGGTGGTGGCGCAGAACATGCTGGGCGCGGGCAAGGATTACGTGGCCACGCCCTGGTTCTGGTCGGACCAGTATGACGTGAAGCTGCAGATCGCCGGGCTGAACATGGGTTATGACCGGGTCGTGACCCGCAAGGGCGAGGGAGCGACCACCTCGTTCTGGTATTACCGGGGCGATCAGTTGCTGGCCGTGGATGCGATGAACGACCCGCGCGCCTATATGGTCGGCAAGCGCTTGATCGACGCAGGGAAAACCGCGGATCCGGCGGTGGTGGCCGACCCCGCAGCGGATCTGAAACCGCTGCTCAAGGCGTGAGGATCATCGCCGGAGACTTCCGGGGCCGGGCGCTGGCCTCGGTCGGCAAGGGGGATGCAGGCGCGCATCTGCGCCCCACCACCGACCGGGTGCGCGAAAGCCTGTTCAACGTGCTGAACCACCTGATCGATTTCGGCGGGCTGCGGGTGCTGGACCTGTTCGCCGGCACCGGCGCGCTGGGCCTCGAGGCGCTGTCGCGCGGCGCGTCCCATGTCA
The DNA here is from genome assembly GCF_056539345.1 of Ruegeria sp. BB9. NCBI lineage: Bacteria > Pseudomonadati > Pseudomonadota > Alphaproteobacteria > Rhodobacterales > Roseobacteraceae > Ruegeria > Ruegeria sp. BB9. The sequence goes on along the minus strand of NZ_JBQFUU010000003.1, from coordinate 277,898 downwards.
CCTTCGTCGATGACGGGCGGGTGGCGCAGGGGCTGATCCGCAAGAATATCGACCTGACCCGCAGCACCAACCGCACCGCCCTGATCCGCCGCGACGCGACGCGGCTGGGCGATAATCCCGAAGCGCCGTTCGACCTGATCTTTCTCGACCCGCCCTATGGCAAGGGAATGGGGCAAAAGGCGCTGGTGGCGGCACTCAAGGGCGGCTGGCTGGCCGATGACACGCTGGTGGTCTGGGAAGAGAACGCCCCGATGGCCCCGCCCGAAGGCTTTACGCTGCACGATGCGCGCAAATACGGCGACACCCATATCTCTCTGATGTGGCGGGACGGAACGCATGCATGATCTGGTAATCTTTGATTGCGACGGTGTCTTGGTCGACAGTGAAACGATCTCCAATCAAGTGATGGTCGACAACCTGGCCGGGTATGGGCTGCACCTGTCGCTGCAGGACTGCATGTCGATGTTCGTGGGCGGCACCATGTCGGGCGTCCGGGACTCGGCTCGCAAGATGGGCGCTGACCTGCCCGATGACTGGACCGAGCAGATCTATGCGCAGATCTATGATGTGCTGCGCGCCGGTGTTCCCGTGATTCCGGGAATCCCCGAGTTGCTGCGCCATCTGGACGAACAGCGCATTCCATTCTGTGTGGCCTCGAACGGGCGGCGCGAGAAGATGCAGATCACCTTGGGCCAGAACGGGCTGTGGGACAGGTTCCAGGGCGCGATCTTCTCGGCCCATGAGGTCGGCAGCGCCAAGCCCGAGCTGGGGTTGTTCCAGACCGCGGCCCGACATTTCGGTGCGAAGTCGCCCGTCGTCATCGAGGACAGTGCGAACGGTGTGACCGCCGCGATCCGGGCCCGGATGAGGTGCCTTGCCTATGCGCCGCATGATGACGGCGCGCGCCTGGCCGGGCTCGGGGCTGAAGTCATCCGTGACATGAAGGACGTGCCGCGGCTTTTGGGTCATTGAAGGGTCTGTGCTAGACTGCGGTCATGGACCGCGCACTTTCACGCCCACTCTGGCCCGCCCGGTTCGAGGCGCAGGCCACCTCAGGACCCGAGCCGCAGCCTCGGCCCGCACCCGTCTTCATTCAGGACGCGGTGACGCCTTGGGGCCCGGACACCCTGCTGCTGAAGCTTCTACGCGATCAGGCCGCCGATCAGGAGGAGTAGGTCGGGTGGAACTTGCCGCCTGGTGACAGGGTAAAGATATCTACCCCGTCCGCCGTCACACCTACAGAGTGCTCAAACTGCGCCGACAGCGACTTGTCGCGGGTCACGGCGGTCCAGTCATCGGCCAGCGTCTTGGTCTCGGGACGGCCCAAGTTTACCATCGGCTCGATGGTGAAGAACATACCTTCTTCCAGAACCGCGCCGGTGCCCGGGCGGCCGTAATGCAGCACGTTGGGCGGCGCGTGGAACACGCGGCCAAGCCCGTGCCCGCAGAAATCGCGCACGACGCTCATGCGGTGGGCTTCGACGTAAGACTGGATCGCGTGGCCAATGTCACCGAAGGTGTTGCCCGGCTTGACCATCTCAATGCCTTTGAACAGGGCGTCGTGGGTCACCTGGATCAGCCGCTCGGCCTTGCGCGGCAGCTTTCCGGCCACGTACATGCGCGACGTGTCGCCGAACCAACCGTCGACGATCACGGTCACGTCGATATTCAGGATGTCGCCATCCTTGAGCTTCTTGTCCCCGGGAATCCCGTGGCAGACCACGTGGTTCACGCTGATGCAGCTGGCGTGCTGATAGCCTTTGTAACCGATAGTGGCCGATTTCGCGCCGGCGTCCTCAACCATCTGGGTGATGATCCGGTCGATCTCGCCCGTGGTCTGGCCGGGAAAGACATGCTCGGCAATGCCATCGAGGATGCGCGCCGCCAGAACCCCTGCCGCGTGCATGCCGGCAAAGTCAGCCTGTTCGTAGATGCGGATACCGTCCTTCGTCAGACGGCCACGATGCTCTTTCATTCGTGCGGGGCTCCAAAAAATTCTGCGCAGCATCCCTTCTACGCTGCTTGTGCAGAAAGTACCAGAGGGCGCAGGGTCGCGGGTGCCTGCCCTGATCTGAATTTGGATGCGGGGGGCGAAACGTCAAGGCACGTTGCCGCGTTTTGCGCGGGTGGTCCGGCCCGGCGTCAAAAGGCCTCGACCGATGCCCGGATTTGGGGCCAAATGAATGTACAGAGACTCATTTGGTCGGGAAGAGAGGAGCCGGATGAATGTCGCAGAAACGGGAACTGATATCGAATGGAAACCCCATGGAGGCGGTCGTCGGCTTCAGCCGCGCCGTCCGGGTGGGGAATTTCATCGCGGTCGGGGGGACTGCCCCGGTCGATGCGCAAGGCAAGACAGTCGGGGTCGGGGACGTCTATTTGCAGACCAAACAATGCTTTGAGATCATCAAGGATGCGCTGGAGCGTGCCGGATCGGGTTTGCAGGACATCGTGCGAACCCGCGTGATCCTGACCGATATCGACAATTGGAAGCAGGCGATCGAGGCCCGCAAGCTGTACTGTCTGGACGCGCGACCCGTGGACACGATCATGGCGATCAGCCGGTTCGTAAATCCCGAATGGCTGGTTGAAATCGAGGTCGACGCCGTCGTCCCCGATTGAATCGCTACGCGGCGGAAATCGACCGGCCTTCAGTCGCTGGAGATCGTCGCCTGCGGCTGAACCCAGACGCCGTCCGGTGAAATGCGCGTACCACAGACCAAGTGTTCAACCCCATTGGCCTGGGCAGTCGCAAACGCTACCGCGTAGGCCGGGTCGATATCCGCGGCCAACGCGAATTTGCGGCAATCCGTGCGCTGAACAAGGTAGAGCAGGATAGCCCGGTGTCCTTGCGCGGCCATTTCGGCCAGTTCCCCCAGATGTTTGGTGCCCCGTGCGGTGACGCTGTCGGGGAATTCGGCCAGCCCCGGTTCGCGCGACAGGGTCACGCTTTTGACCTCGACATAGGCGTCGGGCAGCCCGGGTTGCGTCAGCAAAAAGTCGATGCGACTGTTTTCGCCGTATTTCACCTCGGGCCGGACGGTTTCATAGGCGGCCAATGCAGGGATTTCCCGGGCTTCGAGCACCGCCCGCAGCGCCCGGTTGGGCACCGAGGTATCGACCCCGGTGAAATGGCCGTTTTCATGATCGACCAGCCGCCAGCCGAATTTGAGCTTTTTCTTCGGGTCGTCATTGGGCTCAAGCCAGATCTTTTCGCCCGGTTCGGCCAGACCCATCATCGAACCGGGGTTGGCGCAATGGGCCGTCACCTCGCGCCCGTCCTCAAGCCTGCAATCGGCCAGAAAGCGTTTGTAGCGGCGGATCAGGCGGGCGGGCACAAGAGGGGTTTGAAAGCGCATGGTTCCGGGCCTATACCTGCCGCAAAGGTCGATCAAGAGGAGAGCGTGCCATGCCCAACCCAACCGCTGCAATGCTGGTGATCGGGGATGAAATCCTGTCCGGCCGAACCCGCGACGCCAACATGCATTATCTGGCGCAGGAGCTGACCAAACACGGCATCGATCTGAAAGAGGTCCGCATCGTCAGCGACGAGGCACCGGCGATCGAGGCCGCCGTCACGGCGCTGTCGCAGGGCTATGACCATGTGTTCACCAGCGGGGGCATCGGCCCTACCCATGACGACATCACCGCCGATTGCATCGCCCGCGCGTTCGGGGCGCAAATCGATGTGCGAGACGATGCCCGCGCCCTGCTGCAGGCGCACTACGACCAATCGGGGCTGGAGCTGAACGAAGCGCGCCTGCGCATGGCGCGCATCCCTGACGGGGCAACGCTGATCGACAACCCGGTTTCCACCGCGCCAGGGTTCACACTAGGTAATGTCCATGTGATGGCCGGCGTCCCATTGGTCTTCCAGGCGATGGTGGCCAGTGTGCTGCCCACCCTGACCGGAGGAAAACCGTTGTTGTCTCAGACCTTGCGGGTCAACCGGGGAGAAGGTGACATCGCTGCGATCCTGGCCGCCGTGGCAGAGGAATTTGGCGACGTGTCGATCGGGTGTTACCCGTTCCAGATCAACGGCGTCTTCGGGGCCAACGTGGTTGTTCGGGGCACTGACGGGTCGCGTATCGATGCGGTCACGACGCGACTGGCCAAGGAGCTTGGCCTGTGACGGTAGACTGGGCGGCAGTGGTCGATGGCACCTGGCCCGCCGCACGGTATGAGCAATTGGGTCCGTTTCTGCTGCGCGAAGGGCAGGGGGGCGGCTCGCGCGTGTCGGCGGCCAGCCGTATCGGCCCGGTCACCCCGCCGGATATCGACGCGGCCGAGGCGGCCATGCTTGCGATGGGCCAAAAGCGCATCTTCTGCCTGCGCCCCCACGACGCGGACCTGGACGAAATCCTGGCGCAACGCGGATACGAGGTTCTGGATCCGGTCAACATCTATGCCTGCCCGGTCTCACAGCTGACGGACCAGCCGGTCCCGCCGGTCACGGTGTTCTGCCTGTGGGAGCCGTTGGCGATCATGCGCGAGATCTGGGCCCAAGGTGGCATCGGGCCTGCCCGGCTGGCCGTGATGGAACGGGCAACAGGTCCGAAAACCGGACTGTTGCTGCGTCACCGCGATCAACCGGCCGGCACCGGTTTCGTGGCCATCCACGACGGCATCGCCATGCTGCATGCGCTCGAGATCGTGCCGGCGCACCGCCGACAGGGGCTGGGCCGCTGGGCGATGCGCGCCGCGGCCTTTTGGGCGCTGGACAATGGCGCGCATACCCTTAGCGTGATCTGCACCAAGGCCAATACCGGCGCCAACGCGCTCTACCACTCTCTCGGGATGGAACGCGTCGGAGAGTATCACTATCGCCAGCTGGTCTGAGAGGAGACAGACGTGACCGATCGAGACATGCCCACCGCGCTTGACCTGCCAATGGTGGATCCGCTGCCGCCCGAGACTCAGAAGTACTTCGATATCTGCGTCGAGAAGCTGGGCATGGTCCCCAACGTGCTGAAGGCAAATGCCTTTGACATCGACAAGCTGAACGCGTTCACGGGCATGTATAATGACCTGATGCTGGCGGACAGCGGGCTCAGCAAGCTGGAACGTGAGATGATCGCGGTCGTGGTCTCGTCGATCAACCGGTGCTTCTATTGCCTGGTGGCCCATGGTGCCGCCGTGCGTCAGCTGTCAGGTGATCCCAAGCTGGGTGAAATGCTGGTGATGAACTACCGAGTGGCGCCTCTGGACGACCGCCAGCGCGCGATGCTTGATTTCGCCGCCAAGATGACCACAGCCAGCGCCGAGATCGAGGAACCGGACCGCCAGCGCCTGCGCGATGCGGGGTTCACCGACCGCGACATCTGGGACATCGCAAACGTTGCGGGCTTCTTCAACATGTCCAACCGGGTCGCCAGTGCCACGGCGATGGTGCCCAATGACGAGTATCACGCGCAGTTTCGATGATCCGATTTACTGTCCTTCTTTTCTGTCTGATCGCGGGTCCTGTGGCGGCGCAGGACCTGTCGCTGCCGGCGAGCGCGCGACAAATCAGCCAGCGCGTCAGCCCGTTGGACAGCTACCAATTGCCGACCGGCCCGTTTGCAGACAACGCCGTTCCCGCGCGCACGGTCGAAGGCCGGATCGAGCGCACCACATGGCGGCTGCAGGCCGGTTCCAGTACGACGCTGCAGATCCTCGACCCGCTGCGGGATCAGCTCAAGGCGCAGGGTTTCGAGATCGCTTTTGAATGTGAGGCCCGCACTTGCGGCGGGTTCGACTTCCGCTTTGGAACCGAGGTGGTGCCGACGCCCGACATGTATGTCGCAATCAATGATTATCGATTTCTGTCAGCCACTCGTGGAGCCGAAGCCCTGACCTTGCTGATCAGCCGAAACCAGCCCGACGGGTATGTGCAGATGATCCGCGTCACTCCGAAGGGTCAGACCCCACCGCCGCTGGTGGTCGAGGAAACGGTGATTGGCAGCAACGGGCTGGTTGCCAGCCTGGTGCGGGATGGTCACGTGATACTCGGCGATCTCAGCTTTGAGACGGGCGAGGTTGCCTTGGGGGCCGGGCCGTTCGAGTCGCTGGGCCTGCTGGCCGGCTACCTGGCCGAGACCCCCGGCGCACGGCTGGCGCTGGTTGGGCACACCGACGACACAGGCGACCTGCAGGCCAATATCGAGGTCAGCACACGCCGCGCCCAGGCTGTCCGTGCGCGATTGATTGAGGCACATGGAGTGGCCGAGGACCGCGTGCAGGCGCAGGGTGTCGGCTACCTCGCCCCGATCGTTTCGAACGCCACCCCGGAAGGGCGCGAACAGAACCGCCGGGTCGAGGCTGTTCTGCTGTTGAACTGACTACGAAAAAAAGCCCGCGCAATTTGCGCGGGCCGGTCAGTCTTCACTGGGAGGTCTTACCAATCCATCGGACCTTTTTCGGCAAAGGACTCGACAAGGAAATCAATGAACGCCCGCACCTTGGGCTGGGTGAACCGGCCCGGCGGGTACACCGCATAGACGCCCTGAACCTCGTCCGGCAACGATGGCATCGCGTCGACCACCTGGCCGGATTTCAGCGCGTCCGCGTAAAGATAGCTGGGCAGATAAGCGATTCCGAGGCCCGAGATCGCCGCATTCAACAGGGATTGTCCGTCGTTCACGCTCAGCCAACCGGCCGTGCGCACCTGCCTCTTTTCGCCCGAGGGCGCAGTCAACTTCCAGACGTTGCCCGAGGACTGGCTGGAGTAATGCAGCAGCTTGTGTTCGTTGAGGTCATCGATCTTTGCCGGGCGCCCGAACTTCTCGATATAGCTGGGGGCCGCAACCATGCGTTTGACCGTTTCGGTCAGCTTGCGCGCGCGCAGGGTGCTGTCTTCCAGTTCGCCGATACGCACGGCCACGTCGAACCCTTCGGAAATCAGCTCGACATAGCGATTGTTCAAGACCATGTTCACGGTGATGTCGGGATAGGCCGCCAGGAAACCGGACAGAACGGGCGACAGGTGGTTCACCCCGAAATCAGTAGCCACACTGATGCGCAGCAGACCTGAAGGCGCCGATTGCATCGACGTCACCAGCGCGTCGGCTTCGCCTGCATCATTAAGCACACGGCGTGCGCGGTCGTAATAGGCCAGCCCGATCTCGGTCGGCGACACGCGGCGCGTCGTGCGGTTCAGCAAACGCGCGCCCAAGCGGGCCTCCAAGCTCGACACGTGCTTTGACACGGCTGATTTGGAAATGCCCATCTTTTTGGCCGCGTCGGTGAAACCACCTTGGTCCACCACGTTGGCGAAGGCCTCCATTTCTGTCAGTCGGTCCATTCTCGTTCCCCAGGTCGTCTGTTCGTTGACCGACCATCGCCTCCAATCTGGGCGGAAACTGGGCAGACATGGGATAATATCAGGGTTTTGAATCGGATCGTTTGCGCTTCGGAAACGCGGAAACAGTGGTTTCCCTCCTGCATCCGCCCCCTGTTTGCGTGTTCTTTTCTGGTAATTTCTCCCGACGTGCTAAAGTCAGAATGGCATTTTTGTGACCAGGGAGGAGATCATGAAAGCCATTCTAGCAACTATTTTTTGCCTGTTTGCCCCCTTGGCCTGGGCCGGAGGGGAGACGCCATCGAACCCGGACGCTGAGGTCTATTTCGTCAACCTGTCGGACGGCGACACGGTAACGTCGCCGGTGACGGTGGTCTTTGGCCTCCGCGGTATGGGTGTTGCGCCAGCCGGGACCGAAAAGGAAAACACCGGCCATCACCATTTGCTGATCGACCGTCCCCCATTGGGTCAGGGTGAGGACGGGGCCGACGAACTGGCCTATGGACTGCCGGCTGATGACAACCACCTGCACTTTGGCGGTGGTCAGACCGAAGTCACGTTGGAGCTTGCCCCCGGGACGCACACGTTGCAACTGGTCCTGGGCGATGCGGGTCATGTGCCTCACGCGACGCCGATCGTTTCCGAGGTGATAACGATCACCGTGGAGTAACCCGTACCGACCAACCGCAGCGCCGGGTCGAACCCGCCAACAGCGGCGGGACGGTTTCGGTTTGATTACATGTGCTTGCCTCGCCTATACACGATCCCGATCGGGGGCGGAGCCATGGTATTTGAATGAACGTTGTTTTTGGGGTCGATCGGAACTTTCTGTATCCCGCATTGCTGTCGGCCTATTCCGTGGTCAAGAACGCCAGCCGGTCTGTTGACGTTACCATTTTCGGTCAGGATTTCACCGCACAAGACATCGCAGCCGTCGACCAGCTGGACCGCGCCGTCGGCAACGGCACGGTCCGCTACCGGGAGTTTCAGTCCGAGACGCTCGGCCGATTTTCTCAGTTCAAGACGAAATACCCGAAAATCACGCTGCTGCCGTTGTTTCTGCATGACTTCTTTTCGGGCCGGTGTCTGTTCATTGACGCCGACACTCTTGTGCTGGGCGATGTCTGCGAGTTGCAGGAGCTCGACATGAATGGCCACGGGATCGGGGCCTGTGTCGACATGGGATTGGTCACGTTGGGCGAAGGCCGCTTTCTGCGCCCATCCCTTCAGAGTGTTCTGAGGCCGGGGCACGAACACCAAAAGTCGGTGACGCGCGTTTTGCGCAGCATCCGGTTGGGCTTTCTGCCCGGCGAGAACTACTTCAACGCGGGTATCCTTCTGATGGATTGTGAAGCGATCCGGAATTCACCCGCAGGCAAGGAACTGGGCGATTTCGACAAGCTGATCCCGCATATCCACGACCTGCCCGAGCAGGATCGGATGAACCAGATTTTTGCGGGTCAGTGGCTCAGACTTCCTCAGCAATGGAACACGCGACCGCAGATTTGGTACGACGCGCACAGTCCGAAATTCCGGCATACCTCTGCCGAATTTCGAAACCAACTGAAACAGGCAGGCCGGAACCCGAAGATGTGGCACTATATCGGAGGCAAGAAGCCCTGGCGCGCGAAGCCGGCGTCACAGATTCTGCTGCGCCGCGCCTTTCGGGATTACCAGGAATACTTGGCACGGTTCGAGGACGAGACAGGTCTAACTTTTTCCGTATAGGGCGCGGAACTGGCTCAACGGTCTAAGAAGCCACCCGGGCATCGCTCGGGTGGCTTTCTTTTGTCTGAGTGTTCTCGCCTTGGGGAAGTGGACGGAACGGGTCTTCCCTAGAGTGCGGCGGCCAGCCGCGTGCCCTGGTTGATCGCCCGCTTGGCATCCAGTTCCGCGGCCACATCCGCGCCGCCGATCACATGCGGGGTGATCCCGCGTTCGATCAGCGCATCGGCCAGCGACCGCTCGGGCACCTGTCCGGCGCACAGAACGATCGTGTCCGCCTTGATGACGGTCGGGTCGGCGCGCTCTTCTCCGAACGAGACATGCAGCCCCTCGTCGTCGATGCGCTCATAGTTCACGCCGCCCACGAAGTTCACGTCCTTCATCTTCAGCGTCGCGCGGTGGATCCAGCCGGTGGTCTTGCCCAGCCCCTTGCCATGCGCCTGCTTCTTGCGCTGCAGCAGCGTGACCTGCCGCTTGGGCGCCTCGGGCTGGGGGCCTTCGGGCGCGAGGCCAGAGCGGTGCTGTTCAGGGTCGGCGACGCCCCACTCCTTCATCCACAGCGGCAGGTCGGTGGTGGGCGAATGGCCTTCTTCCAGCAGGTATTCCGACACGTCAAAGCCGATGCCGCCCGCGCCGATCACCGCCGCCGACTTGCCCACCGGGGCCTTGTCGCGCAGCACGTCGATATAGTTCACGACATTGTCGTGATCCTGGCCGGGGATCTGCGGGTCGCGCGGGTTGACGCCGGTGGCGATCACCACCTCGTCGAACCCGGCCAGATCATCGGCACCAACCTCGCGGCCCAGTTCCACCTTGACGCCTAGCGTGTCCAGCATGGTGCGATACCAGTCCACCAGCCCCCAGAATTCTTCCTTGCCGGGCACCTGCTTGGCCATGTTCAACTGGCCGCCGATCTCGTCGGCCTTGTCAAACACGGTCACGTCATGGCCGCGCTGGGCGGCGGTCATCGCGGTGGACAGACCCGCCGGACCCGCGCCCACGATGGCCACGCGCTTGGGCGTGGCGGCCTTTTCGATCACCAACTCGGTCTCGTGGCAGGCGCGCGGGTTCACAAGGCAGGATGTCAGCTTGCCGCTGAAGGTGTGATCCAGACAGGCCTGGTTGCAGGCGATGCAGGGCGCGATCTTGGCCGACTCGCCGGCCATCGCCTTGGCCACGAAATCCGCATCCGCCAGCATCGGCCGCGCTAGAGAGACCATGTCGGCACAGCCGGTCGACAGCACTTCTTCGGCCACTTCGGGCGTGTTGATCCGGTTCGAGGTGATGACCGGAATCCCCACCTTGCCCATCAGTTTCTTCGTCACCCAGGCAAAGGCCGCGCGCGGGACGCTGGTGGCGATTGTGGGAATCCGAGCCTCGTGCCAGCCGATACCAGTGTTGATGATTGTCGCCCCGGCCTTCTCAACCGCTTGCGCCAGTTGCACCACCTCTTCATGGGTCGAGCCATTGGGCACAAGGTCGATCATCGACAGGCGGTAGATGATGATGAAATCGGTGCCCACCGCCTCGCGGGTGCGGCGCACGATTTCCAGCGGCAGGCGCATCCGGTTCTCATAGGATCCGCCCCAGCGGTCGGTGCGCTTGTTGGTATGGGTCACCAGGAACTGGTTGATGAAATACCCCTCGGACCCCATGATCTCGACCCCGTCATAGCCCGCCTTCTGAGCCAGCACGGCGGCGTTCACGATGTCACTGATCTGCTTCTCGATGCCCTCTTCGTCCAACTCGTTGGGGGGGAAGGGCGAGATCGGCGATTTCACTGGGCTGGGGGCCACGCATTTCGGCCCATAGGCATAGCGGCCCGCATGCAGGATCTGCATGGCGATCTTGCCGCCCGCCTGATGCACCCGGTCGGTAACGACCGAGTGGTTCGCCACGTCCTTGTCGCTGGCCATCATCGCAGCGCCGGGCAAAACCGAGCCTTCGAGGTTCGGCCCGATGCCGCCCGTCACCATCAGCGCCACGCCGCCACGTGCGCGCGAGGCATAGAACTCGGCCACCCGGTTCCAGTCGCCGGTTTCTTCCAGCCCGGTATGCATCGAGCCCATCAGGACCCGGTTCTTCAACGTGGTAAAGCCCAGATCCAGCGGGGCCAGCAGGTTCGGGTACGCAGTCATCTTGAAACTCTCCCTCAATTCGGGGCTGACAATCGCGCCGCACCGCGCCGGTGTCACGCGAAACCTGACGTCACCCCCTTTGCCGCCGCTTTGCCAGTTGCTACAGCTTGGCCAACCACATTACGAGGCCCGCCCATGACCCCAGAACAGATCGCCAAACTGCCCTATCGCCCCTGCGTCGGCCTGATGCTGATGAACGATCAGGGTCAGATTTTCGTCGGCCAGCGCAATGACCGGTTCGAGGACGCCTGGCAGATGCCCCAAGGTGGCGTGGACGAAGGCGAGACCCCGCGCGCGGCGGCGCTACGCGAGTTGCAGGAGGAAATCGGCGTCACCCCCGACCTCGTGGAAATCGTGGCCGAGACCGACGACTGGCTGCCCTACGACCTGCCGCATGACATCGTACCCAAGATCTGGAAGGGCCGCTTCCGTGGGCAAGAGCAGAAATGGTTCCTGTTGCGGTTCCTGGGGGAAGACGACCAGATCAATATTCAGACGGACCACCCTGAGTTCACCCGCTGGAAATGGCAGGACCCCAACCGCCTGATCGCCGAGATCGTGCCATTCAAACGCGAAGTCTACGAGCGGGCGATGGAGGCTTTCAGGGGGTATTTGGGGTGAACTAGAACTCGATCAAGCGGGTTCCGGGTTGCGGACAAGGTGCCTAGTCCATGGAACTCTGTTATGGATTTCGCGAACCTGTGCTAGCCCTTGTTCATGGCAAAGACCTCAACACAAACCGGACCGGCTATTCCCTATGCGCTTGCGGTTGCAGGCGTTCTTTTCGCGTCGATCTGCTTTGGGCTGGTGCCCTATTTCAGCAGAGGGATGACGCAGCAGGGCGTCGCACCCTATGCCGTCGCATTCTACCGCTACATCGTCGCGGCAATTCTGCTGCTGCCCGTTATCGTCATGCACCGCAAAGCTTGGCGCGAGATTTGTTGGGGCCTTTCGGCAGGAGCCGTGATGGGACTTGGGTGGATTGGATACGTGACGGCTTTGGAGGCCTTGCCCGCGTCAACCGTGGGCGTGCTCTACATGACCTATCCGGTTTTTACATTGGTCATTGCTTGGGCGCTTTTCTCTGATGCACCCACGCGGCGCGCCTTGCTCGCTTCTGGCCTTATCGTTCTGGCGGCAATCATTGCTGGTTCGCCCGCATCCGTGTCCCCACAACACATACCTACTCTTTTAGCGGCACTGGCGGCCCCGTTCGGCTTTGGTTTCGGTATTTGTGTTTTGGTCCACAGGCTGTCCCGCATCGCGCCGCTTGCGCGCATAGCCTCGGTTTCCGTGGGATCGGTTCTTGGGCTCTTGCCGCTGATGCTGAGTGCCGATGTGCGACAGCTGCTCCCGGAGGGGCAATCCGACTGGATCTTGATCGTCGGAATTGGCCTGGTCACGGCGCTTGTGCCACAGCTCATCTACACGATCTGCTCGCCGTTGATCGGCGCCTCCCAAACCGCGGTCGTCGGAAGCATAGAATTGCCAACGATGTTCGTGGTCGGATTTGTTGCTTTTGGCGAAGCAATCACGGCGCCCCAAGCCATAGCCTGCGCTTTGGTTCTTGGAGGGATCGCAATCACCCGAAGCCGAACGACACGCACCTTGACCACCGTGATCGCGAACGAACCGAGGAAGTAGGTTCTGCCTCAGACCAACCCTTCTTTCTGCAACATCTCCAGCACGTTGGTATCCGGCCGCGACGATCCGGCCGACATCGAAACGGCCGCGAGTTCAACCGCTGGAAATGACAGGACCCCGACCGCCTGATTGCCGAGATCGTGCCCTTCAAGCGCGCGGTCTACGAGCGTGTGATGGAGGCGTTTGGGGGTTGTCTTATCAGAAAACAACGAAACACCAGTAAATGAACACAATGAATCGTTATCAAGTAACCGCCGCCTAACGATAGGCACTGCCCGCAGACCAATGGGTGCATATTCCAAGGGGTATCCGGCAGATTGGGAGTTTTTCACCCATGGAGAGGAGGGAGGCCGACGATGAAAAACAATAAAATGATAACTCCGGGTAGCAACACTATTGCATTCCGAACGTAGGTAATATTCCAGTCGTCTTCCTCAGTTCGTTTGACGCCATAGTGGTACCAGTCTGCCGCTGAAAAATATAGGTCAACGAGTGCTGCAAGTATCACAAGAACGCTGAGGTGGTCGTCCCAATCCCATATGCTGTCGGTTTCTCGAAATGCAAAAAGAATGATCGATGCAACTAATATCGTAAATGGCAACAAAATACGTAAAAATCGGGCTATCGGATTGTTCCCAAAATTCTTATACATCAGCGGTTCTTTCGGTTTTTTGTTGATTGTCATCTTTTATTTCATCTCGTGGTTTGGAATGGTTTTTCACGTAAAGGGTGAGTTAACCCAACAGCTTTGCACCCTGAAGGGGCGTTTTGATGGTGCGGCTCTTGCTTTGGGGGGTAATTGTGAGGCGCACTTTGAGCGATTGCTTGGTCGCGGTTCGCTCGCGCGTCGCGTCGCTTTGGCAAGGCTTGGTTCTTCGAGCTTCTTGCCTTGCTCACTTTTCACGGCGCGGCTTCATTTTTCCCTGAACCCAAGCGCTGTCCCGGACTACGAACACACGAAAATCTTCGTCCCAACATCATTGCGACGCGGCAAATCGCTTGCGCGCGTCAAACCAACCCTTCGTCCCGCAGCAGTTCCAGCATGTTCGCCTCGGGACGCGGGCCGATATGGCTGATCACTTCTCGGGCGCAGACGTTGCCTATTCTGGCGCAGGTTTCATAGTCGCGGCCCGTCGCCATGCCGAAAAGGAACCCGGCGGCGAACTGGTCGCCCGCGCCGGTGGCGTCCACTGGCACCACTTTCTCGACCGGTACATCGATGCGCGAGCCGTCGTGCAGAACCGTCACCCCATCGCCCGAGCGGGTGCAGACCACCAGCGGGCAGATCGCAGCGGTCTTGGCCAGCGCCTCTTCCAGGTCGTCGGTCTCGAACAGGGATTTGATCTCGGCCTCGTTGCCGATCACGAAATCCAGCTCGTGTTCGATCAGCAGCAGGAAATCGGTGCGGTGACGCTCGACGCAGAACGGGTCGGAGATGGCGATGCCGGTCTTGCCGCCCCCGTTGCGGCAGTCGCGCGCGGCCTCGAGGAAGGCGGTTTTGCCCTTCTCCTTGTCGAACAGATACCCCTCGAGGAACATGATCTGGCTGTTGCCCGCCACCTCGGCCGGCACGTCCGTCGAGGACAGTTCGGACGAGATGCCCAGATAGGTGTTCATCGACCGTTCGCCATCGGGTGAGACGAAGATCATCGAGCGCGAGGTCGGCAGCTCGCCCCCAGGCACCGGCGGGTTCACGAAATCCACGCCGTCCTCGTTCATCGCATCGGCGTAGAACCGGCCCAGCGCATCATCGTGCACTCGCCCGATGAAGGCCGCGTCCAGTCCCAGAGCACCCGCGCCCGCGATGGTGTTGGCCACCGAACCGCCCGGGGTCTGCACCCGGTTTTCCATGGCCGCATACAGCACCTCGCCGCGTTCCCGCTCGATCAGCTGCATGATGCCCTTCTCGATCCCCATCATCTCGAGAAAGCTGTCGTCGGCCTGAGAGATGACGTCCACAACGGCGTTGCCGATGCCGGTCAGGTGATAGGTTTTCATAGGGTCTTGTCCTCGAATTGGCACAGGTCGCGGATCAGGCAGGTGCCGCATTGCGGTTTGCGCGCCTTGCAGTGGTAGCGGCCGTGCAGGATCAGCCAGTGATGGGCGTGAAGCTGAAAGTCCACAGGGATATTGTCTTCGATGGCGCGTTCCACGGCGTCCACGTCCTTGCCGGGGCAGATGCCGGTGCGGTTGCCGACGCGAAAGATATGCGTGTCGACCGCCTGCGCCGGGTATCGCCACCACATGTTCAGAACCACGTTCGCGGTCTTGCGCCCGACGCCCGGCAGCGACTGCAGCGAGGCGCGCGAGTTGGGGACCTCGCCGCCGTATTCCTCGACTAGGATGCGCGACATTTTTATGACGTTCTTGGCCTTCTGGCGGAACAGGCCGATGGTCTTGATGTGCTCGATCAGCCCCTCTTCGCCGAGGTCGAGCATCTTTTGCGGGGTATCGGCGATCTTGAAGAGCGCGCGGGTAGCCTTGTTGACGCCTGCATCGGTTGCCTGCGCCGACAGCGCCACGGCGACGACTAACGTATACACGTTCACATGCTCAAGCTCGCCCTTGGGTTCGGGGTCGGCCTGCTGGAACCGGGTAAAGATCTCGCGGATCGTGTGATAATCAAGCTGCTTTGCCATCCGGGCCTTAATGCCGCCCGCGGTGCCGGGTGACAAGCCCAAAGCCCGCTGCACCGGCAATGCGCAAGTTTCGGGTCGCACCGTCGGGCCCGGCCCGGCTAGGATGGGGCAAGCCACAGCAAGGTGAATGCCATGAACGTCCAGACATCCGAATCCGGTTACCACTACAACGTGATGCGACGCGCGATCGAGCTGATCGACCAGGGCGGCGAGTCGCTGTCGTTGGAAGAATTGGCCCGCCAGATGGACATGAGCCCCGCTCATTTCCAGCGCCTGTTCTCGCGCTGGACGGGCGTTTCGCCGAAACGCTACCAGCAATATCTGACGCTGGGCCATGCCAAGGCGCTGCTGCGCGAGCGCTTCACCATGCTGGAGACCGCGCACAGCGTCGGCCTGTCCGGCAGCGGCCGCCTGTACGACCTGTTTCTGAAATGGGAGGCGATGAGCCCCGGCGAATACGCCCGCAAGGGCGCGGGGCTGATCATCTATTGGGGCTGGTTCGAAAGCCCTTTTGGCCCGGCGCTGGTGATGGGCACGGCCAAGGGCATCTGCGGCATGGCCTTTGCCGCCGAGACCGGCGAAGAGGCCGCGATGCAGGACATGCTGTCGCGCTGGCCCTTGGCCGACTATGTCGAGGATCCGATGCGCCTGCGCCCGTGGGTCCTGTCGGCCTTTGGCGCGGCCAGCGACCGGCTGGAGCCTACGCCGTTGTACCTGATCGGCTCACCCTTGCAGATCAAGGTGTGGGAGGCGCTGATGCAGATCCCCTCGGGCCAGGTGACGACCTATTCCCAGATAGCGCAGGCCGTGGGCACGCCGCAGGCGGTGCGGGCAGTGGGCACGGCGGTGGGCCGCAACCCGGTCAGTTGGCTGATCCCCTGCCACCGCGCGCTGCGCAAATCGGGGGGGCTGGGCGGCTATCACTGGGGGTTGCCCGTCAAACGCGCCATGCTGGCCTACGAGGCGGCGCAGGCCGATGCCTGATTGACTTGGGGTCTCGCGCCTGCCAAAAGGCGCGCAGGTTCGGGTCTCCTGCCGCTCGCGGCCCTTTGGCTTTGGTGAAACCCGGTTCAAACCACATCTGTTGCCCTTTCCCGGCGCGCGGATGGCAAGGCGAGCCCCGTCCAATACTCGCGCCCGTTTCTGGAAACGAGGCAAGACATGACACAGATCCGAACCATCGCCCCCGTGGGCGAGCTGAAAGTGCAGGCCAAACGCCTGCGCGAGAAACTGCGTGGCGCCGGCGTGGCCCTGAGCCATGCGCAATCGCTTGAGATGATCGCCCATCAGCACGGCGCGCGCGACTGGAACACGTTGCACGCGATGGCCGGAAACCGGCTGCACCTGAAGGTCGGAGACCGCGTGCGGGGCACCTATCTGGGCCAGCCTTTCACCGGGGAAATCCGCGGCCTGACGATGCTGGGCGACGGCGCGCAGCGGCGGATCACGCTGCAGTTCGACACCCCGGTCGACGTGGTGACCTTTGACAGCTTCTCGGCCTTTCGCCAGCGCGTCAGCGGTCAGATCGGCTGGGACGGTCGGTCAGCTCGCCATACGTCGAACGGCGAGCCACAACTGGTGGTGCGTCCGGCGTGACGCAAACGGGGCAAGGTGCCTGTCCGCGCCTTGCCCCGCATTTTGAACTTTCCTGTGCCGGGGTTATTCCGGGGTCCAGCCGCTGACGGCCTTGACCTCCAAAAAGTCCTCCAGCCCCCAGACACCGCCTTCGCGCCCGTTGCCGGACTGTTTCATGCCGCCAAAGGGCGACCCGGCAGCGCGCGATTGGCCGTTCATCTCGACCATGCCCGAGCGCAGTTTGCGCGCCATGCGGTTGGCGCGGGCGCCGTCCTGTGTCTGAACATAGTTGGTCAGGCCATATGGCGTGTCATTGGCGATCTCGATGGCCTCTTCCTCGGTATCGAAGGGGATCATCGTCAGGACCGGGCCAAAGATCTCCTCGCGCGCGATGGTCATCTGGTTGTTGGCGTCGGCAAACACGGTGGGGCGCACGAAATAGCCTTTGTTGAACCCTTCGGGGCGACCGGGACCGCCGGCGACCAGGCGCGCACCCTCGTCGATGCCTTTCGTGATCAGGGCCTGGATCTTGGTCCATTGCAGCTCGTTCACGACGGGGCCGATATGGCGGCCTTCCTGCATCGCCGGGCCCACGGTGACCTTATTGGCGACCTCGGCCGCGGTTTCCACGGCTTGATCATAGATCGGGCGCTGCACCAGCATCCGGCTGGGCGCGTTGCAGCTCTGACCGGTGTTGTTCATCATGTGCAGCACGCCACGCTTGACCGCCTTGTCATCGGCATCGGCAAAGATCACGTTGGCACCCTTGCCGCCCAGTTCCAGATGCACCTTCTTCAGCGTGTCGGCGGCGTTCTTGGAAATCGCCGTGCCCGCACGGGTCGAGCCGGTGAAGCTGACCATGTCGACGTCCGGATGCCCCGACAGTTGCGAACCCACGCCCACGCCGTCGCCGTTCACCAGGTTGAAGACACCCGGCGGGAAGCCCGCCTCGTGCATCATCTCGGCAAAGATCATCGCGTTCAGCGGGCTTTGCTCGGACGGTTTCAGAACCATGGTGCAGCCCGCGATCGCCGCCGCGCCCACCTTGAGCGTGATCTGATTCATCGGCCAGTTCCACGGGGTGATCAGCGCGGCGACGCCGACTGCCTCGTAGATGATCCGGTCATTGGGGGCATGATCGCCCAGGGGGCGCTCGAACTGGAAACTCTTGGCTGCTCGAATGAAATTCTTCAGGTGCCAGATCCCGGCGCCCACCTGCTGGGTGCGCGACATGTCGATCGGCGCGCCCATCTCCATCGACATCGCCTGCGCGAGGTCTTCGGCGCGGGTGGGGTAGATCTCGATCAGCTTTTCCACCAGCGCGATGCGCTCTTCGACCGGGGTGGCCATCCAGCCCGGCAGCGCCGCCTTGGCGGCCGCCACGGCCGCGTCGGTATCGGCCTGACCGCCCAGCGAGATCACCGTGCAGGACTCCTCGGTCGAGGGGTCGATCACTTGGAAATCATTGGGCTGGCTGGGGGCGACCCACTGGCCGTTGATGTAAAAATCGCGTTTCTCGATCATGGCGTGTCCTCTTGATCCGCATTCATTCGACCGCGCGGTCGGTTTTCCCGGGCACTCTGTCACTGCGGCCCCCTTGGGGCAAGGCAATTCTGGAAATTTGATCAAATTATTGATCGCACGTTTTTTGCCCCTGTGCCACATCAATGGTTTAACCTGAGGGCAAAGTGATTAGGTTTGCACCAACCGACTCGGGTTTTCACAGGAAAGGAGATGCATCATGGGTTTGCGCATCAACGATACCGTCCCCAATTTCACCGCTGAAACGGACCAGGGCACCATCCAGTTCCACGACTGGATCGGCGACAGCTGGGCGATCCTATTCTCGCACCCCAAGGACTTCACTCCGGTCTGCACCACCGAGTTTTCGGCCGTGGCGCAGTTGAACGACGAATGGGCCAAGCGCAACACCAAGGTGATCGGTGTTTCGGTCGATGGGGTTGAGGACCACAAGAAGTGGAAGAAGGACATCGAGGCCTATGGCAAGGCCAACCCCGGCTTTCCGATCATCGCCGATGACGGACTGGCAGTGTCCAAGGCCTTCGACATGCTGCCCGCCGAGGCATATCTGCCCGATGGCCGCACGCCGGCAGACAGCGCCACGGTGCGCTCGGTCTTCATCATCGGGCCGGACAAGCAGCTGAAACTGTCGATGACCTATCCGATGACCGTGGGCCGAAACTTTGCCGAGATCCTGCGCGCGCTGGACGGCCTGCAAATGAGCGCCAAGGGCGTGGCTACCCCGGCCAACTGGGTGCCGGGCGAAGACGTAATCATCCCGCCGTCGGTTTCGAATGACGAAGCCAAGGAGAAGTTCGGCGAGTTCGAGACGATCTTCCCCTATCTGCGCAAGACCAAAGCGCCGAGCTGACGCAAAGAAGGGGCGGGGCGCATCACGCCCCGCCCTGTTCCGCATTGAACGTCCTCAGGCCTCAAACGCCTCAAGCACTTTCCTCGCAACCGCAGCGGACGAAGCCGGGTTCTGCCCGGTGATCAGTTTGCCGTCCTGCACCGCGTGAGGTTGGAACGGCTCCAACTTGCTGAACTGTGCGCCCCGGTCCTTCATCGTATCCTCGACCAGCAGCGGCACGATTTCGGTCAGGCCGACGGCGTCTTCTTCTTCATTCGTGAAGCCGGTGACGGTACGACCCTTGACCAGCGGCGACCCGTCCGCGGCCTTGGTGTGCGCCAGAACGATCGGGGCGTGACACACGGCGCTGACCGGTTTCCCCGCTGACCAGAACGCCTCGATCAGATCAATCGATTTCTCATCCGACACAAGGTCCCACAGCGGCCCGTGCCCACCGGGATAGAAGATCGCGTCATAGTCCTGGGCGTTCACCTCGGACAGTTTGACCGTGTTGGCCAATGCTGCCGTCGCTTCGGGGTCGGCCTCGAACCGGCGGGTATCGTCGGTCTGGCTGTCGGGTGCGCTGCTTTTGGGGTCCAGCGGCGGCTGCCCGCCTTTGGGCGAGGCCAGCGTCAGTTCCGCCTCGGCATCCTTGAACACGTAATACGGAGCGGCCAGCTCCTCGAGCCAGAACCCGGTCTTTTCTCCGGTGTCGCCCAGCTGGTCATGCGATGTCAGGACGATCAGAATTTTCTTTGCAGTCGAAGCCATGTGTTTTCTCCTAGTTCGGCCGGTACGCCCGGCCCGTGTCTTGTGTGATCGGGATATATGGCTGTTGCCGCTTGTTGATTAGTGTCGAATTTGGCAAAGCATTATTGCCGACATGTAATAATGAGGTTGCGAAATGGCGCTTTGGGACGGGCTGGAAGAATTCCTGATGGTGGTCGAGACGGGCGGCTTCACCGCTGCGGCCCGGCGGCTTGGGGTTTCGGCCAGTCATGTCTCGCGTCAGGTCGCCCGGCTTGAGGATCGTTTGGGCGTCAAGCTTTTGGCGCGTTCGACCCGCGTGGTGCGCCTGACCGACGCCGGACGCGACTATCACGCGCGTGTGGCCGGGCTTGTGGCGGGTCTGGAAGAAGCGAACCAGTCGGCGGCAGGGGATCGGGCCCAGATCGCAGGGCGCATTCGCGTTTCGGCCGCCGGGCCGTTTGCTGAACAGTTCGTGGCGCCCGCTTTGGCGCGGTTCGCAAGCCTGCACCCAAAGCTCTCGGTCACCATCGACTTCAATTCGCGCCTTCTGAACCTGACAGAGGAAGGCTTCGACTTTGCCATCCGCTATGGCACGCTGACCGAAAGCGGGCTGATCGCGCGGCGGTTGGCCACCCGACGGATGGTCTGCGTGGCCGCGCGCGGCTATCTCGACCGGCACGGAAGGCCGACCCATCCGGCCGACCTGCGGAATCATCAGTGCCTGATCACCAACAATGACCGGTGGGTATTCCGCGACCCCGGCTCGGGCGACCCGATCGAGGTTCGGGTGCATGGCCGGTGGCAGGCCAACAACCCGCACGCCGTTCTTTCTGCCGCGCGGCAAGGTCTGGGGGTCATGTACGCGCCCGAGATTTTTCTGGGCGCGAAGCGCCCCCCTGAGCTGGAGCCGATACTGCAGGGGTACGAAGATCCAAGCCGCGCGAGTTGGATCGTCTATCCTGAACGGCGTCATCTGCCGCTGCGGGTGCGCCGGGCGATGGATTTCTTGGTCGAGGAACTGGGCGATGCGGTGCCCGACTAGGCGGGGCGCTGCGGATGCAGGTGCAGTTGCGCGCGATAGCCGGCGCGCTTGAACTCGCGGGTCAGCTTATCGGTCAACGGCGGTTTCGTCTGGATCGTCGAGCCGCCGATTTCACCGGCCACTTCCTGGTTGCCGCTGCCCAACAGCGCGTGGACGGGCTGGCCCGTGATCCAGTGCATCTGCAGGAACGTGTCCACCGGGCGGTCAATGCGGTCGGTGGCCGCCAGCAGACGTTCCGCCGCCTTCCGTCCCACCACCTGACAGACGCATTGCAACCCTATGACCTTGGGCAGGATCAGACGAAGGCCGTCGCGCTCAGCTAGGGTCTGGGCTGCGGTTTCGCGCTGCTTGACCGGGATGCGGATGTAGTGATCAGGGGTCGCGATCGGGCGCAATAGATCCAGTGCAGCGTTCATCCGGTCGGGATCGATGCGCAGATCATCTTCGGCGGTGATAGCCAGGTCGATCCCCTCGTCGACCATCTTGCGCCAGATCCGACGGTGGCTTTCGAAGACGCCGATCTCGGCCGGGCGCAGCGCGAAGGGATAGTGCGGGCGGTGCAGGTTGCCCGGATGCAGCGTGACCCCGGCAATCTGCGCCGGATCGCGCCCATTGACCGCTTCGATCAGCTCGGCACTGGGCAGGTCGGCGCAGAGCTGCTCGGCATTGGGGCGGCGCGCGGTGCTGGAGGACATATGGATGATGAAGGATCGCATGGTGTCGTGCATAGAACAGGGCTGCGGCCCGGGAAAGGCCCAGGGAAAACAAAAAGACCCCGGTCGGAACCGGGGTCTTGGATTTCGCAAAGGGTAGGGCGGGTTATTCCGCGCCTTCCTCTTTCTTTTCCTTCTTCTCGGGCACGATCTCTTCGCCGGTTTCCTGATCGACGCATTTCATCGACAGGCGGACCTTGCCGCGATCGTCGAAGCCCAAGAGCTTGACCTTCACTTCCTGGCCTTCCTTCAAAACGTCCGAAGGGTGGTTCAGGCGACGGTTTTCGATCTGGGACACGTGCACCAGACCGTCACGTTTGCCGAAGAAGTTCACGAAGGCGCCGAAATCGACGATCTTCACGACTTTACCGGTGTAGACCTGACCTTCTTCCGGCTCGGCCACGATCGAGTGGATCATCTCGTAGGCTTTCTTGATCGACTCACCATCGGGCGATGCAATCTTGATGATGCCGTCATCGTTGATGTCGACCTTGGCGCCGCTGGTTTCCACGATCTCGCGGATCACCTTGCCGCCCGAGCCGATCACTTCGCGGATCTTGTCGGTCGGGATCTGCATGGTCTCGATGCGCGGGGCGTGGACCGAGAACTCGGCGGTCTCGCTCAGCGCCTTGCTCATCTCGTTCAGGATGTGCAGTCGGCCGTTCTTGGCCTGAGCCAGGGCTTTCTCCATGATCTCGGGCGTGATGCCGGCGACCTTGATGTCCATCTGCAGCGAGGTGATGCCGTTTTCGGTACCCGCAACCTTGAAGTCCATGTCGCCCAGGTGGTCTTCGTCACCCAAGATGTCGGTCAGAACGGCATAGTCCCCGTCGTCTTCCAGGATCAGACCCATGGCCACACCGGCCACCGGAGCCTTGAGCGGAACGCCCGCATCCATCATCGACAGCGAACCGCCGCAGACCGATGCCATCGAGGACGAGCCGTTCGACTCGGTGATCTCGGACACCACGCGGATGGTGTAGGGGAAATCGGTCGGAGCCGGCAGAACCGCCTGCAGGGCGCGCCATGCCAGTTTGCCGTGGCCGATTTCGCGGCGACCGGGCGAACCGACGCGGCCCACTTCGCCGACCGAGTAGGGCGGGAAGTTGTAGTGCAGCAGGAAGTTCGATTTGAAGTTGCCGTGCAGCGCGTCGATGAACTGCTCGTCGTCACCAGTGCCCAGCGTCGTCACGGCCAGCGCCTGGGTTTCACCACGGGTGAACAGGGCCGAACCATGGGTCCGCGGCAGCAGGCCGGTTTCGGCCACGATCGGGCGCACGTCGGTGGTCGAACGACCGTCAATCCGCTTGCCGCCCTTCACCACGTCGCCGCGCAGGATGCTGGCTTCGAGCTTTTTCATCGCCGAACCCAGGTTCGAGTCCTCAAGCTGCTCTTCGGTCAGAGCGGCCTTGATGGCCTCGCGCGCGGCAGCGACGGCTGCGGTGCGCTCTTGCTTGTCGGTGATTGCGAATGCGGCACGCATCTGCTCTTCACCGGCAGCTTTCACGGCAGCGTACAGCTCCGAGTAGTCGGGGGCTTCGAAGGCAAAGGGCTCTTTCGCGGCGTCTTCGGCCAGCGAGATGATCAGGTCGATCACCGGCTGGATCTGTTCGTGCGCGAAGGTCACGGCGCCCAGCATCTCGGCTTCGGTCAGCTCGTAGGCTTCCGACTCCACCATCATCACGGCGTCTTTGGTGCCGGCCACAACCAGATCCAGACGCTGTTCGGGGTTCAGGCGCAGGTCCTGCATGTCGTCCACGGTCGGGTTCAGGACGTACTCGCCATCCACGAAACCAACGCGGGCACCGGCGATCGGGCCGCGGAAGGGCGCGCCCGAGATGGTCAGGGCCGCCGATGCGGCGATCATCGCCACGATGTCGGGGTCGTTGACCAGATCGTGGCTCAGTACGGTGCACATCACCAGAACTTCGTTCTTGAACCCGTCAACGAACAGCGGACGGATCGGACGGTCGATCAGGCGCGCGGTCAGCGTCTCTTTCTCGGTCGGACGGGCCTCGCGCTTGAAGAAGCCACCCGGCACCTTGCCGGCGGCATAGTATTTTTCCTGATAGTGCACGGTCAGCGGGAAAAAGTCCTGACCGGGCTTCTGTTCCCGGGCAAAGGTCACGTTGGCCATGACGCTGGTTTCGCCCAGCGTGGCAATCACGCTGCCGTCAGCCTGACGGGCAACCTTGCCGGTTTCCAGTGTGAGCGTTTCCTCGCCCCACTGCATCGATTTCTTCGTTACATCAAACATATGCGTATCCTAGATGGGAGCACTCCCGCCCCTGCGGGTCTCCCGTTTTGCGTGGCGGCCCCATTGCCGCCGACCCCAATTTATCTTCCATTCGAGTGCCGGGGTCAGGGCACAACGTCTCAGATACCGCGCGCATACATGAGATTGCGTCGGATTGAAAGGGATAAGGCCGCAGAAGGCACACGGTCCTGCATCTGCCGTGGTTCGCCTTTGCGTCAGCCGACACCGCGAACGTTCCGATGCGTAAGCCCGCATAGCATCTGGCGTGCACCCGCTCGCAAACAGGACCATCGCTCGTCATCGAGGATATGCAGATCGGAAATCGGCGCGGCAGAGGCTGGAGAGAAACTCCGGGCTGCGACGGTGGTAGGAAAGCCGCGAAACTAATGCGACCCCGTCCTCTCGACCTCGGTCAGGCCATCGCTGGCCATGCGCAGACATATTCCCGTAGGCGAATGCATTTTGTGAAAAAGTGATTGCAGTGTAGCCTCTTACCACGGAACCCGCGGTCCAGACGACGAAAAGGCGCCAAGGGGGTAAGACTACTCACTGTCGTCCGACGGCCGAATACCTTGGCGTTTGCAATTCGCGCGAACGAAAGGGACGCCACATGTCTCAGACCAAGAAAATGCTGGATCCGGATCCGCGGATCTATGATTTCGAAACGGAATACGAGCTGGGGCAGGACAATGTTCGCCCATTCGGGCTGGATATTCACAACCCGGTTTTTCTTATCTCAAGCATCCTGATCTTTGCCTTCGTGCTGATCGCTCTCGCCAATCAAGAGGCCGCAGCAACGTTCTTCGGTTGGCTGCGGCCGTGGCTGACCAGCACCTTCGACTGGTTCCTCGTCCTGTCCGTGGATGCAATCACGCTGTTCTGCCTGGCCTTGATCGTTCTGCCGGTGGGCAAGGTGCGCATCGGCGGCAAAGACGCCAAGCCCGATTACTCCTACGCCGGCTGGATTGCGATGATGTTCGCGGCCGGGATCGGCATCGGATTGCTGTTTTTCGGCGTGTTAGAGCCGGTCTACTACAATTTCGCCGAGGATGGCGGCGCCCGTCCTTTGGGCATCGACATCGCGGTGCCGGGCAATGAATACATTGGTGTTGTAGGTACCATCCACCACTGGGGGCTGGAGGGCTGGGCGGTCTACGCCGCCGTGGGCCTGAGCCTCGCGATCTTCAGCTACAATCTCGGCCTGCCATTGACCCTGCGCTCGGCCTTCTACCCGTTGCTGGGCGAGCGTGTCTGGGGCTGGTGGGGCCATGCGATCGACACGCTGGCGGTGTTTGCCACCCTGTTCGGCCTGACCACATCGCTGGGGCTGGGCGCGCAACAGGTTGCCGCCGGTCTCTACGAGGTGTTCGGCATCGAACCCAGCCCAACCGTCGTCGTCTTGCTGATCATCGGTATCACGATGATCGCGCTGGGCTCGGTGCTGATGGGCATGGACGCGGGCGTGAAGCGGCTCAGCGAGATCAACATGATCATGGCCGTGGGCCTGTTCCTGTTCGTGATCGCAGTGACCGGGATCGGCACGGCGATCTCGCGCTATTTCAGCGTGATGACCGATTACGTCAGGCTGCTGCCGGCTTTGTCGAACCCGTTCGGGCGGGAAGACACCAGCTTCTTCCACGGTTGGACAACCTTCTACTGGGCCTGGTGGATCGCGTGGTCGCCTTTCGTGGGCATGTTCATTGCCCGCATCTCCAAGGGGCGCACGGTGCGTGAATTCGTGATTTGTGCGCTGCTGGCGCCGACAGCGGTCTGCGCGCTGTGGATGTCCACCTTTGGTGGCGCGGCCATCGATATGCTGAACGTCGGCGGCGCCGAGGGCGTCAAGGCCACGGTGATCGACAGCTATGCCCCCGAAGGCGCGCTGTTCGGCTTCCTGAAAGAGCTTCCGCTCTACGGCATCGTGGCTCCGATCGCGCTGATTCTGATCGTGGTCTTCTTTGTCACCTCGTCCGACTCGGGGTCTCTGGTGATCGATACGATCACCGCCGGCGGCAAGATGGACGCACCGGTGGTGCAGCGTGTGTTCTGGTGCACGCTGGAAGGTCTGGTCGCGATCGCGCTGCTGCTGGGTGGCGGGCTTGCCGCGCTGCAAGGGGCGGCGGTGTCAACCGGCATCCCGTTCACGCTTGTGGTGCTGATCATGTGCTACTGCCTGTGGCTGGCGCTGAAGTCTGAGCGCGCCAAGATTTGAGCCGCCCTCGACGGCCTATGAACGCCCGCCAATTGGCGGGTGTTTTTTCGCTTTAACCGGACCCAGCTGTAAGTTCCGAAGGTTTGACCCGGGTCGGAAGTCTCTATTCAGGATCTCGCAACAAAGCTTTCGCAAATTGAATGAACATTGCGATGAACACGCCGACCCCAACGAAAATGTAGATCACGGTGAAGACCTTGCCGATCTTGGTCGCCGGGGACAGATCGCCGAACCCGACCGTCGACAGAGTGGTCGCGCTGAAATAAAGCGCGTCCACCCAATGCCAGCCCTCGACGCTGCTGTAGAACAGCGTCCCGGACAGAAGAATAAGAATACATAGCAGCAAACCGCCCCGAAAATGCGGATCATCCCACGATCGGACGATCGCCTTGAGCAGACGGTAGGCATTGAGGATCAGAGCTATCATTCTGTACGCCTTTCGGCTGTTTCGAGGATACGTTCAGGATGCATGTTTTTGAGTGAAATTCCGCATTTACAAATCGGATTATTTGCTAAGATGACGGTGTTTGACAGGAGATACTTTATGCGAATTCATCTTCTAGTGGCGCTGCTTGCCGCCACCTCGGTTTCCGCGCAGCAAGACCCGGCTCAGACCCTGATCACCAATGTGCATGTATTTGATGGCGTCAACGACGGGCGCATCGAAAACGCGAATGTTCTGATCGAGGGCAACCTGATTGCGGCTGTGTCGACAGACCCGATCTCGGCCGAAGGAGCAACGGTGATCGACGGCGGTGGGCACACCCTGATCCCAGGCCTCATCGATGTGCACTGGCACACCCATTATTGCTGCAGCCCGCAAAGTTCGGTTGTGACCGATGATATTCTGGGTGTGGCAATCCGTGGCGCTTTGGGGTCCGAAGGCACTCTGATGCGGGGATTCACCAGCGTCCGTGATGTTGGCGGCAATTCCTTCGCCATCAAGAAGATGATCGACGCCGGCGAAATCCCCGGTCCGCGAATCTTGCCGTCCGGTCCGCCGATCACGCAGACGGGCGGGCATTTTGACTACCGCCCTTATCAGGCGGTGCCGACAAACGAAGGCGATGCTTTGTGGTATTGGTACAGCGTTGGTCTGATGATGCAGGCAGACGGCGTCCCAGAAGTGACCAAGCGGGCCCGAGAAGTCATGCGTATTGGGGGCCACGCAGCTAAAGATTTCTGGCGGGGGCGGTGTGTCGTCCACATACGACCCGCTGGACGTTCGCCAATACACAAAGGATGAAATCGAAGCCTTTGTCGAAGTGGCCGACACCTACAACACCTATGTTGCCTCTCATCTGTTCACCGACGATGCTGCGCGCATCGCGATTGAGGCCGGTGTGAAATCCATCGAACATGGCTTCCTCATGAGCCGTGAGACGATGGAAATGATACGTGAGAATGACGTGTGGCTGTCCGTGCAACCGTTACTGGATGACGAAGACGGGTTTTCCTTTGATGACCCCGTCAGCCAACAGAAGTGGATCGACGTGACCGACGGCACCGATTTCACCTACAAGACCGCAAAGGAAGTGGGGGTCAAAACCGCCTTCGGGACCGACATCCTGTTCGACCCGAAATTGGCCGAGCGGCAGGGCGCGTTTCTTGCCAAGCTGCAGCGGTGGTATTTTCCTTACGAGGTTTCGCAGATGGCCACTTCGACCAATGCCGAACTGCTGGAATTGTCCGGCCCCCGGCATCCCTATCAGCAATGACCGCTGGGCCAGATTACAGAAGGCGCTTGTGCCGATTTGATCTTTGTGGATGGCAACCCGCTAGAAGACATCGATCTGGTTGCCGACCCACACGAAAACTTCGACCTGATCATGAAAGACGGTGTGGTCTACAAGAACGCGCTGGATTGAACACCGCGCTCCTCTGACAAAAAACGCCCGCCATATGGCGGGCGTCTCGAACTTGAAAGCGGTGTATTCCGCGCTTAGCGGCGGATGCCCAGCTTTTTGATCAGGTCCTGGTAGCGCGCTTCTTCCTTGCCCTTCAGGTAGTCCAGCAGCTTGCGGCGCTGGGCGACCATCTTCAGAAGACCACGGCGGCCGTGGTTGTCTTTCTTGTGGGTCTTGAAGTGCTCGGTCAGGGTGTTGATGCGCGAGGTCAGGATAGCAACCTGGACTTCCGGCGAACCGGTGTCGCCGTCCTTGGTTGCGAATTCTTTCATGACGCGTGCTTTTTCTTCAGCAGTGATCGACATCGGGGTCTCCTTCGAAGGTTAGAGTTGATGGCGCAGGCCGGGATGTCGTCCAGCACAGGCCCATGGAGAAAACCGCACCGATTCCGATGCGGATGGGCGCGTATAGGCGCAATCGGAATAAATGGCAAAGGGATTCTGCGTATCTCAGCCCATGGGGCTGGTCAGGGTCGGGTCCAGACCCGGAGTCAGT
Source organism: Ruegeria sp. BB9 (assembly GCF_056539345.1). NCBI lineage: Bacteria > Pseudomonadati > Pseudomonadota > Alphaproteobacteria > Rhodobacterales > Roseobacteraceae > Ruegeria > Ruegeria sp. BB9. The sequence continues at coordinate 249,151 of NZ_JBQFUU010000003.1, read as the reverse complement.
TGAATATCCTCGGGCCCAAGACCTTGGGCGCCGAACAGATAGGCCACCTCACGCCCGTTGACCAGAACGCGCGTCAGATCGGCGTTGTCCGCGTCGTGTTCGATCCCGATATCGGGCGTGTCAGGGCCGTTCCATTCGATCAGCAGCTTGTCTTCTCCGGGGGTGAAATCCACGACGCTGACTTCCTTCCCCGTGACCGTTCCGTTGATGGCGATCTGGTCCGCTCCCTGACCGCCGGTGACGACATCTCCGGCGCCTGCCAGGATCGTGTCGTCCCCTGCGCCGCCGTTCAGAAAATCGCTGGCGGGCGTGTCGCCATCGTCCTGTCCGGACAGAGTGTCGTCGCCATCACCGCCGAACAGCGTGTCTTCCCCTGCGCCGCCGGCGAGCATGTCTTCACCGTCGCCGCCTTGCAGCGCGTCTTCGCCCTCACCACCGGCAAGGTTATCGTTGCCCTGACCGCCGTACAGATCGTCATCGCCTTCGCCACCAACCAACTGGTCGTCGCCAGCATGGCCGTACAATATGTCGTCACCGGCATTCCCCGAGAGGTCATCGTGACCGTTGCCACCGTGCAGAATATCATCGCCAGTGTTTCCGTTTAGCGTGTCATCCCCGTCCGCGCCGAACAACGTATCATCTCCGGCGCCACCATCGATAATGTCATCGCCATCATAGCCGTTGATCTGATCGTTGCCCTCGGCCCCGCTCAGAACATCCACACCCGGCCCTCCGGCGATGACCAGGTTTCCGTCCACGTCCGAGAGTATGATTCCGTGGGACGCATCCTCGGCCTCGGCTGGGTCTTCGAAAGAATCGTCAATCTCAAGCAGATTTCCTTCGGGAATGTCTTCGACGGCATCTTCCTCGATGACATCGTCGTTGTCCTCGTCCTCATCCCCCGAGAATACGTCGCTGATCGCGTATGCTGCGCCGCCCATTGCGGCCAGACCGAACAATCCGAGCAGAAACATGGGAACCCTCCGAAAGCGTGCCGCCCCGAGTGTGAAATATCCCATGCCGCCAAAGGGTTGGTCAAAGCCAACCTGAGTCTGTGGTTAACCCTTTGTCACCGGTCCCACGGTTCGGGTTGCTGGGTATACGCGATGTAGAGCGGATGCTTGGGATGGCCTGCCTTGCTGAGCCCAAGGTGGAACAGCGGCTGGCCGGTGCCGCGCAGCAGACTCTCGACCGCCGGACCGCGATCCAGATGCGCGCCATGGGTGCCCCAGGCGGCGATCACCTGATCGGCCCAGTCCACGCCGGCCAGGATGGCGGCGTCGTTTTCCGGCCCCACCGGATCGACTGCGGCACGCATCTTGCGCGGGTCGGTGTCGCGCCAGGCAAAGATGTTGGTCACCTGGAACGCCCCGAAGCCCAAAGCCCGCGCGCGCCGCTCGCAGCGCTCGACGGTCGGGTCATTCTGAACCTCGGTCGCGGTCGAGGGGTTCAGCATCACGAATAAGGCCCGGCGCCCGGCCGGCTCCCAGATGCGGGTCAGGCTGTAGCGATAGCGTTCGCAGTCGGAATAGACGGCTGTCGAGGGCGCGTCGCCCTTGGTGTGGGACCGGGTGATCATGCGCCTTCGCTTAGCACGGGACCTAGCCGGCGAACACCCGGCTGGGGTGCAACTCACCGGATTTGTAGACCCCTACCGCCACGGCCTTGCCGTCGAACGAGGCCCAGGCCTCGTCGCCGTATTCCACGTCGCTGGCCAGAACCATGCCGGGGTTGCCGTTGCGCAGGCGGGTGGCGCCTTCGGGGGTGCATTTCAACTCGGGCAGGTCGGCCAGCCCTTGTTCCAGCGGGCGCAGGTAGTCATCCAGCGCCGGGATTTTCGCCATCGCGTCGATCTGCTCGATGCTCAGCCCGTCCTCGGCCTCGAACGGGCCGGACCAGATCCGGCGCAGCTCCTTGACGTGGCCATAACAGCCCAACGCCTCACCCAGGTCGCGGGCGATCGAGCGGACATAGCCGCCCTTACCGCAGGTCATTTCCAGAACGACATGGTCGGGATCGGGCCGGTCGACCAGCACCAGTTCCTCGACCCACAGGGGGCGGGCGGCCAGTTCGACATTCTCGCCGTCGCGGGCCAGCTTGTAGGCGCGCTGGCCCTCGATCTTGACCGCCGAGAACTTGGGCGGCACCTGCATGATCTCGCCCACGAAGGGCAGCAGGGCCTGCTTGATCTCGTCGTCGGTGGGGCGCAGGTCGCTTTCCGCGATCACTTCTCCCTCGGCATCGTCGGTATTGGTGGCCTGACCCAGCCGCACGGTAAAGGTATAGGCCTTGAGCGCATCGGTGATGTAGGGAACGGTCTTGGTGGCCTCGCCCAGGGCCACGGCCAGAACGCCGGTGGCTTCGGGGTCGAGCGTGCCGGCATGGCCCGCCTTCTTGGCGTCCAGTGCCCAGCGGACCTTGTTGACCACGGCGGTCGAGGTCATGCCCGCGGGCTTGTCGACCACCAGCCAACCGGAAATGTCACGACCCTTGCGTTTGCGTCCCATGATGCACCTTGCCGTCTGCTAAGGCGCGCGACCTAGCGGATCGGTCCGGCGCTGTCAATTTGCCGGGATGTCCTCGACCACGCCGACGATCGGCCCCAGCGAGAAACCCACGTCGGACCGGTTCGCCGCCCGGTCATACATTCGCGAGATGTTGCCGTCGAAAAACAGCGCGTTGGGCGTTTTCAGCACGTCGCGGAACAGGCGGCCGAATTCATGGAAGGTGACGTAATCTTCGGAGATCACGAACACCGCGCGGCTGCCATCGACGCTGGTGCCCACCCCGTTGCGCACATAGCTCGAGGTCGAATCCTCAAGAAACCGCGGATGCAATTCTCCGTCGATCACCAGCATCGGCCCGGATTGGGTGGCAAAGCGGCAATCGGGCTTGCGATCAAGATAGTCCAGCGTCTCGAACACGTCGGCGCGGCCTTCGCGGATGCAGAACACTCCGTTGGGCAGCAGGCCGAAATTGCCGGGGCCGGCGTTGGGAATCACGCGCATGACTTCCTGCCCGTCTTGGACATAGTGGCCCACAGGCGAGCGGTCCTCGTGATACATGCCCGCATTCATCGCAAAACTCAGGCGCTGGCCCGAACCGGCCAGTTCCTCGTTCACCGACGAGAAATGGCCCAGCACCTGACCTGCGTCGTCATACAGGAACAGGCGCAGGTCCTCGGCGGTGGCGTCCACCTCGCACACGGTATAGCGCCGGTCTTCGTGGGCCACACGCTCGCACGTGACCGCACCGGCCTGTCCGGCCCAGAGCAGCGCGAGCAGAGCGGCCGCCCTGCGGATCACTCGTCCAGATCCCGGCGCACGGCGTCCTGTTCGAACATCCGGCGCGTGTCGTCCATGCGGTCGAACGTTTCGTCCAGCCGGAAGCGCAGGTCGGGGGCGAACTTCAGCCCGACCTTCTTGCCGACCATGCGGCGCAGCTCGCCCTTGTTGCGGGCCAGCAGCTCGATCACGGTGTCCTGCCCCTTGCCGCCCAGCGGCAGCACATAGGCCGTGGCGATCTTGAGGTCGGGCGAGGTACGCACTTCGCCCACAGTGATCGACAGGCGGTTCAGGTCGGGGTCGTGCACGTCGCCGCGCGCCAGCACCTCGGACAGGGTGCGGCGGATCAGTTCGCCGACGCGAAGCTGCCGTTGCGAGGGGCCGGGGCCGTCGTGGAATTTGTTCTTAGCCATGTCCCCGATCTAAGCGCAAAGCGGGGCTTTGCCAAGCGGCCCCGAACCGGGTAGGAGGCTTTGAGCCGAATTTCAGAAGAAGGACCAGCGCAATGACGCATATTCCGGGAATCGTCGTGACCGGGGCTTCGGGCCGGATGGGGCAGATGCTCATCAAGACCATCACCGACAGCGATCAGGCGCGGCTGGTCGGCGCGGTCGAGCGCACAGGCCATGACTGGATCGGTCAGGACGTGGGTACCGCGATGGGCGGCCAGCCGCTGGGCGTGACCGTCACCGACGACCCGCTCGAGGCCTTTGCCCAGGCCCAGGCGGTGATCGACTTCACCGCGCCTGAGGCGACGCTGGAGTTCGCCGCGCTGGCGGCGCAGGCGCGCTGCGTGCATGTGATCGGTACCACCGGCATGAGCAACGAACAGATCGCCGCGCTGGAACCCGCCGCGCGTCATGCGGTGATCGTGCGGGCGGGAAACATGAGCCTAGGCGTGAACCTGCTGGTGCAACTTACCAAAAAGGTCGCCGCCGCGCTGGACGAGGATTTCGACATCGAGGTGATCGAGGCCCATCACCATCACAAGGTCGATGCGCCCTCGGGGACGGCACTGATGCTGGGCGAGGCCGCGGCCGAGGGGCGGGGCGTGAACCTTGCCGATGTCTCCGACCGGGGCCGCGACGGGATCACCGGCGCCCGGCAGAGGGGCCATATTGGCTTCCACGCCGTCCGCGGTGGTGACATTGTCGGCGAACATGACGTGCTGTTCGCCGCGCCGGGCGAGCGGATCGTGCTGCGCCACGTGGCCACTGACCGGGCGATCTTTGCCCGAGGCGCGCTGAAAGCGGCGCTGTGGGGGCAGGGCAAGGCCCCCGGCCAATATGACATGTTGGATGTGCTGGGGCTCTAACCCTCGCCCAGATGCCGGTCGACCATGCGCTGAACCATCGGCGCGAAATGGTCGAATCCGGGGGTGTCCATGTCGGGCCGTTTGCCGGCCTCGTCCAGATACCGGACCTGGATGATTTCCTTCAGGTTCGGGTTGGCCTCGAATGCAGCGACTTCCTTGGCACTCATCGGGCCGCCCTGCAGTTCCAGCGTATGGGCCGAGGCCGCCGACAGGCGGTTGAAATACTCGGGCCTGGTTGCACACAGGTACCGCTTGGCCGCGACGTGATAGCGGCAGCAATCGGTGATGACCGAGGGAAAGAACCGCTCCAGCACCTCGGCGCCGGCATCCTCGTGATGGCGGTCTTCGGTGTCGTCGGGGTGGTAGGTGCCGAATTCCGAGGTGAAATGCCCGATATCGTGCAGCAGAGCGCCCACGATGATCTCTTCGGGCATGCCGTTCTGCTCGGCGATGGTGGCGCCCTGCAGCATGTGCTGGGCCATGGTCACCGGCTCGCCCAGATATTCCTCGCCCCCACGCCGGTCGAAGATATCGGCGATGAAGGCCACGATGTTGTCGCGGGTCAGGGTCTGGAAATCGGGGTTCATTCCGCCGCCTCCGGTTGCGCCATCCGCATCGCGGCCAGGGTCGACAGCAGCCCGTCCTTGTCGGCATAGCATCCCTGCAGCCAGCGCGACCCGGCACCCGAATAGCCCAGCCGCGCATGCAGGACACGGGTGTTGTCGACGATGAAGCTCTCGCCCGGTTCCAGCTTGAACGCCACGCCCATGGCCGGGTCGTCGATGATCTCGCCCAAACGACGGTAGGCGGCGTAATAGGCTTCCATCCGGTCGAAGGGCACATCCACGAACGGGGCCGAGGACCGGTTGTTGAAGCGGATGCCGATCAATTCGCCATCGGGCGACAGTTCGATCATCGGGCGGCGCGCGCGCAGGCAGACCCCGTCTGAACCGCGGTATTCGAACCGCGCGGGATAGCCGGCCAGCAGGGCAAAGCCTTCGGGGGTTTCGTCGCGCAGGCGCTGAGCCGCGCGAAAACCGTCGACCACGATCGACTCCCCGCCCTCGGCGCTGTTTTCCAGGCAATAGAGGATCTGCAGCGTGGGCACCGGGTCGCGATAGGGATTGTCGGTATGCGCCTGCAGGCCAAGGCCGGTATAGGCCAGGTTGGTCGGGTTCACCTCGGTCCGCACCTCGAAATAAGGGCCATAGTTGGTCTCGCGCACATAGCCGAACAGATCGGCGACCTTCAGCAGCGAACCGGGCTCGGTCGGGCCGTCGGTCAGCTTGGCAAAGCCGTATTCGGCGACCGCCGCCAGCCAGTCGCGCTTGGCGGCGGGGCTTTCATGCACCTGCGTCCAGTCGCCGGCCGGGGCCGCGAACCCGCCGTCCCAGGTGGTGATGCCGGGCGACAGCCAGCCCATCGGGCGGGTCTGGTCCCGATCATAGACATGCGCGGCCAGCCAGTTTGCGGGGAAGGTGACGGTCTTGTCCTCGGGGGCGAAGATCACCTGCAGGTCACCGTCCGCCACCTCGGCCGCCTGTATCGCGATCTCTGCCGGAATGTCGCCGATCGTGATCAGGCGCTGGCCGTTGCCGGGGTCGCGCGTCTGCGGGTCCAGCGCATTGTCGCGCAGCCAGATGGCGTGGAAACGGGCGCGGGTGCCGTCTTCGAATTCAACCGAAACGACCGCCGGGTCATGGGTGGCGTGGCGCAGCATGGGGCTCTCCTGTTCAGCGCGGGCTTTGATTGAGGAGATACGCGGGATATGGCATTACGACAATTAAGGCTTGTTTCCTCTGAGGATTGGAAAATCTAATGAGTAAGAAAAAGGTGGGCCTGCCCCCGCTGGACTGGCTGCGCGTGTTCGAGGCGGCCGGGCGGCTGGGCGGATTTTCGGCTGCGGCGCGCGAGTTCGGCCTGACCCAGGCGGCAGTCAGCCAGCGCATCGCCAATCTGGAATCCTGGCTGGGTCGGTCCCTGTTCGTGCGCGAGGCGCGCGGCGTGTCGCTGACGGTCGAAGGCGAAAGCTATCTGCCGCTGGTGCAGGACAGCCTGCGCGCGTTGGAACGCAACACCGAGGATCTGTTCGGCACCGCCCCGCGCGCGTTGCGGGTGGCTGGGCTGTCCTCGCATATCCAGGCGCTGGTGCTGCCCAGCCTGGGGGCATTTCGCGCCCTGCGACCGGAGGTGCAGGTGACCACGGATTCGGTGGCGCGGCGGTCCTCGCTGGAGGGCGAGCGGACCTGGCTTCAGCTCCGCTATGGGCGCGGCAACTGGCCGGGGCGCGCCGCCGACCTGATCGCGCCCGAGGTTCTGACTCCGATGGCGGCGCCGGGCGTCAGCTGGGGCGCGCCGGTGATCGAGCTGCGCGGCGAACGGCCCGGCTGGCAGGACTGGATGCAGAAGACGGGCGACACAGACCTGCCACGCGCCGGTCTGAGCTTTGATTCGATGGAACACGCCCTGGGCGCGGCGCGGCAGGGGCTGGGGGTCGCTTTGGGGTCGGTCGCCTTGGCCTCGGCGGATCTGGCTTCGGGCCGCCTGATCCGGCTGGGGCGTCCCGATTTGAAAACCCGCGACGGATACTGGCTGACCTGGCCGCGGGACCGGGCGCAGTCGAAAAAGCAGCAGGCCCTGATCGGTGATTTTCTGCAGGCCCTGCGCGCGGCGGTCTGAGCGGTCAGAAATCGATCGCGATGCCCTTCTTCTCCCAATCGCCATAGCGCGCGGGATCGGGGCCGTCGCGTCCACCCAGTTCCTTGGGCAGGGGTTTGGCCTCGGCTTCGGCCTTGCGCCGGCGCTCTTCGGCCTCGGCCAAGGCGCGCTGGGCGGCGGGCGGCAGGTCTGTGCGGTCGTCGCTCATGACATCGGGTTCCTTTCCGTGCATGGCCTTGATATACGCCCTCGTCCGCTGATGGCAATGCGGGCGAAAACCTTGCAAAGGCGGTTTCATGACCAACACCCCGACGGCGGCGCGGCGCAGCGCCATCTATCTGCTGGATCAGATCTTGGGCGAGGGGCGCCTGTTGTCCGAATGCCTGGCGGCCGGGGCGCTGGATCGCCTAGCCCCCGAAGACCGCGCGCGGGCGCAGCGCTTGACGCTGGAGACCTTGCGCGGGCTTGAACGCGCCGACCGCCTGCTGGAGGGACATCTGCGGCTCACACCGGCGCTGACCGTTCAGAACGCGCTGCGTCTGGGAACGGTCGAACTGTGCCAGGGCGAGGCTGCGCATGGCGTCGTGAACGCCATGGTCGAGATCATCGGCCGCTCGCGCAAGCACGGGCGGCTCAAGGGGCTGGTCAACGCGGTTCTGCGTAAGATCGCCGCCGAAGGCCCCGAGGCCTGGCCGAAGATGCGGGTGCCGCGCCTGCCGGACTGGCTGCGCGAGCCGCTGATCGCGGCCTGGGGCACGGATGCGGTCAAGGGCATGGAGCAGGCCCATTTCGCCGGCGCGCCGCTGGACCTGACGCCAAAGCCCGGCGCAACGATCCCCATGGGGACCGAACTGCCGACCGGCTCGGTGCGGGTTACTGACGCGGGTCAGGTCTCGGCCCTGCCGGGCTATGCCAGCGGAGACTGGTGGGTGCAGGATGCCGCCGCCGCCCTGCCGGCGCGGATTCTGGCGCCCCGGCCCGGCGAGCGGGTTCTGGACATGTGCGCCGCGCCCGGCGGCAAGACGCTGCAACTGGCAGCGGCGGGGGCCGAGGTCACCGCGCTGGACATTTCCGAAGGCCGGCTGGCGCGGGCGCGGGAAAATCTCGAACGGACCGGGTTGTCGGCCCACGTGGTCGCCGGCGACGCGCTGGAGCATCAGGGCCAGTACGATGCGATCCTGCTGGACGCGCCCTGTTCGGCGACCGGCACCATCCGGCGTCACCCGGATCTGCCCTTTGCCAAGGACGGCTCCGAATTCGGCGGCCTGATCGCGTTGCAGGGCCGGATGCTGGCCCATGCCTGGACCTTGCTGAAACCCGGCGGACGGCTGGTCTATTGCACCTGTTCGCTGTTGCCCGACGAGGGCGAGGTGCAGATCGAAGAGGCTTTGCCGCACCATCCCGACATGCAGGTGGACCGCGCCGCGCTACAGGTACCCGGCGTTCAGCCCGACTGGCTGACCGAGGAAGGCGGGCTGCGCCTGCGTCCCGATTATTGGCCCGATCTGGGCGGCATGGATGGGTTCTACATCGCCTGCCTGAACAAATCGGCCTGACCGGTCGCTTTTCGATGACTTGACGAACCGGCCCGGCTATCGTTGGTTCAAACGCCAGCAGAGCGGCAGGGGCAGAGCAACACACGTCATGTCGAATTCGGACACCATGGCCAACCGATGGGTGCGGTTTCAGAACCGTCTCTACGCGCGCCTCAGCCAGCGCCGCAAGCCCGTCAGCGGCTTTGTCGGTCAGCCCGAGCCGCGCACCGTTGGTTCATTTGCGCGCGGGCGGCAACTGGTGGCGGGAAATCTTTTGTTTGCGGGTTATCTGGTCGAAGCTCCGGACACGGGCTTATGGGAGGTCGTGGCCCCCAACGCCGCATTCGACGATGAACGGCATGGATTTGCCTGGCTGGACGATCTGGCCGCGGTGGGTGATGCCGCGGCACGGGAAAAGGCGCAACGCTGGGTCTGGGGCTGGATCGAGACCCACGGCAAGGGGCAGGGTCCGGGCTGGGCCCCAGACCTGACCGGACGCCGCCTGATCCGCTGGATCAATCACGCGCTGTTCCTGCTGCGCGGTATGGACGAGGCCCATAGCCGGCTGTTTTTTCGGTCTCTGTCACAGCAGACCTGGTTCCTGTTCAAACGCTGGCACGCCGCGACACCGGGTCTGCCGCGGTTCGAGGCCTTGGCAGGTTTGGTTCAGGCCGGTTTGGCACTGGAGGGGATGGAAGACATCTCGGACCCGGCCGTTCGGGCCCTGGCGCGGGAATGTGAGGCCCAGATCGACGCCCAAGGTGGCATTCCCACGCGGAATCCGGAAGAATTGCTTGAGGTCTTTACCCTGCTGGCCTGGACATCCGCTGCGCTCAGCGAAGTCGGGCGCGGCACGCCCGCCGCTCAGACGACAGCAATCAAACGGATTGCCCCGACCCTGCGCAGCCTGCGTCATGCCGACGGCGGGCTGGCCCGGTTTCACGGCGGTGGCCGCGGCATAGAGGGCCGGTTGGAACAGGCGCTGGCCCAAAGCGGGGTCAAGCCCAAACCCGCCAAAGGCCTGACCATGGGCTATGCCCGTCTGGCCGCCGCCCGCACCACGGTGATCATCGACGCAGCACCCCCGGCCAAAGGGGCGGCCTCGTACATGGCGCACGCCTCGACACTGGCTTTCGAGCTGACCTCGGGGCGGCGGCCATTGATCGTCAACTGCGGTTCGGGCGAAAGCTTCGGGTTGGAGTGGCGCCGGGCAGGGCGGGCCACGCCTTCGCACTCGACCCTTTGCCTGGATGGATACTCCAGCGCCCGGTTGGCTGCTCCGACCAAGGGAACCGCGAACGAAGCAATGGTGGACGCCCCGAGCGAGGTACCGGTGGAGTTCGAGGATTCGTTCGAAGGCGCGCGCGTGATGGCGGGCCATGATGGGTACGCCAAGGTGTTCGGACTTACCCATGCCCGTACGATCGAGCTGCGCTTTGACGGGCGCGAGGTAACAGGTGAAGACATCCTTCTGACGGCCACCGACAAGGCAAAACGCCAGTTCGACCGGGCGGTTGACGCATCCAAGCTGTCAGGGATCGGTTTTGACATCCGGTTTCACCTGCATCCGGACGTGGACGCAGCGCTGGATCTGGGGGGGTCTGCGGTGTCGATGGCGCTCAAAAGCGGCGAGATCTGGGTTTTTCGCCATGACGGCGCCGGAAAATTGTCGCTTGAGCCAAGCGTTTACCTGGAAAAAGGCCGCCTGAAGCCCCGCGCGACAAAACAGATCGTTCTATCCGGCCGCGCAATCGAGTATGCGACGCGCATCCGGTGGACGCTGAGCAAGGCGCAGGATACAGCCTATGCCGTGCGCGACGTGCACCGGGACGAGCCCGATTTCGACTGAGCCAAAAGGATCTTTGGACCCATGACCGACCTTCACCCCGTGCGCCGCGCGTTGCTTTCCGTTTCCGACAAGACCGGATTGATCGATCTGGGCAAGGCCCTGGCCGACCGCGGGGTCGAGCTGCTGTCGACCGGCGGCACCGCCAAGGCGCTGCGTGATGCGGGGCTTGCGGTCAAGGATGTCAGCGAGGTCACTGGGTTCCCCGAGATGATGGATGGCCGGGTCAAGACGCTGCACCCGATGGTGCATGGTGGCCTGCTGGCGCTGCGCGACAATGATGCCCATGTGGCGGCGATGCAGGAGCATGGCATCGGCCCGATCGACCTGCTGGTGGTCAACCTCTACCCGTTCGAGGAAACGGTGGCCAAGGGCGCGGGCTATGACGAATGCATCGAAAACATCGACATCGGCGGCCCCGCGATGATCCGCGCCGCGGCCAAGAACCATGCGTTCGTCAACGTGGTGGTGGATGTCGAGGATTACTCGGCCCTGCTGGATCAGCTCGAGGAAAACTACGGCAAGACGTCGCTGGGCTTCCGCCAGTGGCTGGCGCAGAAGGCCTATGCTCGCACCGGAGCCTATGACGCGGCCGTCTCCAGCTGGCTGGCCGACGCGCTGCAGATCGACACCCCCAAGCGCCGCATGTTCGCCGGTGAACTGAAACAGCCCCTGCGCTATGGCGAGAACAGCCACCAGCAGGCGGCGTTCTATGTCGATGGCACGGGCCGCCCCGGTGTCGCCACCGCCGTGCAGCATCAGGGTAAAGAGCTGAGCTACAACAACATCAACGACACCGACGCCGCCTTTGAACTGGTGGCCGAATTCGACCCGCGTGACAGCGCCGCCTGCGCCATCATCAAGCACGCGAACCCCTGCGGCGTTGCGACGGGCGCGACGCTGCTCGAGGCATACAAGGCGGCATTCGACTGCGACCGGACCTCGGCCTTTGGCGGGATCGTGGCGCTGAACCGGCCGCTGGACGCGGAAACCGCGCGCGAAATCACCGGCATCTTCACCGAGGTCGTGATCGCCCCCGGCGCCACCGACGAGGCCAAGGCGATCTTTGCCGCCAAAAAGAACCTGCGCCTGCTGACCACCGAAGCGCTGCCCGACGTGCGCGCCGGCGGCAAGACCGTCCGCCAGGTGGCCGGCGGGCTGCTGGTGCAGGACAAGGACAACGGGCATATCGAGATGGATGACCTGAAGGTCGTTACCAAGCTGGCCCCCACGCCCGAGCAGATGCGCGATCTGCTGTTTGCCTGGAAAGTGGCCAAGCACGTCAAGTCGAACGCCATCGTCTACGTCAAGAACGAGGCCACGGTGGGCGTCGGCGCCGGTCAGATGAGCCGGGTGGATTCCGCCCTGATCGCCGCCAAGAAGGCCGAGCGTATGGCTGAAAGTCTGGGCCTGCCCGAACCGCTGACCATCGGCTCGGCCGTAGCCTCGGACGCGTTCTTTCCCTTCCCCGACGGGCTGATGGAGGCCGCCGCCGCAGGCGCGACCTGCGTGATCCAGCCGGGTGGGTCGATGCGCGATGACGAGGTGATCGCCGCCGCCGACGAAGCCGGTCTGGCCATGGTGTTCACCGGCATGCGGCACTTCCGTCACTGATGCGGGGCCGGGTTCTGCTCTGGGCCGGGCTGGCCGCATTCGTGATCGACCAGCTCAGCAAATACTTGGTCGTCCACGTGTTGCGCGTGGCCGACCGGCCCGGTGGCATCGACGTGCTGCCGCCGCTGCTGACCTTTCGGTACGGCGAGAACCGCGGCATCAATTTTGGCCTGTTTCAGGGCAATTCCGAAGCCACGCGCTGGTTTCTCATCGCTATTTCGCTGGCCATCAGCATCGGCGTTTTCGTCTGGCTCTGGCGCACGGCCGCATCAAGGCGGATGCTGGTTTTCGGCGGATTGCTGATCGGCGGAGCGTTGGGGAACGTGGTTGACCGGGTGTTGTATGGATACGTTCTGGATTTCCTGAACATGTCCTGCTGTGGCATCAACAACCCGTTCGTCTTCAACCTCGCCGACGTGTTCATTTTCGCGGGTGCCCTCGGGTTGGTGCTGTTCGAAGGCAAAAAGCCCTCGTGACGCGCCGGATGTTATGCGATAAAAGCGCCTGAAACAGGCTGGAGACCAAGATGCGGATGCCGCGCGCCATTATTGCTCTGACACTTGCTGCTGCGGTCGCAGGATGTTCCGATATCGGCCTGCGCCATCTCGAAGCGCCAGGGCCCGGGCCGGACGAGTTTTCGGTCATGCCGGTCAAGCCGCTGACCCAGCCCAAAGATTATGCCTTCCTGCCCGCGCCGACGCCGGGTGGCGCGAACCTGACCGACCCGAACCCGAATGCAGACGCCGTGGCTGCCTTGGGTGGCAATCCCGGGGCGCTGAACCCCGGCACCGGTATTCCGTCGTCTGACGGGGCGCTGGTGACGGCTTCCAGCCGCTATGGCGTTTCCCCCAACACCCGCCAGGTTCTGGCGCAGGAAGATGCGGATTTCCGCAAGCGTCAAAGCCGTTGGACGCGGTTGCGCCTGTTCAAGGTGGACCGCTATTCGCAGGTCTACAAGCGCAATTCCATCGATCCCCAGGTGCAGACCGAAGCTTTGCGCAGACAGGGCGTGGAAACACCCTCGTCGCCGCCGGATGAATAATTCTTAACTTTCCGTCATCGCTCTTGAACCCGTTCGGCGTCACCGTAGTTTGAACACCGTAACGAAACGGAGGATGCCCCATGGCTCGGGCCTTGGCGTTTTGCGCCGCTTTGATGACCGCAACCCCGGTTTTGGCCGAAACCGGGCACGAGGCCGTCACCACATTTACCCTGGACAACGGCATGGATGTCGTCGTGGTGGAAGATCACCGCGCGCCCGTGGTTCAGCACATGGTCTGGTATCGGGCCGGATCGGCGGACGAGCCGATCGGGTCGTCAGGTGTGGCGCATTTCCTCGAGCATCTTCTGTTCAAGGCCACCGATACAATGGCGGCGGGCGAGCTTTCGGCGACCGTTGCGGCCAATGGGGGCAACGACAACGCCTTCACCTCGTATGACTACACGGCCTATTTCCAGCGCGTCGCGGCCGACCGGCTGGAGTTGATGATGAAGATGGAGGCCGACCGGATGCGCAACATCCGGCTGACCGAGAGCGACATCGCCACCGAGCGCGACGTGATTCTGGAAGAGCGCAACCAGCGTACCGAGAACAACCCCCGTGCCCTGTTCGGCGAACAGATGAGCGCGGCGCAGTATCTCAACCACCGCTACGGGGTTCCGGTGATCGGCTGGAAGCACGAGATGGAGACATTGGACATGGAGGACGCGCTGTCCTTCTACCAGACCTATTACGCGCCCAACAATGCGATCCTGGTGGTGACCGGCGATGTGGATCCGGCTGAGGTCAAAGCCTTGGCCGACACCTATTATGGCGTGATCCCCGCCAACCCGGACCTGCCTGAACGGGTCCGATCGCAGGAACCGCCGCAGACCGCCGAGCGGCGTCTGACCTTCAAGGATGCGCGGGTGTCGCAACCATATGTTCAGCGCAGCTACCTCGCGCCCGAGCGTGATGCCGGTGCGCAGAAGAAGGCTGCGGCGTTGTTCCTGCTGGCCGAGCTGCTGGGCGGCAGCACCACATCCTACCTGAACGAGAAACTGCAGCTTGAGCAGCAGTTGGCTGTTTATGCCGGGGCGTTTTATCGTGGGGTGTCGCTGGATGACACGACCTTTGACCTGATCGTTGTTCCGGCTGAAGGCGTGTCGCTGCAAGAGGCCGAGGATGCGATGGATCAAGCGGTGGCCGATTTCATCGCCGAAGGCGTCAACCCGGAGGATCTGGACCGGATCAAGATGCAGCTGCGCGCCGCACAGGTCTATGCCCGAGACAATGTCGATGGAATAGGCAACCGCTATGGTCGGGCGCTGACCAGCGGCCTGACGGTCGAGGACGTGCAGGCCTGGCCCGACATCCTGCAGGCCGTCACCGGCGAAGAAATCATCGCCGCCGCGCGCGAGGTGCTTCAGCCCGAAGCGTCTGTCACCGGCTGGCTGATGCGTGATGACGAGGTGACCCAATGATCCGTTTCCTTGCCCCCTTGATCGCCCTGCTGATCGCGCTGCCTGCCTGGGCCGAGATCAAGATTCAGGAGGTCACCTCGCCCGGCGGCATCCGGGCCTGGCTGGTCGAGGATCACTCGATCCCGTTCACTGCGCTGGAACTGCGGTTCCGTGGGGGAACGTCACTGGACGATCCCGACAAACGCGGCGCGGTCTATCTGATGAGCGGCCTTCTCGAAGAAGGCGCGGGCGACATGGATTCCCGCACCTATGCGCGGGCGCTGGAATCTCTGGCCGCGTCGATCGGATACAGGGCCACGGATGACAGTGTTGCGATCTCGGCCCAGTTCCTGACTGAAAACCGGGACGACGCCGTTGAGCTGCTGCGCACCACCATCCAGCAACCGCGCTTTGATCAGGACGCGATCGACCGGGTTCGGGCGCAGGTCCTGTCCGGGCTGCGCTCGGAACAGACCGACCCCAATGACATCGCGGGTGAGACATTCGCCAAAATGGCCTATGGCGATCATCCGTATGGATCCAACGGCAAAGGCTCGATCGACAGCGTATCGGCCCTGACCCGTGACGACATCATCGACGCATACAAAGGCGTCTTCGCCAAGGACCGTCTGTATGTGGGCGCAGTGGGCGACATCACACCCGAAGAGTTGGGCGCGTTGCTGGACAATTTGTTGTCGGACCTGCCCGAAACGGGCAAACCGATTCCCGGGAATGCCGAGGTAACGATCCCCGGTGGCGTCACGGTGGTCGAGTTCGACACGCCGCAATCGGTGGCGCTGTTCGGCCAGAAGGGCATCGACCGCGACGATCCGGATTTCTTTGCGGCCTACATCCTGAACCACATCCTCGGCGGCGGCGGCTTTGAAAGCCGCCTGATGCAGGAAGTCCGCGAAAAACGCGGCCTGACCTATGGCGTCGGGACCTATCTGGTGCCCAAGGATCTGGCCTCGGTCTATCTGGGGTCGGTATCCTCGGCCAATGACCGGGTCGGGCAGGCTATCGAGGTAATTCGCGACGAGTGGCGGCGCGCCGCGACCGAAGGTGTAACCCAGAAAGAGCTGGACGACGCCAAGACCTATCTGACCGGCGCCTATCCGTTGCGCTTTGACGGCAATGCCCAGATCGCGGGCATCATGGTGGGTATGCAGATGGAAGATCTGCCGATCGACTACATCGCGACCCGAAACGACAAAGTGAACGCGGTGACGCTGGACGAGGTGAACCGCGTCGCGGCCGAGCTGCTGGACCCGGACGGGCTGCATTTCGTGGTTGTAGGCAAACCCGAGGGGCTAGAGACCACGAACTGACGCGAAGGACCGGCAGTCGGCAGGCCTTTTGTAGAATTCCCGACGAGCGGCCATTCAGCGCCGCTCGCCCCGGGCCTCCGTGATCCGGAAGCGTGCGCAACCTCTGGATCGTCAGCGTATCCGCCACCTGTTCCGTAAAACCGGTACGGTGCTCACGGTCATGCGGGCCCGTCGGCGGGCTTGTTTCACTTGATGGACAGATGTCATCATGAAGCGGAACCATTGTCGCGGGTAAGGAAGGAGGGGTCATCGATGCCCTATCAGTTCTGGCATTCGAAGTTGACCGACCCTCCCATCCACGTCCCGGCGATTGGACTGCAGTTGTTTGTCCGGATACCGCACGACACCACCGACGAGAATATATCGGTCATAGAGACAATAAATGAACCGGGGTTTGGCCCGCCCCTGCACCGTCACCCGCAAACTGAAATCTTTCGCGTTTTGGACGGGCGGTATCTCTATGAGTGCGATGGAAAGCGCTTTGTTGCAGAAACAGGCGACGTCGTAACGATCCCCGGTGGCGCCGCGCATGCGTTTCGCAATCTTTCCGACGGGCCAGCGCGGCAACTGGTCATGATACTGCCATCCTTCGACACGGTCGCCTTCTTCAATGGGTTGGGAGACATCATGGCAGACGGAGTTCCCGACCGGGAGGTGCTGAACGCATTCTCCGAGAAATGGCAGATCGAGTTTCTGGGACCGCCCCTGCAGCTTTGACGTCAGTCCAATTTGCCTCGGGCGCCAAAGTTGGCGGCTGCGTCATGCATTCACTGGGTTTTCGCGTTTCTTTTCCGGCCAGAACTCATCCACGACCACGTAGGCTATGATGACGAACAGGGCCGCGCTGGCGACTTGCAGAACGCGAGTGATGCTTTTGACGTTGGCCTCGTCCGAAAACGGTGAAATCGACCCGCCGTAGACAATCAGGACCGTCGTCAAGGCCGATCCGGCGGCGGCGGCCAACGGGATCTGGGATTTGCCGAGCGCGCCCAGCGTCACGCAGGCGAAAAAGCACAGCAGGATCGGCGTGAGAATGACCGGCGCGATGACGTTGACTTCGTAGCAGATGATGGACGCTGCTGCGCCGAGCAGGTTTGCCGTCAGCATCGCCTTGGCCACGGCTTTGCCGGCGGCAGGCATCGCAGCGAGCTGCTGGCTGAGAAGGGCCACAAAGAACAGAACCAGCAGGGCAGACGCCCCAGACACAAAAAATGCCAGGGCGAAGGGAACCGTGACAAGAGACATTCTGACGATGCGCCGATGCTTGTCAAAGTCAGCGGCCGATGCGGCTTTGCCCTGCGTGGCGTTCTGGGGGGCGGCCGGAATAAGCGTGAACATCAACGTCGATACGAAACCGGCAAACAACAGGTTCAGCGGGATCCAGAATACAAGCACCAGCGCCAGATCCGGAGATTGCAGAACGAGGTTGGGGATCATCAGCGCCCCCATCAGGGCGATGACGCCCGGCAGGACACCGGCGCCTGACACGGACCATATGAAGGACAGGATTATCCCGATCGCCACCAGTATCAGAAACACGACCGGATAGGGCGCGAAAACCGATGAGAGCAGGAAAGAAACGAACATCAACGCAATCGAGAAAACGAACAGTTTCGCAAACGCGGCCAGGGGCAACGCGGTAGGTGCCTGAAGGAAGAGCGCGGTGAACACCGCGCCAACAACCGCCAATGGCCACCCAAGGAAAAGCCCCAGAGAAAAGACGCCGGTCACACCCAGTGCAAGTCTGTAAACGGCGTGTCTGTCCTCAGTACGCATAAGAAAAGATCGAAACCAAACGAATGTATGTCCGACCGACCGCGTTCAGTATCCCGTTGTCGCTGAGGTACATGATGACATCCGCCTGACCGTTCAACTGAAACCTGAGGTCGTCTTCCGCGCTTCCGGCCTCGTAGCCCGGCAGTATGATGCGCACGGGAAACCGTTCAGGTTCGCGCAGAAAGCCTTTGGTGCTCGGCGCGCTTGCCAATTGTCCGGGTGTGTCGCCGCCACTCAGAGAGACCGCCGCGCTGAAGCTTTCGATTTTGCCCGGGATGATCTGACCGGGGTGCATATCCAGCACGACATCCACCGGAGACCCGACGGTGGCGCGCCCCAGATTGTTCTCGGTGAAATACGCCTCGATCCACACGTCCGTCGCATCAAGAAACGTCAGCAGATCCTGGCCGGACCGGGCGTATGTGCCGGGTGCAATCAACAAGTTGGATATGACGCCCGTAGCCGGCGCGCGCAGTTCGGTCCATTCCAGATTGAGCTCGGCATCGGCCAAAGCCGCCAAGGCACGTTGGATTTTGGGATTCTCATTCCCTTCGTCCCCAAGCCTTTGCTTGGCCTTCTCCAGATCTGCTTTGGCGTTTTCATAGTTCGCCTCGGACTCGGCCAGCTGGCCTCGGGCATCGTCGGCTTTCGAGATGGCAATCAGCCCTTTCTTCTCGAGCGCGAAGACCCGCTCCGTCTGAATGCGCATCGTATCCAGATCGCTCTGCGCGCGGGCCAACTTGGCTTGCGCCGCACTTACCTCGGCCGAGGATGCGCCGACCTCCTGAGTGGCCGCCTCAAGGTCGGCCTGGGCTCTGTCGCGATCAATCTCGTAGGGTCTCGGGTCGATCCGAACCAGCAGATCGCCGGCCGAGACGACCTGCCCGTTTTCTACCAATACCTCGATCACGGTTCCCGTGACCTGCGGAACGATTTGGGTCGCCACGGCCTTTACCCGTGCGTTCCCGGTGAACGGCGTCTTGCGGTCGGCAACCAGATACCAGATGAGGAAGATGAGAATGACGGCCAGTGTCGTCCAGATCGTCTTCCTCATTTTGCGGCTCCCTCGGCGGTGTCATCGGTCGCTGGTGAGGCGTCGATCCAGACCTTGAACAACTCGTAGAAGACGGCGAACAAGACCGGACCCATGAAGATGCCGATCAGGCCATAGGCCATCATCCCGCCCAGCACCCCTATGAGGATCACGAGCATCGGGGTCTCCAGGCCTTTTGAAATGAAAACCGGCCGCAGGAAGCTGTCCATTATGCTGACGGGAATGGCCAGAACGGTGAAGATCAGCGCCGCACCGCCGGACATGGAACTCCATGCATAGATGACCAGCGGCAGAAGGACGAGGCCGGGGCCGATCTGGATGATCGAGAGTATCAGGCAGATGAACGCCAGCGTCGCGGCCGAGGATATCCCGAACAGCGCCAACAGGACCCAGACAACGACGGCCTGAATGGCGGCAACCCCGATTACTCCCTTGGTGACGTTCCGGATCGTGGCCCCAGCCAGAGTGACGAATTCGCCGCCGCGTGGCGCAAATACGCGGTTGGCAAAGCGCTGAAGGCCCTGCACCAGATCCGGTCCGGGGCTGAACAGGGCGCCCATGATCAACACCGACAGGGCAAGGCCGAGAAGCCCGATTCCGATCCCCAGAACTTTGCCAAAGAGCGATTTGGTGATCTCGAGGATTTGCGCGCCGTATTTTGCAAGCGCACCATCCAGGTTCCGTTCGAACATGCCCCAGGCATCGGCAAGCTTGGCGCCGACCAGAGGCAGATCCTTCAGGCCTTCCGGCGCCGGCGGTATCTTCAACTCGCCCTTGTCAGCTTGCTCGGCAAACTCGGACCCCAGTTCCGCGGCCCCAGATACCGCCGTTGCGACCGGCCCCAGTGTGAGAACCAGACCCAGCAAAACCAGGATCGTCGTTGCCAGCTTCTTCCGTCCCCCCAGCTTGGACTGAAGCCAATCGAAGGCCGGATAAAGCGCAACGCAAAGAATTGTGGCCCAGATGACCACGCTTGCAAGCGGGGCGACCATGACCAAGGCGCTGTAGAGAAACAGCCCGAGAAACAGCAACCTTATCGCAAGGTCGACAATCTTTGCGTCCTGAGTCTTTTCCATTCCATCCCCCTGGTATGTTTTTCCGTATGTTACACTCAAAAAAGTAAATATGTATATTTTTTGAGCTTTTAGGGGATGCCCGGCAGTGCGGTGGTTGACTCAGCCCCCAATTTGCAAGCGGATCCTGAGGTGCAAAGCACGCTGTTGCTCACCTTGCCAGAGCCTATTTTTTCGGAGTCTCATCCTCCTGGGATAGGATCGTGTCGGCCACGGTCGTGGCGGCGGTGACGAAGATACCCAGACCCACGATTATGTACGCCATCGTAAAGATCTTGCCCGCAGCGGTTTCAGGAGAAAAGTCGCCAAAACCCACTGTCGAGATCGTCACTACGGAAAAATAGACGGAGTCCAACCAGCTCCACCCCTCGACAAAATGGTAGAACACTGACGCCCAAAGGATCATTCCGACGGTGAAGGCGAGTATGCCTTTCACTCTGCCGTCCTTGAAAGCGACACCTATCCCACGCGTAATTCTGGTCAGTGAATTCATCATGCCCTCATTCGCAAAAGAATTCACGTATAGCAGTAATTGGATGATTGTGTGAATCCAAAGGGTGAGTTGGCCAGGGCAATGGCGATTTCGTGGCCTGAGAAGGCGTGCGAAACATGTATTCCATTAACATGATGGATAAATGCTCTAGGGTAATCACATGCTGAATCGGGACGCTGAGGGATAACGTGCGAATAATTGTCAAAGGTGTCTTGATCTGTTGCGCGGTCGCGCTTGTGGTTTTTGCCGCGGCTTGGCTGTTTCTGTCGTCCGCTTTGTTTTCGTCGGTGCGGACCAGTTTCGTTGAGAACCTGATCTCAAGGAAGCTGGGCCAGCAGGTCTTGATTGAGGATGAGGTGCGTTTGGGCCTTGGCCGTCAGTTGCAGGTATCAGCAGCTGGACTGGTTCTGCCCGCTACGCCCAAAGCCGAGGCGGATCTGGCGGCGATCGATCAGATCGAGTTCGAAGTATCTGCACGGGACCTGTGGAACAGCCAGCTGTCGGTGAGCAATCTTTCAGTGTCGGGAGTTCATCTGAACCTGATCACAGATGAAGAAGGCGTGACCAACTGGCAGTCCTTTTCGCGCACCGGGGCCGAAACCGACAAGATTTCGGAACGCCCGCCCCAGCCTTTGGCCGGAATTCTGACGGATCGCACGATCGACCTGAAGGATGTCACCGTACTCTATCAGAACGACCTGAACGGCATAGGACTGGATTTGCAGCTTCCAGAACTGGTTTTGCAGCGCGATGCCGAAACCGATGTTGCCTCGGCGGTCGGAGCGGGGTCGCTCAATGGTCAGAGTTTTGACCTGAAGGGCACGTTCCCGCCCCAGGACCCGTTCCAAGTGGCATTGAGCTTTGATCAGATTTCGGTCGAAGCCCAACAGATTCCTGTGGAGACCGGCCTTCAGGTCAAGACGACCCTCGAGGTCGATCAGTTGGGTCAACTGCTCGATGTCCTGCAACTCAACCGCGTGTTGGAGGGTTCGGGCAGTGTTGCTGCAACATTCAAGCTGGCAGATGGCGTCGCACGGATTGATGACCTGTCTGTTCTGGCCGAGCTGGATGGTGGCCAAAGCCTTTCCGTCACCGGACAAATTGGGGAATTAGGCAATCAGGAAGATGTTTCTTTGACGACCCGCATTCGCCTGTATCCAGAGGATGCCGAGCCGGCTCCGGCTGCCTCGCGGTATGACCTCAAGCTTATCGCTGTGGATATGGTCATCGACAGTGTCCCGGGACAGGTCCCGCAACGGCAGATGGTCATCAAGACGAACGGTTTCACCTTGGACACCTCTGGTGAGGGCCCGCCGCCGATCAAATTCTCCGAGCTTGCCAGAACGCCCGAAGGCGCCCTGAGCGTGGGCAACATCAATTTGAGGATCGGAAACCCCGCCGATCCGTTTATCATTCTGACCGGTTCGGTCGAGGATGCGTTGCAGTTGCAGGGCGTATCCGCCGAAGGTTTGATTGATATTCCGGCAAGCAGTCTGATCTCGCCCGAACTGCTGGGCCCCGATGACCAGCTTGGCAGGTTTTCGGGAAACTTTCATTTGGACGGAAACATCGAACAGCTTGCTTTGACCAATCTGGATGGTCAGACAAGCGAAACCGAGGTCTGGAGCCTGGAGGTGCACGGGTCCGTAGAAAATGTCCTCAAGTTCGAGAATCTGGATCTGGCGATCGATGTGGATGTTCCGTCGGGCGCGGACCTTCTGAAGGCCTTGTCGCTGGAGCCGGTGGACACCGGGCGGGCCCATCTTGAAATCGA
This sequence comes from Ruegeria sp. BB9, assembly GCF_056539345.1. NCBI lineage: Bacteria > Pseudomonadati > Pseudomonadota > Alphaproteobacteria > Rhodobacterales > Roseobacteraceae > Ruegeria > Ruegeria sp. BB9. The sequence continues at coordinate 226,959 of NZ_JBQFUU010000003.1, read as the reverse complement.
CCTGGTAAGTGAAGGCACCGATTGGAATGCCAATGCCAATGTCGAGGTTTCCGAGTCGGTCTTGAAAATCGCGGCGGATCTTGATGATGCAACAAGCGATCCCGTGCTGCAGGGGTCGATCGAGAGCGATCTGATAAAAATCGACCAAATCAGGACCATCGTTCAGGCGGCCGCCCAACTGCGCAAGATAGGTGGTTCACCGCCGGAGCAGGAAGATGCCGAGAAAGACGACGGTGACACAGGTCCGTTGAGGGATGTGACCCTCAAACCCATCGGGCGGGCCATTTTGCTGTCGGGTGTGAATGTAGATGTCGACATAGACCTGCGTCACATTGAGGGCGCCAAGGGCATCAGCAGCCTGCAGAGCGAACTGACCCTGGACGAAAACGAGCTACGGGCCGGACCTCTGAAGTTTGAATACGGAGGTGGTCATTTTGACGTAAGCGGGCAAATGGATCTTACGAATAAGGCGCATTTGCTGACCCTGACCGGAAAGGCGGGCGGATGGCAGTTGGATGACCTTCTGCAAAACCTGAACTTCAAGAAAGGCGCCAGCGGCACGGTGTACGCAGATTTCTCGGTTACGGGGGGCACGGATACCGTCAAGCAATTCGTCGACACCATGAGTGGCAATGCCACGGTTTCAATGCGCGACGGTTCGATCGAAACCCAGCTTCTGGACCTGGCCGGGCTGGGTATTCTTCCCTGGGTATTTACCAAGAAAAAACAGAAAGTTGCGCCAATCGTGTGCCTGCGCGCGCCGATCAGTATTTCGAATGGAAAAATCGAGACGAAACAGACGACGTTGGAAACAGATCATGTTCAGGTCGTCGTCTTTGGCGCTGTCGACCTGACGGACAAAGTGTTGGATCTGAACATCCAGCCAAGAAAGATTGGCGAGCCACTTGCGCGCAGCCCGTGGCCGGTGACCCTGAGGGGCGCGCTCGCTGAGCCCAAGGTCAAAGTCAAGGATGGCCCGAAAAGGCTGAAGCGGTCGGATGGTGCAGACCAGATGCCGGCACAAAGAAAACTCTGCATACCGGATATCTTGCAGTTGCAGTAGGGGCGGTTTGCCAAGCGGCCACGGCCCTGCCTGTGTTCGGCAAGGCCGGCCGAGCCTGTCGGACGCGGATCACCCCTTTTTCATGCTGCGCAGCATCTGCCCCATCATCTGGCCGAACTGACCCGAGCCGCGCTGATACAGCGCCCCGTCCACCGCCAGAACCGTCCCGCTGATATAGCTGGCCATGTCCGAGGCCAGAAACAGACAGGCGTTGGCCACGTCTTGCGGGGTGCCCCAGCGGCCCAGCGGCACGTCTCGGCGCAGCTGCTCGCCCGCGTCGGGGGTGGGGGCCAGACGCTTGGCGCCTTCGGTGCCTTCGATGAAACCCGGCACAACCGAGTTCACCCGTATGCCTTCCACGCCCCATTCCATCGACAGGGTGCGGGTGATCTGATCGACCCCCGCCTTGGCCGCGCAGACGTGGGCCTGGCCCTCGTAGGGCAGGTAAGATTGCGGGGCCGAAATGTTGATGATGTTGCCGCCGGGCCGTTTCAGATAGGGATAGGCGCCTTTCAGCACATGTACAGTACCCATCAGGTCGATCTCGACCACGGTGCGGAAGGCGTTGACCGACATCTCCGCCATCAGCGCCGGGAAGTTGCCCGCCGCCCCCGAAACCAGCACGTCGAAATCACCGAGCGCCGCGTGGAACTGTTCCAGCCCCGCGGCGACCGCCTCGGCATCACGCACGTCGAAGGCCGCGCCGATGGTCTCGGCCGCGCCGGCTGCCTTCAGCGCGGCGATGGTGTCGTCCACCTTCTCCTGCGAGCGGCTGGCCACGGCCAGTTTGGCGCCCGAGGCCGCGAAGGCCTCGGCGATGCCCCGATTGATACCGCTGGTCCCGCCGATGACGATGACCGTCTTTCCTGCAAAGTCCATGTAGAGCCTCCCGCTTTGGAGGGGCCCTACTCGCCGTAGGGCACCCAGATGTTCTTGATCTCGGTCGCAGCCTGCAGGAAGCGGCGGGTGTGGTCCATGCCCCAATCGAATGCCGTCGCGTTATTGACCCAGGTCCGTTTCAGGTTCCCGGCCGAGACGACCTCGATCTGTGCTGACAGGTCCGACGACGAGAAGGACCAAACCGCATCCACGTTCAGATGCGAGGCCAGCGGTTTGGCCAGCTCCTCGTGGCTGCCCGTCAGGATATTGACTACGCCTGCGGGCACGTCCGAAGTGTCCAGCACCTGATAGAAATCGGTGGCCGCCAGCGGATAGGGCTCGGACGCCACCAGAACCACCCGGTTGCCCATCGCGATCGCCGGCGCCATGGCCGAGACTAGACCCAGCAGCGGCGCCTCATCAGCGCAAAGCGCGCCGATCACGCCAACCGGTTCCTTCATTGCAATCGCCACGCCCCGGATAGGAACGCCATGCACCTGGCCGTCATACTTGTCGGCCCAGGCGGCTGCAGTGAACAGGCGCTGGATTGCGGCGTCGACTTCTTTCGCGCCGTCCTTGCGGCCGGTCATTGCGTCGATGCGATGCGCGAACTCGTCGGCGCGGGCCGAGAGGTTCTCGCCGATGTAATACAGAATCTGCGCGCGCAGATGGCCGGTTGTTTTCGACCAGCCCGCCGCGCCTGCCGCGGCCTCGACCGCGTTGCGCACGTCCTTGCGGTTGGCCAGACCCACATGGCCCAACAGCCCCGCCTTGCCCCAGACCGCGCGGGAATAGCCGCCATCAGGCCGGGCCTGCTTGCCGCCGACATAGAGCTTGGCGGTACGGTCGATTGGGTCAACCGGGCCGCCTTCGCCCACGACGGGTTCGATTTTCGCCAGCGGCTTGGTCTTGCCCTTGGGCTTGGTATAGGCACTCAGCCCTTCCCAGCCACCTTCGCGGCCAAAACCGCTTTCGCGCACGCCGCCAAAGCCCGCGGCCGCGTCGAACAGGTTGGTGGCATTGACCCAGACCACGCCCGCGACCAGCTTGGGCGCGATGTCCAGCGCAAGGTTGACGTTCTCGGTCCAGACCGTGGCCGCCAGTCCGTAGCGGGTGTTGTTGGCCAGCTCGACCGCCTCGGCCGGGGTACGGAAGGTCGACGAGACCAGAACCGGGCCGAATATCTCCTCCTGCATCAGCGGGTCCGAGGTCTCGAGTCCGGTGATCAGCGTCGGAGGGTAGTAGCAGCCATTCGATGGCAACTCACAGGCGGGCTGGTAAACCTGGCCTACCGCGTTGCCCTCGACCATCGAGGTGATGGTCTGCAGCTGCACCGGGTCCACCACGGCGCCCACGTCGATGCATTTGTCCAGCGGGTTGCCGATGCGCAGCGTGTCCATGCGGGCGCGCAGCTTGGCATAGAACCGCTCGGCGATGCCCTCCTGCACCAGCAGGCGCGAGCCCGCGCAGCAGACCTGGCCCTGGTTGAACCAGATCGCATCGACCAGACCTTCGATGGCACTGTCGATGTCGGCATCGTCAAAGACGATGTAGGGCGACTTGCCGCCCAGCTCGAGCGTGAGGGCCTTGCCCGACCCGGCGGTGGCCTCGCGGATGCGGCGCCCCACGATCGTCGAGCCGGTAAAGGCGATCTTGTCCACGTCTGCCTTCACGATCATCTCGCCCACCGCGCCGTCGCCGGTGACGATGTTGACCACGCCCTTGGGCAGACCGGCCTGCATGCAGATATCGGCAAACAGCAGCGCCGTCAGCGAAGTGTATTCGGCAGGCTTCAACACCACCGTGTTTCCCATGGCCAGCGCCGGGGCCACCTTCCACGCCAGCATCAGCAGCGGGAAGTTCCACGGGATGATCTGGCCGCAGACCCCCAACGCCTGTGCGTCGGGCAGCTCGGTTTCCATCAGCTGGGCCATACCCGCGTGATAGTAGAAATGCCGCTGCACCAGAGGAATGTCGATGTCGCGCGATTCCCGGATCGGCTTGCCGTTGTCGAGCGTCTCCAGCACCGCGAACAGGCGGGCGTGTTTCTGGATCAGCCGCGCGATTGCATATAGGTATCGGGCGCGGGCGGGGCCGCCCAGCTTTTCCCATTTGGGTTGCGCCTTGCGAGCGGCGGCGACGGCGGCGTCCACATCGGCCTGCGTGGCCTGGGTCAGCTTGGCCAGAACCTCGCCCGTGGCCGGGTTGCGGCTTTCAAACCCTTGGCCGGGCTTGGTGAAGGCGCCGTCGATGAAATGGCCGAACTTGTCGCCCTGGTCGACCAGCCATGCCAGGGCTTCGGCGGCACTTTCCGGGGCGGGTCCGTATTCCATGGTCTCGAAAATCTCTTTGACTGTCATTGTTCCTGTCCTCAGCCCATCGGGTGCCGGTATCCGGCCGAGTATGCCCCGGTGACGAAATGTTCCAACTGCCGCTCGATATCGCCCAGCAGGGACGACGCGCCGAACCGGAACAGGTCGGGCTGCAGCCAGCGGTCGCCCAGCTCGTCCTTGATCAGCGACAGGTAGACCAGCGCATCCTTGGCCTTGGAAATCCCGCCGGCGGGCTTGTAGCCCACGCGATAGCCGGTGCGGTCATAGTAGTCACGGATCGCGCGGATCATGACCAGCGACACGGGCAGGGTGGCGTTGACGCTTTCCTTGCCGGTCGAGGTCTTGATGAAATCGGCCCCGGCCATCATGCAGACCAGCGAGGCGCGCGCCACGTTGCGCAGGCTGCCCAACTCGCCGGTGGCCAGGATGGCCTTAACATGCGCCTCGCCGCAGGCCGCACGAAACGCTTTCATCTCGTCATACAGCGCCTGCCAGTTGCCCTGCAGCACATGGCGGCGCGAGATCACGATGTCGATCTCCTCGGCCCCGGCCTTTACGCTTTCCTCGATCTCGGCCACGCGCAGGTGAAAGGGCGACAGACCCGCCGGAAAGCCGGTGGACACGGCCGCGACCGGAATGCCGGTGCCTGTCAGCGCATCCACCGCCGTTTCGATCATGTCGTGATAGACACAGACCGCGCCGGTGGTAATCGGCGGCATGTCCAGCGCCTTGAGCAGCGCAGGTGACACGGGCTGGCGGGCCTTGGCGCACAGGCGGCGCACGCGGCCCTCGGTATCATCGCCCGAAAGGGTGGTCAGGTCGATCATGGTGATTGCCTTCAGCAGCCACGCGGCCTGATGCTCTTTCTTGACCGACCGGCGCCCGGGCAGGGTCGCGGCGCGGCGTTCAATGGCCGAGGTGTTGGCCTGCACGGCGCGCACCCAGTCCAGGTCCAGATCCATGCCGGGATTTCGGGGCTCGGTCACTTGCGGCAGATGCGCGGTGCGCACGGGGCTTTCTGAGCTCTGCGTATCCATTGTCACGTCCTTTGGGAGGTTTGCGCCAAAATCGCACGGGAAACAGCCAAAGGAAAGGCAAACCGGACGCCTTTGGCCACTTTTTTGACCAATTGGACAAATCTGGCTTTTTCTTGCGAGTAATTCGCAACACGGTTGACTTATTTGAGAATGGTTCGCATATTCATTCTCAACTGGTACTCGGAACGAGGTCACATATGATTCGCCGCAGTTTTCTTCTTGCCCTTGCTCTCGGTGCCTCGCTGCCCTTGGCGGCGTGGGCCGAGGCGCCGTTGAAGGTCGTGGCGACGACCGGAATGATTGCGGACGCCGTGCAGCAGGTTGGCGGTGATCAGGTCGAAGTCAAAGGGCTGATGGGGCCCGGAGTCGACCCGCACGGCTATCGCCAGACCCGCAGCGATATCGTTGCCGCGACAAGGGCCGACCTGGTCTTGTGGCACGGCTTGTATCTTGAGGCGCAGATGGAAGACTTCTTCCACGACCTTGGGCGCAAATGCAAAGTCGTTGCCGTGGCGGATGCCATCGACAAGTCGAAACTGCGTGCGCATGCCGACTATGCCGACAAATACGATCCGCATGTGTGGATGAGCCCGGTTCTGTGGAAAGACGTCGTGGTCGAGGTGCAAAAGGCGCTGACCGACGTGCGGCCAGACTCCGCCGCTTATTTCGCCGCCAACGCCCAGCGTTTTCTGGCCGAAATCGACCAGTTGGACGCCTATGGGAGAAAGGTGCTGGCCCAGGTGCCCGAAGACAACCGGGTGCTGGTCACCGCCCATGACGCCTTTGCCTATTTCGGCGAGGAATTCGGGTTCGAAGTGTTGGGGATCCAGGGTATCTCGACCCAGTCCGAGGCGGGGCTGAACCGGATCGGAGAATTGGTCAACACTTTGGTCGCGCGCGACCTGACCGCCGTCTTCGTTGAAAGCTCGGTCTCGGATCGGTCGATGCGGGCGTTGATCGAGGGTGCGTCGGCGAAGGGTCATACCGTCTCGGTCGGGGGTGAGTTGTATTCGGACGCCATGGGCGAGCCGGGCACCTATGAGGGCACCTATATCGGGATGCTGGATCACAACATCACGGTTATCGCGCGGGGCCTGGGTGCGGATGTGCCCGAACGCGGCATGTCCGGCAAGCTGTCGGCGGGGCTCTGACCATGTTGGAGCTTGCGGCTGGAAAATCGTCATCAAACGGGGACCTGACGGTGCAGGACAGCCCGCTTGTGATCCGGGGGATGACGGTATCCTACGGCCAGAAACCGGCCATTTTCTCGGTAGATATGACGGTGCAGCCTGGGGCCATGACGGCCATCATCGGACCGAACGGCGCGGGCAAATCGACGCTGCTCAAGGCGGCGCTGGGCATCGTCAAGCCGCTGTCGGGTCAGGTGCTGGTGTTCGGCAAGGCGTTGGACCGGCAGCGGGCCCGTATCGCCTATGTGCCGCAGCGCGCCAGCGTCGATTGGGATTTCCCGACGCGGGTCATCGATGTGGTCCTGATGGGCCTGTCGCGGGAACTGGGCTTGCTGGGCCGGGTCCGGATGCGACACATGGCCCACGCGATGGAGTGTCTGCATCGGGTCGGGATGCATGAGTTTGCGGACCGCCAGATCGGCCAGCTTTCGGGTGGTCAGCAGCAACGGGTGTTCCTGGCGCGCGCACTGGCTCAGGATGCCGATCTGTACCTGCTGGATGAACCGTTTGCCGGGGTCGATGCCGCCACCGAAAAAGCCATCATCTCGGTCCTCAAGTCCCTTAGGGAGGCCGGCAAGACGGTGGTCGTGGTCCACCATGACCTTGCCACGGTCACGGATTATTTCGACCACGTGTTCCTGATCAATACCCGCAAGGTCGCCGAGGGCCCGGTCGAGCAGGCCTTTACCGCCGAGACTCTTCAAGCCGCGTATGGAGGCCGGCTGGCCACCGCCCAGATCGACCAGATCTCGGGCGCTGCGGGCTGACACATGCTGTGGGACGCACTGACCCTGCAATTGGGGTACAACGCCACCTTGGTTGCCGTCGGGGCCACGCTGCTTGGGTTTTCGGCCGGCGTGACAGGCACCTTCCTGTTTCTGCGCAAGCGGGCGCTGGTCAGTGACGCCATCAGCCATGCGACCCTCCCGGGCGTCTGCATCGCCTTTATGGTTTTGGTGGCGCTGGGCGGAACCGGGCGAAACCTGATCGGACTGCTGAGCGGCTCGGCGATTTCGGCCGCCGTGGGTCTGTTGTGCATGAACTGGCTGATCCGCCGCACCCGTCTGGCCGAAGACGCGGCGATCGGGGCGGTCCTGTCGGTCTTCTTCGGCTTCGGTATCGTTCTGCTGACAATCATCCAGACCATGGGGGTGGGCCGACAGGCCGGGCTTGAGGGGTTCTTGCTGGGCTCGACGGCCGGGATGCTGTGGTCTGATGCTCTGATCATCGCGATCGGCGGCGCTGCAACGCTGCTGCTCGTCATGATCATCCGCCGCCCCATGATGATGGTGGCGTTCGATTCCGAATATGCGGCCGCCTTGGGGCTGCCAGTGCATCGCATCGACCTTGCGATGATGGGGCTTGTCATGGCGGTCACGGTTGTCGGGCTGAAAATCGTTGGATTGATCCTGATCGTGGCTTTGCTGATCATACCCGCGGTCACGGCGCGGTTCTGGTCGGACCGGTCCGACCATGTGGTGCTGTTGTCTGGGGTCATCGGCGGGTTGTCGGGCTATCTGGGTGCGGCGGTGTCCGCCTCAGCGCCCAACTTGCCGACCGGACCGATCATCGTCCTGTTCAGCTTTGGCTTTTTTGTCGTATCGCTGTTTCTGGCTCCGGTGCGCGGCGTGTTGGCCGCGATCGTGCGGCATCTGCGGTTCCAGCGACGGGTTCACATCCGTCAGGGGTTGCTGGCGCTTGCTCAAGGCCAGAACATCTATGAGCCCTACACGTTGCGCCTGCTGCGTCAGGCCGGACTTGCCCGGCCCGACGGGGTGGCTACGGATGCGGGCAGAGCGCAGGCGGCCAAGGCGCTGCGCGACGAGAAACGCTGGGAAATCGTACGCGCCGACAATGCGCACGAGGCAGCCGCTGCCCTGTATGACGGGTTACGCGACATCGAAACCGTTCTGACCCGGGACCAGATCGACGACATTGACCGCCGCATCGGCGGACCACGGGAGGTTCGCCCATGAGCGGTGAAGAGTTTGTCCCCCTGTCCTTGACGCCGCTGCTGATCGGAACCTTTGCAGCCATCGCCTGCGCCTTGCCCGGAAACTTCCTTGTACTCCGCAAACAGGCACTGATCGGCGACGCAATCAGTCATGTGGTTCTGCCCGGAATCGTCGTGGCCTTTCTCGTCACCGGCGCGATCTCGACCTGGCCGATGATGCTGGGCGCCGCCGGCGCGGCGGTTGTCGCCGTTGTGCTGATCGAGACCATCCGGAGGTTGGGCCAGATAGAACCGGGCGCCGCAATGGGCGTCGTATTCACCACCATGTTCGCCGGAGGGGTGCTGCTGTTGGAGCAGACCGACACCTCGAGCGTTCATCTGGATGTCGAGCACGCACTCTATGGCAGCCTGGAAAGCCTGATCTGGCTCGACGCGACCGGCTGGTCCTCGCTGCTGGATCCGGTTGCGCTGGCTGGCCTGCCACCCGAGCTTGCTCGGATCGCCCTAACATTGGTGGGTGTCAGCCTGTTTGTCTGGCTATTCTGGCGGCCGCTCAAGATCTCGACATTCGACGAAGGCTTTGCCCGGACGATCGGAATTCGAACCGGGGCGCTGGGAATGGCGCTGGTGATTGCGGCGGCGATTGCAGCCGTGGCCGCGTTTGATGCCGTCGGCTCGATCATCGTGATCGCAATGTTCATCTGCCCGCCGGCCGCCGGCCGGATGATGACCGACCGGCTTGAGACCCAGATTGCCTGGAGTGTTGTCTTCGCCATCCTGTCCGCCGTGTCCGGCTATGTCCTGGCTGGTTATGGCCCGCTGTGGTTGGGCGGATCGGACGCCGTCAGTGCGGCCGGGATGATTGCCACCATGTCCGGCCTGATTCTGGCTGTCGCGGCCGTGTTTGGCCCCTGCCGGATGCGCGCAGCGGCGCCGGGTCCGGGCTGATCCGGCGTGTTCCCGCCACCGGCTCGGGTCGGTGATCGGCCAAACTTTGCCCACCAAACGGGGCAAGCGAACCTTAAGCAGATTTGTCCAACGCACCGTGTTAGACACCGCGCCATTACACAGTTAATGACCACCACTCACCACGGATCGTCCGGGCAATCGTGAAACTCTTGGCAACCAATTCGGGTTGCGCATCTCGATTGGCCGGGCGATCCGACCCCCTAGACCAAAGCAGCGTAAACCGGTGGCAGAATCGCGTGCGATTGTGCTAGGTCTAGCGGTATGGCGCAGGCAAACCCCAATATCAGCGAAAATCGCTCGGTAATCCGGCAACTCGACGAGGCCGCGATCAACCGCATCGCCGCGGGCGAGGTGGTCGAACGCCCCGCTTCCGCCGTCAAGGAACTGGTGGAGAACGCGATCGACGCCGGAGCGACCCGGATCGCCATCGACATCGCCGACGGCGGCAAGACCTTGATTCGCGTCACCGACGACGGGTGCGGCATCGCGCCCGAGGATCTGCCGCTGGCCCTGTCGCGCCACGCGACCTCCAAGATCGACGGGTCCGACCTGCTCAACATCCACACCTTCGGGTTCCGCGGCGAGGCGCTGCCCTCGTTGGGCGCGGTTGGGCGTCTGACCATCACCAGCCGCGCGCCGGGGGCCGAGGCGGCCCAGATCCGCGTCGCCGGCGGCAAGATGGAAGGCGTCAAGCCCGCCGCCCTGCGGGCGGGCACCGTGGTCGAGCTGCGCGACCTGTTCTATGCCACGCCCGCGCGGCTGAAATTCATGCGCACCGACCGGGCCGAGGCGCAGGCGATCTCGGACACGGTCAAGCGGCTGGCCATGGCGGAACCCTCCATCACCTTCACCCTGCGCGATGTCTCGGGCGGGGGCGAGGGGCGCGTGGTGTTCCGCGCCGACCGCGAAAACGGAGACCTGTTCGACGCGCTGCACGCCCGGCTGGCCCGCATCCTGGGGCGCGAGTTTGCCGAGAATGCCTTGCGGATCGACGCCACGCGTGAGGGGATCAGGCTGTACGGATATGCCGCGCTGCCGACCTATTCGCGCGGCGCGGCGGTGGCGCAGTTCCTGTTCGTCAACGGCCGTCCGGTGCGCGACAAGATGCTGACCGGGGCCTTGCGCGCGGCTTATTTCGACTTCCTCAGCCGCGACCGGCACCCGGCGGCGGCGCTGTTCATCGACTGCGAGCCAACGCTGGTGGACGTGAACGTGCACCCCGCGAAATCCGAGGTGCGGTTCCGCGATCCCGGCGTGGCGCGGGGGCTGATCGTCTCCAGCCTGCGGCACGCGCTGGCCGAGGCGGGGCACCGCGCCTCGACCACCGTGGCCAACGCGACGCTGGGTGCGATGCGGCCCGAACCGGCCCCGGTGGCACCCGCGCGGGTCTATCAGATGGACCGGCCCTCGCCCGCGACACGGGCCATGGCCTATCAGGCGCAGGCACCTGGCTTTGCTGATCTTGCCAATGCCTACAGCGGCAGCGTGGTCGAGCCCGTGGCCGAGCCCGCCTCTGCGCAGCCCGACCAGACACCGCCCGAGCATCTGCCCCTGGGGGCCGCGCGCGGGCAGGTGCATGAAAACTACATCATCGCCCAGACCGCCGACGGCATGGTGATCGTGGACCAGCACGCCGCGCATGAACGGCTGGTCTATGAGAAACTCAAGAAGCAGATGGCCGAGAACGGCGTGGCCGCGCAGGCGCTGCTGATCCCCGAGATCGTGGAACTGTCCGAGGGCGACTGCGCCCGCCTGCTCGCGGTGGCCGACGACCTGTCGCGCCTGGGTCTGACCATCGAGCCCTTCGGCGGCGGAGCGTTGGCGGTGCGCGAAACCCCGGCCATTTTGGGGGAGGTCAATGCGCGGGCGATGATCCTGGATATCCTGGACGAGCTGGCCGATCAGGGCGAAAGCCAGACGGTGCAGGCGCGGATCGAAGCGATTCTCAGCCGCGTGGCCTGCCATGGCTCGGTCCGCTCGGGCCGCCGGATGCGCGCCGAAGAGATGAACGCCCTGCTGCGCGAGATGGAGGCGACGCCCCATTCGGGCCAGTGCAACCACGGGCGGCCGACTTACGTGGAACTGAAGCTGAGCGATATCGAGCGCTTGTTCGGCCGCAGTTGATCCGACCGCCGGTCGGCGGTAGAAAAGAAGAAACAAAACAAGAACGCGCAGGTTGAGATGATAGAAATCGCAGGCACCCAATATTCACTGAACGATCCCATGGTGATGGCCGCCCTGATCGGGGCGGGGGTGGTTCTGCTGATCCTCGTTCTGCTGTTCCTGGCCCTGCGCGCGGCCAACCGCTCGGCCCGGATGGCCGAGCCGCTGGCGCAGCAGCTGGCCTATCTGGGCCAGCATGTGCAGCAGTTGGGGCAGGGGCAGGAGCAATTGCGCGGCGGGTTGCAGCATGTCTCGGACACGCAGGCCAATGCGCAGGTGCAGGTGATCCAGACGGTCGAGGCGCGGCTGTCGGCGGTGCAGCAGCACATGAACGACCGGCTGGCCGACAACGCCATGAAATCCGCCCGCGCGCTGGCTGAGATGCAGGAGCGGATGAAGGAAACCCTTCATGGGTCGTCGAAACAGACAGCGACCTCGCTGACCCAGTTGCAGGAACGGCTGGCCGCCATCGACAAGGCGCAGGACAACATCACCAAACTGTCGGGCGACGTGCTGTCGCTGCAGGACATCCTGTCGAACAAGCAGACTCGCGGCGCCTTCGGCGAGATCCAGTTGAACGACATCGTGTCCAAGGCGCTGCCCTCGGACAGCTATGTGCTGCAGGCGACCCTGTCGAACGGCAAACGCGCCGACTGCCTGATCCGCCTGCCCAACCCGCCCGGTCCGATCGTGATCGACAGCAAGTTCCCGCTGGAGGCCTATGAGGCGCTGGTGGGCGCGGGCAATGACATGGAGTTGAAGGCGGCGGTGCAGATGTTCCGCAGCACGGTGCGCAAGCACATCACGGACATCTCGACCAAGTACATCCTGGATGGTGAAACCGCCGACGGGGCGCTGATGTTCCTGCCCTCCGAGGCGGTCTATGCCGAGTTGCACGCCAAGTTCCCCGAACTGGTGCAGGAGAGTTTCTCGAAACGGGTCTGGATCGTCTCGCCGACCACCTGCATGGCCACGCTGAACACGATGCGGGCCATCCTCAAGGACGCGCGGATGCGCGAACAGGCGGGCGCGATCCGCAAGGAGCTGGGCCTGCTGCACAAGGATGTCGAGCGTCTGGGCGACCGGGTGGCCAATCTCGACCGGCATTTCGGGCAGGCGGCCAAGGATATCTCGGAAATCAAGATCAGCGCCGAAAAGGCCGGCAGGCGCGCGCAGCGGCTGGACAATTTCGATTTCGATGAACTGGCCCCCGAAGACCGGGCCAACGTGGTGCCGCTGGGCAAGTCCGAGGGCTGAGGCCTACTGGATCGACAGGTCCAGGTTGTAGCCAACGGTCTTGCCGGTATCCCGGTCGTTGCCCATCAGGTAGACGCGGATAGTATAATTCCCATCCTCGGGCAGGGTGATGCGGGCTGTGTTGCCGTCGATCGAGCCGTTGTAGATCGCGACCCCGTCGCTGCCCGGCGGCAGGATGTTGAAATAGACTACGCCGCTGCCGTTGGTATCGCTGACCTGAAGCTCGGCAAACAATTCCTGCCCGCCTTTCGCGCCCAGCACGTAATCGAAATATTCATTACCCGTGATGGTGCCGTTAACCATGGTGCCGAAGTTTCCGGGCTGGAATTTCACCTCGGCCGTCCTTTGGGCCGAGGCCGGCAGGGCCACAACGGCAATGAACAGGGCTGCCAGAGCTTGTTTCAACATTCTGCATATCCTCCCGGTGATTCCCGGCTCCAAGCCTAGCACAACTGAGGGGCCGTTCAGATTCGCAGGAAGGGCTGCACCAATCTTGGGATCAGGCTGTTGAACTTCAGCGGAGCGTCGGTCACGGCCAGGCAGATGCAGTCCTCGGACATGTCGGCCACGGGTGTGTGTTCCAGATCCTCGTCTGCAATCTCGACATCGCCGCGGGCGAAATGATCCACCTCGTCGGAAAACGCGCCTTGCAGAACCATGGTCAGTTCCATGCCCTTGTGGCCGTGGTCCGGTACTGCGGCACCGGCCGGAATGAACAACAGGCGCGCCGTAGCATCGCGCGATGTTGGCAGAATGGCCTGCTTGACGCCCATGCCAATCGGCTTCCAGCGGATGCTGTGCACGTCACCGCCGACGTAATCCTGCAACGGGGCCGGAAGCACATCGCATTTCGCGCGCGCGGGCCTGGGGGTCGGAGCACCCTGCGCGATCAGAGCCATTGTCGATGACAGGGCATCCGCGGACAAAGGTGCGGCTTCGACCTGGTCTTCAAGCATGTGTCCGCCCACCGCGTCATAACTCTCGGCGCGGGCGCGACAATGGTCGCACAGGGACAGGTGGGTCGCGACCATCAGGTCGAACGCTTCGGGCAGTGTGCCCGAGGCGTAGGCCATCAGCAGGTCGTCCGTCAGGTGATGTTTGATCTCTTTGCTCATCTCTATCATCTCAGTTCATCGCGTGGCGCAAGCGGTCCAGCGCCAGCCTAATTCTCGATTTGATGGTGCCCAACGGAAGCCCGGTCTGCGAAGCGATCTCGCGATGGCTCAGGTCACCAAAATATGCCTTCTCGATCAGTTCCCGCTGTGCCTCGGGCAATTGCAGCAGGGCCGTTTTCAGTTGCGCCGTTTCCTGTTGCAGCGCGATTACGTCTTCCTGTTCGGGTTCCGCTTCGGGACCCCATGTCAGTTCTTCCGGTTCAGGACGCCGCTGTTTGCGAATGGCGTCGATGCGTTTGTTCCGCGCGATCGTAAAGACCCATGTCGCCACGGTAGCCCGTGACGGATCAAACAGATGCGCCTTGTGCCACAACGTGGCCATGACTTCCTGCGCGCATTCCTCGGCCAACGTCGCGTCCGAACCCGACCGGATCAGGAACGCTTTGACCCGAGGGGCAAAGTGCTGGAACAGCTCGGCAAACGCCGCCTGATCCTGCGACTGACGGATGCGTTGGACGTGGGACACCCACTCGCATCTTGCTGCGCCATTATTCTTCGTACCGTTCACCGACGATCCCTTGGTTCGTTTCGTGCCGCGCCCAGCCGGCCGCGCCGCCGGGGCGGTCGCGACATCGTCCGGAACAACGGTGTCCATCTCGGTAAACATAACTGTATTACGGTGCCGCACCCAAGTCGGATCACGCCTGCCCGAGATTTTTGATCCGGTCGCGCGTTTTTTTCGTATCATGATCATGGATGTTCGCTGAAAAACGCAGCCGATCCAGAATGTTGACCGCTAGAAAAGATCAGTCCGACCATGCCAGAAATCGACTTCGTTCCGGCCCATACCTTTCACGGAAGGAAAGGTGCCATCGAGAACGCCTTTCGCTACTCGGTCGACTACATTCTGCTGGATCCCGAACAGGCAGCGGAAACGCCCGCGTTGTTTTCGGTAGATAGACCCAACCTCACCGGCTGGCGGACCCGCGATCATGGAGGTGTGCCTGGCGATGGTCGGGGTGCCCCGTGGCTCCGCGACAGTCTGCGGGCGATGCAAATCCCCCAACCCGCGCAGGTTCTGTTGCTGACCCAACCCCGGGTGCTGGGCCACGTATTCAACCCGGTCAGTTTCTGGTTTTGCCTGAATGACGCAGGCGCACTGTTTGCCGTGGTGGCCGAGGTCACCAACACTCATGGAACGCGGCACAGCTATGTCTGCCACAAGCCGGGGTTTGACGTGATCGCTCCTTCTGACCGGATTTGCGCGACCAAGGTCATGCATGTCTCGCCCTTTCAAAAGATCGAGGGCACCTACACTTTCCGGTTCGACCTGCGCCCGGATCGGGTCGGGGTTTGGATCGACTACGGCCGCGACGGGGGCGGTTTGATTGCCACGCTCACGGGCATCCGGCAACCTCTCACCAATGGCGCGATCCTTCGTTCGCTGCTGCGACGCCCGTTTGGCGCGCGGCGGGCGGTTGCATTGATCCACTGGCAGGCACTGAAACTGTGGGTCAAGAAGGCCACCTTCCGACCGTTCCGCACCGCACCGGTGCCATCTCACCCGGTCTCGCGCCCGCACGAGTGACGATCTGCAGTTTGCGCAAGATCAAGGACGCAGGCGCTGTGCAATGGTTGAGATGGACTCCAATTGCGGACAGAGGAGTTGAAACCAATGCTGGAAATCTCGCCAACCAAAGTCGCCCAGGTCGCCATGATGGGCCGCGAACTGGATCGCGCCGAGGGCGAGCTGCGGGCTTTTATCGATCGCATGGACGAAGACGAGCAAGCCGAGTTGGTCGCGATCATGTGGATTGGACGTGAAAGCTTTTTCCCGGACGACCTCAGCGAGGCGATCGCTACGGCCAAGGCCGAGGCCTCGACGCCATGTGCCGATTACCTGATCGGCACGCCGCATCTGTCGGATCACCTTGAGAACGGGTTGGACGCGCTGGGCATCTCGGCCGAAGATGTCGAGAACGACCTGATGTAGTCTTGGTCGCCCGCACGGTGTTTCTGCGCTATGCTCCGGGGCAGAGGGCGCCGTGTTTGGCACAACGCCCGGTCCACAGCAGGGGCGCCGGATGCCGCGCATGTTAAAGACGATATTGGTGTTGGCCTTTATGGCCGTGCCCGCGTGGCCGCAGCGTCCGGCGCTGGCCTGCACTGTTTGTCTGGCACTTCCCGAAAACTCTCTGGCCGACCGGTTGTTGTCTGCTTCGGTCATCGTTCTGGCTGCACCCGCGCCCGACGACCCTTTCCGCTATGCACCTGTCGGGTTGCTGAAAGGCAGTTGGGACGAGGTTGCAGACCTCCCCCAGATACCGTTTCTGGTGGACAGCAGCACGCGGAATGCTCTGCGGGCCGATCCTGACCGGGTGGTCCTGATGATCTATGGCCCAGGCCGCCGGGACAAGGCCGGGCGCGCCTTTGATCAGTCCTGGACCAAGGGATTTCTGATGACGCCGCAGCGGGCCGATTTTGTTGCCGAGGCACAGGCGCAAGGCCAAGGCTGGCGGTTGGACGGATCCCGATCCGCCGAGCGCGCCGCGTTTTTCGCGGCCTATCTGAATTCCGGAGACCGGTTGTTGCGGAACACCGCTCTCATCGAACTCCACCGGGCACCCTATGCGTCTGTGCGCGGCCTGCGCGACGCTGCTGCAACCCCGTATCTTCTGCGCGATTTGCGGAGCCTGAATCGCGTAGCCTATGCCCCGGCAACGATCCGGCTGCTGGGCCTGCAATCTGATCCGGCCGCGGCAAAGGCGGTGCGCGCGGTCTATCCAAAGGCGGTCGCCACCGGAGGGTTCAATCTGCGCGAATGGGCGCTTGCCGGTATCGAAATCGACGGCGACCAAGCCCTGAGCACGATCAAGGAGGCTCTGACCGCCAGCCCGCTTTCTCCAAAGGATCGCCGGGCGATCATCGCGGCGCTGATCGACGGCGGCGAAGCGATGCCGGAACACCGCGGGAAAATCCTGGATATCTTTGTCGACGAGATGGCGCACGACAAAAGCACGGCCGGGCAGATCGCCCTGGCCACGCGCGATTGGGGGGATGATACGCTTGCCCCTGCGCTGCGGGCGCTTCTTGCTGACCCGCAGATCGACCCCGCCACCGCCTTCGCCATCCGGGTGGCCCTGCCATCCGGTCAGTGACTCTGCCCATCATGACGTCAGGTTAACAAAGCTTAATCCGTTGGTACGGAACCGTTAACGCGGCGTCCTTTTATCTGATGACAGTACTGCAATGCAGTTCGGTTTTCAGGAGGACAAACCAATGGCAACCGCACAAACCACACAGTCGAACCACAGCCTGTTTCATGACCTTTTTGCAAAATACGCCGAGGCCAAGACCGAACGGTTTCGGAAGCAGATCTTTGCGAAGACGGTCCGTGACCTCGAACGCCTGAGCGACCAGCAGCTCCACGATATCGGCATCACCCGCTCAGACATCCCCCAAACGGCCTATCAGAGCGTCTATCAGCGCGCCGCGTTTACGCAGTAACCAGGGCCGCGCCCCAAAAGGACACCGGCCAAACCGGGAGGAAACAGCCGATGCTCGACACAATGCAACCGACTCAACAACCCTGCCCATCCGCCAGCGCGCTGCTACTGTTCGATCGCGCCATGCGCATCCGGGCGGTCAAGGATGACATCGTACGCGCGGCGCAACATCTGAGTGGTCTGGATGACCGGCAGCTGTCCGAGCTTGGCATCAACCGCAGCGATCTTGAGGAAACGATCGAGCGCTACATCTGAACCACAGGCGCCGATCGAACGGTCGGTCACAATACCAGAAAAAAGCCATTCCGGTGCGTCCGGAATGGCTTTTTTGGTTGGTTCAGGCCAAGTGGTCGACCACCTGCAGGTGCTGTGCCAGCTTGTCGATCTCGGCCATCCAGGCCTGAACCAGTTTCGGATCGCTGGGCGCGGCATGGACACCGGCGGGAATGGCGCGGTCCTGCACCGCCTCGACCGCCAGCGAAACCGGGATCGACACCAGACGCGCCATCGCGCTGCCGCGCGCGTCGCCCCAGGCATCCATCACGTAGGTCTTGTGCCAGACGGCCTTGCCATCCTTCTCGGCCTTCAGCCCGACACAGAGCACGACGCGGTCCGGCTCACCCTCTTCATAGGCGTTCTCGGCCCAGAACTGGTCGGACATTTCCTTGAGCCGGGCATCGCCCTCGGGGCCTTCCAGCGTTTCGATCTCGCGGAACACGTCCGACCAGGCATCCGACCAGCCGTTCAGCCGCAGGGTGCCGCGGACGAACTCCTTGACCGGCCAGTGCTCCTCGAAATGGTACTGCTGCATGAAGGGGATTGAATCGCGGTTCGGATAGACCTCGAAGCTCTCGGGCGTGGGAAGCGGCGCGACATAGGTGCTGATCGCGTCCCAGGGCCGGGCCACGTCCAGCGGGGCATAGTCGCGGATCGACCGCGAGGGCGAACGCAGCGCCTTGAGCACACCCAAGGGCGACCAGCTGAACTTGTAGCGGAACGGGTTGGGGTTCTTGGGGATGCCGCCGCAATAGGAAATGAAGCTGAGGTGGTTTTCCGGGTCGAAGGCGTCGGACGCGCGGTAATCGTCCACCAGCGCATGGGCCATCAGGTGGTCGATGCCCGGGTCCAGCCCGACCTCGTTGACCAGCGCGACGCCGGCCTCGCGGGCTTTGTCGTCCAGCGCGCGCATCTCGGGCGCGATGTAGGAGGACGAGACGAAATGCGCGCCCTTCTCGATCGCCAGTTCCGCCAGCGGCACGTGCCAGTCGCCCGGCAGCATCGAGACGATCACGTCGCCCTTTTCCAGCACCGCGCCCAGCGCATCAATGTCGAAGGCCCGGATGTCGTCGGACAGGTCACCGACCTCGGCGCGGGCCTTGCCGACGGTCCGGTTCCAGACGGTGACCTTGTGGCCGGCCTCGATCAGGCGGCGCAGGCCGGGGATGGCCGACAGGCCGGTGCCACACCAGTGAATCGTCATGGCTCAGATCCTTTCGATATGGGATTTGAAGGTGTCCTCGGCCCGCGCCCAAACGCCCGAGGTCAGGTCGGTCAGGGTCAGCAACGAGGGCAGAAGCTGCGCGGCGTAGTCTTCCGAGCTTTCGACCGGCAGCATCGAGGGCAGGTTGTCGATGGCCATGACGTCGAGAACCGGGTCGGTGGCCACGCGTAGGGCGGGTTCTTCCCAGGTTGTGGCGCGGTCATAGACCGGCACCGGGTTGTAGTCGCTGTCGGGGTCGCAGGCCACGTCGCCGATGGCGGTCAGCTTGCGCGGGGCATTCAGCGCCTCGCGCGGGACAAAGACCGGGGTGCCGGGGCGCGCGAAGATGCAGTTGAGGAAGATGTCGTGTTCGAGGATCTCCGGGAACGGCCCGCCATCGGCGGTTTCGGCCATGTCCCATTTGGTCACCTCGACCCCCATCGCCTCGCACAGATCGGACGCGCCGGTGCCGACCCTTCCAAGCGCGCCGATGACGATGGCGCGGGGGCGGGGAGCGCCGGTGGCGTCCAACTCGGCCAGAAGTTCGGCGTTCAACGCGTCCTTGCCGGGATAGACGCCGACGGGGCCGCAGATCTCGCCCCGCTGCTGCGCCGCCCAAGTCTTGAGCGTGACCGCCGCGCCGGCATACCCGGCCCAATAGCCGAAGGCCGCGACCCGCCGCCCGGTCTCGTCCACCAGGTATTCCAGGTCATACAGCGTGCCACCACCGGCCTTGAACCGTTCCAACAGCTTGCGGCCCGAATGCTGGCCCTTGAAAGCATGGCCGAACATGATGTGGCGGTGCGGCAAGGGCGTGCCGTCCTCGGGCAGTTCCTTGAGGCCGAAGATGATCGCGTCCAGCGGCGCCTCCGGCCACGAGTTCTCCGGCGCGATTTCGCAGCCCGCCGCGCGGTAGCCGTCGATCGGGATGGCGCGGACATGGCTTTCCTCGACCGTCACGCGGATGCCCGCCGCGATCAATTGCGCCGCGCCCTCGGGCGTCAGCCCCACCCGTTCCTCGTTCGGGCGCTGTTCGGCCCGGACCCAAAGATGTGTCATGCGATGTCCTTTTGTCAGAGCATTCCGGCGGCCCGTACCGCCTGAACCGAGGGTCGGGCCTCCATCGCCGCGCGGAAGGCCTGGATCTTGGGAAAGGCAGTGACATCGACCCCGTCACCTTCCAACCAGCTGCAAACCACGTAGAGATAGGCGTCGGCCAGCGAGAATACCTCGCCCAAAACAAACGGGCCGCGCAGCCCGTTTGACGAGATGTAAGCGCAGGACTCGGTCATCGTCTGGGCCACCTTGCCCTTCATGTCCTGCCAGCTGGACTCCTGATCCGCCCAACGGTGACCGCGCATTTTGTGCGCATGGTTCACATGCATGGTCGAGGCCAGGTAATACATCACCTCGCGCATCCGCGCGGCCAGGACCGGATCGTCCGGAACAAGCCCGGCCTTCGGGGCCTTGGCTGCAATGTATTCAAGCAGAGCGCCGGTTTCCGTCAGAATGCCACCATCGACCACCAGAGCGGGAACGCGACCCTTGGGGTTGATCTGCTTGTAGCCCGCCGTCGTCTGCTCGCCCGCAGCGAAGTCCAGTTTGATCGCCTCATAATCCAGACCGGCTTCCTCAAGCGCGATGACGACGGCGATCGAGATAGTGCGGGGTGCGTAGTAGATCTGCATCTGGGACCTCCGATCCGGTTACAGGTGGGTCTGGGCGAAATGCCGGTCCGGCGCTTCCAGATGCGGAACCGCGTTGAACAGAACCGGGCTCAGGTCCGCTCCGATCGGGTGCAGACGATGCAATGAGGTGTTCATGATGGCAAGGGCCACCCGCGCCATTGCCGGAATGTCCAGACCCATCGCCTGTCGCACCACCATCGAGATCAACCCGCCCGAGGTCACCACGATGGCCGGCCCGTCGTCGTCATGGATTTCCCGCAGAGCGTCCGAGACGCGGGTCTCGAACTGCTCGAAGGTTTCGGGCGCGTTCCGAATGTCGCCGTTGGCCCAAGCCTTGAAGGTCAGCGGCAGGTGCTGAACGAAGCCTTCGCGGTCCGTCGGGATCGTCACGCCGTGCTGTTCCTCGAACAGTTGCGCAAGGGTGAAATACTCGATTTCATTCAGACGTGCATCACGGACGGGTTCCGGCAGACCCATGCTTGCCGCCGTTTCCACATGCCGGGTCAGGGTGCCGCAAAACACCCGTGGATAATGGGCTTTGGTCTCGCGCAGATGGGCCCCAAGCCAGCGCGCCTGCTGATGCCCAAGCTCGCTGAGCTTGTCATAACTGTGTTCGTCCCGTGCGGTGGTGTTGGCCTGCCCGTGGCGTACCAATGTGATGTATGACATGTCGGTCCCTCTTGGCCCGAAGTCTTAGGGCAGCTTGCACGCAGGGGCCAGAGGTGTTCGGCCGGTTGCCGTCAAAAAACCGGGACAGGCTGCAACCGGGCTTGCGGGCGGACGGCTCGGCGATAGAGTTGCGGCAAGCGACAAGAAAGGACAGCGCAATGGCCGTGAATGCGCAGAGGTTTCTGGATGATCTGCACAAGCTGCGGGAATTCGGAGCTGCGGGGGTGGGTAAGGGCGTCGTGCGCCCGGCATATTCAGACGCGGACATTGCGGCGCGGCGATGGCTGGCCGACCGGTTTCAGGAGGCCGGGCTGCAACCGCATTTTGATCCGGTCGGAAACCTGTTCGGTCTGGCATCCGCGCCGTCGCTTTTGATGGGGTCACATTCAGACAGCCAGCCCGAGGGCGGTTGGCTGGATGGCGCGCTGGGCGTAATCGCGGCGTTGGAGCTGGCTCGCTCCAGCCAGCGCCCGATCTCGGTGGTCAGCTTTCAGGATGAGGAAGGCCGGTTCGGCGTCACGACCGGATCAGCCATTTGGTCCGGCAAGTTGCCCCTTGCGCAGGCTGACGACCTGACCGACCACGCGGGCAAACGGTTCGGTGACGCGCGCGCTCGGATGCAAAGTCTGATGCAGGATTTTGTGAACCCCGCCCAATTCACCGGGTTCATCGAAATGCATATCGAGCAGGGTCCGATTCTGGATGCCAACGCCGAGGCCATCGGTGTGGTCTCGGACATCGTGGGCATTCGCGACATGGTCATCGAGTTTTCCGGCCAGCAGAACCACGCCGGCACGACGCCGATGCACTTGCGCCGAGACGCGTTCCAGGCTCTGACGATCTTCAATGGCCTGATCAACGAGCGGTTCCGCAACGTGGTGACCCCGCAGACGGTCTGGACGATCGGTCATGTTGAGCTGTCTCCGAATGCCTCGTCAATCGTTCCTGGTCGGGTCCGTTTCTCGATGCAGTGGCGCGATCAGGACACGGATCGTCTGGCCCGAATGGAAAGCATTATTCGTACGACCGCCCAAGAGGTCAGTGAATCCATCGGGGGCGAAGCGCAGTTCGGGCCAATGCTGGGCATCGAACCGGTTGAAATGGATCCAACCCTCCGGCGGTCGCTGGAACACGGAGCCCAGACCGTCGCGCCCGGCAACTGGCGGGTCATGCCGTCCGGGGCCTTGCACGATGCGTCGAACGTGGCAGCCTTGATGCCGGTCGGAATGCTGTTCGTTCCATCCATCAACGGTATCAGTCATGACTTCGCGGAGGATACCGCCGAGGCCGATTTGGTGACGGGGCTGAAGGCCTTGGAGGCGGCACTTGCCGATCGCTGAGGTATGTGGCCGCCGACCGTGAATATTGCAATTTCAGCTGTTGCGTAACGGAAAAAAGTTTCCTATACGACACAAAGCTGCAGCATGCAGATGTATACTCCTTGTCCATGAGCGATTTAGGCCGTGATGAATACCTGCGATCTGAAGTCGGACGGAACACCGCCAGCCGTGAAGTTGCCGGTACCGGAAAATGCATGTCGCCCTGCCAGAATTCCTCTGACTCGATCCGAAAAGGCTGCCGTGGCATGGTATTCCCAGCCATATGCTTCCGGATCCAGTCCATCGCGTCACTTTTGCCAAAAGAAAGAACACTGACATGCCTGGAATGAAGCGCACGCCGTTGTATGACCTTCATGTTGAGTTGGGAGGCAAGCTGGTTGATTTTGCGGGCTGGGAGATGCCCGTTCAGTATCCTTTGGGAATCATGGGCGAACACAAGCAGTGCCGCGAGAAGGCGGCGTTGTTCGACGTGAGCCACATGGGCCAGGTGATCCTGCGGGGCGAGAATGTGGGCGAGAAGCTCGAGGCGCTGTGCCCGCAGGCTTTTGCGACGCTGCCCGAGGGCAAGGCGCGCTATGGGTTCTTCATCAACGCGGACGGCGGGATCATGGATGATCTGATCGTGTCGAACGCGGGCGATCATTTCTTCGTGGTGGTAAACGCGGCGCTGCGCGATCAGGACATTCCGCACATGCGCGCGCATCTGGACGGGGTCGAGGTGACCGAGATCTTCGACCGCGCGCTGGTGGCGGTTCAGGGCCCGAAAGCCGAGGACGTGGTGGGCGCACTGTGCCCCGCGGCCCGCGATCTGAAGTTCATGGAAACCACCGTGGCCCGGATTAACGGCGTCGAATGCCGGATCTCGCGACTGGGTTACACGGGCGAGGACGGCTATGAGATCTCGATCCCCGAGGACAAGGCGATCGAGGTCACCCGCGCCCTGCTGGCGCATGAGGATTGCGAACCAGCGGGCCTGGGCGCGCGCGACAGCCTGCGGCTGGAGGCGGGTCTGTGCCTCTACGGCAATGACATCGACCAAAGCACCTCGCCGATCGAGGCCAACCTTGCCTGGGCGATCCAGAAGCGGCGCAAGGAAGAGGGCGGCTTTCCCGGCGCGGATCGCATCCAGCGCGAACTGGCCGAAGGCCCGGCACGCAAGCTGGTGGGGATCAAACCCGACGGCCGCGCCCCGGCGCGACAGGGGGTCGAGGTGCAGGATCTTCAGGGCAACACGATCGGTCAGATCACCTCGGGCGGGTTCGGCCCAACGGTCGGCGGCCCTGTTGCGATGGGCTATGTCGCGGCCGGCCACACCGAGCCGGGCGAACAGGTAAATCTGATCATCCGGGGCAAGGCGCAGCCGGCGCAGATCGTGGCGCTGCCCTTCGTCAAACAGAATTACAAGCGTTGAAGTCAGGAGAGAGACAGCATGGCAACCTATTATTCCGAAGAACATGAATGGCTGACGGTCGAGGGCGACACGGCCACGCTGGGCATCACCAAGCACGCGGCCGAGCAGCTGGGCGAGGTGGTGTTCGTCGAGCAGCAGGACGTGGGTGAAGAGTTTGCGAAGGACGGCGAGATCGGGGTGATCGAATCCGTCAAGGCGGCCTCCGAGATCTATGCCCCGGTCGATGGTGAGATCCTCGAGGTGAACGAGACGCTGGCCGACAACCCAGGCGCGCTGAACGAGGATCCCGAGGGCGAAGCGTGGATCTACAAGATCAAGATCACCGATGCCGCGCAGCTGGAAGATCTGATGGACGAGGCCGCCTACAAGACGTTCATCGGGTAAACCCGACCGGAGTCCCGGCATGGGGCTCCATCGTTTTTCATATACCGCCGAATTTGGGCTCCGCCCTTCATCTGGCAAGAAATATCCCCGTCGGAGGCTCCCGCAGTCTCCGCCGGGCCTGACCTATCCATGGGAGCGCTGCAATGGCCTTCAAACTGACCGACTACGAAGCCTATGACTTTGCCAACCGCCGCCATATCGGTCCCAGCCCGACCGAGATGCGTGACATGCTCAAGGTAATCGGCTTCAAGACGCTGGACGATCTGATCGACGCCACCGTCCCCCCGGCGATCCGGCAGAAAGACCCGCTGGACTGGGGTCCGGCGATGACGGAACGCGACGCGCTCTATCACATGAAAAAAGTGGCGGGTAAGAACAAGGTTCTGACCTCGCTGATCGGTCAGGGCTATTACGGCACCACCACGCCTGCGCCGATCCTGCGCAACATCCTGGAAAACCCGGCCTGGTACACCGCTTATACGCCCTATCAGCCCGAGATCAGCCAGGGCCGGCTCGAGGCGCTGTTGAACTTCCAGACCATGGTCAGCGACCTGACCGGGTTGGACGTGGCCAATGCGTCCCTGCTGGACGAGGCGACCGCAGCGGCCGAGGCGATGGCGATGGCCAAGCGCGGCGGCCGGTCCAAGGCCAACAACGCGGCCTTCTTCGTGGACAAGAACTGTCACCCGCAGACCATCGCGGTGATCAAGACCCGGGCCGAGCCCCTGGGTATCGACGTCACGGTTGCCGACCCTGACGAGCTGGATGCGGGCGCGGTGTTCGGCGCGATCTTCCAGTATCCGGGCACCTATGGCCATGTGCGCGATTTCACCAAGGAAATCGCGGCGCTGCATGAACACAACGCCATCGCCATCGTGGCCGCCGACATCCTGTCGCTGGCGCTGCTGAAATCGCCGGGCGAGATGGGCGCCGACATCGCCGTGGGCTCGACCCAGCGCTTCGGCGTGCCGATGGGCTATGGCGGCCCGCACGCCGCCTACATGGCCACCACAGACAAGCTGAAACGGGCGATGCCGGGCCGGATCATCGGCGTCAGCATCGACAGCCGCGGCAACAAGGCCTATCGCCTGGCGCTGCAGACCCGCGAACAGCACATCCGCCGCGAGAAGGCCAATTCGAACGTCTGCACCGCGCAGGCGCTGTTGGCGGTGATCGCCTCGATGTATGCCGTGTACCACGGCCCCGACGGGATCAAGGCGATCGCCCAGTCGGTGCACCGCAAGACCTCGCGCCTGGCCGCGGGCCTGGAAGAGCACGGCTTCAAGGTCGAACCCGAGGTGTTCTTCGACACGATCACGGTCGAGGTCGGCCCGCTGCAGAAGACCGTCATGGAGGCGGCGGTGGCGCGCGGCGTCAACCTGCGCAAGGTCGGCGAGACCCGCGTCGGCATCAGCCTGGATGAACAGACCCGCGCCGAGACGATCGAGGCAGTCTGGGGCGCCTTTGGCATCGACAAGAAGGACGACAGCTCGAACAAGCAGTACCGCCTGCCGGACTATGCGCTGCGCGAGACGCCCTATCTGACCCACCCGATCTTCCACAAGAACCGGGCCGAGGCCGAAATGACCCGCTACATGCGCCGCCTGGCCGACCGCGACCTGGCGCTGGACCGGGCGATGATCCCGCTGGGCAGCTGCACCATGAAGCTGAACGCGACGATCGAGATGATCCCGGTCACCTGGCCCGAGTTCGCCAACATGCACCCGTTCGTGCCGGAAGATCAGGCGCAGGGCTATCACGAGATGATCGCCGACCTGAATGACAAGCTGTGCCAGATCACCGGCTATGACGCGATCAGCCAGCAGCCCAACTCGGGCGCGCAGGGCGAATATGCGGGCCTGCTGACGATCCGCAACTATCATATCGCCAACGGGCAGGGGCATCGCAATGTCTGCCTGATCCCGACCTCGGCGCATGGCACCAACCCGGCCTCGGCGCAGATGGTCGGCTGGCAGGTGGTGCCGGTGAAGGCGGATGCGAAGGGCAACATCGATCTGACCGACTTCCGCGAGAAGGCGGAGAAGCACTCGGAAAACCTGGCCGGCTGCATGATCACTTACCCCTCGACCCACGGCGTGTTCGAGGAAACCGTGCAGGAGGTCTGCCAGATCACCCATGACCACGGCGGGCAGGTCTATATCGACGGGGCCAACATGAACGCCATGGTGGGCCTGTCACGCCCCGGCGACATCGGCGGCGACGTCAGCCACCTGAACCTGCACAAGACCTTCTGCATCCCGCATGGCGGCGGCGGCCCCGGCATGGGCCCGATCGGCGTCAAGGCGCATCTGGCCGAGCACCTGCCGGGCCACCCGGAATACGGCACCGCCGTGGGCCCGGTCTCGGCGGCCCCATTCGGGTCTCCGTCGATCCTGCCGGTCAGCTGGGCCTATGTGCTGCTGATGGGCGGCGCGGGTCTGACGCAGGCGACCAAGGTGGCGATCCTGAACGCCAACTACATCGCCGCGCGCCTGCAGGAGGCCTATCCGATCCTCTACACCTCCGAGTCCGGCCGGGTGGCGCATGAATGCATCCTCGACACCCGCCCGCTGGCCGAGGCCGGCAACATCACCGTTGACGACGTGGCCAAGCGGCTGATCGACAGCGGCTTCCACGCGCCGACCATGTCCTGGCCGGTGGCCGGCACGCTGATGGTCGAGCCGACGGAATCGGAACCCAAGGACGAGCTGGACCGCTTCTGCGACGCCATGCTGTCGATCCGCGCCGAGGCGCAGGATGTCATCGACGGCAAGATCGACCCCGAGAACAACCCGCTGAAGAACGCCCCCCACACGGTGCGCGACCTGGTGGGCGAGTGGGACCGACCCTATACCCGCGAACAGGCCTGCTTCCCGCCGGGATCTATGGGCGTCGACAAATACTGGTCGCCCGTCAACCGCGTCGATAACGCCTACGGTGACCGGAACCTCGTCTGCACATGCCCCCCGATGGAGGCTTACGAGGAAGCTGCCGAATAAAAACACTGAAACCCCCGCCCGATCCGGCGGGGGTTTTTCTCAGGGCTTGAAGTCCGCGGGCACGCCAAAAGGCGGCGTCTCCACGCTCGTTCCGGTCAGGGCGTGCAGGAACGCCAGCAGTTGCGCGATTTCACCGTCGCTCAGGTCAACTGGCGTGATGTCGACTTTGGCGCGTTGGCGCGCCATCTCGAACCGGTCCTGCCAGACGATGAAATCGGCCTGTTCCAGCCACGGCACCTTGGGTAGCGCGGCCTGATCGGTCGTCCAGCGTGACAGGCTGGTTGCCGGATTCAGGTGGTGACGGATGATCCCTTCGAGGTCGGGAAAGGCGCCGTTGTGGCCGTAGGGCGCCGTCAGCGCCACGTTGCGCAGCATGGGCGTGCGGAACCGGTAGGCGTCCTCCAGCCGGTCGCTTTCGCCCATGCGGCCCACGTCGCGGGCATAGGCGTCCCATTGCCGGGTGCGGCCAGGGCCGAATGGCGGCAGGGCCAGCGCGTGGAATTTCTGATCCGACAGCAGCGGCCCCGAATGGCAGGCGGCGCACCGCGCCTTGCCGTAGAACAGCTGCATCCCGGCCTTCTGATCGGGGGTCAGGGCGGTCTCGTCTCCGGCCAGGTACTGGTCGAACGGGCTGTCGGTGCTGCGCCATTCGATGGCCATGAAAGCGGCCAGAGCGTTGGCGACATGGGTGATGGTGATGTCCTCGGTGCTGTCCACGTCGTCAAAGGCGGCCACCATCGCGGGGCCGTATTTCGGGTCGGTCCGCACCCGTTTGGCGATGATCGGCCAGCCCTTGTCGATCCGGTCATGCACGGCGCCTGTAACTTCGTTCTCGGCCACGTTTCCGGCCATTTCGAACTGAGCGGTCAGCGGAAACAGCGCCTGCGCGGCCAGCAGCGAGTTCAGCCCTTCGGGCAGCCATTCCTGCGCGGGAGAATTGAACCCGTTGCCATAGACGTCCGACAGGCTGAGCCGCCCGTCATGGAACATCGTGTGGATGTCGCGCGCGCCCAGGTTCCACAGGCCCGGCGCGTTGCGCGGGATGCGCTTGCGGATGCGGTCCGCCCCGGTGCCGGGCGTGCGCTCGGGGCCAAGACCCTGGCCGCCCTCGCCGATGCCCAGCGACAGGCCGTCGGAGGTGCCGAAATCGGGGTGGTGGCAATGGGCGCAGCTGATGTTGCGGTTGCCCGACAGGATCGGGTCATAAAATAGCTGGTGACCGATCGCGGCCTGTTCCCTATCAAAGAACAGAAAGTCGTCATCGGTCAGCGGCGCGGGCAGGTCCTGCGCCCAGGCCGCCCCGCAGAACAGGAGACCCACCGCCCCATGCGCCAGCTTGTGCTTGCCCTTTGTCTTGCCGCCACGCCCGTCTGGGCCGAACTGGAACGGGCCCGCGATCTGATGGAGGCGGGCGAGTTTGCCGCCGCGCGCGAACAGCTTCTGCCCGCGGCCCGGTCGGGCAACGCCGAGGCCGAGGAGTTGATCGGCGTGATGTACGGCCTTGGTCTTGGGGTCGAGCAGGACTACGAACGCGCGTTCGAATGGTATCTGCGTGCCTCGATGAAGGGGCATCCGGGCGCGCAATCGGGTGTGGGGTGGTATTACGAGCTGGGCCTGGGCCTGCCTGCCCCCGATCTGGTGCGGGCCTACATGTGGTACACGCTCAGCGCCATCGGCGGCGACCCCGATGCGGCGATCAGCCTGGAAGAGGTGGTCAAGAAGATGACGCCCGAACAGATCGAAAAGGCCCATGTGCTGGTCAATGACTACAAGGGGTGGATGTACCCCTTTCGGTAAGGGCGGGCCGGGATGACGCGACACCCCGGCCCGAACCGTATCAGTTCAGGTCGGCGGCGCGTTCCGCGTTGATCTCGGCCTCGGCCTCGGCCACGGCCGCGGTCAGAGCGCCATAGATCTCGTCCCCGCGCGCGACGTTCTGCTGGAACCAGTCATAGACCGGGGTCGCGGCCTGCTTGAACGCCTCTTTTTCTTCGGGGGTCGGCACGTACAGGTCGCCGCCACCGGCCACGAAATCCTCATAGGCCTGGATCGACTTGCGCTTGGGCGAGGCAAAGGTGGCCTGCTGCAGCGCATAGAAACCATCGACGACGACACGGCGCAGGTCTTCGGGCATTTCCTGGAACTTGGCGTTGTTCATCCACCACAGCGCGCCCATATAGGCGTGCCCGTCCAGCGTGACATATTGCAGGCCGGCATCGGGGAACTTCATGCCCATGATGTCGGTGATGCCGTTCTTCGAGCCGTCAACCACGCCGGTCTGGAAGCTGGTGAACAGTTCCGGCCACGGGATCGGGGTGGGCGAGGCGCCCAGGGCCTTGACCAGTTCCTGCGGCAGGTCGGCGACCACGGTGCGGATCTTCAGCCCGTCCATGTCGGACGGCTGGGTCACGCGGCGCTTGGTGTTGGCGAAATTGCGCCAGCCGCCGGTGTTGCCAATGGTCATCAGACGGATCGCGCCGCCCGAATCTTCCAGCGCCATTTCGCGCATCTTGCGGGTGAAATCACCCGACAGGACCCGCTCGGCGATGCGGTCGTCGGCCATCAGATAGGGCAGGTCCAGAACCTGCACGTACGGGAAGATGCCCGAGGCCCCGCCCGAGGTCGAGATGTAGATGTCGATGGTGCCGTCGGCCACGCCCTGCAGGCATTCGGCCCCGTTCGAGCACAGCTGCGTGCCGATGAACAGCTCGACCTCGATCGCGCCGTTCGAGGCGTTCTCGACGAAGTTCTTGAACACGACCAGGCCGTCATAGTCCTCGTCGTTTTCGTTCGAGTTGGCGGTGGCGCGCAGCGTATAGTCGGCCGCCGAGGCCGCCAGCGCCGAGGCCGCCACCAGCGACGTGGCCAGTGCTGCGGTTTTGAAGAATGTTCTGAGCATGCGTTTCCTCCCTGTGGTACTCAGTCTAGTTTGCAAATCCCGTCAAACGCGGGATCGTCATGGATATTGCGGGGACATAGGTGATCAGGAAGATCACTGCGATTTCGACGGCCAGGAACGGCAGGATCGCCTTGGCGATGGTTTCCACCCGTTCGCGTGACACGGCGGCGGCCACGAACAGCACCAGCCCCATAGGCGGTGTGGCCAGGCCAACGGTCAGGTTGACGCTCATGATGATGGCGAAATGGATCGGGTCGACGCCCAGGCTGGTGAAGATCGGGCCCAGGATCGGCCCCAGGATGATGATCGCCGGGCCTGCATCCAGGAACATGCCCACGACGAACAGCAGCAGGTTGATCAGGAACAGCAGGATCAGCGGGTTTTCCGACAGTCCGAGGATCAGCGCGGCCAGTTGCTCGGGCGTGTGGCTGAGGCTGACCACGGTCTTGAACGCCATCGCCGCCCCCACCAGCAGCAGCACCACGGCCGAGGTCATGCCCGCGTTGCTGAGGACGTCGGGCACCTCTTTCAAGGTCAGCGTGCGCAGCACGAAAAACCCGATGATGAAGGCATAACCCACGGCGACGGCGGCGGCCTCGGTCGGGGTGAAGATGCCGCCCAGGATACCGCCCAGGATGATCACCGGCGTCATCAGCGGGAAAAAGGCCTTGAGGCTGGCCTGACCGCGCTCGGGCCAGGTGTATTTGCGGCTGGCCACCGGGAAATCATACCGGTCGGCCATGACCTTGATCATCAGCATCAGACCGATGCCCACCATGACGCCCGGCACGATGCCGGCCAGGAATAGGGCCGCGACGCTTTCTCCCATGACATAGGCATAGATGATCATGATCCCCGAGGGCGGGATGATCGGTCCGATGACCGAGCTGGCGGCGGTGATCGCGGCGGCGAACTTGCGGGTATAGCCCTGCTTCTCCATCGCCGGGATCAGCATCGAGCCCAGCGCCGAGGTATCGGCCACCGCCGAGCCCGACAGCCCCGCGAAGAGGATCGAGCTGAGCACGTTCACATGCGCCAGCCCGCCGCGCAGATGCCCCATCAGTGCCTGGCTGAACTCGACCAGACGGATGGTGATGCCGCCGCGGTTCATCAGCTCTCCGGCCAGCATGAAGAAGGGGATGGCCATCAGCGGAAAGCTGTCCATCCCGTTGTAGACGTTGCGATACAGCAAGGTGATGTCGTTGGTCTGGCCGTTCAGCCAAAGCAGCAGGCCGGGCGCGGCCAGCAATGCGAAAAAGACCGGCAGGCCAATCAGCAGAAACACCAGGAAGACGGGCAGGAACCAGACCAGCATCTATTCGGCCCCCACGGCGGCTTCGGGGATCTCGGGCAGCAGTTCACCGCCGCCCAGCATGGTGATGATCGAGCGCAGGATCAGTTCGACGTTGACCGACAGCAGCAGGATCACGCCCACCAGCAGGGAGGCCATCATCCAGCTGCGCGGGATCCGATACCATTCGTCAAAGCCCAGCGAGGTGGGCAGGTACAGCGCTGCGGTGGCGAAACGCCCGCCAAAGCCCGTGACCTCGGACCAGCCGATGCGCACGGCAACCACCAGAACCGTCAGGCTGAGCAGCAGCAGAAACAGGTTCAGCAACTGGCCGGGTACGCGCGGCAGAAAGCGGACCAGCATGTCGATGGCCACGAACCCGCCGCGCCGGAATGCGGTGGGTGCCATCAGGCCGGTCATCCACAACATGCAGAACCGCGCCGCCTCGTCAGGCCAGGGCAGGGCGTTGCCCAGAACGTAGCGGAAGAACACCTGGATCAGGATCGCGGTCACCATGAAGGCGATCGCAACGACACCGACCGCGCGGCCCAGACGCAGCGCGGTTTCGTTCACGAATGCGATCGGCGCAAGCACCGATGTCAATCCGCCCATGCGGATCCTCCCTGTTCAGGCCGCGGGTTTTGCCCGCGACCGTGTTCCGCGCTTATTGGTGCGCGAATTGGCCGAGCTTGCCGGCGTAAAAGGTCAGCGCGTCTCCGTCCGCCATGCTGGCCCGCAAGACCTTGCCCACCACGATAACGTGATCGCCCGCATCGTGATACGCATGTTGTTCACATTCGAACCGCGCCAGGCATCCGCGCAGCAGCGGCGTTCCGTTTTCGCATCGGTCGTGGTCGATTTCGCGTAGGGCAAAGGCGTCTTTCGAGCAGCCAAAGCACAGCTCGGCCTGGTCGGCAGACAGAACATGAACACTGAAATGACGCGCCTTGTAAAAATAGGGGAACCGGCGCGAGTTCCGGTCGCCGGCCCACATCACCAAGGGCGGGTCCAGCGACAGCGAGGAAAAGCTGTTGGCCGTGATGCAGACCGGCCCGTCGGGGCTGTCGCACGTCACCACGGTAACGCCGGTGGCGAACCGGCCGAAAGCGTCCCGCAGGGTGCGGGTGTCGTCCTTGTGCGGAATGAAGGTGCGCGCCATGTCGTTCGAAAATGCGTTCATCATGGTACCTCATGCCCCAGCGCCGCCTCGTAGAGGCGGAACCAGACTTCACGATCCAGATTG
This sequence comes from Ruegeria sp. BB9, assembly GCF_056539345.1. Taxonomy (NCBI): domain Bacteria; kingdom Pseudomonadati; phylum Pseudomonadota; class Alphaproteobacteria; order Rhodobacterales; family Roseobacteraceae; genus Ruegeria; species Ruegeria sp. BB9. Next base: position 194,089 of record NZ_JBQFUU010000003.1, on the reverse strand, counting down.
ACTTTGAGGGCGTCCGAAATGCGCTTGATGCGGTCCAGGCTATTGGTGCCCAGAACCGGCAGGATGCCGGCCGGATGGGCCAGCAGGAAGGCCACGGCCACCGCGGCCCGGTCGACGCCGAACTGCGCGCCGATCTCATCCGCGACCACGCCCACCGGAGGATTACCCGCCATCAGCGCTCCGCCGCCCAGCGGCGACCACGCCATCACCGGGTGGCCGTGCTGCTGGTGAAAGGCCAGATCGCCATTGGTGAACGGAGCGATCGCGCCCAGAGAAATCTCGATCTGGTTGGTCACCAGCGGGGTCTTCATGGCCGATTGCAGCAGTTGCCAGTCCCAGGAGCGGAAATTCGACACGCCCACTGCGCGGACCTTGCCGCTGGCCACGACCTCGTCCAGCGCGGCGCCGGTTTCATGGTGGTCCATGAACGGGTCGGGGCGGTGGATCAGCAGCAGGTCGATATGGTCGATCGCCATTTCCCACAGCGAGGTGTCGACCGATTTCAGGATGTGCGCGCGCGAGGTGTCATAGTATTTCACCTTGGCATCCGCATAGCGCCCGCAGGGGGCGACGATGTCGCATTTGGTGACGATCTCCATCCGGTCGCGCAGGCCGGGATTGGCGCGCAGGGCGTTGCCCAGAATCGCCTCGGCGCCATAGTCGCCATAGATGTCGGCCTGATCGAAGCTGGTGATGCCCTGATCCAGACAGGCGTGGATTTTGGCCGCCACATGCGCGGCCGAGGTGTCGCTGTCATCGCCCAGCCGCCACATGCCATAGACAAGGCGGCTCAGTTCTAGGGTGTCAGAAAGCTTGATACGTTGCATCAACGACGAACTCCGTTGCCCAGCGGCGTCGCCGGGGTGTCAGCAGGGACCCTTCCGTAGGCTTCGGGAAGAGAGCAGGTTTTCAGATGCGGCATCACGCGGGTGCCGAAATGGCGGGCCTCGTCCATATGCGGATAGCCCGAGAAGATGAAGGCGCGGATGCCCATCTTCTGATACTCTTCAATCTTCGACAGCACCTGGTCGGTCGACCCCACCAGCGCCGCGCCGCAGCCTGACCGCGCCCGGCCGACGCCCGTCCACAGGCCCGGCTCGACATAGCCGTATTTGTCGGCCAGCTCGCGGTTCCTGGCCTGATGCGAAACACCGAGCGAGGTGGCGTCCAGCGCCCGTTCGCGGATCGCGCGGCCGTATTCGTCATCCAGTTTCGACACGATGTAGTCGGCGTATTCCTTGGCCTCGGCCTCGGTATCGCGCACGATCATGTGCACCCGCAGGCCATAGTCCAGCGTGCGTCCGTATTCGTCGGCCACCGCGTGGACGGCCTTCATCCGCTCGGCCAGCTGGTCTTTGGTTTCGGGCCACATCAGATAGACGTCGCAATGCTGCCCGCACAGCTTCAGCGCATCGGGCGAATAACCCCCGAAATACAGCAGCGGCCCGCCGGTCTGATAGGGTTTGGCCGGATCGGTCGTCAGTCCCGAGAAATTGTAGACCTGACCTTGGTAATTGATCTCATCCTGCGCCCAGGCCTGTTTCAGAATCTCGACCACCTCGCGCGAGCGCTGGTAGCGATAGCTGCTCTCGGCCTTTTCCCCGGGAAAATCCGACGAGATGATGTTGACCGTCAGCCGCCCCTTCAGCATGTGATCCAGCGTCGCGATGGTGCGCGCCAGCATGATCGGCTGCATCTCGCCGCAGCGAACGGCGGCCAGCAGGTTGATCTTTTCGGTGATCGGGGCGCAGCCGGCGACGAAACTCAGCGTGTCCTGCCCCACCTGATACGAGGACGGGCACAGGATGTTGCGGAAGCCCTGCGCCTCGGCCTCTTTCACGATGCCCGAGCAATGTTCCCAGCTGGAGCGCAGATCCCCGTCGGGCACCCCCAGAAACTGATAATCGTCCGAGCACAGCGCCGCGAACCACGATACCTCGGCCGCATCCAGATCGGGGGATGTGATGGGGACGATCGTCATCTGATTCTCTCTCCTGCCGAGCTCAACTTTTCTCTTGCGTAGCAACCACATTGATGTAGATCAATAGTGTATCAATTTTTTCTGCGACCAAGTGAAGCGCCCGCGTGCCCCCATCCACCAGAAACCCCAACGCCCTGCCGATCTATGTGCAGATCGCCGAGCTGCTGATCCGCGACATCGCCGCCGGCCGGCTGATCGACGGCGAGCGTCTGCCGCCCGAGCGGGACATGGCGGCGCAGTTGAACGTCTCGGTCGGGACGCTGCGAAAATCGCTCGCCGAGCTGGAAAAAAAGGGGATGCTCGAGCGGATCCAGGGCTCGGGCAACTACGTGCGCGAGACCGGGACCCAGAACAGCGTCTATGCCATGTTCCGGCTGGAGCTGCCCGAGGGCGGCGGCCTGCCGCGCGCTGACATCCTGTCGGTCGATCACCTGGACAAGCCCGCCGACCTGCCCGATTTCGGCACCTCACGGCGCGGGTCGCGCGTGCGGCGGATGCGCTATCTGAATGACACAATCATCGCGGTCGAGGAGATCTGGCTGGACGAATCAGCCGGTCTGATCGACCGGCGGCTGCTGTCGGACTCGCTCTATCGCTATTACCAGCAGCAGCTTGGGTTCTGGATCACCCGCGCCGAGGATCGGGTTTCGGTCGGCCGGCTGCCCGACTGGACCCCCGCGCACTTCACCCGGCCGGCGGGCGAGACCGTCGGTTACATCGAGCGGTTCAGCTGGTCGGAACGGCCTGAACCCGTCGAGTTTTCGAAAACCTGGTTCGACCCGGACCGGGCAACTTACGTCCAACGACTGAAATGACGAGGAAACGCGCATGACCCGGACCATGAATTACGGGCTGATCGGATGTGGCATGATGGGGCAGGAACACCTGCACAACATCGCCCTGCTGGAGGGCACGCAAGTGGCCGCCATTTTCGAGCCCGACCCCGAGATGGCGCGCGCCGCGCAGGCGATTGCGCCGGGGGCCAGGATGGTGCCGTCGCTGCAGGATCTGCTGGCGGTCGAGGCGCTGGACTGCCTGGTCATAGCCAGCCCCAACCATCTGCATGTGGATCAGATCGCCCAGATCGCCGAAACGCGTCCCTTGCCCCTGTTGGTGGAAAAGCCGCTGTTCACCAACCCCGACGATGCGGCCCGTCTGGCCGAGATCGAGCGCAGCTATCCCTGTCCGATCTGGGTGGCGATGGAATATCGCTACATGCCGCCCATCGCCGCCCTGATCGCCGAGGCGCAGGACACCAGCGGCGGGGTCAAGATGCTGAGCATCCGCGAACACCGCTTTCCGTTTCTGGAAAAGGTCGGCAACTGGAACCGGTTCAACCGCAACACGGGCGGCACCTTCGTCGAGAAATGCTGTCATTTCTTCGACCTGATGCGCCTGATCCTGCAATCCGACCCGGTGCGCATCAGTGCCAGCGGCGGGCAGGCCGTGAACCATCTGGACGAAACCTATGACGGGGAAACCCCCGACATCCTGGACCACGGCTATGTCATCGTCGATTTCGCTTCGGGCGCGCGCGCGATGCTGGAGCTGTGCATGTTCGCCGAGGGCGCGCGGTATCAGGAGGAAATCTCGGTCATCGGCCCCAAGGCCAAGATCGAGGCACTGGTGCCCGGGCCGGGCCGGTTCTGGCCCGAACATCTGGGCGCGCCGCCGGTGCCGCAGTTGATCGTCAGCCCGCGCGACCCCAAGGGCCCGATCGCCCGCGACATTCCCGTCGATCCGCTCCTGCTGGCGGCGGGCGACCACAACGGCTCGACCTTCTATCAGCACCAGGGCTTTCTGGCACTGGTGCGCGGTGAGCGCGACGCCCCGGATGTCAGCCTGACCGACGGCATGTGGGCCGTGCGCATGGGGCTGGCGGCACAGCAATCGCTTGCCACGGGTGAAACGGTCCGGCTGGATCGCTGAGGTCTTTCTGCGGGTGCAAAATGCGCCGATCGGAAACCTGTGTTCCGATTTGGCGTCACCGCCCGTGTCGTTTTTGATATTCAAAGCGTCTTTTCCGCTTGCCCGCCCATCCGCGGCCCCCTAGGTCTGGCCGCGGGACACCCCTCCCCAACGAGGGGCGTATATCTGGAAGGGTAACACCAATGACCATCGAACGACCGGCAACGCGGCCGGCCAATCCGCGTTTTTCCTCGGGCCCTTGCGCCAAACCCCCCACATTCGAGCTGAACAAGCTGGCCGATGCCGCGCTGGGCCGGTCGCACCGCGCCGCCGTCGGCAAGGACAAGCTGAAGGCCGCCATCGAAGGCACGCGCGAGCTGCTGGGCATTCCGGCCGACTATCGCATCGGCATCGTTCCGGCCTCGGATACAGGCGCGGTGGAAATGGCGCTGTGGTCGCTGCTGGGCGAACGCAAGGTCGAGATGCTGGCCTGGGAAAGCTTTGGCGCGGGCTGGGTCACCGACGTAGTCAAACAGCTGAAGATCGACGCCGAGGTGAAAACCGCCGACTACGGGCAGATCGTCGATCTGGCGTCCATCGATTTCAACAATGACGTGGTCTTTACCTGGAACGGGACCACCTCGGGCGTGCGGGTTCCGAATGGCGACTGGATCGCCGATGACCGCGCCGGCCTGACCATCTGCGACGCCACCAGCGCCGCTTTCGCGATGGACCTGCCCTGGGACAAGCTGGATGTCACCACCTTCAGCTGGCAGAAGGTTCTGGGTGGCGAGGCCGCGCATGGCATGCTGATCCTCAGCCCCCGCGCGGTTGAGCGGCTGGAAAGCTATACCCCCGCATGGCCGCTGCCGAAGATCTTCCGCCTGACCAAGGGTGGCAAGCTGATCGAGGGCATCTTTACCGGCGCAACCATCAACACGCCGTCGATGCTGGCGGTCGAGGATTACCTGTTCGCGCTGGACTGGGCGCGCTCGGTCGGCGGGCTGCAGGGCCTGATCGCCCGCGCCGATGCCAACGCTCAGGCGATTTTTGAGTTTTGCGACCAGAACGACTGGATCGACAACCTGGCCGAGGACCCGGCCACGCGGTCGAACACCAGCGTCTGCCTGAAATTCACCGATCCGCGTGTTCGCGACGGCGCAAGCTTTGCCAAGGCGGTCGCCAAGCGGCTGGAGGCCGAGAACGTGGCGCTGGACATCGGCGCGTATCGCGATGCGCCGGCCGGGCTGCGCATCTGGTGCGGCGGCACGGTCGAGACGTCCGACATCCAGGCGATGCTGCCCTGGCTGAAATGGGCATTCGAGGCCGAGATCGCGGCCCAGGCCGAAGCCGCCTGACCCCTTTCCCTTAGAAGATCCGGGCCGTGTCCGGCCCGGAGTTATCATCCCATTCAAGGACCACGCACATGGCCCCCAAAGTACTCGTATCCGACAAGCTCAGCGAAACCGCGGTTCAGATCTTCCGCGACCGCGGCATCGACGTGGATTTCATGCCCGACGTGGGCAAGGACAAGGAAAAGCTGGCCGAGATCATCGGCAACTATGACGGCCTGGCCATCCGCTCGGCCACCAAGGTCACCGAGAAGATCCTGGAAAAGGCCGACAAGCTGAAAGTGATCGGCCGCGCTGGTATCGGCACTGACAATATCGACAAGGACGCGGCCTCGAAAAAGGGCGTGATCGTGATGAACACGCCGTTCGGCAACATGATCACCACCGCCGAGCACGCCATCGCGATGATGTTCGCTGTGGCGCGCCAGATCCCCGAGGCCAATGCCAGCACCCATGCGGGCAAGTGGGAAAAGTCCAAATTCATGGGGGTCGAGCTGACCAACAAGACGTTGGGCGTGATCGGCGCCGGCAATATCGGCGGCATCGTCTGCGATCGGGCGCAGGGCCTCAAGATGAAGGTCATCGCCTATGACCCCTATCTTGGCCAGGAGAAGGCCGACAAGATGGGCGTGGAAAAGGTCGAGCTGGACGAGCTGCTGGCACGGGCCGATTTCATCACCCTGCACGTGCCGCTGACCGACCAGACCCGCAACATCCTCAGCCGCGAGAATCTGGCCAAGACCAAGAAGGGCGTGCGTATCATCAACTGCGCCCGCGGCGGTCTGGTCGACGAAGAGGCGCTGGCCGAACTGATCAAATCCGGCCATGTCGCCGGCGCGGGGTTCGACGTGTTCAGCGAGGAACCGGCCAAGGAAAACCCGCTGTTCGGCCTGCCCAACGTGGTCTGCACCCCGCATCTGGGCGCGGCGACCACCGAAGCGCAGGAAAACGTGGCGCTGCAGGTGGCCGAGCAGATCTCGAACTATCTGCTGACCGGCGCGGTCGAGAATGCGCTGAACATGCCCAGCGTCACCGCCGAAGAGGCCAAGGTCATGGGCCCGTGGATCAAGCTGGCCGGCCATCTGGGCAGCTTCATCGGCCAGATGACCGACGAGCCGATCAAGGCGATCAACATCCTGTATGATGGCGTGGCGGCGCAGATGAACTTGGCCGCGCTGAACTGCGCGGTGGTGGCGGGGATCATGAAACGCTCGAACCCCGAGGTGAACATGGTCTCGGCCCCGGTCGTGGCCAAAGAGCGCGGCGTCAAGATCTCGACCACCAACCAGGACAAATCGGGCGCCTTCGAGGGCTATATCAAGGTGACCGTGGTGACCGACAAGCGCGAACGCTCGATCGGGGGTACCGTGTTCAGCGACGGCAAGCCGCGCTTCATCCAGATCAAGGGCATCAACATCGATGCCGAGGTCGGCGCGCACATGCTGTACACCACCAACGAGGACGTGCCGGGCATCATCGGCACCTTGGGGAAGACCATGGGCGAGCATGGCGTGAACATCGCCAACTTTACCCTGGGCCGCGCCCAGGCGGGCGGCGAAGCGATCGCGCTGCTGTATGTTGACGAGCCGGTTCCGGCCGAAGCCCGCGCCAAGCTGGCTGAAACCGGGCTGTTCACCCAGATCAAGCCGCTGGAGTTCGACGTGGTCTGATCCGGCAAGACCCGGATGAAAGCGATTGACGCCTGCACCCACCCGGTGCAGGCGTTGTCGTTGCAAAGGCCCGCAAATCCAACCCGGCCCGGAACGGAGACATGGACATGACTGCGCCCATCTACGCCATCGGAGATCTGCACGGCCAGACGGCCGAGTTCGACCGCGCCTTGTCGCTGATCGAGCAGGATGGCGGGCGCGATGCGCGGATCGTGTTTCTGGGCGACTACGTCGATCGCGGCCCCGACAGCAAGGGCGTGCTGGACCGGCTGATTGCCGGGCGCGACGCCGGGCGGAACTGGGTCACGCTGCTGGGCAACCATGACCGCATGTTCGCGTGGTTCCTGCAGGATGAGCCGCGCCATGATCCGCATCTTCTGGTCGGGTACCACTGGCTGCACGAGCGGCTGGGCGGCACCGAAACCCTGCGCAGCTATGGCGTCGAATTCGAGGACCGCACCCGGCTGCAAGATGTGCATCGCGCGGCCCTTGCGGCGGTGCCGACCGCGCACAAGGCATTTCTGCGTGACCTGGTGCGGATGCATCAGACCCCCGAGCTTGCCTTTGTCCATGCCGGCATCCGGCCGGGCGTGCCGCTGAGCGCGCAGGCCGAAGACGATCTGGTCTGGATCCGTCAGAGTTTTCACGCCTGCGAAACCCCGCACCCCAAGCTGATCGTGCATGGCCACACGGTGGTGGACCGCCCCGCCCATTACGGGAACCGCATCAACCTGGACAGCGGCGCAGGCTACGCCCGCCAAACCGGGGTTGCCGTGTTCGAGGGGCGCGACTGCTGGCTGCTGACCGAAGCCGGACGCGTGCCGCTGCGCCCCTGATCAGCCGCCCGCGAACATGTCCTTGTAGGTCTCACGCAGAACGTTTTTCTGCACCTTGCCCATCGTATTGCGGGGCAGTTCGTCCAGCAGGATCAGCCTGCGGGGATGTTTGAAACGGGCAAGGCTTTTGCTCACCGCCTCCATGATCGCATCCAGATCCGGTGCCGCGCCGACCTCGGGCACCAGGATGCCCAGCACGGTTTCCCCGAAATCCGGGTGCGGCACGCCGATCACCGCGCTTTCCAGCACGCCGGGCTGGTCATCCAGAACCAGCTCGATTTCCTTGGGATAGATGTTGTATCCGCCCGAAATGATCAGGTCTTTGCCGCGTCCCACTATTTGCACATAGCCATCCGCGTCGATGCGGCCCAGATCGCCGGTGATGAAGAACCCGTCCTCGCGCAGTTCGGCGGCGGTTTTCTCGGGCATCTGCCAATAACCCTTGAACACGTTCGGCCCGCGCACCTCGATCATGCCGATCTCGCCCTGTGGCAGCGGCTCGCCCGTTTCGGGGTCGGTGATCTTCAACTCGACCCCCGGCAGCGGAAAGCCCACCGTCCCGGCGCGGCGCTCGCCTTCATAGGGGTTCGAGGTGTTCATGTTGGTCTCGGTCATGCCATAGCGTTCCAGGATCCGGTGGCCGGTGCGGTCCTCGAACCGCGTGTGGGTTTCGGCCAGCAGCGGCGCCGAACCGGATATGAACAGCCGCATGTGCCGTGCCAGGTCCCCGGTGAATCGGTCGTCGTCCAGAAGCCGGGTATAGAAGGTCGGCACCCCCATCATCGAGGTCGCCTTGGGCATCAGGCGCAGGATGTCGTCCAGATCGAAGCCCGGCAGAAAGATCATCGACCCGCCGGCCGGCAGCATGACATTGGTGGCCACGAACAGGCCATGGGTGTGAAAGATCGGCAGCGCGTGCAGCAACACGTCGTCCGCGGTGAAGCGCCACTCCTGCACCAGCGTTTCGGCGTTCGACAGCAGGTTCGCCTGCGTCAGCATGGCGCCTTTGGACCGCCCGGTGGTGCCCGAAGTATAAAGGAAGGCCGCCAGGTCATCCTCGGTCCTGTGCGCGGGTTCGAAGGCTGGCAACATCCCAAGTGCGCGCCGCATCAGGCTGCCGGAACCGTCCGCGTTCAGGGTTTCGAGCATTGCATTCTGCGCTTGGGCAATCGGCTCGATATCGGCTTGTGAATTGGCATCCGCGACAACCATCCGAGCACCGCTGTTTTCGATGAAATACCGCAGCTCGTCTGTCGTGTAGGCGGTGTTCAGCGGCAGAAAGATCAGCCCGGCCTGAACGCAGGCTGCGTAAAGCGCCAGTGCCTCGGGCGATTTCGCGACCTGCACCGCAACGCGGTCATCAGGTTCCAGTCCGCAGGCCGTCAAAGCGTTGGCGATCCGGGCCGCCATGTCCAGGAAATCGGCATGTGAGAGAACGCGTCCGTCCGGCAGATGCAGGAACGGCGTTGTCTTGCCCGCGTGAATGCCGAAAAGTCGATCGTATAGCGGGTTGCTCATCCCGTTCTCCGTGTTGCCGTTGTTCGGTCAAGGCGAACCTGTACCGGATTCGGGCCGCGGTAAAGGCCCGGACAACCTCAGAACCGGGTGGTCATCCGGTAGCCTGCCGCGAAATACATCTTGGCGAAGGTAACCGGGCTGCCTTGCAACCAAGTGATACGTTCCGCGGTAAAAACCGGCTCCCCAACCGTTACGTCCAGAAACCCGGCCAGTTCGGCATCGGCGCGGCTTGCCAGAAAAGACAGCTCGACATTGGTGAAGGGGACCGTCTGGATCAGCCATTCATTGGGTCCCAGCGTCGAGAAATCAGCCTGTTCGACAGCCGGGACGCTGGCCGTAACGATCCAGCGATCTTCGAACTGAAACGGGGTGTTGTCCAAAAAATGCATACACCGCACATGAATCACCCGCCGATCCGAACCCAGCGCCAGCCGCGCGGCCAGCCATTCGGGTGCCTGATCGGCTTGGGCCGAGACAAGTGCATAGCGGTAGGTGCCGCCCAGAGCTTCGACCTCTTCCCGGACCAGCGGGATGGTGAACCGGGCCTGTCTTTGGGGCGCGCTCAGCACCCGGGTACCGGCCTTGCGGCGGCGTTCCAGAAATCCTTCTTCGGCCAGTTCGCGCAGTGCCCGATTGACCGTGGTACGCGTGCACGAAAATTCGACCGCAAGGTCCTGCTCGTTGGGAAGCAACATGTCCGGCAGCCACTGGCCCGAGCGGATGCGGTCAAGCACAGTCTGCTTGATTTCCTTGTAGCCGGTCGTGTCAGCGGTCTGGGTCATCTTGATCTCAACTCAGTTCTTTGCCGGTTCAGACGTCGGTCAACAGGTCTGCAATCGCGGCTCTGTAGTCTCTGATTATCGTCTCGCGCGCAATATGCCTGCCATCCCGCACCATATGACGGCCCGCCGACCACAGATCCGTTACCAGACCATCGGGTGCGGCAAAGCACAAGCCGTCCAGAAGTTGATGATCCGCCAGCGCGCAAAGCGTCGGGTGCGACCGGTCAACCGCCGCCAGGTCGGCCAGTTTGCCGACCGCGATCTTTCCGGCATTGCGGCCCAGAGCCTGCGCCCCGCCTTGTGCCGCGCCGGTGTACAACGCATGTCCCACGGAACCGTTGGCTGCCGCCAGAACCGCGCGGGATCGGTCGCGAAGGCGCTGGGAGTATTCCAGACTGCGCAACTCCTCTGGCAGAGAAATCCGCACGTTAGAGTCTGATCCGACACCGAACCGTCCTTGAGTTTCAAGGTAGGGCACTCCGTTGAAGATCCCGTCGCCTAGGTTGGCTTCTGTGATCAGACACAGGCCGGCCACGGCCCCCGAACGCGCCAGAGCCCGTGTTTCGGCGTCGTTCATCTGGGTAGCATGGATCAGACACCAGCGTGAATCGACCTGGGCATTGTCCAGAAGCCAGGCGACCGGGCGTTGGCCCAAAGCGGATTGCACGTCCTCGACCTCTTTCACCTGTTCGGCGATATGGATGTGAACCGGACCCTCCGGAACTTGCGCCAGCAGCAGGGCCAAGTCTGTGGGTGAGGTGGCGCGCAAGGAATGCGGCGCGATGCCGACCACCGTGTCCGCGGCAAGATCTGCGGCAGCCGACCGGCATTCGTGATACAGGTCCATGAACCGGTCTACGTCATTGCCGAACCGCAACTGGCCGCCAGACAGGGGCTCTTGCCGGACGCCGCCGTAGGAATAGAGAACCGGCAAATGGGTCAGACCGATTCCCGTCCGCAAAGCTGCTGCGAAGATACGCTGGCTCAGCTCGGAAAGCTGGTCGTAGGGCGCGCCGCCGGGTTGGTGATGCACATAGTGGAATTCCCCGACCGCGGCATATCCGGCCTCCTGCATCTCAAGGAACACCAGCGCAGCGATGGCCTCCATCTGCGCGGGCGTCAACCTGTCCAGAAAGCGGTACATCAGATTTCGCCAGGACCAGAAGCTTTCCCGCCCGGCTGCGCGAAACTCGGTCATACCGGCCATGGCGCGCTGAAACGCGTGGCTGTGCAGGTTCGACAAGGCTGGCAGCAGGACATCAACGCTGGTGTCGGCCGACTGCGGACGCGCGCCGATCTCCAATCCGGTGATGACGCCATTCGCAGTTTCGACCCTCAGGTTCGAAACCCAGTCAGAGCCTAACAAGGCGGTTTTGGCATGGATCGGCATCAGTGCTTCTTTTTGTGTAGACTTTAATTTTTTACACGTATACGAAAAATTGAAACCCGAGGGGAGTCCAAAAGAATCGCGATGACCAGAAATTCGGTGATTTGTTGTCGGCGGGTCGCAACCATGGCGGATGGGGGTGCGTCCTATGGCTTGGTCGAAGACGCGGCGATTGCTGTTTCATCGGGCCGGATCCAATGGATCGGGCCGCACCGAGATCTGCCGCCGGATCACGCCGGCTGGCCGATCGTCGATTTTGCAGATCGGTTGATCACTCCGGGCCTGATCGATCCGCACACGCATGCGATTTTCGGGGGCAACCGGGCGGTTGAGTTCGAAATGCGGCTGAACGGGGCAACCTACGAGGAGATCGCGCGCGCCGGAGGGGGGATTCTGTCGACGGTCACAGCCACACGCGCCGCCAGTATGCAGGACCTGATCCATGAGGCACTGCCTCGCATAGACGCGCTGTTGGCCGAGGGTGTGACCTGCATTGAACTCAAGTCCGGCTATGGACTGGATCAGGACACCGAGCTGCGCATGTTGCGCGCGGCCCGAGAAATTGCAAAGCAGCGCCCGGTGCGGGTCCGGACCAGCTTTCTGGGCGCTCATGCAGTGCCGCCCGAATTCACAGGGCGTGCAGACGCCTATTTCGATACGGTCTGCATCCCGACCCTGCGCGCGGCCCATGCCGAGGGGCTGGTCGACGCGGTCGACGGGTTCTGCGAGGGCATCGCCTTCGATACGACTCAGATCGCGCGGGTGTTCGACGCCGCACGTGACCTGGGGCTGCCGGTCAAGCTGCATGCCGAGCAATTGTCAAATCTGGGCGGGGCCCGGCTGGCGGCGTCCTATGGCGCCCTGTCAGCCGATCATGTCGAATATCTGGACGCCGCCGGGGTGGCTGCCATGGCCGAGGCTGGAACGACCGCGGTTCTGCTGCCCGGCGCGTTCTACACGTTGCGGGAAACGCAGGTCCCGCCGATCGACCTGTTCCGCAAGGCCGGGGTGCCGATGGCCCTGGCCACCGATTGTAACCCGGGGTCCTCGCCGCTGACGTCGCTGCTGCTGGCGATGAACATGGGCTGCACCCTGTTTGGCATGACCCCGGCCGAGGCGCTGGCCGGGGTTACCCGCAATGCCGCCCGCGCGCTTGGGCTGGCCGATGCCGGCTCGATCGCGCCGGGCCAGCGGGCGGATATGGCCGTGTGGGACGTCTCTCACCCGGCCGAGCTGGCCTATCGGATCGGGTTCAACCCGCTGCACGCACGCATTTTCGGAGGGGAGGTATGAGCGCCCTGACCTTGGTTCCAGGGCAGGTCTCGCTGACCCAACTGGCGGACATCTACTGGAACGAAACGCCGGTGGTTCTGGATCAGGGCTGTCGCCCGGCTGTCGAGGCCGCTGCCGCCCGCATCGCCGAGGCCGCCGCCGGTGATCAACCTGTCTATGGCGTGAATACCGGGTTCGGCAAGCTGGCAAGCCTCAAGATCGCGGCCAAGGACACCTCGGCGCTGCAGCGCAACCTGATCCTCAGCCATTGCTGCGGGGTCGGCCCAGCGGTGCAGCGGCGGTTGGCGCGCCTGATGATGGCGCTCAAGCTGTTGTCCTTCGGGCGCGGCGCATCCGGTGTGCGGTGGGCGCTGGTGGACCTGCTGCAGCAGATGCTGGCCCGTGGCGTGACCCCGGTGATCCCGGCGCAGGGCTCGGTGGGGGCGTCGGGGGATCTGGCGCCGCTGGCGCATATGACGGCGGTGGTCATCGGCCAAGGCGAAGCCGAACTGGACGGTACGGTCATGCCGGGCGCCCAAGCCTTGAAAAAAGCTGGGTTAGAGCCTGTTCAGCTGGGGCCGAAAGAGGGCCTGGCCTTCATCAACGGCACCCAGTTTTCGACAGCCTACGCCTTGGCGGGCCTGTTCGAAGGCTGGCGCGCGGCGCAGAACGCGCTGGTCGTTTCGGCCGTTTCGACCGATGCCATCATGGGCTCCACCGCGCCGCTGCAGCCCGAGATCCATGCCCTGCGCGGCCATCGTGGCCAGATCGAGGCCGCCAGCGCCATGCGCGCCGTGTTGCAGGGTTCGGAAATCCGTGAAAGCCATCGCGAGGGCGACAGCCGCGTGCAGGACCCGTATTGCATTCGCTGTCAGCCGCAGGTCACCGGTGCCGCGATGGACGTGATCCGGCAGGCCGCCGCGACCTTGCAGACCGAGGCCAACGCGGCCACTGACAACCCGCTGGTGCTGTCCGATCCCGACATGATCGTCTCGGGCGGCAATTTTCACGCCGAACCGGTGGGGTTTGCCGCCGACATGATCGCGCTGGCCCTGTCCGAGATCGGTGCCATCGCGCAACGCCGGATCGCGCTGATGGTGGATCCCACGCTCAGCTTCGATCTGCCGCCATTCCTGACCCCCGATCCGGGCCTGAATTCCGGCTTCATGATCGCCGAGGTCACCACCGCCGCTCTGATGAGCGAGAACAAGCATCTGGCCAATCCGTGCGTCACCGACAGCACGCCCACCTCGGCCAACCAGGAAGATCACGTCTCGATGGCCGCCCACGGGGCGCGGCGTCTGACGCGCATGGTGAAAAACCTGAACCATATTCTGGGGATCGAACTGCTCTGCGCCGCCCAGGGCGTCGAGTTCCGCGCCCCGCTGGTCACCAGCGCGCCCTTGCAGCGGGTGATTGCGCGGCTGCGCGCCGATATCCCGCCTTTGGCGGAGGACCGGTACCTAGCCCCGGAGCTGGAGCAGGCCAAGGATCTTGTGGCCAGCGGCGCAATCCTGGGGGCGCTGGGCGTACCGCTGCCGGAGGTGACGGCATGACCGTGGTCGAGGTGCAGCGGGGGCAGGGCCCGATCGTGCTGGGCCAACCGCATGGCGGAACCTTCGTGCCCGAGGAGATCCACGTGCGCCTGAACCAGACCGGTCGGGCGTTGGCCGACACGGATTGGCACATTAACAGGCTCTATAAGGGGCTTTTGGGCGATGCGACGGTGGTTCAGTCCCGCGTGCACCGCTATGTGATCGACGCCAATCGCGATCCGGCGGACGTGTCGCTCTATCCGGGGCAGAACACGACGACCCTGGTGCCTCTGACCGATTTCGACGGGCGCCCCATATGGCTGGAAGGTCAGAAGCCGTCGGAAGATGAAATCGAGGAGAGGCGCGAGAAGTTCCACGCCCCCTACCACGCCGCGTTGCAGGAAGAATTGGAGCGGGTGCGGGCCAGGCATGGCGTGGCGATCCTGTTCGACTGCCACTCGATCCGGTCCCTGATCCCCTTCCTGTTCGACGGAGAGTTGCCGGTCTTCAACACGGGCACCAATGACGGCACCACCTGCGCACCCGAGGTCGCGCATGCGGTGGATGCCGTGGCCCATGCGTCGGGCTGTACCGCGGTGCTGAACGGCCGATTCAAGGGCGGCTGGACCACCCGGCACTATGGCCGCCCAGACAAGGGTATACATGCGATCCAGATGGAGATCGCCCAACGCGCCTATTTGGACGAGACCCCGCCCTGGACCTGGCGCGCGGACCGGGCTGAACGCCTGCGCCCGCACCTGCAAGAGATGCTTGACCGCCTGCTTGCCTTGGCCTTGTCGGGCGCACTGGCCGAAAAAGGAGCCCCGAAATGAGTGACCCGCGCAAGAACACCCGTGACGTCTTTCCACCGACCGGGCCGGACCTGAATGCCAAAAGCTGGCTGACCGAGGCCCCGTTGCGGATGCTGATGAACAACCTCCACCCCGACGTTGCCGAAAACCCGCACGAATTGGTGGTCTATGGCGGCATCGGCCGTGCGGCTCGAACCTGGAAGGATTTCGACACTATTGTGGCCAGTTTGAAGGATCTCGAGTCCGACGAGACCCTGATCGTGCAGTCCGGCAAGCCGGTGGCGATCATCCGCACTCACAAGGACGCGCCGCGGGTGCTGATCGCCAATTCCAACCTCGTGCCGCATTGGGCGACCTGGGATCATTTCAACGAATTGGATCGGAAGGGCCTGATGATGTACGGCCAGATGACGGCCGGGTCGTGGATCTACATCGGCACGCAGGGCATCGTTCAGGGCACCTATGAAACCTTCGCCGAGGCCGGGCGCCAGCACTATGGTGGTGACCTGACCGGGCGATGGATCCTGACCGGTGGGCTGGGCGGCATGGGCGGAGCACAGCCCCTGGCGGCAGTCTTCGCCGGGGCCTGCTGTCTGGCGGTGGAATGCAATCCTGACAGCATCGATTTTCGCCTGCGCACCAAATACCTGGATGAAAAGGCCGAAACGCTGGACGAGGCGCTCGCCATGATCGACCGCTGGACCAAGGCGGGCGCGGCGAAGTCCGTGGGTCTGCTGGGCAATGCGGCCGAGATCTTTCCCGAGATCTACCGCCGCATGGCCGCCGGCGGGATGCGCCCCGACATCGTGACCGACCAGACCAGCGCCCATGATCCGATCAACGGGTATCTGCCCTTGGGCTGGACCTTGGCGCAATGGCGCGAAAAGCGGGAAACAGACTCTAAATTAGTGGAAAAGGCCGCGCGCGCCTCGATGAAGCAGCATGTCGCGGCGATGGTCGATTTCTGGAACGCGGGCGTGCCGACGCTGGACTATGGCAACAACATCCGTCAGGTCGCGCAGGACGAGGGGCTTGAGAACGCCTTTGCCTTTCCCGGCTTCGTCCCGGCCTATATCCGCCCGCTGTTCTGCCGAGGCATCGGCCCGTTCCGCTGGTGCGCGCTGTCGGGCGACCCCGAGGATATCTACAAGACCGACGCCAAGATGAAGGAGCTGTTCCCCGAGAACGAGCATCTGCATCGTTGGCTGGACATGGCGCAGGAGCGGATCGCGTTTCAGGGCTTGCCCGCGCGGATCTGCTGGATCGGGCTGGGCGACCGGCACCGTGCGGGTCTGGCCTTCAACGAGATGGTCGCCAATGGAGAACTGAGCGCACCGGTCGTCATCGGACGGGATCATCTGGACAGCGGCTCGGTCGCCAGCCCAAACCGCGAGACCGAGGCGATGCTGGACGGGTCCGACGCCGTGTCGGACTGGCCGCTGCTGAACGCGTTGATCAACACCGCCAGCGGTGCGACCTGGGTGTCCCTGCATCATGGCGGCGGGGTCGGCATGGGCTTCAGCCAACACGCGGGCGTGGTGATCTGCGCCGACGGCACCGAGGACGCCGCGCGGCGGCTGGAGCGGGTGTTGTGGAACGACCCGGCCTCGGGCGTGTGGCGTCATGCGGATGCGGGGTATGACATCGCCAAGGACTGCGCCCGCGAACACGGGCTGCGCCTGCCAGGCATTCTGGGGTAGCGGCGCGGAATTGGCCTCTGGCGGAAATGCTGCGCCTGCGATATGCGCAGGTCAGGCTGCCGGAGGATCAAGATGTACGTTGCCACCCTGTTGACCAACCCCAAGACGCCGTCGCTGGACGGGGCGCTGATCGACTCGTTGCGCAATGCCTGGGGCGGGGGCGACATCCAGTGGCTGAGCCCCGACGAAGCGGCCGAATTTGCCCTGCCGGCGGTTCCGGCCAACCGCTGGGATGTCTGGGCCGATCTGCAGAAGCTGGGCGTCGATCTGGTGGTGCAACCGGCCGAGGGCCGCCGCAAGAAGATGCTGCTGGCCGATATGGACAGCACGATGATCCAGCAGGAATGCATTGACGAACTGGCTGACGAGGCCGGGGTGGGCGAGCGGGTCAAGGACATCACCGCTCGCGCCATGAATGGCGAGCTGGATTTCGAAGGCGCGTTGACCGAGCGGGTGGGCCTGCTTAAGGGGCTGGACGTATCGGTGATCGACCGGGTGCTGAACCAGCGCATCACCTTGATGCCGGGCGGCCGCGAACTGGTCGCGACGATGCGGGCCAATGGCGGGTATGCCGCGCTGGTCTCGGGCGGGTTCACCGCGTTCACGGCCCGCGTGGCCGAGTTGCTGGGTTTTGACGAGAACCGCGCCAACACGCTGCTGGCGGAGGACGGCAAGCTGACCGGAGACGTGCAGCGCCCGATCCTAGGCCGCCAGGCCAAGGTCGAGGCGCTGGAGCAGATCTCGGCCCGGCTGGGCATTTCCGAGGCCGAGGTGATTGCCGTGGGCGACGGTGCGAACGATTTGGGCATGCTGGACCGCGCCGGGACGGGGGTGGCCTTGCACGCCAAACCCTCGGTCGCCGCGCAATGCGACGTGCGCATCAACCATGGCGACCTGACCGCGCTGCTGTATCTGCAGGGATTTGCCCGATCGGATTTTGCGCAGGGCTGATCCGACGATTTCAGGTTTCCATTGTTTAACATTCATGTTAATCAATGGGCATGAACACGCTGCTCGATGCCTTTTCGGCCCTGTCCGACCCGACCCGATTCACGATCGTTGAACAACTGATGGATCAGGGCGAACTGCCCGCAGGCGACCTTGCCCAAGGCAAGGGCATGTCCGGTGCGGCCATATCCCGGCACCTGAAGGTGCTGCGGCAGGCCGGGCTGGTGAACCAGCGCGTGAACGGCACCCAGCGCATCTATTCGATCCGCTCCGAGGGGCTGCGGGCGATTGCCGAATGGACCATCTCGAAACGCAAGTTCTGGGAGGCCAGCCTGAACCGCCTGGGCGACATTCTGCAGGAGGACTCCTCATGGCCGACCTGAAGCTGGTGCGTGACTTTCCGGTCAGCGCCGAAACCCTGTTCGCCTGGATCAGCGACGGAACCAGATTGTTGCAGTGGTGGGGGCCCGAAGGGGTCGAGGTGCCGGAGCACGATCTGGATTTCTCGCGCCTAGGTCCGTGGTATTCGGTCATGGTCAATCGCGAGGGGCAGCGTTTCAAGGTGTCCGGGCATGTGACCCATGTGGACCCACCGAACTCGGTCGGGTTCACCTGGGGCTGGCATGACGACCAGGACCAGCGCGGCGCCGAGAGCCATGTGAAGCTGGCGGTCGAGCCGACCGACACCGGAGCGCGCCTGATCCTGGATCACCGCGATCTGGGCGATGACGACGTCTCGGCCAATCATGAAAGCGGCTGGACTTCGTCGCTGCGCAAGCTGGAAGCCCGGCTTGCCAACCCCGTCTGACCAAAAGGGAGACCAGAAAATGCCTCAGTACCTGTTTGTCTATCACGGCGGCACCACGCCGACCGACCCGGCCGAGATCGAAGCCACCATGGCCGCCTGGGGCGCGTGGTTCCAGAACATGGGGCCGGCGCTGGAAATCCCCGGCAACCCGGTAGGCCAGTCCCATACCGTCAGCGCCGATGGCGTGGCCGGCAATGGCGGGCCGAACCCGGCCTCGGGCTTTACCGTCGTCAAGGCCGACAGCATCGAAGCCGCCACCGACATGGCCAAGGGCTGCCCCATGGTGGTCAACGGCTCGGGCTCGGTCGAGGTGGCCGAGATCCACGAGATCGAGATGTGACCCTCAGCCGGGGAAACCCGGCGCGGGGCGGATCACGCCGCATTCCAGCCCGCGGCGGCTGTATTGCGTGGCGTTCATGAATTTGCGCGTGGCCGGGTGATCGGCCTCGAGCACGCCGAGGCTGACGAGAATGGCGGCGATGGCACACTCGCTGGCGCGGGTGGTGCCATCGGTGATCTTCAGCGCCACACCCATCTTCTTTTCCGGGATGATCGCGACGAACACGGCCTCGGCCCCGGTCTTGATCGCGGCACGGCCGTTCATCACCCGCATCAGTTCGGTGCAGGCGCGGGTTTCGCCCGCCACCAGCTCGGGGTGGGCGACCATCGCCCGGGTCAATTGCAGGGCCGCGTCGCTGGCCCGGTCCGACCGGTCGCCGGCCGAGGCAAACCACGCCATCGACCGCGCCAGTCCCACCAGAGAAGTGGCGAAATTGGGCGCCGAGCAGCCGTCGATCCCGTAACAGGGGCTGTCCTCGCCCGTGGTCTCTTCGAAGGCAGACAGGCAGGCCTGCTGCACGGGGTGGTCGATCTCGATATATTCGGGGCCTGCACCCATGTGCCGGGCCAGGGTCAGGAACCCGCAATGCTTGCCCGAACAGTTGTTGTGGATCTGGCAGGGGGTGTCGTCGGCCAGGATCAGGCCGTCGCGTGCGGCCATGTCGGCCGGCTCCTGCGGGCCGCAGCGCAGATCGGGCTCGGACAGGCCCAGGTGATCCAGCCAGGCGGTCACGCGCTCGGTATGGATCGCCGCGCCGTTGTGCGAGGCGCAGGCCAGCGCCAGATGCTCGGAGCCCAGCCCGTATTTGGCCGCCGCGCCCGAGGTGATCAGCGGCAGCGCCTGGATCATCTTGGCCGACGACCGCGGATAGATCACCGCGTTCGGATCGCCCCAGCTGCGCACGATCTGACCGCTGTCGTCGCAGATCACCGCATGGCCCAGATGAAGGCTCTCCAACAGCGGTCCGCGCCACAGTTCGGTCATCGGTACTGGCTGCGTCATGTCGTCCCTCCGGAATGTGCGCAAAATTCTGCCAATCGCCCTTTCGCCTGTGGCGAAACCTGCGTTAGTGTGTGTATGTCGGCAATCATCCGGATGCGCAACTGCAACAGACGGACCGTCAGGGTTCGCGGCCTTCCGGGATGGAGTTGAGGTGTGGGTCGAGCTAGGAGGCTGAACAAATGAAAACAATGCTCGCCCGCGTATGCGCGGGCCTTTGTGTGGCAGGGATGGCCACGACAGCGATCGCCCAGCAGGCGACCAGTACGAACCGTGTGTCCGCTCAGACTGATTGGAGCGTGTTCGTCGAAGACGATCCGACCGAGTGCTGGAGCGTATCCGCCCCCAAGGAGACCGTGAATACCCGCGGTGGCCGTGTGGTATCGGTGCGTCGCAGCGACATTTTGCTGTTCGTGTTTTATCGCCCCAACGCCGAGGTCAAAGGTCAGGTGACATTCACCGGAGGCTACCCATTCGCCCCCGGGTCCACGGTGAATCTGGAAATCGACGGATCCGAGTTCGAACTGTTCACCGAGGGCGAGTGGGCGTGGCCCGCCAGCGCTACGGATGATGCAAAGATCGTCACGGCGATGAAGCGCGGGACCGAGGCCGTGCTGACTGCGCGATCCGAACGCGGCACCCAGACCAAGGACACGTTCTCGTTGCTGGGCTTTACCGCAGCCATCGAAGACGCCGAGAAGCGCTGCACCAAGTAACTGCCCAACCAGTCCAGATCTCATGCCCCGCCAAAATGGCGGGGTTTTGCGTTTTTGTGCCGCCCGTTTACGCAACGTCCGCACCAAAACTTGATCCGCATCAAGGCTGACGGACTCGATTTCTGAACCAATCGGTTCAGACAACGAAGAAGGAGTCCAGACATGTCGACCAAACCCCTTGTTGCGGTTCTGATTGTTGCAGCAGCAACTCTGAGCGCGTGCGAGAAATCCACCGAAACCTATCCGGTCACGGGCGAGCAATGCGGCCCGAATGATCCGGTCAAGACACTGGATGCCGAGGACTGTTACATCCCGCAGGCCGGGGTGTGATCGCCCGCTGAACCTAAATCGTGCCCAAGCCTGGCCGCTGTGCTAAGCTCTGTCTGAAACCGTGGGTAGACAGGCGAGGAGACGGACATGCGTTGGGTTTGGGTGGCAATTCTTCTTCCGGTATCGGCATTTGCAGACCCTGCGCTGGAATGTGCCGATGCCGGATCTCAGGTCGAGATCGGGACATGCGTCGGTCGGGCCGAAACCAATGTCGAGGCCGCGTTGGTCGTGGCCTTTGGGTTCGCGGTCGATGCGGCGAAGGAACTGGACGAAGTGACGGGCCGGGCTGTCGCCTTGCCGGCGCTTGAGACTTCTCAAGAAGCCTGGAAGACTTACCGCGATGCGCAGTGCGAAGCAGTTGGCGCGTCTTTTGGTGGTGGATCCGGAACTGGCATTGCAATCACCTCGTGCCGAGTCGAGTTGGGGCGGGCCCGTGTCACCGAGCTGTTGCGGTTCCTCGACTGACATTCGGACAGGTTCTCACGAATCCTTTTGATCTTTGGCGGCGTTCCTATATAGAGGCGCATCCCAAGCCAGAACGCCCGAGAACCACAATGTCCGCCAAAGCGCCGATCACCCAGGATGTCATGACCATTCCCCGCAAATTGCCCGAGGGAAAGATCAACCTTGTTGGCCTGACCCGCGACCGGCTGCGCGAAGTTCTGATCGAACATGGGACGCCTGAAAAGCAGGCCAAGATGCGGGTGAACCAGATCTGGCAGTGGATCTATCAATGGGGCGTGCGCGATTTTGATCAGATGACCAATCTGGCCAAGGCCTATCGCGCGCAGCTGGCCGAGCATTTCGTGATCGAAATCCCCGAGGTGGTTACCCGCCAGGTCTCGGAGGACGGTACCCGCAAGTACCTGGTGCGCATCGCCGGTGGGCACGAGGTCGAGGTCGTCTACATCCCCGAAGAGGATCGCGGCACGCTGTGCATCTCGTCGCAGGTGGGCTGCACGCTGACTTGTTCGTTCTGCCACACCGGAACGCAGAAGCTGGTGCGCAACCTGACCGCCGCTGAGATCATCGGTCAGGTGATGATGGCGCGTGACGATCTGGACGAATGGCCGACCCCGGGCGCGCCCAAGAACGAAACGCGCCTGCTGTCCAACATCGTGCTGATGGGCATGGGCGAGCCACTGTACAATTTCGAGAACGTCCGCGACGCGATGAAGATCGCGATGGATCCCGAGGGCATTTCCCTGTCGCGCCGGCGGATCACTCTGTCGACCTCGGGCGTGGTACCCGAGATCGCCCGCACGGCGGAAGAGATCGGTTGCCTGCTGGCGATCTCGTTCCACGCCACCACGGACGAGGTGCGCGATGTTCTGGTCCCTATCAACAAGCGTTGGAACATCGAGGAACTGCTGCAGGCGCTGGCCAGCTATCCCAACGCGTCGAATTCTGAGCGGATCACCTTTGAATACGTGATGCTGGACGGCGTGAACGACAGCGACGAGGATGCGCATCGCCTGATCGACCACATCAAACGCCACGACATTCCGGCCAAGATCAACCTGATCCCGTTCAATGAATGGCCGGGCGCGCCCTACAAGCGCAGCTCGAACAACCGGATCCGGGCCTTTGCCAACATCATCTATCAGGCCGGGTATGCCTCGCCCATCCGCAAGACGCGGGGCGAGGACATCATGGCCGCCTGCGGCCAGTTGAAATCGGCCACCGAGCGCGCCCGCAAATCGCGCCGCCAGATCGAGGCCGAGGCCGGGCTGAAAGGTTGATCTGACGCCCGCGGGTTCGCGGGCAAATGGTGTGTGATTCTACGGCCGGATTTGGTAGTCTTGATCCATGAGAGGTGCGCGGTTGCGCGCACGTAAAATCTGCGCACAAGACGGTGAGTTGGACAGTCCGGTTCTGGTGCGTTTCGTCCAGTCCGCTCATATTTGTCGGGGAAATCTGCGGAATTCAGGCAAGCCTTGAACAGGGTGGGCCAAAACATGAACGCACTGACGAACCTGTCCACGATCTGCATGACCGCAGCATTGGTAGCCTCGTGCGTCGCCATTGCATGGGCGCAATCCAACGAGTCCGAGGCGCATCTGGCGATCGAGAACCCGGCGGACCTGAGCAAAGAAGACGCGCGGCAGCATTATCGCACCCTGAAGAAACAGATGGATCGCGGCTATGCCACCGCGCATCTGGATCAACTGATGAATTATCAGAACTGGCCGTTGTTCAACGACGCGCCGTACCTGTCGGCCACGCATGGGCAGCGCTACGTCAACAGCTATGCCAACCGGATGGCCCACAATTACGGCACCTTGCAACCGGGTGAAAAGCTGCCCGTGGGCTCGGTTCTGGCCAAGGACAGCATGACCGTCACGGATGAGGGCCGGGTGCATCCCGGCGCCTTGTTCGTGATGGAGAAACTGCCTGAAGGCAGCAGCCCCGACACCGCCGACTGGCGCTATGTCATGGTGATGCCCGACGGATCGCTGTTCGGCGACACGATGGGGGATCGCGCGGGGGCGGTTGCCTATTGCCATGTCTGCCACGAAGCGGTCGCCGACCGCGACTATACGTTCTTCGTGCCCGAGGATTACCGCGTCGGCAACTGATCGCGGGCCGCGTCGCCGGGCAGCTTCAGGGCGGCGGCCTCGCGCCGGCTGAGCTGCTCTCCCTGCTTGCGTTTCGACAGAACCTCGCGCGCCAGGGCGTATTTGTCATCCTGCCAGAAGATCAGACAGCCGTTGCACCCCTTGCCGCAACAGCCCTCGGTGCCCACGCGGTTGGTCTTGAACCGGCGCGCGGTGCCGTCCTGGCCGATCTTCTCCACCAGTTGGTCCCGGCGGCGGGCATAGGCGGTAGGGTTGTCGCGCCCCGAAGTTTCCAACCCCTGCACCAGCTTGTCAAAACGGATGCGGCTCCAATGTTCGTCGGTCAGGGCGCGTTCCTTGCGCAGGACCGAATATACCGGGAAACGGGCGCGCAGGTCGTCGGGGTCTTCGTGATCGAACAGGGAAAACGGCAGGCGGATCACGGTTTTCGTGCTGCCATGCACCACGTCCAGCTTGGCGCCGTCGCTGGCGCGTTCAAATTCGTAGACGCGCAGCAGGACCGTCTCGCGCGAGATGGGCGAGACGAAATCCAGCACGTCGCCGGGTTCAAGCTTGTTCTTCACCTCGACCAGGAAGGCATCCTCGGTCACGTCGGTCACCAGTCCGGCATATTCCCACTGGGCGATGGTCGCGGTGTGCTCGTAATCATGCGCGTAATTGGTCAGCCGCCCTTCGTGAAAGGCCAGCGTGTAGCCGCGGTTTCCCACGGTCTCCAACTCTCGCATATACGGCTTCGGGTCCCAGTTCTCGGGGTCGGCATAGTAGTCGTCTATGGCCATGCGATAGGCGCGCGCGACGATGGCGGCATAGTATTCCGACTTGCCGCGCCCTTCGACCTTGAGACTGTCGACGCCGATCTTCAGATATTCGTCCAGCTTGGGCATGATGCACAGATCGCGCGAATTGAGGATGTACGAGCCGCGATCATCCTCTTCGATCGGCATCAATTCACCCGGGCGGCAGCCTTCTTCCAGCAGGAATTCGAACAGGTTGGCGTTTTCCTCGGTGATCCGCAGGTCTTGATGGGTGCCGTCCTTCAGGCGCAGCTTCAGCGCATAGTTCCAGCGGCAGGAATTGGCGCAGTTGCCCTGGTTGGCGCCACGTTCCGCCATGAAATTCGACAGCAGGCAGCGGCCCGAATAGGTCATGCACATGGCGCCGTGCACGAAGGCCTCAAGTCGGATGTTGGGGCATTTCTCGCGGATTTCCACCAGTTCGGGGTAGGAAACCTCGCGCGCCAGCACCACCAGTTCGGCCCCCTGATCCTGCCAGAACTTCACCGACAGCCACGAACAGATATTGGCCTGGGTCGAGATATGCAGCGGCAGTTCGGGCGCGCGGTCGCGCACATACTGGAACACGCCGGGGTCCGCGATGATCAACCCGTCGGGCCGTACCTTGCGCACGGTGTCGATGTATTCATCCAGCTTGGGGATGTCCTTGTTGTGCGAGAACAGGTTCAGTGTCAGATAGGCGCGGCGTCCATGCGCGTGGCAGAACTCCACCCCTTCGATCACCTCGTCCAGCGAAAACTCGGACTTGGTGCGCAGGGACATGTCGGGCGTGCCCAGATACACCGCATCCGCCCCGTACAGGACGGCCAGTTTCAGCTTGCGCAGATTGCCCGCAGGCATCAGCAATTCCGACTTGGTCCGTGTCATCGCAGCACCCGGTTCTGAATCGATGGCGCCTTCTAAGGCAAAACCACCGAGTCCAGAAGGGCAAACCTGCCTTGCAGACAGGTCCTAGCCGCGGCGGAACCGCGCTGTTCCGATCCGTTCGACCAGCTGGCTGCGGACCGGGTCGGGTTGGGCGTCGATGGCGCGCAGCACCTCGCGCAGTTCTGCCCGCAGGCCGTGCATCTGGTCGATCAGCGACAGCACCATCGACAGGGCGTCGGGCTCCATCTCGTACTGGTCATCCAACTCGCAAGCCAGTTGCAGGCGCGCCATGTCCAGCCGCTCGTAGACCAGCCCCTGGTCGGACTGGCGCGGGATCACGATCCGGGCGGACAGGAACCGGGACAACCGCTCTGATGTCAGGTTCTGGACGGCTTCGATCAGTTCGGCTTCGGTCAGAGAACGGGTCATGCCGGCATTCCTTTCCGCGGGTCATAGCTGTGCGACTTGCGCCAGTTCTGCATGAACTGCTTCAGTTCGTCGTCGATCTTGTCGGGCAGCACCACGCTCAGCTCGATCAGCTGGTCGCCGCGTTTGTCCGAGCCGCGTTTCCTGACGCCTTTGCCGCGCAGGCGCAGGGTCTTGCCGCTGCTTGTGCCCTCGGGCACGGTCACGTTCACGCGGCCGTCGATCGTGGGCGCGGGGACCTTGCCGCCCAGAACGGCCTCGTCGATGGTGATCGGCAGGGTGATGCGGATGTCGTCGCCCTCGCGCTTGAACACCGGGTGTTCGGCCACGCGGATCGTGACCAGCGCGTCGCCCGGCGGCCCCTCGCCATAGCCCGGCGCGCCCTTGCCACGCAGGCGGATGGTCTGGCCGTCGGTGATGCCGGCAGGGATCTTCACCTCGATCCGGTCACCACTGGGCAGGGTAAGCTTTTGCGTGGCGCCAAAGACGGCATCCAGGAAGCTGATCTGCAGGCTGTAGTTCACGTTGTGACCGGGCGCATGAAACTCGCGCGCACGCCCCCCGCTGAAGCCACCGTTGCCACGGTTGCCGAAGAACTGGGCAAAGATATCGGACATGTCGTCGTCCTCAACCCCGCCACCCGCGCGATAGGGGTTGCCCGCGGTTTCCGCATATTCGCGGTAGTATTGCTGCTGCGGGCGCTCCTGGCCCGAGGCGTCGATCTCGCCCCGGTCGAATTTTGCCCGGGTTTCGGGGTCCTTCAGCAGGTCATAGGCTGCGGCGGCGGCCTTGAACTTGGCCTCGGCCTTGGCGTCCCCGGGTTTGAGGTCCGGGTGGCAGTCCTTGGCGATGCGCCGGTAGGCTTTCTTGATTTCGGCGGCACTGGCGTCTTTCGAGACGCCCAAGACCGAATATGGATTGTCGCTCATATATCTCTCGTTTCTGATGGGGTTCGCCAGTGGATGTTGTTGGCAGTTAACCCTTCAGATTGTGCCGTGTCATGTAATTTCAACAGGACCGAATACCGAGGAGATTGAATTTTCTCGAAAAATTCCGGCATCCTGATAATATCCGCATGTTTCGAACTGTTGCGGATGGAGTCAAACGCATGTCACGCAGAATCAAGTCGGCCCTGGCCCTGTTGGCGGGCAATGCCATCGGTCTGTTGCTGGCCAGCCTGTTGCTGACCGGCTTTTCGATCAAACCGGTGTCCTTCATCGTGGTGGTGATCGTGTTCACCCTGGTTCAGGTCGTGGCCGAGCCATTGATCCTGAAGATCGGGGAAAAGAACGTGCCGGCGCTGAAGGGCGGCATCGCGCTGGTGGTCACATTCGTGGGCCTGCTGATCACCGATCTGGTCGCCGCAGGGCTGACCGTGGGCGGGATCTCGAACCTGCTGGCGGCGACGCTGCTGGTGTGGCTGGGCGCCTTGATCGCGGGGGTTCTGCTGCCGATCTATGTGTTCACCGAACTGCGCGAGCCCAAGAAATAAGGCTCAGGCCAGTGCAGTCAGGCTGTCGTTCAGAGCCTGCCACAGCTCGTCCACCGGCTCGCACCCGACCGAAAGTCGCACGAATCCGGGATCGACTTGATCCCCCCAACGCGCGCGCCGCTCGGCCGAACTGTGCACGCCACCAAATGACGTGGCCGGGCGCAGCAGCGGGCAATTATTGATGAACCCTTCGGCCTGGTCTTCAGAGGCCAGCGTGATCGTCAGCAGAAAGCCGAACCGCGTGGTCTGTTTGCGGGCCAGATCATGGGACGGGTCCGACGGCAGGCCGGGATAGCGGATCTGTGTGACCGCCGGATGATCGGCCAGCCGTTCGGCCAGAACCTGCGCCGAGCTGCACATGCGATCAAACCGGACATCCAGCGTCTCCAGCCCGCGATGCAACAGCCAGGCTTCGTGCGGGCCGGGGATCGCGCCCGAGACGCGGCGCCATTCTTCGACCCGCTCCACGATCTGGGCATCGCGACTGGCCACATGCCCCATCAGCAGGTCGGAATGCCCGCCCATCGCCTTGGTGTCCGAGGCGACGACGATGTCGATGCCCAGATCCAGCGGGCGCTGTCCCAGCGGGGTCAGCGTCGTGTTGTCGGCGATGGTGATGCCACCCGCTGCGCGCACGTCGCGGGCCACCTGCGCTAGGTCGATCATGTCGAGCCCGGGGTTGGACGGGCTTTCGACGAAGACAACATCGAACCCGTCGAACCCGCCCTGCGCGAAGGCGGTCGTTGGGCGCTCTTCGACCGACACGCTCAACGGGGCGAGGAACCGGTCGGCCAGCAGGCGGGTGACATAATACCCGTCCGACGGGATCAGGATGCGCGACCCCGCCCGCACGGTGGCGAACAACGCCGCCGAAATTGCACCCATGCCGGACGGAAAGATCAGGCAGGGTGCGTCTTCGAGATGCGCCAGCACATGCTCGACCTGCGTCCAGGTCGGGTTGTCCACACGGCCATAGGTCGGGTGCCCGTCCGGCGCGCCGGGCAGGTGGAACATGCTGCTTTGGGTCAGCGGCAGCGCCACCGGTTCGCCTTTGCTCAGGGCATTGCCGCGCAGATGCAGCATCTCACCGGTCTTGGAGGTGCGCGCCATCGCTCAACGCCCCGGTATGTCGTCGCGCGGCGGGGCGGGCTCCCAGCGCTCGATAATGTCGACCGCCTCCTGCGCGGTATCGACAAAGCGGAACAGGTCCAGATCCTCTTCGGAAATGGTCCCGGCATCGGCCAGCGCTTCCCAATTGATCACCCGCTCCCAGAACTCGCGCCCGAACAGCAGGAACGGCACGCGCTCCATCCGACCGGTCTGGATCAGGGTGAGGGATTCGAACAACTCATCCATCGTGCCGAACCCGCCGGGGAAGATGGTGATCGCGCGGGCGCGCATCAGGAAATGCATCTTGCGTATGGCGAAATAGTGGAAATTGAAGCTAAGCTCAGGGGTGACATAGGCATTGGGCGCCTGCTCGTGCGGCAGCACGATGTTCAGCCCGATCGAGCAGCCACCGGCATCCTTGGCGCCGCGATTTCCAGCCTCCATCACGCCGGGGCCACCGCCGGTGACGATGACGTTCTCGCGGCAACCGCTCTGCTTGGATTTCTCGGTCATCAGCCGGGCGAATTCGCGCGCCTCGTCATAGTATTGCGACAGACCGGCCAGCGTGGCCGTCCGGGCGTTGTCCTTTTTCGCCGGTTCCGGGATTCGCGCGCCGCCGAACATCACGATGGTCGACGTGATCTGGCGTTCGGCCATGATCATTTCGGGCTTCAGCAGTTCCAGTTGCAGACGCACGGGCCGCAGTTCCTCGCGGCACAGGAAATCGTCATCGGCAAAGGCCAGCCGGTACGAGGGCGAGCGTGTCTGCGGCGTGTCGGGGACTTCGCTTGCGGTCGAGCGGTCGGTATGCGCATCGCGGAAAGGGCTGAGGCGGTCTTCTCTCATTGCTGGGGGTTCCCTGCTTGCGTGTTTTTCAAACAGCTATAGGGTTCGCGGGCAGAGTGCCAGTCACGGAAAGACGAGAATGGATTGGAAGACTGAAATTTCGGCCGCAGCCGAACGCATCAATGGCCACGCGCAGGTGACACCGGTCATGACAAGCGACGCGCTGGGACTGGCGCAGCCGGTCGAGATGAAGCTGGAGCATTTCCAGCACACCGGCAGTTTCAAGGCGCGCGGCGCCTTCAATACCCTGCTGAGCACGGATGTGCCCGCGGCCGGAGTGGTGGCGGCGTCGGGCGGGAATCACGGTGCGGCTGCGGCCTATGCCGCGCGGGCGCTGGGCCATCCGGCCAAGATCTTCGTGCCCGAGATGGCCGGTCCGTCCAAAATCGCCCTGATCGAACGGATCGGCGCCGATCTGAGCGTCGTGCCGGGTGAATATGCCAATGCCCTGTCGATGGCGCGTGAACACGAGGCCCGCACGGGCGCGATGCAGATCCATGCCTATGACGCGCCGGCAACGGTGGCCGGGCAGGGCACCTGTTTCGCCGAATGGGACAGCCAGGGCCTGCAGGCCGATACCGTATTGGTGGCGGTGGGCGGCGGTGGGCTGATCGCGGGCGCGCTGGCCTGGTTTCAGGGCGCGCGCAAGGTCGTTGCGGTCGAGCCGGCAACCTCATGTGCCTTGAACGCGGCATTGCAGGCCGGAACGCCCGTGGATGTGTCCGTTTCCGGCATAGCCGCCAACGCGCTGGGTGCGCGGCGGATCGGCGACATCTGCTTTGGGCTGGCGCAGGGGATGACGTCGGTGCTGGTCAGCGATGACGCCATCGCCGAAGCGCAGCAGCGCCTGTGGCAGGCGCACCGCATTCTGGTCGAGCCGGCGGGGGCGACGGCCCTCGCGGCTCTGACTTCGGGCGTCTACACGCCGGAACCGGGCGAACGGGTCGCGGTTCTGGTCTGCGGGGGCAATATCGCACCTGACCCTCTGACCGTCTGAATTTGCGCCTTGAGGGCCGGGCCTTGGGATTATAGATAAAATCTCATGACCGCCACGATTGCAGATTCCATCTATGACCGGCTCAGCCAGCGCATCATCACGGGCGAGCTGCCTGCGGGTGAGAAACTGCGGCAGGACCACATCGCGCGGGCGTACGACACCAGCCATGTCCCGGTGCGCGAGGCGCTGTTGCGGCTTCAGGCGCATGGTCTGGCCCACAGCGAACCACGGCGCGGCATGCGCGTCACCGCGCTAGACCCGGCTGAGGTGCGCGAAGTAATCGAGATGCGCGTGGCCCTGGAATCGTTGGCCCTGCAACATGCGATCCAGAATTTGACACCAGCGGATCTCAAGGCGGCCGACAAGGCCCGCATCGCCTGCGACGAGGCGCAGGACATGCCCACATGGGAAACCCGAAACCGCGCCTTTCATCGGGCGATCCTGACACCCTGCGCGCGGCCGCGCCTGTTGCATACGATCGACGATCTGCATATCGCCAGCGCCCGCCATCTATTCGCTCATTGGCGTCACCGCTGGGTCCAGCGGAAAGACACCGACCACGCCGCCATCGTGCAGGCGATGAAGCGCCGCGATACCGCCACGGCCACAGCGATTCTGGTGCGCCATATCCGCCGCGCCAGCTGAGGCCGACGGGTTTTGGCACCTGGTGGCCGCAAATGGCCCCGCCAACGTCGCATTGCGCATTGGCCCCGGCTTTCATATAGGCAACACCAACCAAACGAGAGTCAGCACGGAGTTACCCCATGTCCAACGCCCAACTGGAAACCGCCATCGAGGCCGCATGGGAGGCCCGCGACACGATCACGCCCGCCACCACCGGCGAACAGCGCGAAGCGATCGAGGACACGCTGAACGCGCTGGACAGCGGCGCTCTGCGAGTCGCGGAGAAGCAGGCCGATGGCAGCTGGCATGTGAACCAGTGGGCCAAGAAGGCGGTCTTGCTGGGCTTTCGCATCAAAGACATGGAAATCCAGTCCGGCGGCCCGCAGGACGGCGGCTGGTGGGACAAGGTCGACAGCAAGTTCGTCGGCTGGGGTGAGAACCAGTGGCGCGCGGCCGGTTTCCGTGCGGTGCCCAACTGCGTGGTGCGCAAGTCGGCCTATATCGCGCCGGGCGTGGTACTGATGCCGTCTTTCGTGAACCTCGGCGCCTATGTGGACGAAGGCACCATGGTCGATACCTGGGCCACCGTCGGGTCCTGCGCGCAGATCGGCAAGAACGTGCACCTGTCGGGCGGCGTCGGCATCGGCGGCGTGCTGGAACCCATGCAGGCCGGTCCGACCATCATCGAAGACAACTGCTTCATCGGTGCCCGCTCCGAGGTGGTCGAGGGCTGCATCATCCGGGAAGGCTCGGTTCTGGGTATGGGCGTCTACATCGGCCAGTCCACCAAGATCGTCGACCGCGAGTCGGGCGAGGTCTTCTATGGCGAGGTGCCGCCTTATTCGGTGGTGGTCTCCGGTTCGATGCCGTCGAAGAACGGGATCAACCTGTACTGCGCGGTGATCGTGAAGCGGGTGGATGAAAAGACCCGCTCGAAGACCGGGATCAACGAGCTGCTGCGCGATTGATCGCAGACATTATTCAACGTCTCAAAGGTCGCGGCTCTGGTCCGCGGCCTTTTTTTGTTTGGCAGGGTCGGACCTATCCCGCCTCGTAGTCGGCGAGATCCTCGGGCGCGTGCAGTAGGGTGCTTTCGTATTTCGGCAAGTCATCGCGCAGATCCAGCCAGGGCAGCTTGCTTTGATAATTGACGTGAAAGGTTGGCGCAAAGTCCGAAGGGTCTTCCAGCGAGGCCGCGTACAGGTGCATCCCGCCCTCATAGTGGTCGGCCTCGAACCCCATGGGAGAGCCACACGTGGCGCAGAAATGCCGCTGGACGCCTTTCGAACTGGCGAAACTACGCGGTGTTGCGGCGGTCCATCGGAAATTGCGCAAGGGTACGCCCAACCACGCGACCACGGGCGCGGCGCAATTGCGGCGGCAATCGTCACAATGGCAATAGCAGCTCCAGGTCTCGGCGCCCTCAAACTCCCAGCGGGTTTCACCGCACAGGCAGCGGCCGCGTTTGGTCATGATGTCCTCCGTCGTTTTTCGGGACCAGTCTGACTGGACGGTGGGCTTGAGCGCGTCAAAAAACGACACGGCATCCGGGAACCGCGTCCAGCTGCCATGCTTGACCATCGACCACCCCCCGGCTAAGGCCCACGGCATGGAAAAGCAAAAGAAACCCTCGCGCCAGCAGGTCTATACTCTGTTGGTCCAGATTGGCCGCAAGGATGGCGACGGCCTGCCCGAAGGCGCCACCGGCGCGGCGCTGATGTGCTATGCCAGCGGCGTGGACGAGGCCGAGGCCGTGCGCGAAACCGTGGCCATTCTCAAGCAGGCCGATACGGCTCCGCTGGACGTGACCGGCTATGGCACCCTGGCCGAGCGCGAGGCGCAGGGGCACGAGATCGACCCCGACGAACGCGCTCTGATGCAGAGGGCGCTTGAGGAAAATGCGGTTATTGTTGCGCAGATGACGCCCTTCTTCGGCGACAAGCCCGAAGGCGCCTAGCGGCGCGTGCCGAACCACTTGCGATAGATCTGGTCATAGGTGCCATCTTCGCGGAGGCCCAGAAGCGCCTGGTTCACATCCTCGACCAGAGGTGACCCGGTCGGGAAGACCATGCCATAGTTTTCGCGCAGGAAGACGCCGCCGGTCATCGCCGCAATCTTGCGGCCTTCATGTGCAGCGAAATACGACAGGATCGGTGCGTCGAACACGACGGCATCCAGGTCCCCATCCCTGAACGCAGTCAACATGCTATCCAGGTCTTCGTACCCGGTGAATTCGACCTCGCGCCGGTTCAGGAAACTGGCTGCGGTCGAACCCGAGATTGTCCCGACCTGTTTGCCGTACAGATCGTTGACCGAGTTGATGTTGCTGGTGATCGCATCCACCGTCATGACAGAGGTTATCCGCGCGGTGAAAACCGACACGATGAACAGCGAGGATACGACCAAGATCACACCCAGAACTCGCCCGAACGGGGTCCGGGGCATCCGCTCTTCAAATCCGCCATTGACCACCAGATTCAATGCCCACCAGAAGGATGGGAACCAGGCCTCGTTCAGGTCGCGGTCGAAATAGGGTTGGGACCGACGTTCGAATCCCCACATCAGCATTCCGCCACCCAGCAGGATGGCAAAGGCCAGCCCGATGGCGATGAACAGTTCGCGCGACAGCAGTGCCTGCATCAGGGACGGGCTGCGCGCTGCGTCTGATGGTACCATGATCTGAAGGCCGGCCTCGAAAATCGGCTGGCTGAAATCCATCCGGGCTTCACGGCCTGCGGTGATCGAAATGTTCGCGATGGCCATGTCGGCTTCGCGGTTTTCGACCGCTGACAGCATGTCCCCGAATGCGTCGACACGAACGACCGTGTATTCCCAGCCCAGTTCTTCAGCCAGCGCGGCCAGCAGGTCCATAGAGAAGCCGGTGTCCTCGCCCTCATCCACATACGAGAACGGAGGACGCTCCACCGTCGTGACCGTCAGGGTTTCGGCTTGGCTGTGTTGTGCAAAGACCGCGTAGGTCAGGCAGATCAATGCGAAAAGGGCGCGCGTCATGGCTGGTTCACCTGTTTCGCGGCGCTCTAGCGCAATTTGCCATGGCGCGGCAAGGTCGTCGCGAGGTCATCGACCGGGATTTCTTTTTGGCGTTTTTTCAGGCTGGGCGACCGGAAAACCGCCGATCGGGGTTGGCATTGCGGCCAATTCGTTGAATCTGTGCGTGAACCCACATCCTGCCGACCCTGCGAGGCCCCTGAATGACCGACCCCGTAAACCTGACCGCAGACCTGATCCGTTGCCCCTCGGTCACACCCGAGGAGGGCGGGGCGCTGGTTCTGCTGGAAGATATCCTGACGCGGGCCGGTTTCACCTGCACGCGGGTGGACCGCGGCGGCGTCTGCAACCTGTTTGCCCGGTGGGGCGACAAGGGGCATGCGCGCAGCTTCGGGTTCAACGGCCATACCGACGTGGTGCCGGTGGGCGACGAGGCCGCATGGACCCGCCCGCCTTTCGGCGCGGAAATCCATGATGGCATTCTGTACGGCCGGGGCGCGACCGACATGAAATCGGGGGTGGCGGCCTTTGTCGCGGCCGCGGTGGATTTTGTGCGCGACACCCCGCCCGACGGGGCGATCATCCTGACCGTTACGGGGGACGAGGAAGGCGATGCGGTGGACGGCACCACCGCGCTGCTGGACTACATGCAGGCGCAGGACGAGCGGATGTCGGTCTGTCTAGTGGGCGAGCCGACCTGCCCCAACGAGATGGGCGAGATGATGAAGATCGGTCGCCGCGGGTCGATGACCGCGTGGTTCGAGGTGACGGGCGTACAGGGCCATTCGGCCTATCCGCATCGCGCCAGGAACCCGCTGCCCGCGCTGGCGCGGCTGATGGATCGGCTGGCCAGTCACGAGCTGGATCGGGGGACGGACCATTTCGACGCTTCGACCCTGGCCGTGGTCACGATGGACACCGGCAACGCGGCCACCAACGTCATTCCGGCCCAGTGCCGTGGGGCGGTGAACATCCGGTTCAACGACCTGCATTCGGGCGCCAGCCTCAGCGACTGGCTGAAGGCGCAGGCGGCCGACGTGGCGGCCGAGTTTGGCGTGCAGATCGATACGCGGATCAAAGTTTCGGGCGAAAGCTTCTTGACCCCTCCGGGGCCGCTGTCGGATCTGGTCGCCCGGGCCGTCGAGGCCGAGACCGGCCGTCGGCCCGAGCTGTCCACCACCGGGGGCACCTCGGACGCGCGGTTCATCAAGGACCACTGCCCCGTGGTCGAGTTCGGCCTGGTCGGACGCACCATGCACCAGGTGGACGAATCCGTCCCGGTCGAGCAGATCCGCCAGCTCAAGGCGATCTATGCCCGGATCCTGGCCGACTATTTCGCCTGAGCGATTGATGCGCCCGGCCACTTTTTGGTCATGACGCGGTCGTATCGGCGTGCTAGGCGGAAATCATGAAACGCATACCGACCAAGCAGGAGATCTTCGACTGGATCTCGGCGAACCCCACGCTCACCTCGAAACGCGACATTGCCAAGGCCTTTGGCATCAAGGGCGCGGACCGGATCGACCTGAAACGGATCCTCAAAGAGCTTGAGGCCGAGGGGCATCTTGAAAAGCGCAAGCGCAGCTATCGCGACCCGGACCGCCTGCCGCCGGTCAGCGTGCTGCAGGTCAAGGCGCCGAATGCCGATGGCGACCTGTTTGCGCGGCCGCTGGAATGGCATGGCGAAGGCGTCGAGCCGATCGTGCTGATCATTCCGCGTGCCAGCGACCCGGCGCTGGGTGAAGGTGACCGCATCCTTGCCCGCCTGACCCAGGTGCATGAAGAAGACCACAATTACGAGGCCCGCCTGATCCGCCGCATCGGCGCCAATCCACGCCGGGTCGTGGGGATTTTCCGCAAGGGCGCCGAGGGCGGGCGGATCGTGCCCATCGACAAGGCCGGATCGACCGAATGGCTGGTGGCCGAAGACGCGGCATTGGGCGCCAAGGATGGCGAATTGGTCGAGGCCGAGCAGGCGGGGCCGAAAAATCGTATGGGGCTGCCGCGTGCGCGCATCGTCGAGCGGCTGGGCGATCCGTCCGCGCCCAAGGCGGTGTCGCTGATCGCGATCCACCAGCGCGGCATCCCGGATGATTTTCCCGATGACGTGATCGCCGAGGCCGACCGGGCCAAGCCCGTCGGGCTGAAAGGGCGGGAGGATCTGCGGGACATCCCTCTGCTGACCATCGACCCATCGGACGCGCGCGACCATGACGACGCCTGCTATGCCCATGCCGATGACGACCCGAAAAACCCGGGCGGTCATGTGATCTGGGTCGCCATTGCCGATGTGGCCGCCTATGTGCGCCCCGGCAGTGCGCTGGACCGGGAGGCGCGCAAGCGGGGCAATTCAACCTATTTCCCTGACCGCGTGGTGCCGATGCTGCCCGACCGTCTGTCGGGCGATCTGTGTTCGCTGCACGAAGGCGTGCCGCGCGCCTGTATCGCGGTGCGGATGCGGATCGATGCAAACGGCAACAAGATCGACCACCGCTTTGTGCGGGGGCTGATGCGCTCGGCCGCGTCTCTGCATTATGCCGAGGTGCAGGAGGCTATCGACGGCACCCCCAATGACCGGACCGGCCCGCTGCTGGAGAGCGTTCTGAAGCCGCTCTATGCCGCATATGGCGCGCTGAAGACGGCCCGCAACGAACGCCAGCCGCTGGACCTGGACCTGCCTGAACGCAAGATCGTGCTGAACGACAAGGGCGAGGTCGAAAGCGTGGCCTTCCGCGAACGGCTGGATGCGCACCGGCTGATCGAGGAATTCATGATTCTGGCCAACGTGGCCGCGGCCGAGACGCTGATCGCCAAGCGCAGCCCGCTTCTGTTCCGGGTGCACGAGGAACCCGCGCCCGAAAAGCTGGAAAGCCTGCGCGAGACGGCGCAGGCCGCCGGGCTGAATCTGGCCAAGGGGCAGGTGCTGCAGACCCGTCACCTGAACGCGCTGTTGAATGCCGCCGCCGGCACCGAGGATGCCGAGCTGATCAATCTCAGCACCTTGCGGTCGATGGCGCAGGCCTATTACAGCCCGGAAAATTTCGGGCATTTCGGGCTGGCGCTGCGCAACTACGCGCATTTCACCTCGCCCATCCGTCGCTATGCCGACCTGATCGTGCACCGGGCGCTGATCTCGGCCCATGGCTGGGGCAAGGACGGGCTAACCGCCGACGAGATCGAGCGTCTGGAGGAGACCGCCACCCACATCTCGGACACCGAGCGCCGCTCGATGATGGCCGAGCGCGACACGACCGACCGCTATCTGGCGGCCTATCTGAGCGAGCGCGTCGGCAACGAGTTCACCGGCCGCATCAGCGGCATCGCCCGGTTCGGGGCCTTTGTCAAACTGGACGAAACCGGGGCCGACGGGCTGGTGCCGGTGCGGTCACTGGGGCGCGAGTTTTTCCACTTCGACGCCGAGGCTGGCACCCTGATGGGAGCCGATACCGGCCTGACCATCGCCATCGGCCAGCGCGTCACCGTGCGCCTGACCGAGGCCACGCCGGTAACTGGCGGGCTGGAGTTGGAGCTGCTGTCGATCGAAGATCAGGCCATGCCGCGCGGCGGCGGTCGTGGCAAGTCGGGTCGTCCGACACGGCGCAAGGCGGTCAGCACCAAGCGCAAGAAGGACAAGATCAAGCGCAAGGTCGAGCGCAAGCGCCGTCAGCGGTGATAGGTCAACGCCCGGGCGATCAGCCATCCATGCCTGACGGGGTCGATCTTTCCGACCTCGTCGAACAGGATGGCGCGATTGCCGTCAATCCTGTCAGCGCCGGGAAAGGCCGAGGTAAACTCACCGATAAGCCGGGTCTGGCAGTGGACAAACAGGGCAAACCGGGCGGACGTGTGCCCGCCCAGCCTGATTGTCGTGCCCTTGGGGCTCAGATAGGCCGGCTGGCCCCATCGCAGAGCCTCGGTCACCGAAACCGCCGGCTGAAGTTCCTGCGCGGTGGCGAGGACCAGATCGCGCAAAACCAGAGCTCCGCGCCTGGTGTCCGCGGCGAATGCCTCGTAGGCAGACGCCACGTTGGGGTCATCGAAACTTCTCATGGCAGGGGGATCGCCTGTTCCATCCGGTCAACATAACTGTTCAGCAGCGTATCCTGTTTGATGCGCCGGGTCAGCCGGGTATCGGCCGGAGTGGCCCGCATCGCAGCCAGCATCGGGCCGACGCTGAGGTCGGCCGAAGTGGGGTGATCCCCCAAAAGATACGGGGCCTGCCACAGATAGGCTGAGATCGCCTCGAGGTCGCGTTCGACCCGTGCCATCCGTTCGGCCTCGGAGAAGCGTCCGATCCCTTGCGACCGAAGGCCTTTCAAGACCGATTTACGGACCGAGTTCGAGATCGGGCGTCGGACGATTCGGGGAATCTCATAGAAGAAGGTGTCGCGCAGAACTGGCCAAACCTCGTCGTTGGCCCAGCGGTCCATGACAATCTGGAAATACAGATGTTCCTCGGCCATGCGGATCAACGCGCGGGACTGGCCCTTTTGCACATCGCTCAGGCCACCGTCGAATTCGGCGCCCTGCGCGTCCAGCCAGTCGCGAATCTGGTCGCTGTCTGGCACCAGGCGTTCGGGTGTGCGCAAAACCGGCAACTTGCTGTGCGGCATCTGTCGCGGATCGACCATGTCCGAGCGGCGCCAATGCAGCCCGGCCAGCTGCAGCATATAGGCGGTTTTGACGCAAAAGGGGCTGGCGCTGAAAAGTCCGAAAGCGGAAGGGTAGGTAAGAAGGGTCAACATAATTGGGCTCCGAAATTGGGGTGCCGCCGGTCTAACGCGAGCTAATGACAGTTTCTGTCATTAGGTTTAGATTGAATGACATCATGTCCCGAACCGCCCGACTGTTCCAATTGATGCAGGCCTTGCGGTCTGGCCCGTCGCCCAAGACCTCGGCGCAGTTGGCGCAGGATCTGGGGGTTTCGGCACGCACCGTGCATCGCGACATCGACGCCCTGCGTGGTCTCGGTGCAGTCATTGATGGCGAGGCCGGGTTCGGGTTTACCCTGATCGAAGACGCGACACTGCCGCCGCTGGGATTCACCGATGACGAGTTGGAGGCGCTGGTTCTTGGCCTGCGCGAGGTGCAACTGATCGGAGACCCGGCTCTGTCGGACGCCGCCGGCGCGGCGCTGCGCAAACTGCAGGGCCGGCTGCCCCACCGCCAGTCCCACCGCCTAAGCCACGCAGTCCTGACCGCCACCCGGTTCGACCGTCCCGCCGCACCCAGCATAGAAGTTGCCGACCTGCGGCAGGCGACGTGGGACGAGCGTGTGGTCGAATTCGACTATACAGATGCGAAAGGTGACGACACGCAGCGCCGCGTGAGCCCACTGAGCATCGTGTACATGGATCATGCCAGCGTGCTTCTCAGTTGGTGCCATCTGAGGCGGGATTTTCGCGTGTTTCGGTTGGACCGGATGCGCGCGATGTCCGTCACCGAGGAAAGTTTCCGCCCCAACCGGGTATCTTTACTGCGCGAGGCGCTGGCCAAGATCCGGGCCGAGCGTGAAGCAAAAGATCAAGGGAGCCAGTCCTGAGCGCTTTGTGATTTGCGCAATCTGGGGTACCCTGTCCGCGAGCAGTAATCAGGAAAACCTGAATCATGAAATATGTGTGTGGCTTTGTGGCCGCCGCATTTTGGGCATCCATCTTGCAGGCGGAGACTTCGAATACAACCAAACGACCACAGATCAGACCGGCGCTGGATTCGATCCAGTTGGCGTCGGCCGATCTGACGGTTTCGATCCGGCCGGTGCCAAGGCCGACCACGGGCATGCACCGGGTGGTCGTCGAAGGAAACACCAGCTTCGAGACCTGGCTGAACGCCTTCCGGCACCGGGCAGTTGCGGCAGGTATCCGGCCACAGGTCCTGGACCGGTCATTGTCCGGCCTGACCTATGACACCGACGCCATCAAGCGCGATCGCAGTCAGGCCGAGTTTTCGAAACCGATCTGGGAGTATCTGGATTCGGCGGTGTCAGACCTGCGCATCGCGAATGGGCGCAAGGCGCTGGTGCGGTACAACGATACGCTGGACCGGATCGAAGCCCGGTACGGGGTCGAAAAAGAGGTGGTGGTCGCGGTCTGGGGGCTGGAAACGTCCTACGGCACGTATCGGGGCAGCAGTCAGACAATCCGGTCGCTTGCAACGCTTGCCCATGACGGGCGGCGTGCGCAGTTTTTTGAAACGCAGTTGCTGGCGGCATTGCAAATCGTGCAGGCCGGCGACATCACCTCGGACCGAATGACGGGCAGTTGGGCGGGTGCCATGGGGCACACGCAATTCATGCCGACCTCATACCTGGAGCATGCGGTTGACTTCGACGGCGACGGACGCCGCGACATCTGGTCGGACGATCCTACGGATGCGCTTGCGTCCGCTGCCGCCTACCTTGCCAAGTTCGGGTGGACCAAAGGTCAGCCCTGGGCGGTCGAGGTGCGTTTGCCGAAAGGGTTCGACTATGCCAGCGCCAGTCGGGACGTTAGTTTGCTGCCCTCGGAGTGGGCCGCACGCGGCGTCCGCGCCGCGAACGGCGGTGGCATCGCAGATTTTGGACCCGCCTCGATCCTGCTGCCGGCCGGCAGCGGTGGCGTGGCCTTGATGATCTTTGACAATTTCAGCGTGATTGAGCGCTACAACGGCGCCGATGCCTATGTGATCGGCATCGGCCACCTGTCAGACCGGCTGGCCGGGCAAGGCCCGTTCCGCGCAAGCTGGCCGCGCGGCGAACGGGTGCTGAGCTTTGCCGAACGCAAGGAACTGCAACTGCGCCTGACCCTGGCCGGGTTCGACACGCAGGCCATCGACGGGCGGATCGGTCCGAACACTATCAATGCGCTGCGGGCCTATCAGATGGCGCGGGGTCTTTTGCCCGATGGATACGCCACCGTTCAATTGCTTGAACGGATGCGTTGAACGAAAAAGGGCGGCCCTGCCGGACCGCCCATTTCCGATGTTTTCCTGAATTCACGAGGCCGCTTTCATCAAGCCTTGGGCGATGATCTCGGCCTGCGCCTCGTCCAGAGACTTGTAGATGCGCACGAACATCTCGTCGATATCGGCCGGGGTCAGGATCAGCGGCGGCGAGATGATCATCCGGTCGCCCACATGGCGCATGATCAGGTTGTTGGCAAAGCAGCGATCGCGGCAGATGTACCCGACCGTGCCCGGATCGGACGCGAACTTGGCCCGGCTGGCCTTGTCCGGCGTCAGCGCGATCGAGGCCATCATGCCCACGATCTTGGCCTCGCCGACCAGCGGGTGATCGACCAGCGCCTCCCATTTCTGTTTCAGATAGGGGGCGGCGACATCGCGCACATGCTCGACGATCTTTTCCTCTTCCAGAATGCGCAGGTTTTCCAGCGCAACGGCCGCCGCGACCGGGTGACCCGAATAGGTATAGCCGTGGTTGAACTCGGTTCCGCCGATCACCTCGGCGATCTCGTCATTGACGATCGAGCCGCCGATTGGCGCATAGCCCGAGCTGAGCCCCTTGGCGATGGTCATGATATGCGGGCGGATGTTCATGGTCTGCGAGCCGAACCAGTTGCCGGTTCGACCAAAGCCGCAGATCACCTCGTCGGCGATCAGCAGGATGTCGTACTTGTCGCAGATGCGCTGGATTTCCGGCCAGTAGGTGTCGGGCGCGACGATTACGCCGCCTGCACCCTGAACCGGCTCGGCGATGAAGGCGGCAACGCGGTCTTCGCCCAGTTCCAGGATCGCCGCTTCCAGCTCGCGTGCGCGGGCCAGGCCGAAATCTTCGGGCGTCATGTCGCCGCCCTCGGCCCACCAGTTGGGCTGGTTGATGTGGTGGATGTTCGGGATCGGGATGCCGCCCTGCGCGTGCATGCCGGCCATGCCGCCCAGCGAGGCCGACCCCACACTCGACCCATGATAGGCGTTGTGGCGGCTGATGATGATGTTCTTGTTCGGATGGCCCTTTTCCGCCCAATAGGTGCGGACCAGACGGATGTTGGTGTCATTGGCCTCGGACCCGCCGGCGGCGAAGAAGACATGGTTCAGGTCACCCGGCGCCAACTCGGCCAGCTTGGCCGCCAGCGCGATGGCCGGGACATGGGTCGTTTTGAAGAAGGTGTTGTAGTAGGGCAGTTCGCGCATCTGGCGCGCCGCCACTTCGGCCAGTTCGTCGCGGCCATAGCCGACGTTCACGCACCACAGACCGGCCATGGCATCCAGGATCTCTTCGCCCTCGCTGTCGGTCAGATAAACGCCTTTGGCACGAGTGATGACGCGTGCGCCCTCCTTGCCCAGTGCGCCGTTGGCCGAAAATGGGTGAAGGTGATGCGCCGCGTCCAGAGCCTGCAATTCGGCGGTCGGCATGTGGTTGGTGATGGTCGACATCGGTCTCTACTCCTGAAACAGCGGTTGCCGTCACAATATGATCAAATTTTTTTCTGTCAATCGAATCGCGCTGACCTATTCGGTCGCCAGCGCCTCGGCCATCAGTTCCATGCCCTGTTCGATATCCTGGGTCGTTGCTTTTGCCACTTTTTCAGCGTCGCTGGCGCGCAGGGCATCGATGATGTCCTTGTGCCGGTCCGGAAGGCTCTGGGTGCCGAAGCGCCCGCAGACGACGCGCAAGGACGGGCCGAATCGCAGCCACAGGCGCTCGGCCAGATCCTTTAGAATCGGCGCACCAGCGTGGTCATAGAGTTTTTCGTGGAATGCGTGGTTCAGGCGAAGATAGCCGCCAACGTCCCCGTCGGCGATCGTGCGATCCAGCTGTTCGTCGATCTTTTCAAGCTGGTCGATATCTGCCGTGGTCATGTTGACTGCCGCGCGCCGGGAAAGCTCTGATTCTACGGCATTTCTGGCAAAAATCATCTGTTCTACGTCCGTTGCAGTCAGCAGGGGAACGCTGACCCGCCGGTTGCCCTGAAAGATCAGCGCACCGTCCGAGATCAGGCGCCGGATGGCCTCGCGCACCGGGGTCATGCCTACGCCCAGCGAATCGGTCAGGCCCTGGATCGTGACCGGTTGCCCCGGTACCAGATCGCCGAACATGATCTGCGACTTCAGTGTCTGGTACACCTGTTCATGTGCTGGTCGTTTTTCGGTCTGGGTCACTGCAGCAGATGCCTTATTTTTGATCAAATCCAATTGGTTCACCCCGATCCCAATGCTCCCGGCTTGTCAGGTTTCTTGCCCCGTGAAACCATACGACGTATCGAGGGAAAACGC
Organism: Ruegeria sp. BB9; assembly: GCF_056539345.1. Taxonomy (NCBI): domain Bacteria; kingdom Pseudomonadati; phylum Pseudomonadota; class Alphaproteobacteria; order Rhodobacterales; family Roseobacteraceae; genus Ruegeria; species Ruegeria sp. BB9. The sequence continues at coordinate 151,241 of NZ_JBQFUU010000003.1, read as the reverse complement.
AAAACTTGATCAAATCCAAAAAAACGGGAAAATGCCCGTACACTTGCAGGGAGAAGAAAATGAAAATCAAAACGCTGACGATGACGGCAATTGTCGCATTGGGGACGTCGGCCGCTGTTGCGGAAGAGGTGCGCGTATACAACTGGTCGGACTACATCGACGAGGAGTTGCTGAGCAAATTCCAGGAAGAGACGGGTCTGACCCTGATCTACGACGTGTTCGACAGCAACGAGGTTCTGGAAACCAAGATGCTGGCCGGAGGATCCGGTTACGATGTGGTGGTGCCGTCGGGCACCTTCCTTCAGCGCCAGATCCAGGCTGGAGCCTTCCAGAAACTGGACATGTCCAAGCTGCCCAATGCAGTTAACCTCTGGGATGTGATCCAGGAACGTACGGCCGGATATGACCCGGACAACGCCTATTCGATCAACTACATGTGGGGCACCACGGGGCTGGGCGTGAATGTCGACAAGGTCAAGGAAGTGCTGGGCGACGATGCGCCCTTGAACAGCATGGACCTGGTGCTGAAGCCCGAGAACATGGAAAAGCTGGCCTCATGCGGCGTCCATTTCCTGGACGCGCCGTCCGAGATCATTCCCATGGTACTCCAGTACATTGGCGAAGATCCGGACAGCCATGACACCGACGTGATCGCCAAGACCGAAGAGGTGCTGATGGGCGTGCGTCCCTACATTCAGAAGTTCCACAGCTCGGAATACATCAATGCACTGGCCAATGGGGACATCTGCGTGGCCGTGGGCTGGTCGGGCGACATTCTGCAGGCCCGCGATCGGGCGGATGAGGCCGACAACGGTGTGACCATCGAATACCATCCGTTTGCCGAAGGCTCGCTGATGTGGTTCGACCAGATGGCCATTCCGGTGGATGCACCCAACCCGGACGGCGCGCATAAATTCCTGAACTTCATCCTGGATGCCAACAACATGGCGGCGGCGTCGAACTACGTCTACTACGCCAACGGCAACAAGGCGTCGCAGGAGTTTCTGGAAGAAGACGTGATCGGCGATCCGGCGATCTACCCGGATGATGCCACGATGCAGAACCTCTACATCACCACGCCTTACCCGGCCAAAACGCAGCGGGTCGTGACCCGCCTGTGGACCAAGATCAAATCGGGCACCTGATCCGAAATGATTGCGCAAGGCAGAATGGTTCTGCCTTGCGCACAACCTGTACAGGCTGACTTACGGGGGCCGATTTGAACTCTACCGTCTTTGCGCCGTGGGAAGATCCGCAGGCGAAACCCTTGATCCAGTTCAAAAATGTGACCAAGCGATTCGGGGACTTTACTGCCATCGACAATCTGTCGCTGGACATCTTCGAGCGGGAATTTTTTGCTTTGCTGGGGCCGTCGGGTTGCGGCAAGACGACGATGATGCGGATGCTGGCGGGGTTCGAGAAACCCACCGATGGCCACATCATGCTGAGTGGTCAGGACATCGACCCGGTGCCGCCGAACAAGCGGGCGGTCAACATGATGTTCCAGTCCTATGCGCTGTTTCCCCATCTGAATGTCTGGGACAACATCGCCTTTGGCCTGCGCCGGGACAACATGCCCAAGCATGATCTGGAAGACCGGGTCGAGGAGATGCTGCGCCTGACCCGTCTTGAAAAATTCGCCCGCCGCAAGCCGCATCAGATCTCGGGCGGGCAGCGGCAGCGCGTGGCTCTGGCCCGGTCGCTGGCCAAGGCGCCGAAACTGCTGCTGCTGGACGAACCTCTTGGTGCACTGGACAAAAAGTTGCGCCAGGACACCCAGTTCGAACTGATGGACATTCAGGAAAAGACCGGCACCACCTTCGTGATCGTGACCCACGACCAGGAAGAGGCAATGACGGTGGCCAGTCGCGTTGCGGTGATGGATCAGGGTCAGTTGATGCAGGTCGCCACGCCGGACCGGATCTACGAAAACCCGAACTCGGTCTATGTCGCCGATTTCATTGGGGACGTGAACATCATCGAAGGTCGTGCAACCGCCGCCGGTGAGGGCTCGTACAGTATCGAATGGGCCGAGGGCCAGCCGCCACTGACGGCGACATCGGCGGCAAGCTTTGGAAACGGGCAGGCCTGTCACCTGGCCATCCGGCCGGAAAAGGTAACGATCTCGGCCGAGCGTCCTGCCGATGCCGTCAACGCAGTGCAGGGCAAGGTGCATGACATTGCCTATTTGGGCAACCTGTCGACCTACCATGTCGAATTGCCAAACGGGACGATCATCAAGGCGCAAACGGCCAACACACGGCGGATTTCCCGCCGGTCCTTTACTTGGGAAGACCCTGTCTGGCTGTCCTGGACAGCCACGGCGGCGGTTCTGCTGGCAGACTGATGCGCCGCGCAGTCCTGATCGCCATTCCCTATGTCTGGCTGCTGGCCCTGTTCCTGGTGCCGTTCTTCATCGTGTTGAAGATCTCGCTGTCGGACATCGCGCTTGCGATCCCGCCCTACACCCCGACTCTTGATCTGTCGCAGGGCTGGGCCGGGATCAAGGAATTCTTCAGCCAGCTGGATTTCGAGAATTTCGTCTGGCTGACCGAGGACGACCTGTACTGGAAAGCCTACTTGTCCAGCGTCAAGATCGCGCTGATCGCGACCGCGCTGACCCTGCTGGTGGGCTATCCCATCGCCTATGGCATGGCCCGCGCGCCCGAGGAATGGCGCCCGACGCTGATGATGCTGGTGATCCTGCCGTTCTGGACCTCGTTCCTGATCCGCGTCTATGCGTGGATGGGGATCCTGTCGAATGAAGGCTACCTGAACCAGTTCCTGCTGTGGACGGGCATCATCTCGACCCCGCTGACCATTCTGAATACGCAGACGGCCGTCTATATCGGTATCGTCTACACCTATCTGCCCTTCATGATCCTGCCGATCTATGCCGCGCTCGATCGGCTGGACGGCTCGCTGATCGAGGCGGCCGAGGATCTGGGCTGTTCGCGCACGCAGGCCTTCTGGCTGGTGACCATCCCACTGTCGCGCCCGGGCATCATTGCGGGATGCTTCCTGGTGATGATCCCGGTGATCGGTGAATTCGTGATCCCCTCGCTGCTGGGCGGGTCGGGCACGCTGATGATAGGCAAGGTCTTGTGGGAGGAGTTCTTCTCGAACCGCGACTGGCCGGTGGCCAGCGCCGTGGCGGTGATCCTGCTGCTGATCCTGGTGATCCCGATCGTGCTGTTCCAGCGCAACCAGCAGAAACAGGCGGAGGCAGAGCAATGAACAGGCTGAGCTGGTTCAACACGGTCTCGCTGACGCTGGGCTTTGCGTTTCTGTACATCCCGATGGTGATTCTGATCATCTTCAGCTTCAACGAAAGCAAGCTGGTCACGGTCTGGGCCGGGTTCTCGACCAAATGGTATGGCGAGTTGATGCAGAACCAGGCGTTTCTGGATGCGGCCTGGGTCACCGTTCGCGTTGCCGTGTTCTCGTCGACGCTGGCGACCATTCTGGGCACCATGGCCGCCTATGTCATGGTGCGGGGCGGGCGGTTCTTTGGCCGCACGCTGTTTTCCGGGATGATCTATGCGCCGCTGGTGATGCCCGAGGTGATCACCGGCCTGTCGCTACTGCTGTTGTTCATCGGCATCGGGCTGGACCGTGGCATCCTTACCATCGTGCTGGCGCATACGACCTTCTCGATGTGCTACGTCTCGGTCGTGGTGTCCTCGCGGCTGGTGACGTTCGACCGGTCGCTGGAAGAGGCGGCGCTGGATCTGGGCTGCTCGCCGGCGCAGGCCTTCAGGTTGGTGACGCTGCCGATCATCGCGCCGGCGGTGATCTCGGGGTGGTTGCTGGCCTTCACCCTGTCGCTGGATGACCTGGTGATCGCGTCCTTCACGTCCGGCCCCTCGGCCACGACCCTTCCGATCAAGATCTTCTCGGCCGTACGTCTGGGGGTCAGCCCGGAAATCAACGCGTTGTCGACCATCATGATCGCCGTGGTCACCGTGGGCGTGATCACCGCTTCGCTGGTGTCGAAACGCGCGATGGTCCGGCAGCGGCAAGAGGAACAAGCTGCCGCGCGTACCGAATGAAACGGATCTTTCCGGCCTACACCTATGGCCCCGGCCCGCGCGCGGGGTGTTGGTGGGATGAAACCGTGCCAGCGCCTGACTGGCCCGTTCATTCAGGTGACTTGTCGACCGACGTTGCGATTGTCGGCGGCGGGTTCACCGGATTGTCTGCGGCCCTGCACCTCGCCGAACGCGGTGTGTCTGTCGCCGTGTTCGAGGCCGAAGCTCCGGGCTGGGGCGCTTCGGGGCGCAATGGTGGGTTTTGCTGCCAAGGAGGGTCCAAGCTTGGTTCGGCGACACTGGCGCGGCGCTATGGGATCTCGGCAGCACAGGATTATGCGCAGGCCGAAACCGACGCGGTCACCTTGGTTGCGGATCTTTTGCAGCGCCTTCGGATCGATGCCAACGTTCACTCCGAAGGAGAGACGCAGCTGGCACACACCCCGCGCGCGATGGAGAGGCTTCGGCGTCGCGCGGACAGCGGTGGGGTTCTGCATGAGCCGTCGGATTTGGGACGCCTCGGTATGGGGGGGCGTTTCTTTGGCGGATATACCGATCAGGTCGGCTTTGGGCTGAACCCGCAGAAATACCTGTTCGGGTTGGCCCGGGCCGCGCAGGCGCAAGGTGCCGCAGTATTCTCGAAAAGCCCGGTTCAGTTCATCAAAAATGCCGGGTCCGGGTACAAGATGACCACCCCCATGGGCCGTATTCAGGCCAAGACGGTGTTGATCTGCACCAATGGATATTCCAGCGACGATCTGCCCGACTGGTTGGCCGCCCGTTACATGCCCGCTCAGTCCACGATCATGGTGACACGTCCGCTGACCGAAGCTGAATTGCAGGCACAGGGTTGGACTTCGCGCCAGATGGCGTATGACACGCGCAACCTTCTGCACTATTTCCGTCTGATGCCGGACAATCGGTTCCTGTTCGGAATGCGAGGAGGCCTCATGTCTTCGCCGCGCGCCGAAGCTGCGATCCGTCGCAAAGTACGCCGTGACTTTGATCGCATGTTCCCGGGTTGGGCCGAGGTTGAGGCAACTCATATGTGGTCAGGTATGGTTTGCCTGACCCGCGACCTGCTGCCCTTTGTCGGGGAGGTCCCGAGCCATCCGGGCTTGTTTGCCGGTCTGGCCTATCACGGGAATGGCGTGGCGATGGGCAGCTATTGCGGGCGGGCATTGGCCCGCTTGGTCTTGGGTAAGCCCGCGAATATTCCGGACGTCATCGCCAAACCGCCGTCAAAGTTCCCCTTCGGGCGCTGGCGGCGACTGCTGATGCCACCGGCTTATGCGGCGATGGCTCTTGCCGATTTGTGATACGGCCCACAGTCAGAGGGCCGCAACCTCAAGGTCAAAGCCGGCCCTATAGGCTGGCGCGCCATTCTCGGCCCGCCACAGGCAGTAGGCAGCCATACGCCAATTGTACCAGGGCTTCAGCGCGAGGTATCGGCGCACCGTCTGCGGGCTGTCATAGGCCGACAGAAACGTAGCCTCTTCCTCGGGGCTCAGCGCCTTGCCGCGATAGAGGTGCTGCATAGCGGGTGACAGGAACAGGGCAAGATCCTCGCATGGGTCACCCATCGCCGGGCATTGCCAGTCGATCAGTGTCAGCCCCGCAGAGGAGACGAGGATGTTGCCGGCGACCGGGTCGCCATGGATCAGGCATACTCGGGGGGTCGGCGGCACCTGGGATCTGGGTTTGCGTTCGGCCAGAACGGCGCTGAGTTCCGAGCGGCAACCGTTCAAAATACGGGTGCCGTGATGATCGAGATCAACGCTTCCATTGCATCCCTTAGGGACCTCAAGCACGACTTCTTGGGTGTGCAGATCATGCAGCAGTTCCGCCACCTGCGCGGTGCCTTCTCGCCATGGTGCCCCAGCCGCATGGTCATAAAAAACCCAGCGATCCGGGCCAAAGCGGCCCGAGGCGCGAAGCCGCGGAACAAACCCCGTCGCTGCAAGCGCGTGCAGACAGGCTGCTTCGAGTTGGGCGTCGTTGCGAAATAGCGGGTTTTGTAGCGAAGACCGGTAGAACTTCAAAACCCGGTCCGGCTCGGCGTCCAATACCTTCCACACCTGGTTCGTGCGTCCGCCATACAGCGTCTCGAACTGGGCGTCTTTTGCGATCAACCCGCTTTCGACAAGTTGGTCTGAAAGGCCAGGTGGAGGAGCGGTTGGAACGGACAGTTGGGACACCGGAGCGTTGCGAATCTGGATGGCCAATCCTTGGCCCGCAGCGCTCCCGAGTTCAAGCGCCGGTACGAACGGCAACGACGTCGGTCGCCGGAATCACGAGGCCACTGTCCAAGGTCAACATGACAACACCGGCCCCGACTTGGGCTTCGACGACGCGGCTGTAGGTGGCCGCGGGCCGCGCCGAGAGCAGTTCATCCCTCAAATAGCTTTCCAGCGTTGCGGAATAGGTGCCGTTGGGCAGCGGATTGCCCGACGCATCCACTCCAGCCCAAAGAAACTCGGTTTCAGATACCGGAACAGAGACCCGATCGATTTCGGTTTCGTCAGAATCCTTGATGACCAGCACAGACGCATCCGCGCCCAGGTCGGGCCGAGTGAATATGGTCTGTGGCTGGCCATCAAACCGGAAGGTGGTTGCCCCCTGCACATCGACCCCAATCCAGTTGGACAGCTCATCCAGGTTGACGCTGCTCAGGGCGGCGGTGAGGTTTGCCAGAAGGTCGTTGGTCTGAACCTGCTGCTCGACCATCGAAAACTGGGCGAGCTGCGATGCATATTCCGACGAATCAAGTGGCTCCAGAGGGTCCTGGTTGCGCGCCTGCGCTGTCAACATCATTAGAAACGTCTCGAAGTCCGAGGTCAGCCCTGTTGCCGCCGAGGTTCCCGTTGGTTGCGCTGTTGAGGGTGTTTGTGTCGCGGATGCCGCTGTGGTGATCATGGGTCAAAGCCTCAGGTCCAACGCCCGGTCCACCTGGGTTGGGCGGGCCCGAGCGGGTGTTTCGGTTGCAGGGTCAAGGTCTCCCGCGGTGATGAATGTGCTGCGTTCAGGTGGCTCACCGTCCTGATCTGGGTTCGCCGAGGTGCCCAGATAAAAGGAAAGATCGCCCAGCCCCATCTCTTTGAATTCGGCTGACAGGATCGAAATATGCCGGCGCATGAGGTCCATGGTTTCGGGCCGGTCAGCGACGATCATCATGTGCAACCCGTCTTCGCGCCCGGTCACCTTGATCGAAACTTTGCCCAGCTCTTCCGGAGTCAGTGCGATCTCCACGCTACCGCTTCTCGGCTTTGCGACGATGGTGGCCGCCATTTGCCCGGCGATCGCCCGAGCAATTTCCGCCCGGCCCGAGAACGGGGCGCCGTTGGTCGGGCCTGTATCCCTTTGCGCTGGGGTCGTACCAAAATCCTGTGTTGGCATCCGGTCGTGCAGACTGTCTTCAGGCGTCGGGTCCTTTAGCGCTGCGCGTTCCGGTGTTCCTACGATCTGTGCCCGGATGATGGCTTCGGTTCCCTGGCCGGCAGGTTTGGCCGGCCGCTGAACAACCACCCCCGATCCGGTGGCCTGCTCGTCTCGTCTGGCTTCTTTTCCGGCTGCAGTGCGCAATTCGTCCTTACGGTTATGCAGGCTCCCACTCATTCCAGGTTCGGTGGCGTTCAACTGCTCTTTTGCAGCTGGCGTAGGTTGCGACGGTGTGTTCCCGGCACGCTCGGACGCTTCGGTTCCCTTGCCCAAGTCGCCAGCGAGTGATCGGCGATCGGGATCAAAGGTTTCTGCGTGCATGGCTGCAGCGGCAGTTGACTGGCGTCCCTCCGCCGGGGGACTGGCCCCGAGAGTGGCGTGCGCCGTCGTTTGGTGCTTTGGCAATTCCCCGTGCGTTGCAGCGAGCAGAGGGGTGTCTTTCTGTCGCGCGTCCTGTTGTGATCCCTGCAATCCCAGCGGTTCAGCCAAATCAGGTTCGGCCTGCGGGACATCCGGGCTGGTGTCTTCATCGTCATCCACGATTTCTGGATCCGTGCGGCTGTCCGGATGAGGTTTCGCCTCGGCCTCGAGGTTCGGCATCTCTTCTTCGGCCATGAGTTCGGCGAAATCAGAGTCGCCTTTTGCTGCGGGCTCGGACTTTGCGGCCCAATCCGGCTTTCCGCCGGAAATCACATTGGTCATCATGGTCAGGGCGTTGGGCATTTTGCTCCGGCTCCGGTTGTTTGGCCCAAACCTGCCCACAAGGTAGTTACGTTTATTTTAACCGCTCTTCGCTTTGATCGACAAAGATCGAAACAATTTTCGGAGAGGGCGATGGAAATCCCAAACCTTGCGCCGGTACCGCGCAGCAATATGACCGAACAAAGACTCAAGGCCGCGGCGGTCGAGCTTGAGGCAACTTTTCTAGCCGAAATGCTGAAGGCCGCAGGCTTGGACAAGGCGCGGCAGGCTTTCGGAGGCGGCGCTGGTGAAGACCAGTTTTCGTCTTTCCTGCTGCAGGAGCAGGCCAGGCAATTGGCCCGATCCGGCGGGATCGGACTGTCTGAAACCCTATTCAATGCAATGATGGAGAAGACCCATGCCGACTGAGCACAAGCAGGGACTGATTAAGGCTCTCGAGGAGATTCTCGATCTCGAGCGCAGGGCCTTGGTCGAGGGGGACCTGGATCGACTGGGCAAGATGATGCCGCAGAAGGAAAAGCTGATCGGCGCAGTCAACGAGATGCAGGTGCACGACAGTGACGACTTGATTCGGCTGCACCAGAAGGTCGAGCGCAATCAGGGCCTGCTGAACAGCGCGGCCGAAGGGATTCGGGCGGTCATGAACCGGATGGCTGAACTCAGAAAAATCCGGCAGGAATTCACGACCTATGACGCGTCCGGGCAACGCAATGGTTTCGCCGTCCGTCAGGATCCCAAGCTGGAAAAACGTGCCTAGCGGCCGGTTTGATTCAAATCCGTTCTTTTCCGTCGGACCGCCTTAGCACTCCGTTAGGAAGTCAGGCCCAAAAGTGGTCCCGCACCTCGAAAGAAGGTGGCGCGAGCACCGACCGGTAGCTCGCACAGGTCAGAACGACAACACGTCCGCCAATGATGGTCGGGCGTCACTGGGCGAAGAAGGCCCGAATGGAAAAGGATGAAAAACATGTCCAGCATTCTGACAAACAACGGCGCGATGGTGGCGCTGCAGACTCTGAAATCGGTCAACAAGAACCTTGCAGCAACCCAGAACGCGATTTCGACAGGTAAAGATGTCGCTACCGCCAAGGACAACTCGGCCGTATGGGCGATTTCCAAGGTGATGGAATCCGACGTCAACGGTTTCAACGCGATCAAGGATAGCCTGGCACTGGGTGAATCGACTGTCGCCGTGGCGCGGAACGCTTCGGAAACCGTGACCGACCTGCTGACCCAGATGAAGAACAAGATCGTCGCCGCACAGGAGGACAACGTCGACCGCGGCAAGATCAATGATGACGTAACCGCCCTGCGGGACCAGATCGCATCGGTTGTCGGTGCCGCACAGTTCAACGGCCTCAATCTTGTGGACGGGTCAGCAGGCACCGCATCGATCCTGTCGTCGCTGGATCGCGACAGCGCAGGCAACGTGACCTCGTCGTCGATTTCGGTGGCCAGCCAGGATCTGTCGACCGGTGGGTATGCCAGCAAGGGCGTTCTGGCCGGCTCGGACAACGCGACCACTGACAATGACGCCGCCGGGTTCACAATGGACAAGTCGGGCGGGTCTGGTGACATCGTGATCGATAGTTCGACCGACAACTTCGCCGTCGGTGACAAAGTGTCGATCACCATCGGGGACAAAGTTGCTTCGTACACCGTGCAGGCCAGCGATCTGGACCCTTCGGGGACCTATGACTCTGCCTACACAGATGCCATCGTGGCAGTTGGGCTGAAGAACCAGATCGACGCGCTTGGGATCACCGGTGTTGCGATCGATTATGACTCCAGCGCGCCGGGTACGCTGTCCTTCGTGACCGGGACCGCAACCGCTGGTGCTGACGCAGATCGCGACGTAACCGTTTCGGCCCAGTTCACCAATGCCGGTTCTGGCGGTCTTGGTGCGTTGTCGTCGATTGACGTTTCGACCAGTGCCGGCGCTGCCGCAGCACTGGGCACGATCGAAACCTTGATCGACACGGCGATTGATGCGTCGGCCGCGTTCGGTTCGGCCCAAGGGCGGATCGAGACCCAGAAGGAGTTCATCTCGAACCTGACTGACTCTTTCAAATCCGGCATCGGCTCGCTGGTGGACGCCGATATGGAAGAGACCTCGGCCCGTCTGCAGGCCCTGCAGGTCCAGCAGCAATTGGCGACACAATCGCTGTCGATCGCCAACCAGGCGCCGCAGTCGATCCTCTCGCTGTTCCGCTAAGGCGGAAACTTGGCCGGGGCGTGATCTACGCGCCCCGGCTGTGACTGCAAATACGACGGCCTTTTGAAAGGATTTCAAGTGACCCCGCAAACGCTTGCACAACGGGCATATGCTCAGTCCGCCGCTCCGACGCGAACCCCGCGTGATACCGAGTATGAGGCGATTTCAAAGATCACGCATCGGCTCAAGGCAGCGGCCGCGCGCAAAGCCTCGGATTTCGCGGGCTTTGTTCAGGCCCTGCATGAAAACCGCCGCTTGTGGTTCGTCCTGGCCAATGGCGTCGTGGACTCGGACAATGCACTGCCGAATGAGCTGCGCGCGCGGATTTTCTATCTGGCCGAGTTCACCGAGCAGCATACGGGCCAGGTTCTGGCCAGCAAGGCCGGGGTCGAGCCGCTGCTTGAAATCAATCTGGCGGTTTTGCGCGGGCTACGTCAGCGGGGGACCGCGTAATGGGCGGGCTGGTTCTGAAGCTGGCTCCGAAAGAGCGGGTTCTGATCAATGGCGTTGTGATCGAGAACGGCGACCGCCGGACCCGCTTTTCAATCATGACGCCCGAGGCAAATGTCCTTCGGTTGCGCGACGCGATACATCCCGACGAAGTGACGACCCCGGTCAGGCGCGTGTGTTACGCGGCCCAGCTGGTCCTGTCCGGAGATCTGGAAGCCGGAGACGCAAAACAACAGCTGCTGCGACGGATCGAGGAACTGAGCCAGGTCTTCACGGATGTCGACAGTCGCCGGGTCCTGGCACAGGCGACCGAAGCCCTGGTGACCGAGCAGTACTACAAATGCCTGAAGGCTCTTCGATCGTTGCTGCCGCGCGAAGAGCGTCTGATGGCCTATCGGCAATGACATTCCTGCCGGTCATTCCAACTGGGGGTATCGTGGGGTGGCGTTTTTTGCAGCGCACCTATGACGCCCAGTTGCAGGCCTTTTCCACCTCGGCGGTCAATGACCGGGACACGCAGTATTTTGTGGAAAACATCCGAAACGTCCGATCGGCAGAAGATCTGGTCTCTGACCGACGCCTGCTGCAGGTCGCGTTGGGCGCGTTCGGATTGGAAGGTGACCTGGACAATCGGTACTTCATTCAAAAGGTCTTGTCAGACGGTACGAGTTCGGATGACGCCCTTGCGAACCGGCTTGCTGACAGCAGATATCGGGAGTTTTCCGAAGCATTCGGCTTGGGTCCGGGCGAGGTTCGGAAAGCCGCACTGATCACTGACATGGAGAAGATCGCTCAGAAAAATGTCGTCGCCCGGTTCGAAAGCTCGGTCGGAGAAGCCGACGACTCCATGCGGATCGCGCTTTTTGCCCAGCACGCTTTGAAAGACCTTGCCGGGCAGTCCGGAAGCGAGACCAAGAAGTGGTACGATCTGATGAGCCTACCGCCGTTGCGCAGCATGATGGAAACAGCGCTGGGCCTGCCGGCAAGCTTTGGACAGCTGGATATCGACAAGCAGCTGGACGTATTTCGGGACAAGCTGAGTAGAGTGACTGGTTCGCCGAACCTTTCGCAGTTCGTCGATGCCGATGCCATTGCCGAGCTGACGGATACTTATCTCGCCCGGACTCGGATCGCACAGATGCAAAGTTCGATTTCTCCCGCGCAAACTGCTTTGATTTTGCTGGGTACCGCAAGTTAAACCGTTCGGGCTAAGGTCAGTACCTCGCGCCAGGATCAAAAGACGCACCAGTGCCGTGCGCAGCTATGAGTGGCCATTTAGGATCGGGGGGCAAGGGTGCCGGGTGCTCAGGCATCCAGAACCGTGTCAGCGGATGTCTGCAAGGCAAAAGACATCACCGGATGCGAAACGTTGTGCAGGTCGACCGGCCCCAATGGGACGGCCCGGGAACAGGCCGGCTCGATATCTTCGGACACGACGATCCGATGGCCATTGAGCTTGCCGAACTCGCCCAACCGCGCCGCGACATTGGCTGCATGTCCGATCACCGTAAAATCAAGCCGCTCGCGCGAACCGACATTTCCGTACGTGACACGCCCGAACGATACGCCGATCGAACAATCGCATTGCCGGTTCTTGTCGGAGCGACGCAACTCGGCCAATTTCTCGACGATTTCAACGGCACTGCGCTGAGCGTCTGACCGTGCCTTGCCGGGGTCCTCACCTGCCGGGAAAACCGCAAGAACGGCGTCGCCGATAAATTTCAGAACCTCACCGTCATTTTCGTGGACGATGCCGGACACCGTTTCGAAGAATTCGTTCAACAGGTTGATGTATTCCGTGCGGCCCAGATCCTCTTCCAGACTGGTCGAGTTGCGCAGGTCACAGAACATGATGGCCGCGTCGATGTCATCGCCGTCGCCGCGACGAATGTCGCCGCCCAAAACACGGGCCCCGGTTCTTTTGCCCACATAGGTCTCGAGAAGGGCCTGGGCATTCTCGCGCTGCATGAACACCTCATAGTAGCGGGCGATGACGGCCGAGCACTCAAAGACAAGCCCCAGGTTTTCCGTGGTAAAGCCGTTGGGGTGGTCGCAGGTCAACGTCAGGACGTTGATGCGCCCGTCGGAAAACGGCAGAGGCATTGCCACGTAATCGGTGCCCCCCTTGGCGCGCAGGTCCTCCATGATGGGGAAACTGTTGTGGGGGTTGTCGACGTTCAGCCGTTGCCGAACGCCGCCCAACCCGTTCGAGACATGCCGCAAGGGGCTGTTGATGAAAGCGGGGTGATCGTGAATCTCGTAGGTTGGAATATTGGTCGAAATCTCCTCGGCACCCTTTTCCCAGATGTAGTGCTTACCTGCGATCAGGGGATGCAGCGACCAGACAAGGATGCTGAGACGTTGAATCGCGATGCCGTGTTCCAGCATTTTTTCGGCTAGGGTCTTGGTGAAATCTTCGGGTGTTGCGATCGACCCCGCGCCACGCATCAGCCAATCGATCAACGGGCCGCTGATGTTGCCGTCTCGCGGTTGGCGCAATTGATTGTCGCCCAGATCGATATGAGTGTACGCCGCCGGCATGAAGCCGATGTGACCCTGGATGGCTTTGCTTTCAGGCAGGGAATCCTCGTAGGCCCAAACCGAGTTTGCCAACCGTTCGTCGCCAATCAGGACATCGTGATAGGTTGCCGTGCCCTTGAACGGGCAGAAGGTCTGCAACTCGGTCTCACCGCTCAGATCAACGCGCACGTCTTCGCGCGGAACATAAATCGCAGGCGGCAGCCGGGTTTCATACATGACCTTGGCATTCGTGCTTTCAGCCAGAAGGATGTCATCGCGGTAGATGGCAACCCTGCCGTCAAGCGTTTCGATCGAAATTCCGTAGCCGTTCGTATTCCGTGTGGCGTGGACATTCATCGGCCGTCTCCCTTGCCCGGGTCCCTAGAGGATGGGCTTTTGCAGCCCGATTTCCAAGGGGCGCAACACAGAATTTACCGATCGCGATCCACGGCCGAGACGGTCAGACCATCTGGATCACGTCTTTTTCGATCGCCAGCATATAGCCCTTTTTGGCGATGTTTTTGACCAACAGCTCGCTGACCATCTGATTGCCCAGCGCGTCCCGCAGCCGTTTGATGCGCGTGGCCCCGGCGGCTTCGTCACAGTCCGATATGTCTCGGCCAGAGATCATGGCTTCGATCTGAACCCCCGACAGCACTTCGTCGTCGAGACGGGACTCGGCCAGGACGGCCAGCGTTTCCATCGCTGCGGGCGTCAGCTTGAAATCCATGTTGTTCAGGTAGACGGTGTTCTCTTCGCGACTGATCAGCAGCGACGTGACCTGGATTCCCGTGCGCTCGATCTGGGCCATTCTACGGTTCAACGTCACCAGCATCACCAGAAAGACCAAGGCGGCCAACAGCATGGCCGTGGCAAAGATCAGCAGCACGAAGATCACCATCCGGTAGCTGGCCAGCGTGTCGGCAAATGCGGTTCCGGATTGCGCGAGGATCTCCAGCAATCGGATTTCAGCCTGGGTGGTCAGATCGCTTTCGACGAACAGCCGCTCGACCCGAGCGTTGAAAGCATTGGCATCGGGCAGGGTCCAGAACAAGAAGGCTGCGGCCGTAATCAGGATCACGACAATTGCGGCGATGCCTGCTCCAACCAGCCGGGTGCCAGACCGCCGCGCCTCAGAAACGGAGATAGAATTTTCCGGCATTGGCCTTCCTTTGATCCAACCCTTCCGGTCCAAAAACGCTGATCACGTTGAGCAACGTCCACCCCGAGGATTTCAGCCTTTTGGCCACCTCTTGCTTGGCTTGCCCCTTTTTGCAGGCGGACACCTGCATCACGCCATAGTGCAGGCGCAGCGGGTTGTCCTGTTTGGCCTTGTAATCGGCATAGCATTCGGCCGCCGAAACGGTGGTGCTCAGCGATATCAACGTCGCAACGACCAGGAAAGAGAGGATCTGTTTCATAGGCTGCATCCTGCGCATGGCTTGGCACGATATTCAATATCTCAAAGGGTTTGCGGCGATGATATCGGATAACACCGGGCCGTTATTGCTTGTCTGTCGGCGGGTGGCCGAAAGCTGTTGCATCAGTTTCGCGGTTAGCCACTGGCGCCGCGTCCCGCTTTGAAAGGACACTTGTCATGCACCGGAAGTTCATCGCCCTCGTCGTCGCCACCGCAATCGCCATCACCGGCGTTTCCGCATCCCAGGCCAAGGCGGCCGACGCCCATGACATTCTGGGCGGGTTGGCGGCCATTGCCATCATCGGCGCGGCCGTCAATCACTATAACAAGGAAAAGCGCAAAGAGCGTGTCACCCGGCAGAACAACTATGTCCACCAGCCGCAAAACGTTCGGCCGGATCATATCCGCCCTCTGCCCCGGCGTGTCGCCCGCTATGACCTGCCGCAACGTTGCCTGAAGACCTACAACGGCTATTCGAAGAAACGTCCTTTGCTGGGGCCGAACTGCCTCGAGAAACACTACAAACATGCCAATAGCCTGCCACAACAGTGCAAAGTGGGGTTCTGGGACGGCAAGAAGGTGAAGCGGGCCTACGAACCCGCCTGCCTGCGCCAGAAAGGATACCGCGTGGTTTACCAGTAATCGGTTTCGAGCAGGAGCAGCGCCGCAGAAGCGCTGTGCGGGAGGGGGGCGGCCTGGGTCGCCTCCTTCTTTTTTGTTGCGGTTCGGGCCAAAAAACGGTTTGCCGATGGGATGACGACTCCGACGTTTGAATTGGAACAGGCGCTGATTGCGCAGGGCTACCCCCGAATAGCAGGTGTAGATGAGGTTGGCCGCGGCCCATTGGCCGGTCCGGTCGTGGCGGCTGCGGTCATTCTGAATCCGCAAGACATTCCCGACGGTTTGAATGACTCCAAGAAGCTGACGGCGCGAAGGCGGCTCACCCTTGACGAAGATCTGCGCGCCCGGGCCGAGTTTGCCATTGCCGAGGCGTCGGTGGAGGAAATTGATGACCTCAATATCTTGTATGCCTCTCATCTGGCGATGGAGCGCGCCGTCGCCGCCCTGCATCCTGCGCCGGACTATCTGTTGATCGACGGCAATCTGATCCCCAAAGGGTTGACCTTGCCGGCGCAGGCTGTGGTCAAAGGGGATGCGAAGTCAGTCTCGATTGCGGCGGCGTCGATCCTTGCAAAGAATTGGCGCGATCAACTGATGGTGGATTTGGCGCAACAGCATCCGGGCTACGGCTGGGAAACCAATGCGGGCTATCCGTCTAAACAACACCGCGAGGCGCTGCAAAATCTTGGGGTAACCCCACACCATAGACGTTCATTCAAGCCCGTCCACAATATCTTGTATCAAGAGTAAATCGTAACCCTCTGATTCAAAAAAGAATTTGACGCCGAATCCGGTTTGACTCATCCTAGTCTCAACCAAATGAGCGCAAAAGCGCCGTGGAACTTGAGGCAGAGACATGACAACTACCAAGACAAAGGGCGCATCCGCGCTCCCTTTAAACACGATTCTATCTGGCGACTGCATCGAGGTGATGAACAGTCTGCCCGAGGCGTCGGTCGACCTGATTTTTGCGGATCCGCCGTATAATTTGCAGCTGAAAGGACAGTTGCATCGCCCGGACAACAGCCAGGTGGATGCCGTCGATGATCATTGGGACCAGTTCTCGAGCTTTGCCGCCTATGACCAGTTTACCCGCGAGTGGCTGAAGGCCGCGCATCGCCTGCTCAAGCCCAATGGGGCGATCTGGGTGATCGGCTCGTATCATAACATCTTCCGCGTGGGCTCGGCCCTGCAGGATGCGGGCTATTGGATTTTGAACGACGTGATCTGGCGCAAATCGAACCCGATGCCGAATTTCCGCGGCAAGCGGTTCACTAACGCGCATGAGACGATGATCTGGGCCAGCAAGCGGGAAGGGGCGAAATACACCTTCAACTACGAGGCGCTGAAGGCCTTGAATGAAGGCGTGCAGATGCGCAGCGACTGGGTACTGCCGATCTGCACGGGCCACGAGCGCCTGAAAGATGAAAATGGTGACAAGGCGCACCCGACGCAGAAGCCCGAGTCGCTGTTGCACAGGGTTCTGGTTGGTTCGACCAATCCGGGTGACGTGGTGCTTGACCCGTTCTTCGGCACCGGAACCACCGGCGCGGTGGCCA
The DNA here is from genome assembly GCF_056539345.1 of Ruegeria sp. BB9. Taxonomy (NCBI): domain Bacteria; kingdom Pseudomonadati; phylum Pseudomonadota; class Alphaproteobacteria; order Rhodobacterales; family Roseobacteraceae; genus Ruegeria; species Ruegeria sp. BB9. The sequence continues at coordinate 134,288 of NZ_JBQFUU010000003.1, read as the reverse complement.
AGATGCTGGGCCGCGAGTTCATCGGGATCGAGCGTGAGGACAGCTATCGCAAGGTGGCCGAAAAGCGCATCGCCAAGGTGCGCAAGTTCGACCGTGACGCGCTCGAGGTCAGCGCCAGCAAACGCGCCGAGCCGCGCGTGCCCTTCGGCCAGCTGGTCGAACGCGGCATGCTGCGCCCGGGCGAAGAGCTGTATTCGATGAACCAGCGGCACAAGGCCAAGGTGCGGGCCGACGGTACGCTGGTGGGCGACAACATCAAGGGCTCGATCCATCAGGTGGGCGCGCATCTGGAAAACGCGCCGTCCTGCAATGGCTGGACATACTGGTGCTTCAAGCGCGACGGAAAAACCGTTCCGATCGACGTGCTGCGCCAGCAGATCCGGGCCGAACTGCACAACTGATCACACCAATACCGCCGGTGCCTGTGGCCTGACACATGGTACCAAGCCTTGCCCCGCCGAACCCGGCGGGGTCTTTTGTTTTGTGCCCCGTGATGTTTGGATGGTGCGACCCCATATCCCGCTACATAGCGAGGGAGCATCAGGAATGTCTGATACCACGGCCAGCCAATCCCGGTTTCAGCGGTTTTTCGTGACCACGCCGGACAAATTCAATTTGGACAACAAATACACCGAAGCCGCGCTGGAACGGCACAAGCGCGAGGGGCTGGAACTGGCCGTCCGCGCCCGCTGGATCGCCATGGCGTTGACCGGTGTCCTGCTGGTGTTTCTGAATCCGAACTGGGATGTGATGTGGTATCATTTCATCCTGCTGCTGCTCTGCGGCAACGGCTGGTTGATCCGGCGCGCTGGCCGTGTGGGCCAATCCCGGATCGAGCTTCTGCTGATTTTCGCCGATCTGCTGATCATGACGCTGGGCATGGTCGTTCCCAACCCGTTCAGCGACGATGTGCGCCCGCTGGCGATGCAGTACCGGTTCGACAATTTCCAGTATTTCTTCATCATCCTGGCCGCAGGTACGCTGGCCTATTCCTGGCGCACGGTGATCGCCATGGGCAGCTGGACGGCCCTGATGTGGACGGCGGGCTGGATCGTCGCCTGGTGGGTGGCCACGCCCATCTCTGGCCTCAGCGAAAAGGTTGCCACCGCGTTGCAGGGCTATCCGGCCGTGGCCGAACTGTTGGACCCCAACAGCTTCATGGTTCCGATGCGCGTGCAAGAGGTGATCGTGTTCATGATGGTCGCGGTTACGCTGGGCGTGTCGATGCGGCGGCTCAATCGCCTGTTGATCTCAAATGCCGGACTGGAGCGGGAACGCGCCAACCTGTCGCGATACTTCTCGCCCAACGTGGTCGAGGAGCTGAGCCAGAACGACGAACCGCTCAAGCAGGTGCGCAAGGAAAACATCGCGGTTCTGTTCATCGACATCGTGGGCTTCACGAAATTCGCTGCCGGCCGCGACCCGTATGAGGTGATCGAGGTGCTGCGGGGCTTCCATGCGCGAATGGAGGCCGAGGTGTTCCATCACCACGGAACCTTGGACAAGTATCTGGGCGACGGGCTGATGGCCACGTTCGGCACGCCGGTTCCAACCCCGCTGGACGCGGTCAACGCCCTGTCCTGCGCGCGGTCAATGGCTGACATCATCGACCGTTGGAATCTGGAACGCCGACGGGCAGGCGAGCAGGAGATTCAGGTTGGCATCGGTGTTCACTACGGTCCGGTCGTTCTGGGCGACATCGGGGCCAACCGGCTGGAATTCGCGGTGATCGGAGACGCGGTCAATCTGGCTGCCAAGCTTGAAGCAATGACGCGAAAGATGGGTGCGCGGATTGTCATCAGCGACGCGCTGCGCGAAAAGGCCCTAAGCGAAGCGTCGACGGCTGCCGATCTGATGAACGGGTTCCAGCGCCACGATGCACAGGCGGTTGGCGGCGTCGAGCGGCCGGTCGATATCTGGGCGCTGCGTTGACCGCTCTCAGGACCGTGGCATCGGAAGCATTGCCTTGTTGTACGGCTTCCAGTCCGTGATCTCGGGGTAGTACTGTCGCCGCCAAGCCCGCACCCGCGGGTTCATCACACGCCGCCACAGCGGCGGGACCATCGCCGCGATCGTCATCACCGGATAGCCATAGGGCAGCTGCGGGGCCGCCTCGGGTGGGTGGTTCTGCAGCAGCGGAAACCGCCGGTTGGGCTTGTAATGATGGTCCGAGTGGCGTTGCAGATTGATCAGCAGCCAGTTCGAGGCCTTGTGCGCGGCGTTCCACGAATGGCGCGGCCGGACGTGCTCGTATTTGCCGTCGCCCAGGTATTTGCGCGTCAGCCCGTAATGTTCGACATAGTTGACCAGCTCCAGTTGCCAGATCGCGGTGCCGGCCTGAACCAGGAACAACCCCAGCCCCGCCCATCCGCCGAGCAGCAGCGCCAGCGCCAGCATCAACCCCTGCAGCGCCCAGTACCGCCAGAACGGGTTCGACCGGTCCGTCCAGTTCAGCCCTTTGCGCGCCAGCTTGGCCTTTTCGGCCTGAAACGCGGACACCAGGCACTGGCGCAGGACGCGCGGATAGAAGCGGTGGAACCCTTCGTTGTAGCGCGCGGTCACCGGGTCGCGGGGCGTGCCGACATAGCGGTGGTGCACCAGCAGGTGTTCGGACCGGAAATGCGAATACAGAACCATCGCCAGCAGGATGTCGCCCAGCCACCGCTCCAGCCAGCCCTTCTGGTGCATCAGTTCGTGGCTGTAGTTGATGCCGATCGTGCCCGAGATCACGCCCATCCCGAAGAACAGCCCGATCTTTTCCAGTGATGACAGATGTTCGGCGCGGGTGGCGTACCAGATCAGGCCATAGAGCGTGAAAAACTGGACCGGAACCCAGGCCTTGGTCAGCAGGACGTACCAGCGCAGCGCGTCCTCGGGCGTTTCGGGGTCGGCGTTTTCAAGGTTCAGCCCGGTCAGCCCGTCCAGCGCTGCAAACAACCACCAGGTGGACAGCGGCACCAGCAATACCCACCAGGCGCCGGCGAAAGCGGTGAACCACAGGATCGGGATCAATAGGAACGAAACCCAGAAAGGAAGGGCTGTTTGCCAGCGCGACAGAGTGTCAGTCGAGATCATGGTCAGGCTCCGAAACTCTGCCGTCAGGATAATCCTGCCCGATCCATTTTCCCAGATGCAGAACTGCCGCGCCACAGATCATGCGCCTTGCGCATCACGGTCGGAAGGTCGCCGGGGCGAAAGGCATGTTTAGGCATCACGACCAAACCCACGGGGTCCACCTCTGCGGGTACGGCGGCGGTCCAGACGCGCAGGATCAGGTGGAAATGGGTAAAGGTATGGCGCACCTCGGCGGGCAACAGGGTCCAATCAGCCGGAAAGGGCGGCGTCTCGGCCGCGTCCTCGGCCCAGTCCGAGCCCGGAAAGCCCAGCATCCCGCCCAACAGCCCCGTTTCCGGTCGGCGCTCCAACAGGATTGCGCCATCGGCGCGCTGCGCGATGTAGACGTGGCCAAGCCGGGTGGGCTTCGGTGCCTTGGGCGTCTTGCGCGGCAGGTCGGCCTGTGTTCCGGCAGCGCGGGCCTCGCACGGGTCTCGCAGGGGGCAGATGCCACAGGCCGGAGACTTCGGCGTACAGATCGTGGCCCCCAGATCCATCACCGCCTGAGCATAGTCGCCGGGGCGGTCGTCCGGGGTCAGCGCGGCGGCTTTCGCCTTCAGCAGAGGTTTCGATTTCGGCAACGGGTGGTGGATGTCATACAGCCGGGCCATGACCCGCTCGACATTTCCGTCCAGCACGGTTTCCGGCCGGTCAAAGGCGATGGCCGCGATGGCGGCGGCGGTGTAGGGGCCGATGCCGGGCAGCTTCAGTAGCGCATCATGGCTGTCAGGAAAGCGCCCGTCGTGCTGGTCCACCACCGCGCGGGCGCATTTCAGCAGGTTGCGGGCGCGGGCGTAATAGCCCAGCCCGGCCCATTCCGCCATCACCTGGTCATCGGGTGCGGCGGCCAGCGCCCGGACATCCGGCCAACGCGAGGTGAACCGCAGGAAATAATCCCGCACGGCGGCCACCGTGGTCTGCTGCAACATCACCTCAGACAGCCACACGCGATAGGGGTCGGGTTGCACGCCCGCGGCCCTGTCGGCGGGGCTGACCCGCCACGGCAGGTCGCGGGCGTGGCGGTCGTACCAGGCAAGCAGGCTGCGGCTCAGGTCGAAAGTGGCGATGTCACGCAAGTTTTATCCATTTCTCTGTCGGGTTTCGCTGGCGCCCGGATGCACGCCCATTACAATAGCGGCGCAGGAGTTGGAAACCAGATGCAACCAAGACGGTCCACCACCCGCGGGTTCAAACGCACCGCGTCCTTGCTGAGCGATCGGATCCGCAAAGCCGGTGAAAGTCGCGGCTTTGCCGTGTCGCGCTTGTTGACCCATTGGGCCGATATCGTGGGCCCCGACATCGCCGCCATCGCCCGACCGGTCAAGGTGGGCTATGGAAAGGGTGGGTTCGGCGCCACATTGACCGTGCTGACCACCGGACCGCAGGCCCCGATGCTTGAGATGCAGAAGGACCGTCTGCGCGACAAAGTGAATGCCGTCTATGGCTACAGTGCCATCAGCCGCATCCGCATCACCCAGACTGCTCCTACAGGATTTGCCGAGGGGCAGGCCAGTTTCGAGCATCGGCCGAAACAGGCGAAACCCACCATCGCACCGGAAGTCGTTGCCGAGGCAGACAAAGTGACGCGCGAGGTTCACGACCAAGACTTGCGCGCGGCCCTTGAACGACTGGGCCGGAACGTTCTATCCAAACAAAAACGCTGAGAAAGGGCTGAGTATGAGCCGTATTGCAACCGTAATCTGCGCGGCCGTGGCGCTGGCCGCAGGCGGCTATTGGCTGACCCAATCGCCAAGCACCGTACCTGTGCCACAACTGGTCGGCAGCGCCGAAGCGCAAAACGCCGATCTGGACACCTCGACCATCGTCGAGATGGTTCAGGGGGCCGAGGACGCACCGGTCGAGATCATCGAATATGCGTCCTATACCTGCCCGCACTGCGCGAATTTCCATCAGGGGCCGTACAAGCAGCTCAAGAAGGAATACATCGACACCGGCAAGGTCAAGTTCATCTACCGCGAGGTCTATTTCGACCGCTACGGCATCTGGGCGTCAATGGTGGCGCGCTGCGGTGGCCCTGAGAAGTTCTTTGGCATCACCGACCTGATCTATCAGGGCCAGTCCGAATGGACCCGCGCCGGCGGCCCGGCCGAGATCGTGGAAGAACTGCGCAAGATCGGCCGTCTGGCCGGGCTGAGCAACGATCAGCTGGAAGCCTGCCTGCAGGACGGCACCAAGGCGCAGACCCTCGTCGCCTGGTACCAGAAAAACGCCGAGCAAGACGGTATCCAAGCCACCCCGTCCTTTGTCGTCAACGGCAAAAAGGTCGACAACCAGTCCTATGACGAGTTCAAGGCGCTGATCGAAAAGGAACTGGGCAACTGATGACCGGGCCTCTGGCCGGTCTCAAGGTTGTCGAACTGGCGCGCATTCTGGCTGGCCCCTGGGCCGGCCAAACCTTTGCCGATCTGGGCGCCGAGGTAATCAAGGTGGAATCTCCGGCCGGCGACGACACCCGCGCTTGGGGTCCGCCCTTCGTGACCCGCGATCAGGATGTCTCGGCGGCCTATTACCATTCGACCAACCGCGGCAAGGCGTCGGTAATCGCCGATTTCTCGACCCCCGAAGGGCAGGAGAAGGTGCGCGCACTGGTCGCTGACGCCGATGTGGTGATCGAAAATTTCAAGGTTGGCGGGCTGAAGAAATTCGGGCTGGACTATGACAGCCTCAGCCAGTTGAACCCGCGCCTCGTCTATTGCTCGATCACCGGGTTCGGGCAGACCGGGCCTTATGCGCATCGGGCTGGCTATGATTTCATCATCCAGGGCATGTCGGGTCTGATGTCCGTGACCGGAGAGCCCGACGGCCAGCCGCAGAAGGCAGGCGTGGCGATCACCGACGTGTTCACCGGCATTTATGCAGTGGCCGGGGTTCTGGCCGCCTTGCACCAGCGCCAGCGCACCGGGCGCGGGCAGCATGTGGACATGGCCCTGCTGGACGTGGCCGTGGCGGTCACGGCAAACCAGGCGCTGAACTATCTGACCACGGGCCAGGTGCCGCAGCGCATGGGCAACGCGCATGTGAACCTGGCGCCCTATCAGGTGTTCGATTGTGCCGACGGACACATTATCATCGCCACCGGCAATGACCGGCAATATCAGCGCCTGTGCCAGGTGTTGAACCTGCCCGACATGGCCGAGGCGCCCGAATATCTGCACAACAAGGACCGGCTGGCCAATCGCCGAACCCTGATCGCACGGCTGAACGGCGCCACGGCGACTTGGGCCAAGGCCGACCTGCTGGCCGCCTGCGAGGCGCAAGGCATCCCTGCCGGTCCGATCAATACGCTGGACGAGGTCATGGCAGATCCGCAGGTGATCGCGCGCGGCATGCAGATTGACCTGGACGGCGTGCCGGGGATTCGCGCGCCGTTTGTCTTTTCGGATGCCGATCTGAATCTGTCGCGCCCCGCCCCGAAACTGGGCGAAGACGCCTAGGGCGGCGGCGCGGCCGTCAGCAACCGTTGACGCACGTCGTCGGCCTGATCCACCTGAAGGCGCACCGGCAGGGTGATGACCTTGCTGCGAAAGGCGGGCGGCAGGCGAACGGCGTCTTTCTCGGTGGTGACCATTTGCGCGCCCAGCAGCCGTGCCTCGTTCTCCAGCCGGGTCATCAGGGCCGGCGTCAGCGTCTGGTGATCGTCCAGAGCCTCGGCCCGCAGCAGCCGCGCGCCCTGCTGGCGCAGGGTCTGAAAGAACTTCTCGGGGTGGCCGATGCCGGCAAAGGCCAGAACCGGAGTTTCGCTCCAGTCCATCCCGGTTTGCAGTGCCGTGACCTGACCGGTGGCGTGCGGAACGCCCAGCTTGTTGCCCCACAGCTGCACGAACCTCTCCTGCGCGGCCAAGTCACCCAGTGACAGCACAAGATCGGCCCGTTGCAGCCCGACATCGACCGGTTCGCGCAGCGGTCCGGCGGGCAGGCACAAGCCGTTGCCAAAGCCGCGGGCCGCGTCCACCACGACGATCGAGAAGGTCTTGGTCACCGAGGGGTTCTGGAACCCGTCGTCCAGCACGATCACGGTGGCGCCGGTCTCGGCGGCGGCGCGGGCGCCGGCGGCACGGTCCTTGGCGACCCAGACCTCGGCGAATGCCGCCAGCAACAATGGTTCGTCACCAACCTGCGCCGCCGTGTGTCGGACCGGGTCCACCCGAACCGGGCCTTCAAGCGATCCGCCATGGCCGCGGGTGACCACATGCGGCGTGTGATACGCGTCACGCAACTGTTCCAGAACCCATATTGCCGTCGGTGTCTTGCCAGTGCCGCCAGCATTTAGGTTGCCGACGCAGATCACGGGCACACCCGGATCAACCCCGGGCCCCGACGCCACCCGCCGCGCCGTTGCCTGCGCATAGACGCGGCCAAGCGGCGCCAGCAGCCTTGCGCGCAGGCCGGGGTGATCCGGCGCGTTGTCCCAGAATTCAGGTGCCCTCATGTTCCGCTCCGTGCTGGTCCAGATGTTCCTGTACCATGTCGATCAGGGTATCCACCTGGGGCGCGCTCTCGGTCACCAGTTGCCAACCGGCAAGGGCCATGTTCGCGGCCAGGTCCGGGGCCAGCAGTTCAACGACAGTGTCGCCCAGTTCGGTGGCGGTGCGAATTTCACGAGCGGCTCCTACACCATCAAGCGCGTCATAAAGGGCCTTGTGGCCGCTCACGTCCGGTCCATGGATCAAGGCCGAGCCCAGGGCTGCGGCCGCGATCGGGTCATGCCCGCCTATTCCCGGCTCGAGCGTGCTGCCCATGAACGTCACCGGAGAGACGCGATACCACAGGCCAAGGGCCTCGGGGTCCGACGCAAGGATGACCTGGGTCATGTCTTCGATCATGTCCCCATCTTCCCAGTTGGCACAGCGCAGGTCCATCGTTTCCAGCCTTTTGCGCAGGGGCGCTGCCTCGGATATGTCCGCGACATGCAGGATCAGGGCCAGCCTCGGCAGCATCCGCATGGCCTGCCGATGTGCGCTGAGCACCGAGATGAATTCCTTGGCGTCGACCCACGCCGCCAGCCAGACCGGCCGCCCTGCAAACGCATGGTTTGTCTCGATCAGCTCGTCCTCGGGCCAAGGGCGAAGGGTGGGGCTGATACTGAGCGGCGGAAACAGTGCCACCTTCGAAGTCGGGACGCCCAGACGTCGGATTTGCCGGGCTGCATCCTCGGACGTGACGTGGATCGCGCGAAAGCAGTCAAAGGTATAGCGGTTGATGTCCGGCAGCCATTTCCCGACAAAGGCAACACGAACGTCGTTCTCGCCCTCAAGCAGGACCATGGGTATACCGCGTTCGGCCGCGCGGGTGATCACGTTGGGCATCAGGCCGCCGCCAACCCACAGCCCCATGTCAGGCTGCCAGTGCTCCAGGAATCCACGCGCCGCGCCGGTTTGTTCGTCAGGCAACGGAACCAGTTCCATGTCGCAATCCGCCCAGCGTGTCAGGTCCGCGTCAGGCGGGACGGTCAACAGAATCGACAGCCCTGGCCGGGACTGCTGCAGGCGCTTGCAAAAGTCGTTCACCGCGCGCAGGCGCTGTTCGTTGGCAACATGAATCCAAAGCAACTCACCCGCGGGGCGAGGCGGCGCGTAGTGTCCGGGGGGCTTGGGAACACCCCAGGACAACGCGCGATAGGCCGCCAGGCTGAGGGATCGAGGTTTGCTCATGCCCGGTGCCCCTGAATTGGCTGATCCAGTCGGCCCATCAGCACCTTATGCAATTTGGACCCGGCGCCAACAACACCGTTCAGCCGTGGGTTGGGGTTGTTGAACCGCAAAGTGCGCCCGGTACGGTCTGTACAGGTGCCGCCTGCTTCGCGCAGGATCAGGTCCCCGGCCGCGATGTCCCATTCCCAGCTTGGGCGCAAGGTCAGCATCCCATCGAACCTGCCCTGTGCGACCAGCGCCATTCGGTAGGCCAGCGACGGGCGATAGGCCCGACGGAAGATCGGCGCGACGCCCTCCTGCCAATGATCCGGTTTCAGGTTCGGCTTTGCGGCCAGAACCTCGGCTTCGGCCTCTGTGGCCGCCGCGGTCACCCGGATCGGCTGACCGTTCAGGGTTGCCCCCTGTCCCCGCGCGGCAGCAAACAGCATGTCGCGCATCGGCAGGTAGATTACGCCGGCAATGACCTGTCCGCGATCGGCGACCGCCAAGGAATGCGCCCAGGTGCGCGACCCTTCGGCAAAGCTGCGGGTGCCGTCGATCGGGTCGATGATGAACACTCGGTCACGGGTCAATCGGTCCTGATTGTCCTCGGTCTCCTCGCTCAGCCAGCCATATCCGGGCCGCGCGCTGGGCAGGCGTTGTTCCAGCATCGCGTTGACGGCCAGATCAGCCTCGGTCACCGGCCCGGCGCCCTTGGGTTTGTCCCAGCTCTGCATCTCGCGGCCTGCGTAGGCGACAGCAATCCGGCCAGCCTCACGTGCGGCGTCGATCAGCAGGGACAGGTCAGTTTCCGGCAAGTGTCATCCCTTCGATCAGAAGCGAGGGCACGACCCGGGACAGATAGGTGCGCGCGTCGTTGGCCGGGATGATCCGCATCAGCATGTCCCGCAGGTTTCCGGCAATCGTGCATTCGTTGACCGGGTGCGAGATCTCGCCGTTTTCGACCCAGAAACCCGACGCACCGCGTGAGTAATCGCCGGTATTGGGGTTGATGGTGGACCCGATCATCGAGGTCACCAGCAACCCCGTTCCCATATCGCGAAGCAGGTCGTCGCGGCTGAACTCGCCCTGGGTCAGGCTCAGGTTCCAGTTGCTGGGAGATGGAGGACCGGACACGCCACGGGCGGCGTTCCCGGTGGAATTCATGTCCAGTTTGCGCGCGCTTGAAAGATCCAGTGTCCATCCGGTCAGCACGCCGTTTTCGACGATCATCCGGCGCGCGGTCGGCAATCCTTCGGCATCAAACGGGCGCGATCCTGCAATTCTGGGGCGATAGGGGTCTTCGATCAGCGACAGATGTGCAGGCAGCACCTGCTGGCCCAGGCTGTCCTTGAGCCAGGAGGCGCCGCGGGCCACCGCCGCGCCGTTGCTGGCCGCCAGAAGATGCCCGATCAATGAGGACGAAATCCGCTCGTCGAACAATACCGGGAAACGCCCTGTTTCCGGCTTTCGGGCACCCACTCGCTGCACGGCACGCTCGCCCGCGATCCGGCCGATCTCGTCGGGGCTGCGCAGGTCGGACTGAAAGCTGCGGCTGTCTCCGTCATAGTCGCGTTCCATCCCGGTGCCTTCGCCCGAGATCGCCACGCATGAAACCGAGCGGCTGCTGCGCGCATAGCCACCGGAAAATCCATTTGTCGCGGACAGATGAACCCGGTGCGTGCCATAGGATGCCGCCGCATCAGATACCTGGGTAACGCCTTCCACCGCCAGGGCCGCAGCCTCGGCGGTCAGCGCGTCCTGCATCAGAGCGTCTGCTGAAGGTTCGGGCGTGGGGTCAAAAAGCTCCAAGGAGTCGACGGAAAAATCGCTGGCCAGTTGTTCCGGATCTGCAAGGCCAGCGAACGGATCCTCGGGCGCTTCGCACGCCATCGCTACGGCCCGTTCGGCCATGGCGGCAAGCGTTTCGGGACGACTGTCCGAGCCGGACACGATGGCCTGCTGCTTGCCGATGAAAACACGCAACCCCACGTCGGTGCTTTCGGCGCGTTCGGCGTGCTCCAAAGCGCCGCCACGCACCTCGACCGAGACCGAGGATCCGTCGATCACGATCGTGTCGGCCGCTTCGGCTCCGGCCTTGCGGGCCAGGTCCAGCATTTCGTGGCTGATTGCTTCGAGTGATCGGGTCATGGTGCCTCCAATTGATTGTATTGGACCTAGCCTTGGTCAACCCGCCTCGCAAGCCCTGTGATCGTTTGCAATTCTCTTCAACTTGTTGAAGCATCCTTTTCGTGGAAGAGCTGGTTGTTGTTCGCACAACCTGCTCATGCGAAGGAACAAGCACTGCCATAAACGAAATATCGGAGTGCCAGTCACAGACAGGAGAAAGATGCAGAAACACCTTACGCTACGCGGTGTCCAGATTCCCGACGACCCTCAAATCATAACCCCGCAAGTGAAACGCTCGATACTCGCTGGAAGATACGAGAAGGACGAGGTTGGGGGGTTGCCGAAGTTCATCCAGGCTGACGACCGCGTTGTTGAGCTTGGTGCGGGTATAGGTTTTATTTCGACCTTTCTGTATACGCAGCTTGGGGTGTCAAAGTTAACCTGTATAGAAGCAAATCCTTCGCTCTGCGAGTTCATCGGTCGTGTTCACAGAGCTAATGACGCAACCGGGTTGAACGTACTAAACGCGGTGGCAGTAGGGGCCAGTGAAGTTGCGGGAAAATCAAGGTTCTACTTGCGGGAACCATTCTGGTCGTCGTCACTTGATCCTGAGCCTGAGTACAAAAAGTCAATAGAAGTGGACAAGACTCCTTTGTCCGATGTGCTAAGGGAGACCAGAGCAAATGTTTTGATTGTCGATATTGAAGGGGGCGAAAGGACTCTATTCGATGACATAGATTTGGTAGGTATCCAAAAAATCTACCTAGAAGTGCACACTCGGAAGATCGGGTTGCGCGGCATTCAGTCTTGTTTCGATTCCTTGTCCGCATTGGGGTTCGCATACGATCAAAGAGTTAGTTGCGGCGGGTCAGTTCTGTTCCGCCGCGTTCGAAAACAATAGCGTGCAACTGTAGTATACGTGTGAGGCCGCCTTTTGGCGGCCCCATTGTGTACAAATTTTGTTACTTGATCCGTTGACCATTGGCCAAAATCTGGCCGTCCTTGGTGAACTCGATCTTGGAGTTCAGCGTGTCGGGCTGGTCGCCGGGAACAGCCATCATCCCCATCATCATGCGCGCGCCCATGGCGTCGTTCTCGGACATGAACCCCATTCCGATCAGCTTGTCGATCAGGGCGTTGGCACCCACCAACTGGAGGTTTGCCTCACCCGCCGGCGCCGGAACGCCTCCGAACTCTTCGGTGTTCGAGTTGTCGAAGGTGAAATCACCGGTGCCCGTCAGCTTGGCACCGACCATCGAGACCAGCAGTTCATTGATTTTGAGCGAATGCAGTTCGGCCGGAACTTCGTCCGAGCCTTCCAATGCTTCGGCAACTTCCGGGTCCAGGAAGTTCAGGAGAACCTTTGCGGTGCCAGTCGCATCCAGCGCGATCGTGGCTGGATCGCGTGGCAACGCGCCTGCGGGGTCGAACATGCTCCACAGAATGTCGGACATGGTGAAGTCTGTCAGGTTCATCGCAAAGCCGAACGGCTCAACCTCTTCGGATGCCTGGATGGGTGCCTCGAGTTTCAAACCGGCCTTCGCCATTGCAATCTCGATGGGAAACGGCAGGTCTGCCGTGGTTACTTCCAGCTTTGCATTGTTCTGTTCGACGTCATACGCCAGACGCTCGGCGTCGATGCTGGCACCGAAGCGGCCACCGTCCGAACTGCTGGCCATCGAGAAAGCCTCGCCCTCGCTGGTGCCTGCGATGCTGGTTTGGCCTGCGCCGTAGGTGAAGATCCCGTCAAAGGCAAAACCAGCCTCATATGCGCCTTCCACGTCCGCCAGGCTGAAGCCTTCGGGGATTACGTTCTTGCCTTCAAACTCCAGCTGGTCGAGCTTGCCGTTGATGCGTGCATCTTCGCCCGTTTCCGGGTCTTGGAAATTCAGGTCATAGGTCAGGTTTGCCGCCGTGAAGTTCTGGTCGACCTTGCGGCCCTCTCCGATCTGCATCCGGGATGCACCGGCCAGGTTGATCATCTCAAAACCCAGATCCAGCACGTCTTCGGGCATCGCTTCGCCATCGACCATGATGTTGTCGAGCGCCAGTGCCAGCTTGCTGGCAGAGTAGTCATAGGTCATGTCGTCGGGCGACCCCGAAACCAGCATTTTCAACCCGGTCTGCGAGTACAGGATATCCACCGAGAATTCTTCCTCCTCGGCCTGGCCGGATACCGTCATGGGGAAGCTTTCGGGGAATTCGATGCTGACCGTTCCGTCGCCGTTTTCCGTCAGGGTCATTTCCGGAACGACCATGTCGAACGAGCCTTCTCCCTCGGGAAGGTCCATCTTCATGGTCATGTTCGTGATGGTGGTGACGTCGCCAGAGGTGTTCTGCTCGCCGGTGATGGTGTACCCCATGCTGCCCATGTAGGCCTGCCAATCCGACCAGACATCGTTGGCGGACAGATCGGCAAAAGCGCCTTGGGTTGCAACGGCATAGGCCAGCGCGGCACCGCAGCTGCGGCGGAAGAAAACGGACATTAGGGAACCCTTCTCGGTAAAAATTGCGCGCATGGTCGTGGTTGTCGCGGCTGCCGTCAAGGGGCAAGGGCTGGACGATTTCCCCGTTTGCGCGGTACCACTTTACCCGATTTCAATCCAAAAGGATTACAGGATGCATATGAAGGGCAAAACAGTACTGATCACCGGAGCCAGCCGCGGCATCGGCGCCGAAGCAGGGCGCGTATTTGCCGCAGCCGGCGCCAATGTCGCGCTGGTAGCGCGCAGCCATGATCAGATCGATGCATTGGCCGCGGCACTGGGTGAGAACGCCATCGCGCTGTCCTGCGACGTCAGCGATTTTGCGCAGGTGGAACAAGCGGTTGCGGATTGCGCCGACCGCTTTGGCCGCGTGGACGTGCTGATCGGCAATGCAGGTGTGATCGATCCAATCTTTCACCTGTCAAATGCCGATCCAGCAGCCTGGAGCAAGGCCATCGACATCAACCTCAAGGGTGTGTTCCACGGGATGCGCGCGGTTCTGCCGCTGATGCGCGCGGCGGGCGGCGGGACGGTTCTGACCGTTTCCTCCGGAGCCGCCTCGAACCCGGTCGAGGCCTGGAGCCACTACTGCGCGTCCAAGGCCGGGGCGAAAATGCTGACCGAATGTCTTCACCTGGAAGAGGCGCATCACGGCATACGCGCCATGGGTCTGTCCCCGGGCACGGTGGCGACCGACATGCAGCGGGTCATCAAGGCCAGCGGCATCAACCCGGTCAGCCAGTTGGACTGGGACGATCACATCCCGGCCGACTGGCCGGCGCGGGCGCTGCTGTGGATGTGCTCGGAAGATGCGGACGAGTTTCTGGGAACCGAGATTTCGCTGCGCCGTGATGACATTCGCCAGAGGATCGGCCTGACGTGATCGACCTGACCCAGCAGGACGGTCTGTGGACGGTCACGATCAACAACCCCGGCAAGGCCAATGCCCTGACCGGGGCCATGTTGTCGGACCTGCTGCAGATCGCGGAAGCGGCCCAAGAGGCGCGCGCCCTGATCCTGACCGGAGCGGGCAAGGTGTTCAGTGCCGGCGCCGATCTGGACGAGGCGCGGGCAGGCCTTGCGACCTCGGACCTGTGGGAGCGTTTGTCCGGAGCCATCGCGGCGCTGCCCTGCCTGACCGTTGCTGCGTTGAACGGCACCATGGCGGGCGGGGCCAACGGTATGGCATTGGCCTGTGACCTGCGCATCGCGGTGCCCACGGCCAAAGTATTCTACCCGGTCATGCGGTTGGGGTTCCTGCCGCAGCCATCGGATGTGAAACGCATGCGTGCGCTGATCGGCCCCGCCCGGACCAAGTTGATCCTGATGGCAGGCCAGAAGGTCACCGCAGACGAAGCGCTTGCCTTTGGCCTGGTGGACCGGGTGGTCGCCCCGGAAGATCTGATGCAGACCGCGCGGGACCTGGTTGCCGACAGCCTGGCCGCTGATCCGCAGACGGCGGCCGGTATCGCCGGGATGTGCGGATGAGGATCGCTGCCCTTCGCCTGCGTGTGGCTGATCCCGCACGGCTGGCCGAGTTCTACAGGGTAAACCTCGGCATGGTCGTTCGTGCCGAGGGCGATGCGCGACGAGTGGGCTATCCGGGGCCCAGCGCCGACCTTCTGCTGTTGCCCGGAGGCTGCGGATACGCCCACGACCGGGGTCAGAGGTACTGGAAGATCGGCATCACCCTGCCGGATGGCTCCGGCGCGCCGGCGTCAACGTCAGCCGCCAGGCCCAGTTTCGAGATATCGGTTACATGTGCCACCTGTCGGACCCCGAAGGCTTCTCGATCGAGCTTCTTCAGCATGATTTCGAGGGGAACCGGCCCGAAAAGCAGCCGGATGCGAAGCCGTTCGGACAGGCCGCCATGGGCCAGATCACTCTGCGGACCGGCGACATTTTGGCAGAGGATGCGTTCTGCAGGGATTTGGGCCTGCGCCTGCTCTCCATGCAGGACGTGGCCTCGCACGGGTTTGATCTGCATTTCTATGCCTTCACGACCGAGGTGCCGCCGGACCCAGATCTCTGGGCGGTGGCCAATCGCGAATGGCTGTGGAAACGTCCCTATACCACCTTGGAATACCAGCATATTCCCGATGCGCGAATCGTTCCCGCGCCAGACTTTCTGGGCATCGAGGTCGAGGGCCTGGCTGCAACGGAAACAGACCCGATGGGTGACCCGTTCCTGCCAGCCTGATCAACGGCTGCGGCGTCGGCCCGGGACTTTGGATTGAAATCCCGGCGGACGTTTGCGTACCCAGTCCAGAAAACGGTTCAACCGGGGATGCGTGCGTAGGCTTTCTACAGTGTTGAAGTCTCGCGCAAGCTCGGCTTCGGTCAGGGTGGCGTGCACCTCCTTGTGGCAGATCTTGTGCAGCAGAACGGTGGGACCGCCCTTGCCACCTTTGAGTTTTGGGATCAGATGGTGCAGGCTGCCGGTCCCGTTCGGGATCGGGCGGTTGCAGAGCGGGCAGATCGGATCGCTGTTCGTCATCACTGGAACACAGTCGCGGCTGAACGCAAGTCAGGCAAGAGGGCAGATATGGCACAGGCAGTGGTGATCGGGGCGGGGCCCGCCGGGCTGATGGCTGCCGAAGAGCTTGCCGGGGCCGGACACAATGTGCTGGTTGCCGAGGCCAAACCCTCGGTGGCCCGCAAATTCCTGATGGCGGGGAAGTCCGGTCTGAACCTGACAAAGGACGAGCCGTTTGACCGCCTGATTTCGGCCTACGGCGATGCGGCGGACTGGTTGCACCCAATGATTGCCGCCTTCGATGCGCAGAGCGTGCAAAGCTGGGCGCGGGACTTGGGCCAAGATCTGTTCACGGGGTCCACAGGGCGGGTATTTCCCAAATCAAAAAAAGCTTCGCCATTGCTGCGCGCCTGGCTGGCGCGGCTGGCCGAGATGAGGGTCGAGATTCGAACCCGTTGGCGCTGGCTGGGTTGGGACGGCACCGCGCTGGTCTTTGATACGCCAGTAGGTCGGCAGAAAGTGGTTGCTGACGTCACGGTTCTGGCGCTTGGCGGTTCCAGCTGGGCGCGTCTGGGATCGGATGGCGCCTGGGCGCCGGCTCTGGCCGAGGCCGGGGTTCCACTGGTCCCTTTTGCACCATCGAACGCCGCACTGTCCGTCGAATGGAGCCCCCATATGGCCGCGCATTTCGGTCAGGCACTGAAATCTGTTCGGTGGCGCGCGGGCGACCTTGCCAGCCGTGGCGAGGCGGTCATTTCGGCCAAAGGTCTGGAAGGCGGCGGTCTTTATCCGCTGACACCCGCACTGCGGCAGGGATCTGATCTGTATGTGGACCTCGTGCCGGACCGCACGATCCACGATCTGTCCAGGCGTTTGTCGACAGCTGGCCCGAAAACCACTTTGACCCGTTGGTTGAAGAACGGCCTGCGCCTGCCTCCGCCAAAGATCGCCCTGTTCCACGAAATGACCCACGGGCAGAATCTCCGCCGCGATGATTGGGTCAAGACTTTGAAGGCTTTGCCTGTTCGCAATGCAGGCTTGCGCCCGCTGGACGAAGCCATTTCGACTGCGGGTGGCGTTGCGAGAAGCGGGCTGGACTCGGGGCTGATGCTGAAAGCCAAGCCCGGCGTGTTCTGCGCAGGCGAGATGCTGGATTGGGAAGCCCCGACCGGCGGCTATTTGTTGACCGCATGCCTGGCTACTGGTCGATGGGCAGGGCGCTCGGCCGCAGAATGGGCCGGGCCGTCCCAAGCGGATTAGGCGGATTTGGCCATTTCACCCAGTTTCTTGTAGGCCGGACGCTCGCGAACGCGCTTGCCGTAGGCTTTCAGGCTGTCTGAATTCATCGGGAAGCCAGCCGATTTTGCCCAGCTCATGCAGTGAATGCACAGGATGTCCGCGATCGTCATCTGCTCGCCCTGAAGGAATGGCCCTTTGAACCGTTGCCCCATGCGTTGAAAGCTGCGGTCAAACTCCCATTTGGCAGTTTCGACGACCTGTGGAACGCTTTTGTCCTTGGGCAGGATGAACATATGGCGGGCGGCCAGCCAAAGCGGAGCGTCGAATTCTTCCAACAGCGCGTGCAACAACGAATCCTGCTCGGCCCGTTCCGGGGTGCCGGCGGGGAAAGTGAAGGCCCCGTGCTTATCCGCCAGATAGGTCATGATCGCAGCGCTGTCCGAAATGACTGCATCGCCATCCTGCAGGACAGGGATCTTGCCCGTTCCGTTCAGGTCCAGAACGCACGGATCGTGCGGGCCGGCATCGATCCACTCATAGACCTGCCCCAACTCTTCCAATAGCCAGATCACTCGAGAGGCACGACTTTGGATGCGCCCGTAGATCTTGTACATGTCATACTCCTGCGTGGTTGCTCTGGCGTCAGGGTGGGGGACTGCGCCGCCGCGTCAAGTCGGACGCGCCGTCAGTTCAATTCAGCGTGACCGCGCCAGCATGGCCAGCCGGATCAGAGCGCGTTCGACCAGGGCCGTGGCCGGGGCAGTCTGCCCCGCCGACCGGAGAGACAGATCCGTGTCCGTCAGCACGGTCAAAGCGGTCTGCAGCTTGTGCGCGCCCCAAGTCTGCGCCTGCCGAAGGATCCGGTCACGCCGTTTGCCATAGACCGGCGGCCGGAGTTTGCCGATCCCTTGCGCCGCGCCACCGGGGTCCGAGGCGCAGGCATAGAGCGTGCGAAAATGGCGGGTCGCACCGATGCATAGGGACACCGCATTGGTTCCCTGCGCCTGCAACCGTCGGATCAGGGGCCCGATTTCACCGGATCGGCCTTCGGCAACGACGTTGAGAACGTCATCCAGGGCCGCCTCATTGGATTGCGGTGCGCAGGCCTCGATGTCCTCGACGGCAACGCCTGAGGCATCACCGCGTTTGTAAAGAGACAGCTTTTCAACGGTTTGCGCAAAGTCGCCCGGGCTGAGTTCGGTCGCCAGATCGCTGAGCACGGACATCGCGTCACGGGGAACGCTCGCAAGTCCGGCTTGGGCCAGAACACGCTCGATCTCCGCGCGCGACGGTGGATCGTCATAGATTCCGACCGCATAGGCAGCCCGATGGCCTTCGAACGCTTTGCGCAGCTTCGAGCTGGCCTTGAGCTGCCCGGCGGTCACAATGATCTGGGCGTCGCCTTGCGCCCAATCCTCGAGCGCGGCGGCGATCGCCGGGGTTGCGGCGTCGGTTGCATCCTCGACGAATACGGCGCGCGCACCGGGAAAGAACCCCACAGCCTTCACGGCATCCAGCAGAAGGGCAGGATCCGCGCGCAAATCCGAGGCCGGAAGACGGGTCAGGCGCATTTCCTCTTCGGCACCCGGGCCCAGCAGCGCGGCCAATACCTGCTGGCGCTTGAGCGCGACGCGCATTGCGTCGGCGCCGTAGATCAACAATCCAGTCTTGTCGGGGTCAGGTTTGGCGAAATACCCCTCGGCGTCGCGCGGGGACAGCTTCATGAAGCCAGGCCCGGTGCGGAATACAGGCGCGTGACGATCTGATCGGACAGGATGACCATCAGCCTCTCTTTGGCATCCCGTTCATCAGCGAGCGTGGAAACGGTGGACCCCGCGGCGGAGTAGCCTACGAAATCGGCCACAGTGCCGGACACAAGGATCTGGCCCGTTTCATTGGATTTCAGCGTATAGCTGGCGCGCCCGTCGATCGAATACCGGTTGGTCTCGTTCGAGGTCGTGATCGCGGCCCCGCGGGTCACAGTAGAGACCTGCACATTCAGGCTGTAATCCTTGGCCGAACTGACGCTGCGCCCCAGTGACTGCTCCAGATTCTGCACCAGAAGGTAGCTTTCGACCGAATCCGGCGCTGACACGGCGACCTTGCCGTACAATTCGCTGCCGGCGCCGCCCGGGGCATAAACCGGCTGGAACCCGCAAGCGGGCGCCACGGTCAACGCCGCCAACGAAAGCAGCAGGTTTCTGCGGTCAAACAACGACATTCACGATCCGGCCCGGAACAACGATCACCTTCTTCGGAGCAGCGCCATCCAGCGCCTTCTGCACAGCTTCGGTGCTGAGCGCGATTTTTTCAACCTGCGTCTTGTCCAGATCCTTGGCGACGCTGATTTCGGCGCGGCGTTTGCCGTTGATCTGGATGGGCAGGGTGACGGTGTCATCGACCAGCATCGACTCGTCTGCCACCGGCCAGGGCGCCAGCGCCACCAGCCTTTCGCCGCCCAGCATCTGCCACAGTTCTTCGGACAGGTGCGGGGTCATCGGCGACATCAGCTGCGCCAGCGTCTTGGCCGCCTGCCGCTTGGCCTGTGCGCCCGCCTTGGATTTGGCCAGCGTGTTGGTAAAGGCATAGAGCTTGGCGATCGAGGCGTTGAAGCCGAAGGATTCGACCCCGCCGGTCACGTCATGGATGGTCTTGTGCATCTCGCGCAGCAGCGCTTCGTCCTCGGCATTGGCCGGGGCGTCGGACGCGGCGATCTCGGACACGATGCGATGCACGCGGCTGAGGTGCTTGTGCGCGGCCTCGGCGCCGGCGGCGGTCCATTCCACGTCACGCTCGGGCGGCGAATCGGACAGAACGAACCAACGCGCGGTATCCGCCCCGAAGGCCGAGATGATGCTGACCGGGTCGACCACGTTTTTCTTCGATTTCGACATCTTGGCCGAGGGGATGATCTCGACCGGCTCGCCCGTCGCCTTCAGCTTGCCGTCCTCGACCTCTTCGGGAAGGTGATAGACCGGGCGGCCCTTGTCGTCGCGGGTCTGATAGATTTCATGGGTGACCATGCCCTGGGTGAACAGCGCGTCGAACGGCTCGATCGCCTTTTTCGGCAGATGCCCCGTCAGATGCATGGCCCGGGCGAAGAACCGCGAATACAGCAGGTGCAGGATGGCGTGTTCGATGCCGCCGATATACTGGTCCACGTTCATCCAGTACTCGGCTTCGGCCAGATCGGTCGGCGTTTCCGCCCGCGGGGCGGTGAAACGGGCGAAATACCACGACGAATCGACGAAAGTGTCCATCGTGTCGGTTTCGCGCTTGGCCGGTTTGCCGCAGGACGGGCAGGCACAGTCGCGCCAGGTCGGGTGACGATCCAGCGGGTTGCCCGGTTTGTCGAAGGTGACATCGTCGGGCAGGCGAATCGGCAGGTTTTCCTTTTTCTCCGGCACCACGCCGCAATCGTCGCAATGTACCACCGGGATCGGACAGCCCCAGTAGCGCTGGCGCGACAGGCCCCAATCGCGCAGGCGGTACTTGGTCACGCCTTTGCCCCAGCCGGCCTTCTCGGCAAAGTCGATAGTCGCGTCGATGGCTTCCTGTCCGGTGGCCTCGGTCAGACCGGCGAAATGGTTGACCCAGCGCACCTTCTGCTCTTTCGGCGGGACGAAGGCGATCTTGTCCACCGGCGTGTCGTCATCCAGGGCAAAGAAGGTGTCGATTACCGGCAGGTCGTATTTGCGGCAGAAATCCAGGTCGCGCTGGTCATGCGCGGGGCAGGCAAAGATCGCGCCGGTGCCGTAATCCATAAGGATGAAATTCGCGATCCAGACCGGCAGTTCCCAGTTCGGGTCCAGCGGGTGTTTGACGCGGATGCCGGTGTCGAAACCCAGCTTCTCGCCGGTCTCGATGGCCTCTTCCGTGGTGCCGCCCTTGCGGCATTCGGCAACGAATTCAGCGACTTCCGGGTTCTCGGCCTCAAGCTGCTTGGCTATCGGGTGATCGGGCGAGATACCCACGAAAGACGCCCCCAACAGCGTGTCCGGTCGCGTGGTATAGACGGTGATGGGTGCGCTGCCGTCGGTGCGCTCGAAGGAAAACTCCAGCCCGCGTGACTTGCCGATCCAGTTTTCCTGCATCAGCCGCACCTTGGCGGGCCAGTTGTCGAGCGTATCCAGCGCATCAAGAAGCTCTTCCGAGAACTCGGAGATCTTGAAGAACCACTGGGTCAGCTCGCGCCGCTCGACCAATGCGCCCGAGCGCCAGCCGCGGCCGCTTTCCACCTGTTCGTTGGCCAGCACGGTCATGTCCACCGGGTCCCAGTTGACCACGGCGTTCTTGCGATAGACCAGCCCCGCATCCAGCATGTCGAGGAACAGCGCCTGCTGCTGGCCGTAATATTCCGGGTCGCAGGTCGCGAACTCGCGCGACCAGTCGATCGACAGGCCCAGCGGCTTCATCTGCGCGCGCATGTCGGCGATGTTGCCATAGGTCCAGTCCTTGGGGTGGCCGCCGATGGCCATGGCCGCGTTTTCCGCCGGCATCCCGAAGGCGTCCCAGCCCATCGGGTGCAGAACGTTGTGCCCGGTGCTCAACTTGTGGCGCGCGATCACGTCACCCATGGTGTAGTTGCGCACATGCCCCATATGGATGCGCCCCGACGGATAGGGGAACATTTCCAGCACATAGTATTTCGGCTTGTCCGCCGTCCGTTTGGCGGTGAAGATCCCGGCCTTGTCCCAGGCCTCTTGCCATTTTGCTTCGATTTCGTTGGCCGAGTAACGCGACATCATGCGGTCCTTCGTGAATGAAAACGCCGGGCAGGGGCCCGGCGTGGTAATATTGTGATTTTCTGCGGGTTGCTAGAGCTTGTTGTCCGCGATCCGTAGCTGGCGCGCCCGCGAAAGAATCGCATCTTCGACCGCACGCGTGGTCGCCGCGCTGACCGGAGCGCCCCCGCTGGTCTGCAGAGCCACCGAAAGGGACCGCGCCGCCAGGGCCGGATCACTGATGTGCACCGTTGCCCGATAGGACCGCCCACCGCCCGGCGGTTTGCCGTAACCCGTTATGATAACGCCGGTAAACGGATCCACCTCCTGCACCGGCAGGAAGCTGAGCACATCCAGCGACGCCGCCCAAAGGTACCGGTTGACCTGGGTGACCTGTTCCGAGTTGTTGGGGCCGAACACATCCCAGATGGTCGAACGATTCGGATCGTTGAGCTCGCGGGCCTCGGACGAGCTGCCGTCGGCGGATAGAACATTGGGGTTGGGCGACGTGCTCCGATTCTGTCCGCACGCAGAAACGGAGGCAGTCAAAACGGTCAAACCCAAAATCGTCAGCAGGCGCATCGTCGGCAGGTCCTGTTTTCACATGTTTTGCTTTGCTAGGAGATACTCCTAGACAACGTACTGTGCTGCAACAACCCCATTCTTGGCTTACGTACCGGTGCCGCTGAAATATCGGGGTGAATTCGACTGTGGCATCCTTGCACCAATTTGGGGCCAAAGAACCGAAGCTGTCCAAGGCATGCTTGCGCAACAGGGGCAAAAAGAGCGAAACGGTCTGCGTGCTGAGACATATGCAGCAGGTATGTGTCGAGTAGAAATTATTGAAACCGAGGGAAACAAGATGAAAAAAGTTCTCTTCGCATCGACCGCACTGATCGCAACCGCATCGGTTGCCGCGGCCGAAGTTAAGTTCAGCGGTTATGGCCGCTTTGGTATCGGTTACCTGGAAGACCGTACCGGCGTTGTGACCAACTTCAACACCGGCCAAGCCGCTATGACCACTACCGCAAGTGGCGGCATGACCACCGTGACCACAACCAGTGGTGCGACGGTTACCACCACCACCACCAACACCACGACCGTTTCGACCGACGAAACCATCCTGGTCTCGCGCTTCCGCCTGAACATCGACGGCATCGCGGAAACCGACGGTGGCGTCCGCTTTGAAGCACGTGTTCGTCTGCAGGCTGACGAAAACGCCGGCAACGGCGAAGCAAACGCAGCCGGCCTGAACGGCGCTCGCTTCTCGGTCATCTACGGTGGTCTGCGTGTTGACGCCGGCAACGTTGCTGGTTCGTTCGACAACTTGGCAAACTACTACGGTAACGAGCCGGGCCTGGAAAACTTCATCGGTCAGTACTCGGGCGTTGACTACAGCTTCCTGGGCTACTCGTCGACCGGTGCTGGTTCGAACGCTGTGTTCTTCCAGTACGCAGTTGGTGACTTCGCCTTCGGCGCATCGTACGACCAGGCAACCTTTGGCCTGAACGGTGTTGCAGACAGCGCAGACCGCTGGGACATCAGCTTCACCTACAGCTTCAACAACTTCACCGCAGCTGTTGCTTATGGTGAAACCAGCGCCATCGGCGACGTTGTTGAGAAGCAGAGCCTGGCAGTTCTGACCCTGGGTGCTGAATTCGGTGACTTCTCGGGCACCATCTTCGTCGCAGACGATGACGTTGCAGACGAGGACCTGAACGGTACCGCATACGGTCTGTCGGCAGCCTACAACGTTGGCGCTGCAACCACCCTGACCTTCGCTTACGGCGACGGTTCGGCTGACAACGACACCCAGCAGTACGGCATTGGCGCCATCTACGACCTGGGCGGCGGTGCATCGCTGCGCGGTGGTATCGGCCAGTCGAAAGCCGGTGACGGCGACAGCCGCCTGCGCGCTGACTTCGGTGCTCAGTTCAACTTCTAAGTTGATCTGAACCGCAAGGTTTGAGGGCGGGTCTTCGGACCCGCCCTTTTCTTTTGTACCGACATGGTGTTTTTCTGCGGACAAATGGAAACAGAGGGAATCCATGTCGCTGCAAGAAATCACCGCCCGCATCGCCAAGGCCGAAGCCGCAGCCGGCCGCCCCAAGGGCTCGGTCCGGCTGATTGCTGTATCCAAGGTGCAGCCCAACGATCGGGTCGAGGCCGTGTTGAAGCAGGGTCACCGGTGTTTTGGTGAAAACCGGGTGCAGGAGGCCGCCGGCAAGTGGCCCGCCTTCCGTGAAAGCTATCCCGATATTGATCTGCATCTGATTGGTCCGCTGCAAACCAACAAGGCGCGGCAGGCGATGGAGCTGTGCAACGCGATCCACTCGGTCGACCGTCCCAAACTGGCCAAAACCCTTGCGCGGCTGGCGCAAGAGCTGGGGCAGTGTCCTGAGCTGTTCATTCAGGTGAATACCGGCGAAGAGGCCCAGAAAGCCGGGGTTATGCCCGCCGAGGCCGATGATTTTGTCGCCGAATGCCGCTCACTTGACCTGCCGGTGCGTGGGTTGATGTGCATTCCGCCCGTCGACGAAGAGCCCGCGCTGCATTTTGCTCTGCTGGCCAAGATCGCGCGCCGAAACGGTTTGGAAGGCCTGTCCATGGGGATGAGCAGCGATTTTGAAACCGCGATCGCGCTGGGTGCAACTCATGTCCGGGTGGGGTCGGCCATTTTTGGTGACCGGGTCAAACCCGCGGAATGATGATCCGGGTTCCGGGTGCGACGCGCCGCGCGATCCAGTGCAGATCGTCGCGCTGGAACGCCACGCAGCCTTCGGTCGGATAACCCGGTCTGCGCCACTGATGCAGAAAGATCGCTGATCCGCGCCCGGGTGTGGCGACGGGCCAATTCCAATCGGTAATCAGCACCAGATCGTACAGCGGGTCAGCCCGACGCAGGCGTTCGTGACTGCATGGATAGGGCGCCCGAACGTGTTGGTTGTAGTCCTGATCCCCATCGTCATCCGACCACAGATCGCCCGGCCCGATGGGCAAAGCCCACGGGGCGGGAGGCGCAATCCGATCCGGGCGGTACAGCATTCCGACAATGTGGTGGTGCCCTGTGGGGGTGGCCCCGTCGCCCTCGCGCTTTTGGTTGCTAAGGCCACCTCTGCCGATGGTGCAGGGAAACCTGCGGCCGAAGAACCGCACTCCGGTCGGCGTCACCACCAGATCAAGAGGGCTCACAGCAAGTGGCCCGATTTCGAGGCCTTGGTTGCCAGATAGGCCCGGTTGTGGGCGGTTTCCCCGACCTTCAGCGGCACACGCTCGGTAACGGCAATCCCGGTCCGTTCCATCATTGCGATCTTGGCCGGGTTGTTGGTCAGCAACCGGACCGAACTGAACCCAAGCGATTTCAGGATGTCCGATCCAAGGCGGAAGTCGCGCTCGTCATCTTCAAACCCAAGCCGGTGGTTGGCTTCGACCGTGTCGAAGCCCTGATCCTGCAGGAAATAGGCGCGCATTTTGTTGGCCAAGCCGATCCCGCGACCCTCTTGGTTGAGATACAGCAGGACGCCATGCCCCTCGGCCCCCATCTGGGCCAGGGCGCCGCGAAGTTGCGGGCCGCAGTCGCATTTCAGGCTGCCCATCAGGTCACCGGTAAAACAGGCCGAATGCAACCGCGCCAGAACAGTTTTCGAGCGATCCGGCCGGCCGATTTCGATGGCATAGTGCTCCTCGCCACCGTCCTCTGGGCGGAAGACGTGCAGACGACCGGCCTCGGACACCTCCATCGGCAGGCGCGCGGCAACCACCTCGTGCAAGGGGCTGCGATCGGCCAGATGCGGCGCGGCGCGTGTGTGGTCGATGCAGGTCAGACCGTGTGTCGCCGCAAAGGCCCGGCCGTTTTCGACCGCAACCACCACCGCAGCGGGCAGCAGGCGGGCGGATTTTGTCAGTGCGATTGCGATGCGATGCAGGTGCGCATTGCCCTGGCGCTGAGTCATCAAGGGCCCCTTCATCGGGGCATTCAGGTCATCGGACGGGTCTGCAACCGCCTGCACCCACCCCAGATCAGCCTCGGCCGGTATCACGACCCGAGCAAGATCACCGTCATAGGCGCGGGCTTTCAGCGTTTCGGCCCGTCGTCCTGTGATGGCAACCACAGGCGTGTCGCCAAGCCCCCTCAGGTCCGCCAGACGCTGCGGGTTGAGTGTCTCTGCGGCGACGGCAACAACGCTGAAATCCCCGTCATCCGTCAGCACGACCGGAACGCCCATCCGAAGGTCGGCACGCGCCCGGGCCAGCAACTCGGTGATGTCTGGAATGAGACTCATTGATGTTATCCTGTAACGTTCGACCCTCGTCCTAGCCCGTTCGAAAGGAAATGTGAAACATTTCCGGCCCACCAGACACGAGGGCGTGAGAGCATTGCAGCAAAACTTGTTGATTGCATCTTCCAAGCTCAAGTGTTGCAAAAGGTTTAGGAGGACCGGGACATGGCGCAACTCAAGAAAATTCTGCTGGTCGATGACGATGAAGACCTGCGCGAAGCGCTCAGCGAGCAGTTGGTGATGACCGAGGACTTTGATGTATTCGAAGCCTCCGACGGCCAATCCGCGATGGAGCGGGCGCGCGAAGCCATCTATGACCTTGTGATCCTGGATGTGGGTTTGCCCGACACAGATGGGCGCGAGCTGTGCCGGCTGATGCGCAAGCAGGGGGTCAAGAGCCCGATCCTGATGCTGACCGGCCATGACAGCGACGCCGATACGATCCTGGGTTTGGACGCGGGTGCCAACGACTATGTCTCAAAGCCGTTCAAGTTCCCGGTGCTTCTGGCCCGGATCCGTGCGCAGCTGCGCCAGCATGAACAATCCGAGGATGCGGTTTTTGTCCTGGGGCCCTATACCTTCAAACCCGCGATGAAGATGTTGATCACCGAGGACGACCGCAAGATTCGGCTGACCGAGAAGGAAACCAACATTCTCAAATTCCTGTATCGCTCGACCGACGGCGTGGTGGCGCGCGATGTGCTGCTGCACGAGGTCTGGGGCTACAACGCCGGTGTAACCACACATACGCTGGAAACGCACATCTACCGCCTGCGTCAGAAAATCGAGCCCGATCCCTCCAATGCGCGCCTTTTGGTCACAGAATCTGGTGGATATCGACTGGTGTCGTAACCATAGGTGGATTGATGTGGATCAAAGTGATACTCTTGAAGCATCTTTAGGATAATCCCATCCCGTGCATGTCCGGGTCATGACATGTACCTCCCTGTTGGACTGCCGGGCCTTTGGCCCGGCTTTTTTTCGGATGGCACCCCGGCACCTGCCGCGCTAGTTTGCCCGAGTCGCGACAAGGGAACCCCGATCATGCCTTTCACTCTGGCCACCTGGAACATCAATTCCGTTCGCCTGCGCGAGCCCATCGTGCTGAAGCTGCTGCAGGAAGAAGCGCCGGACGTGCTCTGCCTGCAAGAGTGCAAATCGCCGGTCGACAAGATCCCGACCGAGGGATTCGCGGAACTGGGCTACACCCACATGATCGCCCGCGGTCAGAAGGGCTATAACGGCGTGGCCATCCTGTCGCGCCTGCCGATCACGGATCTGGGCGATCAGGACTTTGCCGGGCTGGGCCATGCCCGGCATGTGGCGGGGCGATTGGAAAACGGGGTGATCATCCACAATTTCTACGTCCCGGCAGGCGGCGACGTTCCCGATCGCGAGGTGAACGAGAAATTTGGCCAGAAGCTGGATTACCTGACCGACATGCGGGACTGGTTCCACGCTGAAAAGCCGCAGAAATCCATTCTGGTCGGTGACCTGAACATCGCCCCGCGCGAGGATGACGTGTGGTCGCACAAGCAACTGCTCAAGGTCGTGTCGCACACGCCGATCGAGGTCGCGCAACTGGCCGAGACGCAGGATGCGGGCGGCTGGGTCGATATCACCCGGCAGGACATCCCCGAGGGACAGCTCTACAGCTGGTGGTCCTATCGCGCCCGCGACTGGGATGCGGCTGACAAGGGGCGGCGCCTGGATCACGTCTGGGCGACGCCTGATATCTCGAACGCCGGCCATTCCAGCCGCGTCCTGCGTGACGCGCGCGGCTGGGAGAAGCCCAGCGACCACGCGCCCGTCTTTGCCAGTTTCGATCTTTGATCGGTGCGGGATTCCGCAACTCGGCCCTTGGTTTCCCGGTCGGCTGGTTGCATATAAGGCCCAAGACTGAATCCGGAGAGTGAATGCCATGGAACTTCTGAACGGCGCAGGCAGCCCCGCAGCCACCGATCTGATCAAAGACGGAACCGAGGCCACTTTCATGGCCGATGTCGTCGAGGCATCGCAGGAATTGCCCATTATCGTCGACTTCTGGGCGCCCTGGTGCGGTCCGTGCAAGACCTTGGGTCCGGCCTTGGAAGAGGCCGTGACCGCGGCCAAGGGCGCGGTCAAGATGGTGAAAATCAACGTGGACGAGGCGCAGATGATCGCCTCGCAATTGCGTATCCAGTCGATTCCGACCGTCTACGCCTTCTTCAAGGGGCAGCCGGTTGACGGGTTCCAAGGCGCTTTGCCAGGATCGGAGATCAAGGCCTTTATCGACCGTGTGATCGAGGCCGCCGGGGGCCAGAGCCCGGGCGGCCAGCTGGACGAGGCCGTGGAGGCCGCCGAAGAGATGCTGAATGATGGCGCGGCAGTGGATGCGGCCCAGACCTTTGCCGCCATTCTTGGCGAAGACCCCAAACATGCCGCGGCCTATGGCGGCCTGGTGCGGGCGCATATCGCGATGGGTGACCTTGATCAGGCCGAGGCGATCCTGAACGGCGCTCCGGCCGAGATTTCAACGACGGCCGAGTTGGAAGCTGCCCATGCGCAGCTGGAACTGGCCAAACAGGCCGCAAATGCCGGGCCGGTGGCCGAGTTGACGGCAGCGGTCGAAGCAGATCCCGACAACCATCAGGCCCGGTTTGACCTGGCGCAAGCGCTCTATGCCAACGGCAAGGCCGCCGAGGCGGTTGACCAGCTTCTGGAGCTGTTCCGCCGCGATCGGGAATGGAATGATGGCGCAGCCAAGGCGCAGTTGTTCACCATCTTCGATGCGCTCAAGGCCAATGACCCGATCGTTTTGAACGGTCGCCGCAAACTCAGCTCGATGATATTTGCCTAACCGCGCATCAGAGCTAGAATCGGAAACATGATGCATCCCGCCGATCTGCCGGACACGGTGTCCGTGTTTCCTCTGCCCGGGGCGCTGTTGCTGCCCCGGTCACGCCTGCCGCTGCATATTTTCGAGCCCCGCTACCTGCAAATGCTGGATGACGCCTTGAAAACCAAAGAGCGGTTGATCGGCATGGTCCAGCCGAACCCTTGTCAGAACGACGACACCAAATTGCATCGGATCGGATGCGCCGGACGTGTCACGCAGTTTTCCGAGACCGAAGACGGGCGCTATCTGATCACTCTGTCCGGTGTGTCCCGGTTTCGCATCCAATCCGAATTGGATGGTTTCACGCCGTATCGTCGCTGCGCCGTTACCTGGGACGGGTTCGACCGCGATCTGGGCAAAGGGGAAATAGACGATACGTTCGACCGGTCCGGTTTCCTGCGTCTGCTGGGGCGTTACTTTTCCGCCCGCCAACTGTCGACCGATTGGGAGTCACTGAACGAGGCGGATGACGAATTGCTGGTCAATTCCCTGTCTATGCTTCTGGATTTCGACCCTGAGGACAAGCAGGCCCTGCTTGAGGCGCCCTGTCTGCGCACCCGGCGCGAAACGCTTGTCACACTGATCGAATTCTCGCTGCGCGGGGGTTCAAACGAGGAACAATTGCAATGACAGAGACGGAACCGGGATTCGACCGCCACATGCTCGAGGCGCTGATCTGCCCACAGACTCATACCACGCTGGAATATGACGCCGAGCGGCAGGAGTTGGTCTCGAAAGCCGCTGGTCTGGCTTTTCCCATCCGCAACGGGATTCCGGTGATGCTGGTGGATGAGGCGCGCAAGCTCGACTAGATCGGGCGGCCCTGCAGCAGCTTGGGCAGGTCGCCTGTCAAACCGGCGGCCTCGCGCACGAAGCCGCGGCGCAGGCTGGGCAGGGAGCCCACGATGCCCATTCCGATGTCGCGCCCCAGCCGCAGTATCGGATTGTCGTTCGAAAACAGCTTGTTGAACACATCCGTCGCCATTGCCAGGGCGGCCGTGTCAAAGCGACGCCATTCCTGATAACGCTCCAGAACCAGCACCGAGCCGATGTCCTCGCCGCGTCGCCCGGCCAGTATCAGCACCTCGGCCAGCGCGCCGACGTCGCGCAGCCCGGCGTTCAGCCCCTGACCGGCGATCGGGTGCATGCCATGGGCGGCATCGCCCACCAGCGCCAGACGGTCTGCGATGAAGGAATTGGCGATGGTCAGGTTCAGCGGATAGGTGAATCGGTCACCCTGCAGGCGGATGTCCCCCAGAAAATCGCCGAACCGGGGCCGCAGGACCTGAAGGTACTCGGCCTCGTCCAGTGCGTTGATGCGCTGCGCGGTGTCAGAGCGTTCGCTCCAGACGATCGAGCTGCGATTGCCGGTCAGCGGCAGGATCGCCAGCGGGCCGGGGGGCATGAAGAACTGATGTGCGATGCCGTGATGCGGCAGGTCGTGTTCGATGGCGCAGACCAGCGCGGTCTGGCCGTAGTCCCATCCGGTCCGCTTGATCCCGGCGCGGGCGGCGGTGCCGCTGCGGCGGCCGTCGCACCCCACCAGAAGCCGACCGGACAGCGCCGATCCGTCATCCAGCGTCACGGTCACGCCACCAGGCCCGGTTTCCTGCGCAACCACGGTTTTGCCATCGACCCGAGTGATCGCCGGTTCTGCCTCCATCGCCGCAAGAAACGCGCGCCGCAGGTGACGGTCCTCGACCATATAGCCCATCGGGCCTTCCTCGATCTCGGCATGGTCGAAATGCATGAAAAACGGCGACGGGCCTGCGCCCGCATGGCCATCGGTGACCTTGATCTCCAACATCGGCTGGGCGTGGTCCGCGACCCGCTCCCAAATGCCGATCGCGGCCAGCAACCGTTGCGAGGCCAGCGCCAGCGCATAGGCACGCCCGTCGAACGCCGCGTTCTTGCGCACCTTCTCGGCCAGTGCGTCGATCACGGTAACGGTGTGCCCGGTCTGCGCCAGCGCCAGCGCCAGGGCGGGGCCGTTCAGCCCGCCGCCCACGATCAAGATATCGGAAACCTGTGTCATGCGGTGCAATATGCGCGCCCTTTCGGGATTGTCCATGTGCAGTCCTGTCGCTACCGTCGCCGAAACACGAATTTTTCCGACAAGGGGGCAAAGATGCAGGACTGGCTGACCATGACGGCATGTGACCTGGGCCGGGGGATCGGCATGGGTCAGATCGATCCCGAGGAGCTGACCGAGGTCTATCTGGCGGCCATCGACGCCCATCCGCACCGCGACCGCATCTATGCCCGCGTCACGCATGACCGCGCCCGCGCCGAAGCCCGCGCAGCCAAGGAACGGGCGGCCCAAGGGCTGCGCCGGTCCCTGCTGGATGGGGTGCCGATCAGCTGGAAGGATCTGTTCGACACCGCCGGGATCGGAACCGAGGCCGGATCGGCCCTGCTGCGCGGCCGGGTTCCCGACCATGACGCAACCGTTCTGCGCAACGCGACGGCCATGGGCGCGGTCTGTCTGGGCAAGACGCATATGAGCGAGCTGGCCTTCTCGGGCCTTGGCCTGAACCCCGTCACCGCGACGCCGCCCTGCGTGAATGACGAAAAGGCGGTTCCGGGCGGGTCGTCTTCGGGCGCAGCGGCTTCGGTGGCCTTTGGTCTGGCAGCCTGCGGGATCGGCTCGGATACGGGCGGATCGGTGCGCATTCCGGCCGCGTGGAACGACCTGGTGGGGCTGAAGACCACCTCGGGTCGGCTGAGTCTTGAGGGCGTGGTCCCCTTGTGCCTGCGGTTCGACACGGTCGGCCCGCTGACTCGGTCGGTCGAGGATGCGGCGCAGATGCTGGCGCTGCTGGAGGGCGGAACGCCGGCCGATCTGCGGGGCGCCGGCCTCAAGGGGCGGCGGTTTGTCGATCTGCAGACCATCGCGCAGGACGATTTGCGCGACGCACCACGCCAGGCCTATGCCGAGGCGCTGGATCGCCTGCGCGATGCCGGGGCCGAGATCGTGCCGCTGGAGGTGCCGGAGCTGGCCGAGGCGATGGGCCTGTCCGGTGTCCTTTACACCACCGAAGCCTATGGCCTGTGGCGCGACGTGATCGAGGCCAACCCCGAGGCGATGTATCCCGAAATCCTTGAACGGTTCCGCGCGGGCAAGGGGCATTCCGGCCCGGATTACGTGGCCGCATGGTCTCGGCTGAAGGCCTGCCGATCGGCCTGGGACGCGGCCACCGCCGGATTCGACGCGGTTCTGGCCCCGACCGCTCCGATCCTGCCGCCGGATCTGGATCGGCTAATGAACGACCATGACTACTACGTCACCGAGAACCTTCTGGCCCTGCGCAACACCCGGATCGGCAACCTGATGGGGCTGGCGGCGCTGTCGCTGCCCACCACGATACCGTCCTGCGGGCTGATG
Source organism: Ruegeria sp. BB9 (assembly GCF_056539345.1). Taxonomy (NCBI): domain Bacteria; kingdom Pseudomonadati; phylum Pseudomonadota; class Alphaproteobacteria; order Rhodobacterales; family Roseobacteraceae; genus Ruegeria; species Ruegeria sp. BB9. The sequence continues at coordinate 101,925 of NZ_JBQFUU010000003.1, read as the reverse complement.
ATGTTGGGCTATCCGGGCTCGGAAGAGGCGCTTTTGCGGTTGGGTGCGGCGGCCGAGGCGGTTCTGACCTGAATGCCACAATCCCCTGATTCGGAACCTCTTTGTCTGGACGCGCGGGGGTTCGGCCTGTAATCTGCTGGAAAACCGGGGCGCCAATGATCCCGGTATCGAGGCAGCAGTCATGAATTTCCCCGAGCGGTTTTCGAACCTACCGGCCTATGCTTTTCCGCGTCTACGCGCCCTGCTCGACCATCACGCGCCGGGCGGCGATGTCGTGCATATGACGATTGGCGAGCCCAAGCATGACTTTCCGCCCTGGGTGACCGATGTCATCGTGGAAAATGCCGCCGGATTTCAGAAATACCCGCCGAACGAGGGGTCCGACGCGCTGCGCGGGGCCATCGCCGACTGGATCGACCGTCGCTATGGCGTGCGGATGGACGCCGAGACCAACATCATGGCACTGAACGGCACGCGCGAGGGGTTGTATAACGCCGCCATGGCGCTCTGCCCCGAGCAGAAGAACGGCCAGCAGCCGATCGTTTTGTGCCCCAACCCGTTCTACCAGGTCTACATGGTGGCCTCGATCTCGGTCGGGGCGCAGCCGTATTTCGTGCCGGCCACCGCGGCCACCGGGCATCTACCGGACTATGCCGGCCTGCCAGAGGATGTGCTGAACCGCACCGCCGTCGCCTATATCTGTTCGCCCGCCAACCCGCAGGGTGCCGTCGCCTCGCGCGACTACTGGGCCGAGCTGATCCGGCTGGCCGAGCGGTACGATTTCCGCATCTTCGCCGATGAGTGCTATTCCGAGATCTACCGCGACACGCCGCCCACCGGCATCCTGACCGTCGCGCAGGAGCTGGGCGCCGACCCCGAGCGGATCACGCTGTTCAACTCGCTGTCGAAACGGTCGAACCTGGCAGGGCTGCGGTCGGGGCTGATAGCGGGCGGGCCGGAAAGCATCAAGCGGGTCAAGCAGTTGCGCGCCTATGCCGGGGCGCCTTTGCCGTCGCCGTTGCAGGCCGCCGCGGCCAAAGTCTGGGCCGACGAGGCGCATGTTCAGGAAAACCGCGCGCTGTATCAGGAAAAATACGCCATCGCCGATCAGGTGTTCGCGGGCGTTCAGGGCTATATGCCGCCCGAGGCGGGGTTCTTTCTATGGCTGCCTGTCGAAGATGGCGAGCAGGCCGCATTGAAGCTGTGGCAGGAATCCGGGGTTCGGGTCCTGCCGGGCGCATATCTTTCACAAGGGGATCCGGGGCAGAACCCGGGCAAAGGCTTTATCAGGGTCGCGATGGTGGCCCCAAAAACAGAGATGCAGCGCGGGCTGATCACGCTCCGCGACTGTATCTATTCGTGAGGTACGAGGGCACATGGCATCTTACAACGCGCGCAACCGCGACCCATTGTTGGACAGCACTACCCAGGCCGCGATCGAGCGGCGCAGCAAGGAACTGATCGGGATCGCCTTGATCTTGGCCGGCCTGGCCGCCGCGGCGATGATCTGGTCCTACACGCCGGATGATCCGAACTGGATGGTCTCGACCGACGCGCCGGTGCAGAACTGGCTGGGCCGGTTCGGCGCTTCGATCGCCGCGCCGTTGTTCATGATCGTGGGCTGGGGCAGCTTTGGCATCGCGCTGGTGCTGGTCGGCTGGGGCGTGCGGTTCGCCGGCCATTTCGGCGAGGATCGCGCCGTGGCCCGCCTGATTTTCGCGCCGATCTGGATCGCCGTCCTTTCGGTCTATGCCGCGACGCTGGTGCCCGGAGCTGAATGGCGAGCGACGCACAGCTTTGGCCTGGGCGGCCTGTTCGGCGATACGGTGATGGGGGCGCTGCTGACGCTGTTGCCCATCTCGTCGCATTTCATGGTCAAGCTGATGTCGCTGGCCATGGCGGCCGGTATGCTGGCGTTGGGCGTTTTTGTTCTGGGCTTCACCAAGTCGGATGTCCGGCGCGGGTTCCGGACTTTCCTGCTGGGTCTGGTGATGGCCTATGACATGCTGATGACCGCGCTGGGGCAGGGGGCGTCGGCCACGGCCCGTGCCGCGCAGGCGCGCCGGGAAAAGTGGCAGGAACGCAAGGCAACCCAGGCCGCCGGTGCCGAATTCGAGGATGAACTGGCCTATGCCGATCCGGTCTTTGAAGAGCCCGAGATCGCTGCACCCGAGCCCGTCAAAACGGGCCTGCTTGCGCGCATGCCCGGCCTGATCCGCCGCCCCGAGCCGATGCCCGAACCCGAACTGGTCGACCCGGAACCCGTCACCGGATATGACGAGATGCCGGGTGAGGACCGGATCCGCTCAAAGATTTCCGCGGTGATCCAGAACCGCAAGGTCGCCACCGGTGAAATCGCGCCCGAGCCTGATCCGAACCGCCCGCTGACCAAGGGGCGTGGCCGTGGCCCCGACCCGCTGATCCTGAATGCGCCGCGAGCGGGCAACCTTCCGACCGAGCCTCCACTGACTGCTGCCGGGCTTCCGCCCGAGCCGCCGTTGACCAGTCAGCCAGCGCAGCCTTATGCGGAAATTGAGACGTTCACCGAAGACCAGGTCTCAGAGTATTCGCCTTTGGACGCCGACGACGATCAGGTGTTCGAGGATGCAGAAGACCCAATCGCTGAGGCGCGTCCGGCGATGAAGATCCCGGTTGCCGAACCGCGCAAGCCAGTTGTCGCGCAGCCTGTCCGGCGCAATGTCCTGCCCTCGCGACGGGCTCAGGCCGAGGCTCAGCCCAGCCTGTCCTTCGAAGAGCGGCACACGGATTTCGAACTGCCGCCGCTCAGCCTGTTGACGAACCCGTCGGGCATCCCGCGACATCACCTGAGCGACGAGGCGCTGGAGGAAAACGCGCGGATGCTGGAAAACGTGCTGGATGACTATGGCGTCAAGGGCGAGATCGTCAGTGTCCGCCCCGGCCCCGTCGTCACGATGTACGAGTTGGAGCCCGCGCCGGGCCTGAAGGCGAGCCGCGTGATCGGGCTGGCGGATGATATCGCCCGGTCGATGTCGGCCCTGTCGGCGCGGGTCTCGACCCTGCCCGGACGCTCAGTCATCGGCATCGAACTGCCCAACGAGAACCGCGAGATGGTGGTCCTGCGCGAAATCCTGGCAAGCCGCGATTTCGGCGACGGCACCCATGCGCTTCCGCTGGCGCTGGGCAAGGATATCGGCGGCGACTCGGTCGTGGCCAACCTGGCCAAGATGCCTCACCTGCTGATCGCCGGGACGACCGGTTCAGGCAAGTCGGTGGCAATCAACACGATGATCCTGTCGCTGCTCTACAAGCTGACACCGGATGAGTGCCGCCTGATCATGATCGACCCCAAGATGCTGGAGCTTTCCGTCTATGACGGCATCCCGCACCTGCTGTCGCCGGTGGTGACCGACCCGAAAAAGGCGGTGGTCGCCCTGAAATGGGTCGTGGGCGAGATGGAGGACCGCTATCGCAAGATGTCCAAGATGGGCGTGCGCAACATCGCCGGCTACAACGGCCGGGTGAAGGACGCGCTGTCCAAGGGCGAGATGTTCAGCCGCACGGTCCAGACCGGGTTCGACGACGAAACCGGAGAGCCGATCTTCGAGACCGAAGAGTTCGAACCCAAGGCCATGCCCTATATCGTCGTCATCGTCGATGAGATGGCTGACCTGATGATGGTGGCCGGCAAGGAGATCGAAGCCTGTATCCAGCGTCTGGCGCAGATGGCACGGGCCTCGGGCATCCACCTGATCATGGCCACGCAGCGGCCCTCGGTAGACGTCATCACCGGTACGATCAAGGCTAACTTCCCGACCCGGATCTCGTTCCAGGTGACGTCGAAAGTCGACAGCCGGACCATCCTGGGGGAAATGGGGGCCGAGCAGCTGCTGGGGCAGGGCGACATGCTGTATATGGCTGGCGGAGCCAAGATCACCCGCTGCCACGGGCCGTTCGTGTCCGATGAAGAGGTCGAGGAGGTGGTGAACCACCTCAAGCAGTATGGTCCGCCGGACTATGTCGGCAGCGTGCTGGATGGACCGTCCGAGGACAAGGCCGACAATATCGACGCGGTTCTGGGCCTGAATACCGGCGGCAACACCAATGGTGAGGACGCCCTGTACGATCAGGCGGTTGCCATCGTGATCAAGGATCGCAAGTGTTCAACCTCGTACATCCAGCGAAAACTTGCCATCGGCTACAACAAGGCCGCGCGGCTGGTCGAGCAGATGGAGGACGAAGGCGTTGTTTCGGCAGCAAATCACGTGGGCAAACGCGAAATCCTCGTCCCGGAACAGTAGGATATTTAATAACAAGGGCAGAGCGCATATCTGTGTGTCATGAAACAGATTGCCTTTGCCCTTGCCCTTGCTTTGACTGCCCCGGCAGCCTGGGCCGCCGACAAGCTGCCCTTGTCGCAGATCTCGAACTATCTGAACGGATTGAAGGCCGTTCAGACGACGTTTACCCAAGTCAACGATGACGGATCGCTGAGTACCGGCAAGCTGTGGCTGCAGCGCCCCGGCAAGATGCGGTTCGAATACGATCCGCCCAACAGTGCGGTCGTGCTGGCTAATGCCGGCACCGTGATGGTGTTCGACCCCAAATCAAACCAGCCGCCCGAGCAGTACCCGTTGAAGCGCACGCCGCTGTCGCTGGTTCTGGCGCGCAACGTGAACCTGTCGCAGGCCAACATGGTGGTCGGCCACACATTTGATGGCACAGCCACGGTCGTCACCGCGCAGGACCCGAAAAACCCCGAGTCCGGACGGATCGAGCTGATGTTCACGGCAAATCCGATCGAGTTGAGGAAATGGGTCATCTACGACAACGCCGGGGGTCAAACCACGGTGCTGCTGGGACCCCTCAACGAAGATGTCAGAATCGACAGTGACCTGTTTTCGAACAAGGCGCGGCGCGGGTCAGAAAACCGCTGACCCGCGGCTCTTTCAGTAGCGGCAGCTGGACAGCTGCGCCTGGTACATCTGCGCACGTGCATCCACGTCGTTGGCTACGTTCAACAGCCATGTTTTACCGTAGTGGCTGCCGCGTGCGTAACCCGCGCGACCTTCGTGATACGCCAGATATTGGTTCCGCGTGTCGCTGGTCGAGATGCCGATCTTCTGACTGCTTTTGTTCATGTACCATCCGACGAAATCTGACGCGTCACGAATGCGGTCACGCTTGGCGCGCCGCTTCCCAGTTTCGCGCTGATATTCTTCCCAGGTTCCGTCGAGGGCCTGGCTGAAGCCATAGGCGCTGCTCTGACGGCCCATCGGAATAACCCCCAGAACATATTTGTGGGGCGTCCGCGCGTCGTGACGATAGCGGCTTTCTTGGTAGATGGTTGCCATCTGGACATGAACCGGGACACCCCATTTGCGTTCGGTGCTTTTGAACGCCTTGATCATGTCCGGCCGCTCGCGCGCGATGGCGCAAGCGTCATTGAGGTTGCTGGGCGGACGCTGTGCGCCGCCCCCACAGGATGCCAAAAACAGCACCCCGAAGAGTACGAGAAGTTTTCTGCTCATGTGCCTCGTGCCTTTTTTTCTTTATTCTAGCGCAGATTGCAGGCTGAGGAAATCACAATCGTATAAGAAACTGTGCAGCAGGCCGCCGACTGTCAGGCATAGGTTCACAGACTGTTTCCGGGAATTTCAGATCAATGATTGGCAATTGCCGGCGGAAAGGTTTAGTAAGTGCCTTGGGGGCTGAAACAATGCTGAAGACACATGCAAAGTACCGCCTGGGCCAGGTGGTTCGTCACAAGAAACATCCCTTCCGAGGGGTGATTTTTGACGTGGATCCGGAATTTGCGAACACCGAGGAATGGTACGAGGCAATTCCCGAAGACAGCCGCCCGATCAAGGATCAGCCGTTCTACCATTTGCTGGCCGAGAACGATCAATCCTTCTATGTGGCTTATGTATCAGAGCAAAATCTGATTGCCGACCAGTCAGGCGAACCTGTTGATCATCCTGACATTCCCAACATGTTCGGGCCGTTTCAGGACGGCAGCTATCCGCTGCACTTCCAACTGAACTGATGCGGTGCTGACGCCGTTGCGGCGTCAGTAACCCAAAGCGCAGCCGTCCTTTCGGGGGTCGCTAGCGCCTTCCAATACTCCGCTTTGATGGATTCGGATCGCCTGTGCACCGCCCAAAGGTGTTTCCGTATCGACGACATTGTGACCCAAGTCTGACAATTGTTGCGCGATCCTGCGATCGTAGCCGGGTTCGATCTTCAAGATTGAACCGTCGGCAAAAACGCGGGGCGCGTCGACGGCGTGCTGCAGCCCCAAGTCGAAATCCAGAAGGTTGGAAACCAGGCGCGCGTGGCCCGTCGGCTGATAGGCCCCGCCCATCACGCCGAACGGCATGGCAATCTGGCCGTTTTGCTTCAGCATCGCGGGAATGATGGTGTGCATCGGGCGCTTGCCGCCGCCTAGCTCGTTCGGATGCCCCGGTTCAAGGTTGAAACCACATCCGCGGTTCTGCAGGAGAATGCCGAACTTTTCCGAGGCGATGCCCGATCCGAAGCTGTGGAAGATCGAATAGATCAGAGAAACAGCCATACGATCCCGGTCGACGACCGTGACATAAACCGTGTCCTTGTGCACCGCTTCGGTCAGCGGGGCGGCGGCGGTCATGGCGCGCCGGGGATCAATCAGCTCGGCCAGCTTTGCCGCCGTTTCCGGCGCCAGAAAATGTTCCATGCGCGACGTATGATCCGGGTCGGCGATGAACCGGTTGCGTGCATCGTAGGCCAGCTTGGTCGCCTCGGCTTCGATATGCGCCCGTTCGGCGCCCCACGGGTCCATGCCGGCAATGTCGAAATGCTTAAGGATGTTAAGAAGCAGGATCGCAGTCGCGCCTTGTCCGTTCGGCGGATGTTCAAGCAGTTCAGCGTTGCGGTAGTCACCTCCAACCGGTGAGGCTTCGATGAACTTTGTGTCGTGAAAATCGGTGGCCGAATGAATCCCGCCTCGGGAATTCAAGGCAGCCAGCATGTCATCGGCGATTTCGCCCTCGTAAAAGGCGTCACGCCCATTTCGGGCCACGCGACGCAGGACTTCTGCCTGACCCGGAGCGCGAAACATCTGACCTGTCGTTGGGGCGCGGCCGTCGATCAGATAGTGATCCCGCGCTGCGCCCTGCAGTGTTTCGGCCCCGAGCGACCAGTCATGCGCAACGCGGGGTGCAACTGGAACGCCCGTTTCGGCATAGTGAATTGCAGGTTGAAGAAGGGCCTCGATCCCCAATCGGCCCTCGGCTTCTGACAGGTGGCAGAATGCGTCGACGGCGCCGGGGATTGTCACCGCTTCGGGGCCGTCAAGTGGCACCGTAGCCAACCCACGAGCCCGCAGATCTTCGGCCGAGGCTGCAGCGGGCGCCCGCCCAGAGCCGTTCAGCGCGCGAACCGTCGTTTCGCCCGCGCGATTGAAAAGAACGAAACAGTCGCCACCCAGACCTGTCATCTGCGGTTCGCAGATGCCCAGAAGTACGCCCGCGGCAATGGCGGCGTCCATTGCGTTTCCGCCGCGGCCCAGAATATCCAGCGCCACCTTTGCAGCCAGCGGATGCGAGGTTGCGCACATCCCTTCGGTCGATAAAACCTCGGAACGGCCGGGGGCGTGGAAATCGCGCATGGAATGGGTCTCCTCCTGAACGCGTCGACACTAGGGTGCCGTTGGCTGATGTCCAGTCATTTCAAGGAGAAGGTCCTCGGCGCCGTTCACTGGGTGGGGGCTGTGACACATGGCGCCGAGGGAAGCTATCTGAGCTACCCCTTGTTTCTGCCAGTCGTTTGCGGCGCGACAATGGTCCGATCTGGGCGTTATTGTGGCCGATCCGCTTTTTTTGTGCGCTCAAACCGCAAGAATAGCAGGTTTTGGCCGTTTCTGCGGTCATACCGCACCTCGTCGGCCAATGTGCGGATCAGGAACCAACCGAATCCACCTTCGGGCAGGTTTGAAGTATCGGTTTCCACACTGGCAGGAATGCCATCAGGCATCTTCAGGCCGGGCAAGGGGTGCCCGGTGTCAGTGATCTGGACCTCCAGGTAATCTTTGGAGTCCAGCACGGAAACCCGGACAATTCCGGGCGCGCGCTCAGCATAGGCGTGTTCGACAACATTGTTGATCGCCTCGGCCAACACGATCTTGATGTCGGCAGTCTTTTGCCCCGGCAAGCCGAAATTTGACAGCCCTGCCTGCAGCGAAGCAATGGCGCGGCTGGCCTCGGCTTCGACGGCAGGGAACGCCACTTCGAGTCGGCCGTCTTCGCAGTTGACTGTCACGCCATTTGCCCCCTGGCGCTTCACTCCAACTCGGAGGCCAGCGCGTCATCCAAGTTGGGATGCAGTTTGAAAACCGTATCCATACGCGTCAGCCGAAAAACCTTGGCCACGACAGGCTGCAATCCCGCCAGTTCCAGCCCGCGCCCATTTCCAAGTTGCTTCATGGACGCCACGATCGCGCCCAATCCACTGGAGTCTATGAACTCGACCGCAGACAGGTCCAGGATGATCCGACCGGCGCCATCTGCGGTTTGGGTCCGCATGTCTTCCTTGAACTGTATCGCCATGGCGGCGTCGATGCGGGCGGCGTCGACTGTGATGATCTGCGTTTCGCCTGTCGTTTTGCTGCTCAGTGCCACGTGACTCCCCTCGGATTCCGTCGATCGATCGTAGAAATACGCTAGACGGCATTTCTTACCATTCGGTATCCAAGCACACGACAAAAGGAGGAGTCGTCACATGAAAGAGGTTGTGATCGCTGGTGCGGCCCGGACGCCGATGGGCGGGTTTCAAGGAATGTTCGACGGCGTGCCTGCGGCAGAACTGGGTGGCGTCGCCATTCGTGCGGCGCTTGAAAACGCCAAGACGCAGACGGTCGACGAGGTTTTGATGGGCTGCGTTCTGCCCGCCGGTCAGGGGCAGGCTCCGGCGCGGCAGGCAGGGTTCGCGGCAGGTCTGGGTGAAGAGGTACCTGCGACCACACTGAACAAGATGTGCGGGTCGGGCATGAAGGCGGCAATGATGGCGTTCGATCAGATCGCGCTTGGCCATGCAGACTCGATGGTTGCGGGTGGAATGGAAAGCATGACGAATGCGCCCTACTTGCTGCCCAAGATGCGCGGCGGGGCGCGTATCGGTCACGGCCAGGTGGTGGATCACATGTTCCTGGACGGGCTGGAGGATGCCTATGACAAGGGCCGCCTGATGGGCACTTTTGCTGAAGACTGCGCCGAGGCTTATCAATTCACCCGAGAGGCGCAGGACGAATACGCGTTGAAGTCGCTGTCGAATGCGCTCGAAGCGCAGGCCAGCGGGGCCTTCTCGGACGAGATCGCAGCCGTCACGGTCCGAAGCCGCAAAGGTGAAATCATTCAGGATTCGGATGAGCAGCCCAAATCGGCGCGGCCGGAAAAGATACCGACGCTGAAGCCGGCATTCCGCAAGGATGGCACGGTGACGGCGGCCAATTCCTCGTCAATCTCGGATGGCGCGGCGGCGCTGGTTCTTGCCGCGGCTGACACGGCTGAGGCGCGCGGCCTGAATGTCCGTGCCCGCATCCTGGGCCACGCGAGCCACGCCCAGGCGCCCGGCCTTTTCACGACGGCTCCGGTCCCGGCCGCGCAGAAGCTGCTGGAACGGATCGGTTGGAGCAAGGACGACGTGGACCTGTGGGAAGTGAACGAGGCTTTTGCCGTTGTTCCGATGGCCTTCATGCATGAAATGGGCCTGCCGCGCGACAAGGTCAACGTCAACGGAGGCGCCTGCGCCCTTGGTCATCCGATCGGTGCCTCAGGTGCACGCATCATGGTGACGCTTCTAAATGCACTCGAGAAGCGTGGCCTGAAGCGCGGAGTGGCCGCGATCTGCATCGGAGGCGGTGAAGGCACTGCAATCGCGATCGAGCGGGTTTGACGCTTTGGCATTTTGCCATTAGCTGAACCGGGCCGCAGCGGTTGCGGCCCGGTTGCACTTTGGAAATGACCCCATGAAAGCTGACTACGCGCTCTTGTCCAAAACCATCGAAGCCCTGACGGAAGGTGAAACTGATCAGGTCGCTCTGATGGCCACCGTCGCCTGCGAGGTGCATCACAGCGACGACCGCTTTGACTGGACGGGGTTTTACCGTGTGACCGAGCCGGAGTTGTTGAAGATCGGACCCTATCAAGGCGGGCACGGGTGTTTGGTCATTCCATTCTCCCGCGGGGTCTGCGGGGCAGCGGCGCGCACCGGAGAGGTTCAGCTGGTCCCGGATGTGGATGCGTTTGAGGGGCACATTGCCTGCGCCTCGTCGACCCGGTCCGAACTGGTTCTGCCGGTGCGGGATTCTGCGGGGCAGGTCATCGGGGTCTTTGATATCGACAGCGATCAGCCCGATGCGTTCGAGCAGGCCGATGCCGAAGGGCTGTCGCGTATCCTCGCGCAGGTTTTCGGGCGTCTGTAGAACCTTTATTCCGGTTCGATCCCCGAGGCTTTGAGCTGAGAGTCCGGCTCCACGTGAATGATGGTCCGGGCCTCGGGCAGCTTTTCCGCGATTGCATCTTCGATCGCGTCGCAGATGTCGTGGGCGTCACCGACTGTCATGTTGCGATCGACGACTAGGTGAAATTCGATGAACACGGCTTTGCCGGCCCGACGTGTGCGCAGATCGTGGATCTGCAAGGCTCCCTGAGACGAGTTCCGAACGGCGGCTTCGATGATGTCCGTGTCCTCGGTGTGGGCCGCGGAATCCATCAGATCTCCGGCCGAATGGAAAATGACCTTCCAGCCTTCGCGCAGAATATTTGCGGCCACCAGAATGGCCAGCAGCGGGTCAAGAACGGCCCAGCCTGTCAGCAATACGAGGATCAGTCCCAACAAGACCCCGGCCGAAGTCCAGACGTCGGTCATCAGGTGGCGTCCATTGGCCGTCATGGCCGGCGAGCGCCGTTTCTGACCCGCCGAGATCAGCACGCGTGCCCAGACCAGGTTCAGGACCATGGCCGCGGCGTTCACTGCCAGTCCGATCGGCCCGAGTTGGTCCAGGTGTGGGGCGAACAAGGCACCCCAGGCTTCCTGAATGATCAGGATTGCGGCGAGAACGATCAGAGTCCCCTCGGCGATGGCCGAGAAGTTCTCGGCCTTGTGATGTCCGAAAGGGTGATTGCTGTCGGCAGGACGCTCCGCCATCCGAATGGCGAACCACGCCAGCAGCGCGCCAACTACGTTGACCAAAGATTCCATTGCGTCGGAATACAGAGCGACCGACCCGGTCAAATGCCATGCCAGGACCTTGAGCAGCAGCACCAGCAGGGACACCGCCACTGACCCGATGGCCAGCGCCTGGGACGAAGTTCTGTCAATCATGTGCAACCATTGCCCGATCGCACTGCCAATTTCCAGTTTCAAACAGAACTGTAGGTGAGGAACAGGTAGATCGCGCCCGCCTGCAGAGCCGCAATGGCATACAGCAGAGTCGTCAGCCGCTTTTTCCGAGTCTTGTGTCCGAATATCCAGCGACCCAGCAAAGCTGAGGGGCTGCCGCCCAACAGCGCCAGTCGCAAAAGCCACTTCTCCGGGACACGCCGCCTGCGTCGGATCGCCCGCAGCTTGTCCCAGCCGAACACCAGCAAAGTCAACGCGTTGATGGCCCAGAAATACAGAATGACGATCCACATTCCGCAGCCATAGCGTGGAAGGATCGGGACCGGTAGTGAAAAATATCTTGGAATTTTCACCGATTCGGGACATCGTGAAAAATGTGACGTAAATTTCATGACTCGGAGGGGAAAGCGTGAACGATCAGGCCCATATCGCTGCGACGCTGGGGGCGGACATTCGCGCGCTGCGCAAGGCGCGCGGGTTGACGCTGACCGATATCGCTTCGCGGTTGGACCGGTCGGTGGGCTGGCTTAGCCAGGTCGAGCGCGATTTGTCTGCTCCGTCGATCTCGGATCTGCGCCTGATCGCGGAATGCCTGGGCGTGCCAATGTCGATGCTGTTCGCCCACACCGGCGTTCTGGCCGAGGAACAGGGCTATGTGGTGCGCGCCGGTTCGCGCCGGCCGATGGGGTCGGGCGAGGAAGGGCTGATCGAGGAATTGCTGTCACCTGACCTGACCGATGATTTCGAGATGGTGCATTCCACCTTTGAGCCCCATTCCCGGATGCAGACCCCGGCCAACCGTCCGACGCAAGAGGTTGGATACATGATCTCGGGCCGTCTCGACCTGACGATCGGAGGCCGAAATTTCACCGTCGGCGTCGGGGACAGCTTTCGGATCAAGCACGAACCCTACCAATGGGCAAACCCTTACGACGAGCCCGCCGTGGCCGTCTGGGTGATCGCTCCGCCGGTGTACTGATGAGCTTTGAGGCCTGGACCATATTCGCGATGTTCTGGGTGGTGTTCGTGACCACGCCGGGTCCGAATGCGGTGAATTGCATCTCGAACGGGATGAGCCTGCCATTTCCCAAGGCAATGCTTGGGGTCCTGGCGATCCTGACCCAGGCCAGCGCCTTTCTGATCCTGTCGGCTCTGGGGGTGACGGCCCTGATCGCGGCCTCGCCAACCGGGTTTTTCGTGGCCAAACTGATCGGGGCGGGGTTCCTGATCTGGATGGGACTCCGGGGGTGGGTGAACGCCACGCGTCCCGCACCGGCCAGCCAGCGCCCGGCCCGCCATGTCTATCTCCATGCTTTGGCTGTCGCCACGATCAATCCAAAGAGCGTCGCAGGTTACCTAGCCGCGTTTTCCCAGTTCGTGCAGCCCGATGTGCCGATCTGGCAGCAAATGGCGATCATCATGCCGACGGCGCTGATCATCACGACGCTCAGCTACACCGGGTTCACACTGTTGGGTGCGGTGATGGGGCGGGCGGCGCTGGGCGCCGTGTTCAACGTCTGGGTGCGCCGCGTCATGGCCACCTGTTTCATCATTTATGGCGTCCTGCTGGGAACCAGCGCGGCACCTGCAGGAAAGGGATAGAGCCATGCAAAAAGGATCGTGCCTTTGCGGTTCGGTGGCCTTCACGATCAACGGAGAGCTGTCACCGCCCTCGGCCTGCCACTGCGGGCAATGCCGTCGGCAGTCAGGGCATTATTGGGCCTCGACCGCGACCCACCAGGACAACCTGACCCTGAACAGCAGCGAAACGCTGGGATGGTTCCAGGCTTCGGACACGGCCCGGCGTGGTTTCTGCAAGGCATGCGGAAGCTTTCTGTTCTGGCAACACAAGGACGAAGACACGATTTCGGTTTCGATGGGGGCTCTGGACCAGCCCACTCAGTTGAAACTGGCTCGCCACATCTTCGTGGCGGACAAGGGCGACTACTACGACATCACGGATGAACTGCCCCAAAGGGCACAATGACAGGGATCTAGAAAAATGAGCGATTTTCCGACCAAGGCCCGCGTGGTCATCATTGGTGGCGGCGTCGTAGGGGCGTCCTCGCTGTACCATTTGGCCAAAAAGGGCTGGACCGACTGCGTTCTGCTGGAAAAGAACGAGCTGACCGCAGGTTCGACCTGGCACGCGGCCGGCAACGTGCCGACCTTCTCGACCTCTTGGGCGATCATGAACATGCAGCGCTATTCGACCGAGCTGTATTCACGTCTTGGCGAAGAGGTCGACTACCCGATGAACTACCACGTGTCGGGATCAATCCGTCTGGCGCACAGCAAAGAGCGGATGCAGGAGTTCCAGCGGGCCATGTCGATGGGCCGCTACCAGGGAATCCCGATGGAAATGTGGACGCCGGAGCAGGCCAAGGAACGCTACCCGTTCCTGGAAACTCATGATCTTGAGGGCGTTCTGTATGACCCGACCGATGGGGACATCGACCCGGCGCAGCTGACCCAGGCGCTGGCCAAGGGCGCACGCGACATGGGACAGAAGATCATCCGGTTCTGCCCGGCCACCGGCGTGACCCAGCATGACGACGGCACCTGGACCGTCCACACCGAAAAGGGCGACATCGACTGTGACTATGTCGTCAACGCCGCCGGCTACTACGCGCAGCGTGTGGGCGAGTGGTTCAAGCCTTATGGCGGCCGCACCGTGCCGGCGATGGTCATGAGCCACCAGTATCTGCTGACTGACGAGATCCCCGAGGTCGAAGCCTGGTCGAAGGAAAACGGTGGCAAGCTGCCGCTGCTGCGCGACGTGGATATCTCCTACTACCTGCGACAAGAAAAGCACGGCTTCAACCTTGGCCCATACGAGCCCAACTGCAAGGGCCACTGGATGACCGAGGACGACCCGATGCCTGAGGATTTCAGCTTTCAGCTGTGGAACGACGATCTGGACCGGATCGAGGACATCGTCACTGACGCGATGGAGCGTGTGCCGCTGATGGCGACCTCGGGCGTGGGCCGCGTGATCAACGGGCCGATCCCTTATGCGCCCGACGGCCTGCCGCTGATTGGCCCGATGCCCGGCGTCAAGAACGCCTTCGAGGCGCATACCTTCACCTTCGGCATCGCCCAAGGCGGCGGTGCAGGCAAAGTGCTGGCCGAATGGATCGTGGATGGCGCCACCGAATGGGACATGTGGGCCGTCGATCCCCGCCGCTATACCGACTACACCGATCAGGATTACTGCAATCAAAAGGGCATGGAGGTCTACGGCAACGAATACGCCATGCACTTCCCGCATCATGAATGGCCCGCCGCGCGCGACAAGAAGCTGTCGCCGGTTCACGCCAAGGTCAAGGAACTGGGCGGCGTCATGGGCGTCTACAACGGCTGGGAGCGCGCCAACTGGTTCGCGCAGCCGGGGGATGACACCTCCGAGGAAAGCACCCACACCTGGGGCCGCTCGGGCCCGTGGGAGCAGCGGATCAAGGAGGAATGCGAGGCCGTGCGCGACTATTGCGGCGTGCTCGACCTGCCGGGTTTCTCGCGGTTTGTCGTCAAGGGCGAAGGCGCGGCCGAGGCGCTGCGCGGGCTGGTCACCGGCGGCCTGCCCAAGGTAGGCCGGATCAACCTGGTCTACATCGCCGACGACCGCGGCCGCATCCTGACCGAGATGTCCTGTATGCGTCTGGGTGAGGATGACTTCGTGATGATCACCGCCGCCACCGCGCAATGGCACGACCGCGACATCCTTATGAACGCGATGCCCGCGGGTGTCACGGTCGAGGACGTGACCACCACCCGAGATACGCTGATCGTGACCGGTCCGAAATCGCGTGAGATCCTGTCGGGTCTGACCGATGCCGACCTCTCTCTGGGTTGGCTGACCCATCAGGCCGCCACCGTGGCCGGACAGCCCGCCCACCTGATCCGCGTGTCCTTCGCCGGCGAACTGGGCTGGGAGGTGCATGCGCTCAACGAGCACATGCCCGCGATCTATGATGCGATCCTAGCCGCCGGGGCCAAGCCGTTTGGCATGTATGCGCTGAACAGCCTGCGCATCGAAAAGGGATACCGCGCGTGGAAGGGAGATCTCAGCACCGACTACTCGCTGCTGGAAGGCGGGTTGGAACGCTTCGTCAAGTTCGACAAGCCTCAGGATTTCCCCGGCAAGGCCGCCTTGCTGGCGGAAAAGCAGCGTGGAGTGAAGAAGTCTTTCGTCACGCTGGTCGTCGAGGCCGGTGACTGCGATGCGCCTTACATGTCCTGCATCTGGCAGGGCGATCAGATCGTGGGCGAGACCACATCGGGCGCCTGGGGCTATCGTGTCGGCAAGTCCGTCGCGCTGGGCATGATCAAGGCCGATCTGGCCAACCCGGGCACCGAGCTCGAGGTGGAAATCTACGGCGAAAAGTGTCGCGCCGTGGTACAGGAGGATCAGCCGCTGTGGGATCCCGCAAACGAGCGGCTGCGCGCCTGACACAAGGAGGCCCATATGCGCCCGCGATATTCCAAGCAGGGACCCGGTGAGGGTCCCAACTATGACTGGGAGAACGACCATACCTTCGTGAAGGTTTCCGGTCAGGACACGGGCGGGGCGTACACCCTGATGGAAGACAACTTGAAGGCCAGCTTCGCGCTTGGCCTTCATCGCCACGACAGCCACGCCGAGACTTTCTATTTCCTAGAGGGCGCCGTGGATTTCTACGTCGACGGAGATTGGCACCTGTGCACGCCGGGCACCACCATGCATGTTCCGCCGGGTGTGCCGCATGCGTGCCGCGTCGCTGACAACAAACCGGCACGGATGCTCATGATCTTTCAACCCTCCGGGTTTGACGGTTTCCTTGCGGAACTGGCAACCATGACCCAGGCAGATTTTGAGGACGAGGCCAAGATGGCTGATCTGAATGCCCGCTACGACATCGTGCCGATGGGGCCGGTTCCACCCCATCCCGACGACCAGACCTGAGAAGCCAGCGAAATGAATGCTCCAAAGACGATGTGCGGTGTCTTTCTGACGGGTCACGGTGGCCCCGAAGTTCTGGAATGGCGCGAGGATATTCCGGTTCCGGTACCCGGGCCCGGGCAGGTTTTGGTCCGCGTGGCTGCGGCGGGCGTCAACAACACCGACATCAACACGCGGATCGGATGGTATTCCTCGGACGTCACCGGCGCGACGGACGCGGTTGACCAAGAGGTCGAAGCCGGCGGGTGGGGCGGCGCGCTGTCCTTCCCCCGCATTCAAGGCGGAGATCTTTGCGGCATAGTCGAGCAGATCGGGCCGGGTGCCGGCTTCAAACCGGGGCAACGCGTGACCTGCCCGATCAACCTGCCGCGCCCGCGCCCGGGTAACCCGACAGGCTTCATCGCGCTGGGGTCCGAGATCGACGGGGCTTTTGCGCAATACTGCCTGCTCGAGGCGGATGACCTCTATGACGTGACCGCCTCACCGCTGTCGGATGTGGAAATCGCCGCCATCCCCTGTGCGTTTGGCACGGCCGAGAACCTGTTGACCCGCGCGGGCGTGACTGCCGGGCACAAGGTGCTGATCACCGGCGCCTCGGGCGGCGTCGGGCTGGCGGCCGTGCAATTGGCAGCCCTGCGGGGAGCAACCGTGTGGGGGGTGACCAGTGCGGCCAAGGCCGAAGTGGTGCGGGCGCAGGGTGCGGCTGGTACGTTCGAGCGCGACGCGCCGCTGCCGCAGGACAGCTTTGACGTGGTGATCGACGTGGTTGGCGGCCCGGCCTTTCCCGGCCTGATCCTGGCACTGAAGCCGGGCGGCCAATATGCCGTGTCCGGGGCCATCGCCGGCCCGATCGTGCAGGCTGATCTGCGCGAAATCTACCTGCGTGACATCACGATCCACGGCTGCACCCATCAGGCTTTCGAGGTCTTCGGCCGACTGGTCGAGTTGATGAACGCGGGTCGGATCAAGCCGTTGATTTCCAAGACGTACCCGCTGCGCGAGATCGTGCAGGCGCAGACGGACTTTCAATCAAAGACCCTGCCCGGAAAGCTGGTTCTCATACCGTAAGGAGGCACCGAGATGGCAGACATCACGCTGTTGGATGGTTCGATCGGTCAAGAGCTGGTCAAACGTCGTGGCGAACAGCCAACCGCCTTGTGGTCAACTCGCGTAATGATCGACGAACCTGGGTTGGTCGGAGACATCCATCGGGATTATTTTGACCGCGGGGCAACCGTTGCGACGACAAACACCTATGCCGTCCACCGCTCTCGCCTCGTACGAGCGGGGATCGAGGACCAGCTGGAGCAACTTATTGATGCGGCTCTGACACAGGCCGAACTGGCGCGCGATGGGCGGGCGGGGCGTATCGCCGGTGCGCTGGGCCCCTTGCTGGCCACCTATCGCCCCGATCTGAACCCCGATCCCGACGAGGCCGCGCAGAAATTCTCGGAACTGGTGCGATTGATGCAGAACCGGGTGGACCTGTTTCTGATCGAAACCGTCTCGTCCGTGACCGAGGCCGAAGGCGCGCTGCGTGGAACTGAAGGCTGTGGCAAGCCGGTCTGGCTGGCCCTGTCGGTCATGGACGAGGACGGTACGCGGCTGAGGTCGGGCGAACCGTTGGGCGCGATCGCGCCACTGGTCGAACGCTTCGATCCCCAGGCGGTTCTGATCAATTGCACCCGGCCCGAGGCGGTGCCCGCGGCGCTGGAGATCCTTGCGACACTTCAAAGACCTTACGGTGCCTACGCGAATGGTTTCACCCGGATTTCCGACGGCTTCCTGAAAGACGCTCCGACAGTCGACGCGCTGGAGGCGCGCCACGATCTGGGCCCGTCGGCCTATGCCGTACATGCGATGAGTTGGGTTGACCAAGGGGCCACGATCATCGGTGGATGCTGCGAAGTGGGCCCTGAGCACATCGAAGCTTTGGCCAACGCCCTGCGCTCGGCCGGGCACAGGATCGTGTGAGTGGCGGGTATGGCGGAGAAACCGGACCCTGGAAAACCCGAAGGCGTCAGGGCGCAGTGGCATTTTGACATCATCACCGCGCCGGGCTTCGTTCTGCTGGAACTGGCGTCGGTGGTGGATGTGCTGCGTCTTGCCAATCGGGTTTGCCCGCACCCGCCGTTCACTTATGCCTATCGGTCGCTCAAGGGAGGGACCATCGTCAGTAGCAGCGGCGCCAGCATTCCGACCCAGCCCGTTACGCGCCAACCGGACGCCGACTATCTGTTCGTGATCGGCAACACCGACCCTGACCAGCCCGAGCTGTCGCTGGGCCGGGTTGTGTCCGACTATACCTATCGCGGTGCCCAAGTCTTTTTGCTGGCCGAGGCCGCCAGCCGATACATCGACGAACACGGCACGCCCGATATGGCAACACATTGGGAAAACGCGTCGATCTTCCGCGAGCGGGGTGCCCGGTTCGAGGCCAAGCTTTCGATCGCGACCGAGCAGGGCCCGGTCGTGACCTGCGCGGGGATGGGGGCCACGGCCGATATTGCTTTGGCGGTGATCGGGCGTCACATCTCGGGGCCGGCCAAGATGACAGTGGCTGACATCATGCTGCACGAACACATCCGCGACTTTTCCTCGTTGCAGCCGTTTTCGGGCGCCAAGACGACAACGACCGGGGACGCCCGGCTGGATCAGTGCATCAAGTTGATGCAGGCCAATATCGAAGATCCGTTGCCCATCAATCAACTGGTCGAAGAGCTTGGAATGTCGAACCGCTCGCTGGAGCGCAAATTCAAGACATTCTTCGGCACCACGCCGAACGGGTTCTATCGGGAGATGCGGTTGGCCAAGGCCAACAACCTGCTTTTGAATACCACTATGAGCGTGCGCGAAATCGGCCTCGCCTGCGGCTTTCCCAACGGGTTCTCATCCGTTTACAAAAGTTTTTTCGGGATCACGCCATTCGCTCTGCGCCGCCAGAAACGCCAATCGGCGCTGCGGTGATTTTTGTGCCGCAGTTGACGTTTTTGCTGCATTTTTTGTCGCCTGTTCATGGCACTCTTATGCCGACTCGAGATTGGAGACTTCGGAATGGTTGATCTTCCCAGCAAGGCCCGCGTGGTGATCATCGGTGGCGGTGTGATCGGATGTTCGGTGGCCTATCACCTGACCAAGAAAGGCTGGAGCGACGTTGTTCTGCTGGAGCGCAAGCAGCTGACCAGCGGCACGACCTGGCACGCGGCTGGCCTGATCGCCCAACTGCGCGCCACCGCGAACATGACCAAACTGGCGAAATACAGCCAGGAACTCTATGGCGCGCTCGAGGAGGAAACCGGCGTCGCCACCGGCTTCAAACGCTGTGGCTCGATCACCGTGGCGCTGACGGATGAGCGCAAGGAAGAGATCTACCGCCAGGCCGCCATGGCCCGCGCCTTCGGGGTCGAGGTCGAGGAGATCTCGAACGAGCGGGTGGCCGAGCTTTATCCGCATCTGAATCTGGATGGGGTCAAGGGCGCCGTCTATCTGCCGCTGGACGGCCAGGGCGACCCGGCCAATATCGCGCTGGCGCTGGCCAAGGGTGCCCGTCAGCGCGGCGCCGTCGTCAAGGAACGGGTCAAGGTCACCGAGATCGCAAAGCAGGGCCGCAAAGTTACCGGCGTCGACTGGGTGGCGGATGATGGCAGCGCCTCGGGCCATATCGAGTGTGACATGGTGGTCAACTGCGCCGGCATGTGGGGGCATCAGGTGGGGCGCATGGCGGGCGTGAACGTTCCGCTGCATGCCTGCGAGCATTTCTACATCGTGACAGAGGGCATCGACGGCCTGACCCAGCTTCCGGTTCTGCGGGTGCCGGACGAATGCGCCTATTACAAGGAGGACGCCGGGAAAATCCTGCTGGGCGCCTTCGAGCCCAACGCCAAGCCCTGGGCGATGGACGGCATCCCCGACAGTTTCGAGTTCGACCAACTGCCCGAGGATTTCGACCATTTCGAACCGATCCTCGAGGCCGCCTGCAACCGCATGCCGATGCTGGCCGAGGCGGGCATCCATACCTTCTTCAACGGGCCGGAATCCTTCACGCCCGACGACGCCTATCACCTTGGCCTTGCGCCCGAGATGGACAATGTCTGGGTCGCCGCCGGGTTCAACTCGATCGGGATCCAGTCTGCGGGCGGCGCGGGAATGGCGCTGGCGGAATGGATGGACTCGGGTGAAAAACCCTTTGACCTGGGCGACGTGGACATCAGTCGGATGCAGCCATTCCAGGGCAACAAGCAGTATCTATTCGAGCGGTCCAAGGAAACGCTGGGCCTGCTCTATGCCGACCACTACCCCTATCGGCAAAAGGCCACGGCGCGCGGCGTGCGCCGGACGCCGTTCCACCACCACCTCAAAGAAAACGGGGCCGTCTTTGGCGAGCTGGCCGGCTGGGAGCGCGCGAACTGGTTTGCCAATGAGGGGCAGGAACGCGAATACCGCTACAGCTGGAAGCGCCAGAACTGGTTCGAGAACTCGGCCGCCGAACACCGCGCAGTGCGCGAGAACGTGGGCATGTATGACATGTCCTCGTTCGGAAAAATTCGGGTCGAAGGCCCCGATGCCCAGGCTTTCATGAACTATATCGGTGGCGGCGACTACGCGGTTCCCAACGGCAAAATCGTCTACACCCAATTCTTGAACCGGCATGGCGGGATCGAGGCAGACGTGACCGTGACCCGCCTTTCCGAGACCGCCTATCTGGTCGTGACCCCGGCGGCGACGCGACTGGCCGACCAGACGTGGATGATGCGTCATTCGGGCAATTTCAATGTGGTCATCACCGATGTCACGGCCGGCGAAGGCGTTCTGGCGGTGATGGGCCCCAACGCGCGGACCTTGCTTGAAAAAGTTTCGCCCAACGACTTCTCGAACACGGCAAACCCATTCGGCACCGCGCAGGAAATCGAGATCGGAATGGGCCTGGCACGCGTTCACCGCGTGACCTATGTGGGCGAACTTGGGTGGGAGGTCTACGTGTCGTCGGATATGGCCGGCCACGTTTTCGAAACGCTGCACGAGGCTGGGCAGGACATGGGCCTGAAGCTGTGCGGCATGCACATGATGGACAGCTGCCGGATCGAAAAGGGCTTCCGTCACTTCGGCCATGACATCACCTGCGAAGATCACGTTGTGGACGCCGGTCTCGGCTTTGCCGTCAAGGTGGACAAGGGATGTGATTTCATTGGCCGAGATGCGGTGATTGCCCGCAAGGACAGCGGCCCCCACAGCCGGCTGGTGCAATTCAAGCTGACTGACCCTGAACCGCTGCTGTTCCACAACGAACCGATTATCCGAGATGGCGAATATGTGGGTTACATCAGCTCAGGAAACTATGGCCACACTTTGGGTGGCGCGATCGGCATGGGTTATGTCCCCTGCAAGGGCGAAAGCGCGGCCGACGTGCTGTCCTCGACATACGAGATTGACGTCTGTGGAGTTAAGGTCCGCGCCGAGGCGTCGCTCAAACCCATGTACGATCCGAAATCCGAACGTGTGAAGGTCTGATGGCGGGTTGGGGGCGTTGCTCCTATGCAATTGCACAGCGCCGGATGGAGGTTCTTGACGAGGCCTCCATCTGGCCAAGACTTTACCGGAAAACCAAGCATAGCCGAACATGGTTCTGCCGGTCGCACACCGGACGATAGGGCCGCCGACCCATCACAATTCGTTATGAGCGTCTTCAAGCTTTTCTGAGTTTCAATGGCAAGGGACTTTGCCTAAAGACGGGGGGTATCAGCTGGAGACCATTCATGGCCGAGCGCCCGACCCAAGCCCAGAACACGGATTCGCCAAAAGGCCTTGCGCTGGCTGTTACGGCGTATGTCCTTTGGGGTTTTCTGCCGCTCTACATGAAGGCAATGGCGCATATCGGTCCCGTCGAAATCGTGGCGCATCGCATCATCTGGTCGGTGCCGGTGGCCGGGCTGTTGCTGGTCGCGCTGGGGCGAACCGGTGATCTGAAGGCGGCGCTGCGCGATCCGCGCATGTTGGGAATGGCATGCCTGACGGCGGCCCTGATTTCGGTGAACTGGGCTATCTATGTCTGGGCGATCGCCAGTGGCAACGCTCTGGACGCGGCGCTGGGGTATTATATCAACCCGCTGTTCAGCATAGCGCTGGGAGCGATCCTGCTACGCGAGTCCCTGACCCGAACACAGTTAATTGCCGTGGGGCTTGCCGCCTTGGGCG
This sequence comes from Ruegeria sp. BB9, assembly GCF_056539345.1. Taxonomy (NCBI): domain Bacteria; kingdom Pseudomonadati; phylum Pseudomonadota; class Alphaproteobacteria; order Rhodobacterales; family Roseobacteraceae; genus Ruegeria; species Ruegeria sp. BB9. Next base: position 79,436 of record NZ_JBQFUU010000003.1, on the reverse strand, counting down.
TTCTGGTTCTGGTGGTCGAGGCCGGCCGTCTGCCATGGGCGGCGCTGGGGTTGATGGTCAGCTGGGGATTTTATGCGTTCTTCAAGCGCTCGTTGCCCATCGGACCAAACCAGGGTTTCCTGCTTGAGGTTTTGATTTTGCTGGTTCCCGCGCTGGCTTATGTGACCTGGTTGGGCGTGCAGGGCACCGGGCATTTTGGAGGCGCCGCAACAGATACCATACTGTTGGCCGGGGCGGGTATCGTGACCGCCGTTCCGCTGCTGGTCTATGCCAACGGGGCCAAGCTGGTGCGACTTTCGACCATGGGCATCCTGCAGTACATCGCGCCGACCATGATATTCATCACGGCGATCACGCTGTTTGGTGAGCAGATCGACCGCGGGCGCATGATTGCCTTTCCGCTGATTTGGGCCGCACTGGTTGTCTATTCAGTGCCCATGATCCGTCAGGTGCGCGGTCAGACCTGATCGAGGATCATTCGCGCGGCCTGCTCGGCCCAAAGGCGATAGGCTTTGGGGCTTGGGTGATAGCCGTCCACAGCGGCCAGGGCCGGATCGTCGGGCAGGTGCAGCGCCAGATGCCGGGCCTTGGGGAAGCTCGCGATCACCTCTCTCAACCCCTCGTCAAGGCGCGCGGATTGCCGGCCCAGAACCCATGCCAAGGGCTGTGGCAAGGCCGGGAACCGATCCATCTGCGGGACGCCCGTCACGATCACAGTCCGCACGCCCAGATCAACGGTGAGCAAGCGCATCAACTCGGCCTGTTGCCGTTTGAACCGGCTGCAGGACACGGCTCGAGTGACGTCGTTGACGCCCAAGGCCGTAACAGCCGCGTCAAACTGGCCTTCGATCCCGCGCAGGTCTTCGATCGTGTCACCGGTCGTGTGGCCGGTCGTTGCAACAAGGCGCCACTCAACGCTGAACTGGCGGCTGAGCAGTTTCACCAACTGGCCCGACAGCGCCTGTTCCTGAGTTCCAGCCCCAACGCCCGCGGCAGAGCTGTCACCGGCGATCAGCAAGCGCAGCCTCGGCCCGCGGCCTTGCCGGCCCTCACGCGCACCGGAAGGTTCGGGCAGCCGCACGGCCCTCTGCCGAACCAGCAGAGCCTGTGCCGCCAACACCGGCAGCAGCGGAACTCTCAGAAGCTGATCGGCGGCAATGGACACGGGTGGCTCAGCTCAAAGCGTTCCGAAATTCCAGGAACCGGTGGTCTTTCATGACGCGCGCCATCATGGCCTCGCGCAGGGCGCCAACGGTCTTGTAGGGACGCATGGCGACTTCGAATGTCTGAATCAGCCCGTCATCGTTGAGCGTGATCAGGTCAACGCCAACAGCGTCCAGTTCACCCACCTTGCATTGAAACTCCAATGCCCAGTCTTTGCCATCGCCCATGATCCGGCGATAGCGAAACTCGGAAAAAACCTGTCCAACATGACCCAATACCGCCGCCACCGGGGCGCGGCCTGTCCAGGTGCTGTAGTAGGTCGGCGGAAGGAACTGCACGTCTTCGGCCAGTAATTCATGGATCAGGCTCTCGTCGCCCTTGGCGACCACTTCCTGCATTCGTTCGATCGTCGGGTGCATGTCATCTCCTCTGCCTGGCGCGAGAGTTGCCGAGAAGCCTTCTCATCGCAAGGACGACGTTGCGAGAGGCGGCACCCTGCGATAGGCAGCCCGCATGAGCGATACCTATGATCCCCCCAAAACGCCGCTGGACGTGCTGCACGAGGATGCGCAGGTGATCGTGGTGAACAAGCCGGCGGGCCTGCTGTCGGTGCCTGGCCGGGGAGAGCACCTGGCCGATTGTCTGCTGGCCCGTGTGCAGGCCGCATTCCCGCAGGCCTTGCTGGTCCACCGGTTGGACCGCGATACCTCAGGCGTCATGATCTTTGCCCAGACCCCGCACGCCCAACGATATCTGGGACAGCAATTCGAAAACCGGCAGACACGAAAAACCTACGTCGCCCGTGTGTGGGGCCGGGTGGAACCAAAGACCGGCACGGTAGACTTGCCGTTGATCGTGGATTGGCCCAACAGGCCGCGCCAGATGGTGTGCCACGAAACCGGAAAGCCGGCAGTCACGGATTGGCGGGTCGTCCGGTACGACGGGGACACCACCCGCGTTCGCCTATTTCCAAAAACCGGTCGCTCGCACCAGTTGCGGGTCCATATGCAAGCACTGGGCCATCCGATCCTGGGCGACCCGTTCTATGCCGAAGGACCGGCGCGCGATTTCCCCAGGCTGATGCTTCATTCCGAGGAATTGCGCGTCAAACATCCCGAGGATGGCATATCGATGAAATTTCGCGCTCTGCCGGATTTCTGAGCGCCTTGGGGGCGGCGGGTATTCGCCGATCTCACGTTTTTGTCGCTTGAGCCTGTTTGTGTCAGGCGTGCTATAATCACGTCAAACACGTAACCCGGAAAAACGGGTGCAGGAGCAGAAGGTGAACCCATGAAAATTTCCAGATTCTTGCTGCCGGTCGGGCTGAGCGCCGCATTTGTGCTGGGGGCCTGTACCGACCCCGGTACGTTGCGGGTTCAGGACGACCCGAACCAGAACGCCAAGCAGGGAGCGTTGCTGGGCGGTCTGATTGGCGCCGGTGTTGGCGCCATCGCCAATGACTCGAACCCTGGGCTGGGTGCCGTTGCCGGTGCGGCCATCGGTGCTGCCGGCGGCGGGTTGATCGGCAACCAGTTGGACCGGCAGGCAGCCGAACTGCGTCAGCAACTGGCCAATGACGGTATCACGATCGTCAACGCCGGAGACCGGCTGATCGTCACGGTTCCGAATGACATCACCTTTGATACCGACAGCGCCACGGTCCGGCCTGCGCTGAGAGCGGATCTGGTCCGCGTGGGGCAAAACCTGGTGAACTATCCCAACTCGAACGTACAGATCATCGGGCACACCGACAGCGATGGTGAAGCCGGCTACAATCAGATCCTGTCCGAACGCCGCGCCAACGCGGTGGCGGATGTTCTGCAGGCCAATGGCGTCAGCTATGCGCGTATCGCCACGATCGGCCGTGGTGAAAACCAACCGATCGCCTCGAACCTGACGCCCGAGGGCAAGGCGCAGAACCGCCGGGTCGAGATCGTGATCGTGCCAAGCGGCAACGCCTGAGCCGATCAACAGCCAACCGCCGGGGGCCGCGGCGAGCGGCCCCTTTCTTTTTGCACATTGACTGCGCGTCAGGCGGGCTATGGTTTGCGGTCGGGATGACTAAACTGCAGCCGAAACACATGACGGAGATATCCTGATGTCCGAACCGATCCTTCTGGGCCTGTCCGGCTCGTTGCGGCAGAACGCCACCAATCGACGCCTGATCCGCGAAGCGGCGCGCCTGTTCGGCGCGGGTACGTTTATCGAAGCTGATCTGAATCTGCCTCTCTATGATGGAGATGCTGAGGAGGCCGAGGGGGTTCCGGCCGAAGTTAAGATCCTGGCGGATCAGATCGCTGGTGCCCATGCGGTGGTCATTTCCACTCCGGAATACAACAAGGGGCCGTCAGGCGTTCTGAAGAACGCGCTGGACTGGGTCAGCCGGACCAAGGGCAATCCCTGGGCCGACAAACCGGTTGCGGTGATGTCAGCAGCGGCGGGCCGGGCCGGAGGCGAACGGGCGCAGATGATCCTGCGGTCTTTCATGGTGCCGTTTCAGCCGCGCATCCTGCAGGGCCCCGAAATTCATCTGGCCGACAGCTCGAACGAGTTCGACGATTCAGGTCGGTTGCGCAGCGACCGGTACGAACGGACGCTGGGCCAGTTGATGGAGAAGCTGCGGGCCGAAGCAGGGTTCTGAGCCTTGTCGGGCTGACCGAGCCTGCTTAGGGTGCGGCCATGACGGATCAAGTTTCCTCGGAAATTCAACATGACGTGATGGACCCTGCCCGGGCGGCGGCGTTTCAGGTGGCGTTGGGGCAGGCACCTTCGATCGGCATGGGCACGTCGCTGCCGCCGTTTTTTCACCAGCTGTATTTCTGGTCACCGCGCCCGCCCGAGGGCTTGGGGCGCGACGGCCACCCCGCGGTGGGCGGAGGGCTGGTCCCCGATCTCGGTCTTCCGCGTCGGATGTGGGCCGGTGGGCGACTGCGGTTCGCCGCTCCGCTGATCGCTGGCACACCAGCCGAACGCCGCTCAACCTTGAGCAATGTGAGCGCCAAGACCGGACGGACAGGACCTTTGGGGTTTGTGACCCTCAAGCACGAAATCTGGCAGGACGACACGCTGTGCCTGACCGAATGGCAGGACCTTGTCTATCGCGAGGATCCGTCGGCCGATGCACCAAAACCAGCGGCCCCGGTTGCCCGGACGGACGAAACAGACCTGCGCCAGGTCGCGTTCGACACCACGCTGCTGTTTCGGTACTCGGCGCTGACTTTCAATGGCCACCGCATCCACTATGACCTTGACTATGCCCGCGATGTCGAAGGCTATGCCGGACTGGTGGTCCATGGACCGCTTCTGGCGCAGCATCTGATGCTGCTCGCCACCGATCTCATGGGGTCGCTGGCCGAGTTTTCCTTTCGCGCGTCCTCTCCGCTGATGCATTTCGAGCCTGCCACGCTGTGCCGAAACGGGAACGATTTATGGGTCCGCGGTCCGGACGGGCGGCAGTGCATGCAGGCCGTGGCCCTTCCACGGTCACAGTGACGCCTCGGGGCGGAAGCCTTCGGGTATCGAATCCTTTCCGTCCAGCACCAGGTCTGCCATGACCGCGGCCACCTTGGGGGCCATGCCGAACCCGATTTTGAAGCCGCCATTGGCAATGAACTGACCCTTGTGCAGCGGGTGTGCGCCCAGCATCGGCGCTCGGCTCTTGCTGCGGGGGCGGACTCCGGCCCAACGCTCGATCACTTCTGCGCCGTGTAGAACAGGAACCGCCTGTAACGCGCGCTGGATCACATCATCGAGGGCAGCATCGGTGCCGGTCGGGTCGTCATAGTCCCGCTCGGATGTCGAGCCGATGGCCAGTGTCCCGTCGGCGTGGGGCACGAAATGGATCGAATCCGCGAACAGTTGCGGCACCTGGCCCGCGTCGAACCGCAGCAGTGCCGCCTGTCCCTTGACCCCGTTTCCGACCGCCTTGCCGAAAGCATCGGACAGCTCCAACAGGCCGGACACCCCGGTCGCATGAATGACTGCCCCGGTGTCCGGGGCGTCGGGCACGACCTCAACCCCCATCACGGCCAGCGCGGCGACCAGCGCAGCGCAGGCCCGGCATGGATGCATGCGTGCACTCAACGTATCGTGGATGACGAAACCCGTTGCGCTGGGCGGGCACCATGATCCGACCGAGCGCGCCTCGACCACGGTCCATTCAGCCCGGCCCTGCCACAGGTCGCGGGCCGAGGTCGCACGCTGATGTGCAAGGTCGAGGCTCTTTTGGTCGTTGATGGGCTGGATCCTCCCCAGACGCGCATAGCCGGGCGAAACGCCGCCGGTGGCTTCAACCTGCCGCCAGAACGGTTGGGCCATCAGCAGGCTTTCGAATTGGAATGCTTTCTTGTCGTTCCAGTTTTCCGGAACGTGCGGGGCAAGGGCACCCACCAGCCCGCCGCTGGACCCTGAACCAGCGCCGTAGGGATCGACGACCCGAACCTTGGCGCCACGTCGCGCACAGGTCCATGCGATGGACAGGCCAAATATACCAGCCCCGCAGATCGTCACATCGACCATTGCCAATCCCCTTTTCCTTGTTCAGTGTCGCGCCGCTTAGCTACAGGAATTCCCGATGGCAGACCAGCGCGCCAAATTGTCGTGGAGGGATGAGACAGTCCCTGTTTCTGATCGTTTCGACGACCCCTATTTCAGCCTTCAGAACGGACTGGAGGAGACCCGTCATGTCTTTTTGCAGGGCAACGATCTGCCCGCGCGCTTTGCCCCCGGCTTTCACATCGCCGAGCTGGGATTCGGAACCGGACTGAACATGCTGACCGCTTGGTCGGAATGGGAGAAGTCCGGACAATCGGGTCCGCTGACGTTCACCAGTTTCGAAGCCTTTCCAATGGCCCCTGCCGACATGAAACGCGCGCTTGCGGCCTTTCCCGAGCTGGCGCCTTGGGCCGACCGGTTCCTTGACCGATGGCAGGGTGGCGGCTGTGATTTGGACACGCTGCGTCTGACCGTGATCGAAGGTGATGCCCGCCAGACCCTGCCCCTTTGGGACGGGCTCGCCGATGCCTGGTTCCTGGATGGGTTCTCGCCCGCCAAGAACCCTGAGCTGTGGCAGCCGGAAATGATGCGGCAAGTGGCGGCCCATACCGCGCCCGAAGGGACGGCTGCCACCTATACTGCAGCCGGGTTCGTGCGGCGTGGGTTGCAGGATGCCGGGTTTTCGGTATCCCGCGCGCCGGGATACGGCCGCAAACGGCACATGACGCGGGCGACCAAGGCATGACCCAGACAAACAACGTGCGGGCGGGTATTGCGCTGATGATCGCGGCCACGATCGTGTTTGCGCTGCAGGACGGCATCTCGCGTCATCTGGCTGGCACGTACAACACCTACATGGTGGTCATGCTGCGATACTGGTTCTTTGCGGCCTTCGTGATTGCCTTGGCGGCACGTGCACCCGGCGGTCTGGCGGCCGCGGCCCGGACCAGGCAACCGGGCCTGCAGATCCTGCGCGGCCTGCTGCTTGCCGGCGAGATCTGCGTCGCCGTCTACGGCTTTACCATTCTCGGACTGATCGAGAGCCAGGCGGTGTTCATCTGTTATCCTCTTCTGGTCGCCGCGCTCAGCGGGCCGGTGCTGGGCGAGAAGGTCGGCTGGCGGCGCTGGTCGGCCATCGGGGTCGGATGCGTTGGCGTGCTGATCATTCTGCAGCCCGGCATGGGCGTCTTCAATCCGTGGGCAGTGATCCCCCTGATCTCGGCGCTGATGTTTGCGTTCTACGGTCTGCTGACCCGCTATGCCGCGCGTCAGGACAGCACCGCAACCAGCTTCTTCTGGACCGGGATCGTGGGAGCATTGGTCATGACCTGCATCGGCCTGTGGTTCTGGGAGCCGATGGTACCGCGGGATTGGTTCTGGATGGGGCTGCTGTGCATCACCGGTGTTCTGGGGCATTGGCTGCTGATCAAGTGCTACGAGATGGCCGAGGCCAGCGCCGTACAGCCCTTTGCCTATTTCCACCTGATGTGGAGCGCAATCCTGGGCATCACGATCTTTGACGAGACCCTGCGCCCCGCGGTGGTCGCGGGGGCGGGGCTGGTGGTGGCGGCGGGTCTGTTCACCCTATGGCGCGAACGCAGACAGGGTTGATCCGACCAACTCCTGCGAGAAGGGGATCGGCAGCGCGGGTTTGCCCAGCCTTGCGCGGTAGACGGGCAGGCTTTCGGTCACCCGCATCACATAGTTGCGGGTCTCGTTGAATGGGATCGTCTCGATCCAGTCGACGATATCCACTGCGCCCGTTCGCGGGTCGCCGTAGCGGTCCATCCATGATTTCGGGCGATTGGGGCCGGCATTGTAACCTGCGGCCATCATCACGACGTTGCCGTTGAATTCGTCAGCCAGCCCGGCCAGATAATTTGCCCCCAGTTTGGCGTTGTATCGCCAATCCGAGGTCAAACGTCCCGTCTGATGGCCGCTGAGAATGCCCAGTTCCTGCGCGACCAGCTTGGCGGTCGCAGGCATCACCTGCATCAGGCCGCGCGCGCCGGCACCGCTGATTACAACCGGGTCGAATTCGCTTTCCCGACGGGCGATGGCCAGGGTCATTTCCTTGGCCATGGGCAATCCGATATCCGCAACGGGATGGACCGGGTAATACGCCGCAGGCAATACCACGCCATTCGTCGCGGCCCGTTTGGCGATCATCACCGCCAAGTGCGGCTCCTTCAACTCGACCGCCAGATCACCCAGCTGGCCGGCCTGCACCGGATCCAGGCTTTCGACCAGGTGCGTCAGGAACCGTTCGCCCAATTCCGGCTCACCAGCTCGTATCAGCAGCAGCCCCGCCTCAAGCACACTGGACTTGGCGAACTCGGCCTGTTTCCAATGGGGCGCCCGGCGCGGGTTGGCCAAGTCGCTGTCAAATGGCCGTCCGATCTGTTCTGCAGCTAACAGGCCATAGAACGAGGTCTGGTAGTCGGCGCCGATTGCATAAGCCTCATAGGCTTTCTCGGCGTTTCCGGTGGCAGCGTAGGCCCGGCCCAGCCAATACCCGCCCCGACCCATCGAGATCGGAGACTTCACGGCCCCCAGGAAGTTCTGGAAATGCCGAACCGCTGTGGCCGGGTCGTTCAGCTTGCGCAACGCCAGGAAACCCGACAGCCACTCAAGGTCGGCATAACCATACCCCATCTCGGGTGTCATGTGGTGATTGGCGGCGATGGCATAGGCCCGGTTCGCATCACCCTGACGCATTTCCAGCCGAGCCAGCCTGCGCCGCCCTTCGGCCCACTTGTCGGGTTCGCCCAGCGCCTGTGGGCTGGTCGAGCGCGCCAGCATCAGGTCAATGGCGCTGTCGTCCAGCTCTTTGCGGTCCCGCCATACGAACCGGTCAAAGGCCAGCCCCGGATCATCGGCAAGCGCCTTCGGAACGGCGGCAACCTTGCCATCCACGCCGGGTTGGCGCTTTTGCAGGGCGATCCGCGCTTCGGCCAGTTTGCGGTAGTCTTCGCTGACCAGTGGCAGCATCTGGGTCGAGCTGATCAGATGGCCATCCCACAGCATCCGGTCCAGACGAGCCTCGTGATGCGGTTTCAGCAATGACCCGAAGTTCTGAACGTAGTCCTGCTGCAGGCCCGAACCCATCGGCATCGTCCGCCAGGCAGTGACGATATCCGCCTCGGCCTCACCGGTCCGGCCTTTGGCCTTCAGTGCCACGGCATAGTTCAGAGCTCCTTCGGCGGTCTGTGGCGGGTTGTCCTTGTAGAACTTCAGCACCCGGTCCGGGTCCGCGCCGGTAAAGGACGGCTCGCTTTTGCGGCGCAGCCAGGCAAGGCCCGGCCAATCGGGCCGCCGGTCCAGAAAGACCAGAACATCGCCCGAACTGCCAAACCCTTGGCGCAGCCAGTGCCACACGATGATGTCGCGCGCGACCGAGCCGCGGGTGCCGGCCACGCGCAAGGCGGCGTTCCAGTCGCCTTTGCGCATTTCGGACATTGCGGCCCGAAGATCGGATACCGCATCGGCCCGCACGCCCTGAGTTTGAAGCGTCAAAGCTAGAATCATCGTCGCGATCAGCGACAGAATCCGTGTCATCCCTTGCATTTCCCGACCAACCGAGGATACAGCCATTCAGGATAAACCTTGCGCCGCCGGGATCAACTCAAGAAACCTAAATTCGTGTCGGCCCGCGGCGCGCATCACACGATTGAACCTCAAGGAGCGTTCCATGTTCAAAGGCTCGATGCCAGCTCTCGTCACCCCGTTCCGCAACGGCGAGTTGGACTTGGATACGCTCAAACAATTGGTGGAATGGCAAATTGCCGAAGGGTCGACCGGTCTGGTGCCCGTCGGCACGACCGGCGAGAGCCCGACGCTGAGCCACGAGGAACACGAAACCGTAGTGGCCGAGGTGGTCAAGGCCGCCGCGGGGCGCGTGCCGGTCATCGCCGGGGCCGGGTCAAACAACACGGTCGAAGCCATCCGGTTCGTGCGATTCGCACAGAAAGTGGGTGCGGATGCGGCCCTGGTCGTCACGCCCTACTACAACAAGCCGACTCAGAAAGGTCTGTTGTCGCATTTTCGGGCGCTGCATGACTGTGCGGATATTCCGATCATCATCTACAACATCCCGGGCCGCTCGGTCATCGACATGAACCCGGACACCATGGGTGCGCTGGCGCAACTGCCTCGAATCATCGGTGTCAAGGACGCCACGGGCGATCTTGCCCGCGTCAGCCAGCAGCGCGCTTCCTGCGGCAAAGACTTCTGCCAGCTTTCGGGTGAGGACGCGACAGCCCTGGGTTTCAACGCCCATGGTGGCGTCGGCTGTATCTCGGTCACCGCAAACGTGGCCCCGAAGCTGTGTGCCGAGTTCCAGCAGGCGACCCTGTCCGGCGACTATGCGACGGCGCTGGAGTATCAGGATCGGTTGATGCCGCTGCACGAAGCCATATTCATCGAACCGGGCCTGGTGGGTGCGAAATACGCGCTCAGCAAACTGGGACGCTGCACCGAAGAAGTGCGGTCGCCGCTGACGACGCTGGAAAACAGCACAAAGGCCGCGATTGATGCCGCGATGGAGCATGCAGGCCTGATCTGATCAGGCGCGTTCCGAAAGAAAAAGGGCGGTGTCCGGGAGAACCGGCACCGCCCTTTTCTTGTTTGCAGGGTGACTTAGCGCTTGCCGTAGTACAGCCCGACCACATGTTCAGCCTGGGCAAAGAACAGCCAGCGCGAAGTTGCGATACCCGCCATATGAGACAGCACCGCCAGCGCTCCGACCAGGTGGTTGAACGGTAGGATCAACAGACCGACGGGAACCACGAAGGCCAAGGCAAAGGAAATGGCCCGCAGCTTGTCTGCGTGTTTGCGTCCGACAAGGTGAACAAATTCGCGCAGCAGATAGTTGGTTCCTGTATGCGGCGGTTCAAACGCGCGGACAGAACCCCGGTCGCCAAGGCCAGTTGCCGTACCAAGGTTGGTTCCCGAGTTGGCCAAGGCCTGATCGCCCGAACGCCAGTACAGGATCTGAACCAGCGCGGCGATCAACAGCAGCGGGATCGCAAACGCGGTCTGCCCCGCCAAAAGCGCGCCGCCAGCCACGCTGAAGCTCAGAAACATCACGGGCGTCAGTGTCAGATTCCACCGCGGGATCGTCTTGAGTTGCGTGTAGATCATCGAGGTGGTGAAAACGGTCGCCAATGAGAGCAGCGAACCGATCAGACCCAGACCGGACCAGCGTTGGTTCAGAAAGATCACACCGATCGCGTAGAGCCCCATGACCAACAGGGCCAGAACTGCGCACCAGCCCTCGCGGCTGAGCCAGCTTGTCTTCCATTGGGTGAACGCCTTGAGGGCGCGCTCGGGGTGGCCGAGGTGAAAGGTCGAGGCCATGAGCCCACCCACGGACAGCGCATAGGCGATGGCGAAGAACACGAAGGCCACCCAGCCCGAGACATTCGGAAAGCCGAGGCCCAGGAAAAACAGCAGGCCGAAGCCCAGCCCCGACAGGGTGGTGAACAGGATGACGGAAGGTGCGGGATGCATGTCAGAGCTTCTCCAATGCCTTGTCCAGCCAGCCAAGGAAGCCCTTCGGCTCGTCGGCGACCGGCGCCAGCAGGGGCGCCAGGATGTCGATCTGCTCTTCGACCGTATCCTTGGGGCGGGGTGGCAGGTATTTGTTGACCGGTTTGGTGCCCATTTCGGGCATCAGATCCATTCCGCCGCGCTCGGCCACCAGTTGGCTGACCTCGCTGTCGGGGTCGCCCAGGTCACCGAAATGGCGGGCACCCGCGGGGCAGGTCCGCACGCAAGTGGGAACGCGATCTTCCTCGGGCAGGTTGTCGTTGTAGATGCGATCGACGCACAGGGTGCATTTCTTCATGACGCCCTCTGCGGCGTCCAGTTCGCGCGCGCCATAGGGGCAGGCCCAGGCGCACAGGCCGCAGCCGATGCAGTCGCTTTCGTTGACCAGCACGATCCCGTCCTCGACCCGCTTGTAACTGGCGCCGGTGGGGCAGACGGTGACGCAGGGGGCATCCTCGCAATGCAGGCAGGATTTGGGGAAATGGATCAGCTGGGCGGCACCTTCGGCCGGCTGCACCTCGTAGGAGTGCACCCGGTTCAGGAATGTGCCCGAGGGGTCGGCGCCATAGGCGTCCTGATCGGACAGGGGCGCGCCGTAGTTCTCGGTGTTCCAGCCCTTGCAGGAGATCACGCAGGCGTGGCAGCCGACGCAGGTATCCAGGTCAATGACCAGGCCCATTTTTCGCTCGGTGGATTGGGGAAGTTGGGTCATGGCGTCTGCTCTTTGTCGAGGGCCGGGGCCGACAGGGGGCCAGCCCCCTCCTGAGCCGCTCGGCTCAATTCATCCCCGGAGTATTGCGGGCCAAATGGAGTGTGGCGCTGGGTCATTTGCCGATCTTCCATGCAAGATCCTTGGGGCCGGTGCCGACCGGAGACTTGATTGGCGGGAATTCCGGTTGGCTTTGGGCGTCTGCCGGTGCTTCGGCTTTTTCGATCTTGACCTTGAGGTCAAACCACGCGGCCTGTCCCGTGATCGGGTCGGAATTGGCCCAGCGCAGACCGTCGCCCTTGGGCGGCAGCAATTCGTGGATCAGGTGGTTGAGCAGGAATCCTTTAGTTGCCTCGGGCGCGTCGGGCTGCAACGCCCATGCCCCTTTGCGTTTGCCGATGGCGTTCCATGTCCAGACGGTGTTGTCGTTCAACGCCGCCATTTCCATCACCGGCACAGTGATTTCTCCGTGCGGAGAACTGACTTTGGCCCAATCCCCGTCCTTCAGTCCGTGTTCGCGCATCAGCTTGGTGGGAACATAAAGCGGGTTGCGCCCGTGCAGTTGCCGCAACCAGGCATTCTGGGTGCCCCAGCTGTGATACATCGCCATGGGGCGCTGGGTCAGGGCGTTGACGGTAAAGCCCTCGTTTCCGGTCTGGTCGGTTTCGTACCAGATCGGAAGCGGGTCCATGGTTTCCCTGATACGGCCGCGCAGGTGTTCGGGTGGCTGGCGGTCACCATAGCCTTCGGCGGCCAGCTGGAACTTGCGCATCGGCTCGGAATAGAGCTGGAACAGGTAGGGTTGCGGGCTGTCATACAGGCCCATTCCCACTGCCCAGTCCTGATAGGCGGCGTTCCAGGGTTTGTAGAACAGGGCCTCGTCCGGGATGTGTTCCAGGTAGAAGCCGCCATTCTCGATGTAGCGCTCCAGTTGGTTCGGGTTCACGTCGCCCCGACCCACCTGCGAGCCATCTGCGCCGCGGAACCCAGCCAGCGGGCCGATCCCGGGCTTACGCTGGTGGTTGACCATGTAGTCGGCGTAGTCCGTATACTTGGCCGAGCCGTCCTCATCCGTGAAACCCGGCAGACCCAGCTTGTTGGCCAGTTGGATCAGCACCGTCTGAAATCCGCGCACGTCGCGATCGGGTTCGATCACCGGCCAGCGGATCGCATCTGCGGCTCCGTCGGCCTCGCAGATCGGGCGGTCGAGGAGCGAGATGCAGTCATGGCGCTCCAGATAGGTCGTGTCGGGCAGGATCAGGTCGGCATAGGCCACCATTTCCGAGGAATAGGCGTCGGAATAGATGATCCGCGGGATCACGTAGTCGCCGTTGTCATCCTTATCCGTCAGCATCTCGATCACGCCCTTGGTGTTCATGGTCGAGTTCCAGGACATGTTGGCCATGTACATGAACAGCGTGTCGATCTTGTAGGGATCGCCCGCGTGAGCGTTCGAGATCACCATGTGCATCAGCCCGTGGCTGGACATCGGGTTTTCCCAGGTAAAGGCCTTGTCGATGCGCGCCGGGCTGCCATCGGCCTTCAGGGCCAGATCTTCGGGGCCGCGCACGAAACCCAGATGCGGGCCGTCCAGGGGAGAGTTTGGCGTGACCTTGCAATGGGGGGTCGGGTGTGCTTCGACCGGCTTCGGATAGGGCGGCTTGAAGCGGAACCCACCCGGGACTTCGACCGTGCCAAGCAGGATCTGCAGCACGTGCAGCGCACGGCAGGTCTGAAACCCGTTGGCATGGGCCGAAACGCCGCGCATGGCATGCATGGCCACCGGCCGGCCGATCATCTTGCTATGCTTTTCGCCCCGGAAGTCAGTCCATTCCTGGTCCAGCTCGAAGGCCTCGTCAAAAGCGACGCGCGCCAGCTCACCGGCGATGGCGCGGATCCGGCTGGCGGGTACGCCGCATTCCTCGGCCACCGCTTCGGGGGCGTATTCGTCGCTGAGGTATTTTTCCGCCATCAGGTGGAAGACCGGCCTGTGGGTGATGCCGTCCATTTCATAGGTGGCGGTCAGGTCGGGCCGGACGCCCGGTTTGTCAAAGGCCGTCGGTTGCCCGGTGACCCGGTCAATCACCAGCGGCTTGCCATCCGCGTCCCGCAGAAACAGGCCGTTCTCGGGGCCTTCGGCGGCGTTGATGAGCACCGGCGCATTCGTGTAGCGGCTCAGGTAATCCAGGTCGATCTTGCCGGCCTTCATCAACACATGGATCAGCGACAGGATGAACAGACCGTCGGTGCCGGGCGTGATGCCGACCCAGTCATCGGCCACTGCGTTGTAGCCGGTGCGGATCGGGTTCACCCCGATCACGCGGGCACCGCGCGCCTTGATCTTACCAATGCCCATCTTGATCGGGTTGCTGTCATGGTCCTCGGCCACGCCGAACAGCATGAACAGCTTGGTGCGGTCCCAATCGGGCTGGCCGAATTCCCAGAACGCGCCGCCCATCGTGTAGATGCCGCCGGCCGCCATGTTGACCGAGCAGAAACCGCCATGGGCCGCATAGTTGCAGGTGCCGAAATTCTGGGCCCAGAAGCTGGTGAAGGACTGCGACTGGTCGCGGCCGGTGAAAAAGGCCAGTTTCTCGGGGTTGTCCTCGCGCAGCGGCTTGAGCCAGCCGACCGCGATGTCCAACGCTTCGTCCCAGCTGATTTCCTCGAACTCACCCGACCCGCGCGGACCCACCCGCTTGAGCGGAGCGCGCAGGCGTGACGGGGCGTTGACCTGCATGATGCCCGCGCTGCCTTTGGCGCACAGAACCCCCTTGTTCACCGGGTGGTCACGGTTGCCCTCGATATATGCGACCTTGCCATCTTTCATGTGGACGTTGATCCCGCACCGGCAGGCACACATGTAGCAGGTTGTCTTGCGAACCTCGTCCGAGACCTTGGGGGACGTGTCGAGGATTGGCTGCTGATGGGTCATTTGCGGATCCAGTCGTTTGCGTCGGGACGAACTTGTCACTTTCAGCTCGGATTTAGAATACTGTTCTGACGATGGCGTCAGATTTGATGGTCATGTTCCCAATGCCTGCAGCACGGTCACGGCGATCATCTGGTCGACATCCTCTGCGCTGCAGCCCCGGGACAGATCATTCGCCGGTCGGGCCAGACCCTGCAGCACCGGACCGATCGCCATGTATCCACCGATCCTCTGGGTGATTTTGTAGCTGATGTTTCCCGCGTCCAGATTGGGAAAGATCATGACGTTGGCCTTGCCGGCCACAGTCGATCCCGGAGCCTTTTTCTGGCCGACGGGGGGGTGGAAAGCCGCGTCGAATTGCAGCTCGCCGTCGACATGCAGCTCGGGATGCTGTTCGCGCAAAAGGCGCGTTGCCTCGGTAACCTTGTCGACACCGGGATGTCTTGCGCTGCCTTTGGTTGAAAAGCTCAGCATCGCCAGCGACGGCTGTTCCCGCAGGATGGCCCGGGCCGACTGGGCCGAGGCCGCCGCGATATGGGCCAGTTCCGATGCGGTCGGATCAATCACGAGCCCGCAATCGGAAAACAGCATCGCGCGCGCATCAGGTCCGCCCGGATCCGGCGGGTACATCAGGAAAAACGAGGACACCAATCCGGCATCCGGGGCCAGGCCGATCACCTGAATCGCCGTGCGAACCACCTCACCGGTCGTGTGGACAGCGCCACCGACCGTTCCCGTGGCACGGCCCGTCCGGACCAGCATGGCCGCGTAGACCAAGGGCGTTTCGGCGGCGGACCGGGCCGACACCGCATCCACGCCCTTGTGCCGGCGCAGATCGTGGTAGATGGCCGCGAACTCCTCGGTCAGCGGCGACTCGGTCGGGTCATGGATGGAAAGGTCATCGCCCGATGCGGCGCCCTGCGCCAGCAACTCGGTTTCGATCTCTGCCCGCGGACCGACAAGGATGATGTCGGACAGCCCTGCGGACCGGGCGGCAAGCGCCCCCGCAACGATGCGGGGATCACTGCCTTCGCTCAGTGCAACGACTGGCCGGATTGCCGGAGCTTGCTGACGCAACAACTCAATGGGTGTCAGGGTCATCCGCTCCAGCTCCGTTCCCGCTCAGACCTGCTGCGGCAACATGTCGTCGGCCGAAATACCGGCCACCGCCACAGGCTTTTTCATAGCGTCGCGGCGGAACGGCTCACCCAGTTCCTGGTTGATCAGGGCTTCGATCAGGGTGGTGATGCCGTTTTTCTGGTCTTCGATGGCCTGGTTCAGGGCGGCGGTCAGCTCGTCCATTGTGCGGGCGACGACACCCTTAAGGCCGCAGGCTTGGGCTATGCCGGCATAGGACACTTTGGTGTCCAGTTCGGTGCCCACGAAGTTGTCGTCGAACCACAGGGTCGAGTTGCGTTTTTCCGCGCCCCACTGGTAGTTGCGGAACACGATCTGCGTCACGGCAGGCCATTCCTCGCGGCCGATGGCGGTCAGTTCGTTCACCGCGATGCCGAAGGCGCCGTCACCGGCAAAACCCACTACGGGCACGTCCGGGCAGCCGATCTTGGCGCCGACGATGGCGGGCAGTCCATATCCGCATGGTCCGAACAGGCCGGGGGCCAGATACTTGCGACCTTCCTCAAAGGACGGGTAGGCGTTGCCGATGGCGCAGTTGTTGCCGATGTCCGAGCTGATGATGGCTTCTTTCGGCAGTGCGGCCTGAATGGCGCGCCAGGCCATGCGAGGGCTCATCCAATCGGGCTTGGCCGCGCGTGCGCGCTCGTTCCAGCTGGTGCCCGGATCGTCGTCCTCGTGGTCCATGCTGCTGAGCTGCTGGGCCCAACGCGATTTCTTTTCGGCAATCTTGGCCTTGCGTTCGGCGCGGCCCTCGTCTCCGGCCGTGTCGCTCAGCTGCGCCAGGATGCCATTCGCCACCTTGGCCGCGTCGCCGACGATACCGACCGAGACCTTCTTGGTCAGGCCGATCCGGTCGGGGTTGATGTCGACCTGGATGATCTTGGCGTCAGCCGGCCAGTATTCCATGCCATAGCCCGGCAGGGTCGAGAACGGGTTCAGGCGCGTGCCGAGGCACAGGACCACGTCGGCTTCCTTGATCAGCTCCATCGCTGCCTTGGACCCGTTGTAGCCCAGCGGGCCGGCAAACAGCGGATGGCTGCCGGGGAAGGCGTCGTTGTGCTGGTAGCCGACGCAAACCGGCGCATCCAGACGCTCGGCCAGAGCCTTGGAGGCCTCGATGCCGCCTTTGGCCAGCACCACGCCCGCTCCGTTCAGGATCACGGGGTTTTTGGCATTCGACAGCAGTTCGGCGGCCTTTGCGACAGCGGTTTCACCGCCTGCGGGACGCTCGAAATCGACAACCGCGGGCAGTTCGACGTCAATGACCTGAGTCCACATGTCACGCGGGATGTTGATCTGGGCCGGGGCGCTGGCGCGCTTGGCCTTCATGATCACGCGGTTCAGAACCTCGGTGACGCGGGATGGATCGCGGACCTCTTCCTGATACGCGACCATGTCCTCGAACAGTTTCATCTGCTCGACTTCCTGGAACCCACCCTGTCCGATGGTCTTGTTCGCGGCCTGCGGGGTGACCAGCAGCAGCGGCGTATGGTTCCAATAGGCGGTTTTGACGGCAGTGACGAAGTTGGTGATGCCGGGGCCGTTCTGCGCGATCATCATCGACATCTTGCCGGTGGCGCGGGTGTAGCCGTCGGCCATCATGCCGGCGCTGCCTTCATGAGCGCAGTCCCAGAACATGATTCCGGCCTTGGGGAACAGGTCCGAGATCGGCATCATGGCCGAGCCGATGATCCCGAACGCGTGTTCGATGCCGTGCATCTGCAGAACCTTAACAAAGGCCTCTTCTGTCGTCATTTTCATTTGGACGCTCTCCAAGCAATGGTGGAAACGGTCAGGCGATACGCCTTGGCTTGCCATTGGTTTTGGCGCAACGGGGGCATCTGGGTTAGGGCCAGACACGGCGCCGGAGTAGGTCCAGTGTGGCCTCAGCAGGCCCGGATCACGGCCGCAACCCGTTCGATTCCCGCGGGTATCCGGTCAGCCGAAATCGAGGAATACCCGAGGCGGTAATAGTTCCTGGGCCGATCCGGCCCCGAGAAGAACGCAGAGCCGGGCTCGATATGAACACTCTGATTTTGAAGCGTTTTCGCCAATTCCGCGGTGTCGACGTGGTCCGGTGCCTTCATCCACATCGACGATCCACCGAAGACCCCGCGCCCTGCCACGGTCAACCCGTTCGCCTCGATCGCGTCCTCGATCGTCTTGCGCCGCTGCATCAGAGCCTTGGACATACGCCGTATCTGGGCGTCATAGTGCCCGAGCGACAGGAAATAGGCCGCCGTTCGCTGGATATGGCCGGGTGGGTGTCGGAAAACGAGCGACCGCAGCGCGCGGGCCTCGCGTATGAACGGTTCGGATCCGACCATGTACCCCAGCCGCAGTCCCGGGAACAAAGACTTGGAAAAGCTGCCCACGTAGACCACACGCCCATCCTTGTCCAACGACTTGAGCGCCGGGGACGGGGCACCCAGGAAGGCCATCTCGAACTCATAGTCATCTTCGACGATCATCGCGTCCAGTTCGCGGGCACGTTTCAACAGGTCGTGACGCCGGGCGACGGGCATTGTCGCGGTTGTCGGGCATTGGTGGCTGGGCGTGGTGTAGATCACGTCGGTGCCGTCCGGGATGGACTCGGGCGGTAACCCATCCTTGTCCACCCGCAATGGTGTCATCGAGGCATCCGAGCAGCGCATAAGCTCGTGCAGAGCGTAGTAGCTGGGATCCTCGATCGCAGCCTTGCGCCCATGGCCCAGAAGAATGCGCGAGGTCAGCCAAAGGGCGTTCTGAGCGCCCAACGTGATCAGGATTTCCTCGGGCCGAGCGGCGATACCGCGGCGGGGCAAGGTGTGGCGGGCAATGAACTCGATCAGCAACGGATCGTCCTGATCCACGTAGTCGCCGGTCAGCGAGTCGAAATCCTTGTGGCCAAGGGCTCGAACGGCGCAGAGGCGCCAGTTCGCATGATCAAACAGGGTGCGGTCGGCCTGGCCGTAGATGAACGGATAGCTGTATTCCCGCCAATCCGGTGGCTTGGCCAGAAAATCACCCTCGGAAAAGCGGCGGGCCAGTGCGGCGTCCCAGTTGACGGTTTCTTCGCTGCGCTGAACCGGTGTGTATTTCGGTGGCACCGGCGCGTTCTGTGACACGTAGTACCCGGACCGGCCTTTGGCCGTCAGATAGTCATTTGCCAGCAACTCGGTATAGGCCAGCGTCACCGTGATGCGGCTGACACCCAGATGCCCGGCCAGTTTGCGCGACGACGGCAGTTTCTCACCGACATGAAAGCGGCCTGACAGGATGCCCTCGGCAATCATCTGCTGGATCTGCGCCTGCAGAGTGCCCTGACCGCCCGGTTTCAGAAAGAAGGTATCGACCGAAATTCCCATGCCTCGTTATATGTTGGACTTAAATACAGGGCAATCTGGACTTATTCGGGATCAACGGAAATTTATCCATACGGTTGACTCGGGCTTTGCTCATCACTAAAAAACTATAAATCTAGTTTAATGGAGATAACCAAATGTGGGAAAAAGCTGCTGCAGGGTTTTCGGCGATGGGGTCCGAGGCGCGATTGCAGGTGCTCAAGACCCTTGTGCGGGCCGGACAGGCTGGTCTGACGGTCGGAGAGATCCAAAGTCGGACTGGGATGGCACCGTCCACCCTGGCTCATCACCTGCGATTCCTGGCGGCAGGCGGCGTGGTCGAGCAGGAGAAATCCGGGCGGACCACAATCAACCGAGCATGTTTCGATGAATTGAGATCACTGGCGCAGTTCATACTCAGCGAATGCTGCGCGGATGAATCCAGAAAGGTTGCCAACGATGGCTGAATTGACCCAATCCCCGAAGGCCGTTGGTCAAACCCTGTCCGGTCTGCTGAAGACACCCTGGGCCCTGATCGCGGCGATCCTTGTGCTTGTGGCCATTCTGGACCCGGGCAATTGGGTGAACGTCACGACTTTTGCAGCCAAGGCTCTGGTGCACACCGGTCAGTACATACTGTTTGCAGTGCTGTTGCTGTCCTACCTCAAGGCCAGCGGGGCCGAGACTATGGTTGCCCGAGCCTTCGAGGGCCGTGAAACCCGGATGATCCTGCTGGCCGCATTGTTTGGCGGGTTGGCTCCGTTCTGCTCTTGCGAGGTGATCCCGTTCATCGCAGGCCTGCTTGCATTGGGTGCGCCCTTGTCGGCGGTCATGGCCTTCTGGCTGAGCTCGCCGTTGATTGACCCGCCCACGCTGTTGATCACGGCGGGCGCTTTGGGCTGGCCGTTTGCGATCGGCAAAGCGGTTGCCGCCGTGGCACTGGGATTGTTCGGCGGGTTCGCGGTGCGTTTTCTTATGCGTCAGGGTGCCTTTGCCCAACCTCTGCGCCACTATGAACCGGCCGGATGCTGTGGCTGCGGCCCGAAGAAAGACACGCTGCTTTGGCGCTTTTGGCAAGAGCCCGAACGCCGCGTCCGGTTCCGTCGGGAATTCGTGCAGAACGGCCTGTTCCTGCTGAAGTGGCTCGCCCTGGCCTATGTGCTCGAGGCGCTGCTGGTCAGCTATGTTCCGGCTGATCTGATCGCGCGGCTGGTTGGTGGCGACGGTGCCTTGCCGATCGTGATCGCCGCCTTTGTCGGGATGCCGGCCTACCTGAACTCGTATGTCGCGCCGCCGCTTCTGGCCGGCCTGATGGAGCAGGGGATGAGCGCGGGCGCGGCGATGTCCTTCATGATCGCCGGGGCCGTCAGTTCCATTCCGGCCATGGCGGCTGTCTGGTCTCTGGTCAAACCCCGTGTGTTCGCAGCCTATATCGGGCTTGGGATCAGCGGAGCTATTGCAGCCGGGATCCTGTTCCAGCTTTTGTAAGAAGAAAACCGCCCGGAGTATTCTCCGGGCGGTTTTGCAAATCAGCTTGCGCCGCAGTTGCTTGGCAATTTGAACCGATAGCGCGGTTCGCCGCTGTCCACGAAAACCCGTTTTTCCACACAGGCCGTGGTTCCGACACTGCGCGCGATCGGCGCCTCGGTCGCGGTGATTGAAGTTGCCGATCCGTCCGGCAATCGAACCGACGCGATGACCCCGTTCTTGAGATCACCATTGATTGGCGTAGCCGACAGTACAGGAACGGTCATATACGCTTCGTGTTCGTGTTTCCCATCGCCGCTGAACAGCAGCAGACCGGCAGCTACGGCGATAACGGCCACGCCGCCCAGAATGGCCAGTCCCTTGGTTTTTGCGAAAGCGTAAATCGAAACCGCCCGGTGCGGCCCGAAGATAGACGATAGAATGTTCAGCATGGTCCAGTTCCAAAAAGGCCCCGGTCCATCGGACCGGGGCCAGCACAGTGTCAGTTGCGCAGATCGTCCTCGTCGTCTTCTTCGGCGCCGCCCTTGGGCAGGTTGAAGAAGCTGTCGGCATCCACCACTGCTTCGTCTTCTTTTTCCTCGTCGCCGTCATCGGACAGCGAGAAGGTTTCCAGCCCCTCGATCGCCGTGGGGATCTTGGGAGCGGCATCCATTTCCAGCGACTGTTCGGTAGAGACCAACTTGCGGCGCTCGTCATCGCTCATGACGCCACCTTCGGCGGCCTTCTTGGCGGCGGCTTTCTGGACGGCGGCATCTAGTTCGGATTGTTTGCACAGGCCCAGCGCGACCGGGTCGATCGGCTGCATATTGGCGATGTTCCAGTGGGTGCGCTCGCGGATCGACTGGATCGTGGGCTTGGTGGTTCCAACCAGTTTGGCGATCTGGCCATCGGTCAGCTCCGGGTGGAACTTGACCAGCCACAGGATCGAGTTCGGTCGGTCCTGACGCTTGGACAGCGGCGTGTAGCGCGGACCGCGGCGCTTTTCCTCGCCGGCGGCGGCCGGGTTGAACTTGAGCTTCAGCTTGTGCAGCGGATCGTTCTCGGCCTTGTCGATCTCTTCCTGAGTCAGTTGGTTGTTGGCGATCGGGTCGAACCCCTTGACGCCTGCCGCCACATCGCCATCAGCGATGCCTTGCACTTCCAACTCGTGCATGCCCACGAAATCCGCGATCTGCTTGAAGCTGATCGTGGTATTGTCCACCAGCCAAACGGCGGTTGCCTTGGCCATCAGGGGTTTTGCCATCAGCCCGTCTCCTTTGAATACATCTGTCCCGTCGCCGGAATTCGGCGGCCCCGTGGTCTTGGGGCAGGTTTCCGTTGTCGGGGAACTTGGCCCGTATATAGTCGTGCAGATGCAAGAAGGGAAGAGGCGAATGCGCTGGGCGTTATTGGGGCTGCTGGTGTGGACTTTGGGCGCGACGGCCGCGCTGGCCGATGGCGAGAAGTCGGGCGTGTTCGACTATTACGTCCTGTCGCTGAGCTGGTCGCCCAACTGGTGCGCCCGCGAAGGCGACGCGCGCGGATCCGACCAATGCGATGCGCGCCACGATCACGGCTGGATCCTGCACGGGTTGTGGCCGCAATATCACCAAGGCTGGCCCTCCTATTGCCCGACAGCCAAGGCGCCGCCGTCCCGTGCGATGACCCGACAGATGGAAGATATTCAAGGCAGTTCGGGTCTGGCCTGGCACCAGTGGAAGAAACACGGCACCTGTTCGGGCCTGTCCGCAGCGGACTACTACGCGTTGTCCCGGCAAGCCTATGACCGCATCACCCGACCGCCGGTGTTTCGCAAGTTGGACAAAGCCGTGAAACTGCCGGCGCGCGTGGTCGAGGATGCCTTCCTCGACGCCAATCCGGGGCTCGAGCCAGACATGATCACCGTCACTTGCAAGCAGGGTTACATCGAAGAAGTGCGCGTCTGTCTGTCACGTGATCTGGACCCGGTGCCCTGTGGGCGGGACGTGATCCGGGACTGCACCGCTTCGGATGCGTTGTTCGATCCGATTCGCTAGAGCTTCTTGTTCTGGCAGTCCCGCGCATAGTCCAATGCCTTGGCGGTGCCCTTCAGATCGATCGCCAAAACCCGCTCGCCTGCGGGGTTGTAGATCGTCATCGTCTTGTTCTGGGCGATGGCCGCAACAAAGTTCCGGTCGGTGAAGAAAACGGTCGCACCGGGCACCCGATCCTGCTTGAACCCGATGGCTGTGGCGTCAAAGCTCTTGCCGTCCAGCTCGAACCGGATCGGATAGGATTTGCCGGGCTCGATGTTGCCCCACCCCTTGTGGAAAACGGTGAAATAGCCCCGATTGTCCAGAGCATCATAGCCCAGGCGCACCACGGACAGGTCCTGATACACCGTCTGGATCAGACAGCCGTTGCCCAGATTGGGGTCCATCATGATGTTCCAGCCTTCGACGAACCCCTTGTCGACCAGTTGCTGTGACCACGCGGAAGTGGCGGTGAAGGCGGCGAAGGTCAGGGCGAGAAGGCGTTTCATGGCGGGTTCCGATATCAAATGGGTCAGGCTAGGGCATAGTACACGGTGGGGGGTCGACGGAAAGATCATTCTAGGCCTCGGCAGCAGTGCATGATGATCTATGTGCATGGAACAACACGGCTTTGCCTTGTGGGGCGGGCGCTTGAAACAAGGACGTTGCAAAATACGTCTTGCCCAATAGACCAAGGAGCAAGCCATGCCTCAACATCCAAGAACATTCTCTCACATCGGGTTGTCCGTCCCGAACGTGGACGAAGCCGTGAAATTCTATTCCGAGGTTTTGGGATTTTACGTGATCATGCCGCCAACCGACGTGGTCGAGGATGACACGGACATCGGCGTGATGTGCACGGACGTGTTTGGCCCGAATTGGAAAAAACTGCGTATCGCGCATCTGGCGACCGCCGATCGTATCGGGATCGAGCTTTTTGAGTTTGATGGAAACTACGCGCCGGAAAACAACATCGACTTTCGCAGGAACGGGACGTTCCATTTCTGCGTCCAGGATCCTGATGTCGAAGGCTTGGTGGAAAAAATCGTGGCGGCCGGCGGGAAACAACGCATGCCTATCCGATACTACTACCCCGGCGAGAAACCCTACCGCATGGTCTATGTCGAGGATCCGTTTGGGATAGTCTTCGAGATCTACAGCCATTCCTATGAATTGACCTACTCGTCGGGTGCCTACACCTGACCGATGGGTAAAGTGGTACCTTGCAATCGAGGAGGGGCGAGAGCGTGCTGCTTGCAGGCAGCACGCGGCGGCTACAGTTCTTTCCGCGCCCGCAGCGCTGCGGTGATGGTCCCGTCATCCAGATAGTCCAACTCGCCCCCGATCGGCACGCCCTGCGCCAGCGAGGTCAGGCGGACCTGTCCTTCCAACTGATCTGCGATGTAATGGGCCGTGGTCTGCCCGTCGACGGTCGCGTTCAGGGCCAGGATTACTTCCGTGATGTTTTCGGCGGTGACGCGGTCGCGTAGGCGGGGGATGCGCAGGTCTTCCGGGCCGACGCCGTCCAGCGCCGAGAGCGTTCCGCCCAGCACATGGTAGCGGCCTTTGAACACGCCCGCGCGTTCCATCGCCCACAGGTCGGCCACGTCTTCGACCACGCACAGCTCTCCGGTGGCGCGGTCTTCGGAATTGCAGATGTCGCAGATGTCGGTGGTGCCCACGTTGCCGCAGTTCAGGCATTCGCGTGCGGTGGCGGCGACCTGCTGCATGGCGTCCGACAACGGCGTCAGCAGCAGGGCGCGTTTGCGGATCAGGTGCAGCACCGCCCGCCGGGCCGAGCGCGGTCCCAGCCCCGGCAGCTTGGCCATCAGATCGATCAGGGCGTCGATGTCACTGTTCGAACTCATGGCCTGTCCTGCGTGGCTTTGGCGGCGGGGGTTTGAGGGGCGAAGATCAGAACGGCAGCTTGATGTCCGCCGGCAGGCCCATGCTTTCGGTCAGCTTGGCCATTTCTTCCTGCGACCGCTCGGCGGCTTTGGTCTGCGCGTCCTTGATTGCGGCCAGGATCAGGTCCTCGACCACTTCCTTGTCGTCGCTGTTGAAAATCGAGGGGTCGATGTCCAGACCTTTCAGTTCGCCCTTGGCCGAGGCCGCGGCCTTGACCAGGCCCGCGCCGGATTCGCCGACGACCATGATGGTGTTCAGCTCTTCCTGCATCTGCGCCATCTTAGTCTGCAGTTCCTGCGCGGATTTCATCATCTTGGCCATGTCGCCCAGACCGCCGAGTCCTTTGAGCATCTGTATGTCTCCTGTCATTCGATTTGCGGCCTAAATACGGGCCGTCTGCGTCCTTCACAAGGGCAGCGCGCCTTCTGCGCGGATGATCAGTCTTCCTCGAACGGGTCCCATTCGTCTTCGACCTCGGGCAGGGCTTCGGTTTCGACCTTGGCCGCACGGTCCTCGGGTGTTTCAATCCGGGTGATGCGGGCCATGGGGAACTGTGTCAGAACCGCCTGAACCAAAGGGTGTTCTTCGGCCTTGGCCTTCAGCGCCAGCTCGGCCGCGTCGCGCAGTTCGGCGATGGTGGGCGCGTCCCCGTCCGAGACGATCGAGACCGCCCAGCGATTGCCGGTCCAGCGCTGCAGCGCGGACCCGAGCCGCGCGGCCAGGTCGGTGGGCGCCTTTTCGGTGGGCGTGAACTCGATCCGGCCCGGCTGGTACGAGACGAGGCGGACGCCGTTCTCGACCTCGACCAGCAGCTTCACGTCACGGTTGGAGCGGATCAGCTCGACCACATGCTCAAACGTTGGATAACGCGCCAGCGCGGTCTGCACGTCTTGGGCCAACGCCGCCGTGGGCGCGCCGCCCGCACCGCGCGGGGCCGGCGCATGGGCCGAGGCCGTCGCAGTCACGGGCGGGGCGCTGTTTCCGGCGACCGGAACGCCGCCCCCCGGCCCGCCGGCGGGCGGCGGAGGGCTGTCCTGAAGGCGCTTGATCAACTCTTCCGGGCTAGGCAGGTCGGCCACATGGGTCAGGCGGATCACCGCCATTTCCGCGGCCATCATCGCGTTGGGGGCGGCCGAGACTTCCTCGAGCGCCTTCAGCAGCATCTGCCACATCCGGGTCAGCACCCGCATCGGCAACGCCTCGGCCATCTGCTGGCCGCGGGTGCGCTCATCGGGCGAGACGGTGGGGTCTTCGGCCGCGTCGGCGGTGATCTTCACCACCGAGACCCAATGCGTGATTTCGGCCAGATCGCGCAGCACCGCCAGCGGGTCGGCGCCCTCGGCATATTGCGCGCCCAGTTCGGTCAGGGCCCCGGCCGCATCGCCGCGCAGGATCATGTCCATCAGGTCCAGCACGCGGCCCCGGTCGGCCAGTCCTAGCATTGCGCGCACCTGATCGGCAGTGGTTTCTCCGGCACCATGGCTGATCGCCTGATCCAGCAGCGAGGTCGCATCCCGGGCCGAGCCTTCGGCGGCGCGGGTGATCAGGGCCAGCGCGTCATCCGAGATTTCCGCGCCCTCGGCGGTGGCGATCTTGCGCAGCAGGCCGATCATCACCTCGGGCTCGATCCGGCGCAGGTCGAACCGTTGGCAGCGCGACAGCACGGTGACCGGAACCTTGCGGATTTCGGTCGTGGCGAAGATGAATTTCACATGCTCGGGCGGTTCCTCCAGCGTTTTCAACAGCGCGTTGAAGGCGCTGGTCGACAGCATGTGGACTTCGTCGATGATGTAGATCTTGTAGCGCGCGCTGGCCGCGCGATAGCGCACGCTGTCGATGATCTCGCGGATGTCGTTCACGCCGGTGCGGCTGGCGGCGTCCATTTCCAGCACGTCCACGTGGCGACCTTCCATGATGGCCACGCAATGCTCGCACTGGCCGCAGGGTTCGGTCGTTGGGCCGCCATTGCCGTCGGGGCCGATGCAGTTCATGCCCTTGGCGATGATCCGGGCCGTGGTCGTCTTGCCGGTGCCGCGGATGCCGGTCATGATGAAGGCCTGCGCGATCCGGTCCGCCTCGAACGCGTTTTTCAGCGTGCGCACCATGGCATCCTGACCGACCAGGTCGGCAAAGGTTTCCGGGCGGTATTTTCGGGCGAGAACCTGATAGGCGGGGCTGGACTGTGTGGTCATGTCTGCTCTGACGGATTCGTACTGACGATGCAGGGTAGAGTTCCAGGTGCCCCGCGTCCACAGCACCGGTGCAGGTTTTTCGCTTTGGCGAGCGCGCGGTGTGAGGCATACTGCGCGGATCAAGTTCAATCAGCCAGTTTCGGGGGGAACGTCTGATGACAAATCTTGTGGTTCATGCATTGCAGGTGGGTGGCGGCACGCTGGCCCTGACCTCGGTTCCCGGCGGTGGCGGCGACTATGAAGGAGACCTGGACCTGATTTCAGCCTGGGCGCCGGGGCTGGTGATTTCGATGACAACCCTTGCCGAACTGGTTTCTGTGGGTGCAGGCGAATTGGGCTGTGACATTCATCGGCGCGCCTGTCGGTGGGCGCATCTGCCGGTCGCCGACTTCTCGGCGCCGTCGACCGAGATATCCGGCCGCTGGCCCGAAGTCAGCGCCGCCGCCCGCCATGCGCTGTCGGGCGGCGGGCGGGTACTGGTCCACTGCCGGGGCGGTTGTGGGCGGTCTGGCATGGTTGTTCTGCGCTTGATGATCGAGAGCGGCGAGCAGCCGGAACAGGCCCTGAAACGCCTGCGGGCCGTACGCCCCTGCGCGGTCGAGACTGATGCTCAGATGGACTGGGCCGTCGCCCCGGCGCGCGAGGCACTGGCGACCTGACCTTCAGGCGGTTGCGCGGAACTCGCGCTCGGCCCTGACCACGGGCATGATCGCCGTGGCCTGCAGCATCGCACAGGGTCGATCACTGATGACCTGCGCAGGCAGGGCGTCGCTCTGGTCGTCAAACAGCATGTCGGCGTAGGTATCAAGGCAGTCGGACGGTGTGTCGGCGGCCGCTCCGCAATACACGCGGATCCGTTCGGGACGTGCATCGAACCGCGCCGTGCAGCCATGTTCGCAATGGGCCAGTTCGCTACTGCCTTCCACTTGGAAGTCGGGGGATGTAGCGGCCTGCGCCGTCGCCATTGCCTGCGCGATGGCCCGTGCCATGCGCGCCAAT
The DNA here is from genome assembly GCF_056539345.1 of Ruegeria sp. BB9. Classification (NCBI taxonomy): domain Bacteria; kingdom Pseudomonadati; phylum Pseudomonadota; class Alphaproteobacteria; order Rhodobacterales; family Roseobacteraceae; genus Ruegeria; species Ruegeria sp. BB9. The sequence goes on along the minus strand of NZ_JBQFUU010000003.1, from coordinate 51,549 downwards.
GCCGGGCAGGTCTTTCCGGTGCGCTGGCAGATGGTTGCCGCGAATTCATGGGTATCGGTCTTCCAAATCATGTTGCGCCCTCCGCGCGCTGGGCGAGGTGGATTTGGACAGACGCCGGTTTCAAGGCCAGACCCTGCCCGGACACCCCGTCCGAGTTTCGGTTTCACGTTTGATGGCAGGTCTCCTGACTTGCGGGTCTTTGCTTTGCCGACCTTCCCAACCTTGCGGTCAGTGGTATTTAGGCATCGCTCTCCGCCTACAGTTGCGGGGGCAGTCGCGGCCTTGGTCCGCTCCGGAGTTCCGGGTTGGACCGCACCGTGTTCCCTTTTCATCCCGGACCGAAACGGCACGGGAACCATCCCCTCATCGCTAGCGGTGTATCCGGGATCGAGTCAAGACGGTTTCAGCCCGGTTGCCGGAGTGAGTCCCAAGGGAACAGATCAGGCAGTCTGCGCAGCACATTCGAATCCCTGCGGGCACGGGCCAATTGCCAGCCGCCTTGCATCACGATGAACAGGGTGTCCGCAGCATTTTCAGGGTCGGAAACTCCGAACCGCGCGGCGTGGTTTCGAACTTCGATGATCCAGCTTTCATACAGACGGTCGGCATGTTCCCGAAACGCGCGGTTGTCGGGGCTTTCGAACAGGGTGGCGGCGATCGGGCAGGTCTCCCATTGGGCCGAGGTGTCGAACAGCTTCGCGATCTTGTGGCACAGGGTGGTGACCCCGTCGCGAAAATCCGCGGCGTCGTCGAATGCCGCAGCAATCATGCTCAACATCCCGTCCGAGGCCCAACTGGCCGCCGCCAGGGCCAGATCCGGCTTGCCCTTTGGAAAATGGTGATAAAGCGAACCCTTGGGGGCTTGCGCTTCGGCCAGCAATTCCGCCAGACCGATACCGTTATAGCCCGAGCGCTGGAACAGTCGGGCGGCAGTCACGATCAGGCGATCTTTGGTGTTTGGTGGACGTTGGGTCATGCAGGCCAAATATTGACAGGCCTAGACCAATTGGTCCAGACACAAAGTATTAGACCGATCGGTCCAGAGTGTTTGGAGGCAAAGATGTTGGATTCGCAGCACGCGGTTGACGTGGAAGACTTTAAGTTTCCGTCGGGCCAGACCCAGCTGGCGGCGCGGCTTTACACTCCGGCGGTCGAGCCGCAAACCGTTGTTGTGCTGAACGGCGCAACAGGAGTGCCACGTGACTACTATCAGCACTTTGCTCGCTGGCTGGCCGCCGAGCGCGGTATGGCTTGCCTGACATATGATTACCGGGATTTCGAGCATTCGCTGACCGGGCGGCTGAAAGACTCGAAGGCCACGATGGCGGACTGGGCGCTGATCGACATGCCCGCAGCGCGTGCCGAGATGCGCCGTCGATACCCGCAGGCAAAACTGTGGGTGATCGGGCATTCGGTCGGTGGAATGCTGGGTCCGCTGCAACCGGAAATCGAACAGATCGACCGGATGATCTGTGTGTGCGCAGGTTTGGTGACGGTGGCCGATCACCCGTGGCCCTACAAGGGCTTGGCGACTTTGTTCTGGTATGGCCACGTGCCACCTCTGGTGCGTCTTCTGGGGTACCTGCCGGGGAAACTTCTGGGATTCGGAGCCGATTTGCCGGCGGGCGTCTATTGGCAATGGCGCAAGTGGTGTACATCGCCCACCAGCTATCTGCCCGAATTGGGAGACACGCTTCCCCAAGCGGATTGGAGTCGGGCGAACGCCACGGCGGATATCATTGCGTTCGAGGATGACCAGACTGTGCCACCGCCCGCCGTCTGGCGGCTGGCTGAACTCTATGGTCCGACCGCCCGTCGGCATTTGTTGGAGCCGAGGGATTTCGGACTGTCCGAAATCGGTCATATCGGCGCCTTCGCCCGGCGCAGCAGTGCCGTTTGGCCGCGATTGATCGCCTGACCCGCCCGCAAGCGCGGTTTTCAGGAACAACGACGAAATACAGAGGTTGGATTGACCGGGCCGAATACGTGGCGTGGCGTCAAGTGAGAGGTTGGACATCGACCCAAGCGGGGCTCGTTGTGGCTGCTTCCTTCCGGACCTGACCAGGTTGGCGAGGCGCTTGCCCGCGCCAACCTCTCGACCGACGATATAGGCATCACGCACCCGCTTGGCAACCCGTCACAAAGACAGGCGTACCCTAAGAAACCCGCGCGCGTCCTGCCCGTCGGTGGTGGCTGCAAAGTGGTCGAGCTCGCGCAGGTAGTTTGCAGCGCGTGGCCCGGTCTTCAGAATCACGGACCGGCCCGCCTGCGGAACAAAGGAAAAGCTTTGGGCGGTGTTTTCCACCGGATCCGGACCCAATCGTCCCGCCAGGTAGTCGCGCAAGATTCCCTGGAGGCTCAGCGGCGGCACCGGGATCAGCCGGGCCGGGTCTGGGACGGGAAAGTTGCCGCCGCCATTGGCTCGGTAGCTGTTTGATGCAACGACGAATTGTTCATCCGGATCGACGGGGCGACCCTGATAGGCAAGATCGCGCAGGCGGGAATGGGACGTGTCGATCGACTGGCCGCCCAAATCATATCGCGCGGGCTGCGTCAGATCGAACCTGTAGGTCACCCCATGCAGCACGTCGAAATTGTGCCCGGTGCCCTCGGGGTTGATCAGAACCTGCTCGTCGCTATCGCCAAGTTGCGAGAATTGGGCAGCCGACATCTCCAGCCAATCGGCGATCTGGCGGCCATCCAGCAGCATGGCGGCCAATTGGTTCGGGAACACATGCAAGTCCGAGACATGCCGTACGGTGACATCGCCAGCCGGGACTTCGGTGTAGTGTCTTGGGCCGGCCCGGCCTCCGAATTTCGAAGGTGCGGCTGCGGACAGAACTGGCAGAGTCTCAAAGGCCGTCCCGGCCAGAACCGGTCGCAGGGCTGCCGCCTGGGCTGCGGCGACCAAGTTCAGCCCCTGATCCACCCCGCAGAAGGTGAAATAGCTATGCAAAGGACGATTGATCCGGCCCACCGGCTGGGCAGCGGCTTTGCGGGTCACTTTGTGGGCTGCGGCAAAAAGTTCGACCATCTCAGGGTCTTCAGGAACGACCCAATCTCCGGCTTCAGCCCCGCCCGGGCAGATCGCGCGCAGATGCGCTCTGCGACCAGCAATTCTCGCTTCTCCCGCGGCGTTCATAGCAAGCGTGAGGTCGATCACCCCCAAATGCGACCCCGCTGATCCGGGCATGACCACGGGTCTGGCCTGCTGCGGGTTACCATCGCTTGGGTCGGGCAGTGTCAGGTGCGTGTGTCCGGCCACGATTGCATCAATACCGCCCAGAGCAGAAAGCTGTGCGACCACATTTTCCGACATCGGCGCGACGTCGGGCTCGCCTAGACCAGAATGTGCAAGAGCCACAATCAGGTCGCAGCCCTGACGACGCAAATTCTCGGCCATCCGGCGCGCCGTGGCGACGGCATCCTCGGCTGCAACCTGGCCTTCCAATTGTGGTGCTTCCCACTTCACCGTCTGCGGTGGCAGGATCGAGAACACGCCAATTCGGACAGGAGTGCTTTGGCCGTTGATGTGGACATGACGGGTCAGGATGGCCTGTTTCTGCCAGGGCGCTACCCCGGTCAGACACTGCATGTTGCTGCACAAAACCGGGCAAGGTGCCCGAGAAACGATCCGGCCCAGAGCTGGCAGACCAAAGCCGAAATCGTGGTTCCCCAGCGCAATTGCGTCGTAGCCCAAGCGCCCAAAGGCGGACATCAAAGGGTGGGTCGCGTCGGTCTGTTCGACCGCCCAGTCACCCAGAAGTGTCCCCTGAAGGGAATCGCCGTTGTCGAACAGCAGGACAGTTGCATTTGCCTCTTCCGCCTCTCGACGTGCAGAGCGGATCAAACTGGCGGTTCGGGTGAAGCCCACACTCGGTTCCGGCCGGTCAGCATAATAGTCGAAACTGGTCAGATTCATGTGCAGATCGGTCGTTGCAAGAATCCGGATGTGCGCGGTTTTCAAGTGGGGATGTGCCTGAAGCAGGGAGGATTTCAGAGCCAATTTTCTTCTTTTAGGTGCTGTTGTGCATACGTTTTCACTGAAAGGTAGAATACAGGTAATCGTCAGGGCTTCCATGCGTCCTTTGCGACAACGATGCTTTTTGCGAGTGTGAATTCCCATTGCACCAGTGCCCAAGTCGTGGCAGCCCTTGTGCAAATTCCAAAGGGACAGGCATGAAACGGGCGGAAAGCGTGACATTTGGCAGCTCTGGACTGGACCGGGCGGCGCAGATCCGTACCGATGCCAGAGCTTTGGAGGCAGCACGGTCCGATCCCACGGCGCGGTGCATCCTGATGTGGCGGGGCAAACCGCTGGTCATGGGCGAAGCGCTGGACCAGTTGGCCTTGGTTCCGATGGACCACGATCTGGTTGCGAACGGACCCGGCGGGGCGGTTGACCAACCGATCTTGCTGGGGCGCAGTGATGCGGGTGCGCCGCTGTTTGCAATGGACATTTCGAATTGGTCTGCCGACGGGTTGGACCTGTCGGGCGTTGGAGCGTTCGTGGACCGAACCGAACAGCAGCATCCGGGGCTGCCCGTGGGCCACGTGTTCGCCGAGCTTCGTCGGATCATGACCCGGCTGTCGGCCGGGGACGCCGAATTGGCAGCCACCGCCAAGGCCGTGATCGGCTGGCACGAGACGCACAGGTTTTGCGCGCGCTGCGGCAACCCGACCAACATTTCACAGGCCGGGTGGCAACGGCTGTGCCCGGCCTGTGGCGGGCAGCACTTTCCACGCACCGATCCGGTGGTGATCATGTTGGTCACGCATGGTGATACTGTCCTGATGGGCAGATCTCCGGGGTGGCCCGACGGTATGTATTCACTGCTGGCCGGTTTCGTCGAACCGGGCGAAACCCTTGAGGCCGCCGTGCGACGCGAGGTCATGGAGGAGGCCGGCGTTCCGGTCGGACCCGTCAGCTATCTGGCAAGTCAACCCTGGCCATTTCCGTCGTCGCTGATGTTCGGGTGTGCAGCGCAGGCGCTGTCGCGCGAGATCACGATCGACCCGGTCGAGATCGAGGACGCGATGTGGGTCACCAAATCCGAGATGATGCAGGCTTTTGCAGGCGAGCACCCCAAGCTTCTGCCAGCGCGGAAGGGGGCAATCGCGCATTTTCTTTTGCGTAACTGGCTTGCAGATACGCTGGACTGACGAAACACTGGCACCCTGACTGAGCAGAAAAGGCCGACATGCAGGTTTCAGCACGCGAAGATATCCAGGCGCCGATCGATGCGGTGTTCGACATGGTCGCGGATTTCGAACGGTTCGAGCGCATGGCGATGCGCCGCGGTGTCGAGGTTCGACGCACCGTCGAGATGCCGGGTCACTGGGTCGGGTCGTGCTGGGAAGCCGATATCATGATCCGTGGCAAGCCCCGCCACGTCGCGGTCGAGGTGGCCGAGTTCGATCGCCCCACAGCCATGCGGTTTCGATCGACAAGCAAGGGGATGAACGGCCTGACCACGATTGATCTTCTGTCGCTGTCGCAGAAGCAGACGCGGCTGAGCATCGAGATGTCACTGGCGGCCAAGACCTTGCCTGCGCGTCTGCTTCTGCAGTCGTTGAAGCTGGGCAAGGCCAGATTCCGACGCCAGTTCCAGATGCGACTGAGCGATTTTGCGCGCGAAATGGAAGAACGCTATCTGCACGGGGCTTGAGAGCCGGCATTTGACCGGCCTCCAGCAGTCCCAAGCGGCTTGCGCGTGGGAGCAGACTAACCGCGTGGTCGAGCAGCGGGGTACACGCCCAGCACTTCCACATTCGTGGTGAAATGCTGCAGTTCATCCATCGCGAGTTGCACGTTGCGGTCTTCCGGGTGGCCGACGATGTCCGCGTAGAACTGAGTCGCCGTGAACGAGCCATCAACCATGTAGCTTTCCAGCTTGGTCATGTTGATGCCGTTGGTGGCAAAACCGCCCATGGCCTTGTACAGCGCCGCCGGAATGTTCCGGACCTGGAACACGAAGCTGGTGATCATCCCGTGCTCGCCACGGCGGCTGCGGTCGTCCTCGCGCGACATCACCAGAAAGCGGGTCGTGTTGTCGTCGCTGTCTTCGATGTGGCGCGCCAGCAGTTCAAGGCCATAGATTTCGCCAGCAAGCTCGCTGGCCAGGGCCGCCGAATGTTTCTCACCCGCTTCCGAGACCTCACGCGCCGCGCGGGCGTTGTCAGGGCTGACCCGCCCGCGGATGCCATGGGCCTTCAGGAAGCTTGCGCATTGCGGCAACAGCACCAGATGCGAATGGGCTTCGGTGATATCTTCGAGTTTTGCGCCCGGCACGCCCAGCAAGTTGATGTGAACCCGCACGAAGGCCTCGTCCACGATGTGCAGCCCGCTGTGCGGGAGCAGGCGGTGGATATCGGCCACTCGTCCATAGGTGCTGTTCTCGACCGGCAGCATGGCCAGATCGGCCTCGCCCGAGCGCACCGATTCGATCACGTCCTCGAATGTTCGGCAGGGTAGGGCCTCCATATCCGGACGCGCATTGCGACAGGCTTCGTGACTGTAGGCGCCGGGTTCCCCCTGAAAGGCGATGCGTTTGGTCATTTGGTCGATTCCGTGCAACAAGTTCCAGAATTGGGCGTTTCGTCGCGGTGTCTATACCTTGCCTCTTGCAAGGGGAAGCCTTAGACACCCCGAAGACAGCTGAAATGGACTCGCGATCAATGTTCGACACGATGACAGTTACCAAGGCCGCAGCCGGCCTGTTCGGTGCCTTCCTTGTACTCCTCCTGGCAAAATGGGGGGGCGACGTTCTCTACCATGTCGGCGGGCACGGCGAAGCCGCCTATGTTATTGAAACCGAAAGCTCGGGCGAAAGCGCTGACGGCGAAGAGGTGGTCTTTGCCGATCTGCTGGCCGCAGCTGACCCGGAAAAGGGCGCGAAGGTTTTCCGCAAGTGTTCGGCTTGCCACAAGCTGGAAGAAGGCGCCAATGGCACCGGTCCCTACCTGTATGGCGTCGTGGACCGCCCGGTCGCGGCGGCCGCGGGCTTCGGCTACTCGGCGGCGATGCAGTCGCACGGCGGCAACTGGACCCCGGAAGAGCTGGATGCGTTCATTGCAAACCCCAAAGGCTATATCCAAGGCACTTCGATGAGCTTTGCCGGTCTCAAAAAGGCTCAGGAACGCGCAGACCTGATCGCGTACCTGCAGACGATTGGCGGCTGATCTGCCCATCCAGACACCGAAATGCGAAAGCCGCTGCCATGTGCAGCGGCTTTTTTTGTCTGAGCAAAACTTCACAAAGCGCTCACGCATTCTAAACTTGCAAGTGTCAGTGCTGGGCTTTTAGCTTGCCCACAAGGACATGGACAGAAGACAACATCGAAGGATGACCCGTATGATTTCCCATCTGCCTGGCGCGCGCGAACAAGGTTTTCGTCATTGGGTCGCGGCATTGGGCATTTCGGCGGCGTTGGTTCTGGGGCAGGCGGGGCCAGTCCGGGCCGACGAGGACCAGATCATTCGCAGCCATGGCTACTCGTACTTCGGCAATCTCGACTACCCCGCCGACTACACGCACTTGAACTATGCCAACCCGGATGCACCCAAGGGCGGCGAGCTGTCATTGGCCGCATCGGGCACGTTTGATTCCCTGAATCCATATTCACGCAAAGGTCGCCCCGGAGCGTTGACGACACTGCAATACGATCGGCTGATGGACAGCACCGATGACAGTGTCGGCCAGTACTACGGCGTATTGGCTGAGAGCCTGGAGTATGACGCCGACCGCAACTGGGTCATTTTCCACCTGCGCCCCCAAGCGACGTTCTGGGATGGCACGCCCGTCACCGCCGAGGATGTGGTCTACAGCCACCGCCTGTTCATCGAACAGGGCCTGCCGTCATATGCGCAGGCCGTCGGGCGGATGGTGACCGGCGCCGAGGCGCTGGATACGCACACGGTCAAGTTCACGTTCAATCCCGAATTGACGGCCCGCAGCCGGATCGAAACCGTCGGCGCGACGCCCGTATTTTCGAAAGCGTGGTTCGAGGCCGATCCGTCCCGTCGCCTCGACGAGCCGCGCCTGGAAGTGGCCGTTGGATCTGGGCCGTACAAATTGGAGAGCTACGATATCAACCGGCGCATCGTCTACAAACGCCGGGACGACTACTGGGGCAAGGACTTGCCGTTCAACAAGGGCCGGCACAACTATGATACCATCCGAGTCGAGTATTTCGCGGACCAGACAGCCGCCTTTGAAGGCTTCAAGGCAGGCGAATACACGCTGCGGATCGAAAGCGATCCCAAACTGTGGGCGACCGGCTATGACTTCCCCAAGTTGAAAGAGGGCTATGTCGTCAAGGACGCGATTGCGAATGGCAGTCCGCCGACCCCGTCGGGATTTGTGTTCAACCTCGCGCGTCCGCAATTTGCGGACAAGAATGTTCGAAAGGCACTGGCGCTGGCATTCAACTTTGAATGGGCCAATGAGTCTCTGCTGTTCGGGCTGAACTCGCCCCGCGATTCGTTCATCGAAGGCACGCCGCTTGAAGCGATGGATACACCGCAGGGGCCAGAGCTGGCATTTCTGCAAGCTTTGGGCGACGTGGTTCCACCCGAGCTGTTTTCCGAACCGGTGACGACCGTTCACGAATCCAACCCGGCGCGCCTGAACGATCGGCGCAACCTGCGCAAAGCCTCAAAACTGTTGGACGAAGCCGGATGGCCGGTGGGCGACGGCAACTTGCGCCGCAATGCTCAGGGTCAGACCCTGCGGGTGAACATCCCCTATCCGTCCAACCTGCCGACATCGACAGCCACGATGATCGAGACCTTTGTCCAAAACCTCCAGGCGCTGGGCGTGGATGCGTCGGCCGAAAAGGTCGATCCGGCGCAGTACACCCTGCGCAGCCGCGAGCGTGACTATGACATGGTTTATTCAACACGCTATGGCGCGTTCCTGTCCACGGGCGGTGGCCTCAGTCAGATGTATGGCTCGAAAGAGGCCGAGTTCAGCCTGTTCAACCCGGCAGGCCTTGCCAGCCCGTTGGTGGACGCCATCATCGAGGCGTCTTTCGCGACCAACAATCAAACTGATCAGGACGCAGCGCTTATGGCCTTGGATCGCGCCTTGCGCTATGAGTTCTTCATCATACCGGATGGGTATATCGCGGAATACTGGACAGCCTACTACAACATGTACGAATACCCCGATCAGTTGCCGCCCTATGCGCTGGGATACCTTGATCTGTGGTGGATCAATCCCGAAAAGGAAGCGGCCCTGAAAGCAGAAGGCGCGCTGCGTTAACATGGGCGCATATATTCTTCGACGCCTGTTGCTGGTCATTCCGACCCTTCTGGGCATCATGATCGTCAACTTCACGCTGGTGCAGTTCGTGCCCGGCGGTCCGGTCGAGCAGATCATCGCCCAGATCGAAGGGCAGGGCGATGTATTCGCGGGTTTTGCGGGGTCCGGTGACGCGGGTGCCGGGGCCGAACCCGGCGGTGGCGTTTTCGATGACAAATACGTGGGCGCCCGCGGCCTACCGCCGGAATTCATCGCCGAACTGGAGAAAGAATTCGGCTTCGACAAACCGCCGGTCGAGCGGTTCCTGAACATGATGGGCAACTATCTGACGCTGGATTTTGGCGAAAGCTACTTCCGCTCGGTCTCGGTGATCGACCTGGTGCTCGAGAAGATGCCGGTCTCGATCTCGCTGGGCCTGTGGTCGACGCTGATCGCCTATCTGGTCTCGATCCCGCTGGGCATCCGAAAGGCGGTCAAGGATGGTTCACGCTTTGACACATGGACCAGCGCGACCATCATCGTGGCCTATGCGATTCCCGGCTTCCTGTTTGCGATCCTGCTGCTGGTGCTGTTTGCGGGCGGCTCCTACTGGCAGATCTTCCCGCTGCGCGGGCTGACCTCGGACAATTGGGAAGACCTCAGCCTGCTGGGCAAAGTGGCCGACTACTTCTGGCACATCGCCCTGCCGACCATCGCACTTACGATTTCCGCGTTTGCCACGCTGACGCTACTGACCAAGAATTCGTTTCTGGACGAGATCAAAAAGCAATACGTCATGACCGCTCGCGCCAAGGGGCTGAGCGAGCAGCGCGTTTTGTACGGCCACGTATTCCGCAACGCGATGCTGATCGTGATCGCCGGCTTCCCGGCGGTGTTCATCGGCGTGTTCTTCGGCGGGTCGATCATCATCGAGACGATCTTCTCGCTGGATGGCCTCGGTCGTCTGGGCTTTGAGGCCGCAGTGGCGCGCGATTATCCGGTGATCTTCGGGACGCTGTTCATTTTCGGTCTGCTCGGTCTGGTCGTCGGCATCATCAGCGACCTGATGTATGTGCTGGTCGATCCGCGCATCGATTTCGAGAAACGCGAGGGGTAAATGGCACTTTCTCCTCTGAACCAACGTCGCTGGCGCAATTTCTGCCGCAACCGCCGGGCCTTCTGGTCGCTGATCATCTTTTCGGTGCTGTTCGGTCTGTCGCTGTTCGCGGAATTCATCGCCAATGACAAACCGATCCTTGTGAAGTATCGGGGCGAGTTCTATACGCCCATCTTCAACTTCTACGCCGAGACCGAGTTCGGCGGCGACTTCCAGACCGAGGCGATCTACCGCGACCCCGAGGTCCGCTGCCTGATCGACAGCGGCGGGCTGGAAGACTGTTTCGATGACCCCGAAGGCATCATCGAGCAAATCAAGGCGGGAACGTTCCAAGCCGAGGGTTTCGAGCGTGGCTGGGCCATCTGGCCGCCGATCCCCTATTCCTACAACACCAGCGTCGACCGTCCCGGAGCCGCGCCCCTGCCGCCCAACGGGCAGAACCTGCTGGGCACCGATGACACCAAGCGCGACGTGCTGGCGCGCGTCATCTATGGCTTCCGCCTGTCGATCCTGTTCACCCTGATCGTCACCGGCGCGGCCAGCCTGATCGGCATATTCGCCGGCGCGTTGCAGGGCTTTTTCGGCGGCTGGCTGGATCTGATCTTCCAGCGCATCATCGAGATCTGGTCATCCACCCCGTCGCTTTACGTCATCATCATCATGTTCGCGGTGCTGGGGCGCAGTTTCTGGCTGCTGGTGATCCTGATGGTGTTGTTTTCCTGGACAGGCCTGGTGGGCGTGGTGCGGGCCGAGTTCCTGCGCGCCCGCAACCTGGAATATGTGCGCGCGGCCAAGGCGCTGGGCGTGGGCAACCTGACCATCATGTTCCGCCACATGCTGCCCAACGCGATGGTGGCCACGCTGACCTTCATGCCGTTCATCGTGACCGGCACGATCGGCGGGCTGGCCAGCCTCGATTTCCTGGGCTTTGGCCTGCCGTCCTCGGCACCCTCGCTGGGTGAACTGACCCTGCAGGCCAAGCAGAACCTGCAGGCGCCGTGGCTGGCCTTCACCGCCTTTTTCACCTTTGCCATCATGCTGTCGCTGCTGGTCTTCATCTTCGAAGGCGTGCGTGACGCGTTCGACCCGCGAAAGACCTTCTCATGAGCTTGCTGGATGTCAAAAACCTGAAGGTCTCGTTTCGTCAGGACGGGCAGGTGACCACCGCGGTTCGGGGCGTGTCGTTCCATGTCGATCGCGGGGAAACCGTTGCGCTGGTGGGCGAGTCCGGGTCGGGCAAATCGGTCACCGCGCTGTCCACCGTGTCGCTGCTGGGCGACAGCGCGATCGTCGAAGGGTCGGTCACCTATGACGGGCAGGAGATGATCGGCGCATCCGAGCAGCGTCTGATGGAGGTGCGCGGCAACGACATCAGCTTTATCTTTCAGGAGCCGATGACCTCGTTGAACCCGCTGCACACGATCCAGAAGCAGATGGCGGAATCGCTGGCCCTGCACCAGGGGCTGACGGGCGACGCGGCGCGGGCCCGGATCGTCGAATTGTTGAACAAGGTCGGCATCCGCGACCCCGAGGAACGGCTGGACGCCTATCCTCATCAGCTGTCCGGCGGACAGCGGCAGCGGGTGATGATCGCCATGGCGCTGGCCAATCAGCCCGACATCCTGATCGCGGATGAGCCGACCACCGCGCTGGACGTGACCATTCAGGCGCAGATCCTCGAACTGCTGGCCGAGCTGCAGAAATCGGAAAACATGGGGATGCTGTTCATCACCCATGATCTGGGCATCGTGAGGCGCATCGCTGACCGGGTCTGCGTGATGAAGGATGGCGAGATCGTCGAGACCGGCCCTGTGGCCGAGATCTTCGACAACCCTCAGCATCCCTATACGCGCAAGCTGCTGGCGGCCGAACCCACGGGCATACCCGACCCGATCGACCCCGCGGCCGAAGAAGTGGCCCGGACCGAGCATCTGAAGGTCTGGTTCCCGATCCAGCGCGGGTTCCTGAAGCGCACGGTCGGCTATGTGAAGGCCGTGAACGACGCTACGCTCAGCGTGCGGGCGGGCGAAACCGTTGGGATCGTGGGCGAAAGCGGCTCGGGCAAGACCACGCTGGCGCTGGCGATCATGCGGCTGATCGCCTCCGAGGGCGGGATCACCTTCCGCGGGCAGGATGTGCGCCGCTGGTCCACGCGTGAACTGCGCCGCCTGCGCAAGGACATGCAGATCGTGTTTCAGGACCCGTTCGGCAGCCTCAGCCCGCGTATGACCTGCCAGCAGATCATTGCCGAGGGTCTGGCGATCCACAAGGTTGATCCGCACCGCGCCCCGCGCGAGCTGGTGGCCGAGGTGATGACCGAGGTGGGCCTGGACCCGGCGGCCATGGACCGCTACCCGCACGAGTTTTCGGGCGGGCAACGCCAGCGCATCGCGATTGCCCGCGCCATGGTGCTGCGGCCCAAGCTGTTGGTTTTGGATGAACCTACCAGTGCGTTGGACATGACGGTGCAGGTGCAGATCGTCGAACTGCTGCGCGACCTGCAGAAGAAATACGGGCTGGCCTACCTGTTCATCAGTCACGACCTGAAGGTGGTGCGGGCGATGTCACACAAGGTGATCGTCATGCGCAACGGAGACGTGGTCGAGATGGGCGCTGCCGAAGACCTCTTCGTCAACGCCCAGGATGACTATACCCGCGAACTGATCGCAGCGGCGGGCTAGGCGTTGGCCGCTTCGCGCGCCGCCGATTTCGGCACCGGGCCGCGAAGCTCTTCATAGTGGTCGAATTGCAGCTTGACCCAGCCGGTCCCGCGCGTGGCGCTGGCCAGCGTGCGGTGCAGCTCGTCCTCGGCCACGGCGGGCAGTTTGGCGTTGAAGATTTCCCAGCCCGGCGCGTTCGGGTTGCCCTCGAACCCCAGGACCTGCCCCTGAAGCGAACTGATCGTGGGTACCAGATCGCCCACGAAGGCCGACGGAACATGGATCTCGGCGTTCAGGATCGGCTGCAACACGACGGGTTTGGCCTGGGGCAAGGCCTCGCGCACGGCGTTTTTGCCGGCCGTCCGGAAGGCAAAATCGGAACTGTCCACGTTGTGATGCTTGCCGTCATGCAGCGTGACCTTCACATCCACCACGGGAAAACCCTCGGGGCCCTGCGCCAATGCATCGACCGCGCCTTGTTCGACTGAGGGGATATAGTTCTTGGGCACCGCCCCGCCCTTGACCACCTCGTCGAACTGAAAGCCAGATCCGCGCGGTAGCGGCGCGACCGAGATCACCACGTCTGCGAACTGCCCCGCGCCGCCGGATTGCTTGCGGTGGCGGTGCCGGTGTTCGACGGTGGCGCGGATGGTCTCGCGATAGGCAGTCTCGACCGGAGAGGTTTCGATCTCGATCCCGAAATCCTCGGCCAGCTTGGCGACCACCCGACGCATATGCTGCGGGCCTTGCGAGCCCAGAACGGCGTGGCCGCTCAGCTCGTCCTGTTCCAGCGTCAGGCCCGGGTCGATCTCGACCAGCCGGGACAGCGCGTTGGACAGGCGCACGTCGTCGCGTTCATGGGCCGGCGACACCACCTGCCGATAGGCGACCGGATGCGCCTTGGCCCAATCCGGCAGCGGCGTGGAGCCGCTGCTGTCATAGATATTGCCGGGGTTGAGGTGATCGGATTTCACCGCCAGCCCGATCTCGCCGGCCTTCAGCCCGTCGATCTGGGTTTTGGCGTCCAGCGCGGTCAGGTTGCCAACGGTTTCGCCGCCCAGCGGGTCATGCGCCTTGATCCCGTCGCCCAGCCCCCGCAGGACGATGATCTTGCCGATGTGCTTCTTGACGTCGGCAAACCCGGCGATGGCGCGGGCGGCCTCGGGCGCCGCGTCCCGGTCGGCGGCGATGTCGAACTCGGGCGCCTCGTGCCGCAGGGCCTTCATCAGGCGGGTCAGCCCGTTGCCATGGCTGGCCGCGCCCAGGCAGGCCGGGATCAGCTGGTGGTTCTGCAACACCTGCGCTGCCAAGTCATAGATCTCGGCGCTAGGCGGCTGTTTGTCCTCGATCAGCTGCTCGAGCAAGTTGTCGTCGAAATCCGACAGGGTTTCGAGCAGTTCGGTGCGGGCTTCGGCCTCGCGATCCGCAACCGATTGCGGCAGTTCGATCAGCGCCGAGGGCTGACCTTCCTGATATTTCCACGCGCGCTCCGAAATCAGGTCGACGGCCCCGATGATGGTTTCGCCTTCACGGATCGGAACCTGCCGCAAGGTGATGTGATGGCTGCAATAGGTCTGCAGCGCGGCGATGATGTCGCGGATGCGGCCGTTGGGGTTGTCCATCCGGTTGATAAACAGAAAGCAGGGAATGCCCGCCTCCTCGACCAGCCGCAGATAGGGGGCGCATAAAACCGCCGCGTCCGGATCCGGCGGGACCACGACCACCGCCGCGTCGGAAATGGCCATGGCGGGCCCGGCATAGGCCAGCGCATCGCCCCCGCCATCCACGTCGATCGCGCACCACGGTTCGTCCAGATAAGAAAAACCGTGCAGATGCACGGTTCCGGATAGGTCGAATGTGGTGGGCCGGCCATCAAGGCGACTGATGGCCTCGACCAGTGTTGTCTTGCCCGATTGGCTGGGGCCGAGGACGGTGAAAACGCGCATGGGTGTAGTCCCTTCGTCAAGTTGCAGAGTGGCTGCACGAAAGGACCTGTCGGACGCGGATGCGCCGGCGAGTTTTGTCTGAATGATGGCCTGCCTCGGCGTCGGGCGGCCTGCCGCCCGTCTTCCGAGTGTGGGGAAAACCCACCGCGCGCGTCAACCCCCCGCTTTTTAGCATTGTGGCGACTGGCCGGCATGCGGCCTGCCGCCTGTCGTTAGATCGCCGAGCTGTGGCCCGCCTTGCTCAGGTCATAGGCGTCGAAGGTGCGGGCGATCATCCGGGTCAAGGCACGCGCTTCGGGCGGGATGAACAGCCCGTCATCGGTGACTTGCAACAGCCCGTCGAAGGTGTCATTGGCGCGCTGGTACATCGCCGTCAGCTCGGCCGCCGAGATGTCGTGGTCGCGCAGGATCTCGGCCGTGTCGATGCGGAAGTCGCACATCAGGGCCTCGATCAAACGGGCACGCAGAATGTCCTGATCCTTGAACAGATGCCCGCGCGAGGTCGAGAACCGGCCATCGCGTACCGCTTTGGTATGGGCCGACGTGGCTGGCGCGTTCTGCGCATAGCCCTGCGGGAAGCGCGAGATCGAGCTGGCGCCGACGCCGATCAGAACCTCGGCCTGGTCGTCGGTGTAGCCCTGGAAGTTCCGCTTGAGCCGCCCGGCTTTCAGTGCATGGGTCAGCCCGTCATCCTTGGTGGCGAAATGGTCGATGCCGATTTCTTTGTAATTGTCCCAAAGGAACAGACGGCGGGCGGTATAGAACAGATCAAGCCGCTGTTCCGGCGTCGGCAGGGCGTCGGACGGGATCAGCTGCTGGCGTTTCGCCATCCACGGCACATGCGCGTAGCCATACAGGGCCACCCGGTCGGGGTTGAGCGACAGCAGCTTTTGCACGCTTTCGGTCATCCGCGCCTTGGTCTGGTGTGGCAGTCCATACAGGATGTCAGCGTTCAGGCTGGGCACGCCGCGCTCGCGGATCATGTCGATCGCCTCGCGGGTGGTGTCATAGCTCTGGATGCGCCCGATAGTCTTCTGGATCTCGTCATCGAAATCCTGAACCCCGATCGAGGCGCGGTTCATCCCGGCTTCGGCCAGCGCATCCAACCGGGCGGCATCCACCTCGTTGGGGTCGATCTCGACCGAGAATTCCGCGTTGTGTCCCAGTGGGACGATGCCCAGAATATGCGCGGCCAGTTCGCGCATCAGGTCGGGGTTCAGCAGCGTGGGCGTGCCCCCGCCCCAATGCAGGCGCGACAGGGTCACCCCGCTGGGCAGGCGCGCGGCCAGCAGGTCCAACTCGGCCTTGAGGACATCGACATAGGCGATGACCGGGTTGTCGGTCTGGGTGCCCTGGGTGCGGCAGGCGCAGAACCAGCACAGCCGGCGGCAGAACGGCACATGGACATAGAGCGAGATCGAACTGCCCGGCCGGATGGCGGAAATCCAGTCGCCAAACATGTCGGGCCCCACGTCATTGCTGAAGTGGGGGGCGGTCGGATAGCTGGTATAACGCGGTACCTTCGCGTCAAAAAGTCCGAGCTTTGCCAATTGAGGTTTTACTATCATGACGACACCGGTATAGGCTCGACGACCAGAAAACCTTGACCGAGATCAAGTGGACGCGCGCATGACTCTGAATACCCTCGTTGACCACTCCAATTGCGAAGACTGCCCAATTCGGCATCGAGCCGTCTGCGCGCGCTGCGATGCGGACGAGTTGGTCGCTTTGGAAGAGATCAAGTATTACCGCAGCTTCGAGGCCGGTCAGACGATCATCTGGTCGGGCGATCAAATGAATTTCGTCGGCTCGGTCGTGTCCGGGATCGCGTCTCTGACCCAAACCATGGAGGACGGGCGCACCCAGATGGTGGGCCTGCTGCTGCCCAGCGACTTCGTAGGGCGGCCGGGGCGCGACTCGGCGCCTTATGACGTGCAAGCCACCACCGACGTGGTCATGTGCTGTTTCCGCAAGAAACCGTTCGAGGACCTCATGGGCCGCACGCCGCATATTGCCCACCGCTTGTTGCAGATGACGTTGGACGAGTTGGACGCGGCGCGTGAATGGATGCTGGTTCTTGGCCGCAAGACCGCGCGCGAGAAGATTGCCAGCCTGCTGTCGATCATCGCGCGCCGCGATGCGTCTGCCAGCCAGAAGGGTTCATCCGGCCCAATCGTCTTCGACCTGCCGCTGACCCGCGAGGCGATGGCCGACTACCTTGGTCTGACGCTCGAAACCGTCAGCCGTCAGATATCTGCGCTGAAAAAGGATGAAGTGATCCTGCTGCAGGGCAAGCGCCACGTGACCGTTCCAGATATCGGCCGCCTGATGGAAGAGGCCGGGGATGATTCGGACGGCGGGTTTCTGGTCTAAGCGGTTTTTCTGAGCCACTCGACAACGCGCCCAACCGGTGTCTGCGACCGGACCGCACGTGGCGACCACAGCTTGAGCCTGTCGGGAAGAGTGACCACCGTTTCGAACGGAGCCACCAGTCGATCGCTGTCCAGATGCGGCTGGACCAGCGCCCTGTGTCCCATCAACACTCCCGCACCGTTCAGCGCTTCTTCGACTGCCAGCGCGTACAAAGAGAAGACCGGCCCGCGGGGTGTGAACGCCCATCCGGGTCGCGCCGCGGCCACCCAGGTTTGCCAATCGTCGAACCAGGTAGAGTCGGACAGGCAGGTCACATTCGCCAGGTCCTCGGGCGTAGTCAGGCGATGCGCCAAGGCCGGCGCGCAAACCGGAAAGATGGCGTCTTCGGCGATGGGGTCCCCCAAGTCTCCGCCAAAAAACAGGTAGATGTCGAAGGGCGCGCGCTTGAGGTTGGGCGGGGTTTCCTCGGCCGTGAGCGAAACTTCGATTTCCGGCTCTGCGGCTCGAAGTTCGGGCAACCTTGGCGACAGCCATAGCTGTGCAATCGAGGGTAGCGTCACGATATGCACCACCTGCGGCTGTGCCTGGGCGCGCATGGTCAACGTGGCTTGTCCCAAGGTGTCGAAGGCCTTGGTCAGGTCCGGCAACGCCTTGTGCCCCAGCGCGGTCAGGGCAACGCCTCTCGCGGTGCGCTCGAACAGGGGCGCACCCAGTTCGTCTTCCAACGTTTTGACATGGGCTGATATCGCCCCTGCGCTGACGCCAAGTTCCGTAGCCGCCGCCGAGAACCCGCCCAGGCGGGCAGCGGCCTCAAACGCCCGCAGCGCGTTCAAAGGTAGGGGCTTGGGGCGCGGTGGAGCAACGGGCATGGATTTAGGCTCAATTTTTCTGACCCTAATTTTTCGCAAAACTGATTTGCGCGCAAGTCAGGATCTTTGCATCGTTGGCCGCAAAGACGGAGGATCAGATGCAGCACCTTGCTCACCGTGCCTGGGTTCCGGGCGACTGCGAAAACCTTGTTCAGACCATCGCCCGGCAAGTTGCCGACAGCAGCTCGGAGGCGATTGAGGCCCGGATCGACGCGCTGATCGCGCGAAACTCGGATATTCATGATGCCGAGTGTTTCAATCTGAACCCGGCGACGAATGTCATGAATCCAAGGGCTGAAGCTGCACTCGCCGCGGGTCTGGGCAGTCGTCCATCTTTGGGCTATCCGGGCGACAAATACGAGATGGGGCTTGAGGCCATCGAGGAGATCGAGGTGATCGCGGCCGAGCTTGCGGCCCGCGTGTTCAACGCGCGATACGCCGAAATCCGGGTGGCATCCGGCGCCTTGGCCAATCTGTATGGCTTCATGGCTCTGACACGGCCCGGCGATACGATCATCGCGCCGCCGGCAGCGATCGGCGGGCACGTGACCCACCATGAGGGTGGCTGCGCAGGGCTTTATGGGCTGCAAACGATCAATGCACCAGTGGATGCGGACGGGTACAGTCTGGATCTGGCCGCGCTGAGCGACATGGCCAAAACGCACCGCCCCCGGTTGATCACCGTTGGTGGCTCGCTGAACCTGTTTCCGCATCCTGTGTCGGCCGTGCGCGAAATTGCCGACGAAATTGGGGCCAAGGTTCTGTTCGATGCGGCCCACCAATGCGGGATCATTGCCAGCGGGGCTTGGGCGAATCCGTTGGATGAAGGCGCGCATCTGATGACGATGAGCACCTACAAAAGCCTAGGCGGCCCTGCGGGTGGGCTGATCGTCACCAACGACGCCGAAATTGCCGAACGGCTGGACGCCATCGCCTTTCCCGGAATGACGGCCAATTTCGATGCCGCGAAATCGGCGGCTCTGGCAATTTCGTTGCTGGACTGGGTCGACTGCGGGCCGGCCTATGGGCAAGCGATGATCGATCTTGCGCAGGCAATTGCCAGCGAGATGGAAGATCAGGGATTGCCAGTGTTCAAGGGGGCTGGTGGCGTCACCACCTCGCACCAATTCGCGCTGAAGGCCGCCGACTATGGGGGCGGGCAGGCGGTGTCAAAACACCTGCGGCGGGCTGGGTTCCTGGCATGTGGTATCGGTTTGCCGATCGCCTCGGTTGCGGGTGACATGAACGGATTGCGGATCGGAACGCCCGAGTTGGTCCGGCGGGGAGTGACCCCCGAACATGCCGGAGACCTTGTGGCCCTGTTCGCCGAGGCACTGTCGGCGGATGATCCCGCATCGGTTGCGCCCAAGGTGCGGGATCTGCGATCCGGGTTCCAGGGGATGCACTACGTTCGTGCGTGACCCAACGGCCCGGCCGTGTTCTAATGCCTTTGCGTGAAACAATATTCAGGAGCAAGGCATGGAATTCAGTAGCCTATTGGCAATGCTGATCATCGGCGCGATCGCGGGCTGGTTGTCGGGCAGGATCATGAAGGGGCGCGGCTTTGGCGTGATCGGGAACATCATCGTCGGGATCGTTGGCGCTTTTCTCGCCGGAACGATTTTTCCCGCACTCGGGTTTTCCGTCGGCGGCGGTATGGTGTCGTCGATTTTCTTTGCAACGATCGGAGCCGTCATCCTTCTGTTCCTGATCGGTTTGGTCAAAAAGGTCTGACGAAATAACCGCCCCGTCTGGGGCGGTTATTTCTTTTGCCGTGCCCGCAGTTCAGTGGGCCAGGAAAACCGGAACCGAGGACTGTTCCAACATGTTCCGTGTCGCGCCACCCAGAATGGCCTCGCGGAACCGCGAGTGACCATAGGCGCCCATCACGATCATGTCGGCTTCGACGTCTGCGGCGTGACGGTTCAGAATGTCGGACACACGCGTCATCGTCTTGCTCAGCACGTCGATTTCGCATTTCACGCCATGGCGGGACAGCATTTGCGACAGCATACCGCCCGGGTCCGAGCGATCAGGGCCGTGACGCGGCGGGTCGATCACAACGATCCGGGTCAGTTCGGCCGCCCGCAGGAACGGCAGCGCGCGCCGAATGGCATTCATCGCCTCGACACTCTCATTCCAGCCGATCAGAACCGTCCGAGGGCTGGCGAATGGTTTCGCCTCATCCGGTACCACCAGAACCGGGGCGTGACCCTCGAACATGGCGGCCTCGATGATCGGTTCGGCCTCGGCGCCGCGATCTTTGCCATAGGGCTGGGGCAAAACGACAAGGTCCGAGAAACGGGCCCGGTGCGCGACGTGCCGACCCAAGTCGGCGATCTGCGCCACGCCGTTTTCAGCGGACCAGCGTACGCCTGACTTGCCCAGGAAATCCTCGGCAAAGGCAAGCACTTCATCGGCCTCGGCATTTGCGCGCTTCAAGGTCTCCTGAAGGATCAGGGCGTTTGCGCCCGCGTAGTAGTAGCCGGTCTGGCTACGGTCGACACCGAGGCACAGCGCTTCGGCATGGCCGTCCTGCGCTTCGGCCAAGGCGACCAACTGGGCCAGAGCCGGCTCGGCAAACTTGGTTTCCGTCATGACGGTGAGAAGAGATTTATAAGCCATTTCGACCTCGTGTTTCGGGTTCTGAAACCTGTGCGACCAGGTAACCCATTCATTTGCTTATGCCTGTCACAGTTTTCAGGCTATTGTCTTGATGCAGATCAAAGCAGCATTGGTTGTGCATGGATCATACAGCAACCAGTCAACGAAAGCTCCATGCGGCACAAGAATCGCCCGGAGCATGGCAAAGGGACGCAATATGTCGAATTACATCAAGCTGATCGCGCTTGGTCTGGTCGTGCTGTTCGCAGCGATCGGATCCAACTATGCGCGGGATTTGGCGTATCAGGTGCACGCGATACTGGTGATGCTCATCGCCGGTGGCCTGTTCATCTGGACGCTGCGAAATACGGATGAGCCGGATATTCTTGTCGATCGTTCGGGTGAGTACATGGATGGCGTGATCCGCTATGGCGTGATCGCAACCGCCTTTTGGGGTGTCGTAGGGTTCCTGGTGGGAACCTTCATCGCGTTCCAGCTGGCCTTTCCGGTGCTGAACTTCGAATGGGCGCAGGGGCTTCTGAACTTTGGCCGGTTGCGCCCGCTGCACACATCAGCGGTCATTTTCGCGTTCGGCGGCAACGCCCTGATCGCCACATCCTTCTACGTCGTGCAGCGCACAAGCGCCGCGCGTCTCTGGGGCGGAAACCTTGCCTGGTTCGTGTTCTGGGGCTATCAGCTGTTCATCGTTCTTGCCGCGACCGGCTATGTGCTGGGCGGGACCCAGTCCAAGGAATATGCCGAGCCTGAATGGTATGTGGACCTGTGGCTGACCATCGTCTGGGTGGCCTATCTGGCCGTGTTCCTGGGGACGATCGTCAAGCGGAAAGAGCCCCACATCTATGTGGCGAACTGGTTCTACCTGGCGTTCATCGTTACCGTCGCGATGCTGCACCTGGTCAACAACATGACCATTCCGGTCAGCATCTGGGGTTCGAAATCGGTCATCGTCTGGTCGGGCGTTCAGGATGCCATGATCCAGTGGTGGTATGGGCACAACGCCGTGGGCTTCTTCCTGACCGCGGGCTTCCTGGGCATGATGTATTACTTCATTCCCAAGCAGGCCGAACGTCCGGTCTTCAGCTACAAGCTGTCGATCATCCACTTCTGGGCACTGATCTTCCTGTATATCTGGGCCGGTCCACACCACCTGCACTATACCGCGCTGCCTGACTGGGCCTCGACGCTGGGCATGGTGTTCTCGGTCGTGCTGTGGATGCCTTCGTGGGGTGGCATGATCAACGGCCTGATGACCCTGTCGGGCGCTTGGGACAAGCTGCGTACCGACCCGGTCATCCGCATGATGGTGATCTCGGTCGGCTTCTACGGCATGTCCACCTTCGAAGGTCCGATGATGTCGATCCGCGCGGTGAACTCGCTGTCGCACTACACTGACTGGACCATTGGTCACGTACATTCCGGCGCGCTGGGCTGGAACGGCATGATCACCTTTGGTGCGCTGTACTTCCTGGTGCCGGTTCTTTGGAAGCGCGAGCGTCTGTACTCGCTGCAGATGGTCAGCTGGCACTTCTGGCTCGCCACCATCGGCATCGTGCTCTACGCCGCGTCGATGTGGGTCACCGGTATCATGGAAGGCCTGATGTGGCGTGAAGTGGATGCCAACGGCTTCCTGGTGAACTCGTTCGCCGACACCGTTGCGGCCAAGTTCCCGATGTATGTGGTGCGTGCGCTGGGCGGTGTTCTGTTCGTCGCTGGTGCGCTGATCATGTGCTACAACCTGTGGATGACCGTCCGGCGGGCTCCGGCCAAAGAGGCCAGCCTGACCGTCGCGGTCCCGGCTGAATAAGGAGGGCCGGAGCAATGGCAATTCTCGACAAACACAAGATCCTCGAGACCAACGCGACCCTCCTGCTGATCTTCAGCTTCCTGGTCGTGACCATCGGTGGCATCGTTCAGATCACCCCGCTGTTCTACCTTGAGAACACAATCGAGAAGGTGGAGGGCATGCGCCCTTACACCCCTCTCGAGATGGCGGGGCGTGAGATCTACATCCGCGAAGGCTGCTATGTCTGCCACAGTCAGATGATCCGCCCGATGCGGGACGAGGTCGAGCGCTATGGCCACTACTCGCTGGCGGCCGAGTCGATGTACGACCACCCGTTCCAGTGGGGGTCCAAACGCACCGGGCCTGATCTGGCCCGTGTGGGTGGCCGCTACTCGGATCAATGGCACGTGGACCATCTGCGTGATCCGCAATCGGTGGTGCCGGAGTCCGTGATGCCGAAATACGGCTTTCTGGAAAACCGCAAGATCGACGGCCGGTATATCGGTGACATCATGGCCACCAATGCGGTTTTGGGCACGCCTTACACAGACGAGATGCTGGAAAACGCAGTTGCCGATTTCCGGGCGCAGGCCGATCCGGACAGCGACTATGACGGGCTGCTGGAGCGTTACGGCGAAAACGTCAACGTGCGCAACTTCGATGGTCAGCCGGAACTGACCGAAGCCGATGCGTTGGTTGCATATCTGCAGATGCTGGGAACGCTGGTCGACTTCTCGACCTTCACCCCGGATGCAAGCCGCTAAAGGAGGGTGTGATGGAAGAATACACGATCCTGAGGCAATTCGCGGATAGCTGGATGCTGCTGCTGTTGTTCGCCTTCTTTGTCGGCATCGTCATCTGGGTGTTCCGCCCCGGTGCCAGCAAGGAATACAAGGACACCGCAAACATCCCGTTCCGGCATCAAGACAAACCCGCCACATCCGAGGAGGCGCGGAAATGAGCAAGACACCTGAAAAACAGCCGGGTGATCCCAAGACGACCGGTCACAGCTGGGATGGCATCGAGGAATTCGACAATCCGATGCCGCGCTGGTGGTTGTGGACCTTCTACGCGACCATCTTCTGGGGTGTGATCTACACGATCATGTATCCGGCGTGGCCGCTGGTGCAATCTGCAACCGCCGGTGTGCTTGGCTGGTCCTCGCGCGAGCTGGTGCAGAAGGAGATGGTTTCGTTCGAAGAGGCCAACGCTCCGTGGAACGCCAAGCTGGTCGAGACACCGCTGGATGATATCGCCAAGGATGCCGAGCTGCAGCAATATGCGGTCAACGCCGGTGGCGCCGTGTTCCGCACCTGGTGCGCTCAGTGCCACGGTTCGGGCGCGCAGGGCGCAAAGGGTTTCCCGAACCTTCTGGACGACGCCTGGCTGTGGGGCGGCACCTTGGATGACATCGTCACAACGGTCAGCTACGGCATTCGCAACGAAGAAAGCGACGACGCGCGCTACTCCGAAATGCCGGCGTTCGGCGAGATCCTCGAGCCCGAGGAAATCACCCAGGTCGTGCAATATGTGATGTCGCTGACCAACGCCCAAACCGACGATGCTGCGGCGCAGGCGGGCAAGGTTGTCTACGAGGACAATTGCGCAGCCTGTCACGGTGAAGACGGCAAGGGCGATATTGCGCAGGGCGCACCGAACCTGACGGATGCGATCTGGCTGTATGGCGGCGATGAGAAAACGCTGACCGAAACGGTGACCCACAGCCGGTTTGGCGTCATGCCCCCCTGGGACACGCGTCTGACCGAGGCGCAGATCCGCGCCGTGTCGGCCTATGTCCACCAGTTGGGTGGCGGTCAATAAGATCCGAGAACACCTTCGGGCGGCGTGCCGCCCGAAGGCCCAGGTGCCGGCTGTTCCATCTGTTCGCGCGTTTCCTGAACAGCCGGCACCGCATTTTCCGAAAATAGTGCCGACAATGGCCCCGGTCCAGCGCGGGCACGCAAACTGATCCTAAAGGTTGCGCGGATCCAACTCGCGGCTCTTGCTGACCCACCAGTGTCCGGCGGGCAGCCATTTTTTCCTTTTTGGCGCATTCGGTTTGGGCGCGTCGCGCAGCTTGGGTGCGTTCAACCGCGTGGCGGTCATGAAGGAAGCAGCGTAGATGTTCAGTATGGTCTTTCTCCTGATGCGATGAACTCGGGTTCCAGCATCGGCTCTTGACCGGATATTTGCGACTCAATTACCGTGTTCATATGTAAGCACAGGTTACATATGGACTGGCTGAACCTTCCGCCACTATCGGCGCTACGGGCTTTCGCTGCATTCGCCGAGCACAGAAACATCGTCAAGGCTGGCGATGCGTTGAATGTAAGTCATGCCGCCATAAGCCAGCAGTTGCGCGCGCTTGAGGCGCATATGGGCGTGACCCTGTTGGACCGGTCGGGCAAGACTCTGGTCCTGACGTCGGATGGCGAACACTTGGCCCGCAGCGTTCAGCTGGGGTTTGGCGCCATCCATGCGGCGGTCTCGGACCTGGTGCACGCGGGAGAGGATCGGCCGGTACACGTTTCGCTGACCTCCTTATTTGCAGCTTCATGGCTGATGCCGCGGCTGCCGATTTTCCGGTCGGATCACCCGGGGATCGATCTGACCTTGGATCCGTCACCGGAACTGGTCGATCTGCGCCCCGGCGGGGTGGATGTCGCGATTCGATACGGGGCAGGCGGTTGGCCGGGCGTCCGGTCCGAGATGTTGTTGAAAACCCCGATGGTCATCGTTGCCGCGCCCAGTCTCTTAGGGTCCAGATCCGAGTGGTCGCCGGCTGATCTGGCCCGTTTGCCGTGGCTGGAAGAGGTGGGCACGACCGAAGCCAGCACATGGCTGGCACAACATGGGGCGGCCATGGACCCAGGCGCCGGACGGACCAGTCTGCCGGGCAACCTGGTCCTTGAGGGCGTTCGCGCGGGGCAGGGGGTCACGGTGACGGTGCGACATTTCGTCGAACGTGATATCGTGGCCGGAAGACTAGTTGAACTTCATGTCGCACCTGACGCCCGAGGCTACCACATCGTGACCGCGCAAACGCCGCAGAGAAAGGCGGTGAAGACGTTCGTCGGGTGGCTGAAACGCCAAGCGAACCAGGTGTGACAAAAGGTGTCTGCGCGATGCGCTTTTGACCCATGTCAAAGTTGTCCGGTGTATGATCTGGAACAAGTCGCCCGACAAACAGCAAGATCCGGAGCCATGCCGTGAGCGATCACACCCCAGCCCCCAGCCTTTACGCCGCAAGGGAACCGATCTTTCCACGGCGCGTTTCCGGCAAGTTTCGGAACCTCAAATGGATCATAATGGCCGTCACGCTTGGCATCTATTATGTGACGCCGTGGATCCGGTGGGATCGGGGGCCCAGCCTTCCGGATCAGGCGGTGCTGCTGGATCTTGCGAACCGCCGCTTTTACTTCTTCTGGATCGAGATCTGGCCACACGAATTCTATTTTGTAGCCGGTCTGCTGATCATGGCCGGCTTGGGCCTGTTCCTGTTTACGTCGGCCTTGGGCCGAGTGTGGTGCGGCTATGCCTGCCCACAGACGGTTTGGACCGACCTTTTCATTCTGGTCGAGCGCTGGATCGAGGGCGATCGAAACGCCCGCCTGCGCCTGCATCGTCAGAAGAAGCTGGATTTCCGCAAGGTTCGCCTGCGATTGACCAAATGGGTGGTCTGGTTCCTGATCGGTCTGGCGACCGGCGGGGCCTGGGTGTTCTATTTCGCGGATGCGCCGACCCTTGCGCGGGACCTTGTGACCGGCAACGCTCATCCGGTCGCCTATACCACCATGCTGGTTCTGACCGGCACGACCTTTTTCTTCGGTGGGTTCGCGCGCGAGCAGATCTGCATCTATGCCTGTCCGTGGCCGCGAATTCAGGCGGCGATGATGGACGAGGACACGCTGGTGGTTGGCTACCGAGAGTGGCGGGGCGAGCCGCGCGGCAAGGGCAAACGGACGGCCGACTCTGAACTGGGCGACTGCATCGACTGCATGGCCTGCGTCAATGTCTGCCCGGTCGGGATCGACATCCGTGATGGCCAACAGCTGGAGTGCATAACCTGCGCGCTGTGCATCGATGCCTGCGACGACATGATGGCCAAGATCGGCAAGCCGCGCGGTCTGATCGACTATATGGCGCTCAGCGACGAAACGCGTGAACGCGCGGGCCACCCCCCAAAAAATGTGTGGAAGCACATCCTGCGGCCCCGGACAATCATGTATACCGCGCTTTGGTCGTTGGTGGGTTTTGGCCTGCTGTTTGCGCTGTTCATCCGGTCGGATATCGATCTGACGGTGGCGCCAGTGCGCAATCCGACATTCGTGACCATGTCCGACGGTTCGATCCGCAACACCTACGACGTGCGGTTGCGAAACAAACATGGCGAAGACCGCCTGTTCAAACTGTCTCTGGTCGGTGACCCAAGCCTGCAGGTTCAGATTGAAGGAACGGAACTGGATACGGTAAACGTAACTGCGGACACGGCACAGTTGACCCGGGTCTACATCGTCGCCGCGAAAGACACAGCGCCCGCAATGGCTGAAACGACACCGGTCCGGATCTGGGTCGAAGACCTGCAAAGCGGCGAGCGCGCCTACAAGGACACCACGTTCAACGGGCGGGGGAACTGAATAATGGCCGAGCGCAAATTCACCGGAAAGCACGCTCTTGCGGTTTTTGTCGGGGCCTTCGGGGTCATCATCGCAGTTAATCTGGTGCTGGCCTACAAGGCAGTCGCGACATTCCCCGGGCTCGAGGTCAAGAACTCCTACGTTGCCAGTCAGGAGTTCAATGAAAAGCTGAAGGAGCAGCAGTCTCTGGGCTGGGATGCAGAGGTGGAAACCAAGGGCGGCCTGCTGATCCTTCGCATCACGGATGCGCAAGGCGTGCCTGTGCGGGTGGCCGAACTGCAGGCCGTGGTCGGCCGCGCAACTCATATGCGCGAGGATTTTTCGCCGGACTTCACCTTTGACGGTGTGGCGTATTCCACCCCGGCGACGCTTGGAAAAGGCAACTGGAATGTCCGTATTGTCGCGCGCGATGCGGACGGCGCGGAATTCAGTCGGCGCATTCCGTTGTACATCAAGGGTTAGGCCGATGTCGTCGCAGGTGACATCCGGGACCGCGGCCTGTCCGGGCTGCATCGCGGCTCCGGCGGAACCGGCCAGGCCGGTACCGGTCGACGTTCAGATCGCGCTGTCACTGCCGGGCATTCATTGCTCGGCCTGTATTGCCAATGTCGAACGTGCGTTGAACGCGCACCCCGGCGTACAGGACGCGCGGGTCAACCTGACGCTCAAGCGCGCTCTGATCAAGGCAGGCCCCGAGGTTCGGGCAACGGACCTGATCCCGGTCCTCGATCGGGCCGGGTACGAGGCGCATGAGCTGGATCCCGGTGCCCTGTCAGCCACGCAATCAGACAAGGCCGGACGAGACCTTTTGATGCGGCTCGCGGTCGCCGGCTTTGCATCGATGAACGTGATGCTGCTGTCAGTGTCCGTCTGGTCCGGCGCCACTGACGCGACGCGCGACATGTTTCACTGGATATCGGCGGCCATCGCCCTCCCGGCCATTGCGTTCTCGGCCCAACCGTTTTTTGCCAACGCGTGGAGCGCGCTGCGTGTTCGCCGCCTGAACATGGACGTGCCGATCGTTCTGGCAATCCTGCTGGCCTTGGTCACTTCGCTTTGGGAAACGGCGCTGAGCGGTGAGCACGCCTATTTCGATGCGGCTTTGACGCTGACGTTCTTTCTGCTGGCGGGGCGCTATCTGGATTACCGCACCCGTGCCGCGGCCCGGTCCGCCGCGGAAGAGCTGACAGCCCTCGAGGTGCCGCGCGCCATCCGTCTTGTTGACGGGGCCGAACGCGAGGTCGCCGTTGCCGAACTGGCCGTCGGTGACCTGATCCTGGTGCGACCAGGGGGGCGGATGCCGGTGGACGGCAAGATCGTGACCGGTGAATCCGAGTTGGACCGGTCTTTGCTGACCGGTGAAACCCTGCCGGTATTTGCCCAGCCAGGCACGCAAGTCAGCGCGGGTGAGGTCAACCTGACCGGGCCGCTGATCATTCAGGCAACGGCGGTGGGCGAAGAGACTTCGCTGCACCGCATGGCAGATCTTGTGGCCATCGCGGAATCCGGGCGGTCGCGCTATACGTCCTTGGCGGACAAGGCGGCCAAGCTGTATGCCCCCGGGGTTCATATCCTGTCCGCACTCAGTTTCGTTGGCTGGTACATCTATTCTGGCGATCTGCGCACAGCGCTGAACATCGCCGCCGCTGTGCTGATCATCACCTGCCCCTGTGCGTTGGGGTTGGCGGTTCCTGCGGTCACCACCGCGGCCTCGGGGCGGCTGTTCCGCAAGGGGATGCTGATCAAGGACGCCACGGCGTTGGAGCGGTTGGCCGAGGTCGACACCGTGGTGTTCGACAAGACCGGAACGCTCACATCAGGCGCGCCTCAACTGGTCAACGGTGGCAAACACACAGGCCGTGAGATCGAGATCGCTCTGGCCTTGGCACAGGCTTCGGCGCATCCGCTGGCGGTCGCCCTGACCCGGGCCACTCGGGACGAGGGGTATACCCCGGCCGAGGTTGAAAACGTCACCGAGATTCCCGGTCACGGGACCGAGGGCCAGTTTCAGGGGCAACTCGTGCGGCTGGGCCGAGCCGAATGGGTGGGCGCGACGGAAGGTGATTACACCGCGGCCTGGTTGGCGGTGGGGGACGATCGCCCGGTCGAGTTCCGCTTTGCCGACTCTTTGCGCCCCGGCGCCGCCGACGCGGTCGCGGCTTTGCGTGATGCGGGCAAGGACGTCATCCTCATGTCCGGGGACACGACCAACGCCGTGAAAGCTCTGGCCGAGAAGCTGGGGATCGAGACCTGGATCGCGCGGGCACTGCCGCAGGACAAGGCGCGACACATTCAGAAGCTGGCAGACCAAGGCCGCCGGGTTTTGATGGTCGGTGACGGGTTGAACGACACAGCCGCGCTGGCGGCGGCCCATGCCTCGATCTCTCCGGCTTCGGCACTGGATGCGGCCCGTGTGGCTTCGGACATCGTTCTGCTGGGCAATGACCTGTCGCCGATCGCCGATGCCTGCCATACTGCTGTCCGGGCGACGCAGCGCATCCGCGAGAATTTTCAGATTGCGACGATCTACAATGTCATCGCGGTGCCTTTGGCCGTTGCCGGCCTTGCGACGCCCTTGATCGCGGCCTTGGCGATGTCCACATCGTCGATTACCGTATCCCTGAACGCTCTGCGCCTGAGGTGATCCTTATGGAAGTTCTGGCCTATTTGATACCGATTTCGCTGCTGTTGGGCGGTGTTGGGCTGGTGGCATTCATCTATACGGTCCGCAGCAACCAATATGACGACCCCGAAGGCGACGCCCGACGGATTCTGAGCGACGAGTGGGATGATCGCCCCAAGTCCTGACCGGGTGCAATCGTGATGCCGACGGCCCTTGAAATTGCCGCAATGCCCGGCTATGTCCGGCCCATCCGCTAGCAGAGAGACCAAGCCTAATGGCCACCACAAACCCGATCCAGTTCATTCAGCAAGTCCGTTCCGAAGTTGCAAAGGTCGTCTGGCCGACGCGGCGCGAGGTTCTGCTGACCACGGTCATGGTGTTCATCATGGCGGCTCTGACTGCCGTGTTCTTTGCTCTGGTGGATCTGGGCATTCGCGGCGGTCTGCAACTGATCCTGGGTATGTTCAGCTAAAGCCGACTGCCGGGTCCCGTCGGATCGCGCCGAGACGCGCCCGCTTCGGGCGCCCGACCGGCACTGCCCCCTTGCACAGCAGGCAATGTCAGAGTAGTTGACGCGGGACCTTTCGGGATGGGCGTGCGGCGATTCGGACTGCGCGCCGCTTTTTATTCCGGAACACGCGGCCGGGCCGCGACGAAATTTCAATTCAGGTGCTTCCGCCCGACGCGGCGCGCCAAAGGCAAACAAGGACGACAGGTTCATGGCGAAACGGTGGTACTCGGTCAGCGTTCTTTCGAATTTCGAAAAGAAGATCGCAGAGCAGATCCGCACGTCGGTGGCCGAGCACGGCCTTGAGGACGAGATCGACGAGGTTCTGGTTCCCACCGAAGAGGTGATCGAGGTGCGCCGGGGCAAGAAGGTCACGACTGAACGCCGTTTCATGCCCGGCTACGTACTGGTGCACATGGAAATGTCGGATCAGGGCTATCACCTGATCAACTCGATCAACCGGGTCACCGGTTTCCTGGGTCCGCAGGGCCGCCCGATGCCGATGCGCGACGCCGAGGTGAACCAGATTCTCAACCGTGTTCAGGAAGGTGAAGAAGCACCCAAGCTGATGATCAGCTTCGAGGTTGGCGAGAAGGTCAAAGTCAACGACGGCCCGTTCGAGGATTTCGACGGTATGGTCGAGGGCGTGGACGACGAGAACCAGAAGCTGAAGGTTACCGTCTCGATCTTCGGGCGCGAAACTCCGGTCGAGCTGGACTTTACGCAGGTCACCAAGCAGAGCTGATCTTTCCTGCAGGAACTGATCGTGCAGAAATCGAACGCGCCGCCGTAACAGGCGGCGCAACTGTTTCTGGTGGTTGCCGGTAAGGTTACGCCACAGCCTTGGCCGCTTGCCCTAACTCCTTGCCTGATGCACACTTGTGCTTGGTACAGGTATGACCGTTGCGCAGCCGGGCTCGTGGGCCAGAGGATTTGCGCGCAGTGATGCTTTGGGAGGACTCTGTCATGACATCCAAGGCTGCAGGCCCCACGCCACCCGACGAGCTGACCCCGCCTCAGCGGACGATCCCTGTGGTCAACACGGTCACCGCCGCCGACATCACCGACTCGCTGAAGGCCGGGTTTTCCGACTTTCTGGCGCGTCCCATAATGAGCGGATTTTTCGGATTGTTCTATGCCGTCTTCGGGTTTCTGCTGGTCTGGAGCCTGGTCTGGCTTGGCAAGATTTGGATGATCATTCCTGCCGTCGTGGGATTTCCGCTGGTCGCCCCTTTCGCAGCTGCAGGCCTCTATGAGATGTCGCGTCGACTTCAGGCCGGAGAGGATTTTGGCTGGTCGGAAATACTGACGGTCATGGCCAATCAGCGTAAGCGGGAAATGGGCTGGATGGCCTTCGTTACGCTGTTCGTTTTCTGGGTATGGATCTACCAGGTTCGGCTTTGGTTGGCGATCATCCTGCAGAATGCCTCGTTTTCGGATTTCGACGGGTTCCTGAACACCGTGTTCTTTACCTCCCAAGGCTGGGCTTTCCTGGCTGTTGGCACCTGCGTCGGTGCGTTTCTGTCCGCCGTTCTGTTTTCGGTGACTGTTGTTGCCATGCCCTTGCTGCTGGATCGCGACACCGATTTCGTAACGGCAATGCTTACGTCGCTCCGTGTTGTCGCCGAAAGCCCTGTGGTTATGCTTGGCTGGGCGGCCATCATCTCGGTCACGATGCTGTTGTCGCTGGTGCCGGCATTTCTGGGGCTTGTCTTTACGTTGCCGATCCTTGGGCATACCACTTGGCATCTCTACCAGCGCGCCGTTCAGTCGGAGGCGCCTGCCGGTCCATAGCGGGGGCGGGGCCTGCATGCCGACGGACGCGGTTGGGAAGGCGGCTTCGCCAGCCATCCGGTTTTCAGTGGCATGCTCTTGCCAACCCATTCGTTCCCCTGTAAACGCCGCCCCTATCGTCTTCGGGCGAGATTCTCTCGTGGGAGATCGCAGGGATCGCGATTCCGGATCGGACCACGCAACATAAAACCGGATGGGACGCGTCCCATTCACGTTGAAAGGAAAACCAAATGGCCAAGAAGCTTGCTGGTACGATGAAGCTGCAGGTTCCTGCAGGTCAGGCGAACCCGTCGCCGCCAGTTGGTCCGGCGCTGGGTCAGCGCGGCATCAACATCATGGAATTCTGCAAGGCGTTCAACGCCAAGACCGCAGACATGGAGCCCGGCGCTCCGTGCCCGACCGTGATCACCTACTATCAGGACAAGTCCTTCACCATGGACATCAAGACGCCGCCCGCGTCTTACTACCTGAAGAAGGCGGCCGGTCTGAAGCCGGTCGGCAAGCGTAACCGCCCCCGTGGCGCGGAGAACCCCGGCCGTGAGACCGTGGCAACCGTGACCACCAAGCAGGTGCGCGAGATCGCCGAAGCCAAAATGAAGGATCTGAACGCCAACGACGTCGAAGGCGCAATGAAGATCATCCTGGGCTCGGCCCGTTCCATGGGCATCGAGGTGAAGTAAGATGGCAAAACTCGGTAAACGTACCCGCGCAGCGCGCGAAGCCGTCGCCGGCAAGGAAAACCTGTCGGTCGAAGAGGCAGTTGCACTGGTCAAGGCCAACGCAACGTCGAAGTTTGACGAAACCATCGAAATCGCCATGAACCTGGGCGTCGACACCCGTCACGCAGACCAGATGGTGCGCGGTGTCGTCGGTCTGCCGAACGGCACCGGCAAGGACATGCGCGTTGCTGTCTTCGCGCGCGGCCCCAAGGCTGACGAGGCGAAAGAAGCCGGTGCGGACATCGTCGGCGCCGAGGACCTGATGGAAAGCATCCAGGCCGGCAACATCGACTTTGACCGTTGCATCGCAACCCCGGACATGATGCCGATCGTCGGTCGTCTGGGTAAGGTTCTGGGCCCCCGCAACCTGATGCCAAACCCCAAGGTCGGCACCGTGACCATGGACGTGAAAGCGGCCGTGGAAGCAGCCAAGGGCGGTGAAGTTCAGTTCAAAGCGGAAAAAGGTGGTGTCGTACACGCAGGCGTTGGCAAGGCGTCGTTCGACGAAGCCAAGCTGGCGGAAAACGTCCGCGCCTTCATCTCGGCCGTTGCCAAGGCGAAGCCGTCGGGCGCCAAGGGCACCTATATGAAGAAAATCGCGCTGAGCTCGACCATGGGCCCCGGCGTGACCGTGGATGTGGCGCAAGCTTCGGGCGAATAAGCTGACACTTTCTTTCGGAAATTCGAACCCCGGGCGGTCATGCTGCCCGGGGTTTTCCTTTGCTCTCAGATAGCAGGTTCGACTGTGACCTGATTGGGTATTTCGCGCACGCGTGCCTTGTCGGCCTCCAGCCTGAGGTCGCGCTCGGCAACGGTCAATGCCTGGTTCGCAGCCGCGTGGGCCGCGGTTGTCATTGCACCGTCTTGAGTCTGCGTCAGTCGGGTCAGCGCGCTGAGAATGGCCTCGTGGACTTCGACCTTGTCACCGGCATCCCGGGAAATGGCCGCATAAGCGTCACGAAGGAATGTGTCGATCGCGATCTCGGGGGCATGGATTTTCGGGAACTGCGGGTCGGCGGGTTGGGTGGGCCGCGAGCCAAGTGGGAGGAGAACCCGCAGCAACCTCTCGACCATCTGAATTGCAGTCATCGGGTCGTTGATACCCGGTGAGAGCGCGCGCTGCGCGATTTCGGACAGGGTTTGAATGCCAAAGCGGGGGTCTTGATTGAAGCTGCGCTCGGTCCCGATCACGAAGGCTTCCCGGATGGTTTCACCATCCATTTTCCGGGTCGCTCTGGCCAGGGGTTGGCCTTCGGTCACGAACTGCCCCGGCAGCGCCATGATCCAGATCTCGCAGTCGTTCTCTTCGGCGCAGGAATGCAGCATGCCGACATCCACGTGGCGCACGTTCCCTGTCGAACTGGCCCGCACGTCGTGACCGGTTTGCGGAACATCCGCGGCGGCTTGATACGGAATGGCGCCGAGGCACGGCAGTTCTATGGCTCGGGTCATGGTGTCCTTGGCGTTCTTTTCTATCTTGCGCGCCGTTTCGGAGATGCTGCCATAGCTGGGCAATTGGTCGATCCAGAGCAAGAGCGCCAGTGTCACCAAAAAGATCACCACCAAGGTGAACGCAAGCGCAACGGCGATGGACTGCTGGGTATAGACCCCGGTTTCGACAAGGATCAACGATACGAGCGCGAAGATGAATGCGCCGAGAAACGTGGCCAGCACGTTTTGCGAGACACTGTCTTCTTCGATCACCTGCTGGGCGCGCGGGGAGGACTGGTTCGAGGCCCATCGCTGTGCTGCGACCATGATCGAAAGCGAAAAGGTCGTGACCGCCAGCATGGACGACGCCAGAATGCCGAGGATCTTTGCCACGGCCTCGGTGCTCAGCCGTTGTGTGAGAAAGTCGGGGACGAAGCCGCCGAGGTAGGTGCCAATCCCTGCGCTGACCACGGCGAGAGCGGCGATCAGGCTGGTGCGAACCCACAATTGGCGAGAAATCTGACGAAACAGGAATTGCGGCTTGGAAATGGATTTCAATTTGATCATCCGTTGATCCTGTTCGGGTTTGCGGTCATTGTCTACCGGCTTGGGGTACGGGCCAATTTACCCCTTGGAAACCCCGGCCATCTGCCCTAAAGAGGGTTGCGGAGTAAAGCGTGCGATTCGTCGTGCGCTTTATTTCGTTTCGTCCAAGACGGTGGGTGGGTCCTTCCGGCCCCTTAATTCCCTGCCTGAGACGGGTAAGACCAAAGAATTTCGAGGGTCCAGACCCTCGGGCGCATTTTGGCCAATCCCGTAACAACGGACCTGAACGCCGGGGCGCAGCCCTCGGCAAATATGAGCCGGGGTGAAGCATCGCCCCTAACTTGGAGAGAACTGTGGATAGAGCCCAGAAAGAGAAAGTGGTCGAGGAACTCGGCCAAATCTTCGAAAGCTCTGGCGTCGTAGTGGTTGCTCACTACGCCGGTCTGACAGTTGCCGAGATGCAGGACCTTCGCGCACGTGCTCGTGACGCGGGCGGTTCCGTGCGTGTTGCCAAGAACAGGCTCGCCAAAATCGCCCTCGACGGTAAGCCATGTGCGAGCATTGCTGACCTGCTGACGGGTATGACTGTTCTGACCTATTCCGAGGACCCCGTGGCAGCAGCCAAGGTGGCCGAGGACTTCGCCAAGGAGAACCAGAAGTTCGAGATCCTTGGCGGTGCAATGGGCGAGAACGCTCTGGACCGGGCTGGTGTCACAGCCGTGTCGAAAATGCCGTCGCGTGAAGAGCTTATTGCTTCGATCGTGGGCTGCATCGGCGCGCCTGCTTCGAACATCGCCGGTGCAATTGGCGCACCTGCAAGCAACATCGCAAGCATCCTTTCCACCATCGAAGAGAAGGCGGAAGCTGCGTAAGCGGTTGGCACTGAATGATCTGCGTGGGGCACATGCCCTGACGTTGGAACACACACTGTAAACGGAAAGAGCTGATACAATGGCTGATCTGAAGAAACTGGCAGAAGAGATCGTTGGTCTGACCCTGCTGGAAGCACAAGAACTGAAAACCATCCTCAAGGACGAGTACGGCATCGAGCCCGCAGCTGGCGGCGCCGTCATGGTCGCAGGCGCAGCTGGCGATGCCGGCGGTGCAGCTGAGGAAGAGAAAACCGAATTCGACGTCGTTCTGAAGAACGCCGGCGCTTCGAAAATCAACGTCATCAAAGAAGTTCGCGGCATCACTGGCCTGGGCCTGAAAGAAGCCAAGGAACTGGTCGAAGCCGGCGGCAAGATCAAAGAAGGCGTGGACAAGGCAGAAGCCGAAGAGATCAAGGGCAAGCTGGAAGCAGCTGGCGCCGAGGTCGAGCTGGCCTAAGCCTGTCTTTCGGTGCATCGCGGATGCGCCGTGGAATTTGGCTGGGCCCGGAGAAATCCGGGTCCAGCCGAACCTGTCTTAGAAAGGGCCTCATAGGCTGGGGCGTTTTCTAAGACGCGGTTCGCGGATCGGGAGGCTACCATTCGGGACGGTGGCCACGAATTGATCCGGACGTGTCGTCTCGTATGTGCAAGGCGCCGGGGCCCGACGGTGTTTTTGCCCGCTGAGAACATCGAAAGGTGACATCTGACATGGCTCAATCGTTCCTTGGCCAGAAACGTCTTCGGAAATACTACGGCAAAATCCGCGAAGTCCTGGAAATGCCGAACCTCATTGAGGTCCAGAAATCCTCCTATGATCTATTCCTGCGCTCTGGCGATGCCGACCAGCCGACCGACGGCGAAGGTATCAACGGCGTGTTCCAATCGGTCTTTCCGATCAAGGATTTCAACGAAACTTCCGTGCTGGAATTCGTGAAATACGAGCTGGAAAAGCCGAAATACGACGTTGAAGAGTGCATGCAGCGCGACATGACCTACAGCGCGCCGCTGAAGGTCACCCTGCGCCTGATCGTGTTCGATGTCGACGAAGACACTGGGGCCAAATCGGTCAAGGACATCAAGGAACAGGACGTGTTCATGGGCGACATGCCCCTGATGACGCCGAACGGTACCTTCATCGTGAACGGCACCGAGCGTGTGATCGTGTCCCAGATGCACCGGTCGCCCGGCGTGTTCTTCGACCACGACAAGGGCAAGACCCACTCCTCGGGCAAGCTGCTGTTTGCCTGCCGCATTATCCCGTACCGCGGCAGCTGGTTGGACTTCGAGTTCGACGCCAAGGACATCGTCTATGCCCGGATCGACCGTCGCCGCAAACTGCCGGTGACCACGCTACTCTATGCCCTGGGCCTGGACCAGGAAGCGATCATGGACGCGTATTACGACACCGTGTCCTACAAGCTGAACAAGAAGAAGGGCTGGGTCACCCCGTTCTTCCCCGAACGTGTGCGCGGCACCCGTCCCACCTATGACCTGATCGACGCAAAAAGCGGTGAAGTGATTGCCGAAGCCGGCAAGAAGGTCACCCCGCGCGCGGTCAAGCAGCTGATCGACGAGGGCAAGGTCACCGACCTACTGGTGCCGTTCGACCACATCGTCGGCAAGTTCGTCGCCAAGGACATCATCAATGAAGAAACCGGTGCGATCTATGTCGAAGCCGGTGATGAGCTGACCCTAGAATATGACAAGGATGGCGAGCTGATCGGCGGCACCGTGAAGGAGCTGATCGATGCCGGCATCACCGATATTCCGGTTCTGGACATCGACAACATCAACGTCGGTCCGTACATCCGCAACACCATGGCGCAGGACAAGAACATGGGCCGCGAAAGCGCGCTGATGGACATCTACCGCGTCATGCGTCCGGGCGAGCCGCCCACCGTCGAGGCCGCGTCGGCTCTGTTCGACACCCTGTTCTTCGACAGCGAGCGCTATGATCTGTCGGCCGTTGGCCGCGTGAAGATGAACATGCGCCTGAACCTGGATGCTCCGGACACCCTGCGGACTCTGCGCCGCGAAGACATCGTGGCCTGCATCAAGGCACTGGTGGAGCTGCGTGACGGCAAAGGCGACGTGGACGACATCGACCACCTAGGCAACCGTCGTGTGCGCTCGGTCGGTGAACTGATGGAAAACCAGTACCGCGTCGGCCTGCTGCGCATGGAACGCGCCATCAAAGAGCGCATGTCGTCGGTCGAGATCGACACCGTCATGCCGCAGGACCTGATCAACGCGAAACCGGCGGCGGCCGCAGTCCGCGAATTCTTCGGCAGCTCGCAGCTGTCGCAGTTCATGGACCAGACCAACCCGCTGTCGGAAGTCACCCACAAACGCCGCCTGTCGGCGCTTGGCCCGGGTGGTCTGACGCGCGAGCGTGCGGGCTTTGAGGTGCGCGACGTGCACCCGACCCACTATGGCCGGATGTGCCCGATTGAAACGCCTGAAGGTCCGAACATTGGTCTGATCAACTCGCTGGCCACCTTTGCCCGCGTGAACAAGTACGGTTTCATCGAAACCCCCTATCGCGTCGTGAAAGGCGGGCAGGTGACCGATGAGGTTCACTACATGTCCGCGACCGAGGAAATGCGTCACACCGTGGCGCAGGCCAACGCGACGCTGGATACGGATGGCAAGTTCATCAACGATCTGGTCTCGACCCGTCAGGCCGGTGACTACACGCTTGCCCCGCGCGAGAACGTGGACCTGATCGACGTTTCGCCGAAGCAGCTGGTCTCGGTTGCGGCCTCGCTGATCCCGTTCCTTGAAAATGACGACGCCAACCGCGCTCTGATGGGCTCGAACATGCAACGTCAGGCGGTTCCGCTGCTGCGGGCCGAGGCGCCGCTGGTCGGTACCGGGATTGAGGAAAAGGTTGCGATCGACTCGGGTGCTGCGATCCAGGCGAAACGTGCCGGTATCATCGACCAGGTCGATGCCCAGCGCATCGTTATCCGCGCCACTGAAGATCTGGAACTGGGCGACGCTGGTGTGGACATCTACCGTCTGCGCAAATTCCAGCGGTCGAACCAGAACACCTGCATCAACCAGCGTCCGCTGATCAAGGTGGGTGACACCGTCCAGAAGGGCGAGGTCATTGCCGATGGTCCGTCGACCGATATGGGTGAACTGGCTCTGGGCAAGAACGTGGTCGTCGCGTTCATGCCGTGGAACGGTTACAACTACGAAGACTCGATCCTGATCTCGGAACGTATCGCGCGTGACGACGTATTCACCTCGGTCCATATCGAGGAATTCGAAGTCGCCGCCCGTGATACAAAGCTGGGTCCGGAAGAGATCACCCGCGACATTCCGAACGTCGGTGAAGAAGCGCTGCGCAACCTCGACGAGGCGGGCATCGTTTACATCGGCGCGGATGTTGAGCCGGGCGATATTCTGGTCGGCAAGATCACTCCGAAGGGCGAAAGCCCGATGACCCCGGAAGAAAAACTGCTGCGCGCCATCTTTGGTGAAAAAGCATCTGACGTGCGCGACACTTCGCTGCGCGTGAAGCCGGGCGATTACGGTACGGTCGTCGAAGTCCGCGTCTTCAACCGTCACGGCGTCGAGAAAGACGAGCGTGCGCTGCAGATCGAGCGTGAGGAAGTCGAACGTCTGGCCCGTGACCGGGACGACGAGCTGGCAATCCTGGACCGCAACATCTATGCGCGTCTCAAGTCGATGATCCTGGGTAAAACCGCCGTCAAGGGGCCGAAAGGCGTCAAGGCGGGCTCGGAGATCACCGAAGAGCTGCTCGAGTCGCTGACCCGCGGTCAGTGGTGGCAGCTGGCGCTGGAAGACGAGAAGGACGCTCAGATCGTCGAGGCGCTGAACGAGCAGTACGAGGTGCAGAAGCGCGCCCTGGATGCCCGTTTCGAGGACAAGGTCGAAAAGGTCCGCCGTGGCGACGACCTGCCGCCGGGCGTGATGAAGATGGTCAAGGTCTTCATCGCCGTGAAGCGCAAGCTGCAGCCGGGCGACAAGATGGCCGGCCGTCACGGGAACAAGGGTGTGATCTCGAAGGTTGTGCCGATGGAGGACATGCCGTTCCTGGCCGATGGTACTCCGGTCGACTTCTGTCTGAACCCGCTGGGCGTGCCGTCGCGTATGAACGTCGGTCAGATCCTTGAAACCCACATGGGTTGGGCCGCGCGCGGTCTGGGTCTGAAGATCGACGAGGCGCTGCAGGAATACCGCCGCTCGGGCGACCTGACACCGGTCCGTGACGCGATGAAACACGCCTATGGCGAGGATGTCTACGAAGAGGGCATCAGCGGCATGGACGAAGATCAGCTGATCGAAGCGGCCAGCAACGTGACCCGCGGTGTTCCGATCGCAACCCCGGTCTTTGACGGCGCCAAAGAGGCCGACGTCAACGACGCGCTGATCCGCGCCGGTTTCTCGGAAAGCGGTCAGTCGATCCTGTTCGACGGCCGCACCGGCGAGCAGTTCGCGCGTCCGGTGACCGTGGGCATCAAGTATCTGCTGAAACTGCACCACCTGGTGGACGACAAGATCCACGCGCGTTCGACCGGGCCGTACAGCCTGGTGACCCAGCAGCCGCTGGGCGGCAAGGCGCAGTTCGGTGGTCAGCGCTTTGGTGAGATGGAGGTCTGGGCTCTGGAAGCTTACGGCGCCGCCTACACCCTGCAGGAGATGCTCACCGTGAAATCGGATGACGTCGCCGGCCGGACCAAGGTCTATGAGTCGATCGTCAAGGGCGAGGATAACTTCGAGGCGGGCGTACCGGAATCGTTCAACGTTCTGGTTAAAGAAGTCCGTGGCCTCGGCCTGAATATGGAACTCCTGGATGCGGAGGTTGAGGAGTAAGGGCGCTGCCCTTTCTCCCGTCCCCCCTTCCGCAAGATTTGAGGTAACAAATGAACCAGGAAATCACCAACAACCCGTTCAACCCGCTGACGCCCCCGAAGGTTTTCGACGAGATCAAGGTCTCGCTGGCGTCGCCCGAGCGGATCCTGTCTTGGTCCTATGGCGAGATCAAGAAACCCGAAACCATCAACTACCGGACGTTCAAGCCTGAACGTGACGGCCTGTTCTGCGCGCGTATCTTTGGCCCGATCAAAGATTACGAATGTCTGTGCGGCAAATATAAGCGGATGAAGTATCGCGGCGTTGTCTGCGAGAAATGCGGTGTGGAAGTCACCCTGCAGAAGGTTCGCCGTGAGCGTATGGGCCACATCGAGCTGGCCGCGCCGGTCGCTCACATCTGGTTCCTGAAATCGCTGCCGTCGCGCATCGGTCTGATGCTGGACATGACGCTGCGCGATCTGGAACGCGTTCTGTACTTTGAAAACTATGTCGTCATCGAGCCCGGTCTGACGGACCTGACCTACGGCCAGATGCTGACCGAGGAAGAGTACATGGACGCGCAGGATGCCTATGGCATGGACGCGTTCACGGCGAATATCGGTGCCGAAGCCATCCGTGAGATGCTGGCCCAGATCGATCTGGAAGCCGAAGCCGAGCAACTGCGCGCTGATCTGGCCGAAGCCACCGGCGAGCTGAAGCCCAAGAAGATCATCAAGCGTCTGAAGGTTGTTGAATCCTTCCTCGAGTCCGGCAACCGGCCCGAGTGGATGGTGATGACCGTGATTCCGGTCATTCCGCCGGAACTGCGTCCGCTGGTTCCGCTGGATGGTGGCCGTTTCGCGACTTCGGACCTGAACGACCTGTATCGCCGCGTCATCAACCGGAACAACCGTCTGAAGCGTCTGATCGAACTGCGCGCGCCTGACATCATCGTCCGCAACGAAAAGCGGATGCTGCAGGAATCCGTGGACGCTCTGTTCGACAATGGCCGTCGTGGCCGTGTGATCACCGGCGCCAACAAGCGTCCGCTGAAATCGCTGTCGGACATGCTGAAAGGTAAGCAAGGTCGCTTCCGTCAGAACCTTCTGGGTAAGCGCGTCGACTTCTCGGGCCGTTCGGTCATCGTGACCGGTCCGGAACTCAAGCTGCACCAGTGTGGTCTGCCCAAGAAGATGGCGCTGGAACTGTTCAAGCCGTTCATCTACTCGCGCCTTGAAGCCAAGGGTCTGTCTTCGACCGTGAAGCAGGCGAAGAAACTGGTCGAGAAAGAGCGTCCCGAAGTGTGGGATATCCTCGACGAGGTGATCCGCGAACACCCAGTCATGCTGAACCGTGCGCCGACACTGCACCGTCTTGGCATTCAGGCGTTCGAGCCGGTCCTGATCGAAGGTAAAGCCATCCAGCTGCACCCGCTGGTCTGTTCGGCCTTCAACGCCGACTTCGACGGTGACCAGATGGCCGTTCACGTCCCGCTGAGCCTTGAGGCGCAGCTGGAAGCGCGTGTTCTGATGATGTCGACGAACAACGTTCTGTCGCCTGCAAACGGCGCTCCGATCATCGTTCCGTCGCAGGACATGATCCTGGGTCTCTACTACGTGACCCTGGAACGCGAAGGCATGCCCGGCGAAGGCAAGGTCTTTGGTTCGATCGACGAAGTCCAGCACGCGCTGGACGCGGGCGAGGTGCACCTGCACTCGAAAATCACCGCGCGGATCACCCAGATCGACGAAGAAGGCAACGAGGTTCAGAAGCGTTTTGAAACCACGCCGGGCCGTGTTCGCTTGGGGGCTCTGCTGCCCAAGAACAACAAGGCACCGTTTGAACTGGTCAACCGCCTGTTGCGGAAGAAAGAAGTGCAACAGGTGATCGACACCGTCTACCGCTACTGCGGCCAGAAAGAGTCGGTGATCTTCTGCGACCAGATCATGTCGATGGGCTTCAAGGAAGCTTTCAAGGCCGGTATTTCGTTCGGCAAGGACGACATGGTGATCCCCGAGGACAAGTGGGGCATCGTGGACGAAACCCGCGAACAGGTGAAAGACTTCGAACAGCAGTACATGGACGGCCTGATCACTCAGGGCGAAAAGTACAACAAGGTTGTCGATGCCTGGTCGAAGTGTAACGACCGCGTAACCGAAGCCATGATGCGCACCATCTCGGCCGTGGCCAAGGATGAGGGCGGCGCTGACAAAGAGCCAAACTCGGTCTACATGATGGCGCACTCCGGTGCGCGTGGCTCGGTGACCCAGATGAAGCAGCTGGGCGGTATGCGCGGCCTGATGGCCAAGCCGAACGGCGACATCATCGAGACGCCGATCATCTCGAACTTCAAGGAAGGTCTGACCGTTCTTGAATACTTCAACTCGACCCACGGTGCCCGTAAGGGTCTGTCGGATACCGCTCTGAAGACGGCGAACTCGGGCTACCTGACCCGTCGTCTTGTTGACGTGGCGCAGGATTGCATCGTGCGCGAGGTTGATTGTGGAACCGACCGTGCGATCACGGCCGAAGCTGCGGTCAATGACGGCGAAGTCGTCGCATCGCTGGCGGAACGCGTTCTGGGCCGTGTGGCCGCAGATGACGTTCTGCGTCCGGGAACCGACGAGGTCATCGTCGCCGCCGGACAGCTGATCGACGAACGCATGGCCGATACGATCGACGAGGCCGGTGTTGCCTCGATGCGCATCCGCTCACCTCTGACCTGTGAGTCCGAGGAAGGTGTCTGTGCAACCTGCTACGGTCGTGACCTTGCCCGCGGGACCATGGTGAACACCGGTGAGGCTGTCGGCATCATCGCCGCGCAGTCGATCGGTGAACCGGGTACGCAGCTGACGATGCGGACCTTCCACATCGGTGGTGTTGCGCAAGGTGGTCAGCAGTCGTTCCAGGAAGCGAACCAGGACGGTGTCGTTGCCTTTGAGAACCCGCAGATTCTGGTCAATGCCGCCGGCGAAAGTCTGGTCATGGGCCGGAACATGAAGCTGGTGATCAACGACGAACACGGCGAAGAGCGCGCCAGCTTCAAGCTGGGCTACGGCTCGAAGCTGTTTGTCAAAGAAGGCACCAAGGTCAAGCGCGGCGACAAGCTGTTCGAGTGGGACCCCTACACCCTGCCGATCATTGCCGAGAAAGCCGGTACCGCAAAATACGTCGACCTGGTTTCGGGCATTGCTGTCCGCGACGAGACCGACGATGCAACCGGCATGACCCAGAAGATCGTGATCGACTGGCGCGCGGCCCCTAAAGGCAGCGATCTGAAGCCCGAGATTATTCTGGTGGACGACAACGGCGAGCCGGTCCGCAACGATGCGGGCAACCCGGTTCACTATCCGATGTCTGTGGACGCGATCCTGTCGGTCGAAGACGGTCAGAAGATCGAAGCCGGTGACGTTGTTGCGCGTATCCCGCGTGAAGGCGCCAAGACCAAGGACATCACCGGTGGTCTGCCGCGTGTGGCCGAACTGTTCGAAGCGCGTCGTCCGAAAGATCACGCAATCATCGCGGAAGCCGATGGTTACGTGCGCTTTGGCCGCGACTACAAGAACAAGCGCCGCATCAGTATCGAGCCGGTCGATGAGTCGCTGGAGACGATCGAGTACATGGTGCCCAAGGGCAAGCACATCCCGGTGCAGGAAGGCGACTTCGTGCAGAAGGGTGACTACATCATGGACGGCAACCCGGCTCCGCATGACATCCTGTCGATCATGGGTGTCGAGGCGCTGGCTGACTACATGATCAACGAGGTGCAAGAGGTCTACCGCCTGCAGGGCGTGAAGATCAACGACAAGCACATCGAAGTCATCGTACGCCAGATGCTGCAGAAGTGGGAGATATTGGACTCGGGCGACACCACCCTGCTGAAGGGCGAGCATGTCGACAAGCAGGAGTTCGACGCGGCCAACGAAAAGACCATCGCCCGCGGTGGTCGTCCGGCCCAGGGCGAGCCGATCCTTCTGGGGATCACCAAGGCATCGCTGCAAACGCGTTCGTTCATCTCGGCGGCGTCGTTCCAGGAAACCACCCGTGTGCTGACCGAAGCTTCGGTTCAGGGCAAGAAGGACAAGCTGGTTGGCCTGAAAGAGAACGTCATCGTCGGCCGTCTGATCCCGGCCGGTACCGGTGGTGCGACACAGCGTGTCCGCCAGATCGCGCAGCAGCGTGACAATGTCGTCATTGAGGCACGTCGCGAAGAGGCCGAGGCCGCAGCCGCGCTGGCCGCTCCGATGATGGATGATGACATGGTCGGCGATGAGCTGGACTC
Organism: Ruegeria sp. BB9; assembly: GCF_056539345.1. NCBI lineage: Bacteria > Pseudomonadati > Pseudomonadota > Alphaproteobacteria > Rhodobacterales > Roseobacteraceae > Ruegeria > Ruegeria sp. BB9. The sequence goes on along the minus strand of NZ_JBQFUU010000003.1, from coordinate 6,696 downwards.
GCTGGTGGAAACTCCGGAAAGCCGCGAATAATATCGGCGACGAGAAACTCAGAAAGGCCCTGCGGTTCCGCGGGGCCTTTTTTGTTTCGGCCGGTGCCGGAAGCGGCCAGGGTTCGATCCAAACACTGTGATTTCAAATGGAACTGCTGCATACTCAAAAATCAGAATGTGGTAATGGAATTGCTCCCGTCATCACTGTTTGGAACTCAACACGGGTCTTGATCGGATGCTCATAGTCCTTGGATTGTATTTTGGCGTGATTTGGCTGGTCTTCTCCAAGTTCAGCCTGCTGCCCTGGAATGGCTTCTGGAAGACCGTTTCATACGGTGGGGCCGCCGTCGTCGCGTTGGTTGTCATCGGCGCACTCAACCACACGGCGCCTACGGGGCCTGTGTCGGTTCTGGGTGTTCAGACAAGCATTGTGCCTAATGTCTCCGGAACGGTCGTCGAAGTTGCCGTTGAGCCGAACCAGAAGGTCAACGAAGGCGATCTCTTGTTCAGAATCGATCCCGAGTTCTACGTGCTCGAGGTAGCGCGGCTGGAGGCATCTCTGGAAGCCGCCCGGTCGGCAGCGGACCAATTGACCACGGATCTGGCGGCTGCCGAAGCCGATATCGCTTCATTGACCGCGCAACTTGTTTTTGGGCAGCAGCGGCGGGATGACATCGTTCAACTGGAAGAGCGTGGCGCATCCACCACCTTCAAACTGCAGGAAGCGGTCGCGACGATCGAACAGCTCACCGCAAGCATTCGTGCAGCAGAAGCGCGAAAAGCGGGGCTGGAGCGCCGGATCGCAGCTCAGATCGACGGTGAGGATGTTGCGGTCGTGGAGGCCGAACAGGCGCTTGCGCAGGCCGAATGGAACCTCAAGCAGACGGAAGTCTTCGCGCCGGGCGACGGGATCGTCAGTGCGGTCACGCTGCGCCCGGGCAATCGCGCGACAACCTTCCAGGGCGCATTGACCTTCATAGATCCGACGAACCACGCGTTGGTGGCCTCGCTGCCCCAATCCAGCCGATCCAATGTCGGCCTTGGCGATGAAATCCGTGTGGCGCTGCGAACCCAACCGGGATCCGAGATCACGGGAACTATTTCAGGGTTCCCGCCGGCCCTGTCTGAGGGCGCATTGGATCTCCGCTCCGGTTTGCCCTCGATGCGCGAACTTGTCGGGATCTCCAGCTTTCCGGTCCTCATCGAACTGCCTGGCGATGTACCTCTGGAAACACTTCAATTCGGCGCGTCGGGCACCGCGCTTGTGATGACTGACAAGGCGGGGCCGATTTCGCCACTTGCAGAGATTCTGTTCTGGGTCACGCAGAAGCTGAACTACCTGTAGGCGGAAACACAGGGACCCGCCCCATAAAAGTGAACAGGTACAGCTACGATGCGTTGAACCTCGGGTCTGCGATCTGACCAAACAATATCGAATTGGCCGGATCACAAGTTGACAATCTGCTCAGGTGAGATGCCAATGCCGGGACCAGATTGAAACCGGGCCATGGCAATGACACCGAACGTCAAAGGCGCCCTGCTGATGATGGGCAGCATGGCCGCATTCACTGTGAACGATACACTGGTCAAGGCGGCCGGTCAGGAGGTGCCACTGTTCCAGCTGGTGGCTCTGCGCGGGTTGTTGGCGACGATCCTGGTTTTTGCGTTGGCGCGGCATCTGGGGGCATTGCATCTGCGGTTTGGGCGGCACGATCGCTGGTTGGTGGCTTTTCGCTGCGTGGCGGAATTGTCGGCGACGTTCTTCTTCCTCACGGCGTTGATGCACATGCCACTGGCCAATGTGACCGCGGTTCTGCAGGCCCTGCCGCTGACCGTAACCCTCGGTGCGGCCCTGTTCTTTTCGGAACAGATCGGGTGGCGGCGGATCATGGCCATAGCATTGGGATTTGCGGGAATGCTGCTGATCGTGCGACCGGGTCCGGACGGATTCAGCATCTATGCCATGTATGCCCTGATTGCCGTCATCTGCGTGACGGCTCGGGATTTGATCACCCGCCGAATGTCGCCAGAGGTGCCGTCGATGGTCGTTACTTTGGCAACCTCATTGACGATTACCACCGGAGCGGCAATTGCCTCGGCTTTTCAGGGTTGGGTTCCGATGACGGCCGGGTCGGGGATGCTGATTGCCTCGGCGGCTGTTTTCGTCCTGCTCGGGTATCTCTTCAGCGTAATGGTGATGCGCGTTGGCGAGGTTAGCTTTGTCGCACCGTTCCGATACTCGAGCTTGATCTGGGCCTTGGGTCTGGGCTGGGCGGTTTTCGGGGATTGGCCCGACCGGATCACCATGCTGGGCGCTGCACTGGTGGTCAGCGCGGGGCTGTTCACCCTCTTTCGTGAGCGGGCGCTTCAGACGTCCGAATAGACGCGTCGGACCATCTTCTGATCAATTGCAAACCGGGTTTCGAACTGCTTGGCCAGAGCGGGGGTCGGCGGTTCCAGCTTGGCCTTGCTTGCCCGGGTGTTGGGTGAATCGTTGAACCCGTTGAGACTGCGCACCCACATCGGTGGTTCGTTCTGGCTGATGACTGGCATGAAGTTGCCGATCTTGTGGTGGGCAAAGTTCATGATCGTCAGATCACACCCGCCGCGCACATACATCCCAAAACCAACACCCAGCAGCGACCGGTGAACCGGCGTGGCCTGGATTCCGCTGGCGTCGAACCGGGCAAGAAAGCCGTGATTGAAATCGATGGCAACCATTTTGTTGCGCCGTACCAGTCCTTCGGCGTCCTGAACCGCGCGGCGCAGTAATTCGACGAAATCCACCGCAACCGCATCGTCGTCATCGTGGCGGAATTGCAGGCATGGCAGGTCAGGGTTCAAGCGTGCCCGGTTCAGGACGTCCTTCATGACAGAGCGATGCCGGCCGGGTTCCTGCGAGACGATTTGCACTTGTTTCATGCCCGAAGTCAGGTCGTTCAGACGATCACGGGCGACCCGAGGCAGGCAGGTCCCGGTCACGATCACAAACTGAAACCGCGGATCGGTTTGGGCGCGCAGGGCGGGCAGGGCGCAGGTCTCGAACAGGCGGAACCGCTCGTCCAGACGTCGGGGGTCGTACAAGTGGCGTCGGCGCGCTTCGACCGACTCGTGCATGGTCTGGAACCCGCCGATGGCCGGGTAGGAGAAACGGCACAGACCAATGACTTGCATCTTCACTTCCGGTAGGAATACACCAGTGCGGACTATGCCCCGAGGGATGTGACACCGCAACCGATGTCGCTTCCGCTGCAACGCACGGCTGCAAGGCGGGCGGCCATCTGCCGGGGCTGTTGACAGTCGGGCCGACTCCCCCTATACGCCCGTCATCTCGGTACCGGGGGCCGCCCCAAAACCGATTTCAGTATTGAACTGGTCAAGGCCCGGACAATTTTGCAGTTCGCGCCCTCTGATAACCAACCGCGACGTTCACCTCGGAATGGGAACGCTCGCGGGTTTTGCGCTTGTGGACGCATTGGCGCAGCAAAGTTAGCCGCACGCAACGCGCGTGCATGTCATGTGTGTTGCAAAACGGGGAAGAAACCGGAATGCCAACTATTCAACAGCTGATCCGCAAACCGCGGCAGCCCAAAGTAAAACGCTCGAAGTCCATGCACCTGGAGCAGTGCCCGCAGAAGCGCGGCGTCTGCACCCGCGTGTACACCACCACGCCGAAGAAGCCGAACTCGGCTATGCGTAAGGTTGCCAAGGTGCGCCTGACCAACGGTTACGAAGTCATTTCGTACATCCCGGGTGAAAGCCACAACCTGCAAGAACACTCGGTTGTTCTGATCCGTGGCGGCCGTGTGAAAGACCTTCCGGGTGTCCGCTACCACATCCTGCGTGGTGTTCTGGATACCCAGGGCGTCAAAGACCGTAAGCAACGTCGTTCGAAATACGGCGCGAAGCGTCCCAAGTAAGAAGGAGAGGCTGATATGTCACGTCGTCACGCCGCCGAAAAACGCGAAGTCCTGCCTGACGCCAAATTTGGCGACAAGGTCCTGACCAAATTCATGAACAACCTGATGATCGACGGCAAGAAGTCGGTCGCAGAGCGTATCGTCTACAACGCCTTCGACCGCGTTGAGAGCAAGATCAAGCGCGCTCCTGTCGAGGTGTTCCACGAAGCACTCGACAACATCAAGCCGTCGGTCGAGGTTCGCTCGCGCCGGGTTGGTGGTGCAACCTACCAGGTTCCGGTCGAAGTGCGCCCCGAGCGCCGCGAAGCTCTGGCCATCCGCTGGCTGATCACCGCCGCGCGCGGCCGCAACGAAAACACCATGGAAGAACGCCTCGCCGGCGAACTGCTGGACGCCGTACAGTCCCGCGGTACTGCCGTTAAGAAGCGCGAAGACACCCACAAGATGGCCGAGGCGAACAAAGCCTTCAGCCACTATCGTTGGTAATCCCAGAGGCTTATCCAAATGGCACGCGAATATCCGCTCGAACTATACCGTAACTTCGGTATCATGGCGCACATCGATGCAGGCAAGACCACCTGCTCGGAGCGTATCCTGTATTACACCGGCAAATCCCACAACATCGGTGAGGTGCACGATGGTGCAGCCACCATGGACTGGATGGAGCAGGAGCAGGAACGCGGCATCACCATCACTTCGGCTGCGACCACCACCTTCTGGGAGCGCACCGAGGACGGTCAGACCGCCGATACCCCCAAGCACCGCCTGAACATCATCGACACCCCCGGCCACGTTGACTTCACCATCGAAGTCGAGCGTTCGCTGGCGGTTCTCGACGGTGCCGTTTGCGTTCTGGACGCAAACGCAGGTGTTGAGCCCCAGACCGAAACCGTGTGGCGTCAGGCTGACCGCTACAAGGTTCCGCGCATGGTCTTCGTCAACAAGATGGACAAGATCGGCGCGGACTTCTTCAACTGCGTTCGCATGATCGAAGACCGCACCGGCGCGCGCGCCGTTCCCGTCGGTATCCCGATCGGTGCAGAGAACGAACTTGAAGGCCTGATCGACCTGGTCACCATGGAAGAATGGCTGTGGCAGGGCGAAGACCTTGGCGCAAGCTGGGTCAAGGCTCCGATCCGCGACAGCCTGAAGGACATGGCTGAAGAATGGCGCGGCAAGATGATCGAAGCGGCCGTCGAAGAAGACGACGACGCGATGATGGAATACCTGGAAGGCAACGAGCCCGACATTCCGACCCTGCGCAAACTGCTGCGCAAGGGTACCCTGGCGCTGCACTTCGTGCCGGTTCTGGGTGGTTCGGCGTTCAAGAACAAAGGTGTTCAGCCGCTGCTCAACGCCGTGATCGACTATCTGCCCAGCCCGCTGGACGTTGTCGACTACATGGGCTTCAAACCCGGTGACGAGGAAGAAGTCCGTAACATCGCGCGTCGCGCTGACGATGACATGGCCTTCTCGGGCCTGGCGTTCAAAATCATGAATGACCCCTTCGTTGGCTCGCTGACCTTCACCCGGATCTACTCGGGCGTTCTGAACAAGGGCGACTCGATCCTGAACTCGACCAAAGGCAAGAAAGAGCGCATCGGTCGTATGATGATGATGCACTCGAACAACCGGGAAGAGATCGAAGAAGCGTTCGCAGGCGACATCATCGCTCTGGCGGGTCTGAAAGACACCACCACCGGTGACACCCTGTGCGATCCGAAGGATCCCGTGGTTCTGGAAACCATGACCTTCCCCGATCCGGTGATCGAGATCGCGGTCGAGCCCAAAACCAAGGGCGACCAGGAAAAGATGTCTCAGGGTCTGGCCCGTCTGGCCGCCGAAGACCCGTCCTTCCGCGTGGAAACCGACCTGGAATCGGGTCAGACCATCATGAAGGGCATGGGCGAACTTCACCTGGACATCCTGGTTGACCGTCTGAAGCGCGAGTTCAAGGTCGAAGCCAACATCGGTGCGCCGCAGGTGGCCTATCGTGAGACCATCTCGATGCCGATCGAACACACCTACACCCACAAGAAACAGTCGGGTGGTTCGGGTCAGTTCGCTGAGGTCAAGCTCGAGATCACTCCGACCGAACCGGGCGAAGGTTATTCGTTCGAAAGCCGCATCGTTGGTGGTGCCGTTCCGAAGGAATACATCCCCGGTGTCGAAAAAGGCATCCAGTCCGTCATGGACAGCGGCCCGCTGGCCGGCTTCCCCGTGATCGACTTCAAGGTTGCCCTGCTGGACGGTAAATTCCACGACGTCGACTCGAGCGTTCTGGCGTTCGAAATCGCGTCGCGGATGTGCATGCGCGAAGGTCTGAAAAAGGCCGGCGCGAAACTGCTGGAGCCGATCATGAAGGTCGAAGTGATCACCCCGGAAGAGTACACCGGCGGTATCATCGGCGACCTGACTTCGCGTCGGGGCCAGGTGTCTGGACAAGAGCCGCGCGGCAACGCGATTGCGATCGACGCATTCGTGCCGCTGGCCAACATGTTCGGCTACATCAACACTCTGCGTTCGATGTCGTCGGGCCGCGCCCAGTTCACCATGCAGTTCGACCACTATGATCCGGTTCCGCAGAACATCGCGGAAGAGATCCAGGCAAAATACGCATAACCGAAAAATAGAGGGAGCCTGCTGCCCGGGCTCCCTTCATTTCCGAAAAAGGAGGCCATCATGGCAAAGGAAAAGTTTGAGCGTACAAAACCGCACGTCAACATTGGCACGATTGGCCACGTTGACCACGGCAAGACGACGCTGACCGCAGCAATCACCAAGT
>NZ_JBQFUU010000002.1:0-695544 GCF_056539345.1 Ruegeria sp. BB9 | reverse complement strand
CCTCGGGACTGGTTTTGAAGTACTTGAAAGAGGCAGGTTTGGTCATGGGCAAAAGCTACGCAACCGTCCTGCCTGCCTCAAGACAAGTTCTTCTGACAAGACCGTCGCCGCGGCATAGGTCAACGACCACTGACTTAGTTCTCCATTACGATCTTTGCCATGGTCGAAAGACAATGCGGCATTAGTGGCGGCCGAGCCTGGCTCCGCGTTGACGGTTGAGTCTGCATCAAACTATACTTTTGCCATGCCTAGCGGAAAATACATCGACGATTTGTCGGTTGGCGAAACCTTCGAAACCGGAGGCGTTACGCTGACCGAGGGAGCGATTATTGACTTCGCACTGGTTCATGACCCGCAGCCCTTCCACGTTAACAAAGTGGCTGCCGCAGAGTCGATTTTCGGCGGTCTCATCGCCAGTGGATTTCAGACAATAGCCCTTACTTTCAGGTTGTTCCGCGACACTGGTGTACTTACCGGCACCAATCTGGGTGGACATGGTATGGACGAGGTGCGGTGGCTGGCTCCTGTGTATTCCGGTGACACGATCAGCGTGCGCGTCACGGTTGAGGCAATTACACCATCACGTTCGAAGCCCGACCGGGGAACGGTCAAATTCCGATACCAGACATTTAACCAGAACGATGTTGAAGTTCTTAATCTGATCATGCACCACGTGATGGCATATCGGAGTTAAGGCAGTTTGCAGCGACTTGGGCGCGCCGATCAATTTGAACTCCCATTGTCATCTTCAAGAGTATCCTTGGGCCCGCTACATAAGGCTTCTATTCGCAATTGCGGTCGTGGCGTACATGCAAACTAGCTTGTTCGCGTGTTCTCAATCCTTTTTGCCTAAATAACTACTTGTAGATTGCCGCATAGCGAGGTGCGAAGAACTTAACGAAGGCTCTAACCTCTGGCCGACGATAGGCTTCCGGCGAAATGAGCATTAGGTGCGGCACCGCAAGTTCGGGGATTTCGTCGAAACATCGGATAAAAGACATATCTGTTTCCACCAGCTTGACGTTGCTGATTCCAAGGCCTTGCCCTGACCTGATCGCCGCATGCATTAGCTCGAGTTCAGTGAAAGACATAACGATCTGGTCCGGCTCCACGTGATTGGTCAACCATTCGTGGAATACATTTGGTACATCGTCCCGCTGAAAGGTAACAAACTGATGCCCGGCCAGATCATTCGTTGACCCCGGTAAGCCAAATTTGTCCGCGTAATTTCTGCTGCCGAACAAAGACCAGCGGGCCGTGCTGATCTTCCGGCAAATCAGGTCAGGATCGGGATCGGTTCTTGCAAGGCGCAAAGCAATGTCGGCCTCGCCCGCCATCAGGTCCAGCGCCCGAACGCTGGATAAAAACTCGAATGCGACATCCTGATTGTCGGCGGAAAACTCGTTTACGATTTCAATCATGCGTGCGGAGAAGTTTGCCGAATAAGCGGTGATACGGATGGGTTGTGTCGACGTCAATTCCTTCGCGCAATCGGCAAATTCGAGGACTGAAGCCTCGATTGCCTCGGCTAGGGGAGCGAGGCGAAGCGCTTCTCGGGTCGGCTTAAACCCGTGCGTACCGCGCTCAAACAGCGTCAACCCTGTTTCTCTTTCGAGAACATCAATGCGTCGGGCGACCGTTGGTTGGGAGACCGTTAGCTTTCTAGAGGCCGCAAGCGTCGATCCTTCTCTCAAGACAGAGAGGAACACACGAATATCCGACCAATTTCGGAACCCATTCTTCATTTTTGTAGAACAGCACAATTTTGTGCCGGATACCAGAAAAACAGGTGAACAGTTACCTTTGTTGCGACAGCGCAAGTAACTCGGAAAGGACCATGAGATGGCTTCCCATACAATGTCACCCAGCATCTGGACCGTATTTGGTGGACTGATCGGTTGGACCAAGAGAGCCTGCCCCGAAGCCCGGAAGCCGCGGCCTACAGCTGACGATTTTCACGCTGAACGCGACTATATTAATGACGTGATCTGGAGTAATCCCGACGCGTTTTTGAGTGAGCTTGACGTGCAGAACATGGTGAGTCTTTATCCAGGAAGGTTCTGACGACACTTGGTGACAATCGGCCGAATAAGGCGATTAGATCACGCCAAATGCAGCTGCAAGCTGGAAGTGGCAGCCACGCACCTGTGTTGTAGCCATTGAGTAAGTACCAATACGAGACTTTCATGAAGCCCGCGAAAGAACCCAGGCCGATTTACTTAGCTCAATCACCCCTTTTTGCGCACCACGACAACAAATTGGGTCATCGAAAAGAAGAAGCGTCCAGTCCTTGCAAGGCTGAGCTGCTCATCAAACCACGATTGCGCAACTGCGGGATCAACATGGTCATTTGCGACAGTGTATTGCTTCATGAGGTGCATCATCATGATTGCGAGGCCATCAGGCTTCAACTGGTGATCCGTCATTGTGAACGACAAGACATCTTCCACACGGTCGCCGCGAGCCTTTATCAGCGCGGGCAGTCTTTCCGGGACGGAACCACTCACAAAGTGCTGGTTCCAGGATGTCAGCATCTTTTGCATTCTGTCGGGCTCATCGCTGAACCAGATCAAGCTGCCAAAGTGTAGATCGCTGATGACGAGGCGCCCGCCGGGTTTGACGCACCGCAGCGTGTCAGCCAACGCACCGTCTACGTCTTCGATGTACTCAAAGACCTGTACCGAGACGGCCTTGTCAGCACTCTCATCCTCAATGGGCAAGCTATTTGCGGCACCAGCACGAAACTCCACGTTTGCGTAGTCGCTGCACCGTTCTCTAGCAGCTGCCGTCATGTCAGCGCTTGGGTCGATCCCGATGACATAGCCATCCGAGCCAACTGCCCGGGCCAACTCAACTGTTAACATCCCGTTGCCACAACCGATGTCCAAAATAGTTTAACCAGGAGCCGGGCACAGCGCATCAAATGAAGCCTGTCTTCGCCGCGTCAGTTCTGCGCCTTGATAGGCGATTTCAAGTAATTTCGTTGTTTCAGCGTCAAATTTAAGCAACTCTCCACCCTTACAAAGCCCACATGCCCCCAAAACCTTATCAGAAATTGAGTTATCTACGAAAAGCAGGACGGATCGTTGAGGCTTGAACATGGATCCACCAACAATAAATGAATGCGCCGACTTGATCCGACGAATGATTTAACCCCGAGAGCGAAGGACGCATCTGCCGCTCTATCGGACCAGCTTTTCGTGGCGTTTCGAACGTTAGAACAACATCAATTCAAGGGATGTCGAGGCCGTTCTCTCGTCCGAAATCGGTATAGAAGCTGTCACTGCGGCATCGGTTTAAAGTGGCTTCGTCCGCTTCTCTTGGGTCGGTGCCAGGGCTTTGGACACCTGTTGGTGCTGTCAGACCAATTCGAACCAGTCTCTGCCAGGACAGGGTCACTGCCTCTTATCCAGCGCAGAGTCCGCGCCATTCGGCGAGAGCGGCGGCGCGGTTCAACTTGAACTGGGGTCTGCTGGAGAGGCTGCGCTCGTGATTGAAATGGTTTGTGACGGAGGCATGGACGGAGGCGAACTTCTGTAGACTTCGCATGCGCCGGAACCTGAGCATCGCTCGCTCCCGTCGTCGGAAAGGCAGGTGTGAGTTCTCCGCTCGGTTGTTGAGCCAGCGACCTGTCTCCTGCCGGTCGCCTGCTCCGAGTTCCTTCAGAGCGGCGCCATAGGACCGGAGCTTGTCCGTCACGATTGCCTCGGGACGACCGTGCTTGCGCATTGCTTTCTTGAGAAATTTGAGCGCCGCCTTCTTGTCTCGTGTCTTCGTCACGAAGCTTTCCAGCACCTCGCCCTCGTGATCAACAGCCCGCCAGAGGTAGTGACGCTCACCGTTGATCTTCACGAACATTTCGTCGAGGTGCCAGCGCCACCGGCTGGATTTTTTCCCTCCGATCCGGCGTTTTCGGATCTCCGAGGCGAACATCGGACCGAACCTGTGCCACCAATATCGGACCGTTTCGTGGCTCACATCGACACCCCTTTCATGAAGGAGATCTTCGACATTCCTGAGCGAGAGCGGAAAACGGACGTAGAGCATCACCGCCAAGCGGATGATCTCCGGGCTAGTTTTGAAGTACTTGAAGGGACGGGATCTGGTCATGCAGGGACGCTAGCCAGCGGCCTGCCCTGCCTCAAGATAAGTTCCTCTGACACTACCTGAATGTGCCCTTCCAACAATACCGTTGCAATGATCCAACCCGCGGCCCTACGGTGGCGGCAACTAATCCGTTCAGCAATTTCGTGCTCGGGGGCACAGCTCATGGTCGAACCGATCGAGGTACACAGTTTCATTGCCATGACGCTCGGCATAGTCGTCTACTTTCTTGGAGCACAGCTGTCCGACCGGTTTCCGATCCTGCGAAAGTACTCTATCCCCGAACCGGTATCTGGCGGATTGCTTGCTGCGATTCTGACGCTTGTCGTTGTGACTGCGACCGGGCGCGAGGTGATTTACGACCTGGATGCGCGTGACTCCTTGCTGGTCTACTTCTTTACCACCATCGGGCTGAACGCGAAGTTTTCGGATCTGGTCAAGGGCGGCCCGCTGCTCGGCATCATGCTTCTTCTGACGATTGGCTACATGGTCGTTCAAAATGGCATCGGCGTTTTGGGCGCGTCGATCTTTGGCCTGCACTCGCAGGCTGGTGTCATGATGGGAACGACATCACTGATAGGCGGCCATGGCACCGCGATCGCGTGGGGCCCAGTGGTAGAGCAGCAATACGCGGTGGCGGGCGCCGCCGAACTGGGCATCGCCGCCGCGACGGTCGGTTTGATTCTGGCAAGCCTGCTCGGCGGCCCCATCGCCAACTACCTGATCAGCCGCGACAAGCTGGAACCGAGCACCGAGGAGCGCGCCGCCGCAGCTGGAGAAGAAAGCGCGGCTGAAAACGCCAGCACTGCCTCCTTCGGTGGCCCTACGAACCCCGGCCTGATGAGAGCCATCCTTTGGTTGCACATCTCCATTGTGATCGGCTTTGTCGCGGATGAAGCGCTGGACGCGGCGGGTTTGAAGCTGCCGTTGTTTGTGCCCTGCCTTCTTTCCGGCATCGTCATCGCCAATCTCGCTCCAAAACTGTTGCCGCGCATCAAGACACCTACCGGAACCGCGTCGCTGCAGCTGTTGCAGGACTTTTCACTGGCTGTCTTCCTGTCCATGTCGCTGATGAGCATGCAACTCTGGACCCTGGCGGGCTCGGCCGGTGTTCTGGCCTTCACGATGCTTCTGCAGACTGCCGCCGCTGCCCTGTTCATCGTTTTCGTTGTCTACCGAATGATGGGACGGAACTACTTTGCCGGCGTCATCTCGGCCGGGTTTGCCGGCTTCGCCCTCGGCGCAACGCCGACGGCGATCGCGAACATGACGGCGGTCACGCAGAAGTATGGCCCCTCGCCTCTGGCCTTCATCGTGCTGCCGCTGGTGTCGGCCTTTTTTGTGGACGTCGCCAATGCCTTCATCATCCAGGGGTTCCTTTCGGTTCTACCCTGATCCTGCGCATCACCGGAACGGTGCAAGAACTGCGGCGGGCGGACTTGCGCGGCGGTATCTGCAAATGACGTTCAGAAAGCGGCGGGCACGTCCGAACGGAACGCCAAGGACAGAAAAAGCACGGCGATGGTCAGAAGAAACACAACCCCGGCAATGGGCCAGTCCCGCAGTCGCAGTTCGCCTTGATGCAGCACCCGGGCAAGCGCAGCGCCAGAGCACCACAGAAAGGTTTCGAACGCGCGCAGGATGTCGCGCGGCTGTCCTCCTTCCGGGGATGAAACGTGGCGCCACACAAGGTTCCAGAGTATCACCGACAAGAGCACGCCCAGAATGGGCGGCCAGACTGACGGCCATACCTTTCCAGGCGACAGCGTCTCGACTCTGGCTTCACCGGCCAGTGGCAACAGCCAGATCAGGGATCCCGCGGCCAATTGTAGAGCTACCCAAGGCACCCACAGCCCCGGCTTTGGGGTATGGTCTTTCTTCAAAGATACTTGCAGATTGACCAGATAGCGCGCCATCAGAACCGTTGTGCCCACTGCGGCAAGCGACATGAGCGGACCAAGCCAAACGTACCACGAGGACACTACAGCTGCCCCTTTGAGGGCCGTTTTTGCCACGGCACCACTGGTCAGGGGCAACCCCGACAAGGCCGCGGCGGGCAACAGCAAGGTCAGGAAAACCGGGCCACGCCATCTGCCGGCATGATGCGCCATGCCGACGCCCAGAAACAGGGTCCCTTTGGCAAGACCGTGGTGGACGGCATACAAAAGCGCCGCCACGATCGCCATCGGCGCAGCGTCCGGAACGGCCAGCGCGATACCGATAGGAATGGTGATCAGCCCCATCTGCGAAATGCTCGAATAGGCCAGAACGGCCTTGGGGTTGTCCTTGGTCGAACCGACCAGGGCGCCGTAGAACGCCGCGGCCAAACCGGCGATGACAACCGCAATCCCCCAGTGCGGCGCGGCAACCGCTCCGATCGGCAGGAACCGCAACCACCCCAGCAATCCCGCCTTGATCATCGCGCCGCTGAGAACGGCGCTGGCGGGTATCGGCGCCGCGGGATGTGCCAGCGGCAACCAGAAATGTAAGGGCAAGGCACCCGCCTTTATCCCGAAACTGACCAGCACAAGTGCGATCACAAGGTTCGAAGCCGCCGGATCGCGGTAAGGCAGTTCCGTGAAGCCGGCGCCCGTGATCTTGATGACCGCAACGAAAAGAAGGGTCTCGCCCAGAATGGCGAGCGCGATGTAGACCCGCGCGGCGCGCCGGGCCTCGGCGCTGCCATCGTGGACAACAAGCCCGAACGAGCTGACCCCCATCACCGCGAACAGGACAAAGAAGCTGGCTGGGTCCAGGCAGATGTTGAGGCCAAGGCTTCCAGACATCGCTGTCAGGTAGAAAGCTGTGAACCGCCCGCGCCGGGGATCGTCGGCCAGGTAACGTGATCCGAACAGGCCTGCCAACAGCCACAGCAAGCTGGTGAACAAAAGGAAGGTTTGGCTGGTCTGGTCCATGCCAAAACGTGCGCCATCGAGCAGCACGGGAACGCTGACGGTAGTGCCCAATGGCACCAGGAATGCCGAGGCAAGCGCCGGAAGCGCGGCCCAGGCGGCCAGTCTTAGGCAAAGCCCGCGACAGGCCGGCAGCGCAAGCCCGGCGGCAAGCAAAAGCGGCAGCAACGGCACAGCAAGCAGAATTGCAGAATGGACCGATACGGGGGCAAGCTGGGTCATCGGCTGCCCCCTGGTTGCCTGCGCCACCTCATGACCCAGCCCCCCCGAACAGCTGTGCGGACAGGTCTGGTCCTTCGCTCACCAAGGCAAGCGGAGCGTTGGGTGTAAGGCCCAGGAGGCAGGCGATCACCGCAAGGACCAGCGCAGACCACTCCAGCCGGCGCAGTGTCGGCGCAAAGCTGCGGGCGGTCCCTGGTGCAAACGCACATGACACGACGCGATAGACGTAGACGCCCGCAAGCAGACCACCGATCAGGATCGTTGCAGTCAACCACCACAATCCGCTTTGCAGCGTCGCTTCAAGAAGCATCCACTTGGCAATGAACCCGCCACTGGGCGGCAGGCCCATCAAGCTGAGGCCGGACAACCCGAAGGCAAGCATCGATACCGGCATGTGCGGTGCGATTTCACTCAGGTCGTCGATCCGGTCATGACCTGCCGCATGCAACATCGTGCCGGCGCTGAAGAACATCGCGGCCTTGGCGAACCCGTGCGACAGCGCAAAGTAAACCGCGCCGCCGTATCCAATGCCCTCTGTCGCGGTGACAAGCGGAAAGGCGACAAAAAGGTAACCGAGTTGGGCAACCGTCGAATAGGCGACAAGAAGCTTCAGCCTGCGCTGATAGCAGGCCAACAATGACCCCCACAGTATTGCGGCTGCCCCCAATGCACCAATCCAATGCAAGGCAGTGCCTGTCACCGCCGGCGCGAAGAGCTCAAACCACAATCGCAGCAGCAGGTAGAACGAAGCCTTGACCACCAAGGCTGACAGAATGGCACTGACCGGTGCGGGTGCATTGGCGTGCGCGGGTGGAAGCCAGAAGTGCAACGGGAAGACCGCCGCCTTCATGAGCAGTCCCGCCGTCATCAATGCTATGGCCAACCAGGTGATCGCGCCCGGTTCCATCACGCTGCCAAGCGCGACCAGGTCCAGCAGCTGGTGTTCGGCATAGAGAAGCGACACCCCAAGCAGGTAGAACAGCGAGCCCAGCAGGCTGACCAGCAGATAGCGCATCGCCGCGTTCAGCGCGGCCGCCGTGCCCGGCAATGACGCCAGCGCGACGGCGGCAAGGCCGACGATCTCTAGGGTGACGTACAAGTTGAACACGTCGGCAGACAGGAAAAGTGCGTTCAGCCCTCCCAGAAGCAGCAGCCAAAGGGGCCAGAAAAACCGTTGCTGCCTGCTTTCGGCGGGGAAATAGCCGGACGCATACACACTGACAGCCATCCCGACAGTTGCCGTCAGGATGAGCATCAGGCAAGCAAGCCCATCTGCCCTCAGTTCGATACCTAGTGGCGTTCCCCAACCGGCCACGTGATGCGTGACGGTCCCTCCGCCCCGGACCTGAACGACAAGCGTCACCGAGACGATGGCATTGATGAAGGCCGCGGAGAGACCGATTTTCGCCCCTAGGCGCCATGTCAAAAACGAGGCGGTTGCCGCTGCAAAGGGAAGCAGCATCACCCAAGCGATCCATGCAGGTTCGGTTGGTCCCGGCATTGCTATGTCCCGGCCTCGTCGTCCGTGCCGACCGACAGGCGCGTTTCACCCGTCACCTGATGCAGGCGGGTCGCCAAGGCAAGCGCCAGCGCCGTTGCACTGACCGCGACGACAACACCTGTAAGCACCATCGCGCGGGGAACCGGATCAGCGACGGAGGCGCTGCTTTCGCCGGATGATGCGATCAGCAGCAGGAACACGCCGGCATTGATGATGTTTAGGGCGATGATTTGCCGAAGCAGTTTGCGATCTGTGAAAAGACCGAAGAGGCCCAGACCCACAAGCATAGCGCCGGCGACGATGTAAGGTGCCAGGGTCGGCATCATTGCCCCTTGTCTCGCAATTTGTAGATTGGCGAGCCACCCAACGAGATCGCGGCCAACGAAAGCCCGATCGAGATGGTTGCAGCCAGTTCGATCGCAAGGATCACACCCTTCGCCAGTTCCGGGTTCAGAAACAGAAGGGTGCCCGAAGACAACAGGCTGATGGTCGCCAAGCAAAGGAACGCGCCGACCCCCATCGTCAACCCTACCTCGAGCCAGGGCCGCATCCGGGCACCGGGCTGCCACCCCATCAGCAGGGCCAGAACGCCACCTGCCGCAAGGATCGCCCCGGCTTGGAATGCCCCGCCGGGCGCTGTCGCGCCGACCCAGAGCAGGTAGCCCGCCGTCAACAGGCACATGGGCTGCAGGATCTTACCGGCCTCGCCCAGGACCGGGCCCGTGGAAACCAGCGTCGCGGGATCTGCACGCGCCGGACCAAGTGACCACATGCTGACAACGGCCAGAAACAAGACACAGGTTTCGAGGAAGGTATCGTAGCTCCGGAAGTTCAGCAGCACCGCCGTTACCGGATGGCTGGCACCGCTGTCGGGCAATCCTTCCATCACACGGTCCGCAAGCTCGCTGTTCCCCACGGGGAGACGCATCAGCGAAATCGCCAGTCCCCAAGAGATCGCGGCCGCCAACGCGCCGATCAACAGGCGCACCACGGGGGATGTGTCGTCATTCATTGTTCTGCCCCCCATCCTGCTGCGGCGGACTGCGCAGGCGCCGCCAGGCTGCAAGCAGAAGAACGCCCGTCAAACCGGCACTGATGGATGCCTCTGCCAAGGCAACGTCCGGTGCGTCGAGCCGCACCCATGCAAGTGCAACAAGCAGACCGAAGGCGATGAACAGCACGATAGCGGTGAACATCTCGTGGCTGGCAAGTGTTCTCCATGCCAACCAGATCAACGCCATCGCCAGAACGAGGTCGAAACTCAAGTTCAACGCTTCCATGGTTTCGCCCCCTTGCGAACCGCTGACTGGGCAATCAGATGGGCGGTCGTTGCTGCGCTCACCAGCACCAGGCCCCATATCAGCACCAGTTTCAGAGCAATCAGAAACTGCCCGGACATCACCGCCAGCCCCGCGACGATGAACCCCAATCCGACGTTGTCCGCTTTGGTCAGCGCGTGCAGCCGCGTGAAGATGTCCGGCAATCGAAGCATCCCCACCGTTCCGGCGAAAAAGAAACAGACCCCGATCAGAAGCAGGGGCAGCGCCAGCATCGAACTAGTTGTCATCGGTCGCTCCGCCGCTTGTCTCGCCGCG
This sequence comes from Ruegeria sp. BB9, assembly GCF_056539345.1. Taxonomy (NCBI): domain Bacteria; kingdom Pseudomonadati; phylum Pseudomonadota; class Alphaproteobacteria; order Rhodobacterales; family Roseobacteraceae; genus Ruegeria; species Ruegeria sp. BB9. Next base: position 685,210 of record NZ_JBQFUU010000002.1, on the reverse strand, counting down.
CACGAAGGCGATGGTGGTGATCGCAGCAAGCAGAGCCATGACCAGCGCGGCGTCTATCAAGGCGGGCAACCCGGTCGCGAAACTGGTCACCAGCAATACCGCAACCGCTGTCGTGCCGAACAGCTGCGCCGCCATCATCCGGTCTGCATCGCTCGGACCGCGAAACACCCGATACATTCCAGCAAGCAGGAACAGCAAAAGCAACAGGGCAATCAGCAGCAACAACGAACCCATTTCCTCACCCCGTCTCCTGCAGAAAAATGGCGGCTATCCGCCTTTCCAGTTCTCGAAGCTCCGAAGTGACCGGCATGCTGCCGTCCAGCACATGGATATGCAAAAGACGTCCGTTCAGATCCGCCGTCAGTGTCCCCGGAAGCAACCCTATCGTCCCGACGAACAATGCCGTCGCCCTCCCGGGGGGCAAGGTGGTCTGATACTCGACCATCGCGGGTTGGACTTCCCGTCCTCGAAACAGCACCAGCGTAGCGGTTGCAAGACCGCCGCGAAAAGACCCGATCAGAAAATAGGGAAGGAACCGAAGGACCCCGGATAAGCGCGCGCAACGGCCATTCAGCCGTCCAAGCCGATGGTTCGCGACCACAACGAACAGGACAAGCGGGGCACCTATCAGACATGAAGCCAGATCCCCACCTGCTAGCACCGACCAGATCGCCGCAAAGACCATGATCTGAGCCATGAACCCGCGCCACGCCGAAAAGCTCGCCTGTTGCATGCAGATCCCTTCATTCTTCGACATTGGCGCCATCTTGCCCGGACACTGTCGGTTTCGTTCTTCTGGCACCGATCAGCGCGGCAGTTCCGGGCCCTCGGAGGCCGATCGAATTGCGCCCACCCGCTTACTGCGAACTCGTGCGAACCATCCGCCAAGTCGCAAGAAGCCGGTAGCTTTGGCATGCCGATTTCCTTGTCTGCGGTCGGGCTGGCGATGATCCAGTGCGTGAAACGTATTTTTCAGCGAGAACACCGGTCAACTCGGAGGCGAGCCAAAATGGCTCATTGGCGGTTCCCGGACCGGCAATGCGGCGAAACGGCCGTCAGAGTTCGAGGTCCCTAACGTATCGCAAGGAGTCGGTCAAAGCCGCGGTCATCAGCCCGAACATCAGGAAGCCGTTTGCACCCGTCATCCCGCCTAACAGTCGGTATTCAGTCGGGACAAGCACATCGCCCAGTCCAAGCGTCGTGTATGCAATCAACGAATAGTAAAAGGCCTCTTCAAGCGTTCCAAACACGTCCGCCCAAGTGAATACGAAGGCCCAGAGCCATACGCCCAACGTGACCATCGTCATGGCCGAAAGAATGATCAACATGATGGCAAGCAATGGCTTGGCAGGAAAGGTCGGGCGCCTCAGCCATGGCTCCATCGCCGCTATCAGCCTGTCCATCGCCCACCAAACCAGGACACCACAGATCAGCGATGCAAGGGTGATGAAGGAACCAAGTATCAACTGGTAGATCATGTACTGCATCCTCCGGGACCGATGCCTGCCCCCTGCGACGAGATCCGCTCGGCGACCTGTGGGCACTCTCGCACCATCTAGGAAACGGGCGGCCTGGACTTGTCATGTTGAGTGAGCAAGAGCCCGATTCAGGGACGGCGGCCATAGCCGGCCAACCTGCTAGTCGTCGTTTTCGGACCCCATCCTTAACGTTCTTTCCTGCTGGACAAACACCCGAGCCAAATCGGCTCGCCCGCACATTGACCGGTATCGTCACCAAAAATACGCTTTTCAGGAACTCCGGCAGAAGACCGGAGCCAGTTAATTGAACTGAAGAACAGCCTTGATGTATCGCGGCGTGACTACCCGCTGCATTGTCAGTTTTGCAGCCCGGCTTGAGTATCGGGCGCGGGGAGAAGAATGCTGCCACATCACGTGAAAAGCACGAAGGGCCTGGATTTGCCGATCGGCGGGGCGCCTCTGCAGTTGATCGAAGATGGGCCAGAAGTTCACTCGGTTGCCATTCTCGGGGCGGATTACAACGGTTTGGAGCCGAAAAAGCTGGTCTCGGAAGGAGATCGGGTCGTGTTGGGCCAACCGCTTTTCCAGCAGAAGAGAGACCCGTCGATCCAGTTCACCGCACCGGCGAGCGGTGTCGTTACCAACATCCACCGTGGTGAAAGGCGCGCCCTCAAATCCTTCGTCATCGCGGTCGACGGGGCCGGCGACCCGGGCGCCGACACCCGCAATGAAACCGGAAGCGATGCATCGCCCGACACGCTGCGGGCGCGGTTGCTGAAGACAGGTCTTTGGGTTGCGTTCCGCACCCGCCCGTTCAGCCGCATTCCCGCGTCCGACGCGGTGCCCCGGTCGATCTTCGTGACCGCCTGCGATACGCGCCCGCTGTCCGCAGACCCACAGGTCGTGGTTGCCGAACACGCTGGTGCTTTCGCGTTGGGGCTCGACCAGCTTGCCAAACTCGCCTCGGGAAACGTCTATCTTTGCACCGGTCCCGGATGGTCCGGTCCGACCGGGACCGCGGCGTCAGTTCGGCATGTCGTGTTCGACGGGCCGCACCCTTCCGGACTGCCGGGAACCCACATTCACAGTCTGGACCCGGTCGGCCCCGAACCCGAGGTCTGGCACATCGGATACCAGGATGTCATCGCGATCGGAAAGCTGATTGGCGAGGGCGTGATCTGGACCGAACGCGTGGTCGCGCTTGGCGGAACCGGCTTCAGCAGGCCCCGTTTGGTGCGCACCCGGCTTGGCGCGGACGTCATCGAGCTGACGGCAGCAGAGTTGGCCCCCGAAGACCCGGGCAACGATGCGGCCCGGCTCGTTTCCGGTTGCGTTCTGAGCGGCCGCCACGCACGCGGCGCCGAAGCCTACCTTGGAAGATACCACCTGCAGGTTTCGGCTGTTCCGCAGATGCGCCCCAGTCGCTGGCGGCCGTGGGCGGAACCGAGCAAGAACCGGTTCTCGTTCGGGAATTTCCTGTCCGGGTTCCTTTCCACCCCTCGGTTCACCACCGACCAGAATGGCCGCGCAACAGCCATGGTGCCCATCGACGCGTTTGAAAGAGTGATCCCCATGGATGTGCTGGTCGCGCCGCTTCTGAAGGCCCTGCTCATCCGGGATACTGACCAGGCGCAGTCTTTGGGCGCCTTGGAGATGGACGAAGAAGACCTGGCTCTGTGCTCCTTCATCTGCCCGGGCAAGAACGACTATGCCGCGGTGCTGCGCCACAACCTCGAAGCGATCGAAAGGGACGGTTGATCGGGATGGCGGAACCGAAATCAAACACAGGCGGCAACGCACGGGCCGGGTCAAGTCGGGAAACGGTCGACCTGATCGACGAGCTGCGCCTTCGGTTGGTGTGGCGTTGGACGATCCCTACGGTTTCGGCACCGCATGTGCGGGATGCCAACAGTATCGACCGACTGCTAAACCGCTTCATAATAGCCACGCTGCCCTGCTGGCTGATCGGAATGTGGAATCTCGGTGAACAAATCGCCGTGGGAATGCACATAGCCGGCATCGACAACTTGCCGGGGTGGCGGGCAGCACTGATCGAAGGGATCGGCCTGTCGATCGACCCCGAGAGCCTGGTGTCGAACTGGCTTCACGGGTTCCTCTATTTCCTTCCTGTATTCCTGACCGCCCTGATCGTCGGCGCGTTCTGGGAGATCGTGTTCGCAGCCCGCCGCGGGCGCCCGCTGGACGAAGGCGTCCTCTGCATCGCCTGGATATTTGCCCTGATTTTGCCTCCAACGGTCACATTCTTTCAGGTCGTCTACGGGATGACCGCCGCAATGATCGTCGGGAAGGCGGTTTTCGGCGGAACCGGGCGGTATCTTGTCAGCCCGGTGATCCTTGGGGTTTGCATCCTGTTTTTTTCCTACTCCAGCGTCCTGCACGGGCCAGATGTCTGGATTCCGCTTCCGGGCTACCAGGAACCGACGACCCTCGAACTGGCCATCCTCGAAGGCGGCGTGCCTGCCCTGACCGCGGTCGACTACAGCTGGTGGCTGTTGTTCGTGGGCAACCAGCCCGGACCGTTCGGCGTTACCTCCGTTCTGGGGTGCCTGCTTGGTGCCGTGTACCTCCTTGCAACCGGCTCGGCCTCGTGGCGGATCATGGCCGGATCGCTGGCCGGGCTGATCATTTCGGTTGTCCTTATCGCCTTGATCGCGCCCGCAGATCAGGCCGCATTGCAGACGCCGTGGTATTGGCACGTGGTTCTGGGCGGTTGGGCTTTTGGTACGGTGTTCCTTGCCACGGACCCAACCGCCGCGGCCACGACACGTCCGGGGCGGTGGGCCTTTGGTTTCCTGATGGGCGTCGTGACCATCATTGTCCGCCTGACCAACCCCGCCTACTTCGAGGGGGTCATTTTCGCCATCCTGCTTGCGAGCACTTTCGCCCCTCTGTGTGATCACTTTGTTGTCGAGCGCAACATCAAGCGGCGCCAGGCCCGGCTGGAGCGGGAACCATGAACCGCGATGCGTTGCGATCCCTTTTGGTCCTGGTCGGCGTCGCGCTGGTCTGTTCGATCCTCGTCAGCGTTTCGACGATCACGTTGCGCCCCATTCAGGAACGCAACGAGGCCGTGCAGAGGTACAGGAACGTTGTGTCGCTGACCGGGCTCGTGGCGCCCGGCGCAGATGACGACACGATCCTCGAGGTGGTTGCACAACTTGACGCGCGGGTGGTGGACTTGGATACGGGCGAGTTCGCTTCGGATTTGGAGCCCGGTGACATCGATGCGCGGTCCGCCGTGAACGATCCCGACCGCAGCACTGCCATTCCGGCCGAAGCAGACACCGCACGGTTGGGACGCCGCCCCAACCACGAGGTGGTCTATCTCGTCTGGCAGGATCAAACCCTGAGCCGGATCATCTTCCCGATCAGCGGTCAGGGGATGTGGTCCACCATTTATGGCTTCATCGCCTTGGAAGATGACCTGAACACCATTGCAGCAGTCAGCTTCTACGAACAGGCGGAGACCGCCGGGCTGGGTGACCAGATCGAGGACCCGGACTGGCAGGACCAATGGCAGGGCCGGAAGATGTACGGCCCGAACGGCGAGGTACGGTTCCGTGTGGCCGGTGGCGTCGTCAGCCCGTCTTCTGCGGCAGCAGCCTACGAAGTCGACGGCTTGACCGGTGCCACGATAACCGGGACCGGCGTGACGAATTTGGCCGATTACTGGTTTGGCCCGCACGGGTACGGGCCATTTCTGAAACAAATCGGCGTGGGCGCGCCAAAACGATGAAGCGTTCGATGTGGGAGATCAGAGAATGACGGTTCGGTCGACACTCTTGGACCCGGTCTTTGAAAACAATCCGGTTCTGCTTCAGGTTCTCGGTGTCTGCTCGGCCCTTGCGATCACCAACTCGCTCTACACGTCTCTGATCATGGGGGTGTCGCTGACGGCGGTTTGCACCTTCTCGAACGGTGTGATCTCGGCGCTGCGCCACTTCATCCCAAGCAACCTGAGGATCATCATTCAGATGACCGTCATCGCCACCGGGGTCGTCGTGGTGGATCAGGTATTGAAGGCCTACGCGCCGGATGCGGCCCGAACGCTTTCGGTCTTCATCGGCCTCATCGTCACCAACTGCATTGTCCTTGGCCGCGCCGAAGCCTTTGCCGCCAAGAACTCTGTCGGCATGAGCGTGCTTGACGGCATCGGCAACGGATTGGGCTACACCGCCGTGCTGGTCGTCGTGGGCACCATCCGCGAGCTGTTCGGTGCCGGCACACTGCTTGGGGTCACGATCTGGCCGGTGGCTGCAGATGGCGGCCTTTTCGTCCCCAACCAGCTCATGCTGTTGCCGCCAAGCGCCTTCTTCATCATCGGCTTCCTGATCTGGGGATTGCGGACGTGGAAACGCGAGCAAAGGGAAGCCCCGGAGTTCGACGAAACCAAGGTCCGGCCCGAGCAGCTTCCCGAACACGCGAGGAGGCACGTATCATGACCAACCTCTTCGACATCTTTCTTCGTGCGGTTCTGATCGAGAACCTTGCGCTTTCGTTCTTCTTAGGCATGTGCACTTTTCTGGCGGTATCCAAGGAAGTGCGCACGACCATCGGTCTCGGGATCGCCGTTGTCGTGGTCGAGACGATCAGCGTCCCCCTCAACAACCTCATCTACAGCCTGTTCCTGAAACCCGGTGCGCTGTCTTGGGCAGGGCTGCCCGAGCTGGACATGAGCTATCTGGGACTGATCAGCTACATAAGCGTCATCGCGGCCATGGTCCAGATCCTCGAGATGGTCCTGAAGAAGTTCGCGCCGCCCCTTTATGCGTCACTGGGGATTTTCCTGCCACTGCTGACGGTCAACTGCGCGATCCTGGGGGCATCGCTGTTCATGGTGCAGCGCGACTACACGTTCGTCGAAAGCACGGTCTACGGGTTCGGCGTCGGAACAGGCTGGGCGATCGCGATCGTCGCGCTTGCCGGGCTGCGCGAGAAGATGCGCTATAGCGAAGCGCCCGAAGGTCTTGAAGGATTGGGGCTGACCTTCATCACCGTTGGGATCATGTCGCTGGCGTTCCTGGGCATTTCAGGGATTGAGTTGTAAGATGGCCGGCACCGAAATCATCGTCTCCGTCCTGCTGTTCATGGTCATCGTGTCGAGCCTCGGGGTCCTTGTGCTCCTTGCCCGGTCGCGCCTTGTTCCCCAGGGCCAGATTACGGTGAACATCAACGACAGCCGTGACATCAAGATGGATCCGGGGGGCAAGCTGTTGGTCGCCCTGGGCGACAGCAACCTGTTTCTCGCGTCTGCATGCGGCGGCGGCGGCACGTGTGGCCAATGCAAGGTGCGGGTGCTCGAGGGCGGCGGCGAATTGCTGGCAACCGAAAAGTCCTTCATCAACAAGAAGGAGGCTGCAACCGGTTTGCGCCTCGCCTGTCAGGTCAGCGTCGACAACGACATGAAGATCGAGGTGCCCGACGACGTCTTTGGGGTGAACCGCTGGACCTGCACGGTTCGCTCGAACGAGAACCTGGCGACCTTCATCAAGGAGTTCGTCCTTGAACTGCCCAAAGGTGAGAAGATCGACTTCCGGGCCGGCGGTTACGTCCAGATCGAAACATCTCCCTACTCCCTTGATTTCAGGCAGATCGATATTCCGGGCGAATACAGGGAAGACTGGGAAAAATACAAGCTTCTCGACCTGAAATCGAATGTGACCGAGTCGACGCTGCGCGCCTATTCGATGGCGAACTACCCTGCCGAAGACGACATCATCATCCTGAACGTCCGCATCGCGACACCGCCGCCACAGGCGCCGGACGCGCCACCGGGAATCGTCTCGTCCTACATCTTCGGCTGCAAGCCCGGGGACAAGGTTGTCGTATCCGGCCCCTATGGCGAGTTCTTTGCAAAAGAGACGGACGCCGAGATGGTCTTCATCGGTGGTGGGGCGGGCATGGCGCCGATGCGGTCCCACATTCTGCACCAGTTGCGCACGCTGAAGACAAAGCGGAAGATCAGTTTCTGGTACGGCGCGCGCAGCCTGCGCGAGGCGTTCTACGTCGAAATGTTCGACAAGTTGGCCCGCGAACATGACAACTTCTCGTGGCATCTTGTGCTGTCCGAACCGCTGCCCGAGGACAACTGGACCGGGCTGACGGGGTTCGTCCACGAAGTGCTCTATCAGGAGTATCTGTCTAAGCATCCCGAGCCCGAGGACTGCGAGTACTACATGTGCGGCCCGCCGGTCATGAACGAAGCGGTGATCGACATGCTCGACTCGCAAGGCGTGGACGCCGAGAACATCATGCTGGACGATTTCGGAGGGTAATCGAATGGAAGTCCTGCTGGCCACATTCATCCTGTTCTTCATCAGCATGCTGATCTTGGTTGGCATCCAGGTGCTTCGAAACGGTGAGCTGCCAACCGGCTGCACCCCCGGCGGGTGCCAGCGTTGCCGCAAGGATTGTCCGAACAAGTCGGCGTCGGCTTCAGGAACCGACGAGGAAAGGGGCTGATCATGCGTGTGCGCGACTACATGACCCGGACCGTCATCTCGGTCAAACCGGACACAGAGATTTTGCGAGCTCTGCACCTAATGCACGCGCACGACATATCCAATGCGCCAGTAGTCGACGACAGGGGCGCGCTTACCGGCATCCTCAGCGACCGGGACTGCATAAGGGGCGTTCTGCAGGCCACCTACCATTCAGAACTTGCGGGGCTCGTCGGCGATTTTATGGCAAGCGATGTCAAGACCGTGGGCCCGGACGAAGGCCTGATCAGCGCCACCCGCAGCCTGCTTCACCTTCCGCACCGGCTTTATCCGGTCGTTGCCGGTGGCGATCTGGTCGGCGTGATCAGCCGGCGGGACATCATCGCCGCATTGACGGATCGCTGGCAGTGGTCGAGTTGATGGGTGACGCATGAAATTCTGGCGCAAAATCTCGAAATTCAACTCGGTCCGAAGCCCGATGGCGGCCGTGATGTTTGCGGTGGTCAGCATCCTTTCGGTGGGTGTCTGGCTGGACGGAACACAGGCTCAAAGCCTTCGGAACCTGCCGGAGGCAAAACACACCGACGGCGGGCCGGAGGCATGCCTGACCTGTCACGGCGGCCCGGAGATGACGCTTATGGCCGAGACACCGCACGGGGACGCGGACAATCCCCATGCGCCCTATGGCCAACAGGGGTGCGAGTCCTGCCACGGCCCGGGCAGCTTTCATGTTTCAAGTGCCCGGGGGGGTGTCGGGTTCCCGCCTCTCAACGATTTCAGCTATGCCGGGCGGCCCAAGGAGGGCCAGTTCGACACCTGCCTGGGTTGCCACGCCAACACGTCCGGGGGGCGCCTGGGCATAGGTTGGTTGGGCAGCTCTCATGATGTCAGCGGCATGACCTGCTCGACCTGTCACGAGGTTCACGCGACCGAGAACCCGTTGGCAGAGCTGGCAGGGCAAAGAGCCCTTTGTGCAAGTTGTCACGGGCTGACAAATTCGAAGCACGAAGACTTCGAAAACAACGGGATACAGATCGAAACGCTGCAATGCGCAACATGCCACGACCCGCATGATCTGTGATCAAGCGTCGGATATCCGCGCAAATGCCGGGTGTACGGAAGCCGTGGAAGAAAGCCACTGAATGCAGTTTTGCAGTTCAAAGGGAGGAGATTTGATGGATTGGAAGACGCCGAGACCAGATTTGATCGCCGCAGCCGGCATTGCCTCGGCGCTTTCCGCGGCGATTGTTTTTGCCTCACCCGATGGGGACGATCCCCGGATTGAAGCCTGGGCCGAGGAATGGCCGGACTACGTTGAAATGTACATGACCACCAAAGAGATGGACAATCCAACCCCCTTTGGCGGCAACTACCCGTACAGCAAGCTGATCCGCTATCCGGGCAAGCAGGCTCTTTGGGCAGGCTATGCCTTTGCCGTCGATTTCAACGAAGATCGCGGTCACTACTATACGCAGATCGACCAGATGGAGACCAAGCGCAACGACAAGGAATATCTCAATGCTCATGGTCTTCCCGCCTTCAACGGCCAGCCCGGCGCATGCATGAACTGCCACAGCGGCTGGTCCCCCATACTCACCGAAGAGATGGGTTGGGCCGAGTTCAACCGCACACCCTATTGGGATACGATCGAAAAACTTCGCGGTGAATACGGGCATGGTGTCGAGGGCGCTCAACTGGGCAGTTCCTGCAACGATTGCCACAACCCGTCTGACATGAGTCTGCGCGTGAACAGGCAGGCATTCATCGACGCCATGGTGATGCGCGGCTACGAAGAAGACCCGGCGAGCGGGCTCAAAGGTTCGCCGCGGGAGATGCGCGACTATGTGTGCGCGCAATGCCACGTCGAATACTACTTTCAGGGTCAGGACGCGATCCTGACCTATCCCTGGACCGAGTGGCCAAAGGATCAGCCCCTGCGCTTCGAGATGGTCGAGGAATACTATGACACCGCGCGCGAATCCGGCGTGTTTGCGCAGGACTGGACCCACGCGGTAACCAAGGCCCCGATGCTCAAGATGCAGCACCCGGAATTCGAAGTGGTGTCGAGCGGGGTTCATTCCAGCATGATCGGATGCGTCGACTGCCACATGCCGAAAACCGAGTGGAACGGGCGACAGGTGACCGATCACACGATGGGTTCACCGCTGAAGAAGATCGAAAACTGCCTGAGCTGCCACAACAGCATGACCGCCGACGAGATGTATCAGCGGGTCTATGACATTCAGGTGGACGTGATCGCGGCCTATCTGACGGCTGAAAAGGCGGTGCTTGCCCTGATCGAAGACGTCGCGACGGTTCGCGAAACCCTCGCCGGACTGGAACCCTTCTCGCAGATTGCGGACGCAGCCGAGCGCGAAGGCGCAATCAGCGAAGAACTGTCACTGGTGCTCGACTATCACCGGCGCGCCAGCATGCGTTGGGACTGGATCGGTGCGTCCAATTCGACAGGTGCACACAGCCCCGGAGAAGCCCTGCGCGTCCTCGATCAAGCTGTCGACATGGCCCAGGATGGTCAGGCGCTGTTGGTCGAAGTCGCGGCCCGGCACGGTATCGAGCTGGTCCCGACGATCAACCCGACCCTGCCGGACGCCCCTGCCCCGATCCGTGGCGACGACATTGTCGGCTCGCTGCCGCCGGCAATCGCCCATGCTGCCGACCGCAGGGTTCAGGACCGGCTGACCCGCGTGGCCGCGGCGGAAACCACGAGCAATGACGCCATGCCATCGGTTGACGGAAAGCAGGCCTTTATCGACGCAAACTGCAGCCAGTGTCATTCCGTCAGCAGCGAGGACATCACAGCGACGATGATGGGGCTAGAGATCGATGGCATCGGCGGCCGCCGCGATGCGGCCAACATCGAGGCCTATCTGCGCGCAGGGCCGCCTCATCCGCTTGCCTGGACTGGAAGCGACGCGGATCTGTCGGCGGTCGCGGAATGGCTGGCGTCAAAGTGATCTGCGCTGATGGCGGCGAACCGTTTGCGGCCATCACCCAACAAGCGACCCGCCCGATCGGGTGCGTCGGCAGAACGTGTCAGGGAGATGTTTCATGAGTAGAGTTACAGGAATTATCGGATCAGCCGTCTTGGCGGCAGGGAGCCTTGCCGTGCCGGCGTCGATATCTGCCGCCCCGCCGGACGATTGGTCGAACATACCCACCACGACGATTAAGCTGTTCTATCCCGGGGTTTCAAGCTCGCAATGGCTTCGCAGCGAAGAACACGGCGTCGGCGCCCTCATGGTGGCGCAGGGGCAGCCCTGCTCGGCTTGCCACACAGACGCCGAGGCGACACTTGGCGACGGCATCGTTGGCGGCGGACGGCTCGAGCCGAACCCCATCGACGGCAAGAACGGGGTGATCGACCTTGCCGTTCAGGCCGCCTATGACGCCGAAAACCTGTATTGGCGTTTTCAGTGGAAAACCAACGCGGATCGCCCCGGGCAGATGCATGACTACATGCGCTTCAACGGCGAGGCGTGGGAATTCTATGGCGGACCGCGTTCCAGCGACCGGGTGCGCAACGGCGACACCCCACCGCTCTACGAAGACCGGATCGCGATGATCATCGATGACGGAACGGTGCCGCTCTACCAGGAGCAGGGTTGCTGGCTGACCTGTCATCTTGGCCAGCGCGACATGCCGGAACGCCCAACAGCGGAACAGGTGCGCGGTCATGACCTGCTTGGCGCGGTTCTGAATGTCGGGGACGTAAGGAAGTACCTGCCCTCCAGCCGCACCGATGACGGTTCGAGCTGGGACCAGACCAAGTCGGCGGATGAAATCGCCCAAATCAAGAATGACGGCGGTTTTCTGGATCTGATGCAGTGGCGTGGTGCGCGAAGCAATGCGGTCGGCATGTCAGACGACGGGTATGTTCTGGAATACCGGTTGTTTGATGAAGGAAAAGGCCCGTTCAGCTGGAATGTCGACCGGTCGACAATGACCCCCATCTACATGTTCGATGAGGGGGTGACGGGTCTTCTGTCGCTGACGACGGACAGCGTGGGCGACCTGTCGAAACCCTTTGCGATCATTCGGGAAGAAAACGCCAAACCCTATGACGCAAGCCATGGTTGGATGACAGACGATGTCTTGCCGGGCCGGCTGCTCAGCCGCGAAGACGCCACCGGTTCAGCCGCCGACAACGCCCGCTCGGAAGGCGTTTGGAAAGACGGAGAATGGACCGTGACCTGGACGCGCCCGTTGGATACCGGCCACCCGCAGGACGACAAGATCCTGCGCGACGGAAACGCCTATACGATCAGTTTCGCAGTGCATGACGACAACGTGACGACGCGCTTTCACCATGTCTCGTTCCCGTTCAGCCTAGGCCTCGGCGTGGCAGCCGACATTCAGCCGGTGAAGCTTGAGCATTAGAATTGGCCCAGTTCGACCACACCAAAGCGGAGCACATAACATGATGAGCAGACGGACGTTTCTAGCAGGAACCGCCGGGGTTCTTTACGGCGTGACTCTCGGCTCCGCCTACCCGGCTTGGGCCAAGGAAGCCGGGTTGGACAGCTTGTCCGGCAGAGTGATGGGCACGTACTACCGGATCGTGTTTCCCCAAGGCCTCGGCTTCGACGACGGTCTTCAACTGAACGTGCTTGGAACCTTGGCCGAAGTCGACCGGCTTATGTCCACCTACAAAGCGAACTCCGAGGTTTCATTGTTCAACGACGCGGCGCCCAACTCGCCGTTGGCATTCTCGGACCTCACCTGCAAGGTCGTCGAAGAAGCACGACGTATCCGTGACCTTACCGAAGGCGCCTTCGATCCGACGATCGGCCCCTTGGTGAACCTTTGGGGTTTTGGCCCCCTTGGTGGATCACACAAGGTACCCAGTGCACGCCAGGTCTCGAAAACGGTGGGTGTCGTCGGCATGGATGGGCTGCACTTGAAGGACGGCAGCTGCTGGAAGACTACCGCCGATCTTGCCATCGACCTCAACGGTATTGCCAAGGGGTTTGCGGTGGACCGGCTTGCGACCATGCTGGATGCGCTGGAAGTTCCCGGCTATCTCATCGACATAGGTGGCGAGCTGCGGGCCAAGGGGCAGAAGCCTGACAAGTCCGGGTGGCGTGTCGGGATCGAACGCCCCGAGCCGGCGGAAAGAAAGGTTCACCGCGTGCTTCAGTTGCAGGATCAGGCGGTAGCGACATCTGGGGACTATCGCGACTTCTTCACGGTGGCGGAACGAAACTACAGCCACGTCATTGATCCCCGCACCGCGCGGCCAGTCGCGCATACTCTGGCCTCTGTCACCGTTGTCGATCGCCAAGCAATGACCGCGGATGCGCTTTCGACGGCCTTGATGGTAATGGGGCCGGACGAAGGGTTCGAGTTTGCACAACGAAATGGCATCGCGGCCAGTTTCATTCTCCGGACCGAGGGAGGATTGGCCGACAGGCACACGGACACCATCCTGCCGTGGCTGGAAAAGCAGTCCTGACCGTGTAGGCCATTCGGCACGACCGAACAAGGACAGGGGTTCGGAAAATATCCATGGAATGCTGTCCCTGCATGCCTTTTGCAGTGATGTTCAACCAGCCATCGGCTGCGCGTCGGCAAGACTGACATCCGTCGGCCGCAGCAGATACCAGTATCGGGCCGGCATTGGGTCAACAACTGAACTGCTCTTGATCCTTACTCGCCACCTGCTGTCAAAGATGACAGCATGCAGCTGTCCAAGACTGGCCTGAGAGTGCCATGCGGGGGGCTTTCGTATTCGCATCTCACCAAAATTTCTCCTGCCGGCGCGCCGGCTTGATCCCCGAACTCGCTATGCCAGTTTGACATTTGATGTTTCGGCAATCACTTATTTGCGTATCGCTCTGCTTCAGCTTGGAATGCTCCGGATGGAACTTGACTACACCGACGACGAACGTGACCAGCTGCGCCTCTGGCGAAGGTGGAAAATCACGTTCGACTGGTTCAACTACCCCGAACCCCTGCAACGCGTTCACCAGGCCTTGTTGGTGCATCGTCAGCCATGGAGCACCCGGGCGCTGGCCACCTACACCAACATGCCCCAGACATCTGTCCGCCGTCAGCTGGACCTTCTGGACGCGGGAAACGCGATTGAGCGGACCGAGCACGGTGTGCAGATCAACCAGATGCAGGTTGCGTTCAACTCCAGCTTTCATCGGGCGATCGCCGATTACGTTCACGGCGGGGTCCACCTGAACAAGGAACTGCTCAAGGTGTTCAAACAAAGGTTCGGCCCCGAAGCGGCTAACTTCGAGATGTTGGAGAACCACGTGTGGTGGCCCGTCATCAAGAAAGCAGAGAACGGCATCTTTTGACGCCGCCGGTGTTTTCCGGGGCATGAGCAACCAAGACTGCCGCCCGCCCGCAGGTCCCGAAGCCGCAAGCTTGCTACGGGAGCGGAATCATCAATGCCGGTAGTCAGTCGGTGGTGCCTTCAGGGTCGCCCAACAAGAAGGCATCGCCGATGACCTTCTTCCCGTCCAGGCTGTGAACCTTGCCGCCGACGTAGAAGATGATTTCACGGCTCGCGATCACCCGACCCGCATGCCTTCCCGTGCACAGCTCCAGCGCGCCTTCGGACATCACCTCGACCGGTTCCAGCATGTCGGGATTGGTCTTCGCGATCATCCGGGTAAAGCCGGCCCCCGAGGTCAGAACGATGGCCGTCGGGCGCATCGAATTGACGAAAATGCCATGTGGTTGAAGCTCGCGGGCAAGGGCCAAAGTCGCGCGGTCCAGCGCGGCCTTGGTCGTTCCGTAACCGCCCATGGAATACGTCGCCTCGATTGGAATGCCCGCCCGACCAGGAAGTTCATCGACCCGGGCCGAACCGCTTCCGATGTTCAGGATCCACCCCGCCCCCCGCTTCTTCATTTCCGGCAGACATTGCCGGGCAAGGTCCACCGGGGCGATGACGTTCAATTCGAACATGAAGGTCATCTCGCTGTTTTCGATCTCGGTGAGCGACTTCATGATTCCGTAGGCGGCGTTGTTCACCAGAATGTCGATGGGTCCGAAGAAGGCGCTTGCCCGATCCATCAACCCGGCACGCGCCTCGGGGTCCGCCAGGTCGCACGCAATCGCGGCCGCCTTGCCGCCCATTGCCTCGATATCCGCCACGGCGGATTCGAGCGTTCCCGGCAGGCCGTCTTCTTCCCCCATCACGGGTGCGTTCAAGACCACCGATGCCCCTTCCGAGGCCAGCCGCATGGCGATTGCCTTGCCGATCCCCCGGCTCGCGCCCGTTACAAAGGCCACCCGGCTATTACAGCGTCCCATTTTTCAAATCCTCCATGTTTTCCGTGCCGATCGAAAACTACCCGTGACCGACCTCACGTGGTTGCAGCCTCAACGTTCCGGTCCCGCGGGGTCAGGTCGCAGCCGTACGACCAACCATGGCAACAACCAGAAGCAAACTGCGCCGAATGCCAGATCCCTCAGGTAGATCAGATGCATGTCCTGCTCCAACAGGACTGGCGCCGTGCCGATGGTCAGGAAGGCGAAAAGCCCGAAATTGCAGACCAGCGGCAGCATGTCCTTGATCTTGCACGCAATGGCCAGAATGATTGCAGTCAGCGGGACGATCACCGCGATATCGCCGAAAAGCGCAGGAAACTCCGCAATCGACCAGGAGATCAGAAGCCCAACCGCACCGCCGACGAAGATCCCGGGCGCCTGATCCAATTTCATGCCGGTGGCGCTCCAGACGGTGACCGCAACAAAGGCGATCCAGGGATTTTTGAGACCAAACAACGACGTGACAAAAAAATAGCTTCCGGCCGCGACCAAAACACCAAGCGTGATCAGAACCGCTTTCCAGAATGGTAGATCCTGCACTTTCCCCGCTCCTGAATGCGTCGTCCGAACCTAGGCGCCGATCGGGCCGTCAACCATGTGCGTGGCGTCTGTCCCAGCCGAGCCGGCGCATTGCACTCCGCCATCGGGAAAGTGCTCCACGGCCCCCTTCTGATCGTAGTTTGGCAATTGAACCACCTCTCAAGAACCCGGTGCACAGCACTGGTTTACTAAAAACTGTCGCCCTGATTTGACCTCGCACGCGCTTTGATAATGGGTGGTGGCTTTGATTTGTCCAAATCGAAGTGAGCCAAAATGGCCCAGGACTTTTGCGACAAGGTTTTGTCCCTTAGCAATACTTGCAGTTGAGGAAAGGTCTCTCTTCCAAGGCATGAGTTTTTTGACCCTAGAACCCGGTCGGAACCCGTTGAACCAGAGGACGTCGATAGCAGTGACAATCGGCTTTCAAACGATGTGCGATCCGTTCGACCCCGTCCTTCAAATGCACACACAACCAGGACAACTCCTATGTTGAAGCGCTGGATCTCGAACGTAGCACTTGTGGTCTTTGCCATCGGTGTCGCCGCGATCGCGAATGCCGATCCTCTAACCGACCGCGGGATCGATCCCAAGACACTGGAACTTATGGTTTCCGAATTGTCAACGGATCTGCGCTATACCCGGTTTGCCGAAATCGAGATCCGTACCGCGGAAGAAACCCTTAGCGATCGCGTGTTGATTGAATTCGATCCCAGAACCCCGTCGGGGATCGATCTGGTCCTGAAGTTCGACAAGCCGACCCCGACGACCGCCTCGACCCGCCGGTTTCGCAGTGTCCTGGAAGCCAGGATGCGGCTTCAGCACGAAATCAGATCGCTGGATCTGTCATACGACCCTGAAAGCGTCCGGCTGGAATCCTCCAACGGGTCAACCGCCGTCTACACGTTTCGCTACAGCCCGTTTGCGCTGGCGCAAGACATCGCGTGGATCCGCTTCCTACAGGGGCGGATCTGGGTGGATGGCGACCGCGTAACCCGGATTGTTCTGACGCTAGATGAAGGCCGCACCTTCCTGCACGACGGCACCCGCGTGTCAGACTACACGCTGGATGTCCGTTTCTCTCGGGCGAAGAACGAAACAGATGTTATCCAGGATTCGGTCAACGTGATCGTGGCAAGAGATTTGTTCCTCGGCCTGGTGCCAAATGGCGGGCAGTTTGTCACGACGGTTCGGACAACTGCGATCAGCTATGTCGATGAGGACGGAAACGACGTAACACCCAAAAGTGCCGCAGCTCTGAGACGCGTGGACCTCGCCTCGTTCAACAATCCGGTGCGGGTGAACATTGACCGGACATTCCCGATCTTCGGCAGGCAGGCCAGGGCGGCCGGCTACGAGTTTCCCAAGCCGTTCGGCGTCAGCGTGATGTACAACGACATCACAACAAGGTTCACTTTCTCAAGCTTTGAAATCAATGGGATACGCGAGCCGATCGAGGCAATCTTCAACCCCAACGGGTCAGGCATCGACATCCACGCGAAATCACCCCAAGTCCGGATCGACTGGTTTCCGTTTCCATTCCTGAACCTAATGGGCCTTTTTGGCAAGCTGGAAGCCACCGGAAGCCTGAAGATCCGGACGACCGGTCTTGGTCAGCTGGTTGGGCTGCCTCCAATCATCGAAGAACAAATCGACATCAATTCCACTGTGGTCGGTGGCGGCGCAACGCTCGCGGGGGGCTGGCGCAACTACTTCGCCTCGGTCACCGGAACAGTGTTGACCACAACAACCGAAGAAGCCGGCACAAAAGCGACATCACACTTGATTGCGCCCCAGATCGGATACTATTTTCCGCGGCATCGCCTGCGCGTGATGATCGGTGCCGACTGGCTCAAGCTCGACAGCCAGATGGCCGGAACCATTCCCATTCCGGGTGGCCCCAACCTGAACTTCAACATCGGTATGGAGCATGAGGAATGGGCCGGTCGGTTTGGCATCTACAAGCAGATCGGAAACAACATGGAGTTTACCCTTACCGGCACCTATGGCGACACCAGAGAAGGTTTGACCGCGATGCTTGGTACCGTTTCTGAGGTAAGCGATCCCATAAAGCAAACCCGGTTCGGGCAAGTCCGAGGTTTTTCCCCGACAGCGGACTGGCCCTTGCCAGAGCGTTGCCAGATGCCGCGCTTTCGGGCATTCAAGCACTTTCCCGGCTGTTTTGGCGCCAGACTGCCAGGCCGCCAGATCTTTTTTTCATCCCATCCTGTAGCCTTGTCACCTATTCTACCCGTTCAATGAAAGCTCCAGGCACAGCAATCATCGCAACGATACTGGCGGCATTGCCGCGTCCACAGCGCAGAAATCAGAGATACAAACCATGGCAAGTGAACAAAGGGCTGCGGTGAAGGTAGACATCGCGTTGCAGGGCGGCGGTTCCCACGGGGCCTTTACCTGGGGCGTGCTGAGCAGGCTTCTGGAAGAGGACTGGCTTGGCATCCAGGGCGTCTCGGGGACCAGCGCCGGGGCGATGAATGCCGTCGCTTTGGTTCAAGGGCTCCTCGAGGGTGGAAACCCGCGCGCGCAGGAACTGCTTGAGAAATACTGGATGGACGTAAGCCGGGCTGCACGGCTCAGCCCGATCCGACGCGGTCCGCTGGACAGGTTTTTGGGTCGCTGGTCGCTGGACTATTCTCCGACCTATCTTGCTTCCGAGATTTTCGGGCGGTTGCTTTCGCCCTATCAACTGAACCCGGCCAACGTGAACCCGCTGCGGGACATCGTGGCAAAGTGCTTTGACTTCGACCTAGTCAACGGATCCGAGGACATCAAGCTTTTCTTGTGCGCAACGAATGTGCGGACCGGGCGCCCCAAGATTTTTCGGCAACCGGACATCAGCGTCGACACGGTCATGGCATCGGCCTGCCTTCCAAAACTGTTCAAGGCTGTGGAGATCGACGGCGAAGCCTATTGGGATGGCGGATACATGGGCAACCCGCCGCTTTTTCCCCTCATTGACGAAACCACGGCCCGCGACGTCATTCTTGTCCAAATCAATCCGTTCGAGCGGGACGAGATTCCTACGACGGCCGCCGAGATTGACAACCGACTCAACGAAATCACGTTCAACAGCAGCCTTGTCAAAGAGCTGCGGGCGCTCGGTTTCCTATGGGAGATCATCCACCATGAGAACCTCGACCGCGAGGCCTACAGGGATTCGCGACTTCACGTCATCGGCGCCGAACGCGATCTCTGTGGCCTTGGCGCATCCAGCAAGCTGAACGCCGAGGAGGCGTTTCTGCGCCACCTGTTCGACATTGGGCACAAGGCTGCGTCGGATTGGCTGGACGAGAATGCCGCCCATATCGGCGTACAATCGACATGGACGCCACAGCCGCTGTGGGAAGAAAGCCTTGAACCGGCGCACCTTGAACCGGGGACCAAACGAAAGCTGCCGTTGTGAGTTACGAATTGCTGGGCATCCTGCTGCCCCTGATCCTTCTGATGTACCTTGCCTTCAAAGGCATCACGTTGCTCATCCTGGCGCCTTTGATGGCCTTGCTTGCGGCGATCCTGACCGGTGGGTTACCGCCCATCGCGGCCTATACCCAGGTTTTCATGATGAACGCGGCCGACTTCATCTTTGCCTTCTTTCCCCTGTTCTTTCTGGGGGCCATCTTCGGCAAGCTCATGGACGACAGCGGGTCCGCAAACGCGATTGCGCGATGGATCGTCGCAAAGCTTGGCAAGGGCAACGCGATCCTGTCCGTGGTCATCTGCTGTGCGGTTCTGACGTATGGCGGGGTGTCGCTTTTCGTGGTGGCCTTTGCCATCTTTCCCATCGCCGCAGCGTTGTTTCGTGATGCGGACGTGCCCAAACGGTTGATTCCAGGCGCGATCGCCTTGGGGGCATTCACTTTCACCATGTCAGCGATGCCGGGCACGCCCGCCATCCAGAATGCCATTCCGATGCCGTACTTCGGCACCACTGCCTTTGCCGCGCCCGGGTTGGGCATCTTCGCCGCGATCATCATGTTCGGCCTGGGTATTGCCTGGCTCAATTTCCGCGAGCGGTCGGCGAGAACAAGCGCAGAAGGATACGGCGCCCACGAGGACGCCGTGCCCGAGCCTGACAGCATCATGCGGGCGCAAACGTCAAACGAAGGGTTTGATGTAAACGAGATTGACCCCGCCGATCCTGACCTGACCCCACCGGGGATCATCCTCGCCACGGCGCCCATCGTGATCGTGGTGGCGGTGAACCTGCTCTTCGTGTCCTTTCTGCTTCCCCATCTCGACACCGACTATCTGGCCAAGCCACTTTTTGGGGAAACCTCGGTCGAAGCCGTGGGTGGTGTCTGGGCAATCGTGGTTGCGCTGACCACATCCATCCTGTTCTTGATTGCTGTGAACTGGCGGCAATACCGGGACCTGCGCGAAACGCTCAACAAGGGGGCGGATGCGTCAGTGCTGCCGATCTTTAACACGGCCAGCCTGGTGGGTTTCGGTGGTGTGGTCGCCGCCCTGCCCGCTTTCGCCCTGGTAACCGAAGCCCTGATGTCTGCCAGCGGGGGAAACCCGCTGGTTTCGGTTGCGATGTCGGTCACGACCCTGTCGGCCATGACGGGGTCCGCCTCGGGCGGGATGAGCATAGCGCTGGACGCGCTCGGCGACACTTTCCGTACCATGGCGGACAGCTCGGGCACCTCGTTGGAGGCCATGCACCGTGTGACTTCGGTCTCTTCCGGCGCCTTGGACGCGCTGCCCCATAACGGGGCCGTCATCACGGTTCTCGCGATCGCGAAACTGACTCACAAGGACAGCTACTTCGATATCTTTGTGACTGCGGTCGTCATTCCGTTCCTCGCGCTGGTCGCCATCATTCTTCTTGCCGGCGCGTTCGGAGGGTTCTGACCTACAGCGGGAAGAACACTGGTGTGATCGCGACAGCAATCACACCCACAAGAACGGTCAGCGGCAAACCGATTTTCAGGAAGTCGGCAAACCTGTAGCCGCCCGGTGCCACGACCAGTGTGATCACCGGCGTCGACACCGGGGTGGAAAAGGCCGAAGACGCTGCCAGCAGGACACATATGACGAATGGATACGGCGACACTCCCATGGTCTCGGCGGCGGTCACGGAAATCGGTGCGACCAGAACTGAGGTCGCGGTATTGGACAGGACCAGCCCCTGGGCCGCTGTCAGGAAGAACAGCATTCCCATCATTGCCCTTGGCGAACCGTCCCCCACGAAAGAAATCAGCGCGTCTGCAACAAGGTCCGCGCCACCGGTGACCTGCAAGGCATCGGCAAGGGGCAGCATGCCTGCGATCAGAACGATGCTGCTCCAGTGGATCGCCCCGTAGGCACGTTCGGGCGAAATGGTGCGAAACAGAACTGCTGCGATGGCCGCCAGCAAGACGGCCACAACCACCGGCACCAGGCCAGAGACGCTGAGGACAACCATCATGACCAGAATGGCCAGGGAACTCAGGTATTTGTCCGGGACCAGCGGGACATATTCGCGCTCGGTTGGCAAGTGCAACAGCACGAAATCATGGTTCAATTCGGCGAAGGCGTCGATGTTACTCACCGGTCCGGCGATCAGGATCCGGTCACCGGCCTTGAGTTCGGTACGAAACGGGTCGTCCAGACGGTCTTCGCCCCGAAGCACACCAATGACATCGACACCGTGGATATCGCGAAATGCGTATTCCGAGACCGTGCGCCCAATGATCCGGGCCTCCGGATGGACAAGCATGTCGGCCAATGCCACGCCTGTGCCCCATTCCGTGGTCTCTTCCTCGATCACGCCGACAACGCGAAATGCGGATTGATCCGACAGTATGGCAAGCTCTGCCGGTTCCCCGACAACCAACAGGCGTCCCTCGTCATCAGTTCCATTTCTGGAACGAAGGCGTCCGCCTTGCGTTTCGGCGGTCGCTTGCGCGCCAGAACGCGCGCGATTATCCCACTGAAGATCGAGCGGAGGTCGGATTGAGGTTTGTGAACCACCGAAACGAGGTAAAACTTGTCGAGTAGCGCGAAAGTCTCGAGCAGTTTCAGGGACGACGCCCGCCGTGACGCCGTGCCTTCGCTCGGTCGTTCAGCCTCGACCGCCGCGTCGTCTCCGGCCAGCATGGGCCGCGCAATCGTAAGGCTGTAAAGGATCGCGACCACTAGAACAAACAGCCCGATCGGGAAAAAGCTGAAGAAGCCGAGCGGCTCGTATCCACCCTCCTGCAAGGTATCACTGACGACGAGGTTGGGTGCCGTCGCGATCAAGGTCAGCATTCCACTGATCAAAGCTGCATATGACATCGGAAGCAGCAGGCGCGACTGATGGAGACCGGTTTTGGCGGCAATGCGCAGGATGATAGGGACGAAAATCGCCACGATGGCCGTAGAACTCATGACAGATCCCAGAATGCCGGCACCGACCATGAGGAAAACAAGCAATCGAGTCTCGCTGTTACCCCCGTAGCGCAGGATCAGGTTTCCGATGCTGTGCGCAATACCGGTGCGATCCAGCATTTCACCAATGATCAGAAGCGCGGCCACCATGATCACGACCGGGCTGCCAAATCCCGACATCGCCTGGCCAGACGCCAATATGCCGGAAAGGATAAGCGCGATCACGACGATCAGGGCGACCAGATCTTACCTGACCCGGTTGCTGGCCACCATCGCACCGGCAACCGCGATCAGAACGAAGACCAAGGTGGCTTCGGGATTCACGGTGCTTCGGCCCAACATTTTCTAAGGTTCACTGGCGTCATCCAGGTGGCTTTCTGTTCCAAACCGTTCCAGACTTGAAACGCATGTAGCCATAGTCAAACAAGGCCTGCATGTATTCCGGATCGAAGGGTTCATTCAAAGGCGCGTTGAAATCCGGGCCGATCCACGTGGCATTGTACCTGACGCCCTGGCGCTGCCCGATGGCGTAGGCCACGCCCAGATCGACCGCGCCTTGATACTTGATGAGAGTGGCGAGCGAGCGTTTCGAGATATCGGCGATACCGGGCTTTGTGATCTCGGCCTCGGGATCAATCTTGCCGTTTCTGATTGCATACAAAGTGGTCCCTTCGGTAAACCGGCTTGGAATGCGCCATCCGGGAACAAACATGGATTGCGAAACTACGCCACCATCGACATGAAGCTCGTCACGAATTCCCAACGGTGTTTCGACATCGATCAATACCGGAGGAAACACGCCGGGCATCGCTGCGGATGCCATCAACGCATCCTGAAATACCTTCCGCGCGTTCGGAGCGCCACTGGCAGCAATTCGACCAAGATCCCATAGCACCGGGCGTTGGGCGTCCAGGCTGACCGTCTGGATCACCAAGCGGCGACCCCGGCGGTGCTGCACGGCGATTTTTTCCAGGAATTCGTCGGTGACATAGTCTTCCAGCAACCGACGAAGAGGTCCCGAGCTTTTTACGGACGCCTTCGAAAAAATCTGGGTGATCGGGCGGCGCTCAAAGATCTGTTCCGGCGGCAGGCCGCCGTAAAGTCGTTTGAGTTCGTCATCGTAGTCAGACCCCAAAAAGGCGAATGGGGCGGCCAGGGCGCCCGTAGACACCCCGGTCACGTTCATGAAAACCGGGCGGGTTCCGGATTCGCTCCACGCCGTCAGGATACCCGCAGCATAGGCGCCGTTTTCTGCCCCGCCGGACAGTGTAAGGTCGGCATGCCGGTCCGGCAGTCCGGCCGCTCGCGCTTGCTGCTGCCGTTCGGTCAGAAGCTCGTTGATGTTGGGTGGCGTGTCGTCGGCCCAGAAGCGGGCATTTTTGATACCTGGAACCTGCGGGGCTTCAAGCTCTCTGATGCTGACAGGATCTCGAGATATAGTGGTTCCGCACGCGGACAGTATCAGGGAAACAAGAACGATGACAAGAATTCTCATCTATGCCTCCGGTGGAGTTTCCGGGTTTCGGGGTGCATTCTCATCTCTTCTTTGACGGCACCATCTCGGTGCTCGACGGCACGAGATCGGTGTGGGAGGTCTGCTCGGCATGGGACACCGGTTCGGAGGACCGGATGTGGAACCCGAGGTAGACGACGAAACTGGACATGACCGCGAAGTTCACCCAGTGCATTGCATTGTCGCCAAAAAAACCCGTGAAGACGCTTGTGATTATGGGCCCCGCGATCGATCCCAAGGTCCAGACAAACAGCATGGTCACCGCCGCGGCCGAAACATAGACCGGGACCGTTCTGTCCATCGCGTGTGCTGTCAGCAGAGAATACATGGTCAAAAGGCTGCCACCGAGAAGAACCATCAGGATCATCAGAACAAGGTAGCCCGGCGAAAGATAGTCGAACTCGATTTCAACGGGCTGCGCGTCGGCCAGGAGAGCCATGGCCAACAGCACCGCTGCGCATATGGATGACGTGATGAAGATCACCACACGCCGGTCCACTTTGTCAGACAGGCTGCCAAGCGGGTACTGGAACAGGACCCTCCCCAGGTAGATCGCGCCGATAATGTAGGCAATGTCGTGGACCTTGATGCCCAGTTGAGAGGCGCTGTAAGGCGCCACACTCAGGATCGTGGTGGACACCATTCCCATGGCGATCACCCCGAAGACAGCTGCAGGCGCGTCCTGTAACAGCCCTCTGACACGAACCTTGGCCTTGGATCCGGGGTCTGGCGGGTTCGTTCGGGTGGAGGCAATGACCACGGTCGAGAAGCAGTAGATCAAGGCCACGAGAACGAAGGCATCGTCGCTTTCTTCCGGGACGAGAATGACAACGGCCTGGCTGAGAACCGAAACAATGCCGACAACAATTGCGTAGATGGCCAGCACCCTGCCCCGCGAGGACTTCTCGGCCGTTTCGTTGATCCAGGCATCCCCGATGGAAAACAGGCCCGCCGTGGCGAGCCCCATCAGGAAACGCAGAAGAATGAGAAACGAAACACTGTCGACCTGCGAAAACAACAGGATAGCGGCGGTTGTTATCGCTGCGCCCGCCGCAAATGCGCGAATGTGCCCGATATCCGCGATCGACTTGGCGACGACAAAACACCCGACCAGAAAACCGGCCGAGTAGGCCGACGCGGCAAACGAAGCTGCTTCCTGCGACGCGCCGGACTGGGCAAAAGCAAGAGGCACAAGCGTGCCTGCGGCTGCCGTCGCCAGCTGAATGGACGCCATCGCGACAAAAACCGACCGCAGGGTCACAAGTTGTTTGTTCAGGGACATTTGTGCATCTTTTCTAGTCCTGTATTCGTCTACGGTAGCTTGCAGACTATGGCCATTCCGAAAGCCGATCAAATTTCGGGCCCGGACGCCTTTGCCCGATCCCGTTTCTGCATTTCTGCATTCGACAACCCAAAAAGCCTGATCGGCTCGCTTCGGCCTCGCAGGTTCTCCGGGGGAAACTCCACCCAGTCTGCGGCGTCCGCTCCTGCCGCAGACAGAACCGCATCTGACACGGCCACTTGCAGGTTTCGCTGCTTGGCAAATGCCTCGATCCGTGAAGCCTCGTTCACGACGCTGCCAAAAACCCCGAACTCCAGGTGGTGCGCGTCGCCAATCGCGCCTGCGACAGCGGTTCCGGCATGCAGGGACATAACAACGTTGATCTCGGTTCGCCCGGCGCCTTCGCGTTCTTCAGACCATCGTGACACCGTGGCGGATATGCCTTCTGCAGCTTTCAGGGCGTGCTGCGCTGCCCGCTCCATTGACTCGTTCAGGCCGAACACGATCATTGCGCCGTCGCCGATGAACTTGTCGATGACGCCGTCGTTCGCGGTAACCTCCCTCTCGATATGCGACCTGAACTCGGTCAGCAGTTCAGTAGTTGCATGGGCGCCAATGGCCTCGGATATAGCGGTGAACCCCCGGATATCGACAAACATGACCACGATCCGGACCGCCCTTCCCTGACGCAGTTCGTCCAGTTTTCTGTCGCTGAGGTTTCCTGCCAGTTCAGGGGAAAGAAACCGCGTCGCGTTGCGCTCCCGCTCTCTCTGTTGGGCCACCGCATAGGCCAGCCTACGGGCGCGCCATACGACAAGAATACAGATGACCCCGATCAGGACGACCAGAAGGAACCGGACCGTATTGCTCATGGGGGAGTGGTTCTTGGTGAGGTAGACGATGTCCGCGTCAGACAGACCGTCTTCCATTCCCACCAAAGTGACGAAAAACAGACCAGCCACGAGGCAAAGCGTCAATGTCACCTGCAACACCGGTCGAATCCGGATCAGCTGCGAGACCAGCACGACAAACAGGAAGAACGTCGCTGGCGCCGCGAAGGCCACGACCGATCCGGCAGAGTGAATCCTGGCGCCGAAATGCAGGTTGCACAGCACTATGCTTATGTCCGCGATACCGAAGGCCCAGGACATCCAAAGCCTGTAGTAGCCGAGTTGCACGACCGAGATGGACGCAACACCGATCAGAAAATACGAAAACACGATCCACGCGGCCAGCAGCACATCGCCCGCTTCACCCTCGGAAAGGATGTCAGCCGAAACCGTCAGGACAACAATCGTAAGCCCAATGATCAGCGCGGCGGCAAGCCTGATCACTCCGATCAGCTTTTCCGCACTCGCGTCTGCACGCGCTATTGCCGCGTCAGCAAAAGAACTGGACGGCGCGGCGCCAAGTTCGTTTTTATCGACCGGTTTCCAAGGCAGGGGCTCTACTCCAAAGGCCAAAACACAACAAAAAAGCTTGCGATCCCGAGGTCTAAGCCCCGCAGCACACCCAAGCCTTGAGGCCTCCCTGCCCCCAGTTTGGTGGCTCTTCCCCCAGGCCTTTGGACTGGTCTTGCAGTTCGGATCGCGTCGCCTCGGCGGACATGAGTATGTTTGGTACTATGTCCGGTCACAAGGTGCGCGAGACACTGAGCCATTTTGGCTCAGCGTCGCTTGTCAAGTATGGTCTGCGCGGGCAGATTGGGATGGAAAACGTTGGTCTAAACGGAAATGCGGCTTGCGGTTCCGCCGATGTCTTATCGAGGGATTGCGATGCATATCAAAAGCTTAAGCCTCTTCTCTGCACTGGTTTTCTTCGCACAGGGCTCAGTGCTTGAAGCACAGGAAAGCACCGGTTCGGCACGTCCGGCAAAGGTGTACACGGTTGTTGAAACCGACACGTTGTATCAACGTTCCTATCCCGCGATAGTGTACCCCTCTCAGGAGGTGGAGCTGTCCTTTCGGGTCAGCGGGCGGATCGTGGAATTGCCGATCAGGGCCTCCATGAGCATAGCGCAAGGTAACGTCGTCGCAAAGTTGGATACCCGCGATTTCGAGGCCGAGGTGCGGCGGCTGGAAAGCCAGATGGACCAGGCAAAGGCACAACTCATCGTGCTTCGCGTCGGTGCCCGACCCGAAGAGATCGCCGCCCTCGAAGCCGCCGTTGCAGCGGCACAAGCTCAGCTTGATCAGGCTCGGGATGATTTTGAAAGGACTCAGCGACTGGTCGAACGCGGCGTCGCGCCGGCCTCGCAGTTCGAACAGCGGTTGGCGGCCTATCGCGTGGCTCAGGCGGAACTCAGATCACAGCAGGAACAGTTGGCCATTGGCCGCAGCGGTGGACGCCCCGAAGAAATTCTTGCTGCCGAAGCCCAGTTGCGCGGGCTCGAAGCCCAGGTTCAAAGCGCTCGAGACAACCTGTCCGACACCACGTTGCGGGCACCGTTCAGCGGCACCATTTCCAGCCGGTTTGTCGAGAACTTCCGCAACGTTCAGGCAGGCGAGGCGATCGCCCTGCTTCAGAACCTTTCGACCGTGGAAGTCGGCTTCGATCTTCCGGGCGCGGACATCATTGCCATGTCGGGTCTCGACATAGAGAACGTCACCAGCGTCGTCATCTTCGAGTCGATGCCCGACGTCGAAGTCCCTGCAGAACTGGTCGAGTTCACAACTCAGGCAGACGCCGCGACCCAAACCTACCGGGGTCGATTGTCCGTCACGCCACCTGACGGGATGATCGTCCTACCGGGGATGGTCGCGCGGGTCATTTCGCGCGCCAACCGTCAGCAGGCGCCTCAAATGACTGTCCCGCTCTCCGCCCTGGCTTCCAGCCCGGACGGATCCACGTTCGTGTGGCGCGTCGACACCAGCGACAACACGGTGTCACGCCAGCCTGTCGAGCTTGGCGACGTGTCGGAAGGCGGCGTCGTCATCAATACCGGGCTCGAGGCCGGGGCCGTGGTTGTGACCGCAGGACTGAGTGGTCTTCAGGAAGGCATGGCGATCCGCCCCATTTCGAAGATCGGCGACTAAGCCATGGATCTTGCCCGTTTCGCAGTCGAAAAGCGCGTTATCTCGGCGCTGTCCACAATCCTTATCCTGATCGCCGGTTACTTCGCGTACATGACCCTACCTCGGTTCGAGGACCCCGAGTTCATCATCCGGCAGGCGCAGATCATCACCCCGTATCCCGGTGCAACCGCCGAGGAAGTGGCGGAAGAGGTCACCGAAGTTGTCGAAAACGCATTGCAGGAACTGCAGGGCGTGAAAGAAGTGCGCTCGGTGTCGTCGCCGGGGGTCAGTACCGTTACGGTCGAATTCACGATCCCGACCACACCGGACTTCCCCACGCTCTACGAACGGTTCGCGCAGATGCGCGCAAAAATCTTGGACGTGCAGCCAGATCTGCCGCCCAACGCCCTTCCGACTCAGGTCTACGACGACTTCGGCGATGTGTTCGCGCTGTATTTCGCAATTGTCGGTGATGGCTACACCATTGCCGAACTGCGCGACTACGCAAAGGACCTTCAGCGGGAACTGGTCGCCGTCGAGGGCGTGTCCAAGGTCGTGCTGAGCGGGACACAGGATGAGGTCATCTATGTAGAATACTCACCGGCCCGGCTGGTCGAACTCGGGTTGACACCACAGCAGATCCAGCAGGTTCTGGAGGGGCAGAACCTAGTCATTCCCGGTGGCTCCATCGAGTCGGATTCCCGCAGGATCGAGATCCGCCCCACGGCGGCCGTGGAGTCGATCCAGTCGATCGAGGATCTTGTCATCACGGCGCCGGGTACAGGGGCGTCTTTCCGGCTTTCGGACATCGCCGTGGTGTCGCGCGGCTATGTTGATCCGCCCCGTCGACAGCTTTTTCGCGACGCTCAGCCTGCCATCGGAATCGGCATCTCGAACACGCTTGGCGGCAATGTCGTGAACATGGGCGACGCCGTGAAGGCACGTATTGCCGAGCTTGAATCCGCCCGTCCGGTCGGCATCGAAATTCTTCCGATCTCGGACCAGTCCGCTTCGGTCAAGGATTCCGTCGACGACTTCGTGATGAACGTGGTTCTGGCACTTGTCATCGTCGTCGGCACGCTGCTCGTCTTCATGGGGTTGCGGTCGGGGATCCTGATGGGGGGCATCCTGCTTGTTACCGTCGCAGGCACCTTGGCAGGCATGTACCTGTACGGCCTGGACATGCAGCGGATTTCCCTTGGCGCGCTGATCATTGCGCTTGGCATGCTGGTCGACAACGCAATTGTCGTCGTCGAAGGTACCCTGGTCCGCGTGCAGCGAGGCGAAGACACGAAAGATGCGGCGATTGCGGTGGTCAACCAGACGAAATGGCCGCTGCTTGGCGGAACCGTCGTGGGACTTCTGGCGTTTTCGCCCATCGGCTTTTCACCGGACAACACCGGTGAGTATGCAGGCAGCCTGTTCTGGACGATATCGATCTCGTTGTTGTTCTCATGGCTGGTCGCGATCTGGCTGACCCCGTATTTCTGCACGCTTCTGCTGAAGCCCAGCGAAACCGCGGCACCGAAGGAGAACGCCATCCTGCGCGGATACCGGACAGTTCTGGCCCTGGCGATCCGGGCCCGCTACATCACGGTCGTGCTGGTTGTCGCGCTGTTCGCCTCTGCCGTGGTCGGTATAGCCCTCGTACCGCCGGGTTTCTTCCCCAACAGCACCCGGGCGCAGTTCGTCGTGGACTACAACCTGCCTGAAGGGACGGACATCACCAGAACCAGCCAGGATCTGAAGGAAATCGACCAGCACATCCGCAGCCTGGATGGCGTGACCTCTACCAACCTGTCGGTCGGAGGCGGCCATCTACGGTTCATGCTGGTCTACACCAGCGAGGATGCGAATACGGCATACGGCCAGATTCTGGTCGACGTCGAAGACTACCGGCAGATCGACGACCTCCAGCCCCAGATACAGGCGTGGATCGATCATACCTATCCCGAGGCCTACTCGAAGGTCTGGAAGTTCGTGCTTGGACCCGGCGGAGGTTCAAAGATCGAAGCCCGGTTCACCGGAACCGATCCGGTCGTGCTGCGGTCGCTCGCTGAAGAAGCCAAAAAGGTCTTCTCCGAGCAGGGCGGCATCGCGATCAAGGACGACTGGCGCGAACAGGTGCAGGTCATCCGCCCGATCATCAACACGGAAAACGCCCGACGCCTTGGGCTGACCCAGGGCGAGATTTCCCGGGCGATCTATGCGCATCTGAACGGGGCCGATATCGGCATCTACAGGGAAGGCGATGACCTGCTGGCCATTGTCATGCGCCCGTTTGAAGACGCCCGCGATGATATCGGCGATTTGCGCAACATCCAGGTCTTCAGCCAGGTAGCCGGTGGCTACATCCCGATCTCTCAGGTCGTGACCCGTTTCGAGTTGGTCTTCGAATCCGGAAATCTGCGCCGCATCGACCGGCGGCTCTCTATCACCGCCCAGGCGGACAACGCCCCTGACGAACTGTCGGGCGATCTTTTCGCCAAGGTCCGGCCTCTGGTCGAGGACATCGAGATGCCAAGCGGATATTCCCTTGAGTGGCGCGGCGAGTACGGTGACTCGCAGGACGCCAACGATGGGTTGGCATCGACGATGCCGTTGGGGTTTGGCGCCATGATCATCGTCGTGGTCATACTGTTCAACGCCTTCCGCCAACCCCTGATCATCTGGCTGACCGTACCGCTGGCCCTGATCGGGGTGGTCTGGGGGCTGGCGCTTACAAGGACGCCGCTGGAGTTCATGGCCATATTGGGCGTGCTGTCGTTGACGGGTATGTTGATTAAGAATGCCATCGTTCTGATCGACGAGACCGACACCCAGATAGGAGACGGCAAACCCAGACTTCAGGCAGTCGTGGATTCCGCCGTTTCGCGTGTGCGCCCGGTGTCTCTTGGCGTACTGACGACGGTTCTGGGCGTCATGCCTCTGCTCTGGGATCCGTTTTTCGAGTCTCTGGCAGTCGTCATCATTTGTGGCCTGAGCTTTGCAACCATCCTGACGTTGATCGTCGTACCCACGCTTTACGCGATCTTCTTCCGGGTTCGCGATGACGAGATATCGCAGACCTCCTGACGGACGGAAGCCATCCCGCTGCCGTGGCGTAGGCGCAACCGAGCTGCTGCGCTTGCGATACGCGGTAATGCGTGCCTGGCGTGCGGCATATATTTCGGAAGAACATACGGCCCTCAAGTGGATGGGTACATCGAGGTTCATCACGTCGTGCCGGTCAGCCAGTTGGGTAGAGATTACGTGATCAATCCGAAAGAGGACCTCGTTCCGCTCTGTCCAAATTGCCATTCCGTCGCCCATCGAAGAAACCCGCCCTTCACTGTCGATGATATCAAACGCCTTTTTCTTGAGGCCGGAGAGTCCTCAGGCGGGAGCAAAGCATGATAGCATGCGAAGGTTCGGGTTCCGTTCCATCTCGCCAAATGCATCCGACATCGAAGTGTTTAGGTTGCGTTACCAAATAATGGCTTGATTTCAGTGCTTTGCAAAAAATTCACCAAATCGGCGCAGTCAATTGGTTCAGAGAATATCGGCCCTGAGAGACCGATCTCGGCCGCCTCACGCCGGGCAAAGTGAACAGCCCCATCCGCATAACCCTCTAAAACAACGGAAAAATCCGGCCGCAACCGGATGGGGAGAACGCTTTCTCGGGGGCAAGTGGCGGAACGGAAGGGATTCGAATTGTCGGGACGGCGGCGTTACCGCCGCCTCACGCGCGTTTGGTTCTGTTCACGCCGCGCGACGTTGATCGGGTGTTCCCGACCGAGGGCGCGATAGAAGCCGTTGCCCTTTGACCAGTTTAGGAACTGGCTGAAGCTGTCGACCTGGTCATCGTTCCGTCCGCGTGGGAAGGACTGAAGCTCGCGCTTGAAGGTTGCCAGCCAAGGGGAGTCGGCCGGCAGACACACCTTGCCCGCCTCCACCGGGGCACAGGCCGCGTTGAAGCGGATCTCCTTGTCCTTGTCGGGGGTCACCCGGTTGAAGCGCTTGTCATCCTGGAATAACTCCTGGAACAACGGCCGACCGGTCGCGGCATCCTCGATCAGAACCGTCTCGGGATCCCATTGCCCAACCAAGGTCAGCACCTTCGATTTCAGTTCGGGGTAGTCCAGTTGCCCGCGCCAGAGATCGAGCAGATGCCAGTGGGGCGGCAGGAACCCCCAGGTCGTGCCGACGGAATAGTCCGACCGCGGATCTGACGAGGTGCCGGTATCCCAACTCTGGACGACCAGGTGATAGTGGTGCCGCGGCAGGACCTCGTCAAAGGTGCCAAACCACTCCCAGCGCAGCAGAGATCCGTCTGGTGCGATCGGGTTCTGCTGGTACTGGCAGTTGAAGATCGCCGTGCCCATTTCACGGCGCATGCGATCGAGCGTCTCCCGGTCGAGCTTCGCCGGGAACAGCAGGTCCCCCGGCCTGCGCCGATGCACTTGCCCGCGCCCGATCGGTATGACCTCGTTCTCCTCCGCGATGGCCGGCAGGTTCAGGTGCCGGTAGGTGCCCTCGTCAAGGAGGTAGCCCGGTGGGTCCATCTCGTGCAGCCGCTGGGCGATCATCACCACCCTGCCCTCCGCTGGATTGTCGAAGCGAGACAGCAACGTGCCTTCGATGAACTCCTGCGCCCGGATCAGTTCCGCCTCGGAATTGGCGTCCCCGGCCTTCATCAGGTCGTCGATGATGATGTAGTCGGCGCCATGGCCGGTCACCGAACTGCCGATGGACACCGCCTTGCGACTGCCGCCCGCGGTGGTGCGGATTTCTTCCACGGTATTGCCCTTTTTCGCCAGCCGAGTCCCGGGGAACATCTCGCGGTACCAGCGCGACGACATGACCCGCCGGCAATCCTCGGAATGCTTGCGGGCGAGATCAAGGCCATAGCTGGCCACGATGATCTTGGCGCCCGGATGGTGTCCCAGCAGAAAGGCCACGTAGGAAACCGCCACGGTTACGGATTTCAGGCAGCGGGGCGGAATGTTGATCACCAGCCGCTTGTTCTCGCCACTGCGCACTTCGTCCAGAGCATGGCACATCGCGCGCACATGCCAAGCCGGCTCAAACGTACCATTGGGCCCGTGATGGAGGGTGTCGAACACCCTCCACACGAACGGGAAGAAGTTGTCCCGGCAGAGATTGATGGCGGCCTGCCGAACCGTGCGCGGTTCAGGTACCGTCATAATCATCCTCCTGGTCCTCGACATCCTCTTGACCCGCTTGCGGGGAGGAGAAGAAATCCCGGAGGATGTCATAGTCTACCGGCTCGGGCCTGCCCGAGAGACCAGCCTCAGTATCGTGAGCCTCGCTGTCGCCAAACAGGTCCGCATCAAGCTTCAGAAGGGCCAACAGCGCCTTCGAATCTCCCTTCAAGGCACTGGCCGTCAGCCGCTTGGCCATGGCTTCCGCCTTGGTGATCCGGATCTCGCGGTTGCCCTCGCGGACCGTGATTTTCGATTCAAGCTCCCGCTTGAGGCTGGCACTCAACCCCCTGGCACCTTTCGGCCGCCCTTTCGGATTGCCCGACTGGCCTTTCTTGAACCGCGTTTGTTTCGGCGGCTTGCCATATCCCACCTCGTAGTCCTTTTCGTCATCAGACATGGCGGACCTCCTTTTTCGCGACGGCATTTGCCTGAGCAGCCCGGCCGTCAAAGGTCTCGCCGGTGACCGCATGCACGACCTGTTCACCCGTCATCTCCTGCCAGCGACGGATGGCGACATCGACGTAAGCCGGGTCCAACTCGATCAGCCGCGCCCGGCGCCCGGTCTTCTCGGCCGCCAGCAGCGTGGCGCCGGAGCCGCCGAAGGCATCGAGCACTACGTCGCCACGATGGCTCACATCCATGATCGCGTCCGCCACCAGCGCCGTCGGCTTGACCGTGGGGTGATCGGCCAAATCGGCCTCGCGCCCCTTGCCGAAGCTGTTGACCCCGGCATAGTCCCAGACATTGGTGCGGTTGCGGCCATGCTTGCCCAGCTCCACGTTGTTGATGTGCCGCGCACCCGGCTTCTTGAAGATGCAAACCATCTCGTGCTTGGAGCGGTAGAGGCTGCCCATGCCGCCATTGGTCTTGTTCCAGACGCAGAGATTGATGAGGTCGAGACCGCCGGCCTTACCCATTGCGATCAGGTCCTCGATGTGGCGCCAGTCCATGCAGACCATGGCGATGCCGCCTGCAGGCAGATTGGCCACGACATGGGTCAGGAACGTCTGGAGAAAGCTGCGGAACTCCGTGTCGGTCATCTCGCCCGAGGCCATGGCGAACTCGCGGTGGCTGCCATCCTTGCCCAAGCGCACATGCCCCTGCACCGGCACATTGTAGGGCGGGTCGGTGAAGACCATGCGCGGCACATCACCATCCAGCACAGAGGCATAGCCGTCCGCTTCCAATGCATTGCCGCAGAGGATGCGGTGATCCCCGAGCAGCCAGATGTCGCCGGGCCGGGTGATGGCGACTTTTGCCGGGTTCGGCTCTTCAACGGTTTCCGGCTGACGCGCATCCGTGTCACCGGCACCGCTGATGAGGAGGTCGATCTCCGCCACCTCGAAGCCGGTGATGTCGAGACCGTACTCCAGCTCGCCATCCAGGCTCAGGTCCATCAGCTCGGCAAACTCGATCTGCAGCGCCGCCTGGTTCCAGTCGGACAGTTCCGCGAGCCTATTGTCGGCGATGCGCAGGGCGCGCACCTCGGCCGGGCTCAGGTGACCGGCCACCACGGTCGGTACCGTGGTGAGGCCAAGCGCCTTCGCTGCCTCGAACCGGCCATGACCGGCAATGATCACGCCGTCGCCGTCGACCAGGATCGGGGTGACGAAGCCGAACTGTCGTACCGAGGCTTTCAGCTTGTCGATGCTCTTTACCGTGTGAACGCGATTGTTCTTGGCGTAAGGCTTGAGGTCTGCAATCGGCGTCTGCACAACCTTTTCGGCCATCCAGACAGGGGCGGTCGATGCTGCGGCATCGCGGGGTTGGGATTGGGTACGCATGCGCGCCTCCATTCATCTGGGCTGTCGCAACAGCCGGGGATCGAATGGACCGCTTCGGGGAATTCGGAGAGAGCACGAACAGCAACTGCCCGGATCCAGCGATCCGGTTCATTGCCTCTTTCGATGCTCCCTTTGGGCGCTCGGGCCCGGTGAGTGCTTCTGGCAGGATTTGAAGGTCCTGCGTGAGGCACACCGAATATAACCACCCAACCAGAAAGAATCAAGTTTTTGTTTTTTTCCAGTGCGTTACGACACCTACGATTCTTCGTTAGCGCCAGCGGATTCAGGCTGGACTACCGGTGCGAACCACGCATCACTGGTCCCACGCCCGACATGTTCGGGCTCACCTCGGTACCGGGGCACGGCATCCCGCCCCTCTGAACACGAGGAGACCAGACATGCCCAAAACCAAACACACCAAGACCGATAGGGTACAAACCCTGCTTCGCCACCCCGCAGGTGCCAGCCTCGCGGACATCTGCAAGGCCACCGGCTGGCAGCAACACTCGGCCCGGGCCGCCCTCAGCATGTTGCGCAAGAAAGGCGCAACGATCGAACGCAGAGCATCGGATAAACCGGGCGCGCCGGCCACCTACCACCTCGTTGCCGAGGCGGAGGCGCAGGCATGACCTTCCCAGCGGAAATCGCCGAGCTGGAAGCGATGGATCGGAAGGGCTTGTTGTTGCTCTGGCAGCAGCTGTTCGACCGCCCTGCCCCGGCAATGCTGAGCCAGCCCTTCCTGCGCCGCTTCCTCGCCTTCGAACTGCAGGCCCGCCGTCATGGCGGGCTCTCCCGGAAGGTGACGGCTGCGCTGGACAAGGGGGCGGACCAAAAGCCACGGCCGACGCCCCCTGCCCTCAAACCCGGGGGACGCCTGCTGCGCGAATGGAACGGGGTGACCCATGTGGTCGATGTCACCGAGGACGGTTTTGCCTGGAACGGTCGCGCCTACCGCTCGCTTTCGGCCATCGCCCGCGAGATCACCGGGGCGCACTGGTCCGGCCCCCGTTTTTTCGGTCTCACTGGAAAGGGCGCCAGATGAGCCCGCGTCGCAAAGTCCGCTGCGCCATCTACACCCGCAAGTCCTCCGAGGACGGGCTGGACCAGGACTTCAACTCGCTGGATGCGCAACACGAGGCCTGCGCCGCCTATGTCGCTAGCCAGCGTCACGAGGGCTGGTCACTGCTGCCACAGCGATACGACGACGGCGGCCTCTCCGGCGGCACGCTCGAACGCCCTGCCCTGCAGCGGCTTCTGGAAGAGATCGATGCCGGGCGCATCGACATGGTGGTGGTCTACAAGATCGACCGGTTGACCCGCTCACTCACCGACTTCGCCAAGCTCGTCGAGCGGCTCGAACAGGCCAACTGCTCCTTCGTCTCGGTGACGCAGTCCTTCAACACCTCGTCATCCATGGGTCGACTGACCCTGAACGTGCTGCTGTCCTTTGCCCAGTTCGAACGCGAGGTAACGGCCGAGCGCATCCGCGACAAGATCGCCGCCTCCAAGAAGAAAGGCCTCTGGATGGGCGGCAACCTGCCCTTGGGTTTCGACCGCCACCCTGATCCCAAAGCCCGCACGCTGGTGGTGAACCAGGAAGAGGCCAGCACCGTCCGGCGCCTCTTTGATCTCTACGCGGAACTGCGCTGCCTGCGCCGGGTGGCGGAGCGGGCCGCTGCCGAGGGGTTGTGCTCGAAACGGGTTGTCCGAGCTGATGGCACCGTTAGGGGCAATCGCCTGCTGTCGCGCGGCCAGATCTACTACCTGCTGCGCAACCCGGTCTATCGCGGCCAGATCCGCCACAAGGACAAGCTCTGGCCCGGCCAGCACCCGGCGATCGTCGACGAGGACCTGTGGGAACGGGTGCAGGAGAGGATGCGGCAAGCCTCACAACGGTCCCGCGCGCAACCCTCACCCGATACTCCATCCAGAGGGACGGCCCCCGGCGCCTGGCTGACCGGCAAGCTGCGAGATGACACCGGCGATTGGCTCACCCCGACCCACACCACCCGCAAGGGCCGACGGCTACGCTACTACGTCTCCAACAGGCTGATCTCCGGGGGCACGGATCCCACCGGTTGGCGATTGTCAGGACCAGCATTGGAGACGGCGGTTAGCAACATCGTGATCACACATCTGCAGGAGGCATCCGCATCGCACCGGATCCTCGCGCGGCCCGAGGCCGGGTCCGCATCTGTAATCAAGTCCGCGGTCGCAGAACTGGCCACCCGGCTCCGCGACACCGGCGGAACGATTTGCGCCGGCCTGCTTGCCTCTGGCACGCTCAAGCGCGGGCGGATCTGCCTCGACCTGGACGGCAAGGCCCTGGCAAGCGCGCTTGGCCATTCGCCAGACGATCTGAACCCGGACCTGCTCAGAATCGAAGCGCCTTTCGACCTGCGACGCCGCGGCGTCGAAGCCAAGATCATCGCCGGCGATGTGCAGCCTCACCCGGATCCGCATCTCCGCTCCATGCTGGTCCGCGCCCATGGCTGGGTCCGCAATCTGAAAAGTGGCGTCCAGCTGGTCAACATTGCGCGCGAGGAACAGGTGCCCGCCTCCTTCATCCGCACCCGCGCCCAACTCGCCTTCCTGTCGCCGAAGATCCAGGCCGCGATTCTCGACGGCAGCCAGCCGCCGGAGCTTACCCTCAAGCGCCTGGTCAGCGTCACCCACCCGCTGGATTGGGCGGAGCAGGAGCGCATCTTCGGCTTCTGAAACTCTCCAAAATTCCGGCTTCCCTGATACCCGGTGTGACGTCCCTGTTCCGACGCAGAACTTCCCTGTTACCGTGAAAAAATTTCCCTGTTCCACAGTTTAGGGAATTTGGGGCGTAAATCATTGATATCACGCCATTATCACAAAGACAAAATCAGGAAATTCCGCCAAAAATGCCGAAATTCGCTGTAAACTCCCTGTTATCAGGGAAAATCCGCCCAAAGCGACCCCGCGAAAATACGGAACTGAGACTGGCGTTAGAACCGTGGCCTAGTTGTGCTTGCTAGATCGTCTCTGATAGAAAACGGGTATGGTAAACCGCTGATGTCGCGGCAGAAATCCGGGGCAGAAAGTATCAATAGAGTGAGACGGGAATGGGTGGCGGGGAGACAGGGATTCGAACCCTGGGGACGCTCTCACGCCCAACGGTTTTCAAGACCGCCGCATTCGACCACTCTGCCACCTCCCCGGCGCAGGCAGCGGTCTAGGACGAACATCGGTTGGTGGCAAGTCCAAAAGAGGGATTTCTTGCCGAAGCCGGACCCGCGGTCTTTCCTTGAAACAACCCGCAGGTTATGATTTGCGCAAGGACTGCAGGAGGCCGGCAAAAGAACCGGTCGAACCGCGGTTGGGGCCAGCCACGCAAAGGCCCTACAGGCAAGGGATAACACAATATGAAGCGAGCGACAGAGACACGCTTTGGACCGCGGCCGTTGGCGGTGCTGGTTGTTGCATTGACTGCGCTGACGGGATGCGACGAAGCTTTGAACACAGGCAAGTCTTCCTCTAAGGCAGCCAGTGACGATGGGCAGACCCAAAGCAACACCACGGAACTGTTCCCCGAAGTCGCCAGCGGCTCTCAGCGCGATATTGAAGCGCCGGACGTCTTCGAAGTGACCGAGGCCGGGCTATGGGATGGGCGTCCCTCGTTGGGTGGCATCTGGGTGGCGCACCCCAGCGCATCTCAGCCCGAGCGGGTCGCCATCAAGAACACAAGCAACAACAAGACCGTGACGGGCGCCTTGTTCCGCCGGGAACGAAACCTGCCCGGGCCAGCCCTTCAGGTGTCCTCGGCAGCGGCTGAAAAACTGGGAATGCTTGCCGGCGCTCCTGCCCGTCTGCAGGTGGTTGCACTCCGTCGCGAAACGATCGAGCCGGAGCCTGCACCGGAACCCGAAGCAGCCCCGACCGAAGAAACTGCAGACGCCGCCGAAGCAACCGCAGCCGAAGAAATCACAACGGCCGGGCCCGACGAAAAGGTCGAAGAAAAGCCGGCCAAGCGGAAATGGTGGCAGAAAAAGACACCTGAAAACACCGGTGCCATGGTCGCCGGTGCTGCCGCGGCCGGAGCGGCCGCAAGCGCCGCGGCCGACGAAACTGCGCCCGCGATTGAGGAAGCGGCAGATGCGTCCGCGACCGCTGCATTGACGGATCCGGTCGTCGCACCGCCACCCGCCCAGAAAAAACGCAAGTGGTGGCAGAAGAAAGATCCCAATGAAATTACCGAGACGCCATTGGACCCGATCGCAGGTGCCGCTGCCGCCATTGACGCATCCGAGCCGACGCCGGCTGCGGCGGCCAGTGGCACAGCCGCATCGTCGAACCTGACCAAACCCTATGTTCAGATCGGAACGTTCGGAGTTGAAGCGAACGCGAAAGCCGCCGCCGAAAAGGTCCGCACGAACGGATTGGCGGCCGAAGTTCTGGAACTGGAGTCGGCGGGCAAGTCGGTCTGGCGTGTATTGGTCGGCCCTGCCACAACGCGCGCCGAACGCAAAGCGATCCTCGGAGATATGAAAGACCTGGGCTTTACCGATGCCTTTATCGTGAAGAACTGAACAGGAGGGTCCAATGCTGACCTCATTCAAATCGGCTGTTCTGGCCGCGGGCCTTGCCCTGCTGGCCCTGCCGGTTCACGCCTTCGACACGTCCGCGCGCGCGGCCTACGTGATCGATCAGACGACAGGCACTGTGCTATTGTCGAAGAATGCCGATGAGCCGCTCCCACCGGCATCGATGTCCAAGCTGATGACGCTCTACGTGGCATTCGAAGCCCTGCGCGACGGTCGACTGACGCTGGATGAAACGCTTCCGGTCTCGGAACATGCCATGAGCTATGGCGGCTCGACCATGTTCCTGAACACGCAGGACCGGGTCCGGGTCGAGGACCTTCTGCGGGGCATCATCGTCCTGTCCGGCAATGACGCCTGTGTCGTGATCGCCGAAGCGCTTAGCCCGGACGGTACCGAGGCCGGCTTTGCGCGCTACATGACCCAACGCGCCAGGCAGATGGGCATGAACCACTCGAACTTCACCAACTCGAACGGCTGGCCTGCTGCAGGTCACATGATGTCGGTTCATGATCTGGCCGTGCTGGCCGACAGGCTGATCACCGATTTTCCCGAATACTATCCGCTGTTTGCCGAGGAAACCTTCGAATTTGACGGCCGCGCCCCGTCGAATGTGAACAACCGCAACCCGTTGCTGAAACTGGATATCGGTGCCGATGGCCTGAAGACCGGCCACACGCAAGAGGCGGGCTATGGCCTTGTCGGATCGGCCAAGCAAGGCGATCGCCGGGTGGTCTTCGTTCTTTCCGGGCTCGACAGCATCTCTCGCCGGGCAGAGGAGGCTGAGGCCGTGGTTAACTGGTCGTTTCGAAATTTTGTCGAGAGGACAGTTGCCAACGCCGAGACGCCGATAGCACAGGCCAAAGTGTGGATGGGCGCGCAAAAGACGGTTGGGCTTGTGCCCGACGGTGACCTCACCCTTCTGTTCCCCGTTCTGGGCGATCAGAACGTCCAGGCCGAAGTCGTGTATCAAGGCCCGATCAACGCTCCGATCGCCAAGGGCCAGCAACTGGCCGAACTTGTGATCCAGCCCGAAGGTTTGCCGGAAATCCGGCGCCCTCTGGTCGCGGCCGAGGATGTGGCGATGGGCGGGTTCCTGGTGCGGCTGATGACCGTGGGCGGCATCGTCCTGAAAGACATGATCAACACCCCGCTGGAGTCGATGTGAGCCCGCGCGGTCTGTTCCTGACATTCGAGGGGATCGACGGTTCGGGCAAGTCCACGCAGGCCCGCAGGCTGGCAGAAAGCCTCGAGGTGGCCGGACATGACGTTGTTCTGACGCGTGAGCCGGGCGGTTCGCCCGGGGCCGAGGAGATTCGCCGTCTGGTCCTCGAAGGCGACCCCGACAGGTGGTCGGCGGAAACCGAAATTCTTCTGTTCACGGCCGCACGGCGCGATCATTTGGAGCGCACGATCGAACCTGCCTTGAATGCGGGAAAGATCGTGATTTGCGACAGGTTCGCCGACAGCACCCGAATGTATCAGGGCCTGTCGCGCGGAGATCTGCGCGCGTTGGTGGACCAACTCCACGGCCTGATGATCGGCCGCGAGCCCGATCTGACCTTGCTGATCGATATGGATCCGGAAATCGGGCTATCCCGCGCCAAAGGCCGGCAAGGCACCGAAGAACGGTTCGAGGATTTTGGCCCGGCCCTTCAAAAACGCATGCGCTCGGGTTTCCTTGCGCTGGCGGACGAGTTCAAGGACCGGTTCCGTGTGATCGATGGCAATCGCGACGTGGACAGCGTGGCCGTGGATGTGAGAGAAACCGTCCTGAAGGTTCTGCGGTAATTCACGAATGAGCGACGACACACCCACACCGGACCAGGCGCCCGGCGCGCTTCACCCGCGCGAGACACGCAGGCTGTTTGGACAGGATGCGGCCGAGCAAGCCTTCCTGACCGCCTTTGCGTCTGACCGGCTGCATCACGCGTGGCTTCTGACCGGCCCTCGTGGCGTGGGCAAAGCGACCCTGGCATGGCGCATCGCGCGGTTTCTGCTGGCCACGCCGCCGCAACAGGATGACGGGCTGTGCGGCGCGCCCGAGGCTCCGACGACACTCGACATCGCGCCGGACCACCCGGTTGCAGCGCGGATGCTGGCGGGGGCCGAACCCGGTCTGGCCGCGATCACCAGATCCCTGAATGATCAGGGCCGCCTGCGTAACGAAATCGTTGTCGATGACATCCGAAAATTGGGGCGCTTCTTCGGCCTCAGTTCAGCGGACGGCGGGCGCCGCGTGGTTATCGTGGATGCGGCGGACGAAATGAATGTCAGCGCCGCAAACGCGTTGTTGAAAATGCTCGAAGAGCCCCCTGCCCGCACGACACTGCTGCTGGTTTCGCATCAGCCGTCACGGCTGTTGCCGACGATCCGCTCGCGGTGCCGTACCCTGCGCCTGTCACCGCTGTCGCCGGAGGACATGAAATCGGCGCTGGCACAGACCGGGGCCGAATTGCCTCCGCAATCCGATCACCTCGCGGCATTGGCCGCCGGTTCCGTAGGCGACGCGGTACGGCTGATCAATCTGGGCGGGATGGAGATCTATGCCGAGCTGATCCAGATACTTGGCACCCTGCCCCGCCTCGACCGCCAGCGCGCGCTGGCTTTGGCCGAAGCGGCCGCGCAGCGCGGAGCAGCCGAGCGCTATGACCTGCTTTTGAATCTGATTGACATCGCCCTTTCTCGCCTTGCTCTGACAGGTGCGACCGGCGCGCCTCCGCAGCCCGAAGCTGCGCCAAACGAAGCCGAAGTTCTGTTGCGCCTGTCATCCTCGCGCCCACAAGCCTTGGGCTGGGCCGAGGCCGCATCCATCATCACGGCCCGTGCGCGGCACGGGAAGGCGGTGAACCTTGACCCTGTCGCCGTCGTCCTAGATACGGTGTTCAAGATTCAGGAAACCGCCGGTCCGAGCAGATGAGCGACACGCCCCAACCTCCCGCAATCACTGACAGCCATTGCCATCTGGATTTCCCGGATTTCGAGGGCCAGTTGGACGCAATTATCGCTCGTGCGGTCGAAGCGGGCGTGACACGCATGGTGACGATCTGCACACGTCTGCGCAATGAGCCGACCGTGCGCGCGATCGCCGAAACACATGCCCCGGTATTCTACGCTGCGGGCACCCATCCCATGAGCGCGTCCGAAGAGCCACTGGCGAGCGTCGACGAACTCGTCGCATTGTCCCGACATCCGAAATTTGTCGGCATCGGCGAAACCGGGCTGGACTATCACTACACCGCCGACAGCGCCGAAATACAAAAACGCTCGTTGAGGTTTCACATTCAGGCCGCCCAAAGTACAGGCCTGCCGCTGATCATTCACGCCCGTGCAGCCGACGAGGACATGGCGGCGATCCTGCAGGACGAGTTTCGGAACGCACCTTACTCCTGTGTGATGCATTGCTTCTCGTCTTCGGCCGAACTGGCACGGGCAGCGTTGGATTTGGGGTTCTACCTCTCCATGTCCGGCATCGCGGCCTTTCCAAAAAGCCAAGAGCTGAGGGATATCTTTGCGGCAGCGCCTGTCGATCGAATTCTGATAGAGACCGACGCACCATACCTGGCCCCGCCGCCGCACCGGGGCAAGCGGAACGAGCCCGGCTATACCGCTTTCACCGCCCGGGTCGGCGCCGAACTGTTTGGCATGGACTACCCGGATTTCGCCGCGCAGACCCAAGCGAATTTTGATCGACTGTTTGCGAAGGCGGCCGCCTACCCGGTTGCCGCATGAGCATGCTGCGGTTCACGATCCTGGGCTGTGGCTCCTCTGGCGGTGTCCCCCGGTTGGGTGGGCATTGGGGAGATTGTGACCCGCAAAATCCGCGCAATATCCGCCGCCGGTGCTCGATGCTGGTTGAACGGGACGGGCCGGACGGCACGACCTCGGTTCTGATCGACACGACCCCGGACATGCGCAGCCAACTGCTGGACACCAGAACCGGACGCCTCGACGCCGTTGTCTACACACACTCGCATGCCGATCATGTCCACGGCATCGACGACCTGCGCATGATCGTTTTCAACATGCGCGCGCGGGTGCCCGTTTGGGCGGATGGCGACACGCAAAACGCATTGCTGGGGCGGTTCGGCTACGCGTTCATTCAACCCGAAGGCTCACCCTATCCACCGATCCTCGACCTGAAGACAATTGACGGTCCGTTCGAGATAGACGGTCCGGGAG
The DNA here is from genome assembly GCF_056539345.1 of Ruegeria sp. BB9. Taxonomy (NCBI): domain Bacteria; kingdom Pseudomonadati; phylum Pseudomonadota; class Alphaproteobacteria; order Rhodobacterales; family Roseobacteraceae; genus Ruegeria; species Ruegeria sp. BB9. The sequence continues at coordinate 641,501 of NZ_JBQFUU010000002.1, read as the reverse complement.
GATCAATCCCGTTTCGCCCGTTCAAGGTGAACCACGGATCGATCGATGCGCTTGGTTTTCGTATGAACAACCTGGCCTATCTGCCTGATGTTGCGGAAATCTACGATGATGCCTGGCCCGAGCTTCAGGGATTGGACTGCCTCGTGATTGACGCGCTGCGCCGGAACCCGCATCCGACCCATGCCCACCTGGAAAAGACCCTTGGCTGGATCGAACAGCTAAAGCCGGCTCGGGCGGTTCTGACCAATATGCACATCGATCTGGACTATGCAGCCGTCGATGCCGAGACCCCGGACTATGTCGAGCCTGCCTATGACGGCTTGGTGATCCGGCAACCATTGTAGGACATCGGATTGCACGCGCTTCCCCCAGCTCTGACCGAACTGCCTGGATTGAGGTCGTGACATGTTGCAAAGCCTGATCGACGTCATCCTTCCGGTTTTTCTTGTGATTGGGGCCGGCTATGTCTCGACGCTGACGGGTTACTTCAAAGAAGTGCATATCGACGGGCTGATGAAGTTCACGCAGGGGTTCGCAATCCCCTGCCTGCTGTTTCTGGCCATCGCCCATCTGGACCTGAGCGCCAGCTTTGACCCGCGCCTTCTGGGCAGTTTCTATACCGCCGCAGCTCTGTGTTTCCTTGCGGGGGCTTTCGGCGCTCGCCTGATATTCAAGCGCGAATGGGAAGATTGCGTCGCGATCGGGTTCTGCTGCCTGTTTTCGAACTCGGTCCTGCTGGGCCTGCCAATCACCGAACGCGCCTATGGTCCCGACAACCTGACCGGAAACTATGCGATCATCGCGTTCCACTCGCCGTTCTGCTACTGCGTCGGTATTACCGTGATGGAGGTCATCCGCAACCGAGGCAATGGCGGTATGCGCATGGCCCGGTCGGTGCTTTCGGCAATGTTCAAGAACGCGCTGATCCTGGGTATTGCTCTGGGCTTCATCGTCAATCTCACGGGTGTCGGTATTCCGGCTGTGGCAGACGAGGCCCTGAGCCTGGTGACCCGCGCAGCATTGCCCGGTGCCCTATTCGCCCTGGGCGGAGTTCTGGTCAAATACAAGCCCGAAGGTGACCTGCGGACAATCGGCTATGTTTGCTGCGTTTCACTTGTTCTGCATCCAAGCCTGGTTTGGTTGTTCGGTACAGCGACCGCCCTGCCGCAAGATCTTTTCCGCTCGGGCGTTCTGAACGCGGCGATGGCGCCCGGTTTCAACGCCTACATTTTCGCCAATATGTACGGCCGGGCCAAACGAGTTGCCGCCTCTTCGGTATTGATCGGCACAGGCGTGTCCATTCTTACGGTATGGATGTGGTTGACGTTACTCGGGTAAAGACGAATTGACTTTGCGTGAGGGCGCCACACCTATCCCGAAACAGAATAAGGAAGCCCAAGCATGCCGACTGCTGTCATCGTAGCGCATGGCCAACCCTCCGACCCAGACCCGGCCGAGGCATCCCTGGCCAGACTGGCCACTCGGATCGATCAACTGACGGATAGAGTCACAGTCAGATCGGCGACCCTCGCCGCGCCAGGCGCGTTGGAAAAAGTCCTTGATGACATTCCGGACGGCAGCGCGATTTATCCGTTGTTCATGGCGAAAGGGTGGTTTGTGACTTCTGCGCTTCCCAAACGCCTTGAAGGGCGTGCAGTACGGCAACTCGACCCGCTGGGCGTCGATCCACAGCTACCCAACCTGGTGGCGCACGCCCTGCAACCTTTGATCGACGAGCAAGGTTGGAGCACCACGTCGACGGATCTGCTGATTGCCGCACACGGCTCAGGCCGCAGCCGCAACCCGGCAGCCGTCACCCACGAATTCGCTGACCGTTTGGCCGGGTTGATATCACTGAAATCAATCCGCTGCGGATTTGTCGAAGAAGCCCCATCGATCAGTGACGCTGCGAAAATGACCGGGGACCATGCGATCTGCCTGCCGTTCTTTGCCTGCACCGGGGGCCACGTGTTGGATGATATTCCCGCCGAGCTGGGGAAGGCCGCATTTCGCGGCCCGGTGCTGCCTGTGGTCGGCGAGTTGGATGAAATCCAGTCGCATGTCGCGCGGACATTGGACGGGGCTTTCGCTGATTAGCCAAGCAGCCAGCCTATCGACGCACCGGGCTAATCCGGTGCCGGCGCCTCTTCGGAATAGAAGCGATGGCAAGACCGACCGTTTCGCTTGGCCTCGTACAGGGCCAAATCCGCCGCGTGCAGAATCTCAGCCGGTTTTGGGGACAGAAACTGTGACGTTAGGGCGGTCCCGATGCTCGCCGAAATCGCGCAGGTCTCGCCCTCGAAAACCATTGGTTTCTGAAGTCGGCTAATCAGGCGATTGGCGATCCGTTCAAGTTGAGCCCTGCTCGACAGGCTTTTGAATATCAGAACAAATTCATCGCCGCCGATCCGGGCGACCGTATCGTCGCTGCGGGTTTCTTCCAGCATGATCCGGGCGGCCCGGGACAGGACATAGTCGCCCGCGGCATGTCCCAATTCGTCGTTCACGGCTTTGAAGAAATCCAGATCCAGATGCATTAACGCAAAAGTGGATTTCGTTGAAACCAAATGCTCGAGGATATGGTCCATCGCGCGCCGGTTCTTGAGGCCGGTCAGAGTATCCGTATAGGCCTGTTCCTCGGCCGCAAGCATTGCCCCCTGAAGCCGCAGGTTCAACGACCTCGAAGCCTCCATCGCCGCAGACTTGGCCTCGACCAGGTACAGCAATTCAATTGCGAGGTCGGTTCCTGAGAAATCCGCACTTGTCAGTGCATAGTCCCGTACGGCGTCCAGGATCGAGATCCCGAAGGACAGGTTGATAACCGCACCTGCATCGTCAGGCAGCGGTGCCACCAACCCCTTCAATGCTGTGCGCGGTTCATCGTGAAGCTTGAGATGAAGCTTGGTACCTGCCGTCGCCATCAATGCCGGCAGAGTCGTTACGGTTCTGGGCCTTACCAGTTCAAAAATATCCAGAAAACCGCTGCCAACCATTGGCTGGTCCGGGCGCAGTTTTTGCAGTGTCGGCCCGACCTGAAGGATACGCCCATCCTTATCCACCAGGGTGAACATCGGGCACAACGTCTCCAACATCCTGCCCAGTTGATCCAGATCCATCATCAGTTCCGCGCCCCCAGATCAAAGTGACGGCCCTCGGCAAAGGCGCTTTCGACCAGAACCATCGAGATGACGTCCACCCCGCCTTGGTGCCCGGCATGCGTTAGAATCACGAGTGCGCCATAGTCGTCCGCCATTGCTCGTAAAATCCCGATCATGACATTGGCATAGCCATCCAGCCCGGGATGGCAGTGCAGTTCGAATTCGGTGGGCGAGCGCTCCTGCAGTTCCAGGGAAGGCAACTCAAGGTCAGAGACCGCCAGTTTGACCCGATCGGCCAGATCATCCAAAGACTGCAGAAACTCGACATAGGTGACGCCGCCAAAGCGCAGAAGGCGCCGCAACCCTTCCATGTTGGGGTGTGAGACCAGATAGGTTCCGAGATCCTCCAGGAACTCGTCCCGCGAACGGTTCAGTTGATCGCAGACCACGTCCAGCAGGCGATATGACTTTTCCCGGTCGTATACGAGCATCGCTTCGAACTCGGCGAACCCAAGTTCAGCGGCCTCGGTCGCCCGAAGCCAGCGCTCACGCCCATACGTCGCGCATACAAACGATTGAACTGCCTTGTTGATCAATCCGTGCATGAATGCCCTCAAAAAGGTTTCATGCCCGATCCCACCTCAAAGATCTTAACAAAGGCCAAATGCGGAAGTTCAAGATGGGGAAAATTAACCAAAATCTCAGACTGAGACATCCTGCCGTTCCAGCTGCCTGCCCGGTGGGGCGCTATCAGAAATCGGTCGGCGCGCCCCCTTCGGCTTTGCGCCGTGCGACGAAGTCAGCCAGTTCCTCTCGGATGGCTTCATCCATCGGCGGAGCCTCAAAACTGTTGATGATCTCCTTGAACATCAGATGCGCCCGTTCGGCTGTCCAGATCCCACCCGCGACTTCCCAGCCCTCGTAGTTTTTCCAATCGCTCAGGAAGGGTTGATAGAACGCGGTGGTATAGCGATCCTGGGTGTGTTGGATGCCAAAGAAGTGCCCATCGTTCCCGACCGCGCGGATGGCTTCCAGTGCGATTTCGTCTGGGCCTGTGGCGCAGATCTCAGGCTGCATATACCTTTGAATTTGCTGCAATATCTCGCAGTCCATGATGAACTTCTCCGGACTCGCGATCAGACCGCCCTCCAGCCATCCGGCTGCGTGATAGACCATATTGGTCCCCGACTGCACCGCCGCCCAGAGTGAATTCGACGTCTCCCAGACGGCCTGGCCGTCCGGCACATTGGCCGCGCAGACACCGGACGAGCGCAAGGGCAGCCCATAGAACCGCGCCATCTGGCCGGTCATCTGGGTCGACCGGATGTATTCAGGCGTGCCAAACGCGGGCGCACCGGACTTCATGTCGACATTCGAGGTGAATGTCCCGATGACACAGGGGATGCCGGGCCGGACGTACTGGAACAAGGCAATCGCACACAGCGCCTCGGCCAGCGACTGCGCAACTGCCCCAGACATCGTAACCGGGGCCATCGCCCCCGCCAACGTGAAAGGCGTGACGACGATCGCCTGCCCCCGCCGGGCCAGACGCAGGCACCCGTCGATCATCGGGTGGTCGTGTTTCAGAGGCGAGGTCGAGTTGATGTTGGTGTACATGCGCGGTGACGCCTCGAATTCCTCGTGGCTGAGACCGCCTGCGATGCGCACCATTTCCATGACATCCTCGACGCGCTCTTTGCCCAGCGAATAGGCATGCATCGCCTTGTCCGTCAGCGTCAGCTTGTCATATAGGACATCCAGGTGCCGGACGCTGGCGTGCAGGTCAACCGGCTCGACCGGGTAGCCCCCGGCAAAATGGATGCAGTTGAAATACTGCGTCAGCTTCAACAGGTTCCGGCACATTTCACGGTTGCCGGGTACCTTCTTGCCGATCTCCATGTCCCAGTAGTTCGGCGGTGACGAGACATTTCCGAACAACATCGTCTTGCCGCCGATCTCGATCGTGTGGTTCGGGTTGCGCGGCGTGATTGTAAAGGTCGAAGGCGCCTTGGCGACCATTTCCATGACGAAGTCACGGCCCATGCGCACGTTGTCGCCATTGATGATACATCCAGCTTCACGCAGGATCTCCAAGGCTTCTTGGTTGTAGAACTCGATGCCGATTTCCTCGAGAATACGCATGGCACCGTCATGAATGGCTTCGACGCCCTCCGGGCCCAACGGTTCGGTTGGCCGGTCGATGTTGATCGGCGGATTCCAAGGCATCTGGTCGATGACTGCCGCACCTCGGCGCGCTGCAGCGCCTGCGCGTCCACCACCCCTGCGCTTGCGAGTATTCGTGTCGGCCATCTGTTCCTCCGGCGTTTGTTACTCTCAAACAAGACCCGAAGTCCGGCCTCTGGCCGCTCTGTCTGCGACAGCCAAGGTCGGTTTCAACTCATGAACCGCCGATTTTCAGGCAAGGCGCTTTAACGAAGGTTCAGCCAGCCGGGGATGTGGCTGATATCGGGAAGAACGACATCTGCCATCGGTGCAAGATCCTCAACCCTGGCCAGTCCGGTCAGAACACCGATCGTGGTCATGCCGGCGGCGCGACCGGCCTCCAGATCGTGCAGACTGTCGCCGACCATGGCGATCCGCTCCGGTGCGACGCCAACATGTTGGGCAAAAGCCAACAACTGGCCGGGCCCAGGCTTGAACCCGTGGCCACTGTCATACCCCGCAATGAAATCGAAATAGGTCTCGATTCCGACCGAGGCCAGGTGCCGTTTCGCCGGCATCTCGCCGTCATTGGTCGCAACACCCAGCTTCTTGCCGGCGTCTTTCAAGGATTGCAGAAACGGTTCAAGCGCAACGGCCTCGACCTGAGGCGCATGGGCAGAAGCCGCATTCAAGGTCTGAACCAGATCCTCGCGGGACCAGCCGTCAAGGTCTGGGAACAAGGCGCCTGCGACCTCGTCGACGGTGCCAGCGATCACGATACTGTCCTCGGAATAGGTCTCTGTCGCGAAGTCAAAGCCAATGCTCTTTCCAAGCACGGACGCACGCGCATTGTCGCCCTCGCTCAGACGCAGCAGCACCGCCTTGCCGAACGCCCCCCACGTGGCGGCGAAATCAAACAGGGTTCCGTCCTTGTCAAAAACCAGCGCATCAATCGACATGCATTCTTGCTCCTGCGCGGACCCGTTCAGGTCCAATGAACATCCGCGCCGCCTGACAGGACGCTTCGGGCCTGGGCCGGTTGATCGTAGGGGACAGCGTTTGCGTCACAAAAGGCCAACACCCACGAATCGTCAAGCATCAGAAATTCCAGCACCGAAGCAAGAAACTCGGGCTCTGTGGCGCGGTCCCTCAGGTCATCCGTCGACGCGCCGGTCGAACCAAGGAAAACAGGCAACAATTCATCGTTCCCAACAAGCCACCCAAGCGCTTTCAAGGCCAGAGTTTCGGCGAATTCGGCAGAGATCGGCATGATCAGGCCCCGGTTCGAAGATTTGGAAAGGGTTTGTTAACCAGACTCATAAACACTTTGGCAAGGCATGCAATCTACGGTGAAAACAATGTCCGTGCAGGGAACCATCCTTGTCCTCGACGGGGTCTCGACCAATCGCATCATGCTGAAGGTGCAACTGACGGCGGCGTGGTATCATGTCGTGCAGGGCGAGAAGCTGGCTGGTCTTGGGGCGTTGCTGCGGCGGACCCGGCCGGATCTGGTGCTGACGGCCCAGACACTGCCAGACGGAGACGCGGGCGACGTCAAAAGACTGATGCTGTCCGTTCCGGCCCTGCAGGATGTCCCTGTGGTCGCGATTGCGCCTCAGAACGATCGGACCGCCCGGCTGCGGAACCTGTCCGAGGGGCTGGATGACGTTCTGGCCTATCCGTTCAAAGATACGCTGTTGCTGGCGCGTGTGCGAAGCCTGCTGCGCGCCCGTGCGGAAACTCAGGATCTGAAGAACAGTGGCAACCCTCAATCCGTGGGATTTGCCGAAGCCCCCGCAGCAATGATCACGCCCGCGCGGCATGGTCAGATCGCCGTCTTGGCCCACACCGCACGTACTCGCACGCTGTGGCACAAGGCCCTGAACGGACGAACGCAGCATTCGGTGTGCAGCCATACCCTGCCCAACCTTAGCGGCGTCTTGTCTGGCACCATACCTGACGCGATAGTTGTCGAACTGAACAGCGATCCATCCGGCCTGAACATGTTGGCCGACCTCAAATCCCGCACCGGCACCCGGCGGACCGCTCTGATCGGAATCATTCCCGATGACAACGCCACTCTTGCCGCCGAGGCCTTGGATCGTGGCGCCGATGCAATTTGCCTCGGAGGGTTCTGCCCTGACGAAGTATCGCTTCGGGTCGAGGCGTTGATTGCACGCAAGGCGCATGACGAGCAAATGCGCGACTCGTTGCGCCGTGGAATTGAGGAATCGTGGATCGACACGCTGACCGGCCTGAACAACCGTCGTTTCGCACAGACCGCGATGGACCAATTGCTGCACAGCTCGGTGCACAAACAGCGGGGTTTCGCGATCATGCTGGCCGACCTGGACCATTTTAAATCCATCAATGACCGTTACGGCCACAGTGCCGGTGACAGGGTTTTGGTCGAGGCCGGAAAACGGATGAAACGTGCTTTCGGACCTGACGGTTTCCTCGCCCGCATCGGAGGAGAGGAATTCCTGTTCGGACTGCCAAACGCGACCCGCGAAAAGGCGCTCAGGAAGGCGGCCGATATCTGCAGCGGCGTCAGCAGCGTACCGATCGTCCTGCCGGACATTCCTGCCCGGCTTCCGGTGACGGTCAGCATCGGGCTGAAGGTGTGCGAGCCACCCTTCTCCCCAATTCCGGACGGCTCACTGTCGGCCGAAAGCCTGATCAAATGCGCGGACAAGGCGCTTTATGCGGCAAAGCAGGCCGGCCGGAACCAGGTGTGGATGAAACAGAACGCGGCCTAAGCGAGTCAGTCCTTGCGTTTCTTGGGATCCGGGCGCCGCTTCAACACGTCTTCCAGGCGGTCGGCATAAGCTTTTCGTTCTTTGTCGGACATGGCCGAAACCCGAGCCAGCCACTGCTCTTGCAGAGCCGCCTGGATTTCGTCATTCGCCCGGGCTTGTTCTTCCAGCAGGTTCTGGACTTCATCGCGGTCGAACGGAATGGCCCGCAGCGCCTTGCCAAGCGCCTTGAAATCACGAGACCTTTTCTCGGCCCCGCGCCGATGCTTGTCGGCCAGATCGCCTCTCAACGCCTTGCGTTCCGGATCAGGAAGAGCGCGGTACAGGGCAGGTCCAAATCCGGGAGGAACATCGTCCCGCACACCATGAAACCGCAGCGCAGTCCCGATGATCACCCCGGCGACCAGCAGGTTCAGACCAAGGGATACCACCAGCAGCACAGGCACCCAGCGCCGTGGGGGTTTGACGTCTTCATTCATTCCGCTTCCTCCAGAAACGCGGCCTCGAGACCGAGATTGGCGACCATGTAGGATGCATCCTGGGTCATTATGTAATTTGCCGGGTCCGGCAGAAAGGACGGCGCGGCAAAGCCGACCCATGCGCCAACCACGCTGGCCGCCGCAAGCCCACTGAGCGCCTGCCAGCCCCCGAGACCGGCAACGAGATTGCCCAGAAACCCTTGTGACTTGGGTTTCGCTGTTTTTGTCGCCGCAAGCCGGATGGCCTCGGCATCCGTCAGGATACGAACCGCCAAATCGTCGGGCAGATCAACATGTGCCTGCCGTGCCTCGGCAAACAAGAGATCCAGTTCTGTATCTTGGTCAGACATGGTCATACCCCAACTCTTCCTGACGGCCTGACAGTATGGCCGTCAACGACCGCTTTCCGCGGGCAACAAGACTTTCTACCGCTTCTACGGAAATCCTCATGATTCCCGCGATTTCCGGATTGGACAACTCCTCGATATGCCTGAGAATGACAGCTTCGCGCTGCCGTTCGGGCAATTGTGCCAAGGCCGCTTGCAACGCATCCACGCGGGCGTTTTGCTGCATTCGGTCCACGACACTGGGCTGGTCGTCCTCAGGCTCTGGCACATCGTCCAATGTGCCTGCCGTTTTCTTCCGCCGCAGATCGACACACAGGTTCAAGACCACGCGGTACAACCAGGTCGAGATCTTGGCCTGCCCCGGAACCCAGTCCGCCGCCACTTTCCACAGCCGAAGCATCGCTTCCTGGGTTACGTCTTCGGCCTCTGCCCTGTTGTTCAACATGCGCAGAGCAACCGAATAGCACCGCGGCCCCAACCGATCGGTCAACAGGCGTGCTGCCTGGGCGTCGCCTTCGGCAAACCGCTTCAGCAACACGTCGTCGCTGCAGGCATCCGCGGCGACCGTGTCGCCGCGGACAGTATGCGCAGAGGACGGCACGTCCTTCATCCTGCGTCAGTTGTTGTCTGGGTCCGGGCGGCCACCCTTCTTGTGGTGCCGACCCATTCCATCCCGTGCATTGGCGAACTCCTGCTCGGACAGCGAACCGTTTCCATCCGCATCAAGGCGGTCAAACATCTTGTCAGCCCGGCGCGGTTTCGGCAACTCGTCCGCAGTCAGAAAGCCGTCTTTGTCGGCATCATGACGCTCGAACATGTCGGAAACGCGGTCGTTTGCCTTCTTCTGGGCCTCGGCCTGCATTTCTTCGACGCTGATCTTTCCGTCACCGTCGGTATCGGCCGAGGTGAACTTCTGCAGGCGATGGGCCTCCATCTCGGCCTTGGTCACCTGGCCGTCACCGTTCGCATCCAGCTCCTGAAAGCTGACCGGTTCACGGTCGCGAGGTCCTTTGGCCAGCGCAGCCGTCCCGGTGACGGCAACTGCAGACAGAATGATGGCCGAGATAAATTTTGCGCTCTTCATTGCTCGTTTCCTTTGTTGTCGCGGCCCTGTGCCGCTGCTTACATTCATTCAAACGCGGACCGGCAAAGTTTCCGTCGCCGTCCGCAAATTTTTTTCCGGCATTGAAACCTGCATTTCCGGTCAATATTTTTGAGAGGGTCGGTGCAAAGCGACGCACCCCCCTTTTCTGCGGGATGAAACAAGCGCAATATCTCCGAAATCCGAGCGCGAGTATCAAGATGACAGATCAAACCATCGACACCCTCCCTCAGGAGGAACGCCCCACGTGGCCCGCCATCGTGAAAGGGTTCCGGTGCAAATGCCCCAACTGCGGCAAAGGCAAGCTGTTGCATAGCTACCTGAAGGTGAATGATACCTGCGCAAACTGCGGTCAGGAATTGTTTCACCACAGGGCAGATGACGGGCCGGCCTACTTGACCATTTTGCTGGTCGGACATCTTCTGGCTCCGGCGCTGCATGTCACTTACGTCGGCCTGCGCCCGTCTCCGTGGGCCATGGCAATCGGCTTTTCGATCGCGTGCGTTGCGCTGTCGCTGTTCCTTCTGCCCAGGCTCAAAGGAGCGGTCGTCGGCTTTCAATGGGCCCGGAAGATGCACGGGTTCGACGACAGCAAGTGACCCGTCAATGCAGCTGAGCTTCTCATGACCGTGGACAAATCCGCAATTCGCGACGCCGCGACGATCATTGTTTTGCGCGACCGTTTTCGAACCCCGTCGATCCTGATGGGCCAACGTGGTGCCGCGGCGGCCTTCATGCCGAACAAGTTCGTGTTTCCGGGGGGTGCCGTGGATGCCGAGGACGCGCAAGTTCCGCTGGCCACTCCGGTACCCGAGATTTGCCGGCAACGGCTGAGCGATCAGGCCCCTGCCGGGTTGCATGTGCCACTGGCGGCGGCGGCAATTCGCGAGTTGTGGGAGGAGACCGGCCTTATCCTCGGTGCCCGGGATACCTGGCCGGGTCCGGTTCCACATGCCTGGACCGGCTTCGCGGAAAGAGGCTACATTCCGTCGGCTGAAGCGCTGCAGTTCGTGTTCCGCGCGGTTACCCCGCCCGGACGCCCACGACGGTTCGACGCCCGGTTTTTTCTTTTGGACGCAGATGCCATCGACGGTGATCTGGACGACTTCAGCCAGGCTTCGGATGAGCTGTCACATCTACAGTGGATTCCGTTGGAACAGGCGCGGGAGTTCGACTTGCCGTTCATCACCGAGGTTGTTCTGTCGGAAGTCGAGGCGCGCGTATCAGATACAACGCCCCCCGACTCTGTGCCGTTCTTTCTGAACAACGAAGAAGCCAGCCTGTTCCAGCGCCTCAAGGGCCACCCGATGCCCGAAGCAGACTGAGCCACCTTATTTCATTCGGCTTACCACAACTGTGACTTCGGGCTTTTTGCCGATTTCGATCTGCGAACTTTGGCGAACGATGCGACGCATGGCTTCTTCCAGCTTGTCATCGTCCCGCAGCGTTTTGACATCAGCCCGCATCAGGAACTGGTTCAGGTCCTCTTCCAGCACCTCGATCAATCCGGCCCGCGACACGCCGGTTTCCGGCAGGCCCATGGTATCGCACCAAGGCTCGCCCAGTGGCTCGTCGTCTTCGTCCAGGATGACAGTTACGGTCACGTGCCCGTTCAGAGCCATGCGGATACGGTCCCGCACCACACCGTCCAGCGCGCCAATCTTGACGGATCCGTCCAGGTAGGTCCGGCCGGTCTCGACATAATCCACGACCTCGGGCGCGTTCCCGGACAGATCCAGCATCGTTCCATTGACCGCCAGAACTCCGGCACGCCCCCCGGCCTCGGCCAGCTTGGCGTGTTCCCGCAGATGCCTGTGTTCACCGTGCATTGGAACGACGATCTGAGGATCGACCAAGGCATGCATCTGCTCGAGATCGGGGCGGTTGGCGTGGCCGGAAACGTGATACAAGCCAGCGCTGTCATCGACCACGTCGACGCCTTTTTCGCTCAGTTGGTTCATGATGCGGATCACACCGCGTTCATTCCCCGGAATGGTCTTCGAGGAGAACAGGAACAGGTCGCCATCTTTCAGCTCGATCCCCCGGTACTTGCCACGCGCCAGCTGCGCGCTGGCCGCGCGGCGCTCACCCTGGCTGCCGGTGACGATCAGCATCAGGTTCTGGCGGGGCAGATCCAAGGCTTCCTCAGCGCTGATCACGCGGGGAAAATCAGACAGGATACCGGTTTCGGTCGCAGCCTCGATCATGCGGCGCATGGCCCGGCCCAACAGAACCACCGACCGACCCGCCCGCTGCCCGGCCTCGGCCAGCGTTTTGACCCGCGCGACATTCGACGCAAAGGTCGTTGCAACCACCATACCGGTCGCGTCTTCGACCAATTGAGTGATGGCCGGCCCGACCTCCGACTCCGAACGGCCGGGATGCGAGGAAAACACGTTGGTGCTGTCACAAACCAACGCCTTGACCCCGGGCTTGGCCACTTCGGCCCAAAGATCGGGATCAAACGGTTCGCCCACAACCGGATTGGTGTCCAGTTTGAAATCACCGGTATGCACGACACGGCCGGCCGGTGTATCGATCACCAGCGCCGCGCTCTCGGGGATCGAATGCGAAACGGGCAGGAACCCGACCGTAAACGGACCTGCCTTGATCTGCTCGGGCCAGGCGGACACGGTGCGCACGGCTTCGGGCGGATGTCCGACATCTTCCATTTTGCGGCGGGCGATATTTGCGGTGAAAGCACGCGCGTAGACCGGCGCGCCAAGGGCCTCTTGACAATGGGCCACGGCGCCGACGTGATCCTCGTGCGCATGGGTGACGAAGATCGCCTCAAGCCGATCCGCACGTTCCTTCAACCACGAAATGTCGGCGTAGATCAGATCGACGCCCGGCGTTGTATCCATGTCGGGAAAGGTCACGCCCAGATCGACCAGGATCAGACGTTCCTGACCGGGTTTGCCATAGCCGTAGACATAGGCGTTCATACCGATTTCGCCCGCGCCGCCGAGCGGCAAGTAGATCAGTCTTTCGCTGCTCATGCCGAGCCAGTATCCTTATTGTAGCGATGGATCACGGTAAGCCCGTGCATCGTCAGATCGTCTTCAATTGCATCAAAGCCCACATCCGCCTGATCGAACAGCGGTGCAAGACCGCCCGTCCCTATGACCTTCATGGGCATTCCGTATTCCGCCTTGATCCTGTCGATCAAACCTTCGATGAGGCCGGAATACCCCCAATACACACCTGACTGGATACATCCAACCGTGTTTGTGCCGATGACTTTCTCGGGACGCGTCACGTCGATATGCGGCAGAGCTGCAGCGCCCTGGTGCAAGGCCTCGAGACTGAGGTTCACGCCGGGGGCGATCACTCCTCCGACATAGGCGCCATCAGCGGCGACCACATCGAAATTCGTGGCGGTCCCGAAATCCACCACCACGACATTCCCGCCGTGCCGATCAAAGGCACCGGCCGCATTCGCCAGACGGTCCGGACCGGGAATCGTCCCTTCATCAACGCGCGGCGCTACCGGCAACTCGCAATCGGGCTTGCCCACCACCAACGGCCGGCATCCAAAGAACCGGTCGGCAAAGACGCGCAGGTTGAACACCACCCGCGGCACCGTCGAGGCAATGATGACGTCGGTGATGTCAGCCTCGATCCCGTAATGTTTCACCAGGGTCGAGTACCAGGTGAAATAGGCATCGGCCGTGCGGGCATGGTGGGTTGAGGTGCGCAGCGTGCACAGGAATTTCTCGCCATCCCAGATCGAGAAAACGGTGTTCGTGTTGCCGCAGTCAATGGCCAGAAGCATATGCGCCCCTTTCAGAAATAAACGTCTGCCGCCGGAATGCTGACGCGGCCCTTGGCGGTGTTTAGGACAAGGTTGCCGCCCGCGTCCACCGTTTCAAAGGTCCCGACGGTTTCCGAAGCACCTGTGCGCGCGGTAATCACCTCGCCCAGCTTCGCAGCCCGGGCCAACCACGCTTTGCGGATCGGTTCAAACCCGTAGGTAACAAACTGCAGTTCGAGCTTTGCGTAGGCATCGGCGAGTTCAGTCAGAAAATCCTCGGCGGACACCTGAGCCCCGGTTTCCGACAACAACGAAACGGGCCGCAGAGCTCCCTGCTCAACTGTCTCAGGATCAGGCGCGTCTGCGAGGTTCACCCCGATGCCGATCGCAAGGTGGGATACGTCGCGCCCCTGCCCCGTGCTTTCCAACAGGATGCCGGCCAGTTTCCCGCCGTTCAACAACACGTCATTCGGCCATTTCAATGCGAACCCCTGTGCGCGACCGGTGACCGAAACACAGGCATCAAAAAGCGCCAGCGCGGCAACAAAGCTGCGAAGGGCTGCCTGCTCTGGATTGCCCTCGGGCCGCAGCAACAAGGTTGCTGCCAGGTTGCCCTGGGGGTTGGACCACGCCCGGCCGCGCCTGCCACGCGCGGCGGTTTGATGATGCGCCATGATCCAGACCGGACCTGTTGCAGTGGGTGCGATCCGCGCGGCCTCATTCAGGGTGCTGTCAACTTCCTGCAGGATATGCAGACCGTATCCTTGGGGCCAGGTGCTCATGCCAAAAAGGCCCGGCCTGATGGCCGAGCCCCTTTCCAGATTTTGTTGAAACGGTCAGTTGACAAGCGTCGTCGCCGCGGCTGCCGCTGCGCCCTCGATCCCGAACTGGTAGACCACACCGATCAACATCAATGCGGCCGACCCCATCAGAGCAACCCACAATACCGGGGTCGAGCGGGTTTCGATCGGATCTTCGTTTTCGTCGCCGAAATACATGTAGAAGACGATCCGCAGGTAGTAGAAGGCACCGATCACCGAGGCGATTGCCGATGCAATAACCAACCCAATCAGGTCAGCTTGCACACCGGCCTGCCAGACGCCGAACTTGGCGAAGAACCCCAGCATTGGCGGTACGCCGGCAAGGCTGAACATCAGGATCAGCACGGCCAGCGCCTTGCCCGGGTCCCGCTTGGAATACTGGCGCAGGGCGTCGATGTCTGTCACCGGCTTGCCGTCGCGCTCCATCATCAGGATGAAGGCGAAGGTGCCGATATTCATGGTCACATAGATCGCCAGATACATCAGCATCGCTTTGACACCCAATTCGGTGCCCGCGGCCAGACCGATCAGCGCGTACCCCATATGTGCAATTGACGAATAGGCCATCAGCCGTTTGATGTCGCGCTGCCCGATGGCAGCCACGGCCCCCAGCAACATCGACAGGACCGAAAGCAGCACGATCACCTGCTGCCAGTCCGCGATGGCACCGCCGAACGCATCATGCAGAACGCGCGCGAACAAGGCCATCGCTGCAACTTTGGGTGCGGTTGCAAAGAAAGCCGTCACCGGAGTGGGCGAGCCCTCGTAAACGTCCGGTGTCCACATGTGGAACGGAACCGCCGAAATCTTGAATGCCAAACCCGAGATCAGCAGAACAAGGCCAAACAGAAGCCCAACCGAGACATCGCCGTGATGCACCGTGTTGATGATGCCCGAGAACAGCGTCGTACCGGTGAACCCATAGACCAGAGATGCGCCGAACAGCAGCAATCCCGAACTGAGCGCACCCAAAACGAAATACTTCAGCCCCGCCTCGGTCGATTTGGCGCTGTCACGGCGCAGGGCCGCCACGACATACAGAGACAGCGACTGCAGCTCGAGACCCATATAGAGCGACATCAAATCGCCGGCGCTGACCATCATCATCATGCCGACCGCTGCCAAAGCCACCAGCAACGGATACTCGAAACGCAGCAGGTTCCGGCGCGCCATGTACTCCTGGCTCATAACCAGAACCGCGGCGGCCGATAGCAGAATCGCGACCTTTGCAAATCGGGCGAACCCGTCGTCGATGAACATGCCGTTGAAGGCCACGTTGGTCCCCGAGCCGTTCGACGCGATCCAGAACGACAGCGCCGCCATCAGTCCGGCCGTCGTCCAGACCAGAACCGGAGCCAGCGCATCCTTGCTGGTGTAGACAGCTCCGATCAGCGCCGCCATCGCATAGATCGCCAGAATGATTTCCGGCAGAATTACAGTGAGATCAGCCTGGATCATGTCTCCAAAGCTCCCTTAGTGCGAGGCGACCTGGGTCGCGGCCTCGGCCGCGGCCAGAGCCGTGTCATAGTTCGAAATCAGCGCGGCGGTCGAATTGCCGATCACGTCGGTGACCAGCGACGGATAGACCCCCAGCAGGATGGTCATGACGATCAGCGGCGCAAAGATCAGGCGTTCGCGTGTGCTCATGTCGGTGATCGACTTGAGGCTTTCCTTGATCAGGTCGCCAAAGACCACGCGGCGATACAGCCACAGCGCATAAGCTGCCGAGAAGATCACACCGCTGGCCGCCACTGCGGTCACCCAGGTGTTGACCTGGAAGGTGCCCATCAGCGTCAGGAATTCGCCGATGAACCCGCTGGTGCCCGGCAGCCCCACATTGGCCATCGTGAACAGCATGAACACCAGCGCATAGGCCGGCATTCGGATCACCAGCCCGCCATAGGCCTCGATGTCGCGAGTGTGCATCCGGTCGTAGATCACGCCGACGCAAAGGAACAGCGCGGCCGAGATGAACCCGTGGCTGAGCATCTGGAAGATCGCCCCATCGATGCCCTGCTGGTTCGCCGCAAAGATGCCCATGGTCACAAAACCCATATGCGCGACCGAGGAATAGGCGATCAGCTTTTTCATGTCCTCCTGCACCAGCGCCACCAACGAGGTGTAGACCACGGCGATGGCCGACAGCCACAGCACCAGATCGGTCATCACGGCCGACCCAACCGGGAACATGGGCAAGCTGAAGCGCAGGAAGCCATAGCCACCCATCTTCAGCAGGATTGCCGCCAGCACGACCGAACCCGCCGTCGGTGCCTGAACGTGCGCGTCAGGCAGCCAGGTGTGCACGGGCCACATCGGCATCTTCACCGCGAAGGACGCGAAGAACGCGAGGAACATCAGCGTCTGCATACCACCGACAATGTGGACACCCAGCACGCTGAAGCTCTCGGACGAGAACTGGTGCGTCATGAGCGCGGCAATGTCCGTGGTGCCTGCATCCGCATACATCGCCACCATCGCCACCAGCATCAGAACCGAGCCGAGGAAGGTGTAGAGGAAGAACTTGAAGCTGGCATAGATCCGGTCCTTGCCGCCCCAGATGCCGATGATCAGGAACATCGGGATCAGCCCGGCTTCGAAGAACAGGTAGAACAGCACCAGATCCAGCGCCATGAATACGCCGAGCATCAGCGTTTCCAGAAGCAGGAAGGCGATCATATATTCCTTGACCCGGTCGGTCACGTTCCAGCTGGCCAAGATGGTCAGCGGCATGATGAAGGTGGTCAGCAGCACGAACAGAACGCTGATGCCATCCACGCCCATCTTGTACTTCAGGCCCAGCAGCCACTGACCCTCTTCCACCATCTGGAAGCCGGTGTTCGATGGGTCGAACTCGGTATAGATTCCGATCGAAACAAGGAAGGTCACTGTGGTCGCAACCAGCGCGATCCACTTGGCATTGCGCTGTGCGGCCACATCGTTCCCATGCAGGAACAGCGCCATCAGACCGGCGGAAATGGCCGGAATGAACGTTACAATGGATAGGATATTGTCCATCAGTTTGCGCCTCCGCCGATCGACATCCAGGTGACCAGGGCGGCGATCCCCAGAACCATCCAGAAGGCGTAAGTGAAGATGTAGCCCGTCTGCGCCTTGCCTGCGAGGCGGGTGAAGAAGGGAACGACGCCCATTGCTACTCCGTTCAGGAAACCGTCGATCGTCTTGCCGTCACCGCCCTTCCACAGGAACCGGCCAAGGGCCACAGTCGGTTTGACAAGGATCGCGTCGTAGATTTCGT
Source organism: Ruegeria sp. BB9 (assembly GCF_056539345.1). Taxonomy (NCBI): domain Bacteria; kingdom Pseudomonadati; phylum Pseudomonadota; class Alphaproteobacteria; order Rhodobacterales; family Roseobacteraceae; genus Ruegeria; species Ruegeria sp. BB9. Next base: position 623,725 of record NZ_JBQFUU010000002.1, on the reverse strand, counting down.
CAAAGTACCACTTGTTCTTGAGGAACAGGTACAGCGGACGCTGGTTCTCGGCCAGGCGGCCCGGCAGCGCCGGGTTCACGATGTAGAACAGGTAGGCCAGTCCAAAGCCCAGAACCATTGCGATGAACGGCGAGACCTTGACCCATTTCGGCGCCGCATGCGCGTCGTCCAGAACATGGTTGTCCGGCGCGATGTACAGCGCACCCTCGCCCGGTTTGCCGACAAAGGCATAGTGGTGATCTCCGCCCTTCGCCTTGTCATCATGCGCAGCCTCGTCGCCATGGGATTCGGTGGCATGCGTGTCGTCGCCATGGTCATCGGCCTTGGCATGGTCACCGGCCTCGGCATGCGCCTCGGCCACCGGAATGCCATAGAACTTGCCAACCTGATCGGCGTGACCGAAGAAGTTGTTGTACCAGATCATGCCCGCGAACACGGCGCCCAGCGACAGAACACCCAGCGGCACCAGCATGACCATCGGGCTTTCATGCGCGTGCTCATGCGTGTGCTTGTCGCCCCGCTCCTCGCCAAAGAAGGTCAGGAAGATCAGGCGCCAGCTGTAGAACGAGGTCATCGCGGCCGCGATCACCAGCGCCCAGAACCCGAAGGCCGATCCGCCGGCATAGGCGCTTTCGATGATGGCATCCTTGGACAGGAAACCGGCAAAGCCGATCGTGGTCAGCGGGATACCGACACCGGTGATGGCCAGCGTGCCGATCATCATCGCCCAGAAGGTATAGGGGATCTTCTTGCGCAGGTTGCCATAGTTCATCATGTCCTGTTCGTGGTGCATGGCGTGGATCACCGAGCCCGCCCCCAGGAACAAGAGCGCCTTGAAGAAGGCATGCGTGAACAGGTGGAACATCGCCGCCGAATACATGCCCACGCCCGCGGCCACGAACATGTAGCCCAGCTGCGAGCAGGTCGAATAGGCGATCACGCGTTTGATGTCCGTCTGCACCAAGCCCACGGTCGCGGCAAAGAAAGCGGTGGCAGCCCCCAGCACGGTGACGAACCCGGTTGCTCCTGGCGCGAACTCCATCAGCGGCGACATGCGGCAAACCAAGAACACACCGGCCGTCACCATGGTGGCCGCGTGGATCAGCGCCGACACGGGCGTCGGGCCCTCCATCGCGTCCGGCAACCAGGTGTGCAGGATCAACTGCGCCGATTTGCCCATCGCACCGATGAACAGCAGCACGCAGATGACCTCGATCGCGGTCCATTCGCCCCACAGGAAGGTCAGTTGCGTTTCTGCCAGCTGGGGTGCAGCGGCAAAGATGTCCGAGAAGTTGATGCTGTCGGTCAGGAAGAACAGCGCGAATATCCCCAGCGCAAAGCCGAAATCGCCCACACGGTTGACGATGAACGCTTTCATCGCCGCCGCATTGGCCGAAGGTTTGCGATAGTAAAAACCGATCAGCAGGTACGACGCGACCCCTACACCTTCCCAGCCGAAGAACATCTGCACCAGATTGTCGGCCGTCACCAGCATCAGCATGGCGAAGGTGAAGAAGGACAGATAGGCAAAGAAGCGCGGCTTGTAGCTTTCGCCCTCACGCCACTGCGGGTCGTGATCCATGTAGCCGAACGAATAAAGGTGCACGAGCGCCGAAACCGTGGTGACGACGATCAGCATTATGGCGGTCAGCCGGTCCAGACGGATGGCCCACGAGGTCGACAGCGAGCCGCTCTCGATCCAGCGCATGATTTCGATCTGCTGGGTCTGTCCGTCAAAGCTGAAGAAGACGATCCACGACAGCAAACAGGCCAGGAACAACAGGCCAGTGGCCGTCCACAGCGCGGCCTTTTCGCCGATGAACTTCCAGCCAAAGCCGCAGATCAGCGCGCCCACCAGCGGGGCAAAGAGGATTGTGGTTTCCATGATCCCTTACCCCTTCATCATGTTGACGTCTTCAACCGCGATAGTGCCGCGGTTGCGGAAGAAGCAGACCAGAATAGCCAGCCCGATCGCAGCCTCGGCCGCGGCCACGGTCAGCACGAACAGCGTGAAAACCTGCCCGACCAGATCGCCGAGAAAGCTGGAAAACGCCACGAGGTTGATGTTCACCGCCAGCAGCATCAGTTCGATGCTCATCAGCAGGATGATGACGTTCTTGCGGTTCAGGAAGAGACCGAAGATGCCGATGACGAACAGCGTCGCCGCGACGGTAAGATAGTGTTCAAGTCCGATCATCGTCTCAAAGTCCCTGCCCCGGTTTCACGTCCTTCAACTCCATTGCCTTGGCCGGGTCACGCATCATCTGGCCGACGATGTCCTGACGCTTGATGTCCTTGCGGTGGCGCAGCGTCAGCACGATGGCGCCGATCATGGCCACCAGCAGGATCAGGCCCGCCAGTTGGAACAGAAGGAAGTATTGATCGTAAAGGATGACACCCAGTGCCTCGGTGTTGTGGCGGTCGGCAGGGATCGGCTGGGCCAGGTTGGCCGCCGCGCCTTGTGCGCTGTCCCAGGCGCCAAAGGCCATGACGAACTGCATCAGGATGACCAGACCGATCAGCAGGGCCAGAGGCATGTAGCGCGCCATCTCGGCCTTGAGCTCGGCAAAGTCCACGTCCAGCATCATCACCACGAACAGGAACAGCACCGCCACCGCGCCGACATAGACGATGATCAGCAGCATGGCGACGAATTCCGCCCCCAGCAGCACGAACAGTCCCGCCGACGAAAGGAAGGCCAGGATCAGCCACAGCACCGAATGCACCGGCTGCCGGCTGATCACGGTGAACAGCCCGCCGGTGATGGCGCTGATGGCAAAGAGGTAAAAGGCAAATACGCTCATTGGTCATCTTCCTCGTTTTCGCCCATGGCCTCCTGCGCCAGTTCCAGCGCCCGGGTCATGGCCGGGATGCCGGCAAAGACCGACATCTGACCGATCGTTTCCACGATCTCTTGTTTCTTGGCCCCCGCCTCGATGGCATGGCGCACCGTCTGGCGCAGGGCCGTGTCGGCCTGCGCGCCCTGGCAAGTCAGACCGGCCAGCGTCAGCAACAGGCGGGTCTTGGCATCCAGTCCGCCCGGATTGACGGTGTTGCCGAACATCATTTCCATGACCTCTTTGGGCATGGTCGGCCACAGCGCCTCGAAGCCGCGCATCGCGTCGACGGGCGAATAGCTCTCCAGCGCCGGGTTGAACGCCTTGGCCATGTCATGGGCCTGTCTGAGCATCTGCTCGAATGGGTTTTTTGCCGGATCGCTCATCGGTAGGGCGCGTCCAGTTCCAGGTTGCGGGCGATCTCGGCTTCCCAGCGTTCACCGTTGTCCAGCAGCTTCTGCTTGTCATAGAACAGCTCTTCGCGGGTTTCGGTGGCGAATTCGAAATTCGGCCCTTCCACGATGGCATCGACCGGGCAGGCCTCTTGGCAGAAGCCGCAGTAGATGCACTTGGTCATGTCGATGTCATAGCGCGTGGTACGGCGGCTGCCGTCTTCACGCGGCTCAGCGTCGATTGTGATGGCTTGAGCGGGACACACAGCTTCGCACAGTTTGCAGGCGATGCAGCGCTCCTCGCCGTTGGGATAACGGCGCAGGGCGTGTTCACCGCGGAACCGGGGCGACAGCGGACCCTTTTCGTGCGGGTAGTTCACGGTGGCTTTGGGGGCGAAGAAATACTTCAGCCCCAGCTTCATGCCGACCCAGAAATCCTGCAGAAGGAAGTATTTGGCCGCGCGGGTATAGTCGATATTTGCCATTGTCAGCCTCCTACGCTCCAACGGGCGAATGCACCCCAGAACCAGTCGAACTTCGCCGCAAAGGCCACGAAGACCACCCACACCAGGCTGAACGGCAGGAACACTTTCCAGCCCAGCCGCATCAGCTGGTCGTAGCGGTAGCGGGGCGTGATTGCCTTGACCATCGCGAACAGGAAGAAGAAGAACGCCATCTTGGCGACCATCCACAGCACACCATCGGGCAGGCCCGGGATCGGCGACAACCAGCCGCCGAAGAACAGCAGCGTGGTCAGGGCGCACATCAGGAAGATGGCGATGTATTCGCCCGCCATGAACAGCAGGAAGGGCGTTGCCGAGTATTCAACCTGATAGCCTGCAACCAGCTCAGACTCCGCCTCGGGCAGGTCGAACGGCGGGCGGTTGGTCTCGGCCAGGGCCGAGATGAAGAACAGGAAGACCATCGGGAAATGCGGCAGCCAGTACCAGCTGAAGAACCCGAACGAGCCATCCTGCGCCCGCACGATGTCTCCAAAATTCATCGAGCCGGTCGAAATTATCACCCCGATGATAATCAGGCCGATCGAAACCTCATACGAAATCATCTGCGCGGCCGAGCGCAGCGAACCCAGGAACGGGTATTTCGAGTTTGACGCCCATCCGCCCATGATAACGCCGTAAACCTCGAGCGAGGACACTGCGAACACGTAAAGGATGGCCACGTTGATGTCGGACAGGACCCAGCCGTCATTGAACGGAATGACCGCCCAGGCGATCATGGCCAGTACGAACGACGTCAGCGGCGCCAGGATGAACACAGTCCGGTCGGCGCCGGCAGGGATCACCACCTCTTTGACGACGTATTTCAGCGCGTCCGCCACCGATTGCAGTAGGCCATAAACGCCAACCACGTTGGGGCCGCGACGCATCTGGACCGCGGCCCAGATCTTGCGGTCGCCATAGACCAGAAACAGCAGCGAGATCATCACGAAGGCCACGACGGCCAGCACCTGCGCCAATATGATCAGGGCTATTCCGCCTGGGGTGTCAAAGAATTCAGCCATTGGTCCTCACACCGTGGGTATTCCGTTTTCCGCTGCCATCGCGAGGCCCGACCGGCCGGTCGGAGACTCGCGTCGCCTGCGATTGGTTTGGCGAGTTGGTGTAAACAGCATCCGCTTCCTGCACGCCACCTTTTTCCTTCATTTCATTCGGCAAAACACCCGACCACGCCCCTCGTATCTCCTCTCGGAAAAACGAGCTCGGGCTTCCGCCCTCTGTGCTGTTTATGGTCGTCGCAAGCCTCATTCCGCAGCAATCTTTTGGTCACCGCGCGCCTTGGCCAGCGCCGAAAGCTCGGCCATCAACTGCGAGGCACGTGCGATCGGGTTGGTCAGATAGAAATCCTTGATCACGGTCCGGAAATCGGCCTGCCCCAAAGGTCCGGCCTCGATTGCCTGTTCTTCGTTCTCGGGCACTTGGTCGATCCCGGCCAGATGCGGCACTGCTTCGATCAGCTTTTGCCGCAGCTGGGCCAAAGTGTCATAAGGAAGTTTCTCGCCCAACTCTGCCGAAAGCGCCCTTAAGATCGCCCAGTTTTCCTTGGCTTCGCCCGGCGCAAATCCGGCCCGCATCGCCAATTGAGGGCGACCCTCAGTGTTGACGAAGAGACCGTTTTCCTCGGTATAGGCCGCACTTGGCAGGATGACGTCGGCGCGATGTGCACCGCGGTCACCGTGGCTGCCCTGATAGATGACGAACGGACCGGTATCGATATCGACCTCGTCCGCGCCCAGATTGAAGATCACCTCGCCGTCGATTGCAGCCTCAAGGCCACCTTCCGTAACTGCCCCCACATCCATCGCACCGACGCGGGCCGCCGCTGTGTGCAGAACCAGCATCCGACCCGACAGCGCGCGCGCAGCGGCCAAAACGGCCAGACCGTCGGCCTCAGAAACGGCGCCTTGTCCGACGATCACAACGGCTTCGTTGCTTGCCTTGGCCTTGGCCAGTGCATCGCGGTCGGTGCCAAGATGTTCGTAGTCATAAGTCAGATCAACGGCCGGGCCGATCAATTTGACATCGGCGCCCGCCAGCCACGCCTTGCGGATGCGCGCATTCAGCACCGGAGCCTCGTCGCGCGGGTTGGTGCCGATCAGAATGATCTCTTTCGCCGTGTCGATCTCCTCGATCGTCACATTGCCGACATAGCCCGAACGGTTACCGATAGGCAGGCGGGCATTGTCGGTTCGGCATTCGACCTTGCCACCCAGCCCCTCAATCAACTGCTTCAACGCAAAGGCGGCTTCGACAGGAACCAGATCGCCGATCAGACCTGCAACCTTCTTGCCCTTCATCGCCGCTGCGGCGGTGGCCAAAGCCTCGGGCCAGCTGGCGGCGCGCAGGCGACCGTTTTCGCGGATATAAGGCGTGTCCAGACGTTGACGGCGCAAACCGTCCCAGACAAAACGCGTCTTGTCCGAGATCCACTCTTCATTCACGCCATCATGGTTGCGCGGCAGAATGCGCATCACTTCGCGGCCCTTGGTATCGACACGAATGTTCGATCCCAAGGCGTCCATCACGTCGATGGTTTCGGTCTTGGTCAGTTCCCACGGGCGTGCGGTAAAGGCATAAGGCTTGGAAGTCAGCGCCCCCACCGGGCACAGGTCAATGATGTTGCCTTGCAGGTTCGAATCCAGCGTTTGGTTCAGGTAGGAGGTAATTTCCGCATCCTCGCCCCGGCCTGTCTGGCCCATTTGGTCGATACCCGCGATCTCGGTCGTGAAACGCACACAGCGGGTGCAGCTGATGCAGCGGGTCATGGCCGTACCAACCAGCGGACCCAGATCCAGATCATCCACGGCCCGCTTGGCTTCTTTGAACCGGCTGGCCGACATACCGTAGGCCATTGCCTGGTCTTGCAGATCGCATTCACCGCCTTGGTCGCAGATCGGGCAATCCAAGGGGTGGTTGATCAGCAGAAATTCCATGACCCCTTCCCGGGCCTTCTTGACCATGGGCGAGTTGGTCTTGACCACCGGCGGCTGGCCTTCCGGTCCAGGGCGCAGATCGCGCACCTGCATCGCGCACGAAGCGGCCGGCTTGGGCGGCCCGCCCACGACCTCGACCAGGCACATGCGGCAGTTGCCGGCAATCGACAGGCGCTCATGATAGCAGAACCGCGGCACCTCGACCCCGGCCTGCTCGCAGGCCTGAATCAGGGTCATCGCGCCATCGACTTCGATTTCCTTGTCGTCGATTACGATCTTGCGGAGGTCAGACATGGTCTAGTTCGCCCTCAAATACACGCCAATGGCGCTGTTTCGTTCGATTTCCTTGCGCCCCAGGGCACAGAATGTTTCAGCTTTTCCGTAGCTCACGCCGTTCTGCGCGAGATACTTCTCGCCCTTGGCCCGCATCCGCGCTTTTTCAGAGTCCGACTCGACATAGGCCCGGATCTCTCCGTCCGAATAACCCAGGCTGTTGGCCGTGGACCGCAGGCTCCACATCACACCGATTGCCTTCATTCGCCGCCCACTGATCGACGGGCAGTATTCCGAGATCTCATTTGCGATGGCGATGTAGTAAAGCTCGTTGTCGATTTCCTTGACTTCGCGCAAGGGCGGCTTTGCGTCCGCCGAGACGGGCAACGCCGTCGCACAGGCAAATGCGGCAAGTTTCACAAATTTCATGACATATCCTTTCGTCTTGGGTTCCCCAAGACGTCCCGCGGCACGGCTGTTATGCAATAACGGCCGCCCGATCAGCGCAGGATATGCAATAGCGCAGCTCATGGTCGTTGACAGGCTCCGGCAAATGTCAGGCTGTCGTTTTCGATGCGCAGGTTCTGCGGTTCGGTGTCAGGACCAACCTTCCACGCAATGCGGGAGGAACCGAAATTCTGAATGCAGAACCGGGTGCCCTCGTACCGACCAGCTTCGCGCGCGCCATCCAGCGAGGCTGACACACCTTTGATCGTCACGGTGAAATCCGCAGGCGACCGTTTCTTGTCGACCGGCTTTGCCTTGGCCCGAAACGACTTGCCGTCAAACAGGATCCGGTCGCTTGTTGGAGCCGTCCCGCAGGCCGAAAGCAGCGTCAGCAGAACAAGCACACCGACAGCCGGGCGACGCAGGTTCGCGGTGATATCAACAAGTGTGACGGCCATCAGAACGCAGCCACCAATGCAAGGATCCCAAGCACAAACATGCAGGCCCAAGCCACCACATACAGGACTGAACGAATACCGCTATGCGGTTTGCCAACGCCCTGAATGTGTACGACAAGCATCACCAGTCGCGCGACCAAGGCAATCGCGGCCAGCCAGTTCACCCAGACCGGGCTGGCGCCCAACAGAATGGCTGCCACAGTAACGGTCAGAAACGCGGGCAAAGTCTCGGTGCCGTTCAGATAGGCACGGTTCAGGCGATAAGCCTTGTCGGCATAGTCCTGGTCGGGGGTCGCGCCAGGAGCCAGCCCTTTGCCCTGTTTCGCCAGTGCCGAAAACGGCGATAGGAACAAAACGACCAGTGTGAAAATCACCAAAGACGCAATCGCGTGGGAATACTCTGCATAGGCTTCCATCGTTGTCACTCCGCCGCCAGCGCACCCATACGGCCCGATTTCTGAGCCTTGATGCGGTCTTCGATTTCTTCGCGGAAGTTGCGGATCAGGCCCTGGATCGGCCATGCGGCCGCGTCACCCAGCGCACAGATCGTATGGCCTTCGACCTGCTTGGTCACCTCGAACAGCATGTCGATCTCTTCCAGTTCGGCCTCGCCGCGCACCAGGCGGTCCATCACCCGCATCATCCAGCCCGTACCCTCGCGGCAGGGCGTACACTGGCCGCAGCTTTCGTGCTTGTAGAATTTCGACAGGCGCCAGATGGCCTTGATGATGTCGGTGGACTTGTCCATTACGATCACCGCCGCCGTGCCAAGCCCCGAGCCCAAATCGTTGCGCAGATAGTCGAAATCCATGATCGCGTCGCGCATGTTCTCGCCGCGCACGCAAGGCACGGACGAGCCACCGGGGATCACGGCCAACAGGTTGTCCCACCCGCCGCGGATGCCACCGCAATGGGTCTCGATCAATTCTTCAAAGCTGATCGACATCGCCTCTTCGACCACACAGGGGGTATTGACGTGACCCGAGACGGCAAAAAGCTTGGTGCCCGCGTTGTTCTGGCGGCCGAAACCGGCGAACCAGTCGGCGCCACGCCGCAGGATCGTGGGGACAACCGCGATGGATTCCACGTTGTTCACCGTGGTCGGGCAGCCATACAGACCCGCCCCCGCCGGGAAAGGCGGCTTCATGCGCGGCATGCCCTTCTTGCCTTCCAGGCTTTCGATCAGCGCGGTTTCCTCGCCACAGATATAGGCGCCTGCCCCGTGGTGCAGGAACAGGTCGAAATCCCATCCCGATCCGGCGGCGTTCTTGCCCAGCAGGCCCGCATCATAGGCCTCGTCGATTGCAGCCTGCAGTGCCTCGCGCTCACGAATGTACTCGCCGCGCAGGTAGATGTAGCAGGTGTGCGCATTCATCGCGAAAGACGCAATCAGGCAGCCTTCGATCAGCGTGTGCGGATCGTGGCGCATGATCTCGCGGTCCTTGCAGGTGCCCGGTTCGGATTCGTCGGCGTTGACCACCAGATAGGACGGGCGGCCATCGCTTTCCTTCGGCATAAACGACCATTTCAGGCCGGTCGGGAAGCCCGCACCGCCACGCCCGCGCAGGCCTGAGTCTTTCATCGTCTGGATGATCCAGTCGCGACCCTTTTCCATCAGGCCAGCAGTGCCGTCCCAATGCCCCCGGGCCTGGGCGCCCTTCAAGGTGCGCTCGTGCATCCCGTAGATGTTGGTAAAGATCCGGTCCTGATCCTTCAGCATCGCGTGTTACCTTCAGCTGTCCTGACGCATGCGCCAGAGTTGAAATATGTTGACGCCCGCATAGATGAACGCCGCGATCGCGGCGAAATCGAACAGCAGCGCAAAGCGTCCCGGCAGCTCCAGGGCCGGGCCGATGAACAGGGTCATGGCAAGCCACAACAGCATGGTCACCGCGATGACCACGCCGATATGTCGGCCCTTGCGGGCGATGGCCTGTTCCTTGTCCTTGTCCATCACACTCCGATGCACGTATCGGGCACCGTCTCTCAGTCTTCGTAGGTGCCGTCTTGCTTGGCACGTTTGGAAAATTCGGTTTCCTCACCAGCAGCCAGCTTGGCCGCCTGCTCGATCCAGCCGTCGCGTTCGATCCGGCCCTTGAACTTCAGCCGGGCATCAACCCAGGCCACATGTTCGGGCGTCCAGGCCGCGATCTGATCGAAGTGGTAGAACCCGAGCTCGTTCAGCGTCTGCTCGAGCTTCGGCCCCACACCTTTCAGCAGCTTGAGGTCGTCGGGCTTGCCGTCGCGCGCACCGCTCAGCGTTTCGGGCTGAGCCTCAGCCGTTTCCGGCTTGGCCGCGGCGCCCTCGGGCGAAGATGGCTCGGCCTTGGCGGATTTCTTGGGTGCGGCCTGGCGGGCGGCTGGTTTGCCCTGCTCTGGCACCTTCGGCGGCTTGGGCGCGGCTTTCGCGCCGGCGACCTTGCCATCCTTGCCCAACCAAGGCGTCAAAATCGGAACCTCGGTTCCGTCGATGCGCTTGACGGTATCGCCCAGTTCCGTGGCCAGTTGCACACTGGCATTGTGCTTTGCCTTGCCACCCTCGTAGTCCTTCAGGCTGGTCACCCCGCCCAGAGGCTCGGCCGCATAGCGCCCATTCTGGGGACCCGGCACCGGAACCTTGCCAGCGACCACTTCATCAATGATCCGACCAAAACTCTCGGCGGTCAGGTCCTCGTAATAGTCTTTACCGATCTGTGCCATCGGGGCGTTGGTGCAGGAGCCCAGGCACTCGACCTCTTCCCAGCTCAGCTTGCCGTCCGCCGACAGCTGGTGCGGCTTGGGCGCGATCTTTTCGCGGCAGACCGCGATCAGGTCTTCGGCCCCGCAGATCATGCAGGACGTGGTGCCACAGACCTGAATATGCGCAACGGACCCAACCGGTTGCAGCTGGAACATGAAGTAGAAGGACGCAACTTCGAGCACCCGGATGTACGACATGCCCAGCATGTCAGCGACGGTTTCAATCGCCGGACGGCTCAGCCAGCCCTCCTGCTCTTGTGCGCGCCACAGCAGCGGGATGACCGCGCTGGCCTGACGGCCCTCGGGGTACTTGGTGATCTGCGCCTTGGCCCAATCCATATTGGCGGGAGTGAAGGCAAAGCTATCAGGTTGTTCGGGATGAAGACGGCGGAGCATTAGCGGTCAATCTCTCCAAATACGACGTCCATGGTGCCAATGATGGCGGCGACGTCGGCCAGTTGGTGGCCCTTGGCGACGTGGTCCATGGCTTGCAGGTGCAGGAAACCGGGCGCACGCAGCTTGGCGCGGTACGGCTTGTTGGTGCCGTCGGCGACGAGATAGACGCCGAACTCGCCCTTGGGCGCTTCGACGGCGGCATAGACTTCACCCGCCGGAACGTGGAACCCTTCGGTGTACAGTTTGAAGTGATGGATCAGGCTCTCCATCGAGGTCTTCATGTCCGAGCGTTTCGGCGGCGTGATCTTGCCGCGGGCCAGAATGTCGCCCGGGCAGTCGCGCAGCTTGGCGATGGCCTGACGGATGATCGACACCGACTGGCGCATCTCTTCCATCCGCACCAGGTAGCGGTCATAGCAGTCCCCATTCTTGCCGACGGGGATTTGGAACTCGAACTCGTCGTAGCATTCATAGGGTTGCGCGCGACGCAAGTCCCAGGCGAGGCCCGATCCGCGCACCATCACGCCCGAGAAGCCGTATTGCTGGATATCCTCCTCGGTCACCACGCCGATGTCGCAGTTGCGCTGTTTGAAGATCCGGTTCTCGGTCAGCAGTCCGTCAATGTCGTCCAGAACGGCGGGGAACTCGTGGCTCCAGGTCTCGATGTCGTCCAGCAACTCGGGCGGCAGGTCCTGATGCACACCGCCGGGGCGGAAATAGGCCGCGTGCAGGCGCGCACCGCAGGCACGCTCGTAAAACACCATCAGCTTTTCACGCTCTTCAAAGCCCCACAGCGGCGGGGTCAGCGCGCCCACGTCCATCGCCTGCGTGGTCACGTTGAGCAGATGGTTCAAAACGCGCCCAATCTCGGAATACAGGACCCGGATCAACGAGGCCCTGCGTGGAACTTCGACGCCGGTCAGCTTTTCGATGGCCAGGCACCAGGCATGTTCCTGGTTCATCGGCGCCACATAGTCCAATCGGTCGAAATACGGCAGGTTCTGCAGATAGGTCCGGCTTTCCATCAGCTTTTCGGTACCGCGGTGCAGCAGGCCGATATGCGGGTCGCAACGCTCGACGATCTCGCCGTCCAGCTCAAGCACAAGACGCAAAACTCCGTGCGCCGCAGGGTGCTGCGGGCCGAAGTTGATATTGAAGTTGCGGATCTTCTGTTCTCCGCTCAGCGCGTCCGTGCTGCCGTCATCGTATCTTGAGCCGTCCATCAACGCCCTCGTTTCTTTTTCGCTTCGGCCCGAACCCGGACCTTTTCCGCCTCAAGCGCTTTGGCTGCGGCCCCCGCCAGCAGGACCCCCAGCGCACCCAACGCAATAAGTTCCCCTAGCAGCATGACCATCTCAGCGGCGCTCCAGTTCCTGCAGTTTCAACCCGACCCACCACAGCAACGCGATCGTGCCGAATGGGACCAGGCAGAGAAGGCACCAGTATTTGTTGATCCCGAAAAACGGCAAGATCTTCACCATCGGAATGATGGTCAGTGCAGAAAGGATCAGCCACCAGATGCCACCCATTGTCAGGTCTCCTGTTTTTCATCCCCCGGCAGAACATAGTTCGCACCTTCCCACGGGCTCATGAAATCGAACTGGCGATATTCCTGAACCAGCGAGACCGGTTCGTACACGACCCGTTTCTGCGCTTCGTCATAGCGGACTTCGATATACCCGGTGGTCGGAAAATCCTTGCGCAACGGATAGCCGCGAAAGCCATAGTCGGTCAGAATGCGACGCAGGTCCGGGTGGCCCGAGAACAGGATGCCGAACATGTCGAACACTTCACGCTCGAACCAGTTGGCCGAGGGGTGCACATCGACGATCGACGGAACCATGTCTTCCTCGCGCACCGAGATCCGGATCCGGATGCGCTGGTTCTGGTACATCGAAAGAAAGTGGTAAACCACGTCGAACCGTTTGGCGCGTTCGGGGTAGTCAACTCCGGTAATGTCGACCAAGGTAGAAAACTTGCAGTTCTGATCCGTTTTCAGAAACTCGACAAATTCCACCAGGCTCGAGGGCGCAACATCAACCGTCAGCTCGTCATGGGCCACGCTCCATGACAGAACACAGTCCGTGCGCTTGAGCTCGATATGCGTGCCGAGTTCCTTGAGTGCTTCGCTCATCTCGGTCCCTCCTCAGCGGACAATAGTGCCGGTGCGGCGGATCTTGCGCTGCAGCTGCAGCAGACCGTACAGCAGAGCCTCGGCCGTCGGCGGGCAGCCGGGCACATAGATGTCCACCGGAACAATCCGGTCGCAGCCACGCACGACGGAATAGGAATAGTGGTAGTACCCGCCACCATTGGCGCAGGACCCCATCGAAATCACATAGCGCGGCTCGGGCATCTGGTCATAGACCTTGCGTAGCGCCGGGGCCATCTTGTTGGTCAGCGTACCGGCCACGATCATCACGTCCGACTGGCGCGGGGATGCGCGCGGCGCGATGCCGAAGCGTTCGGCGTCGTAACGCGGCATCGAGGTGTGCATCATCTCGACCGCACAGCAGGCCAGACCAAAGGTCATCCAGTGCAGCGAGCCGGTGCGCGCCCAGTTGATGATGTCCTCGGACGAAGTCAGCAGGAACCCTTTGTCCTGCAACTCGGCGTTCAGGGCCTGGGTGGCGACTTCCTTGTCGACGCCAGCGGTGTTTGCACCCGTCATCACTCCCATTCCAGGGCCCCCTTCTTCCATTCATAGGCAAAGCCGATGGTCAGAACGCCGAGGAACACCATCATCGACCAGAAGCCGACATCGCTGATGTCCTTGAAGCCCACGGCCCAGGGAAACAGGAACGCAATCTCGAGGTCGAAGATGATGAACAGGATCGACACCAGATAGAATCGGACATCGAACTTCATCCGCGCATCGTCGAACGCGTTGAACCCGCACTCATAGGCGCTGACCTTTTCGGGGTCGGGATTTCGGACTGCCAGAACGACGGCGGCCAGAATCAGGACGATTCCAAGGCCCACGGCGACGGCCAGAAACACCAGGATCGGGAGATACTCCCGCAACAGCTCTTCCACGAGTGGCTCCTTTCCTGCGCATCCCGAACGAGACACGCCGTCAATTGGCGTGTTGACTGGACATTCTCTATCCGCGCGGGGTCAGAGGGTCAACCGAGCAGAAGCGCGCATGGCACCGAATATTCGGCTTGCCAACGCCCAGCGCTGCACTAGGCGCAAACCCTTGGCTTCAAATGGTCGCGGGCGGTCAAACCTTACTATTCCATGAAGGTTTTCGCTTGTCGAAGAAAGCGCCGATTCCCTCACGCGCCTCGTCAGTTTCCCAGCGGTCGACCAGCGCCCGGATCGTGTGGTCGATCACCGCGTCGTCGATACGCGGTCCGAGGTTCCGAACCAGCGCCTTGGCCGAGGCCACGGCGCCCGGCGCACAGGAGAGATAGGGCTGCACTTCGGCTTCTATCGCGGCATCCAACTCATCCGCCGGAACGGCCCGCGCCAACAGGCCAAGATCCACCGCCTCGGCCGCGTCGAACAGACGGGCCGACATGAACACGCGCCGCGCGCGGGCCTCGCCCATGCGGGCGATGACATAGGGGCCGATGGTGGCCGGGATCAGCCCCAGCCGGGTTTCGGTCAGCCCCATCTTCAGGCTGTCCACGCCGACGGCCACATCACAGACCGCGGCCATGCCCACGCCACCGCCAAAGGCGTTGCCCTGAAGCGCGCCGATCAAGGGTTTTGGCAGGGTGTTCAGGGCGTTCAGCATCTCGGCCAGCTTGCGCGCCTCGACAAAGCGGGTCTCGGGGTCGGCGGCCATCTGGGCCTGCATCCAGCCCAGGTCACCCCCGGCGCAGAAGCTCTTGCCCGCGCCGGTCAGAACTACGACACGCACGTCGTTGGTTTCCCCCAGTTGCGCGGCGGCCCGGGTCAGCTCGGCGATCATCTGCGCCGACATCGCGTTGTGTTTTTCCGGCCGGTTCAGCGTCAGCGTGGCAACGCCGCGCAAATCGGTGGAGATCGAGATGGTCTCAAACATGTCAGCCTCTTATCCCGCCCGCATCGCGCGGGCCATTTCCGCCGCTTGGTTCAGCACGGCAACGTCCAGCCCGGTATCATAGCCCAGCCGTTCGAGATGCGCGGCAACGGCTTCGGTGGCCACATTCCCGGCCGCGCCAGGCGCGTAGGGGCAGCCGCCCAATCCGCCCACGGCTGCGTCGAACACCCGGACGCCCAGCGCAAGAGACGCGTCGATATTGTCGATCGCCCGCCCGTTGGTGTCGTGGAAATGCCCGGCCAGACGGGTCGCGGGCACGTATTCACGCACCGCCAGCAGCATTCGTGCGATGCTGTCGGGTGTCCCCTGCCCGATCGTGTCGCCCAGCGAGATCTCGTAACAGCCGTGCGCGAACAGCAGGTCGGCCACCTCGGCCACCTTGGCGGGTGGCGTCGGCCCGTCATAGGGGCAGTCGGTCACGCAAGAGACGTATCCCCGCACCGGCAGGTCGATATGGCGCGCCGCCTCAAGGATCGGGACGAACCGCTCGATGGATTCGGCGATGGTCGCGTTGATGTTGGCCTTGGAAAACCCCTCCGACGCCGAGGCAAACACCGCGATCTCATCCGCCCCGGCGGCCAGCGCGTCCTTATAGCCACGCATGTTCGGGGTCAGCGCGGCGTAGCGCACGCCGGGGGCGCGGGTGATCCCGGCCAGCACCTCGGCGCTGCCGGCCATTTGCGGCACCCATTTGGGCGATACGAAACTGGCCACCTCGATCCGGCTGAACCCCGCCCGGCTGAGGCAGTCGACCAGCGCGATCTTCTCGGAAACCGGGATTTCACGCTTTTCGTTCTGCAGCCCGTCGCGCGGCCCCACTTCGAAAATCTCGACACGTTCCGCCATGGCGGTGCCCTCCTGTACAGTCCCGGCCCGCCCCGTTCAGGGCGGGCGTTCAGGGTTTCAGTCGTCTTCCAGCCGGACCAGCGCCGCACCGGCCTCGACCTGCGATCCGGCCTCGGCCAGAACCTCGGCCACGACACCGTCGCGGGCGGCCAGCAGCGAATGCTCCATTTTCATGGCCTCGAGGATGGCCAGCCGGTCGCCTTCCTTCACCGCCTGCCCCGGCGCGGCAAATACCGCCTTGACCAGCCCGGGCATCGGCGCTTCGACCACGTTGGTGTCACCGGCGGCGCTGACATCGCGGTCCAGCGGGTCCAGCATCTCGAAGTTCACGCCATAGGCGTCGAACACGGTGACATCGTGGCCCGCAATCGCAACCGGAGGCATCGGCTGGCCGTCGATGATCCAGCGGCCGTTGACCCGTTCGGCGATCACGCTGGCCCCGCCAACCTGCCAGTCCTGCCGGTCCGGCCCTGCGACCTGGACGTCCAGATCCAGAACCTCGCCGTCGCGCTTCAGCTGAAGCGCCCGGTGCAGCGGGGCCCAGAGGGTAAATCCGGTATCCTGGGCGGGTTTGTCCAGCCCGGTCGCGGCCATCGCCGCCGCAACGGTCATTGCCGGGGTGACGGCGGGTTCGCGCACCAGATCGTCCAGATCGCGGCCGATCAACCCGGTATCGACATCGCCCGCCGCAAACCCGGCGTGCCGGGTCAGTGCGCCCAGGAAAGACAGGTTGGTGACGGTTCCCGCCACCTGCGTCCGGCGCAGCGCGCGGTGCAGTTGTTCCAGCGCCACCGCGCGGGTCCGGCCGTGCACAATCACCTTGGCGATCATCGGGTCATACCATGGGCTGATCGTGTCACCCGCCCGCACGCCGCTGTCGGCGCGGCAGCCGTGCGGAAACTCCAGATGGGTCAGAGTGCCCGTCGCGGGCAGGAACCCTTTGGGCACGTCCTCGGCATAGAGCCGGGCCTCGAAGGCATGACCGTTGATCGACAGCTCTGCCTGCCGCTTGGGCAGGCTTTCCCCGGCTGCAACCCGCAACTGCCATTCGACCAGGTCGATTCCGGTGATGGCCTCGGTCACCGGGTGTTCGACCTGCAGGCGGGTGTTCATCTCCATGAACCAGAAGCGGTCGGGGCGCAGCCCGTCCGAGGCATCGACGATGAACTCCACGGTGCCTGCGCCCTTGTAGCCGATGGCCTCGGCCGCGCGCACGCCCGCCTGGCCCATCGCTTCGCGCATCTCGGGCGTCATTCCGGGCGCCGGTGCTTCCTCGATCACCTTCTGGTGGCGGCGCTGCAGCGAGCAGTCGCGTTCGAACAGATGCACGGCATGGGTGCCGTCACCAAAAACCTGAACCTCGATATGACGGGGCTTGGCCACGAATTTCTCGACCAGAACGGCATCATTGCCAAAAGCAGTCTTGGCCTCACCCCGGGCGCTGTCCAGAGCAGCGGCGAAATCCGCCGGCCTCTCGACCAGCCGCATCCCCTTGCCACCACCGCCGGCCACCGCCTTGATCAGAACCGGATAGCCGATGGTGTCGGCCGCTCCGGCCAGATGCTCAGGGTCCTGGTTGTCGCCGTGATAGCCGGGCACGACCGGGACGCCGGCGTGCTCCATCAGCGCCTTGGCGGCATCCTTCAGGCCCATCTTGCGGATCGCATCCGCCGAGGGGCCGATGAAGGTCAGGCCCGCGGCCTGCACGGCATCCACGAAATCGGGGTTCTCGGACAGAAACCCGTACCCTGGGTGGATCGCCTGCGCGCCGGTATCCAGCGCGGCCTGAATGATCACGTCGCCCTTCAGATAACTGTCGGCCGGAGCCGCCCCGCCAATATGTACGGCCTCATCCGCCATCTGCACATGCTTGGCGGCCGCGTCCGCATCCGAGTACACGGCAACGCAGGCCACGCCCATCTTGTGCGCGGTTTCGATGACCCGGCAGGCAATCTCGCCTCGGTTGGCGATCAGGATCTTGTCAAACATGGCTGTTACCCTTTCCCTGCCAGATCTTCCACAAGGCGAAACCGTTCGCAGACCAACTCCATCTTTGGGTCGAAGCCGCCGTTTCGTTCGAAATATCTGCGATGATCCTCGCGCCAGCCTTCCAGGCTGTCGTTTTCGCCCTCGGCCAAGGCAAATGCCTCGTCCACATCGCAATAGCGCCGGACCGTCACATCGACCGTTTCGATGACCAGCGCGGGCTGCCCGTCCCAGTCCAAAGCGATGTCGCGGCGGCCAACTTGCGGCATTGCCTCGCCATCCGCCGTAAAGTCACGCAACGCGCCACATGTCGCGGTCTTGCGGCCCGAGCGGACAAGAGCCAGCAATTCGTCGCACAATGCACGGTTGTCGCCGAACTGAAAGGTCTCGGCCCCCGGATATCTTTCTTTCAGGTTTTCCAGCATCAAACCGCCCCTTCTACATCCGAAACACGCCAAAGCGCGTGTCCTCGATGGGCGCGTTCAACGCGGCGCTCAGCGACAGGGCCAGCACGTCACGGCTTTTGCGCGGGTCGATGATGCCGTCATCCCACAGCCGGGCAGAGGCATAAAGCGGGTGCGACTGCTCCTCGAACATCTCGAGCGTTGGGCGTTTGAATTCGGCCTCTTCTTCGGCCGACCATGTGCCGCCCTGCCGTTCGATCCCGTCGCGCTTGACCGTTGCCAGAACACCGGCGGCCTGCTCGCCGCCCATGACCGAGATACGGCTGTTTGGCCACGTCCACAGGAAGCGGGGCTGATAGGCGCGCCCGGCCATGCCATAGTTCCCGGCCCCGAACGAGCCGCCCACCAGCATTGTGATCTTGGGCACGCTTGTGGTGGCCACGGCGGTCACCATCTTGGCGCCATGGCGCGCGATGCCTTCGTTCTCGTACTTGCGGCCAACCATGAAGCCGGTGATGTTCTGCAGAAAGACCAGCGGAATCTTGCGCTGGCTGCACAGTTCGACGAAATGCGCGCCTTTCTGCGCGGCCTCGGAGAACAGCACGCCATTGTTGGCGATGATGCCGATGGGGCAGCCTTTGACATGAGCAAAGCCTGTCACCAACGTTTCACCGAACCGAGGCTTGAACTCGTCAAAGCGCGAGCCATCGACCAGACGCGCGATCACCTCGCGAATGTCGTACGGTGTGCGCAGATCGGCCGGGACGACGCCCAGAATTTCCTCGGGGTCATAGGCCGGTTCTTCGGGGCTGGCCCAATCCACCGTCTGCGGCTTGTTCCGGTTCAACGAGCCAACGGCCCGGCGGGCCAGAGCCAGCGCGTGGGCGTCATCCTCGGCCAGATAGTCCGCGACGCCGGACAGGCGGGTGTGCACGTCGCCGCCGCCCAGGTCTTCTGCACTGACAACCTCGCCCGTTGCCGCCTTGACCAGCGGCGGACCGGCCAGAAAGATCGTGCCCTGTTCCTTGACGATGATCGTCACGTCGGACATGGCCGGCACATAGGCGCCGCCAGCGGTGCACGAGCCCATGACCACGGCGATCTGCGGAATGCCCTTGGCGCTCATCCGGGCCTGGTTGTAGAAGATGCGGCCGAAATGGTCGCGGTCGGGAAAGACCTCATCCTGGTTGGGCAGGTTCGCGCCGCCGCTGTCGACCAGATAGATGCAGGGCAGATGGTTTTCCTCGGCGATCTCTTGCGCGCGCAGGTGCTTTTTGACCGTCATCGGATAGTAGGTGCCGCCCTTCACGGTGGCGTCGTTGCAGACCACCATGACCTCTTGCCCCTGCACCCGGCCGATCCCTGCGATGACACCGGCACAGGGGGCCGCACCACTATACATGCCATGCGCCGCCGTCGCGCCGATTTCGAGGAACGGAGACCCCGGATCCAGCAGGTTGGCCACCCGCCGGCGCGGCAGCATCTTGCCCCGCGACACATGGCGGTCGCGCGATTTCTCGCCCCCGCCCATACGCGCGGCCTCGGCGGCGTCCGAGATCTGCGCCAGCGCCTCAAGGTGCGCGGCACGGTTTTGCTTGAAGCCATCGGACGAGGGCAAAGCGGAAGATCGCAGCTTCATCTGGTATACTCTCTCAGAAATTCGCGAACGGGGTTTTCGCTGACGCCAAAGCTCTGCATGATGCGCGCATAGCCCTGCGACACGTTGCTGGAACAGACGGTGTCCAGCTTCTTGATTTCCGGCTCTTCGAGGAAATCCTCAAGGTCCCACATCGGAACCATGAAATAGTATTCGAACGGCTGCATCTCGGCCGCCATTTCCATCGCCTCGACGGCCTGGTCCTGTTCACCCCGGCACAGATAGGCCAGCGACAGGTTACGATAGGCGCTCCCGAGGCTCTCATAGTCGTCGTCTGCCTCGTATTGGCTGACCGCAAGCTTGAGCCGCCCCACGACCTGACGGTCGAAATACCCGTCATCCGCCTGTGCCTCGGGCAGGAACATTGCGACATAGGCCAGCTTCTCGTCGTGCCAGCCGTCGGTCTGCATCTCGTTGCTGAAGACGCTGTGCAGCATCCGGATTTCCGGTTCGAATTTCAGGGTGCCGTCGGAATCGGCCACCGCATCCAGATAGTTGTCGTAGAACGCGATCCTGCGTTTGTCTTCAGCGTCCAGCCTCGCGACCCGATCGGCGATCTTGCGCAATTCCGAGATGGCCTCATCCGGGTAGCCGTATAAAACCAGAAGGTCGGCCAATTGCAGTTTTTCGATGACGGCGATCTTTTCTTCGACAGCCTTGTCGATCGTGTCGTGCATCCACGTTTCGAAATAGGTCTTTCCGGCCCACACAGCCCCGATGACCGCGATGACGGTCGCGCTGAACTCGATTCCGGTCCGGACGCTGGATTTATCTGCCATGGCATATCTCCTCGGACGCGCGACGTTTCAATTCCTTGCGAATGACTTTTCCCGTCACGGTCAAAGGCAAGTCTTGCACAAAAGCCACCTCACGCGGGTAGGAATAATGCGCCAGACGGTCCTTGACCCAATCCTGCAACTCGGCCTCCGAGGCCTCAGACCCCGGTTTCAGCACCACATAGGCCTTCACGATCTCGGTCCGCAGCGGATCGGGTTTGCCGACCACGCCCACGGTGGCCACCGCCGGATGGGTCAGCAGGCAATCCTCGATCTCGGCCGGGCCGATGCGGTATCCGGCCGAGGTGATCACGTCATCCTCGCGGCCGACAAAGCGCAGATAGTCGCCCTCCCACAAGCCGCGGTCACCGGTGATCAGCCAATCGCCGCGAAACTTCTCGGCCGTGGCCTGCGGGTTGTTCCAGTATTCCAGCAGCATCGAGGCCGAGCCGCGCCGGATGGCCACGTCGCCCTCGGCGTCGGTCGGGTTGCCTGTGGCGTCGATCACCGCGACCTCGTGGCCCGGCACTGGCTTGCCGATGCAACCGGGGCGCGCGGGGAAATCCTCGGCACAAGACGAGACAACCATATTGCATTCGGTCTGGCCGTAGAATTCGTTGATCGTCAGGCCAAAGGCCCGCTCTCCCCACGCCAGCATTTCCGCGCCCAGCGGCTCGCCGCCCGAGGCCACGGACCGCAGACCGGGGATCGTCATGTCCGCGGCCTTCAGCATCCGCAGCGCCGTGGGGGGAAAGAACACGTTGCGCACGCCGCCGCGAGCGATCAAATCCGCGCAGGCCTCGGGAGTGAACTTGTCGAGCCGCGCGGCAACGACCGGGATGCCCAGCGCCAGCCCAGGCATCAGCACGTCGAACAACCCGCCGATCCAGGCCCAGTCGGCCGGCGTCCACAGGCAGTCGCCCGCGCGCAGATGGTTGTGGCTGATCGAAACGCCCGGCAGATGCCCGGTCAGCACCCGGTGCCCATGCAGCGCGCCTTTGGGTTTGCCCGTCGTGCCCGAGGTATAGATCAGCACCGCCGGATCCTCGGGGCCGGTGTCAGCAAAATCCACGGCGGGCCCGTCCGCCCCCAGCTCGGACACGATCAGCGGCTGCGCCAAATTGCCCAACATATCGGCGCCCTCGCCGTCGGTCAGCACATACCCGGCCCCCGCATCGCCGATGCGCGAGGCCAGGGCATCGCGCTTGAACAGCTTGAACAACGGCACCGAGATTGCCCCGATCTTCCAGATGGCCAGATGCGCCGCCGCGCACCACGGCGACTGGCTGAGCAGCACGCCGACCCGGTCGCCGGGTTGCACGCGGCCCAGCAACCCGCGCGCCAGCCGGTCGGTCATTAGGTCAAGTTCACCATAAGTGATCTCGGTCGTAGCCGCGGAAGACAGATCGAGTATCGCCACCTGCTCAGCGGGCCGCGAGAGACACTGGTGCGCCATGTTCAGCCTGGGCGGTATGTCCCAGCTGCCACCAGACCGCAAACCCGGTATGAGCTCAGCGGGACACATGGCGTTTTTCCCTTATATTTATACAGGTTGCTGCGCCAAGTTGAATATCGAACATCGTCGAAACTTGATGCAGATCAGAGTGGGCGCCCCATCCTGCGGGCATGGTCGGCTTGCACACAAAACCAAAGGCAAGAACATGACCAGCAAACTCGCCATCCTCACCCTTTCCACCGCGTTGGCCGCTGTTTCGGCCCCCGCATTCGCCCAGTCTCAGGGGGACTGGACCGTTGGTGTCGGTATCGGCTACCTCGACCCGAAATCCGACAACGGGTCCCTCGCCGGCTTCAGCGCCGACGTCGACTCGGACACCCGCCCGATCTTCACCGCCGAGTATTTCATCCGCGACAATCTGGGCATCGAGCTTTTGGCCGCAACACCGTTCAGCCATGACATCACGCTGGGCGGAAGCGTCGACGCGGGCAGCGTCAAGCACCTGCCGCCCACACTGTCGCTGAACTACCACTTTGCAACCAACAGCGCCTGGAAACCCTATGTCGGCGCCGGTTTGAACTACACCGTGTTCTTTGACGAGGAATCGCCGCTGGGCGATCTCAAGGTCGACGACTCGTTCGGCGTGTCGCTGCAGGCCGGCCTGGACTACATGGTCACGGACAAGGGCGCGGTTCGCCTGAACGTCCGCTGGTTCGACATCGACTCGGACGTCACCCTCAACGGAGCCGACATCGGCAAGGCCGAGATCGATCCGTGGCTGGTTGGCGTGTCCTACGTCCATCGCTTCTGATCCCTTGATCGGAAACGCCTCGCCGTGACCTCGTCGGCGAGGCGTTTTTCTTCAGAGCATTTCGTTCATCAATTCGCGGCCGATCAGCATCCGGCGGATCTCGCTGGTGCCCGCGCCGATCTCCATCAGCTTGGCATCGCGGAAGATCCGGCTGACTGGCGCATCCGCCAAGAACCCGGCCCCGCCCATGGCCTGAACAGCCTGATGCGCCTGCACCATCGCCTGCTCGGACGCATAGAGGCAGCACGCCGCCGCATCCTGCCGGGTCACGTCGCCCCGGTCACAGGCCTTGGCGACCTCATAGACATAGGCCCGGGCCGAATTCATCGCGGTGTACATGTCGGCGATCTTGCCCTGCATCAGCTGGAAGGTTCCGATCGGTTTGCCGAACTGCTTGCGCTCGGCCAGATAGGGCATGATCTCGTCCAGGCAGGCAGCCATGATGCCGGTGCCGATCCCGGCCAGAACCACGCGCTCATAGTCGAGGCCCGACATCAGCACGGCGACGCCCTTGCCTTCTTCGCCCAGCACGTTCTCGAACGGCACCTCGACATCTTCAAAGATCAGCTCGGCCGTGTTCGAGCCCCGCATACCCAGCTTGTCGAAATGGGGCGAGGTCGAGAACCCTTTCATCTCTTTCTCGATCAGGAAGGCCGTGATGCCCTTGGACCCGGCCTCCGGGTCGGTCTTGGCATAGACGACCAGCGTATCGGCATCCGGCCCGTTGGTGATCCAGTATTTGTTGCCGTTCAGGCGGTAATGGTCGTTGCGCTTTTCCGCTCGCAGTTTCATCGACACAACATCCGACCCCGCCCCGGGTTCCGACATTGCCAGGGCACCTACGTGTTCGCCCGAAATCAGGCGCGGCAGGTATTTCTGCTTCTGTTCTTCAGTGCCGTTCAGCTTGATCTGGTTGACGCAGAGGTTGGAATGCGCCCCGTAGGACAGCGCCACCGATGCCGAGGCGCGTGCGATTTCTTCAACCGCGATCGTATGCGCCAGATAGGTCATTTCGGCGCCGCCATACTGTTCGGGAACGGTTACGCCCAGCAGACCGAGTTCACCCATTTCCTTCCACAGTTCGTTGGGAAAGGCGTTGGTCTTGTCGATCTCGGCCGCCAGCGGCTTGACCCGCTCCTGCGCCCAGCGGTGCACCATCTCGCGCAGCGCGTTCACATCTTCACCCAGATCGAATTGCATTGTCGCCGTGAACATCCGCGCTCTCCTCTTTCGCGTTAATGAACAGGTGTTCAATAAACTGATACAGACCTTTCTCCGCGCGGTCAATCATCGCGTGACCCAAATGAAAAAGCCGCCCCAAGGCGGCTTTTTCAGGATTCGAGCGTGCGCCGTATGGCGCACTCGATTGAATTACTGTTGGAAAACAGCGCCGACCTCGGCGCGGATGATGCCGGCAATCAGGCGGCAATCGTCCAGCGAGAAGGTCAGCGGAACGCGCATGTCGATGATCCCGCGCAGAATCCGGTCGGTCTCGGGCATCCGCTCCGACTCGGCATAGCGCCAACTGTCATAGCGCGAGGTGAACCCGGTCGGCTCGGCCCCACCGAACCATTTCAGCTCGACCCCGCGATCTGCGCAGCGCCGCAAAACCTCGGCGATTTGCTCAGGCGCCCAATCCAGCAGCAGGAACTGGATCGACGAGCCGACATAGCTCTCCTCGGCGGGCCGCTCGACGATGGTCAGGCCGGGCGTGCCGCGCAGGCCCGACTCGATCTCGGCATAACGTTCGTTCCAGCGCCACACCTGCCGATCCAGATCGCGCAATTGGGGCCGCAGGATCGCCGCGCGCAGATTATCCATCCGCCCCGACACGTTCGGCGTGGTGTACTTGATCCGCTCGAACACCTCGGGACCCGGCGCCGCAAGGTGGCGTTCATACAGCATGTACGAGCCCGAAAGCATTGTGGCCTTGGCCGCCAGGATCTCGTCATCTGTAACCAGCAGACCACCCTCGCCCGAGTTCACATGTTTGTAGGTCTGGCAGGAATAGCAGCCGATCGCCCCCTGACGGCCGGACAGTTGCCCGCGCCAGGCGGCGCCCATCGTGTGGGCGCAGTCCTCGATCACCGTCACTCCGGCGGCGTCGCACATCTGCATCAACCGGTCCATGTCACACAGATGCCCGCGCATGTGGCTGAGCATCAGAACCTTGGCGCGGTCCAGCTTGGCTTCCAGATCGTCCAGATCGATGGTCAGCCCCTCGGTCACGCCCACGAAAACCGGGCGCGCATTGACCGAGGCGATCGCCCCCGGCACCGGGGCCAGCGTGAAAGCGTTGGTCAGAACCGCATCCCCCGGCTGGACCCCCACGGCACGCAGGGCCGTGGCCAACGCATAGCCGCCCGAGGACACGGCCAGACAGTATTTCGCGCCCATCTGCGCGGCAAATTCCTGTTCCAACAGGGCGGTTTCGCTCAACTCTCCGGGGGCCACGTTGTAGCGGTGCAACCGCCCGTGACGCAGAACAGCCAGCGCAGCCTCGATCGCCTCGTCGGGGATCGGCTCTTGCTGGGTGAAACTGCCAGAAAATCGCTCGGTCATGGCGTCGTTTGTGGGGCCAGTCGCAGCGCGGGTCAAGAGATCAGACCGCCGCGCCCACAAGCTCGGCAACGATTGCGGGCAGATCGTCGAAACGGTGCAGCAGCGCCTCGGGCTGCAGCGCGGCCATGTCATCGCCGGACGGGCCGAAGGTCACAAGGATCGAAGGCACCCCGGCGGCGCGGGCCGTGTTCCGGTCGGTATCCGAGTCGCCCACCAGAATGCAGTGGTCGGGATGCCCACCGGCCCGGCGCGCCGCTTCGCGCAGCGGCGCGGGGTCGGGCTTGCGCACCGGCAGCGTATCCGCCCCCACCAGCGAGCCGAACAGTGCCCGCGCGCCCAGACGCGTCATCAGCAGCTCGGCCAGCGTCTCGGGTTTGTTGGTGCAGATGCCGACACCGTACCCGGCGGCTTTCAGCGCTTCGACCGCCTGCAGCGCTCCGGGATAGAAGGTGGTGTGGGTGTCAATCGCCTGCGCATAAGCGTCCAGAAGGACCGGGTAATAGGCATTCACGGTCTCTTCGTCGTAGGCGCCCACGCGTTTCAACCCGTGGGTCAACATCATCCGTCCCCCACGCAAAGCCACCGCCGCATCCTGCCCGTGCACCAGCACATCGCCATGCCCCATCTGCCGGAAACAGTGGTTCGCCGCCGCCAGCAGATCGCCCGACGTATCGGCCAAAGTCCCGTCCAGATCGAAGATGACCGTGCGCATTCTGTCTCCTTGCTCGGCAGTTTTCCGCCATGTCGTGTTGCAAACGGCAATCTTGTTTGATGGCCGAACGGCTTGCGCCCCTGCCCCCAGCGGATAAAACGGACCGCGACAAAACAAAAGAGAAAACGCATTCATGAGCACTGCCCTTGTCATCCTTGCCGCCGGAAAAGGCACCCGGATGAATTCGGATATCCCAAAGGTTCTGCACCCGATCGCCCAGATTCCGATGCTGGTGCACGCCATGCGCGCCGGGTCGGTTCTGGCACCCGAACGCACGGTCATCGTCACCGGCCACGGCGCTGAGGCGGTGGCCAAGGTCGCGCGGGCCGAGGATGAAGACGCCCGCATCGTCGTGCAGGACCAACAGTTGGGCACCGCCCATGCCGTCGCCCAGGCGCGCGCGGCTTTGGACGGGTTCACCGGCGACGTGGTCGTTTTGTACGGCGACACCCCGTTTCTGCAGCCCGACACGCTGGAGCGCATGATCGCCGCGCGGGCTGACAACGATCTGGTTATCCTGGGCTTCGAGGCCGCCGACCCGGCCCGGTATGGCCGCTTGGTGATGAACGGCGACGCCTTGGAGCGGATCGTCGAGTTCAAGGACGCGTCAGATGAAGAACGCGCCATAACCTTCTGCAACTCGGGCCTTCTGGCGTGTGACGCGGGCACTCTGTTCGACCTGATCGACGCGGTCGGAAACGACAACGCGTCGGGCGAATACTATCTGACCGACGTGGTCGAGATCGCGCGCGACCGCGGTCTGAAGGTCACCGCCGTCTCGTGCGACGAGGCGCAGACGCTGGGCGTGAACTCCCGCGCCGATCTGGCCGCTGCCGACGCCGTGTTCCAGGCCCGCGCCCGGGCCGAGCTGCTGGATCTGGGCGTCACCTTGATGGCCCCCGAGACGGTCTATCTGGCCGCCGACACGGTGATCGGCCGCGACACGGTGATCGAACCCAACGTGGTCTTCGGCCCCGGCGTCACGGTCGAAAGCGGCGCGACGATCCGGGCGTTTTCGCACCTGGAAGGCTGCCATGTCAGCCGCGGCGCAGTGGTCGGCCCCTATGCCCGGCTGCGCCCGGGGGCGGAACTGGCCGAGAACACCCGTATCGGCAATTTCGTCGAGATCAAGAATGCCGAGATCGCCGAGGGCGCCAAGGTCAATCACCTCAGCTATGTCGGCGATGCGTCGGTCGGCACCGGTACGAATATCGGCGCGGGCACCATCACCTGCAACTATGATGGCGTGATGAAACACCGCACGGTGATCGGCGAGAATGTCTTTGTCGGCTCGAACACCATGCTGGTGGCCCCGGTCACCGTGGGCAGCGGCGCGATGACGGCCACCGGCACCATCGTGACCCGCGACGTCGAACCCGACGCCCTGGCGGTGGGCCGCGCCAAACAGGAAAACAAGCCGGGCTATGCCCGCAAGCTGTTCGAGATGCTGAAGGCGAAAAAGGCACGCCGGGACAAGGGAGCCTGAGTAAATGTGTGGAATTGTTGGCGTATTGGGCAAGCACGAGGCGGCGCCCATCCTGGTCGAAGCACTGAAACGACTGGAATACCGCGGCTATGACAGTGCGGGCATCGCAACCGTAAACGGCGGCAAGCTGGGCCGTCGGCGCGCGGTGGGCAAGCTGGTCAATCTCAGTGACCTGCTGGTGCATGACCCCCTGCCTGGCAAGTCCGGCATCGGGCACACGCGTTGGGCGACCCATGGCGCACCCTCTGTCAGCAACGCGCACCCGCATCAGGCCGGGCCGGTCGCCGTGGTCCACAACGGCATCGTCGAAAACTATCGCGAGTTGCGGGCCGAACTGGCTGAGAACGGCATCGATTTCCAGACCGAGACCGACACCGAAACCGTCGCGTTGATGACGGAATTCAACATGAAATCGGGGCTGAGCCCGGTCGAGGCCGCCTTCAAGACCATCGACCGGCTGCAAGGCGCCTTTGCGCTGGCCTTCCTGTTCGACGGCGAAGATGACCTGATCGTCGCCGCCCGCAAAGGCTCGCCGCTGGCCATCGGGCACGGGGATGGCGAGATGTTCGTCGGCTCGGACGCCATCGCGCTGGCGCCGCTGACCGACCGGATCACCTATCTGGAGGAAGGCGACAGCGCCGTGGTCACCCGCACTTCGGTCGAGATCCGCAACGAGGCCGGTGAGATCGCAAATCGCGAGATCCGCAAGATCCAGCTGGATCAGACCCGGACCGACAAGGGCGGGCACAAGCACTTCATGGCCAAAGAAATCGCCGAACAGCCGGTGGTGGTGGCCGAAGCGATCCGCTCGTACCTGCCCACCGGCGGCGACCGGGTGGTTCTGCCGGACACTGATCTTGATTTCTCCAAGCTGGACCGCCTGACCATGGTGGCCTGCGGCACGGCCTTCTATGCCTGTCTGACCGCCAAATACTGGTTCGAGCAACTGGCCCGGATGCCGGTCGAGGTCGATATCGCCAGCGAGTTCCGCTATCGCGAGCCGCCGGTGACCGACCGCACGCTGGCCCTGTTCGTCAGCCAGTCGGGCGAAACCGCCGACACCTTGGCCGCGCTGCGCTATTGCGAGGGCAAGGCTGACAAGATCGTGTCGGTGGTCAATGTCCCCGAAAGCTCGATCGCGCGGGAAAGCGACGTGGCGCTGCCTATCCATGCCGGGGTCGAGATCGGCGTGGCCTCGACCAAGGCCTTCACCTGCCAGCTGAGCGTTCTGCTGATGCTGGCGCTCAAGGCCGCGGCCGACCGGGGCACGCTGGACGACGATGCGCTGGCCGATCACGCCGCCGCGCTGCGCGGCCTGCCGACACTGCTGAATGCCGCGCTGGACCAGGAGGAGGCGATCCGGAAATCCGCCCAGCGCCTGTCCGAGGCGCGCGACGTTCTGTTCCTGGGACGCGGCCTGATGTACCCGCTGGCCCTCGAAGGCGCGCTGAAACTCAAGGAAATCAGCTATATCCACGCCGAAGGTTATGCCTCGGGCGAGCTGAAGCACGGCCCCATCGCCCTTATCGACAAGCACATGCCCGTGGTGGTGATGGCACCGCGCGATGCGGTGTTCGACAAGACCGTGTCGAACATGCAAGAGGTCATGGCGCGCAAGGGCAAGGTCATTTTGGTCTCGGACGACGACGGGATCGCAGATGCCAAGGACGGAGTCTGGAGCACGATCCGCATGCCACATGCCCACGGCTCGGTCGCGCCGATCCTGTATTCGGTGCCCGCGCAACTGCTGGCCTATCACACGGCGGTCGCCAAGGGCACCGATGTGGACCAACCCCGCAACCTGGCGAAATCCGTCACGGTCGAGTAAGCCGCCATGCCGGACAGCCCTCTGGACCAGATCAAGGCTCATGCCGACCCGGACCGGGCCGCCCAGATGGCGGCCTATCACAAGGTCGATCGCCCCTATCTTGGTGTACCGAACCCGGTGCTGAATGATCTGACCAAAAGCTGGCGGCAGCAGATGGACGTGGACGCCCGTGTCGCGCTGGCCGATCAGCTGTGGCAGACCAACATTCACGAGGCGCGGCTGGCCGCCGCCAAGCTACTGACGCAGGCGCGCATCCGCCCCGATCAGGCGGTTTGGGACCTGCTGCAAAGCTGGCTGTCCGATTTCGACGCTTGGGCGGTGGCCGACCATGCCAGCATGGCCATGCAAAAGCGCCTGTGGGCCGATCCGTCGCGGCTGGATCAGGTCGAAGGCTGGACGACCTCGGATCACATGTGGACCCGACGCGCGGCACTGGTCGCCACCCTGCCCTGGACCAAGCAAAACCACCCCAAGCCCGAGGACCTACAGCGCCGCGACCGCATCCTGGGTTGGGCCGCCAAGTATGTCCCCGATCGCGACTGGTTCATCCAGAAGGCGGTGGCCTGGTGGCTGCGCGACCTGTCCAAACATGACCCCGATCGGGTCCGGGCGTTTCTGGCCGCGCATGGTGACGCGATGAAGCCGTTTGCCCGCAAAGAGGCCGGCAAGTACCTGAAAGATCAGTTGGAATAAACGTCCAGTTCAACCAGTTCGTCAAACGGCACCAATAGCGCACGCATCGCCTCAACCGACAGGCGGCTGCCGCCTGACGGCGCCGGTACAAGTGTGATATAGGCCTGCGCGCCCGTCTTGGGTACGACCACCCGGCCATTGATCTCAGTTTCGACCAACGGCGTTTCAAGCCAGCGTCCGGGCTTGTTCGGATCGCCCAGTCCGGCAATCGTTGTCTTGGCGCCAGCCCATCCGGTGTTCACAGCCGCAACAGGCGTTGCTTCCACCTCTTCGGTCGCAGCGGCGGTTTCTGTCGTCTGCGCAGGTTCCGCATCCGGGGCGCGATCAAGGCTTTGCCGCACCGCATCACAGCCGGTCAAAAACGCAGGAATAATGACAAACAGGTATCGCATGCAACCAGCCTACCCCTGCCCGCGCCCGCGTTCCACCCCTCAAGCGCAGTTCTGACTTGTCGCAAGGCACCGTGCGCTTTACCTATTGAGCATGACTGCTCCGCTGATCGACCCGTTTGCCCGCGCAATCACCTATCTCCGCGTCTCCGTCACGGACCGCTGCGATTTCCGCTGTGTCTACTGCATGTCGGAGAACATGACCTTTCTGCCCAAGAAAGAGCTGCTGACGCTAGAAGAACTGGACCGGATGTGCTCGACCTTCATCCGGCTGGGCGTGGAAAAGCTGCGGATCACCGGCGGTGAGCCGCTGGTGCGCCGTGGGATCATGGGCTTCTTCGACTCGATGACCCGGCATCTGGACAGCGGCGCACTGAAAGAGCTGACGCTGACCACCAATGGCTCGCAACTGGCCCGGTTCGCCGACGACCTGTATGCCGCCGGGGTGCGGCGGGTGAATGTTTCGCTCGACACGCTGGACGAGGATAAGTTCGCCAAGATCACCCGTTGGGGTCGCTTGAAACAGGTCTTGGGCGGGATCGATGCCGCACAGAAGGCCGGGTTGCGCGTCAAGATCAACGCGGTGGCCCTGAAAGGGTTCAACGAGGAAGAACTGCCCAAGATCACACGATGGTGCGCCGAGCGCGACATGGACCTGACCTGGATCGAGGTCATGCCGATGGGTGACATCGGCAACGAGGATCGGCTGGACCAGTACTGGTCACTGAAAGACGTGCGGGCCGAGTACGAAAACCACTATACCGTCACTGATCTGGCCGAGCGCACCGGCGGCCCGGCGCGCTATGTCCGGTTGGAGGAAACCGGGCAAAAGATCGGTTTCATCACACCGCTCAGCCATAATTTCTGCGAAAGCTGCAACCGCGTACGCCTAACCTGTACGGGCGAGTTGTACATGTGCCTGGGGCAAGAGGACATGGCCGACCTGCGCGCGCCCCTACGCGACCACACCAACAGCGAAGAGCCGCTGGAACAGGCGATCCGCGCGGCGATTACCCTCAAGCCCAAGGGCCATGATTTTGACTATTCCCGCCAGAAGATCGACGGCCAGATGAGCCGTCACATGAGCCATACGGGCGGCTGACATGTCAGACTTGTCGGGGCGACCCACGGCGCTGTACCGTGTGTACTGCGCGTTGACGTCCATCGCCATGCCGTTGGCCTGGCGCACCGTTCGCGCCAAGCTGCAATCGGCGGGTGTTTCCGAAATCCGTCAGCGCGAGCGGCTGGGCCATGCGAGTCTGCCCCGCCCTAACGGTCGGCTGATCTGGTTCCATGCGGCCAGCGTTGGCGAAAGCCTGTCGGTTCTGAGCCTTATCAGGCGCATGAGCGAACGGATCGAGGATGCACAGTTCCTGATCACCTCTGGCACCCCGACCTCGGCGGCGCTGGTGGAAAAACGTCTGCCGCCGCGCACCCGCCACCAATACCCCCCTCTGGACAGCGCCGGCCCGGTGGCGCGGTTCCTGGATCACTGGCGGCCCGATGCCGGCGTCTTTGTCGAAAGCGAGATCTGGCCACGACTGATCGTCGAGACCGCCCAGCGTGGGACACCACTGGCCCTGCTGAACGCGCGCCTGTCCGAGAAATCGGTGGCCGGGTGGAAGAAGCGCCCCGACACCGCCCGCTTTGTCCTTAGCCAGTTCCGCCTGTTCCTGACGCAAAACGACCGCACGGCCGCAAACCTGATCGCCATGGGCGCGCCCGCCGATCTGGTGCAGCCCGGAACCAACCTCAAGGCCATGTCCGATCCGCTGCCGGTGGATCAAGACACGCTGATACAGATCCGCGCGCAGATCGGCGCGCGGCCGGTTTGGATCGCCAGCTCGACCCACGCAGGCGAGGAAGAGACCGTTCTGGCCGCCCATGCCGAATTGCTGAACCGCTGGCCCGGCCTGCTGCTGCTGCTGATCCCCCGCCACCCGGAACGGCGGGACGAGGTCTGCGCCCTGATTGATGCCGCAGGTCAAAGCCACGCCCTGCGCAGCGCCGGGCAGCCGATCACCGGCGACACGCAGGTCTATGTGGCCGATACGCTGGGCGAAACCGGAACGTGGTACGCTTTGTGCCCGATCGTGTTTCTGGGCGGGTCGCTGAAAGAGATTGGCGGCCACAACCCGTTCGAGCCGGCGCAGGCTGGCGCCGCGGTGATCACCGGGCCGGGTTACTACAATTTCGCCGAGACATTTGCCCCGCTGGTGGACAGCGGCGGCGCGGTCGAAGTCGCTTCGGCGCCGGAGTTGGCCAAGGCGGTCGAGCTCTGGCTGTCGGACAAATCGGCGCTGGCAGCGGCGCAAGCGGCGGCGCAATCCTGCGTGAACACCCAGAAATCGGCGCTTGATGCGATTGTGGATACGCTGTGCGACAAACTGGATCTTGAGGACGCAGGCCCCTGACCGCAAGCGGCAGCGGGGGCCTGCGCCCCCGCCACGGTATCAGGCTGCGGGCATCCGCTGTTCGACGATCTCGGCCCACCAGCTGCACCCGGCAGGGATCGCCTCGTCGTTGAAATTGTATTCCGGGTGGTGAACCATCGCCGTGTCGCCATTGCCGACCAGGATATAGGCGCCGGGGCGCTCTTCCAGCATGTAGGCGAAATCCTCGCCGCCCATGACCAAAGGCGCCTCCTCGCAGGCCCCCGAAACCGAGCGGGCGACCTCGGCGGCGAACTCGGTCTGCTCGTCGCTGTTGATCATGACCGGATAGCCCCGGATATAGTTGACATCGGCAGTACCGCCGAATGTCGCGGCGACGCCCGAGCAGATTTCGTTGATGCGCTGCTCAGCAAGGTCGCGCATCTCTTTGCTCATCGTGCGCACGGTGCCCTTGATCTGCACTTTCTGCGGGATCACGTTGAACGCCTTCGACGAGGTCTCGAACGAGGTGACCGAAACAACGACCTGATCGATCGGATCGGCATTGCGCGACGCGATGGTCTGCAACGCCAAAACCGCCTGCGCAGTCATGACAGTGGTGTCCACGGTTTCGTGCGGTTTGGCGGCATGACCGCCACGACCTTCGAAAGTGATATCGAACTGGTCAGTTGCCGCGAAGAACGCCCCCGGACGGATCGAGAAGCTGCCCACAGGCTTACCGGGCCAATTGTGCATTCCGTAGACTTCCTGAATGCCCCAACGCTCCATCAGGTTGTCTTCGCACATTTCGCGGCCGCCGCCGCCACCCTCCTCGGCGGGCTGGAAGATCACAACGACGGTTCCGTCGAAATTGCGCGTTTCGGACAGGTATTTGGCCGCCCCCAGCAGCATGGCGGTGTGGCCGTCATGGCCGCAGGCATGCATCGCACCCGGCGTTTTCGAAGCATAGTCCAACCCCGTCGCCTCGTGGATCGGCAAAGCGTCCATATCCGCCCGCAATCCGATCACCTTCCCCTTGGTGTCGGCCTTGCCTTTGATCACCCCGACCACTCCGGTGCGGCCAATCCCCGTGACCACCTCGTCGCAGCCGAATTCTTTCAGCTTTTCCGCGACCAGCGCACTGGTGCGATGCGTATCGAACAGAATTTCAGGATTCTCGTGAATATCACGCCGCCAGGCGGTGATTTCATCCTGCAATTCGGCAAAGCGGTTCTTCACTGGCATTTTCGTCTTCTCTCCTTAAAAAATCTCAGGCCACCGGCATCCGGCGTTCGACCATTTCTGCAAACCACGAGCATCCGATCGGAATGATCTCGTCATTGAAATCGTATTCGGGGTGGTGAAGCCCGGCGCTGTCGCCATTTCCCAAGACTATGAAGGCCCCGGGACGTTCCTGCAACATGAACGAGAAGTCTTCGCCCCCCATCACCATCGGTGCCTCGGCACAGCTGCCACCGACGGCAATTGCCGCGGATTCTGCATATCCAGTCTGCTCTTCCGCGTTGATCGTGACGGGAACGCCGCGCGAGTAGGTCACCGTGGCGGTGCCACCCATGGTCGCCGCGACACCTTGCACAACTTCTTTCAGCCGCTGTTCGATCAGGTCGCGCATCTCGTTCGAATGGGTGCGAACGGTGCCACGCAGCCGGGCCGATTGCGGGATCACGTTGAACGCTTTCGACGAGGTCTCGACCGCAGTGACCGACAGAACGGCCTGCAAGATCGGGTCGGCGTTGCGCGAAACGATGGTCTGCAGGGCCACGATCAGTTGCGACAGCATGACCGTCGTGTCCACGGTTTCCTGCGGCTTGGCGGCATGACCGCCGCGGCCTTCAAGATGGATGTCGAACTCGTCCGCCGCTGCCAGCAGAGGCCCGGAGCGAATGGCAAACTGCCCGGTCGGCAGGCCCGGCACGTTGTGCATCGCATAGACTTCCTGGATTCCGAAGCGGTCCATCAAACCGTCCTGGCACATGGCTTCAGCACCGTTGCCGCCTTCTTCGGCCGGCTGAAAGATCACGATCGCGGTCCCATCGAAGTTCCGGGTCTCGGCCAGATATTTGGCGGCGCCCAGAACCATCGCAGTGTGACCGTCATGGCCACAAGCATGCATGGCGCCCGCAGTCTTGGAGGCATATTCCGCTCCCGTCTGCTCCTGCATTGGCAGCGCATCCATATCGGCCCGCAGACCGATCACGCGGCCTTGGGTGTCGGTCCTGCCCTTGATCACACCGACCACCCCGGTCCGGCCAATCCCGGTCACGACATCGTCGCAACCGAACTCCTTCAATTTTTCGGCAACCAATGCGCTGGTCCGATGGGTATCGTAGAGAATTTCAGGGTGTTGATGTATGTCGCGCCGCCAACCGGTGATTTCGGGGTGCATTTCGGCAAAACGGTTCTTGATCGGCATGACTGTCTTTCCTGTTTCAGGCGATGGGCATTCGTCGTTCGACAAGCTCGGCGAACCAGCTGCATCCGGCCGGAATGGCCTGGTCGTCGAAATTGTATTCGGGATGGTGGCACATGGCCGTGTCGCCGTTCCCCAAGAAGATGTAGGCTCCGGGCCGTTCTTCAAGCATGTAGGCGAAGTCTTCCGACGGCATGATCGGATCCGTTGCGTCATTGACCTTGCCGGCCACCGCCTCGGCGGCTTCGGCGGCGAAGGCCGTTTCCGCTTCGGAATTCACCGTCACCGGGTAGCCGGGCGTCCAGGTCACGCGGGCTTTGGCGCCAAAAGCCGAGGCTGTGTCTTCGGCGATCCGGCGCACGCGCTCCTCGGCGATGCCACGGTATTCCGGGTCCAGTGTGCGAACCGTGCCCTGCAGCCGGACCGTGTGCGCAATCACGTTCGAGGCGACGCTGTCAGTTTCAAACGTCCCCACCGTCAGCACCACCCGTCGGATCGGATCGACGGTGCGGGATACAACCGATTGCAGCGCAACCACGATATGCGATGCGACCAAGGTTGTGTCGATGGCTTCATGCGGTGCGGCGGCGTGGCCACCTTTGCCGGTCACGACAATCTCGAACTCGTCCGACGACGCCAGCAGCGCGCCGGGCCGGATTGCGAACTCTCCGACAGGCAGGCCGGGCATGTTGTGCAAGCCGTAGACTTCCTGAATGCCCCATCGATCCATTAGCCCATCACGGCACATGGCCAGACCGCCGGCCCCGCCTTCTTCAGCCGGTTGAAAGATCAGTACCACCGTTCCGTCGAAATTGCGCGTCTCGGCAAGGTATTGCGCAGCGCCGAGCAAGATCGACGTGTGCCCGTCATGCCCGCAGGCATGCATCTTGCCCGGCACGGTCGAGGCATAGTCCACTCCGGTCGCCTCGTTGATCGGCAAGGCATCCATGTCGGCCCGCAACCCGATCACGCGGCCCTGCGTGTCCGTCCGCCCTCGGATCACGGCCACGACACCGGTTTTGCCTATACCCGGCGTGATTTCATCGGCACCGAACGCCTTGAGCCGGTCGACAACGAAGCCGGCGGTTTCATGCACGTCGTACATCAACTCGGGATGCGCATGCAGGTGCCGCCGCCACTTGGTGATCTCGGCGTGCATTTCGGCAAGTCTGTTTTTGACCGGCATGTTCAACTCTCCGAGCTTCTGACTGAAATCCTGAGTTTCCAGTGCCTCTTTTGGGTCACGCCGCCAGTTTGTAGATCAGACGCTGCATGAAGTCATGGCCGGCGTTGAACTGAGCGATCGTGATGTATTCGTTCGGCTGGTGCGCCTGGGCGATATCCCCGGGCCCACAGATCACGGCCGAGTATCCGGCTTCCTGAAACTGACCGGCTTCGGTGCCATAGCTGACGACATGGGTAGCGTTGTCGCCCGTAAGGGCGCGCACCAGCGTCTCGGCTTCGCCATCGGTTTCCGGGACCAACGCCGGAACGGCAAAGCTGGCCTTCACCTCGATATGGGCGTCCGGATGCACTTGCTGCATCTTCCTTTCCGCCGCTCTTACCTGTTCCAGATAGGCTTCTTTCCACGTCGATGCCTGCTCGCCGGGGACGACCCGGAAATCCATCATGAAACGGCAATCCTTGGCCGTGATGTTGTGCGCAGTGCCGCCCTTGATCATGCCCACGTGACAGGTTGTCCAAGGAGGATCAAAGACTGCCGCGATGTCGCTGGGGTCCGCCGCCATGTTGATGTCGTTCTGGGCATTTGCCCAGTCGATCAGCGGCGCTGCATACATGATCGCATTGACACCGGTATGCATGATCGAACTGTGCACCTCGTATCCAACCACATGGGTATCATAGCCGAAACCGCCCTTGTGGCCGGTGACGGCCTGCATCATCGACGGCTCGCCCACCACCACGGCCGAGCCCTTGGGCAAAACCTCCTGCATGGCGACGATCATGGGCGGCGCACCGGTGCAGCCGACCTCCTCGTCAAAGCTCAGCGCCAATTGCAGCGGGCGTTTGACGTCGGCGTACTGCGCCTCGACCAGCGCCCAGATGGCGAGGGCGTCAAAGCCCTTCATGTCACAGGTGCCACGTCCGAAATACTTGCCGTCCCGTTCGGTCACGACAAACGGGTCGCTGTCCCAGGGTTGTCCGTCCACCGGCACCACATCCGTGTGACCGGAAAGCACGACCGCGCCTTCCTCCCAGGGGCCGACATGGGCAAACAGGGCCGCCTTGTGCGGCTGATCCGGATCCGGCCATCGGTGGGCACGGATACCGTGGCCGTTCAGGTAGTCTTCGACCCAGTCGACCAGCGGCAGGTTGCTGTCGCGGCTGACGGTGGGAAACGAGATCAGCTTGGTCATGATCTCAAGCGGAGTCAGGCGCTGTGGCATATGGGTCAGTAACCGCTGTCGGTCGTCAGAATGAAGTGACCCGGCTCGACCTCGCGGTATTCCGAAGGCGCAGGCTCATAGCCGATTGGGTGAATTGGAGACGGGATCGGTTTGAAATTCAGATCTTTTTCCGACTTGCGCTGATTGGGATCGGCGATCGGAACCGCCTTCATCAATGCCTGCGTATAGGGGTGCTGCGGGTTCTCAAAAACACGCGCCCGTGGGCCCAGTTCGACGATCCGGCCCAGATACATCACACCCACGTGGTGGCTGACCCGCTCAACCACGGCCATGTCGTGGCTGATAAACAGATAGCTCAGGCCAAGTTCGGACTGCAATTCCATCATCAGGTTCAGAACCTGCGCCTGAACAGAAACGTCCAGCGCGGAAACGGCTTCGTCCGCAATGATCAGTTTCGGGTTCAGGGCCAGCGCCCGGGCAATCGCAATTCGCTGCCGCTGCCCACCCGACATTTCGTGCGGGAACCGGCGCATGAAGCTGCGTGGCAGGTGCACCTTGTCGAACAGCTGTGCGACCCGGTCCTGCAGTTCCGACCCCGATGCCACGCCATAGTTGCGCATCGGCTCGGCCACCTGATCAACCAACTGCATCTGCGGGTTCAGCGATGCGAATGGGTCCTGAAAAATCATCTGCATATCCAGACGGGCCTTGCGCAGGCCCTTCTGTTCCAGCTTCATGATGTCCACACCATCAAGACTGATTTCGCCGGCCATCGGCTCTATCAACCGCAGGATCGAGCGGCCGGCCGAGGATTTTCCACAACCCGACTCCCCAACAAGGCTCAACGTCTGCCCTCTGTTCAGGGTGAATGAGACATCTTCAACCGCATGCACATTCGAAATGGTGCGGCGCAGGATCCCGCCTTTGACCGGGAACCGCGTGGTCAGGTTCCGGACTGACAGCAAAACTTCCTCGGTTCCGGGAATCGGGGCGATCTTCTGTCCTTCGACACCCAACAACTTCATCGGCTCGGGGGCGGACTTTCCGCGCATCTCACCCAGCTTGGGCACCGCGGCTAGCAGAGCCTTGGTGTAGTCATGCTGGGGATTCTCGAAAATCTCGGTGACGGTGCCCTCTTCGACCTTGTTGCCGCGGTACATGACGACGACCCTGTCGGCCATCTGGGCGACCACGGCCATGTCATGGGTGATGAACATGACCGCCGTGCCGGTTTCACGCTTCAGCCGATCCATCAGAGCGAGGATCTCGGCCTGGATCGTCACGTCCAGCGCCGTGGTGGGTTCATCGGCGATCAGCAGGCGCGGCTCGCAGGCCATGGCCATTGCAATCACAACCCGCTGGCGCATCCCACCCGACAATTCGTGCGGATACTGCTTGAGCCGCCGCTCGGGTTCGGGGATACGGACCTGTTTCAGCAGTTCCAGGGCCCGTGCTTCGGCCTGGGACTTGGACATATCCTTGTGAATCCGCAACCCTTCGGTCAGCTGTCGCCCAACCGTGAAGACGGGGTTCAGCGCCGTCATCGGCTCCTGAAAGATCATCCCGATTTCGTTGCCGCGAATCTGCTTCATAAGGTCCTGATCGGTCTTGGCCAAATCCAGCTCGGTTCCGTCGGTACGGTCGAAAATCAGCTGTCCGCCGGCGATCTCACCCCCGCCAAATTCAACAAGGCGCATCAACGACAGCGAAGACACGGACTTGCCCGACCCCGATTCGCCCACGATGCAAACGGTTTCGCCCGGACGGACCTCGAACGAGACGTCCTCGACCCCGACGACGGGCCCATCCTTGGTTTGGAATTCGACCCGAAGTTCCCTGATCTGGGCGATAGGCTGATCCAGCACGCGAGCGCTCCCCTTGGCTGCATGAGTGTTTTGATTGCCGAACGCTAAGGCGGGCTGACAGGAAAAGTCAAACGCATTGCCAGTTTCGCTGCGGCAAGGCTTGCAATTTCTGCAAACTCTGTTTCGATACCCCGCGTAACCGTGCCGAGAAATTGGGCGTAGTGCGCAGACATTTGCGCAATTGTCTTTTGTTTCAGCGACTTGAGCCCGGCACGGCAACGCCAAATCCGCAGGCCTTGCGGAGAAAATCGAGACACGAATGTGTCCAACAAGGAGTGTATGATGAAAATCAAAACCCTTTTGCTTGGTGCGATTGCAAGCACGGCGATGGCCCCGATGGCCATGGCCGAGCGCGGATCGGACGGCAACGTCAGCATCATCTATTGGCAAGCACCCTCGATCCTGAACCCGTTCCTGTCGGGCGGCACCAAAGACGTCGAAGCGGCCTCGCTGGTGATCGAACCCCTGGCACGCTACGACCAAGACGGCAACATGGTGCCCTATCTGGCAGCCGAAATCCCGACCGTCGAAAACGGCGGTGTGAGCGAGGATCTCACCTCGATCACGTGGAAGATCGCTCCGGGGATCACCTGGTCGGATGGCACGCCGTTCACCTCGGCCGACGTGAAATTCACCGCCGATTACTGCATGGACCCCGAAGGTGGCTGTGCGCAGGTGACCAAGTTCGAAGGCGTCACCAGCGTCGAAGCTGTGGATGATCTGACCGTCAAGGTC
This sequence comes from Ruegeria sp. BB9, assembly GCF_056539345.1. NCBI lineage: Bacteria > Pseudomonadati > Pseudomonadota > Alphaproteobacteria > Rhodobacterales > Roseobacteraceae > Ruegeria > Ruegeria sp. BB9. The sequence continues at coordinate 583,321 of NZ_JBQFUU010000002.1, read as the reverse complement.
ACTTTCGACAAGCCGACCCCGTTCCCCTACGGTCCGTTCGTCGGCGGCGAAAGCCCGATCATCCAGGCAGCTCAGTTCGCGGACTGCATGGGCGCGAAAGCTCCGGAATGCACCGAGCAGAACTTCAACCCGATCGGCACCGGCCCGTTTGTCGTCACCGAGTTCAAGCCGAACGACGTGATCACCTTCAAGGCCAACGACAACTATCGTGACCCGGCGAAACCGGCCTTCGCAACCGTGACCTTCAAGGGCGGCGGCGATGCGACCGCGGCCGGTCGCGCCGTGATGGAAACCGGCGAGTTCGACTATGCCTGGAACCTGCAGCTGGCGCCCGAAGTGATCGCGCAGATGCAGGAAGGCGGCAAAGGCACTCCGGTGGCAGGCTTTGGTCCGCTGGTCGAGCGCATCATGCTGAACCAGACCAACCCGTCGCCCGAACTGCCGGAAGGCGAGCGTTCGACGGCCAAGCACCCGCACCCGTTCCTGCAGGATCCGGCGGTCTACAAGGCTATGTCGATGGCAATCGACCGCCCGCTGCTGGTTGAGATCGGCTATGGCCAGGCGGGTAAAGTGACCTGCAACTGGGTACCGGCTCCGGCTGCGTTCAACTCGACCTCGATGACCTGCGACACGCAGGATATCGAAGGCGCCAAGAAACTTCTGGATGATGCCGGCATCGTCGACACCGACGGCGACGGCGTCCGCGAGAAGGATGGCGTTCCGCTGAAGATTGTCTATCAGACCTCGACCAACGCTGTCCGCCAGGACTTCCAGGCGCTGATCAAGGAATGGTGGAGCCAGATCGGCATTGAAACCGAACTGCGCAACATCAACGCTTCGGTCTTCTTCGGTGGTGACCCGGGCTCGCCCGACACGTTCCAGAAGTTCTATGCGGACGTTGAAATGTACGCCAACACCTTCAACGGCACCGACCCGCAAAGCTATCTGGGCAACGGCCTTTGCGACAAGGCACCGCGTCCCGAGACCCAGTGGCAGGGTGAGAACATCAGCCGCTTCTGCAACGAAGAGTTCGACAAGCTGCACGCCCAACTGGCGCAGACCGCCGGTCTGGAGCAGCGCGCCGAAATCGCGAAGCAGCTGAACGACATCATGGTTCAGAACGGCGGCATGATCCCGCTGGTCCACCGTGGTCGTCTGTCGGCCCACGCCAACACTCTGGGCGGTGTCGTCCTGAACGTGTGGGACAGCGAACTGTGGAACATCGCTGACTGGTACCGCAAGACCGGTTCCTAAGCGCTAGCCTTGCACAGCCGCGTCCCGATCTGTATCGGGGCGCGGTCTTTCGCAAGTTCCACCAACAAGAAGACGCATATAAAGGCGCCTCTTAATGCTCAACTTCACCATTCGACGACTGATTCTGGCCGTTCCGACGCTCTTGTTCATCAGCCTCGTCATCTTCCTGCTGCTCGAGCTCGCCCCCGGCGACCCGATGGCACAGGTTCCGCTTACCGTTCCGCCCGAAGTCAAAGAGAAGATGCGCGAGGCGCTTGGCCTCGGCCAGCCGATGCATGTCCGGTTCTGGAAATGGATCGTGCAGTTCTTCTGGATCGAACCGCAGGTTCTGGTCGACCACATCTTTGGCACCACCTTTTCCGAAGGTGACCTGCGTGTGATTTCGTGGCAGACCCGCTCGCCCGTCATGGACATCGTCGTTCAGCGTATCCCGCAGACCCTGTGGGTTGTCGGCACCGCTTATGTGGTCGCCATCCTGATCGCGCTGCCCATCGGCATCTATTCGGCCTATCGCCAGTATTCGTGGTTCGACCAAATGGGTACTTTCGTGTCGATGGTCGGTTTCTCGGTTCCGCCGTTCTTCTCGGGGGTGCTGGTGATCGTGATCTTCTCGGTCCAGTTGGGCTGGTTCCCGTCGATCTATGACACGACGCATGTGGTCAATGACTGGGACAGCTTCGTCGTTCAGCTGAAACAGATGATCATGCCCGTGATGGTGCTGGCGTTGCAGATCACCGCGCAGCTCAGCCGGTTCATGCGCGCCTCGATGCTGGACAACCTGAACCAGGACTACGTCCGTACTGCTCGCGCCAAGGGCCTGAGCGAGTACACCGTCGTCATGGTGCATGTCCTGCGCAACTCGATGATCCCGGTGGTCACCGTGATCGCCCTAGGGATCCCGGCGATATTTGGTGGCGCGATCATCACCGAGCAGGTGTTCAAGGTGAACGGCATCGGCCAGCTGCTAATCGGCGCCATTCAGGCCAATGACCTGCCGATGGTGCAGACGCTGACCTTCATCTTTGCCGTGCTGATCGTCCTGTTCAACCTGATCGCAGACGTTCTCTATGGCATTCTGGACCCGAGGATCCGCTATGACTGATCACAATCAATCAGACACGCTGGTCCCTGATGAGGGCCTTGCGCCGGCCTCGACGGCCTTGCCGACTGCCGATGTAATGGAAGAACTGACCACCCCGCCCCGCAGCCAGTGGCGCGACGTGTGGGACCAGTTCAAGACCCACAAGGGCGCCATGATCGGCGCAATGCTGTTCATCTTCATCGTCGCAGCCGTCTACCTGGGCCCGTTCCTGTGGACCATCGACCCGACCCAGATCGACATCCGTGCCCGCAACCAGGGGCCCAGCTGGGCCCACCCGTTCGGCACCGATCAGCTGGGCCGGGACATCATGGCGCGAATGATGTCGGGGGGGCAGACTTCGGTCTCGGTCGGCATCACTGCGATGCTGCTGGCGCTGTTCCTGGGGTCGTTCATCGGCGTGGTTGCCGGGTTCTTCAAACGGCTGGACGGGCCGCTGATGCGCCTGACTGACCTGTTCCTGGCCCTGCCGCTGCTGCCGCTGCTGCTGGTGATGATGCTGCTGTTCCGCGAGCCTCTGTCCGCTGCGTTCGGGCTCGAGCGCGGGATCTTCATCCTGATCGTCTGCGCCATCGGAATCACCTCGTGGATGCCTACGGCGCGGATCGTGCGCGGCGACGTGCTGGCCATCAAGGAACGCGAGTTTGTTCTGGCTGCCCGCTCGATCGGCACAAGCAACACGCAGATCATCACCCGGCACATCCTGCCCAACGTGCTGTCGCCGATCATGGTGTCGGCCACGCTGGGCATCGCCACGGCGATCATCACCGAAAGCGCGCTGTCCTTCCTGGGGCTGGGCTTCCCGCCCGATTTCCCCACCTGGGGCCGGCTGCTGTTCGATGGTGTCGACTATCTGCAGCAATACCCCGAGCGTGTGTTCTGGCCCGGCCTAGCGATCTCGCTGACCGTTCTCAGCGTGAACTATCTGGGCGACGGCCTGCGCGATGCGCTCGATCCGCGGATCCGCGGACGCTGAACCAAAGTCAGTCGGCGCGCCTGAGCGCGCCGGCCAACACCACGATCACCACTGCCAGCGGCAGCAGGACGGCAAAGGCCAGCCGCAGTGACAGGATACCTGCCAGAAGCCCGATCAGCGGCGGACCGATCAGCAAACCTCCGTATCCCAAAGTGGCCACACTGGCGATGGCCTGCCCCGGCGGGACATGCGGGTCGTTCGCGGCCCGGCTGAACGCCAGCGGCATGATCACCGCATAGCCCACACCCATCATCGCGAATCCAGCCAGCGCCCCGACCGCGCCGCCGGCCGATACCACCAGGAACACGCCGACGGCGGCGCAGGCTCCGCTGACCCGGGCCACCGGCACCGGGCCGAACCGGGCGATCACGAGGCCGCCCAGCAGCCGCACGGCAACCATGGACACCGAAAAGACGGCATAGCCCAAGGCAGCAACGCTTTCAGCCACCCCCGTGACATCCCGCAGAAAGATGGCGCTCCAGTCAGCCACTGCACCCTCGCCCAACGCGCCGCACATCGCGGTCAGCCCGACCAGAACCAGAACGCCGCTGGGCAAAGCAAAGATCGCGTTGCCGTCGGACTGCACCCGCCGCGACGTCCATCGGACCCAGGACAAGGCAAGCGCCAGCGCGACGGTTGCCCCGCCGGCCAGCAGGAAATGCGGCAACACGTCAAGCTGCAGCTGAACCGCGCCATAACCGCTGAGCGCACCCAACCCGGCGCCGAGGCTCCACATCGCGTGAAACGAGGACATCACCGGTTTGGCATAGGCCTGTTCGACCTCGGCGGCCCAGGCGTTCATTGCCACATCCATCGAGCCGTGGAAGGCCCCGAAGATGAACAGGAACGCAGCCAGCATGGCGAAGCTGTCGGCGGCCGCAAGAAGGATCAGTGAGGCTGTGTACAGGACCGCGATCACCCGCGTCACGGTCACCGCGCCGAACCTGTCGGTCAGGCGTCCGGTGACCGGAAAGGAACACACCGCGCCGGCTGCCATGAACAACAGGCCATAACCAAGCTCCTCGTGGCTCAGCCCCAGACGGTCACGGACGGCTGGAATGCGCGAGGCCCAGATCCCAAACAGGGCGCCGTTCAGGATGAACATGGCGGCCACGGCCCGCCAGGCTGAAACCAATCCGATCATGAAACCTGCCCCGCCTGCGAAATATCTGCCTCGCAGAAATACAGGCCGCGCGCCGGTTGGCAAGCCGCGCTATTCCAGCTTGCGGCGGATGCGGCGCACGGCCAGCCAGACAAGCGCCACTACAGGCAGCGTCACGCCCGCGGTCAGCATCCCCTTGCTGATCCCCGCATTGGTCAACGGGTACAGCAGGTAACTGACCAGCGACACGGCGTAATAGCTGATAGCGACCACCGACAGACCTTCGACCGTGTGCTGCAATCGCAGCGCCAGATCCGCCCGGCGGTCCATGCTCTCCAGCAAGGCCTGGTTCTGCGCGCTGCGCTCGACATCGACGCGCGTCCGCAGCAGGTCACCGGCGCGAATGGCCCGGTCCGAAAGTGCCTGCAGCCGCCGTTCGGTTGCCTTGACCGTGCGCATGGCCGGGTCATAGCGGCGCATCATGAAATCGGCGAATGTCTGACGCCCGTGGAAACGATCCTCGCGCAGCGCCTCGATCCGCTGGTGCACGATGGCCTCATAGGCCCCCGTCGCGGCAAAGCGAAAGGCCGAACGCGCCGACAACGTCTCGAGCTCGGTCGAGGTGGCCAGCAATTGCGGCAGCAGATCGTCGGGATGGGTCGTGTCCTTGGTCATCTCGCCCATCAACTGGGTCAGTTGTCGGTCCAACTCGCCGATCTGGGGCATCAGGGCCTTGACCCGGGCAAAGCCCAACATGGACATCGCCTTGTAGGTCTCGATCTCGCACAGGCGCTGGATGATCCGGCCGGTGCGCCTGCGCCCGGTCCCCTCGGACACGAACAGGGCAAACCGCATGTGGCCTGCCGGGTCGATGCGAAAATCGCTGGCGCAGATCGCCGAGTCGTCCAGCACCCGCGACACCGCCAGGCTTTCCGGCTCGAACCAATCTGCCAGCGCGGCTTGCGTGGCCCCGTCATCCGGGCGCGGCACCACCCGCAGCATGATCGAGGTCACGCGCTGGCCTGGACTGGTCATCAGCCAGTCGGGGGGGAATACTTCGAAATCGGCGGGGTTGAACGCGCGCTCGCTGACATTCTGAGTGATGGCCGTATAGGTCACGAATTCAGTGTGGTGCTCCCACTTCAACCAATGCCGCCCGATCTGGCCGGCATAGTGGGTGGCATCGGGCTGCGGATGCTGCGCCCCGTGGCGGTCCAACAGGTCGATCAGGTGAGCCATATCTTTGGCTCGGTCGCGCGCCACCGCGGCGACCGGTTTTTTGATCGCAAGGAATACAACCGTGCACGGCGCCTGCGCCACGGGGAACGGCCGCGCGTGCAATTCATTGGCCAGCGCATAGCGCAGCGGATGATCCTCGATTGGCGTCATGAGCGGCTCCTTGTGTTCCGGGCACTATACGACACCGAAGCATTTCATCAATTATCTTTTTATTTCATATACTTACATGGATACCGCGGTATACAAGCCGGCTATCTCATTGATTTGGCTGCCAGAGCTCAATGGGATTGCCCTCGGGGTCGTGCAAGCGGGCGAATTTTCCGATCTCGCTGTTCCATTCGTCACGGGTCTCCACCTCGATTCCAGCCGCACTCAGTTGGTCGACCATGGCCGCCAGATCGTCGACTCGGAAATTGATCATCCATTGTTGCGCCGCATCGCCGAAATAGTCCGTGTCTGCGGCGAAAGGGGCAAACACGGTGTAGCCTTCGCGCTGCTTCCACGGGACCGGGTCATAGTGATTGACGCCCAGATGGGCCTCGTACCATTGCGACAGAGCCTTCGGATCACGGGCGCGGAAGAACACTCCGCCAATGCCGTTTACCTTCTGCATGGAACACCTCCTGCCGTTGGGGGTTGATACGGCATCATACCCTGAAACGAAAAAAGGCGCCCGCGAGAGGCGCCTTTTCCAAGGATATGAGCCACGGATCAGTCGATCATTGGCAGCAGCTTGTCCAGCGACTGCTTGGCGTCGCCATAGAACATACGGGTGTTTTCCTTGTAGAACAGCGGGTTTTCGATGCCCGAATACCCGGTGCCCTGCCCGCGTTTCGAGACGATCACCTGCTTGGCCTTCCAGCATTCCAGAACCGGCATCCCGGCAATGGGGCTGTTCGGGTCCTCCTGCGCCGCAGGGTTCACGATGTCGTTCGAGCCGATGACGATCGCCACATCCGTTTCCGGGAAATCGTCGTTGATCTCGTCCATTTCCAGCACGATGTCATAGGGCACCTTGGCCTCGGCCAGCAGCACGTTCATGTGGCCCGGAAGACGGCCCGCGACGGGGTGGATGGCAAAGCGCACATTCTTGCCCTTCGCGCGCAGCTTACGGACCAGTTCGCTGACCGATTGCTGCGCCTGCGCCACCGCCATTCCGTAGCCGGGGATGATGATGACGCTGTCGGCATCGTTCAACGCTGCTGCAACACCGTCGGCGTCGATCGCCACCTGTTCGCCTTCGACTTCCATCTGGGGCCCCGAAGTGCCGCCAAAGCCGCCCAGGATCACGCTGACAAAGTGACGGTTCATCGCCTTGCACATGATGTAGGACAGGATCGCGCCCGACGAGCCGACCAGCGCGCCGACGACGATCAGCAAGTCGTTGCCCAACGAGAAACCGATCGCAGCCGCGGCCCAGCCCGAGTAGCTGTTCAGCATCGAAACCACCACCGGCATGTCGGCACCGCCGATGCCCATGATCAGGTGATAACCGATGAACAGCGCCGCCAGCGTCATCAGGAACAGCGGGAAGAAGCCACCCGAAGCGGTGTACCAAATCAGACAGATCAGCGAGAGGCCAGCCGCCGCCGCGTTCAGCGCATGCCCGCCCGGCAGCTTGGTGGCCGCCGAGGTGACCTTGCCGGCCAGCTTGCCATAGGCCACGACCGAACCGGTAAAGGTGATCGCACCGATGAAGATGCCCAGGAACAGCTCGACATGCAGAATGGCCAGCTCGGCCGGGGTTTTCTTGGCGATCAGTTTCGCGAAGGCCCCCAGATCCGACAGGTCGGCATCCTTGGCCGCGTCAACGATCGCAAAGACTTCGGCGACGTTCTTGATCTCAAAATGGGCGTTGTAGCCGACAAAAACCGCCGCCAGACCCACCAGCGAGTGCATGGCGGCCACAAGCTGCGGCATCTCGGTCATCTGGACGCGCTGCGCCACGTATTGACCAATCAGACCACCGCCGATGATCAGCAGCAGCGACAGCAGCCACAGGCCCGACCCGGGGCCGACCAGCGTGGCGAACACCGCCAGCGCCATGCCGACGATGCCGTACCATACCGCGCGCTTGGCGCTTTCCTGGTTCGACAGGCCGCCGAGCGAAAGGATGAACAGAACAGCCGCAACGACATAGGCGGCAGTGGTGAAGCCAAATTCCATGTGCCCGGCCTCCTTAAGATTTCTGGAACATGGCGAGCATGCGCCGGGTTACGAGGAAACCGCCGAAGATGTTGATCCCGGCCATGAAGATCGACAGCGCCGCCAGCAGAATGACGAGGAAAGACCCCGACCCGATCTGCATCAACGCGCCTACGATGATGATCGAGGAAATCGCGTTGGTGATCGCCATCAACGGTGTGTGCAGACTGTGGCTGACGTTCCAGATCACTTGGAAGCCCACAAAAACGGCCAGCACGAAGACGATGAAATGCTGCATGAAGCTGGCCGGAGCCACCAGCCCCACCAACAGCATCAGCGCCCCGCCCACGCCCAGCAGGGTAACCTGCTGCTTGGTCTGCGCCTTGAAGGCCGCGATCTCTTGCGCGCGCTTTTCTTCGGGCGTCAGTTCCTTGACCTCGGCCTTGGGTTTGGCCGCGATGGCCTGCACCTTGGGCGGTGGTGGCGGGAATGTGATCTCACCTTCGTAGGTGACGGTCGCGCCACGGATCACGTCATCTTCCATGTTGTGATTGATCTGACCGTCCTTGTCGGGGGTCAGGTCAGTCATCATGTGACGGATGTTGGTCGCATAAAGCGACGAAGACTGAGCCGCCATCCGGCTGGGAAAGTCGGTATAGCCGATGATGGTCACGCCATTGTCGGTCACGACCTTTTCATCCGGCACGGTGCCTTCGACATTGCCTCCACGCTCGGCCGCAAGGTCTACAATGACCGAGCCGGGCTTCATCGCCTTGACCATATCCTCAAGCCACAGCTTGGGGGCCGGGCGGTTGGGGATCAGGGCCGTAGTGATAACGATGTCCATCTCGGGCGCCAGCTCGCGGAACTTGGCCAGCTGAGCATTGCGGAACTCCTCGGACTGAACGGAAGCATACCCACCGGTGGCCGAGCCATCCTGCTGTTCTTCCTCAAAGTCCAGATAGACGAATTCGGCGCCCATCGACTCGACCTGTTCGGCGACCTCGGGGCGCACATCGAACGCATAGGTGATCGCGCCAAGCGACGTCGACGTCCCGATGGCGGCCAGACCTGCCACGCCGGCACCAACGATCAAAACCTTGGCCGGCGGCACCTTGCCCGCGGCCGTCACCTGGCCGGTGAAGAAACGGCCAAAGTTGTTGCCCGCTTCGATCACCGCACGGTACCCGGCGATGTTGGCCATCGAAGACAAAGCGTCCATCTTCTGCGCGCGGCTGATGCGGGGCACCATTTCCATCGCGATGACATTGGCGCCCTTGGCTTTCGCCAATTCCATCCCTTCTTCGTTCCCTGCCGGGTTGAAGAACGAGATCAGCGTCTTGCCCTTGGTCAGGCGCTTCATTTCGGTCTCGGTGGGCACGCGCACCTTGGCGATGATGTCCGACGATTTCCACAAAGAGGCGGCTGTCTTGACGATTTCCACCCCGACGGCCTCGTAAGCCTCGTCCGAGAAACCGGCGGCAGCACCGGCCCCCTTCTCGATGGCGCATTCGTAGCCCAATTTCTGCAGCTGCACGGCTGACTCCGGAGTCATCGCGACCCGGTTCTCGCCTTTCAGTATTTCCTTTGGCGTGCCTATTTTCACCGGCAAGTCCCCCTAATTTTCACTCTGACCGAGCGGGTGGTCGGTATTGTTTGTTAAGCAAAGATCTATCCTGCGCAACATTATTTCGCAAGCGCAGCATTCATTACGTTGTGTCACGGGTCGGCGCATTTCAGATCCACCGACGGGTTTTGCGTTCGTAACGCGCGAAGTCCGCACGGAAGGTGCGGCGCAGGCGGTCCTCTTCGGGCAGGATGAACCGCCGTTCCAGTACCCAGACGAAGACCGGAACCAAAACCAGCGACAGCACGGCATCGAAGCGCAGGATCAACCCGGCAAGGATCAGGACATCGCCCAGATAGATTGGATTGCGGCTGCGTTTGTAGATGCCCGATTGCACCATTGCGGTGGGTGTTTCATGCGGAATGACCGTCGTACGGTGGCGGCGGAATTCTACGATTGCCAGAACCGCCAACAGGATACCCCCACCAATCAGCAGACCGCTCAGCAGGTCGGTCAACCCGCCTTCCAGCGACAGGCCGAGCGACAGATAACGGCCCTGCAACCAGGCCAACACCGCGAAGCCCAAAAGCCACAGTGGCGGTACGTCGATACGGCGCATGTGCATCCCTTTTGAATGACGACATGCACCGACACATGTCGCTTCCGGGCCAAGTCCTACCGCTTTCAGACCCCGATGGCAAAGCATCTTGGCCCTGCGGCCGAATATTGTGCACCCGAGCCACAAACAGGTGGGCGTAGACAGCCCGGCACCGATCCGATACCCCGGTTCGGACACAAGAAAACACCGGGATTGATCATGACCGATTTCGCCGCCACCAAAGCCATGTTCCACCTGCCGGAAGGAGTGCTGTATCTGGACGGCAACTCGCTGGGCCCTCTGCCCAAGGCGGCGGCCGCGAAAGTGCAGAAGATGCTGACCGAGGAATGGGGCCAAATGCTGATCACCGGGTGGAACAAGGCCGGATGGATGAGCATGCCGACTGACCTGGGCGATCGGATCGGCCGCCTGATCGGCGCCGCACCCGGCACGGTCGTGGTAGGCGACACGCTGTCGATCAAGGTCTATCAGGCGGTTGCGTCGGCATTGGAGCTGAACCCGGGGCGCAAGGTGGTGCTGTCAGACAATGGCAACTTTCCCTCCGATCTCTACATGGCTGACGGGCTGCTGCGCTCGCTGGGCGAGGAGTACGAGCTTCGGGTCGTGGACCCCGAGGCCGTGGCCGAGCACATTACCGACGAGGTCGCGGTGCTGATGCTGACCGAGGTCGACTATCGCACCGGTCGCAAGCACGACATGAAGGCGTTGACCGAACTGGCACATGCTCGGGGCGTCATCACCGTGTGGGACCTGGCCCACTCAGCCGGGGCCATCCCGGTGGACCTGGCCGGTTGCAACGCCGATTTCGCGGTCGGGTGCACCTACAAATACCTGAACGGCGGTCCGGGCGCCCCGGCCTTCATCTATGTCGCGCCGAAATGGGCCGACACCGCGCGCCCGGCCCTGTCGGGCTGGCTGGGGCACGAGGCCCCCTTTGCCTTCGACCTCGATTATCGCCCCGGCGCGGGCATCGAGCGCATGCGCGTCGGCACGCCTCCGGTGATCCAGATGACCGCGCTGGCCGCGACGATGGATATCTGGGACATGGCCGACATGGACGATGTGCGCGCGCAGTCCATCGCCCTGACCGAGCAGTTCATCCAGCAGGTCGAGGCCACCTGCCCCGATCTACAACTGGCCAGCCCCCGCGACCCCGCGATGCGCGGCAGCCAGGTCTCGTTCCGGTTTGCCGACGGGTACGCGGCGATGCAGGCCCTGATCGCCCGCGGCGTGATCGGGGATTTCCGCGCGCCCGACATCATGCGGTTCGGCTTCACGCCGCTGTATATCGACGAATGCGACGTGTCGCGCGCCGTCGAGATCCTGACTGACATCATGCAGAACCGTTTGTGGGACAGACCGGAATTCAAGGTCCGGCAGCGGGTTACCTGACCTCAAGCCCCGCGCCGATCAGCGCGGACAACTGGGCAATGCGCTGCTCGAACTCCTCGGCGTTCGAGGCGGTCATCTTGATCCCCTTCAGCGCGGCGGTGATGGTCCGCGCGGTCTCGGCCGGACCGTCCGGCAGGCGCACGCGACCGGCCGCCAGTTCGCGCTTTAGCCATTCAGCGTAGAGATCCGCCAGCGCCGCCTCGCCCTCGGCCACGATGTCGGCAGCGGTGGACTTGCTGGTATCCAGCATCTCCAGCCCATGCGGCGATGCCAGTATGGCCGCCATCCCGGCGATCTGCGCGTCAATCGCCCGCGCCAGGATCTCGGACACCGCTCCGTCGCCCTGCAGCGCATGTGCCACCGCCGCGATCTTTTCGGCGTAATGCGCCTGTGTCAGGCTGCTAACGATGGCCTCTTTGTTCTTGTAATGCAGATAGACCGCTGGACGGGACATGCCCGCGCCACGCGCTATGTCATCCATCGAGGTCTTGCGGAACCCATAGGCGGAAAAGGCCTGAAACGCCGAAGTCAGGATCGCCTTTGCCCGTGTATCATCCAGTTTTTCCGCCATGAATTGACCTCTGACAGTTTCGCGCGAAATTGTCAATTGACGCACTGACATTTTTCATCAATTATGTCAGAAACCAGCCACAGCCAAAAGAGGTACGCCATGGCGACCACGCTGACGATCAACGGAAAGCCACATCAGGTCGATCTGCCCGACGATGTCCCCCTTCTGTGGGTGCTGCGCGACGAGGTGGGCCTGACCGGAACCAAGTTCGGCTGCGGTGTGGCCGCCTGCGGAGCCTGCACGGTGCAGATCGACGGCGAGGCCGTCCGCTCGTGCCAAGTTGCCCTGTCCGATGTCTGGGGCGAGGTCACCACGATCGAAGGGTTGGGGACGCCCGACAACTTGGCCACGATCCAGCAGGCCTGGGTCGACCATCAGGTCGCGCAATGCGGCTATTGCCAGTCGGGGCAGATCATGCAGGCCGCCGCGCTGCTGGCCGAAAACCCTGCCCCCTCTGACGAAGAAATCGACGAGGCGATGCAGGGCAACCTGTGCCGCTGCGGCACCTACCCCCGCATCCGCGCCGCGATCAACGACGCCGCCGCCAAGCTGAAGGAGGCCTGATCCATGGCCAGCATCGGAAAAATCCTGCGCCGCACCTTCCTGATCGGATCTGCCGCCATCGTCGGCGGCGTGGCTTTCGGGGTCTATTACGTCAACCGTCCCGCCAAGAACCCGCTGAAACCGGGCGAGGGCGAAGCGGCGCTGAACCCTTTCATCCTGATCGACCAGAACGGCGTGACCCTGTTTGCGCCCCGCGCCGAGATGGGCCAGGGCGTGAAAACCACCTGGGCCGCCCTGATTGCCGAGGAACTGGACGTGGATCTGGATCAGGTCACCGTTCTGCACGGACCTGCGGCGGCGGCTTATTACAACTCGGCCCTGATCGGCGAGAGCCTGCCCAACAAGGGCTATGACGTCTCGAACTTCCAGCACAATCTGGGCGAGGCCCTTGGCGTGATCGGCAAAGCGCTCAGCCTGCAGGTCACCGGCGGCTCGACCTCGATGAAGGACGGGTTCGAGCGAATGCGCGCGGCTGGTGCCTCCGCCCGCGAGACGCTGAAACAGGCCGCCGCCGACCGACTGGGGGTGGATCGGGCTCAGTTGAAGACCGCTTCGGGCCATGTCATCGCGCCTGATGACAGCAAGATCGCCTATACCGACCTGGCTGCAGACGTGGCGCAGATGGAACCGATTGAGGCAGAGCTGCGCGACCCGTCCGAGTGGCGTTATCTGGGCCGGACCCTGCCGCGTCTGGACATGGTGGAAAAGGCTACCGGCACCGCCCAGTTCGGCGTTGACGTGCGCCTGCCCGGCATGAAATTCGCCAGCGTCCGGATGAACCCCAAGCTGGGCGGCCAGATGAACGGCTTTGACGACAGCGCCGCCAAGGCAATGCCGGGCGTGGAAAAGATCGTCGATCTGGGCAACGGTGTCGCGGTGATCGCCACCAACACCTGGCTGGCCAACCAGGCGGTCGAGGCCATCGGCGTTGATTGGGGCGAGGCCCCCTATCCCCCTGAAACCGACGCCATCTTTGCCGAGATCGCCAAGGCCTTCGACGCGGATCCGAACTCGACCATGCGCGATGACGGCGATGTCAGCATCGTTCCCGAAGGCGCGACCGTAATCGACGCTGAATACACTGTCCCCTACCTGGCCCACGCCACGATGGAACCGATGAACGCCACCGCGCTGTTCACCGGCGACGCCTTGGAACTGTGGTGCGGCAACCAGGCCCCCACGCTGATCCAGTTCCGCGTTGCCAACACGGCCGGTTTGGACACCGAAGCCGTCCAAATCCACACCACCTATCTGGGCGGCGGGTTTGGTCGCCGCGGAGAGCTGGATTTCGGCGACATCGCCACCAAAGTGGCCATGGCGATGCCCGGCACTCCGGTCCAGACCACCTGGAGCCGCGAAGAAGATATGCGTCACGACTACTACCGCCCCGGTGCGATGGCACGGATGCGCGGTGCGGTTCAGGATGGCAAAGCAGTGCTCATCGATGGTGCGGTCGCCGCGCAGTCCTGCACGCAGCAAGCCGTTGAGCGCTATACCGGAATGCCCGGCGCTGGCCCGGACAAGGTTCTGGTCGAAGGGTTCTTCAACCAGCCCTACGCGGTGCCCAACTATCGCATGAGCGGCCATATCGCCGACCTGAAGATCCCGGTGGGTTTCTGGCGCTCGGTCGGCAACAGCCACAACGGTTTCTTCCACGAGACCTTCATCGACGAGATGGCCCATGCCGCCGGACGCGACCCGCTGGAGTTCCGGCTGGAGCTGATGCGCGACGAACACGCGCCCTCGGCCGGGTGCCTCGAGGCGGTGCGCGACATGTCCGACTGGACGGGCAAGACCCCCGATGGCGTGGGGCGCGGCGTGGCCTTCACCTACAGCTTCGGCACCCCGGTCGCGCAGGTGATCGAGGTGACCGACGAAGACGGCACCATCCGCATCAGCAAGGCCTGGATCGCCTGCGACATGGGGTTGGCGCTGGACCCTGAAAACGTCAAGGCGCAGATGTCCGGCGGCATGATGTATGGCCTGTCGGCGGCTTGCTACGGCGAGATCACCTTCGCCGATGGCGAGGTCGAACAGATGAACTTCCCCGACTATGACGCGCTGCGCATGCACACCGCGCCGCAGGTTGAGGTTCAGGTGTTGGAAACCAACCGCTTCATGGGTGGCGCGGGCGAGCCCGGCACGCCGCCCTCGATGCCGGCGCTTGGCAACGCGCTGTTTGACCTGACCGGCCAGCGCGCTCGGACCCTGCCGCTCAACAAGCAGTTCAACCTGCTGGTGTGAAACGAAAAAAGACCGGCGCGGTGATTGCCGCGCCGGTCTTTTGAAGAAATCCGAGAGCCGATTGTCAGGCCGATTGCCGCACCGGCGTCGGCATTGCACTTGCCGACCAAGCCCGCACCGCGTCGCCGAAAGCCTGAAACAGAGGCCGCGACACCGGGTCATTCGCGGCATCCCATTCCGGGTGCCATTGCACCGACAGGGTGAACCCGGGCGCATCCTGGATATAGATCGCCTCGGGCGTACCATCCGGCGCGTGGCCGTCGATCACCACGCCCTTGCCCACCGTCTTGATGCCCTGCCCGTGGAGCGTATTGGTCATCACCTCACTGGCACCGAACAGGCGGTGGAACACCCCGCCCTCGGTCAGCTTGACCACATGGCGCAGGGCGAATTTCTCTTCCAGCGTGCCATCGGGCGGCATGCGGTGGTTCATCCGGCCGGGCAGATCGCGGATTTCCGGGTACAGAGTGCCGCCCATGGCCACGTTGACCTCCTGGAAGCCCCGGCAGATGCCCAGAAAGGGCTGGCCGCGTTCCACGCAGGCCCGTACCAGCGGCAGGGTGATCGCATCGCGCGCCCGGTCGAATTCGCCATGTGCGTCAGTTGCCGACTCGCCGTATTCCTCGGGGTGAACGTTGGGGCGGCCACCGGTCAGCAAGAACCCGTCGCACACCTCAAGCAGCTCGGTCACGTCGACATAGCGCGGATCGGCCGGGATCAGCAGCGGCAGACAGTTCGAGACATTCGCGACCGCGTCCGAATTCATCGTCCCCCCGGCATGGGTGGGGTACTGGTCGTTCATCAGATACGAATTGCCGATGATGCCAACGACGGGTCGGGACATTGTGCTACCTTGCTGTTTTACTTGAACTGGTCGGAAATTATCCGCCCCTTCAATAACGTGCAAGAAAACACGCCCTGCACCATGGCGCAAGGACGTGTTCAGATACGCACATATTGTTCCCGATTTCCGCAGAGCGCGGGACGAATTTCCCGAAACAGGCGGCCGCGGCGGGACGGCGCTTGTGCAGATCAGGTCTCGCCGGTCAGCCCGGCGGCCTCGATCCCGGCCATGGCGGCAGCGGCGTCGTTGTCCGAGGTGTCTCCGGTTACCCCGACGGCACCGATCACTGCGCCCTTGCGGTCGCGCAGCAGTACGCCGCCCGGAACCGGAACGACCTGCCCGCCATAAACCCCGTTCACCGCAGCCATGAAATAGGCCTGCGCCTCGGCCCGCTTCATCTGGGCGGTGCCTGCCATGCCCAGCATGACCGATCCATAGGCCTTGCCATGGGCAATCGCGAACCGGCCCGGGGCCGCGCCGTCCTCGCGCTCGAAGGCGATGACATGGCCGCCGGCGTCCAGAACCACCACCGACAGGGGTTTCAGGTCCATCTCGCGCCCTTTCTCAAGGGTTTTGCGAATGATGGTGCGGGCCTTTCTAAGTGAAACCGACATGATCTTGTCCTCTGTCTGCGGTGGTCTGCCCCGGTTCTAGCCCTGACGAGCCTTCAGTTCCAGCCGTCGCGCATGCAGGACCGGCTCGGTATAGCCCGAGGGCTGCACCCGCCCCTTGAACACCAGATCGCAGGCGGCCTGGAAGGCGATGCCGTCGAACCCCGGCGCCATGGGCCGATAGGCCGGGTCGTCCGCGTTCTGGCGGTCGACAACGGCGGCCATCTTCTTCATTGCGGCCATAACCTGATCAGCGCCGATCACGTCGTGATGCAGCCAGTTGGCCAGCGCCTGGCTAGAAATCCGGCAGGTGGCGCGATCCTCCATCAGACCCACGTCGTTGATATCGGGCACCTTCGAGCAGCCGACACCCTGATCGACCCAGCGCACGACATAGCCCAGGATACCCTGCGCGTTGTTCTCGATCTCGCGAGTGATTTCATCGTCGCTGAGGTTGCGGCCGCTCAGCAGCGGGATGGTCAGCAGATCGTCCAGCGTGCCGCGCGGACCTCCGGTAGCGATCTCGTCCTGACGGGCCAGAACGTCCACCTTGTGGTAATGGGTCGCGTGCAGGGTCGCTGCGGTGGGAGACGGCACCCAGGCACAGGTCGCACCGGCCATCGGGTGGCCGATCTTGGCCTCGAGCATCTCACCCATCCGGTCGGGCATGGCCCACATGCCCTTGCCGATCTGCGCCCGGCCCTTCAGCCCGCAGGCCAGCCCGATATCGACATTGCGATCCTCGTAGGACTGGATCCAGGGCGTATTCTTCATGTCGCCCTTGGGCAGCATCGGCCCGGCCTCCATCGAGGTGTGGATCTCATCCCCCGTCCGGTCGAGGAACCCGGTATTGATGAAGGCCACCCGCGATTTCGCGGCGCGGATGCATTCCTTGAGGTTCACCGAAGTCCGGCGCTCTTCATCCATGATGCCCAGTTTCACGGTGTTGCGCGGCAGGCCCAGAATGTCCTCGACCATGTCGAAGATCTGGACCGAGAACGCGACCTCTTCTGGGCCGTGCATCTTGGGCTTGACCACATAGACCGAACCGTGGACCGAGTTGCCGCCATCACGCTGCAGGTCGTGCATCGCGATCAGCGTGGTGCACAGCGCGTCCATCAGCCCCTCGCCGATCTCGTTGCCTTCGGCGTCCAACACGGCGGGGTTGGTCATCAGGTGCCCCACATTGCGCACCAGCATCAGCGACCGGCCCTTGAGGCTGCCGGCCGATCCGTCGGGCCGGATAAAGGCGATGTCCTCGGACAGTTTGCGGGTAAATGTCCGGCCGCCCTTGGTAACCTCCTCGGTCAGGTCGCCCTTCATCAGGCCCAGCCAATTGCCATAGGCCACGACCTTCTCCTCGGCATCGACACAGGCCACCGAATCTTCGCAATCCATGATAGTGGACAGGGCCGATTCCAGGCGCACGTCGGAAATGCCCGCCGGGTCCGAGGCGCCAATGGTGCTGGACGGGTCGATCATGATCTGGACGTGCAGACCGTTGTTCTTCAGCAGCACGAAGTCCGGACCCTCGGCCGCGCCGCCGAAGCCCACGAATTTCCCGGGTTCGGCCAGCGCTGGAACCAATGCGCCGCCTTCGACCTTCAGACCGGCCACATCGGCCCAGCTGCCTTGGGCCAGCGACGCGGCCTCGTCCAGAAACGCCTTGGCCCAGGCGATGACCCGCGCACCGCGTGCCGCGTCATAGCCGCCCCCCTGCGGCAGGTCGCCCATCGCGTCGGTGCCATAGAGCGCGTCATACAGGCTGCCCCAGCGGGCATTGGCCGCGTTCAGGGCAAAACGCGCATTGGTGATCGGCACCACCAGTTGCGGGCTGGGCGTCGCGGCGATCTCGGGGTCGACATTCGCCGTGTCGATCTGGAAATCGGGGCCTTCATCCAGCAGATAACCGATTTCGCGCAGGAACGCCTGATGCTCGGCCATGTCGATGGGTTGGCCTTTGCGCGCAAGGTGCCAAGCGTCGACACTGCCCTGGATATCCGAACGCTTTTGCAGCAAGTCGCGGTTTTTCGGGCCAAACTCGGACACCATCCGCGAAAGACCAGCCCAGAATGCATCGGGCTCAACGCCCGTTCCGGGAAGCGCGCGTTCCTCGATGAAATCGATCAGAACCTGATCTACGTCCAATCCGCTCCGGATAGCTCTGCCGCTCATGACTCGAATCTCCTGCCCATCGTGTGCCGTTGTATGCAGTCTTCAATTAGGGGCATTGTTTCCGATAGGCAACTTGCCGCTGCATCAATCCGCCTTTCAATTCCGCCTGAAACAGCTTCAAACCGTGCAAGGTAATGCCGCCCAGACCCGCCTGCTTGCAGCGCCACGGCGATCCTCCTAACGTCGCGCGGGAACACACCGACACGAGGCCCCAGATGCGCGACGCTGCCCCCACCACGATCTACCTGTCCGACTATTCGCCCTTCGGTTTTCTGATCGACAGCGTTCACCTGACCTTCGATCTGGCCCCGCAGGCAACGCGCGTGACATCGCGCATCGCGTTCCGGCCCAATCCGCAGGCCACCGACCGCACGTTTTTTTTGCACGGTGAAGAGCTGAAGCTGATCCGCGCCAGCATCGACGGCACCCCGATCACTCCTGACGTCACCGACAAAGGCCTGACCGCCAGCGTCCCCGATGCCCCCTTTGTCTGGGAGGCCGAGGTCGAGATCGACCCCGGCAACAACACTGCGCTCGAAGGGCTTTACATGTCGAACGGCATGTATTGCACCCAGTGCGAGGCCGAGGGGTTCCGCAAGATCACCTTCTATCCCGACCGGCCCGACGTGATGACCACCTTCACCGTGCGCATCAACGGCGACTTGCCGGTGCTGCTGTCGAACGGCAACCCGACGGGCAAGGGCGAAGGCTGGGCCGAATGGACCGACCCCTGGCCCAAGCCCGCCTATCTGTTCGCGCTGGTCGCAGGTGATCTGGTTGCCCACTCCGACAATTTCACCACCAAATCGGGCCGCCATGTCGATCTTAACCTCTGGGTCCGCCCCGGGGACGAGGGCAAATGCGCCTTTGGCATGGAGGCCCTGAAGCGGTCGATGAAATGGGACGAGGATGTCTATGGCCGCGAATACGATCTGGACGTGTTCAACATCGTCGCCGTGGATGATTTCAACATGGGCGCGATGGAGAACAAGGGGCTGAACATCTTCAACTCGTCGGCGGTACTGGCCAGCCCTGAAACCTCGACCGATGCCAATTTCGAACGGATCGAGGCGATCATCGCGCATGAGTATTTCCACAACTGGACCGGCAACCGCATCACCTGCCGCGACTGGTTCCAGCTGTGCCTGAAAGAGGGGCTGACCGTGTTCCGCGACGCACAATTCACCTCGGACATGCGCTCGGCCGCGGTCAAGCGCATCCATGACGTGATCGACCTGCGCGCGCGCCAGTTCCCCGAGGACAACGGGCCGCTGTTGCACCCCGTGCGCCCCGAAAGCTTTCAGGAGATCAACAACTTCTACACCGCGACCGTCTATGAGAAAGGTGCCGAGGTGATCGGCATGCTGAAAACGCTGGTGGGGGACGAGGCCTATTCCAAGGCGCTGGACCTGTATTTTGAACGCCACGACGGGCAGGCCTGTACGATCGAGGACTGGCTGAAAGTGTTCGAGGACACGACCGGCCGCGACCTGACCCAGTTCAAGCGGTGGTACAGCCAGTCCGGCACGCCCCGGGTGAAGGTCGAGGAGGTTTGGGCCGACGGCACCTATACCCTGACCCTGTCCCAGAGCACCCCACCCACGCCCGGCCAACCCGAGAAGCTGCCGCAGGTGATCCCCGTGGCCGTGGGCCTGCTGGGTCCCAATGGCAACGAGGTGCGCGGCACCGAGGTGCTGGAACTGACCGAAGTGCGCCAGAGCTTCACCTTCGAAGGGCTGGCCACGCGGCCCGTCGCCTCGATCCTGCGGGGGTTCTCGGCGCCGGTGATCCTGGAGCATGACCGCCCCAACGCCGAACGCGCGTTTTTGCTGGCCCATGACACCGATCCGTTCAACCGGTGGGAGGCCGGACGGACGCTGGCGCAGGATACCCTGCTGCGCATGATCACCCAGGACGCGGCCCCCGATGCCGAATACCTGGATGGTCTGCTGGCCGTTCTGCGCGACGCCGAACTGGACCCGGCCTATCGCGCGCTGATGTTGGGCCTGCCGACCCAGTCGGAACTGGCCGCCGCGCTGCACGAACAGGGCGAAACGCCCGACCCGATGGCGATCTGGCGCGCGGTCGAGACCCTGCGCCAGGCCACCGCCCAGCACATGCAAGACCTGTTGCCCCGCCTGCACTCCGAGGCGCTGGTCGACGGCCCCTATTCGCCCGATGCCGAACAGGCGGGCAAGCGCGCCCTGGGCAGCGCCGCGCTGGCCCTGACCACCCGGCTGGACGGCGGGGCGATGGCGGCCGAGGTCTATGCCAAGGCCGACAACATGACCCTGCAGCTTAGCGCTTTGTCCTGCCTGCTGCGTGCTGGCAAAGGTCAGGCGGAACTGGCGGCATTCTACGACCAATGGCGCCATGACCGGCTGGTGTTGGACAAATGGTTCGGGCTTCAGGCCTCGCTGGCCGCCCCGGACGATGCGCCGCGGATCGCCCGCGCCCTGTCCGAGCATCCGGATTTCAACTGGAAGAACCCCAACCGGTTCCGTGCGCTGATGGGTGGGCTGGCAATGAACCATGCCGGGTTCCACCACGCCAGCGGCGAGGCCTACGCCCTGCTGGCCGACTGGCTGATCCGGTTGGACCCGGTCAACCCGCAGACCACCGCGCGCATGTGCACCGCCTTTCAGACCTGGAAACGCTATGACGCCGACCGTCAGGACCTGATCCGCGCCCAACTGACCCGCATCGCCGAAACCCCGAACCTGTCGCGCGACACGACCGAGATGATCTCGCGCATCCTCGGGGCATGACGGCGCCCGAGGGCTCCGGGTTTCGCTTTACCCGACACAACCGGTCGCCCCGCAGCATCGCCATCCTGGCCGCTGTCTATGCGGGGCTGCTGGCACTTGTGCTGGTTTTCGGCGCGGCCTGGTGGCTGATCGGGTTGCTGGCGCTGGGCACCCTGCCCGCGTTGTGGGACGTGCTGCGCGACACCGATGCCGGGCTGAACCTGGACCCGGCCAAACTGAGCTGGCATTCGGGCGCGCGGCAGGGCGAGATCGACCTGACCGAGATCGACTTCTTCCGCTTCGACACGCGCTGGGATTTTTCCGTGCGCGTGTCGATTGTGTTGACCAGCGGCAAGCGGTTGCGCCTGCCGGACGAGTCCCTACCGCCGCACAAACAGCTGGAACAGGCGCTGCAACAAGCCGGCTTCCGGGTTGATCGGCACCATTTCACGGTTTTCTGAAACGATTCACGGAATCCGCGTAGATTGATCCTGTCTGATCCATTGAAGCAGAAAGTTTAATGTTAGAATCCTTGAACTGGTCACAATTCCGGTTCAGAATTCATCGCTAGTTAACAAGTTTGTACAGTTTCGAGTGTTTTCGATGTTCCGGTCGTTCTGGGCAGGTCTTGCCCGTATCAATCCCATATCAACTCACGTGGCTCCGGTTTCGGACGCGGGTTCCCGCTGTCTGGAAGATGTCGGGCGTCTCAATATTCCCGTTGCGGAACTGGGTGCGGCTGACCTGATCGGGCGGGACATGATCGAACGCGGGCGCCATCTTGCTCGGCAGGATCGTTGGGCCGAACTGTCAACCGAGATCCGGGCCGCGGACCAAGCGCGGACAACAGCCCCGGACGGGCTGCCCATCGCCGATCTTCTGGCGTTTGGCGCGCGATCGGATGTTGTCCTGGCCGCCGAACACGCGCTGTCCGACGGCGGTGCGATCGCCGAGTACGACCTGCTTGGCGGTATTTCCGAGCTTGAGGGTGTGAAACAGGATCATCCCGATGATCCGATGATTGCTCTCATCGTCGCTCTGGCCCACATCGATCTGGCATGGGCGTGGCGTGGCACGGCTCTGGACGCTGCGCTACCGCCGCTGCATCGTTCACGCTGTGCTGCACATTTTGACCGGGCTGCAGCCATACTGCCCCAGTGCCGCAAGGCGCTGCCGGACAGCCCTGTGGTCGCCGCCGCCGACTGTGCCCTGTTGGCTGGTCAGCGCACCAAACGGGCCCGGGTGGCGGATCAGTACGAACGCCTTATTTCGCTGGATCCGCGAAACCATCGACACATGCGCGCGATGGGCAGCCACCTGCTACCGCGATGGTTCGGCAGCTATGAAGAGCTTGAGGTGCAGGCCCTGCGCAATGCCGCGAACACGCGCGACACGTGGGGTGCCGGCGGATACACATGGGTTCAGTTCGACGCAATTGCATTGGATGAACAAGCCTGCGCGCGGCTGGACATCGAGTATTTTCTGGAAGGTCTACGCGACATCGTGCAACGGATGCCGGACCAGAAAACGATCAACCTGCTGGCCTCGTATTGCGCGATCACGGTGCAGAATGGGTTCGGTCTGGACGACAAGGCCGATCTGGTCCGGTCCCAGATCAGGGAGGCCGCCCAATGGCTGATCCGCGATCATTTGACCGAACTGCACCCGCTGATCTGGGCCCACGCGGCCAACGGGTTCAACAACTCGGTCCGCGTCAACTCACCCGAGCGGTTCGCGGCACGTGGACAGCGTGACGCCTTGCGCGCCATCGGTGATCTGTTCCGCGAGGAATTGCGCAACGGGACCGACGTGACCTTCACGCCTTCAGGTCTGCAACTGACCAGCCACTGAGAATTGCGTCTCGGCGCCCTTTGCCCCTTGCCCCTTGGCCTTGCCGGGCATAATACCCATGCCTGAACTTCTGCGGAAATGAGGCGCGCCATGCTCGACTTGACCTATGAACTGCCCAAACCCAAGACCATCGCCGGTGCCAAGCACGACTGGGAACTGGTGATCGGGATGGAGGTGCACGCGCAGGTCTCGTCCAATGCCAAGCTGTTCTCGGGGGCATCGACCAAATTCGGGGCCGAGCCGAACTCGAACGTGTCTTTCGTGGATGCGGCCATGCCGGGCATGCTGCCGGTGATCAACGAATTCTGCGTGGAACAGGCAGTGCGCACGGGTCTTGGCCTGAAAGCGCAGATCAACCTGAAATCGGCCTTTGACCGCAAGAACTATTTCTATCCCGACCTGCCACAGGGCTACCAGATTTCCCAGCTGTATCACCCGATCGTGGGCGAAGGCGAAGTTCTGGTGGAACTGGGCGACGGCACCGCGCGCATGGTGCGCATCGAGCGTATCCACATGGAACAGGACGCAGGCAAATCGATCCACGACATGGATCCGAACATGTCCTTCGTCGACCTGAACCGCACCGGCGTTTGCCTGATGGAGATCGTCAGCCGCCCCGACATCCGCGGCCCGGAAGAGGCCGCCGCCTATATCGCCAAGCTGCGCCAGATCATGCGTTATCTGGGCACCTGCGACGGCAACATGCAGAACGGCAATCTGCGGGCCGACGTGAACGTGTCGATCTGCCGTCCGGGCGACTATGAGAAATACATGGAAACGCAGGACTTTTCGCACTTGGGCACGCGTTGCGAGATCAAGAACATGAACTCGATGCGTTTCATCCAGCAGGCCATCGAGGTCGAGGCGCGTCGCCAGATCGCCATCGTCGAGGGCGGGGGCAAGGTCGAGCAGGAAACCCGCCTGTATGACCCCGACAAGGGCGAGACGCGCTCGATGCGGTCCAAGGAAGAGGCGCACGACTATCGCTATTTCCCCGATCCCGACCTGCTGCCGCTTGAGATCGAGCAAGCTTGGGTCGATGGCATCGCCGCCAAGCTGCCCGAGCTGCCAGACGAGAAGAAAGCCCGGTTCATCAATGATTTCGGCCTGACCGACTATGACGCCTCGGTGCTGACCGCCGAGGTTGAATCGGCCGTGTACTTCGAAGAGGTCGCCAAGGGTCGCAACGGCAAGCTGGCCGCGAACTGGGTCATCAACGAGCTGTTCGGCCGCCTGAAGAAAGATGACCGCGACATCACCGACTCGCCGGTTTTGCCCGCGCAGCTGGGTGAGATCATCGACCTGATCGCCTCGGACGCCATCTCGGGCAAGATCGCCAAGGACCTGTTCGAGATCGTCTATACCGAAGGCGGCGACCCGGCGCAGATCGTCGAAGAGCGCGGCATGAAGCAGGTGACCGACACCGGTGCCATCGAGGCTGCTTTGGACGAGATCATCGCTGCCAACCCGGCCCAAGTCGAGAAGGCCAAGGTGAACCCAAAGCTGGCCGGCTGGTTCGTCGGACAGGTGATGAAGGCCACCGGCGGCAAGGCCAACCCCAAGGCGGTCAACCAGTTGGTTGCGCAGAAGCTGGGCCAATAAGGTCTTTCCATTTGTACAGGCCCGGCAGCCGGGTTTGCCCGGTTGCTCAAAGTTTTACCCGGAGTTCTTGACGCCTTCCAGGCTCGAGGCGGCGCTTGACTCGGGCGGCCGGTTGCGGCCTTTGTCTTGGCCAGAGAGGTAAGGTGCCATGCAGAACAGATTTGACCAGGAGCTGGAGGACCGGCTGGTTCGCTACGCTGCTATCGACAGCCAGAGCGACGAAAACTCACCCACCACCCCCAGCACGGAAATCCAATACGACATGCTGAACCTGCTGCGGCAGGAACTGACCGAAATGGGCGCGCAGGATGTGACCATGACGGACTATGGCGTCGTTCTGGCCACCATTCCGGGCACCGCGCCGGGGCCGACTATCGGCTTTCTGGCCCATGTGGACACTGCACCGCAGTTCAACGCGACCGGGGTCAAGCCGCGGGTCATCAAGGGCTACAATGGCGGCGACATCACCTTTCCCGACGATCCGTCGCTGGTGCTGTCCCCGGCCGAGCATCCCTATCTGGCCAACAAGGTCGGCGACGACCTGATCACCGCCTCGGGCACCACGCTGCTGGGCGCCGACGACAAGGCGGGCGTGTCGATCATCATGACCATGGCCCGGCACCTGTTGGCCGATCGGACAGTCGCGCACGGACCGATCCGCATCGCCTTTACCCCCGACGAGGAAATCGGCCGCGGTGTGACCGAGGCGCTTCCCAAGGATCTGGGCGCCGACTTCGCTTATACGCTGGATGGGCAGCAACTGGGCGAGATCGAATACGAGAGCTTCTCGGCTGACCGGGCGGTGATCAGGATCGAGGGCGTTTCGATTCACCCCGGCCTGGCGAAGGACAAGATGGTGAACGCGACCCATCTGGCGGCCAAGATCGTGCAGACGTTGCCGCAGGCCACCATGACCCCCGAAGTCACCGACGGGCGCGAAGGGTTCATCCACGTGACCGACCTGAACGGCGGCTCGTCCGAGATGGAGATCAAGCTGATCCTGCGCGATTTCGAGATGGACGGGCTGGAAGCCAAGGGCGAACTGGTGCGCAAGGTCTGCAACGCGGTTCAGGCCAGCGAATCGCGCGCCAAGATCAGCGTCGAGATCAGCCACCAGTACCGCAACATGCGCTATTGGCTGGAAAAGGACATGACACCGGTGGATCTGGCGCGCGAGGCCTGCCGGGACATGGGGATCGATCCGGTCTCGGTTCCGATCCGCGGCGGCACCGACGGGTCGCGCCTGACCGAATTCGGCACCCCCTGCCCCAACATCTTTACCGGGATGCAATGCATCCACGGGCCGCTGGAGTGGATCTCGGTCCAGGACATGGCGGTGGCGACCGAGCTGTGCCTGAAGATCGCCTCAAAGGCGACGCAGGGGGAAAGCAACAGTCGAGGCTGAAATTCGCGGGGCGCGAAGTTTTCTGTTCCCCGTCCCGGACGGAACGATACATTGCCCGCCAACACCAGTTCAGGAACCATTGATGCAGCGTTACGAATACAAGGTCGTCCCGGCCCCCAAGAAAGGCACCAAAGCCAAAGGGGTCAAAACACCCGAGGGCCGGTTTGCCGTCACCATCGAGCAATTGCTGAACGAGTTGGGTGCGAAAGGCTGGGAGTACCAGCGCGCCGAGCTACTGCCCAGCGAGGAGCGGGTCGGCCTGACCGGAACCGCGGAAAACTGGCGCAATGTTCTGGTGTTTCGCCGTGCGGTCGAAACCGAAGTCGCCAACGACGACGTCGCCGCACTCCTGACCCCGCCAGAAGAGGATGACACTCCTCTGGCACGGCCGGTTCCTGGCCCGGACGATGCGGCTGAGGCCGGTCAAGTCGAGGCTCCGGCCCGCATCGCGCAGGATCACGACGACCCGCCGTTGACGCTGAAACCGGCCAAGTCAGAAGATGCCCCCAAAGCGGATGCCGAGGACGAAAAAGAAAAGCCCGACAGCTAGGCTCAGACCGCGTCAGGCCGGCGCGGCACCATAGGCGTTTTCGGCCTGCTCGCTGGGTTGAATGTAGAAATACAGAAGGATCAGCGTGCCGATCAGCGGAATCAAACCGATCAGGATCCACCAACCGGACCGCCCGGTGTCATGCAGACGTCGCACGCCCACCGCGATGTTCGGCAGGATCACGCCCAACGAGACTAGCCACGACAGCGGTTGACCGGCTTCCGAAGCGAAAGCATCGAACCCCAGCAAAGGCGCCACCACCGCACCGTCTATCAACTGTGTGACAACCAGCACCAAAAAGAGCGCCAACACCCACCACCAGAACTCGGAGCGCGGCGCGCGCCCCTGAAAGGTTGCGTATTTTGACAGCACCGTACGAACGGCGTGGCTCATCTGTTCCATAGTTTCCTCCGCGCAAATCACGGGAAACATAGCAGACTATTGGAAAAACCGACAATAATCGGAAAAGTCGGGCGGAAGGCTTCAATCACCGATGTCCAAAGCCAGGGCGTGGATGCGCGGAACGATGTCGCCCAGGGCCTTGTGAACGGCCCGGTGGCGCGCAACGCGGGACTGCCCCTGAAACGCGGCAGCGCGAATGCGGACGTTAAAGTGGCTTTCGCCGCCTTCCTGAAACCCTGCGTGGCCGCGATGGCGTTCACTGTCATCCACGACTTCCAGTTCACGCGGGTTGAACTCGGCCTGCAGTCGCTGGCGGATTTCGTCGGTCACGGTCATTTTTGCGCTCAGCGGCAAATATTTTGCCGCGCCCCTCTTCTACTTTCGATCACTTAGATTAAACTGCTGCCTCCGAGTCGAAAAGACGCGTTCATGAGGATGAGCATATGGTGAAATCAGATCCCTTCGGATTCGACATGTCGGTGTCCAGCGCCAAGAAGAAAAACCCGCGCGGGCGTCGGGGCATGTCGGGCGCGTCCGAGACCTCGACCCGGGTCTGTGACCACGAAGGATGCCAGGAAGCCGGCAAGTTCCGCGCGCCCAAGGCACCGGATGTGCTGGACGACTTTTTCTGGTTCTGCCAGCAGCACGTGCGCGAATATAACCAGAAGTGGAATTTCTTCGACGGCACCACCGAGGCCGAGTTGAACGCCCAACGGTCGAAAGACAAAGTGTGGGAACGCGAAACCAAGCCCATGGGCGACCCCGAGGCGCGGGCCTGGGCCCGGCTTGGCATTGAAGATCCGCATCAGGTTCTGGGCGAAAACGCGACCAAGAACCCTGGTCGGGCCGCAACAGGCCGTCGCCTGCCGCCTACTGAGCGTCGTGCGATCGAAATCCTCGAAGCCAAGGACACTTGGACCAAGGCCGAGGTTCGCAAAGCCTACAAAAAGCTGATCAAGGTGCTGCACCCGGACATGAACGGCGGCGACCGCAGCCAGGAAGAACAGCTGCAGGAAGTCGTCTGGGCCTGGGATCAGATCAAGGACAGCAGGAACTTCAAATAGCGGTTTTAGTGCGCGAACGTATCGCGTAACGCAGCAGCTTCGGGGCGTTTTAGGCAACGTACGCGCGTTTGCTCAAAAGCGGATGCCGCGTTTCGCAGTTCGGGAAATAGCACACGGAGTTCCTCGGCATCTTCCCGATCGAAGGACATCACCGCCATTTCACCTAAAAACAAACTTTCAGTTGGCAAACCATTCGACAACAGTATCGCGTGGCGACAGCAAGCAATATGGTAGTATGTAACGGGATCATAAGTATTTACTTGGCGAATTGTATGATCGTTAACGAGATGAACTGCCGCGGCGAAAACTTTTGGCTCTCCAAACAGCAACTCTGCGCGCCAACCCTCCACGACAATCCTATGTTGTGGAGAAACGTACAAATCTCGGTCAGGCAGTCCTTTTCCGAATGCACCTTTCTGAATGCAAACCGGACGTAACTGGGGGTTTCGCTTCAAAGCTTCTGCCTGCAGGGTCTTCTCTCCGATCCACTCGATGCGTAGCAGTTCACCACTGGAAGCACGCACTTTGTCACCAACAGCGAGTTCCTCAACAGCGCGACAGCCACTTTCAGTTTCAATCAATGTCCCTTTCACGAAACACGGCACCGTTCCAGCGGGCAACCTAACGGTTACCCCAATCGAGGCATTGTTGCCATTTCCAGGCCCGCTGGAGGCACTGACGATCAAACTCAGAGTTGTATTTGGGGGAACAATAACCCCCGGCTGCAGGTCCACTGTTAGTAAACCAGCACTGGAAATCGTAACCGAGTAATCTGAAGGGGAAAGAAGTCCGTCATCTGTTACAGATACAAACCAAGACGCTGGCTTGCTGGAGTTGTAGTCCACAGAAAATGTGTCCGTGTTCGGAGGAAAGAAAATCCTCGTTGGACCGGTAATTACTAAAGCCATGGCAACCTTTTACTTAAACTAAGTCCGAAATAGTGTACCACCTCCACAACACATTTCAATATCTGCACGTGACGAGCCGCAAGTTGTGACGATTTCTTGTGGCATTTGCCCGAGGTCACTTTCCCGTTCGCCGAAAGTGTTGCCCTGCCTAGTTTCTACACGTCCTTAGGATGACGCTGAATCCAGAAACTGCCATCTCGACGTCTGGTATTGCCACCTGGCAGTTCTGGCTCGCGACTAGCCAAGAATTCTGCTGTGTGCTTGAGCAACTTGCAAAAAGCCCCATGAGACCATTTTTCATATGTCTGATAAGGTCATTTTCAACATTTGGATTATTGAATGCTTACCTGCATACAGCATTTCCGACACATGGATCGGCATGTGCGTCCGAACAGGCCGCAGTGCCTTTGTTGACAAACGCGGCTTGACCTGCACCTGGTACGCGTCGCGACCAAGGATCGCCCGCGCGTCAATAGGGCCAGTTTGAAAGAAAAACCTGCTCACCTTTCCAAGGGGGCCGCTTTCCCTTGCCCTTATCTGCAATATGTTGCACCACACACGGGTTCAAACCCGGCAAAACGGGCCAAAGGATAAGGACAAGGCGAATGGCTGACGGATCGACCGATATCAACGCAAAACCCACCGAAGAGATCTCGGTCCGTGACGTGTTCGGGATCGACAGCAATATGTCCGTCAAAGGGTTCGCCGAAAGCAGCGACCGCGTTCCGGCAATCGACCCTACCTACAAGTTTGATCCCGAAACCACGCTGGCTATTCTGGCCGGGTTCACCCACAACCGCCGGGTGATGATCCAGGGCTATCACGGCACCGGTAAATCGACCCATATCGAGCAGGTTGCTGCGCGACTGAACTGGCCTGCCGTGCGCGTCAATCTGGACAGCCACATCAGCCGGATCGACCTGATCGGCAAGGATGCGATCAAGCTGCGTGATGGCAAACAGGTGACTGAATTCCACGAAGGCATCCTGCCCTGGGCGCTGCGCAACCCTGTGGCCATCGTGTTCGACGAATACGATGCCGGCCGCGCCGACGTGATGTTCGTGATCCAGCGGGTTCTGGAGCATGACGGCAAGCTCACCTTGCTGGACCAGAATGAGATCATCACGCCGAACCCCTATTTCCGCCTGTTCGCGACCGCCAACACCGTGGGTCTGGGTGACACCACCGGCCTGTATCATGGCGTTCAGCAGATCAACCAGGCCCAGATGGACCGCTGGTCGCTGGTGGCGACGCTCAACTACCTCAGCCACGACGCCGAGGTGATGATCGTTCTGTCCAAGGCGCCGCATTACAACACCGAAAAAGGCCGCAAGACCGTCAGCCAGATGGTCACCGTTGCCGACCTGACCCGGACGGCGTTCATGAACGGCGATCTGTCGACCGTGATGAGCCCGCGTACCGTTATCAACTGGGCGCAGAACGCCGAGATCTTCCGCGACGTGGGCTACGCCTTCCGCTTGTCTTTCCTGAACAAATGCGACGAGTTGGAACGGCAGACCGTTGCCGAGTTCTATCAGCGTTGTTTTGATGAAGAACTGCCGGAAAGCGCGGCCAGCGTGAGCCTGGGTTGATGGCATCGATTGCGCCCAGATTGGGCGCAACGCCCCCGGCGGGGACATCGGGGACCAGATGAAGACGGGGTCCGGTCACTTCGACCGGGCGTCGGGCCTAAGGGCGTGAGTGAGGGCTGATAGATATGGCGCAGAAGAACGACAACCCTGCTGATCCGTTCAAGAAGGCTCTGGCCGAGGCGACCAAGGTCATGGCCGATGATCCCGAGTTGTCGGTAAGCTATTCCGTCGACCCGTCGGGCCTGTCCGGAGACTCGATGCGCCTGCCGCAGGTGTCACGCCGAATGACACGCGAAGAGGTTCTTTTGGCGCGGGGCACCGCAGATGCCCTGGCGCTGAACCGTCGCTACCATGACGATGCGACGCATGCACGATATGCGCCTCCGGGAGATATGGCGCGCGACCTCTATGAAGCGATGGAAACCGCCCGGTGCGAGGCGATGGGCGCCCGGGACATGCCCGGCACGGCTTCGAACATTGACGTCAAGATCGGTCACGAGGCGTTGCGGCGCGGCTATGACCAATGCAAGCAACCCTCCGAGGCACCGCTTGCGGTGGCGGCGGGTTATCTGATCCGTCATCTGGCGACCGGGCGTGATCTGCCCGCTGCAGCCGAGAACGTCATGAACCTGTGGCGCGGGTTCATCGAGGAACAGGCCGGCGGTGTGTTGGAGAATCTCGACGAGGTGCTCTCGGATCAGGCCGAATTCGCCAAATTCGCCCGCCAGATGATCAAGGATCTGGGCTATGGCGACCAGTTGGGTGACGACCCGGACGAACTGGACGAAGATCAGGAAGATCAGGCCGAGGAAGACGCCGAAGAACAGCCCGATCCGGACAGCACCGGCCAGGACGACCAAGACGACCAGGACGCCGACGCGACGCCCGAGCAAACTCAGGAAGAGCAACAGGATCAGTCTCAGGCGCAGGTCTCGATGGACGAGATGGCCGAGGACGAGATGGGTGAAGAAGCCGAGATGCCCGAGGGCGAAGCGCCTTTGGAGCCGCCTGCCCCTCCGCCCGCCTCCGAGGCCGATCCGGACTACATGGTCTACCTGAACACACATGACGAAGAGATTGCGGCCGAGGACCTTGCCGAACCCGCCGAACTGGAACGGCTGCGCGCCTATCTGGATCAGCAGCTCGAGCCGCTGAAGGGCGCAGTAAGCCGCTTGGCCAACAAGCTGCAGCGCCGCCTTCAGGCACAGCAGAACCGCAGCTGGGAGTTTGACCGCGAAGAGGGCATTCTGGATGCCGGTCGGCTGGCGCGGGTGGTAGCCAACCCCACGACACCGCTCAGCTTCAAGGTCGAGAAGGATACCGAGTTCCGCGACACCGTGGTGACGCTGTTGCTGGACAATTCTGGCTCGATGCGTGGACGGCCGATTTCCATTGCAGCGATCTGCGCCGATGTTTTGGCCCGCACGCTGGAACGGTGCAACGTGAAGGTCGAGATCTTGGGCTTCACGACGCGGGCATGGAAGGGTGGACAAGCGCGTGAGGCGTGGCTCAACGACGGCAGACCGCAGCAGCCCGGCCGCCTGAATGACCTGCGCCACATCGTCTACAAGGGCGCCGACGCGCCTTGGCGCCGCGCACGGCCCAACCTTGGCCTGATGATGAAAGAAGGCCTGCTGAAGGAAAACATTGACGGCGAGGCGCTGGAATGGGCCCACCGCCGGATGTTGGCGCGTCGTGAACAGCGCAAGATCCTGATGGTGATCTCGGATGGCGCTCCGGTCGATGATTCAACACTCAGCGTGAACCCCGCCAACTACCTTGAGAAGCATCTGCGCGATGTCATCGCCATGGTCGAAAAGCGCAAGATGGTCGAGTTGCTGGCCATCGGCATCGGCCACGACGTCACCCGCTATTATGATCGCGCGGTCACGATTACCGATGTCGAACAGCTGGCAGGAGCGATAACCGAGCAATTGGCCGCGCTGTTCGACAGCGACCCGCGCGCGCGGGCCCGCGTGATGGGCATGAAAAAGGCCGGATGAGGCCGGTCTTGCCTCCAGCGAGAGCATTTAAAAGAAAGGTGAAGGCAGGCGACCAAGACCTGTAGTGAGCCGAAGGAGAAGCAGATGTTCCAGTCTTTCGAAGTCACGGCGCGGCCCGAACAGGGGCCGCCACGATTGGCGGCGTTGCGCACAGAATTGGAGCGCGAACGACTGGATGGCTTCATCGTTCCGCGTGCCGACGCGCATCAGGGCGAATATGTAGCCGCCCGCGACGGGCGGCTGGCATGGCTGACCGGGTTCACCGGTTCTGCCGGGTTCTGCGTTGCGCTGCGAAGCGTGGCCGGCGTATTTGTGGACGGACGGTATCGCACTCAGGTCAAGGCGCAGGTGGCGTCCGATTTCACGCCGGTACCGTGGCCAGACGTAAGCCTTGCGGTGTGGTTGAAGCAGCAGTTGCCCGATGGAGGGAAGGTGGCGTTCGATCCCTGGCTGCATTCCGCCGGACAGATCACCACAACCCGGGCCGAGCTGCAGAATAGCGGGATCGAGTTGGTTCCGTCAGAAAATCTTGTGGACCGCATCTGGTCCGACCAGCCACCACCGCCAATGAACCCGGTCAAGGTGCACCCGCTGGAATTTGCAGGCGAAAGCGCCGAAAGAAAGGTCTCGCGGCTGGCCTCGGCGCTGGCTCGAAACGGGAGGTCGGCTGCCGTCATCACGCTACCGGATTCGATCATGTGGTTGCTCAACATCCGCGGGTCAGACATTCCGTACAACCCGGTTGCGCATGGGTTTGCGATTTTGCAGGCCGACGGGCACGTGGACCTGTTCATGGCCGCAAAAAAGCTGAATGGGATGGACGAGCATCTGGGGCCGCGGGTTTCGATCCACGAGCCCGACGCGTTCCTGAACGCTGTTGCGGCGCTTGAGGGCGCGGTGCAAGTGGACATGGGAACTCTGCCGCAGGCCGTTGCCGATGTGCTTGGCGACCGGGCTGTGGACGGCGGCGACCCCTGCGCCCGGCCCAAGGCCTGCAAAAACGAAGCCGAAATTGCCGGCAGCGCCGCCGCGCATCTTCGTGACGCCGCCGCAGTGATCGAAACACTGTGCTGGCTGGATGCCCAACCACCTGGCAGCCTAACCGAAACGCAAGTGGTCACACGGCTGGAGGAGAACCGGCGGCGCGACAATGCGTTGCAGGATATCTCGTTCGACACCATTGCCGGCACCGGGCCAAACGGCGCCATCATGCACTACAGAGTGACCGAGGAAACTGACAGCCGGCTTGAGGACGGTCATATTCTGGTTCTGGACAGCGGCGGACAGTATCTGGATGGCACCACGGACATCACCCGGACGATCCCCATCGGCACGGTGGGAGACGAGGAAAAGACCTGCTTTACCCGGGTTCTGAAGGGAATGATCGCGATGTCGCAACTGCGCTGGCCCGTTGGCCTGGCCGGTCGAGACATCGAGTGCATCGCCCGGGCACCTTTGTGGGCCGCGGGCCAGGATTTCAATCACGGCGTCGGTCACGGTGTCGGCGCATACCTGAGCGTTCACGAAGGGCCACAGCGCTTGGCGCGGGTCAGCCACGTTCCGCTCGAGCCCGGGATGATCCTGTCGAATGAACCGGGTTACTACCGCGAAGGTGCCTTCGGCATTCGGATTGAAAACCTGCTGGTTGTTGAGGAAGCCCCCGCCCTGCCCGGCGCAGATCCCGAGCGCGCGATGCTGTGCTGGCGGACACTGACATATGTCCCCATCGATCGACGCCTGATCGTCGTCGACATGCTGACCAGTGCCGAGCGTGATTGGCTGAACGCGTATCACCGGGACGTGGCAGAAAAAATTCGGCCAAGACTGTCACATGCCGCGCAACTGTGGTTGGATGCCGCAACCGCGCCCTTGTGACACCCGTTTGTCACATAGTGTGGGCATAGGCGAAGGCCTGAACACAACGAGGCCGCGAAGACGAGGGAAGGAGCAGACATGACAGATTACATCAAGATCCGCAAAGCACCTGGCAAGTGGTGCGTCAGGTCCGGTGGCGCGATTCTGGGCGAAACGTCCAACGCCCTGGAATTGTTGGAAGGCGATCTGGCCCCCGTCATCTACTTTCCGCGCGCAGACATCGCGATGGCCTTTCTGGACAAGACCGACAAGTTGACCCATTGCCCGCACAAAGGCGATGCCACGCATTACTCGATCGTCAACAAGTCGAGCGTGACGCAAAACGCGGTGTGGAGCTATGAAGATCCAATTCCCGCCGTTGCCGAAATCAAGGGCTACCTTGCGTTCTACCCGCTGGAGTCGGTGAAGGTCGAACAGATTTGAGGGTCGGACAAACCTGGCCCTCAACTACGTCTGTCAGAAACTGTAGCTGTATCCGAGAATGAGCGAGTGCGAAGAGTAGCGGCCATTCGTGAGATCTGTCGGAATGAAAACTTGGGTCGTGGTGAAATCAAGATCGCCGGTCGTCTTGTAGCGGTACCCGATGTCAATGTTCCCGCGTTCCCCTACCTGAAAGCGTCCGCCAAACCCCAATTGCCCCGCAATGGCGGTGTCACTGTCATCGACCAATGTGACGCCAGCACCGGACTGACCGTCGTGGGACACGCGCGCAAACCCGAGCCCGCCACCAACATAGGGCTTGAACCTGCCCTGTACCGGGACGTCATACCAAAGGTTTGCCATTCCGAAGGTCGCATCAAAGCTTCCGTCATACTGAGTAAACGGGCGACCGATTTCCTTGGCATCATTCGAAGCATATGAAAGTTCGAACTCGGCCCGTAGATTTGACGCGAAACGTAGTCCGACGGCCAGACCGTAGGTTACTCCATTGTCGGTTGTGATGGTGCCTTGGCCAACCACGACCGAAGGAATTGTCTGGAAAAAATCAAAATCATAGTCGCCCATATCGGTGATACCGAGAAAGCCGGTCACATACGGAGCCTCCTGCGCCCGCGCGGGGACAGCACCAATCATCGAAACCGCAACCACGACAGTCAGCAAAGAAGACCGTTCGAAAACCATGTTTACACCTCAATCAAAGTGGCTATCAGGAGTACTTCTTCAATCAGGCTAGAATGCTCCCACTTTTTGACAAGGTATCAAAATCAAAGAGAAACCCTCAGTGGCTCGCCAGCCACTGCTGCGTCATGAGTGTTCCTCGGCAGCTGTTGCGGCCAGTGCACGGTTGTACGCCTTCAATGCGTCCACGTGGTACAAGGCTCCGACCGGGTTCTCGACCCCGTCATCATCCCGAACAACCACCGGGAGCCAGGTGATTCCGTCTCGATCGAAATACGGCATTGCCGCCTCGAGGGTTGCGCTGGCCCGGACGCAGAGGCCCTGCTCGATCATCTCCTGAACCTCTTCCCTGCTTGCCGTATTCGGATCTCCCAGCGGTCGCATCACGGCCCCGGCGCGCAGCATCGCCAGCAAATAAGCCTGTGGCCCGGCGGCCAAATGCACCCCGCGGCGCTCGAGCTGGGTCAGGAAGAAGGACCGGTCCACAAGGCGGGAGGCCAACGCCGTGGACATCGACACCGAGACCATCACGGCAAGCCCGATCTGCCAGTCTCCGGTCAATTCAAACACAATCAACGTGGTCGAAATCGGAGCGCCCAGAACCGCCGCCGCGACAGCACCCATGCCGGCAAAGGCATAAAGCGTATGCGTGCCCGAAACGCTTGGCAGAAGGCCTGTGGCGATCAGGCCAAAGGCAAGGCCGGTTAGCGCGCCGATCATCAACGACGGAGAAAACACCCCGCCGCCCATACGACCACCCATGGTTATGGCCACTGCCACGGTTTTCATCACTGCAAACAGAATGGCCGTGGTCAGCACCAGATCTCCGGTCAGGGCACGGATGGTCGTCTCGTATCCGACGCCGATGATATGCGGGAACCACACCGCCAGCACGCCCAGCATTGCGCCGGACACGGCGGGTCGCAGCCAGCGCGGCAGCGACAGGCGCGCCTGCACGTGATTGCCAAAGTCTTCGGCAAAAAAGATCGACCGCATCAGCAACAGCGAGACCAGCCCACAGATCAGCCCAAGGATCAGAAAGGCCGGAAGTTCGACGTAAAATTGCAGGGATCCGGGCGTATCCAGGACAAACTCTGTCACATCGCCATATGCCAGCCGGTTGATGACGGTGCCGGCCACCGACGCGATCACGATCGGAGCGAATGCGTGGACTGCAAAATGGCGCAGCACGACTTCCAGCGCGAACAGCGCTCCGGCGATCGGGGCGTTGAAACTGGCCGATACAGCGGCGGCCACTGCGCAACCCAGCAGGTCGCGGCCGGTTATTCCATCCGCATTGATGCGCTGGCACACCCAGGTCGAAATCACGCCGGCCATGTGCACGACAGGTCCTTCCCGGCCCGTCGACCCGCCCGTGCTGAGTGTGATCAGCGAGGCGAAAAACGACGCGACCCCGGCCTTGGTTTCGACCCGGCCATCGCTGATCGCGGATCCTTCGATCACATCGGCGACAGACCGAACTCTCCCGTCATCGGTAAAACGGTGCAGGATGATCCCGACGACCAGCCCTCCAACCGTGGGGATTGCCAAAATCCAGGTCCAGTGCAGTTTCTCCGCAAAGCTGTGCAAAAACAGGATGTCATCGGTCTGATAGACCAGCGCTTGCAGAGCCGTGATCCCCTTGCGAAACCCCAAAGCCATGAAGCCCGCCGTGATCCCGATCACCAGCGCGATGAACCAGAACTGGATCTGGCTTGGCCCGCGGTGCCGCAGCACCCGCCACGCGTCCTTGAGCGCGGCCAGGGCCTGGTTGAGCTGAGTGCGCAGGACGGTTCGGGTTGATTGTGTCATAGGGCTTTGTGGATAAACAGGTATCCCTTACTAAGCCACGCCGGGCCCTTAGAAAAGTCGGCTGACAAGATATTGAAGGCAAGTGTCGCCGCCCGGCTGCATCAGGCTTGCAACAACGAACGGGCGGCCGCGCGGGCTTCTTCCGTGATGACGTCGCCCGAAACCATGCGCGCGATCTCGTCGATACGGTCCGGTTCGGACAGCGGCAGGACGGTCGACAGGGTTTGCCCGTCGGTCACGTGTTTCTGAACCCGCCAGTGATGCGCCGCGCGGGCCGCGACCTGCGGCGAATGGGTTACCACCAGCACCTGCCCACCCTGCGCCAGCGCCGCCAGCCTGCGGCCCACGGCGTCCGCGGTGGCGCCACCCACCCCGCGGTCGATTTCGTCAAAGATCATGGTGCGGGTGCTGTCGTCGCCCGACAGGCACACCTTGAGCGCCAGCAGAAAGCGGCTGAGTTCTCCACCCGAGGCGATCTTGTTCAGCGGACCCGACGGCGCGCCCGGGTTGGTGGCCACGGTAAAGGCCACGGCGTCCTGCCCTTCGGGTCCGGGGTCGGCGGGCGTGATCTGGGTTTGGAACACCGCACGCTCCATCTTCAGCGGCGCAAGCTCGGCCATCACCGCCGCGTCCAGCCGGCCGGCCGCCTCGTGACGCAGAGCGCCGAGCGCCTCGGCGGCCGCGTCATAGGCGGCCTGCGCGGTCTGAACCGCAGCACGGCGGTCGGCCAGGTCAGCGTCTCCGGCCTCAAGCTGGCCCAGACGGGCGCGCAGCGTGTCGGCGAAACCGCTCAGGTCATCGGGGGCCACGTCATGTTTGCGGGCCAGTGCGCGGATGGCAAACAGACGTTCTTCGGTCTGCTCCAACTCGACAGGGTTGAAGTCCAGCGCCTCAAGGCAGGCGGTCACGCCGTCCTGCGCCTCGCCCAGTTCGATCAGGGCGCGCCCCAAGGCGGCGATCGGCTCGTCCAGCTGGCCCTCGGCCCGGTCGGCGACACCTTCCAACCAGCGCACGGCATCCGCCATCGCCCCTTCGGCCCCGTCACCGCCCAGCAGGGCAAAGGCGCGGGCCACGTCGTCGCGGATGCGCTCGGCCCCCTGCATCATCCGGCGGCGGGCGTCGAGCTCGGCATCCTCTCCGGGTTGCGGATCGAGCGTGTCGAGTTCACCCACGGAGTGCCGCAGAAATTCCTCTTCGCTGCGCACGGCGGCCACAGCGGCCTCGGTCTCGGCCAGGGCCTTGCGGGCGCGTGCCATCTCGGCCCAGGCAGCGCGTACGGCGGCCAGTTGCGGCTCGGCCCCGGCATAGACGTCCAGCATGGCGCGATGGCCGCGCGGGTTCAGCAGGCCCCGGTCATCATGTTGGCCGTGCAGTTCGACCAAGGTTTCCGACAACGCGCGCAGCACCTCGCCCGAGCATCGGCGGTCGTTGACCCAAGCGGTTTTGCGCCCCTCGGCAGTGTTGACGCGGCGCAGGATCAGTTCCGACCCGCCGGGTAAACCAGCCTCGGCCAGGATCGCATGGGCGGGATGGCCCTCGGGCAGTTCGAACTCGGCCACGACCTCGCCCTGCGCAGCCCCCTGCCGGACCAGTTCGGCCCGTCCGCGCCAGCCTAGCACGAAGCCCAGCGAGTCGAGCAGGATCGACTTGCCCGCGCCCGTTTCGCCGGTCAGCGCGTTCAGGCCCGGCTGAAAGGTCAATTCCAGCCGGTCGATGATCAGCATATCGCGGATATCAAGGGCGCGCAGCATCGGGTCGTCAGCGTCCCAAGCCTGTGACCATGGCGACTACAACCACTGGCCCTTGATGGTCTGGCGGTAGATCGTGCTGAGCCAGTTGTTGCCGCGGCTCTTGAGTTCAAGCCCGCGCGAGGTCAGCAGATTGTAGGCCGCATCATACCATTCAGACGACTGGTAGTTGTAACCCAGGATCGCGCCGGCCGATTGAGCCTCGTCGACCAGACCCAAGGCCAGATAAGCCTCGACCAAGCGGTACAGCGCCTCGGCTGTGTGGCTGGTGGTCTGGAAATCCTCGACCACAACACGGAAACGGTTGATGGCCGCGGTATAGTGATCCTGACGCAGGTAGTAGCGCCCAATCTCCATTTCCTTGCCTGCCAGATGGTCGAAGGCCAGATCGAATTTCAGCACCGCCGAGGTGGCGTATTCGCTGTCGGGATAGACCTCGATCACCGTGCGCAGCGCCTGCAACGCCTGGAAGGTCAGGCCCTGGTCGCGGCCGACCTCGTCGATCTGGTCATAATAGCTGAGCGCCAGAAGGT
This sequence comes from Ruegeria sp. BB9, assembly GCF_056539345.1. NCBI lineage: Bacteria > Pseudomonadati > Pseudomonadota > Alphaproteobacteria > Rhodobacterales > Roseobacteraceae > Ruegeria > Ruegeria sp. BB9. The sequence goes on along the minus strand of NZ_JBQFUU010000002.1, from coordinate 543,708 downwards.
ATTGCGCATAAGCTGCGTCTTCGTCGGTTGGGTAGAAGTCTATATACCGCTGCGCGGCTGCGCGGCTTTCCTCATACTCCTTGTCCGAGTGGAACGCGAAAGCCTGCATGATCAGTGACCGCTTGGCCCAGTCGGAATAAGGATAAAGCCGTTCGACTTCGGAAAAGTACCAGGCCGCATCTGCGGGACGATTCTGAGCAAGCTCGTATTCGCCACGGGTGTAGATCTGCTCGGGCGTAAAGCCTTCAAGGTTCTGGGATTTGTCCGCGCCCCTGTTGCCAAACAGGCCGCCTGCGTTGCCGCAGGCCGTCAAAGTAGCTGCCAGAAGAATCGCGCCCGCAAGCCTGACTGCCGCTTTGGTGCCAACCATACCGCCCATCCTAGTCGTCTTGTCTCTTTGGGTAACCCCGGATTGAGCTTTGGTCTAGCACATAAAATTCCGGTGCAAAACGCCTTATCGGCCCCGCGACCGATTTGTCGCCGGGCCGTGCCGGATCAGGCAACTTCGGGGATTTCGTCCCAGACCAACCCCTGCCCGGGCAGTTGCGCGGCTTGTTCAGGCGTACACAGCACCGGGCGCACGGCGCCAGGCGTTTCGAACAGCTTGCGCAGCAATGTGTTGGTCATGGCATGGCCGGATTTCTCGCCGACGAAGTGACCAAAGATCGGGCCGCCGGCCAGATACAGGTCTCCCAACGCGTCCAGCATTTTGTGGCGCACGGCTTCATCCTGGTGACGGAAGCCACCCGGTGTCAGCACTTCGGCCCCTTGAACAACAACCGCATTCTCCAGTGTGCCGCCCAAGGCCAGACCGTTTTCGCGCATCGCCTCGACATCGGTTCGGCGGCAGAAGGTCCGGCAGTCGGACAGTTCCCGAGCAAACGACCCGTTGCGCATATCCAGGATCTTCGACTGGCTGCCGATCGCAGTGTCTTCGAAATCAATGTGGAACTCGATGATCAAACCGTCTGCCGGCCGGATCGACGCACGGGCACCTTCCCGCTCGGCCACGACCGGCTTGAGGACCTCATACGCCAGAACCGGGCTGGCCTGACGGCGAACGCCCTTGGCGATGATACCCCGCACGAAGTCGATCGACGAACCGTCCATGATCGGAACTTCGGGTCCATCAATCTCGATCAATGCGTTGTGGATCCCGCACCCTGCCAGCGCGGCCATGATATGCTCGACGGTCGACACCGAAACACCAGCGTCATTGACCAGGCGCGTACACAGTTGGGTTCTTTCGACCACATCGTAGATGGCCGGGATCAACGCATTGCCCAGTTCGATATCGGTCCGCTTGAACCAGATCCCGTGACCGGCAGCCGCCGGTTTAAGAACCATCGTCGCGGGCTTGCCGCTGTGCAGACCCACGCCTTTGAACGTGATCGAAGATTTGAGCGTCTGTTGCAAATTGAACCTCGGTGAGCGGTGTCCAGCCTTTTTCGGCTGTGTTGCACCCTCAGTTAAGGAAGCGCGGGTCAAGGCTCAACTCACTCTTTGCAACTGAATGAAACAGTTCTGCAACAGATCGGCAAAACCCTGCTTACTGGCACTTAAACGTTTGCACCAAAAGGAAAAAGGGCCGCCTTTCGGCAGCCCCGTGAGTGGATATTGTTACCGCGATCAGTTGGCCTGACGGCGCAGGAAAGCCGGAATTTCGATCCGCTCCTGCTCGGGATCGACCTCTTCATGCGAGGGTGCCGTGGCGTCAGTCTGGCGCATCGCAGGCTGTTGCCGGGCCGGTTGAGCGGGGGTATCCGGGGCGTGCCCAGTCATCCGGTCGATCAAACGGTTGAACCCGAACCGCGGCCGTTCCTCGGCGGCGGGCTGGCGCTGCGGCGCCGGTTCCTGCGGGCGCGACGCGGTCAGACGCTGGGCCGAAGTCGGTACGTTCTGAACAGCTGCCTGCAGCCGTTCCAGCGCGGCAGGCGAAGGCGTTCCAGGAGTATGCGGCACCTGTTGCGGCTGATAGCTGTCCGCCGGGCGTTCGACCGGCTCGGGCTGTGGATCGAACTCGGCGCTGCGCGGCTGGTAGGCCGGAGGAGGCAGCCCGTCGTCATCGTCCTCGACAGCCTCATCGGCGCCGTGACCGAATTGCAAAGTCGTGTGCGAAGGCTCTTCGGCCGCTTCAAACAGAGACGGTTCGCGCGGAGCTTCGGGCTGCGGAGCCGGTTCAGAAACTTCCGCCGCGACCGGAGCCGGCTGTGCTGCTTCTTCTTCCGCCGATACGGTACGGGTCAGAGGAGCGGACATGGACCGGCGCGGAGCCGGCGCCTCGGAGCCGCTTTCGCTGGCATCGATGCCGGTTGCCACGACCGAGACGCGCATCTTGCCTTCCATCTCGGGATCCAGCGTCGAGCCGACGATGATGTTGGCCTCGGGGTCCACTTCCTCGCGGATGCGGTTGGCGGCCTCGTCCAGTTCGAACAGGGTCAGGTCATGGCTGCCAGTGATGTTGATCAATACGCCCTTGGCGCCCTTGAGGCTGATTTCGTCCAGCAGCGGGTTGGCGATGGCCTTTTCCGCAGCCTGGATGGCTCGATCTTCGCCCTCGGCCTCGCCTGTACCCATCATGGCTTTGCCCATCTCGTCCATCACCGCGCGGACGTCGGCGAAGTCGAGGTTGATAAGGCCCGGACGCACCATCAGGTCGGTTACGCCCTTGACGCCCTGATACAGCACGTCATCGGCCATCGAGAAGGCCTCGGTGAACGTGGTCTTTTCGTTGGCCAGACGGAACAGGTTCTGGTTGGGGATGATGATCAGCGTATCGACGACCTTCTGCAGCGCCTCGACACCGTCTTCGGCCTGACGCATGCGCTTGGCGCCTTCGAACTGGAACGGTTTGGTCACTACGCCCACGGTCAACACACCCAGTTCACGCGCGGCTTGCGCGATGATCGGAGCGGCGCCGGTGCCGGTGCCACCGCCCATGCCGGCGGTGATGAAGCACATATGCGCGCCGGCCAGGTGATCGACGATCTGTTCGATGCTTTCTTCGGCGGCGGCGGCGCCGACCGATGCGCGGGCACCCGCGCCCAGACCCTCGGTCACCTTGATGCCCAACTGCACCCGCGCCGACGAGCGGCTTTGCTGCAGTGCCTGCGCGTCCGTGTTGGCCACCACGAAGTCAACGCCGTCGAGTTGTTTTTCAATCATGTTGTTGACGGCGTTTCCACCTGCACCGCCTACGCCAAATACCGTAATCCGAGGCTTGAGTTCGTCGTGCCCGGGCATCGAAAGATTCAATGTCATGCTCTGTCCGCCTGTATTTATGATCCCGCAAAGCGGTGTTTTTCTTGCCTATCCGCTTGTGATTCTACCTTTCCAAACGTCAAACGTCACGCCAAAAATCGCGTGAATCCACAAAATATGGAAGAAATAAGGCGGTTTTTCGCGGCATTTCGCCCGACTGCGCAAATCTAGCGGTTCAGGGCGGACAGACCACCACACACGCGAAAACCCCCAGCCTGATTTGGCGGGTGCGATGCTGGACATCCTGTTCAAACTGCGGCTGACTGCTCGGGTCCTGCCGACGAGCCTCTGACGGGCCTTGTCGATATTCTGAGGGATAAATCCCTGCACCGCAACCGGAATTTTCAGCTGATGGGAACGGAAGGACAATCCAGGCCGTCGTCCGAAAACCCGCTGACTTCCTGGATTTCGCCATCCCCCAGCCGCGCGATCCTGACCAGCAACCGCCCATCATGCTCGAATGGCCACCAGCATACCGGGCCGGGCTCGGTGTCATAGAGGAAGCACAGCTTGCCGTCCGGCGTCGTGATCCGGCCATGGACGCAGCCCTCGCCCTCTCGCCGCCAGACCGAGCGGGTTGGGCTGAGGAACTCCTCGGTGCCCACAAGCATACCGCTGGTCAATTCGTGGAACGTGACGGTTTTCCCGACCACCGCGTCCAGGAATGCTTCGGGCGAGATACGGGTCTGCGCGACAGCCGCAGCCGGAACCCAGGCTGCGCAAAACACCGCAGCCCGGAGCAGGAACCTACCAGTTGTCACGGAACCAGCGCACGGCACGCTTGAATGGCCGTGCTGCGTAGGTATCGACCGGGATTTCAAAGTCCCACCATTCATCCTGCGGATGCGCCGCAAACAGCGCAAGACCAACCGCCGACGAGAACCCCGGGCCTGTCGCAGATTGCGGCAACCCATGCACACGCAGCGGTCGGCCCAGACGCACCCGCTGACCTAGTATCCGGCTGGCCAGCCCATCCAGACCGGGGATCTGACTGGCTCCACCGGTCAAAACGATCTGTTGGCTTGGCATATGTTCGAACCCTGCAGCGTCCAGCCGAACGCGGACTTCCTCGAGGATTTCCTCGACTCGCGGGCGCATGATGCCGATCAGCTCGGCACGGCTGACGGTACGCCGGTCGTGTTCCCAATCCCCAGTGTCGCCGCCAATGTCGATCATGTCGCGGTCATCGGCTCCGGTGGCGTGAACCCCGCCATTGAAGGTCTTGATCCGCTCGGCGACCGAGGCGGACACACCAAGCCCCATAGAGATGTCACTGGTGACGTGATCCCCGCCCATGCGGACACTGTCGGCATAGATCATGTGCTTTTTGATGAAGATCGAAACGCCGGTGGACCCACCGCCCATGTCGATACAGGCCGCTCCAAGTTCCTGTTCGTCTTCTACCAGCGCAGAAATCCCCGACACATAGGCCGAGTTCGCGATGCCAGCCAATTCCAGGTCGCACCGCTTGACGCAACGAACGATGTTCTGAATCGCAACCGCATCGACCGTCAACATGTGCATGTCGACCGCAAGCGTCTGCCCCATCTGCCCTCGCGGGTCGATCAAGCCAGATCGGTTGTCCAGAGCGAAGTTCACAGGTTGTGCATGCAGCACCTCGCGCCCTGACCCATAGTCCGGGACATCGCACGCGTTCAGGACACGACCGATCTCGGCCTCGGTCACCAGCTGACCGTCCAGATCCACCTGCGCATCCAGCCCATAAGACCGAGGGTTTGCCCCCGAGAAACAGGCGATCACATGGTCTACCCGGATATCGGCCATCTTCTGAGCGGCCTGCAGCGCGGTGCGGATGGCGCGCTCGGTCTCCTGCATGGCCGTGATCTCACCAAAGCGCACCCCGCGCGATCGGGTCGTCGCCGCACCGATCACCCGGAACCCGGTCTGCCCGGCCATGGACCCGATCGAGTTGTCCTCGCTGAGCCGCGCCGACCCATCAAAACGCAGCACAAGACAGGCGATCTTGGAACTTCCGACATCCAGGATCGCAACGACACCGCGTTGCATGGCCTGTCTGCGCATCTGGCGCATTGCGCGTTGAGACTGATAGAGATCCGTCATCATCGTATTACTGCCCGTTACCCATAGTCACTTTTGTATTCCACCAGTCTGCGCTGGCGGCTTCTGTCATCCGAATGGTCGGCCGCGCCCCTATGCGCATATCGACCACGGCAACATCCCGTTCCAGAAGGTCCTGCACCTCGTTCACCGCCAGTACACGCTCGAGCGCGCGCACCGGGCGCTCCGTCGGCAGCATGACCCGTTGGCCTCGGTCCAGAACCAGGTCCCAGCGCCGCTCGCCGACGCGGACCAGACCGCGCACCCGGCTGCCCAGGCTGCGCGCAGTGGCCAGAAGCTCCAGTGCCTCGGCCACATGCTGATCTGCACCCTGACCGGCAATCAGCGGAAGATCGGAGCGCTCGGTCCGAGCCGCGATCTCGGCCACGTGTGTGCCCGTTTCGTCCAACAGCTGGATGCCTTCACGGGTGCGCCAGACGATCACGGGCTGACGTTCGACAACATCGACCTGCAGAATGCCGCCCGGACGGATCCGCACGGTTGCCGATTTGACCGGGTCCAAGCCGGTGATCGTGTCCCGGATCTGCTCGACATCCAGATCCCAGGAGCTGAGCGGGAAGTCCAAAGGCACGACTTCGCGGATGTCATCAGCAAGGCCGGCCCCCGCCCCGTCGATCGCCATGAGCTTGACCATGAATTCAGGACGCTCCTGGAACGACGTGATCAGGTTGTCCACCTGCGCCCGAACCGCTTCTCGCCGCTCTTCGGCCGCGAAGTAGAGCCCAACCGTCGCCACGACGGCGCAGAGCGGCACTCCGATCTTGACCCCCAGCCGGATTCCCGGCGTCAGCATCCATCGCTGGAACCGATAACTGAACCGCGACGGTGCCGGGTCCGCACGGCCCTTGCCACGGCGGAAGAACCGACCACCGCGCAACCGCAATTTGGGCTCTGCGCGGTCGGCGTCGGCATCCGCAGACTGGAACTCGGCATCCGGGCCGGAAAGAGGCTTGGCGCGGTGGATCACCGGCGCACGTGTGGCGGTCAGCGGTCGCATGAGGCGTCCTCGACCATCCAGGCGCAGAGCTGACCGAAGGTCATGCCCAGATGCGCGGCTTGTTCAGGCACCAGCGAGGTGGGGGTCATACCCGGCTGGGTGTTGGTCTCCAGTAGAAACAGGCCCTCTTCGCCCTTGGCGTCGTCCCAGCGGTAGTCGGTACGGCTGACGCCGCGGCACCCCAGAACCTGATGGGCGCGCAGGGCATATTCCATGCACAACTCGAAGATCCGCGGCGGGATCTCGGCCGGCAGCACGTGGCGCGATCCGCCGGGCTTGTATTTGGCGTCGTAGTCGTACCAACCGTCGGTCAGAATCTCGGTCACGGTCAAGGCGCGGTCGCCCATCACGGTCACCGTCAGCTCGCGCCCCGCCACGTATTGTTCGACCATGACCTGTTCGGGCATGTCATCCGACAGCTGCGGCGGGCCCTTCGACCCTTCGAACACAAGGTAGATCCCGACGCTCGAGCCTTCGTTGTTGGGCTTGACCACATATGGCGCGGGCATGACGTGCCCCGCCATCACGTCCGATTTCGGAACGATCACGCTGTCGGCTACAGGCAGGCCGGCCGCGCGGAAAACCTCTTTGCTGCGCTGTTTGTCCATGGCCAGCGCCGAGGCCAACACGCCGGAATGCGTGTAGGGCATTCGCAGCCACTCCAGCAGACCCTGCACGCAACCATCCTCGCCCCAGCGGCCATGCAGGGCGTTGAAAACCACGTCAGGCTTGATGTCCTGCAAACGCGCACAAAGGTCAGGACCGGCGTCCAGTTCGACGACCTCGATCCCTTCTCCCACAAGGGCGGCTGCGCATTCGCGCCCGCTGCTGAGAGACACCTCGCGTTCCGCCGAGGGGCCACCCATCAATACCGCCACTTTGGGGTTTGTCCTGCTCGACCTACCCACGTTCGTGCGCCTCAATGTCCCCGGACCTTATCTGGTGGTCCGTATTTCGTTATGCCTTTGATCCGTCGCCTGAATTTGCCTGTTTTGGTCTGACGGTCGGGGCTTTAATCTGTCAGCGGATCACCAACCCGCATGATTTCCCACTCTAGCGTGATCCCGCTTGTTTCGTAAACCTTTTTTCGCACCTCTTCGCCCAGCCCTTCGAGGTCGGCGGCGGTGGCGTTTCCGGTATTGATCAGGAAATTCGAGTGCTTGGGGCTCATCTGTGCGCCCCCGCGCCGGGCGCCGCGCATTCCGGCGTCGTCGATCACCTTCCAGGCCTTCAGGTCGTGAACATCGTCCGACCTCCCGGTCGAGGAGAATCCGGCCGGATTGCGGAAGGTCGACCCGGCGCTGCGGTCCTTGGTGGGCTGGGTCTCGTCGCGCTTTTTCAGCTGCGCCTCCATCCGGGCGTGCAGGTCGGCCGGATCACCCGCCGGGCCCTGGAACGTGGCCGACACCAGCACCGCACCCTCGGGCAGGTCGGACTGACGATAGCGGAAGTTCAGATCGGCCGGCGCCCGTTCGACCACCTCGCCCTGCCGGGTGACGATGGTAGCCGATTTCAGAACATCCGCCGTGTAGCTGCCATAGCACCCGGCGTTCATCCGCACGGCCCCGCCGATAGAACCCGGAATGGTGCGCAGAAAGGTGAGGTCCACCCCCGCATCCGCCGCCTTGCGCGCCACATGCGCATCCAGCGTGGCCGCCCCCGCGGTGACGGTGGTGCCCTCGACCGAGATGCCGTTGAAGCCGCGCCCCAGCCGGATCACCACGGCCCGCAAGCCCCCATCGCGGACGATCAGGTTCGAGCCGACGCCCATGGGAAACACCGGCACCTCGGCCGGAAGGTCGCGCAGGAAAGCCTGCAAATCCTCAAGGTCAGCCGGCTGAAACAGATAGTCCGCCGGGCCGCCGACACGCAGCCAGGTGAGGTCGTTCAGAGCACGGGCCGCGGTCAGACGGCCACGAGGCGTTGGGATCGTGGTCATTGTCCGGATCGCACCGCCAGGCTGCGCCCGACGACTCCGCCCATGATTTCCGCGAACAGAATCGGCAGAACACCTCCGGTCAGCCAGACGAAGTGCCCAAAGGCCTGCTCCTCCTCGCCCGTGCCGACGCCTGCCAACATCACGATCAGGACAAGCGCAACAACCGAAGTCAAACCGATCAGCCACAACAGCGCGCGCAGGCCAAGCCATCGCGCGGCGACAAAGCCGGCCAGCGTCCCGAGCACAAGCGCCGCGAGCGGCAGGTAAGCAAATGTGGCGATGTCCGTCATCGTTGGTCTCCGAAGGGGTGTCGGGTTATTTGTCCGCCGCCTTCATGCCTTGCATTTTCGCCTTTGTCCAACGGGTCAGATAGATCACCGGCCAGCGCAGCACCGACATGCCGGCGGCGAGAACGAACAGGCCGACCCACGGCCCGTTTTCATAGGTGACATAGCCTAGGATCGGAATGCCCACCGCGATCAGCGCATAGGCGCGGGTCCAGTGGTTGTCCTTGCTGGGGATCATAGCCAGCACATTGGCGGCGATGCCCCACAGGGCGGCAAGTGCGATCGACCAGCTCATTGCTCCACCTCGCGGCCCGACCATTTGCGCCAATAATACCGGATAGGATTGCGGAACATCGATACGAACCCCGCAAAGGCCAGCGCTCCGATCAGCCAGCCATGCGCCACGCCCAGCCAGACGATCAGAACCGGTGCGCAGATCAGCAGCACGATGCCCGGCGGGAATTGCAGGCGCATCGGCAGCAGTGCCACGACAGTGGCGCAGATCACCCAAAGGGCGGCAAAGATGACGGAATAATCCATGGTTCTCTCCGCAAATGAGTCACGCACCAAGGCAGCGACACATCCGCAAGTTGTGCACCCAAATGCCTGCTAACGTCAAACGGCTTGTTTTTCCTTCAGCCGGTCAGGCAGCGCATTTGCCCAGGTACTGATGGTGCCGGCACCCAGGCAGACGACCATGTCGCCGGGCCGGGCCTGCTCGCGGACCAGACGCTCTAGGTCGCCTTCGTCCAGCAGCGCGCGCGCGTGACGGTGGCCGTGACGGATCAGGCCCTGCACCAGATCGTCGCGGCTGGCACCTTCGATCGGATCCTCACCGGCAGAGAAGACCTCGGCAATGGCCACGACATCGGCGTCGTTGAAACAGGCGCAGAAATCGTCGAACAGGTTGGACAAGCGTGAATAGCGGTGCGGCTGGTGCACGGCGATCACGCGGCCTTCGGTTGCCTGACGTGCAGCCTTGAGCACCGCCGCGATTTCCACAGGGTGATGGCCGTAATCGTCGATGATGGTGACGCCGTTCACCTCGCCCACCTTGGTAAAGCGGCGGTTGACGCCGCCGAAATTGGCCAGCGCGTCGCGGATTTCAGCGGTTTTCATGCCCAGATGACGTGCCACGGCCACGGCTGACAGCGCGTTCGAGACGTTGTGATCGCCCGGCATCGGGAGGGTGCAACCCTCGATCACGGTATCCTCGTATTGCAGGTGGATGTCGAAATGCGCGATGCCGCCCTTGTAGGTCAGGTTGACTGCACGCACGTCGGCTTGGGCGTTGAACCCATAGGTGCGCACGCGGCGGTCGGTGATGCGGCCCACCAACGCCTGAACCTCGGCATGGTCGGTGCAGCACACCGCCAGACCGTAGAACGGGATGTTCGAGACGAAATCATGAAAGCCCGCGCGCAGCCGGTCGAAATCACCCCAATGCTCCATGTGCTCGGGGTCGATATTGGTGACGATGGCGATGGTCGCCGGCAGCCGGTTGAACGAGCCGTCGGACTCGTCGGCCTCGACCACCATCCATTCGCCCTGCCCCATCCGCGCGTTCGAGCCGTAGGCATGGATCACGCCGCCGTTGATCACGGTCGGGTCGAAATCGCCCGCCACCATCAACTCGGCCATCATCGTGGTGGTCGTGGTCTTGCCGTGGGTACCGGCGATGGCAATGTTGGATTTCAGCCGCATCAGCTCGGCCAACATGTCGGCGCGGCGCACCACCGGCAGGCCCAGCGCACGAGCGCCGTCCAATTCAGGGTTGCCCGGCTTGATCGCTGTCGAGACGACCACGACGGTCGCATTGTCGAGGTTTTCAGCCCGCTGACCCACAAAAATCTCAGCCCCCAGCGAGGCCAGCCGGTCGGTGATCTTCGACGCTTTCAGATCGGATCCCTGCACTTGGTACCCAAGGTTCAGCAGCACCTCGGCGATGCCCGACATTCCGATGCCACCGATGCCCACGAAATGGATCGGTCCGACATCCTGCGGGAGTTTGGTTGCTGGATTCATGGGGTCTCCTTCTGCGCCAGCTGTTCGACAAGGGCCACCAGACGCTCGGTCGCGTCGGGCGCCCCGACCGACAGGGCAGCATGGGCCATTTTCTGTGCAGCTTCGGGGTTGGTCAGAACCAGTGCGATTTGCTCGGTCAGGGCGGGAACGTCAAGCGCATTTTCGGGGATCATGATTGCCCCGCCCGCCTGCACTAGCCCGCGCGCATTGGCGGTCTGGTGATCGCCTGCGGCGGCGGCGAAGGGGATCAGGATCGAAGGTCGCCCGATCACCGAGATGTCGGCCACGCTGGACGCACCCGAGCGGCTGATGACCAGCTGCGCCTCGGACATGCGGCGGGGCACGTCGTGGAAAAAGGGCTGGACCTCGGCCAGAATCCCGTGGTCGGCGTAGAAGGCGCTGACCCGTTCGGTGTCCTCCTCGCGCGCTTGGTGAGAGACGCGGATATACTGGCGCAGGCTCTCGGGCAGTGCAGCTATGGCGCCGGGGACTACATCGCTGAGGATACGGGCGCCCTGGCTGCCGCCCATCACAAGCACCGACATCGGATAGTCTCCGGGCGGGATGTAGGGCGCGGCCGCACGTTCCAGAACGGCAGCCCGGACGGGGTTGCCGGTGTGGATACCGTGGGCGCCCTCGGGCAGGTCGGTGGGCCAGACACCGCAGGCCACATGCGCAACCCGCGTGGCGAACAACTGGTTCACGCGCCCCAAAACGCCGTTCTGTTCGTGGATCATGCGGGGCAGACGCAGCATCACCGCCGCGCTCAGCGCCGGGATCGACGGATAGCCGCCGAACCCAACCACCACGTCCGGCCTGTCGCGCAGCAACTGGGCCGTCATCCCGGCCACACCGGCCGCGATCCGCGGGCCGGCCAGCGCCTTGGCCGCCAGCCCGCCGCGGGCGAAAGTGGCCGAGGAGACCTCGACGATCTCGGTTGAATGCGGGAAACCGCCGGTATAACGCGCGCCGCGCGCATCGGTGGACAGGCGCACGCGCCAATCCTTGTTCAGCATCGCCTCGGCCAGCGCCTGGGCGGGGAACATGTGGCCCCCGGTTCCGCCAGCCGCGATCAGCAAATAAGGGTTCGTCATCAGCCTCGTCCGCGCAGAATGTCGCCCAGTTCGCCCTGTGGGCGGGTGCGGGTGAAGGCCAGCAGCATGCCCAGTGCGATGCCGCCCGCGATCAACGACGAGCCGCCGTAGCTGACGAAAGGCAGCGTCATGCCCTTGGCCGGCAGCAGGCGCACCGCGACGCCCATGTTGATCATCGCCTGAACACCGAACATGCAAGCCAGCCCCGTGCCTGCCAACCGGGTGAACATGTCACGCTCGCGCATCAGTCGCAGCAGGGACCGTACCACGATGATTGAATAGAGCGCGATGATGATCAGCACCAGGATCAGGCCGTATTCTTCGGCCGCGACGGCGATGATGAAATCGGTATGTGCATCGGGCAGCGACCATTTCACCTGCCCCTCGCCAACCCCAACCCCAAACAGCCCGCCCTCGCGGATTGCGTTGGTGGCATAGCCCAACTGGGTCGTCGGATCGACCTCTTGATTCAGGAAACCATCGATGCGCCGGGCGAAGTGTTCAGAATTGGCGTAGGCGAACATGCCACCCAAGACGACCGCCCCGGCCATTCCCAGCAGCAGGAACATCGGTGCACCCGCTACGAAATACATCACGCCCCAGCCGAACAGGATCAGACAGGCCTGACCGAAATCAGGCTGCATCACCAACATGCCAACAATCGACATACACAGCGCAAACGACCACAACCGCCCCGGGGGGCCATTGATCTCCTGCGCTGCGGCCAGCAGCCACGCGGCCACGACAATGAAGCCCGGCTTCAGAAACTCGGACGGTTGCAGCGAGGCGAAGCCCAGCGAATACCAGCGCACCGCACCTTTGCCGAAATCGGTTCCGAAGACCGGCAGAAAGGCCAGCGCAACAAATGAGGCCAGAAAGCCCAGCACCGCCAACCGACGCACCAAGGTGGGTGACATCATTGAGGTCAGCATCATCGCGATCAGCGCCAACACACCGAAAAGGGCCTGACGCTCGACATAGTGGAACGGATCGAACCCGTTGCGCTGCGCCAACGGCGGCGACGAGGCCAGCCCCAGCAGAAGCCCGATCGCAAACAGGATCAGCACGCAGGACATCGTCCAGCGGTCAATCGTCCGCCACCATTTCGGAAGGATCGGTTCACCGCGCTGGTCCTGGACCGCGCCATACACCATCTCAGTCATGAGATACCGCCACTATCTGCCTCGTTAACGTCCCGTTTTCGGGATCTGTTTGAGAGTCTACAGGGAAAATGCCCCTCAGGCCAGCCTCTTCCTCTTGTCATTGGCGTCAATCCGCGCCAAGGGCGAGGGATGCGATTTGACACGATCATACTGGGCGCCGGAGCCGCCGGCATGATGTGCGCCGCCCATTGCGGCGGGCGTGTACTGGTGATCGATCACGCCAAGGCGCCGGGGGAAAAGATCCGCATCTCGGGCGGGGGGCGGTGCAACTTCACCAACCTCCACGCCGGACCACAGAACTTCTTGTCGCAGAACCCGCATTTCTGCAAATCTGCGCTGGCGCGGTACACGCAATGGGATTTCATCGACCTCGTGGACCGTCACGGCATCGCATGGCATGAAAAGACGCTGGGACAGCTGTTCTGCGACGGCTCATCGAAGCAGGTCATCGCCATGCTGCTGGCCGAGATGGACCGCGCAGGCGCCGAGCTGTGGTTGCACACGTCGCTGCGCGATCTGCGCAAGACCGAAACCGGCTTTGAAATGATGGTCGAGCGCGAGGGTGCGCGATATGACCTGAGCTCTGCCAACGTGGTATTGGCCACCGGCGGAAAATCCATCCCCAAGATGGGTGCGACCGGGCTGGCCTATGACATCGCCGCGCAGTTTGGCTTGCACGTCACCGAAACCCGTGCCGCTTTGGTGCCGTTCACCTTCCCCGACGGGCGGTTCAAAGACTTGTCCGGTGTTTCCGTGCCGACGCGATTGTCGAACGATCGCAAGAGTTTCGACGAGGCACTGCTGTTCACCCATCGCGGCCTGAGCGGGCCGGCTGTGCTGCAACTGTCCTCATACTGGCACGAGGGCGAGGCGATCCGGGTCAACCTGATCCCCGAGCTGCCCCTGTTCGACCTGCTGCGCGAACGGCGGCAAAGCGCAGGCCGCAAGGCCCTGACAACCGAACTCGCGCGCCACCTGCCCGCCCGCCTGGTCGAGTATCTGAGCACCCATATCCCGATGCGCGGCAACCTGGCCGATCAGTCGGATGCGGCGTTGCAGGCACTGACCGATTCGCTGTCCGACTGGGCACTGACCCCCTCGGGCACCGAAGGGTATCGCACCGCCGAAGTCACCTTGGGCGGCATCGACACGGACGGCCTGTCGTCCAAAACGATGGAGGCCAGGGATGTCCCCGGCCTCTATGCGATTGGTGAAGCGGTGGATGTCACCGGATGGCTGGGCGGGTACAATTTCCAATGGGCGTGGTCCTCGGGCCACGCCGCCGGAATTGCGATCGCCGGTCGCCTTTAGCCTACGACGTTATAGCCGCGGCCGCGCATGCAGTTGCGGACGATGACTTCCTGCTTCTGGGTGTTTTGCAGAGCGCTGGCCCCTGCCCCCACCAGTGCGCCAGCGACGGCCGCACGGCCCAGATCGCTTGCGCTGTCGTCGATGATGGCTTTGGTGCCCGCTGCACCCGCCGCGCCAATGGCCGCCGCGCCAGCGGTATTGCTGTCGATCGTGCCCTGCTGCCGCGCCACGGCCTGACACTGCGCCAAGTCTGCGTTGTAATTCGGGCTGACGGGTCCATCCACAATGGGCTGGTAGTTCGCGCCTGTGTTCGTGCAGGCCCCTGCCACCAGGATGGCCGGCAGGATCATTGAAAGCTTGCGGTTCAGCATGGTCTTAACCTCGTGTTGGATTCCTAGGGTAACAAAATCATTAATTCTGGTGCGTCAAGCTGATAGCACTTCAATTTGGCCCAACCGGCGGTTCATTGCAAATGCGCAGTTCAAAGCCGCTTTTGTACCTGCGCCACGAAATCGTCACCGCGCTGTTCGAAATTGTCGTACTGGTCGAAACTGGCCGCCGCGGGCGCCAGCAGCACGGTCTCACCCGGCGCGGCGTCGCGCATGGCCTGTTCGACCGCCTCGGCCATGGTGGTGCAAACGCGGGCTTCAACCGACAACTGCATGGCGAAGCCGGCCGCCTCGCGCCCGATCACGTAGGCGCACAGAACCTCGTCGGTCGCGTCGTTCAGCGCTGCGATACCGCCCTCTTTCTCAAGCCCGCCGCAGATCCAGCGGATCTTTTTGAACGCGCCCAGCGCCTTGGCGGCGCTGTCGACATTGGTGGCCTTGGAGTCATTCACGAATGTCACACCGTTTGCCTCAGCGATGATCTGGCTGCGGTGCGGCAAGCCTGGATAGCTGAGCAACGCGTCCTCGATCAACTTGGGCGCCAGCCCCAGCGCGCGGCAGGCGGCATAGGCCGAGCACGCGTTTTGGTGGTTGTGCGTTCCGGGCAAGCCCTTGATGCCGCGCAGGTCGATCGACGCGGCCTGCCGCCCCTTGCGGTACTCCGACAGGAACCCCTTGCGGGCAAAGACCTGCCAACCCGGACCGGCCAATTTGCGCGCCACAGAGACGCGGATCACCCGGTCGTCGCCCGGCCCTTCGGCCAGTTGCCCAGCGAGAAACGCGCCTTCGATCTCGTCCACGCCGATCACGGCACGGTCGGGACCGCCTTCTGAGAACAGGCGGCGCTTGGCGGAAAAATAGCCGCCCATGCCCCCGTGTCGGTCCAAATGGTCGGGCGAGAGATTGGTGAACACCGCCACGTCGGGCGTCAGCGCACGCGCCAGCTCGGTCTGATAGCTGGAAAGCTCCAGCACCACCACTGATCCGTCGCCGCCGGGGTCGATATCCAGAACGCCGCGCCCGATATTGCCCGCCAGCTGCGCCTCGCGCCCCGACTGGGTCAGGATGTGGTGGATCAGCGCGGCCGTGGTCGATTTCCCGTTCGAACCGGTGACGGCGACCACACGCGGCGGCACATCGAACTTGTCCCATTCGGCACCGCCCAACGAGCGGAAGAACAGACCAATGTCATTGTCGACCGGTACGCCAGCCTGCAGTGCGGCGGCAACAACCGGGTTGGGTTCGGGATAAAGATGGGGAATGCCGGGTGAGACGATCAACGCGGCGATCGCGTCGAAGGCGCCCTGCCGTCGCAGGTCCTGACACAGGAACCCCTCGGCCTCGGCCTTTTCGCGCGCGGCAGGGTTGTCATCCCAGCAGACCGGCTCGGCCCCACCAGCCCGCAATGCGCGCGCCGTGGCCAAACCCGACCGCCCCAGCCCCAGAACCGCAACCTTATGTCCTGAAAACCCTTTGACCGGGATCATGCCGCGCACCTTCTTCCATCTGCCAATGCGCCGCCACCCTGTACCGAAGAATTGACCCTTGGCAAGGGCGGCGACAGGCTCGCGCCCTCGGCGCGAGCCGGGCCCAACGGGCACAGGCGGGCCGCAGGCCCACCGCGCCCGGCTGGAGCCTTACCGTACTTTCAGTGTTGCAAGGCCAATCATCGCTAGGATCAGCGAGATGATCCAGAACCGGATCACGATAGTCGGTTCGGCCCACCCCTTCTTCTCATAGTGGTGATGGATCGGCGCCATCAGGAAGACCCGCCGCCCTGTGCGTTTGAAATACAGCACCTGGATAATCACGCTCAACGCCTCGACCACGAACAGGCCGCCGACGATGGCCAGAACCAGCTCGTGCTTGGTGGCGACGGCGATGGCGCCCAGCGCACCGCCCAAGGCCAAAGACCCGGTATCCCCCATGAACACCGCGGCGGGCGGGGCGTTGTACCACAGGAACCCAAGCCCGCCTCCAAACAGCGCGGCGGTGAAGATCAGGATCTCACCCGTGCCGGGCACATAATGCACGTCCAGATATTCGGTAAAGTCGACGCGACCCACCGCATAGGCGATCACGCCCAAAGTCGACGCCGCGATCATCGCGGGCATGATGGCCAGCCCGTCCAGCCCGTCGGTCAGGTTCACTGCATTCGCCGCCCCCACGATCACCACGATCGAGAACGGAATGTAGAAGATACCCAGATTGATCAGCGTGTCCTTGAAGATCGGCACGGCCAGCTGGTTCTGCAGCATCTCCGGGTGGTGCAGCGTCGCCCACAGCGCGGCCAGCGCGGCGATGATGATGCCCAAAGCCAGGCGCATTTTGCCTGAAACGCCCTTGGTATTCTGCTTCGACACCTTGGCATAGTCGTCCGCGAATCCGATGGCCGCATAGGCCAGCGTGACGAAAAGAACCATCCACACATAAGGATTGTCCCACCGTGCCCAAATCAGCGTGGACGTCACCAGGGCACCTACAATCAGCAGACCACCCATCGTGGGCGTGCCGGCCTTGGTAAAGTGCCCCTCGGGGCCGTCATCCCGGATTGGCTGACCTTTGCCCTGTTTCCTGCGCAGCACGTTGATCAACGGCTTGCCGAACAGGAAGCCAAAGATCAGGGCCGTCAGAAAGGCGCCGCCTGCGCGGAAAGTTATGTAGCGGAAGAGGTTGAAGAAATCCCCTCCGTCCGACAGGCTGGTCAACCAATAGAGCATTACAAAACCTTTCTCACACCGCGGTCATGGGTGGTCATGCATCAAGCGCGCCCACTTGCCCCATTTTCCGCAAACCGTCAACAATCCGTGCCAGCGCCATGCTGAGAGAGCCTTTGGCCAACACGGCATCGCCCGCCCGAACCAGCTGCGGCAGCTCTTGTGCCATTTCCGCGCTCGTCTCAAACCACAGCCCGCGCTTGTCCTCGGGCAGGGCCTCGTGCAGCGCCCGCATCAACGGACCGATGCAGTGCACCTTGTCGATCTGCTTCATGGCCGGCACTTCTGCCATCGCTGTGTGCATCGCGCGTTCATCGGGCCCCAGCTCTTTCATGTCGCCCAGAAAGGCGATGCGCCTTTCGCACTTAGCTGCCGCCAGCACATCCAATGCCGCCGCCATCGAGGTCGGATTGGCGTTGTAGCTGTCATCCAGCAGTTCGATCTGCCCGCCATCCGGCAGGGCCAGCGTCTCGCGCACGCCCCGCCCCGTGACCGGCGCCCATTTGGCCAGGCCGGCAATGGCCGCGTCCAGATCGACACCCAGCGCGACGCAGGCAGCCAGCGCGCCCAGGGCGTTCATGGCAAAATGCGTCCCCGCCGATTGCACGTCGAAGGCGAAAGGCTGGCCCATAACGTCGGCGGTGACGTGAATGTCCGTGGGCGACTGGGTCACGCCGGTCAGCCGATAATCCGATGCGGTGCGGCCGAAATCCACGATCACGGCGCCATGCCGGGCGGCGCAGGTGCGCAGGATGTCGGTGTGATCCAGGTCGGCGTTCACGATGGCAGTGCCGCCGGCCTCCAGCCCATCAAAGATGGCGGCCTTTTCGTGGGCTATGCCGGCAACCGACTCGAACGCCTCGAGGTGAACCGCGGCGACGGTGGTGACCAGCGCCACATGCGGGCGGGCCTGCCGCGCCAGGGGGGCAATTTCGCCGGGGTGGTTCATGCCGATCTCGATCACCGCATATTCGGTGTCGCGCGGCATCCGGGCCAGAGTCAGCGGCACGCCCCAATGGTTGTTGTAGCTGGCGACGCTGGCATGGGTGCGGCCCTGATCCGACAGGATGGTCGCCAGCATCTCCTTGGTCGAGGTCTTGCCGACACTTCCCGTCACCCCAACCACGCGGGCCTTGCACCGGTCACGGGCGGCGCGGCCCAACGCCTCGAGCGCGGTCTGTACGTCATCGACGATCAGCAGCGGCGCATCGGGGGCCACACCGTCGGGCACCCGCGAGACCAGCGCGGCGGCGGCCCCTTTTTCCAGCGCCTGCGCCACGAAATCATGCCCGTCGCGCGCCGCCTTCAACGCCACGAACAGGTCGCCCGGTTGCAGCGTGCGCGTATCGATGGACACGCCGCCCGCCTGCCAGTCGGTCGTGGCCCGTCCGCCCGTCGCGGCGGCGGCCTCGGATGCGGTCCAGAGCGTCATGCGACCCTCCCGTCCAGTGCGGCCACGGCGATGCTGGCCTGCTCCACATCATCGAAGGGCAGAACCTGGTCACCGACGATTTGCCCGGTCTCGTGCCCCTTGCCCGCGATCAGCAGCGCATCGCCCGGCTGCAATGCATCGATGCCGCGCAGGATGGCCTCTGCCCGGTCGGCAACCTCGGTTGCGTCGGGGGCCCCGGCCATCACCGCGGCGCGGATGGCGGCGGGGTCTTCCGAGCGCGGGTTGTCGTCGGTGACAAACACGATATCGGCGTTCTCGGCCGCGGCGCGGCCCATCAGCGGGCGCTTGGTCGCGTCGCGGTCGCCGCCCGCGCCGACGATGGCGATCAACCGGCCCATCACATGCGGACGCAGTGCCTGCAACGCGGTGGCCACAGCATCGGGCGTGTGCGCGTAGTCGACGAATACCGCCGCCCCGTTGCCGCGGGTCGCGGCCAACTGCATCCGCCCCCGCACCGTGGTCAGATGCGGTAGGGTGTCGAAGACATGTTCAGCCTCGTCTCCGCTGGCGATGACCAATCCGCAGGCCAGCAGAACGTTTTCCGCCTGGAACCCGCCGATCAGTTTCAGCCGGGTCTGGAAGGTCTTGCCGCGCCAGGCAAAGCGCAGATCCTGCCCGGTGGCGTCGAACCGTTGATTCAACAGGCAAAGATCGACATCCCCGCTGCCCACGGTCAGAACTGTCTGACCGCGTGCTTGCGCGATATCACGGATCGCGACGCCTTTCGGATCATCCATGTTGATCACGGCCGTTCCGTCCTGCGGCAGAACCCGGTCGAACAGGCCGGCCTTGGCGGCGAAATACGCCTCGAACGTCGCGTGATAGTCCAGGTGATCCTGGGTGAAATTCGAAAACCCCGCCGCCGTCAGATGCACGCCGTCCAGCCGGCGCTGTTCCAGCCCGTGCGACGAGGCCTCCATCGCGGCGTGGGTCACGCCGGCCTTGGCGGCCTCGGCCAGACAGCGATGCAGGGTAATGGGTTCGGGCGTCGTGTGGGCCAGCGGTGCCGTCCACGCGCCCTCGACCCCTGTGGTGCCGAGGTTGACGGCCATGTGTCCCAACTCGGTCCAGATCTGGCGCACGAAGGTTGAAATCGAGGTCTTGCCGTTGGTGCCGGTGACCGCCACCATGGTGCGCGGCTGCGCCCCGAACCACAATGCGGCGGTGTATGCCAGCGTCTGGCGCGGGTCCTGCACCACCACCAGGGCGGCGTCCGAGGCGGCCAGTTCATCAGCGGCGATCCGTGCGCCTTCGGCATCGGTCAGAATGGCGGCGGCCCCCATGCGCAGGGCATATTGGATGAATTCGCCGCCATGCACGCGCGTCCCCGGCAGCGCCGCGAACAAAAAGCCGTCCTTGACCTGACGGCTGTCAACGGCCAGCCCGGTAATCTCCGGGTCGGCACCGCCGCGCGCGGTCAGGGCCAGTTGGCTGAGTTTCTTTGACCTTGCGCCCATGACCCACCTCTGTCGGACTGCCTAATTCGAGGTCAGCGTTATAGCAGCGCGATCCTCAGGCTCAAGCCGCGGACGCAGCCCCAGCAGCGGCGCGATGCGGCCGATCAACTCGGCCGCCACGGGCACCGCCGTCCAGCCTGCCGTGCGGCGCTTTTCGCCGTAGGCCAGGATCGACGGTTCGTCCAGCGCAACGATCAGTACATATTTCGGATCGTAGGCCGGAAAAACCGAAGCGAAGGTGGCGATCACCTTGTCATCATAGTAGCCGCCGCGCGGCTTGGGCTTGTCGGCGGTGCCAGTTTTGCCGGCCACAGCATAGCCCGGAACGTCACCAAAGCTGGCGGTTCCATCCGTCACCACCTTGCGCAGCATCATCAACGATTGTTTGGCCGCGCTTTCCGACATCACGCGCGGCCCGTATTGCGGGCCGTTGCGGCGCAGGATCGTGGGACTGACATAATGCCCGCCATTGGCGATGGCCGCATAGCCCGCCGCCAGATGCATCGGGCTGGTCGACAGGCCGTGGCCGTAGGAAATGGTGACGGTGCTCAATTCACCCCACTTCTTGGGCTTGAGCGGCACCCCACCCTTGGCCTCGACGATCTCGAACGGCGTGGGGTCGAACATGCCCAGCGCGTCCAGGAACTGCTGCTGGCGCTCGGCGCCGATCTGCAGCGCCAACCGCCCGGTGCCGCGGTTCGAGCTGTGCACGATCACATCGGCCACGCTGATCTTGCCATAATTCTTGCCGTTGAATTCGCCGATCGGGAAACGTCCGATCTTCATCGGCCCCGAGGTGTCGATGATCGTGTCGGCATTGACCAGCCCCAGATCGACCGCTTGCGCGGCGGTGAAGATCTTGAAGACCGAGCCCAGTTCGTACACCCCCTGCACATAGCGGTTGAACAGCGGGCTGTCCGAGGGGTCAAAGCCCGAGGTCGGCGGGCGCGGACGGTCGTTCGGGTCGAACGATGGCAACGAGGCGGCAGCAATCACTTCGCCGGTATGGGCGTTCATCAGCACCGCCGAGGCGCCTTTGGCGTTCATAATCTTCATGCCGCCGTCCAGCACCTGCTCGACCGCCGCCTGAACGGTCAGGTCAAGCGACAGCTGCAGCGGCTTGGTTCCGTTGGCCGGGTCGCGCAGATAGTCATCGAACTGTTTTTCCACCCCGGCCACACCGATCACCTCGGCAGCCGAGACGCCTTCGCGCCCAAAGCCTGAACCGCCAAGGATATGCGCGGCCAGCCGGCCGTTGGGATAGAGCCGCATTTCGCGCGGGCCGAACAGGATGCCCGGATCGCCGATGTCATGCACCGCCTGCTTTTGTTCCGGTGAAATACGTTTTTTGATCCAGAGGAATTTACGCTTGCCGGTGAAGTCCTTGACCAACCGCTCTTTGTCCAGATCCGGGAAGATCGCCACCAGCTTTTCCGCGGCCGCGATCGGGTCGATCATCAGCGGGGGCTGGGCATAAACGGAGTAGGTATCAAGGTTGGTCGCAAGGATTCGGCCTTCGCGGTCCACGATATTCGCCCGCTGCATGGCAATCGACGCGCCCGGGGCGCTCGCTAGCGGCTCTTGCGCCTCCGAAGTAGCCAATGCGCCCATCCGGAACCCGACAATGGCAAATGCCGCAAAGAAAAACGCGCTGAGCACCAGCAACCGCCCCTCGGCGCGGGCGCGGGCGCGGTCCTTCATCTCTTCGTGGCGGCGGCGGATGTTCTCGCGTTCGATCACCTTGGGGTTTTCCCCGCGGGCGCGGGCCTCGAGGATGCGGGCAAGCGGGCGGAGCGGTGTGCGCGTCATGGGATCTGCACCTCGCCCAGGGCCTGGGTGTCGGTGATCGCCTGCAATTCGATCGGGTCGGCGATGGGCAGGTCGGGATCCTCGGCATAGGCGATCTGGTCAGCGCGTCCGAATTGCTCGGCGCGCAGCGGCAGAAGGCCCAGACGCTCGAAATTAAGGTCGGCCAGTTCACGCAGTCGGTCGGGGCGGTTCAGATAGGCCCATTCGGCCTGCAATACAGCCAGCCGAGCCTGGGCCGCGCCGATCTGGTGCTGCAGAGACTGGGTTTCCTTCAGTACCTGTTGGGTGCGGTAGTTTTCCTGATAGGCCCACAGGGCCAGCCCGAAAACACCCAAGGCGGTCAATACAAACAGAATACTCTTCATCTTGCCTTTCCCCCGATCATGGGCATGCCAATGGCGCGGGCATCAATTTCCCCCGCCGGAGCATCGGTACGAACAGCAACCCGCAACTTGGCCGAGCGCGCGCGCGGGTTGTCCTGCAACTCCTGCGGGTCGGGGCCGATGGCCTTGCGAGTCTTCAATGTGAATTGCGGCTGATCCTGCTGGATCTCGGGCGCATAGCGGTTGGCACGGCCGGTCTTGCCCGCGCGCGACTGGAAAAAGCGTTTGACCATTCGGTCCTCGACCGAGTGGAAGGTGACCACGGCCAGTTGCCCGCCCGGCTTCAACGCGCGCTCGGCGGCCATCAGGCCCTGGAACAGCTCCTCGTATTCGGCATTCACCGCAATGCGGAGCGCCTGGAACGACCGAGTGGCCGGATGGGATTGTCCGGGCTTGGCGCGCGGCAGGCAGGATTCGACGATCTCGGCCAGACGCAGGGTGGTGGTGATGGGCGACTCGGTGCGGGCCTTGACGATGGCGCGCGCGATGCGGCGGCTGGCCCGTTCTTCGCCATAGTGGAACAGGATGTCGGCCAACTGCTCCTCGGTCGCGCTGTTGACCAGATCAGCTGCGCTTTCGCCCTCCTGGCTCATGCGCATGTCCAGTGGGCCGTCCTTCATGAAGGAAAAGCCGCGCTCGGCCTGATCCAGCTGCATGGACGAGACACCAAGGTCCAGCACCACGCCATCGAGGTTGCTGGCGTATTCATCCATGCGAGAAAAGACACCCGGCTGCATCACCAGCCGATCGCCATATACGGCTGCCCACTCCGCCGCCATTTCAAAGGCCAACGGATCGCGATCGACACCGATAACCGTGTCGGCGCCAGCCTCAAGCAAACCCCGGGTATAGCCGCCTGCACCAAAGGTGCCATCCAGCCACGTGCCAGATACCGGATGAACCGCGTCCAGCAACGGGCGCAGCAGAACGGGAATGTGGGGTTTATCAGATGAAGTGTGATCCGCGCCGGCCATGCCGTCACGCACCTTCGATGCCATCAAGGAACTGCATCGGATCGAAATCCTCGGGCAGTTCGTCCAACCAGTCTTCGGTGGCGGCCAGTTCCTCGGCCTCGTATGTCTCGGGCTTCCAGATCTGGAACGTGTCGCCCGCGGCGATGAAGAACGCCTCGCCTTCCAGCCCGATCTTGTTGCGCAGCTTGGCCGGCAACACCAGGCGTCCGGTTTCATCGACGTTGGTCGGGAAAGACTGCCCGTGGAACAGGCGCTGCAACATCTTGCGCTGCATCGAGCCGCGCGGCAGCGCGTCGATCTTGGCGTCGACCTCGTCGATCGCCTCCATAGTATAGCATTCAAGGTATTTGCGGCGGTGGTCACCGTATACGATTACCAGTTCAGGATTGTCGCCAGGCTGCCAGTTGGGGTCCGAGGCCTCGAGCACACGGCGAAACGAGGCCGGGATCGACACCCTGCCCTTCGCGTCCACCTTGTGGTGGCTTTCACCTCTAAACCTGCGCGCCAAGACGACTGTCCCTTTCGCTTGCGCCCCACCTACGTCTTCCCCCGGATGAAAAACGGCGGGTTGATCTGCTGCCACTGATCAACCCGCCGCATTGACCCGCTTCGCGGGATGTCCAGCTGCGCGCGCCACCTGGGGGGATGTCTGCTCGCCCGCGCGCCGGATCTCTTGAGTGATGAAAGCGAGATGCCTGTATGAAACCTGTTTATTTTTGGTTCGGGGTCGTTTGGCGCCCCATGTGCCTCGTCCTCATCGGATGAATAAGGGATGCCATGGGAATTCATGGAAATCAATGAGATTTTTTTCCAATAAGGTTAGATTCGGAAAGCTACAGCAGTAGAAATCCATACGCAAACATGAAATCCGTCCACAGTTAGACGCACTAAACCAATCCAACACAACATATAGACAAATATCGCGCTGGAAAATTTTTCCCACGATTTCCCACATTTTCTGCGGAACGACCCTGAGTCCGTCCAGTACCCCCACTAATTCGGCCATATGGCGCCGAATCACCCTGCGTTCCTGGCCGAGCCCCGGAGAGACCGCCCCGGATTTCCCACCAATTCCCGCCAGTCCCACAAAGTCCCATGACCCCACCCAAATCGGGAGTTGACCCAGACGCACAAAAATCGCGCAATCCTGAACCGCACAAATTCCACGTTTACGCGCGCAAATTTTCATCAAAATGATGGGCGGTAGCCAGACCCGAGCAATGCCCCGCAGTTCGCGCTAACGAAAATATCCATATTTTAAAGGTATATTTTCGGGTGTCTGGATTCCGGCAGTCAATCTATGCACTTGCTGCATAGCAGCATTGATCCTGTCCGGTATTGTGCAATCGCAGCATTTGCCTATCTTCAGTCTCAAGCAAGCGCCGGAACATCGCGGCGGAAACGACAGATGATTGGGTAACGAACATGGCAGTCGCAAGCACCAACAGCGCACACAAAAGCGCATCGACATTTGGTTTCGCCTCTCTGATCGAAACCATGAAGACCCGTATCGCACGCTATCGCGTGTACCGCCAGACGGTGAACGAACTGTCAGAACTGTCGGACCGCGAGCTGGCCGATCTGGGCCTGCACCGTTCGATGATCCGTCGCCTGGCCATGCAGGCCGCCGAAGAACAATTTGCGCGCTAAGCGCCACGAAACACCGAGATCAGGTCCACTCCTCCTCCCATAGGACCTGTATTTCAGCGGCAGCATCTCTCCTCCTCCCTGATGCTGCCGCACCCTATACCGGCCTCAACCTGCCGGATGCTGATACATCGGGGCTCTCCTCCTCCCTGCTCTGATGTTGAAAGCGCGCGGTGGCATCTTCCTCCTCCCTGATGCCACCGCGCCCTTCAAATACCGGGCCAGACCCGGAAACGCATACATCGGGTTCTCCTCCTCCCTTCCCGATGTGAAAAGAGCGCGGTGGCACCCTTCCTCCTCCCTGGTGTCACCGCGCGCTTCAGATACCGGGGAAAACCCGGGTTCGGATACATCGGGGCTCTCCTCCTCCCTGCTCTGATGTTGACAAGAACGGCGGTTCCCTCCTCCTCCCTGGGAACCGCCGTTTTTTTTCATTCGGCATGAAAAAGGCGCCACGGGCAGGACCGGGCGCCAAACAAAAAAGTCGAGCATGTGCCGGGAGGCACATTCCGCTGGATCAGAACGGCACGTCGTCTTTTGCGGATAGATACTGCGCGACGACCTTCTTGGTTCCGGCCTTGTCGAACTCGACCTCGACCTTGTCCCCCTCGATCCCGACCACGCCGCCATAGCCGAACTTCTGGTGGAACACCCGCTCGCCCAGGGTAAAGCTGGCCACGGCGGTCGCGTCGATCACGGTGTTGCGGGATTCACGCGGCTGCGACATGCCGTATTGCCCCTGCCGCGCCTGCATCCGTTTCCAGCCCGGCGAGTTGTAGACATTGGCCTGCGCCGCGCGGGTCTCGATGCCTGCCGACATCTGCCGGTTGCCGTGCAAACCTGCCCCGGGCAAAACCTCAACATGATCCTCGGGCAATTCGTCGATGAAGCGCGAGGGCATCGCGTTCTGCCACTGCCCGAACACCCGCCGGTTGGCGGCGAAGGAAATGGTGCAGACCTCCTCGGCACGGGTGATTCCCACATAGGCCAGCCGCCGTTCTTCCTCGAGCCCCTTGAGGCCGGTTTCGTCCATCGACCGTTGCGAGGGGAACAGACCGTCCTCCCACCCCGGCAGGAACACGGCGGGAAACTCGAGCCCCTTGGCCGCGTGCAGGGTCATGATCGAGACCTTGGGCCCGCCGCTGTCCTGTTCGTTGTCCATCACCAGGCTGACATGTTCCAAGAACCCTTGCAGGTTTTCGAAATTGTCCAGCTGGTTGACCAGTTCCTTCAGGTTTTCCAGCCGCCCCGGCGCCTCGGGCGTCTTGTCGTTCTGCCAGTGGGCGGTATAGCCGGACTCGTCCAGCACGATCTGCGCCAGTTCGATATGCGACACCTCGGGCGGGCCATAGCGCACGGGCGCGCTGCCGTCGTCGATGACCGCATCATCCTCGATCTCGATCCGGGGGCCGCGGGTCATCGCGTTCCAGCGCGCCAGCCCTTCGACCAGTTCGCGCAGAGCTGCGCCGCCCTTGCCCTTGATCAGCCCTTGCTCCACAGCGATCCGCGCGCCCTGAACCAGCGACACACCATGTTCGCGCGCGGTGCGCTGGATCGTCTGCTGCGCCTTGTCTCCAAGGCCGCGCTTGGGGGTGTTCACGATCCGCTCGAAGGCCAGATCATCCTCGGGGCTGACCACCAACCGGAAATAGGCCATGGCATCGCGGATCTCCATACGTTCATAGAATCGAGGGCCGCCGATCACCTTGTAGGGCAGACCGATGGTCAGGAACCGATCCTCGAAGGCGCGCATCTGGTGGCTGGCGCGCACCAAGATGGCGATTTCGTCCAGGTTCATCGGCCGCACGCCGCGGGTGCCGCCCTGCATGGCGTCGATCTCCTCGCCGATCCAGCGGGCCTCCTCCTCACCATCCCAGTGGCCGATCAGGCGGACCTTTTCGCCCCCGGGCTTGTCGGTCCACAACTCCTTTCCCAGACGGCTTTCATTGCCACGGATCACGTTCGAGGCGGCGGCCAGAATATGCGGGGTCGAGCGGTAGTTCTGCTCCAGACGCACCACATGGGCGCCGGGAAAGTCCTTCTCGAACCGCAGGATGTTGCCCACCTCGGCCCCGCGCCAGCCATAGATCGACTGGTCGTCGTCGCCGACGCAGCAGATATTCTTGTGCCCGCCCGCCAACAGCCGCAGCCACAGGTACTGGGCGATGTTGGTGTCCTGGTATTCGTCCACAAGGATGTAGCGGAACCAGCGCTGGTATTGTTCCAGCACGTCCGCGTGGGTCTGGAAGATGGTGACCATGTGCAACAGCAGGTCGCCGAAATCCACCGCGTTCAGCTCGCGCAGGCGGGCCTGGTATTGGGCATAAAGCTCGACGCCCTTGTTGTTGTAGGCCCCGGCATCGGCGGCGGGCACCTTGTCGGGCGTCAGGGCACGGTTCTTCCAGTCGTCGATGATGCCGGCCAGCATCCGTGCAGGCCAGCGCTTGTCGTCGATATTGGCAACCTGCACCAGTTGCTTGAGCAGGCGCAGCTGGTCGTCGGTGTCGAGGATGGTGAAGTTCGACTTCAGCCCCGCCAGTTCGGCATGGCGGCGCAGCAGCTTGACGCAGATCGAGTGGAAGGTGCCCAGCCACGGCATCCCCTCGGCGGGCTGCCCCAGGAGGCGGCCGACCCGTTCCTTCATCTCGCGCGCGGCCTTGTTGGTGAAGGTCACCGCCAGAATCTCGTTCGGGCGGGCCCGCCCGGTGTTCAGCAGATGCGCAATGCGGGTGGTCAGGGCCTTGGTCTTGCCGGTGCCCGCCCCGGCCAGCATCAGGATCGGGCCATCCAACAGCTCGACCGCTTCCCGCTGCGCCGGGTTCAATTCATTCAAGTAGTCCGCCTCGGGCCGAAGCGCGGCCATGGCGCGGGCCGACAGCGAGGCGCCCTCGAAGGCGTCATTTTCATCGAAACTGCTCATGCGCCCAAACTAAGCCGGAAGCGCGCCGAGGGAAAGGGTTTGTTCACGGCTTGTTCGCACGGTTTTGCGAATTTCTTTCGTAGCGCTGGTTGAGCCGTCAGGCGCAGGCTGCATCCGACTGAAACCCTTGCCGAATCGCGCGGCAGGTCGGATCAATCGACATGGACCTGCACAGCACCTATCCGGGCATCGAGGATCTGAAGCGCCGCGCACGCCGTCGGTTGCCGCGCTTTGTCTGGGACTATGTCGACAGCGGCACCGGGGCCGAGACCGCGCTGAAACGCAACCGGGCGGCGCTGGACCGCATCGGGTTTCTGCCCGCCATCCTGAAAGGCCCGCTGGAATTCGACACCAGCACCCGCTTTCTGGGGCGCGACCATCCGCTGCCCTTCGGCATGGCTCCGATCGGGATGTGCGGGCTAGTCTGGCCTGGGGCCGAGGCGCTGATGGCGCGCGCCGCCGCGCAGGCGGGCATTCCGTATGTTCTGTCCACCGTCGCCAGCCAAAGCCCCGAGGACATGGCCCCGCATATCGGACCCGACGCCTGGTTCCAGTTGTACCCGCCCAAGGACCCCGAGATTCGAGCCGACCTGCTGAACCGCGCCCGGTCCGCCGGGTTCGGCACGCTGGTGCTGACCGTAGACGTGCCCGTGGCCTCGCGCCGGGAACGGCAGACCCGCTCGGGCCTGACCCATCCGCCGCGCCTGACGCCGCGCCTGCTGGCGCAGATCGCCGCCCGCCCGGCCTGGGCCTGGGGCATGGCGCGTCACGGCAAGCCCCGGATGCGCACGCTGGACAAATATATCGACGGCACCGCCAACCTGCCGCCCACTGCGCATATCGGATACCTGCTCAGGACCTCTCCGGGCATGGATTACGTCAAGTGGCTGCGCGATCACTGGCAGGGGCCGTTCATTATCAAGGGCGTGCTGCGCCCCGAGGATGCCGAGCGGCTGAAACAGGCCGGGATCGACGCGCTTTGGGTGTCGAATCACGGTGGCCGTCAGTTCGATGGCGCGCCGGCCAGCATCGACATGCTGCCCGCCATCCGCGCCGCAACCGACCTGCCGCTGATCTTCGACAGCGGCGTTTCGGGCGGGCTGGACATTCTGCGGGCGCGGGCCTTGGGCGCCGATCTGGTCATGCTCGGGCGGGCTTTCCTCTATGGCGTTGCAGCATTAGGCGTGCGCGGCCCGGCCCATGTCATCGATATGTTGCGGCAAGATATGCTTGCAAATATGGGACAATTGGGTGCCGCAACGCTAAAAGATTTGCCTGATGTTAACGCAAACATTGATGCCGCGATGCAGCATGTGCCATAAAACGCCGCAATAGGCGGCGTTTGCGAGCGATAACATGCCGGTTCTACCCAGAACTACAGATATATCTGCGCGTAATCTCGGTCTATTAACACGGCCAAATGCAAAAGACCGGGACTTGCCATGACTGACTTCAAGAAAATCCTGATCGCCAACAGGGGTGAGATTGCCATTCGCGTGATGCGCGCCGCGAACGAGATGGGTAAACGCACTGTTGCCGTCTATGCCGAGGAGGACAAGCTGGGCCTGCACCGGTTCAAGGCGGACGAGGCGTATCGCATCGGCGAGGGTCTGGGCCCGGTCGCGGCCTATCTGTCGATCGACGAGATCATCCGCGTCGCCAAGGAAAGCGGCGCTGACGCCATCCACCCGGGCTATGGCCTGCTGTCGGAAAACCCCGATTTCGTAGATGCCTGCGTTCAGAACGGCATCACCTTCATCGGCCCCAAGGCCGAGACCATGCGCGCCCTGGGCGACAAGGCCAGCGCCCGCAAGGTGGCGATTGCCGCCGGTGTGCCGGTGATCCCGGCGACCGAGGTGCTAGGCGACGATATGGACGCGATCCGCAAGGAAGCGGCCGAGATCGGCTACCCGCTGATGCTCAAGGCGTCCTGGGGCGGCGGCGGCCGCGGGATGCGCCCGATCTATTCCGAAGACGAGTTGGAAGAGAAGGTTCTGGAGGGCCGCCGCGAGGCCGAGGCCGCATTCGGCAATGGTGAGGGCTATCTGGAAAAGATGATCACCCGCGCCCGCCATGTCGAGGTGCAGATCCTGGGCGACAAACACGGGCAGATCTATCACCTGTATGAACGCGACTGCTCGGTCCAGCGCCGAAACCAGAAGGTCGTGGAACGCGCCCCTGCCCCCTATCTGACCGAAGAGCAACGCGCCGAGATCTGCGACCTAGGCCGCCGCATCTGCGCGCACGTGAACTATGAATGCGCCGGTACGGTCGAATTCCTGATGGATATGGAGACCGGCAAGTTCTACTTCATCGAGGTGAACCCCCGCGTCCAGGTCGAACACACCGTGACCGAAGAGGTCACCGGCATCGACATCGTGCAGGCGCAGATCCTGATCGCCGAGGGCAAGACCCTGGCCGAGGCCACCGGCAAGGACAGCCAGGACGAGATCCGCCTGAACGGCCACGCGCTGCAGACGCGCGTCACCACCGAAGACCCGCTTAACAACTTCATCCCCGACTATGGGCGCATCACGGCCTATCGCTCGGCCACGGGCATGGGCATCCGGCTGGATGGTGGCACGGCCTATGCGGGCGGGGTGATCACCCGGTATTACGACTCGCTTCTGACCAAAGTCACTGCCTGGGCGCCGACTCCGGAAAAGGCGATCGCCCGCATGGACCGCGCCCTGCGCGAGTTCCGCGTGCGCGGCGTTTCAACCAACATCGCCTTTGTCGAGAACCTGCTGAAGCATCCGACCTTCCTGTCGAATGAATACACCACCAAGTTCATCGACGAGACGCCCGAGCTGTTCCAGTTCAAGAAGCGCCGCGACCGGGGCACCAAGGTTCTGACCTATATCGCCGACATCACGGTCAACGGGCACCCCGAGACCAAGGATCGCCCGCGCCCGCGTGCCGACCTGAAAGAACCCAAGCCCCCCGCGCCCAAGGCCGAACCGCTGATGGGCACGCGCAACCTGCTGGAACAGAAAGGCCCGCAGGCCGTGGCCGACTGGATGAAGGCCCAGCGCCAGTTGCTGATCACTGACACCACAATGCGCGACGGGCACCAGTCGCTGCTGGCCACCCGCATGCGCTCGATCGACATGATCCGCGTGGCACCCAGCTATGCCGCGAACCTGCCGCAGCTGTTCAGCGTCGAATGCTGGGGCGGGGCGACTTTCGACGTGGCCTATCGTTTCCTGCAGGAATGCCCCTGGCAGCGCCTGCGCGACCTGCGCGAGGCCATGCCCAACCTGATGACCCAGATGCTGCTGCGCGGTGCCAATGGGGTGGGCTATACCAACTATCCCGACAACGTGGTGCAGGAATTCGTGCGCCAGGCCTCGCGGAATATCGACGTGTTCCGGGTGTTCGACTCGCTGAACTGGGTCGAGAACATGCGCGTGGCGATGGATGCGGTCATCGAGAACGGCAAGATCTGTGAAGGCACCGTCTGCTATACCGGCGACATCCTAGACCCGAACCGCGCCAAGTATGATCTGAAATACTATGTCGGCATGGCCAAGGAACTGCGCGACGCCGGCGCCCATGTTCTGGGCCTCAAGGACATGGCCGGCCTGCTGAAACCCGCCGCCGCGCGGGTGCTGATCCGCGCACTGAAGGAAGAGGTCGGCCTGCCGATCCATTTCCACACCCACGACACCGCCGGCATCGCCAGCGCCACCATCCTGGCCGCCAGCGAGGCGGGCGTGGACGTGGTGGATTGCGCGATGGACAGCTTCTCGGGCAACACCAGCCAGGCGACGCTGGGCACCGTGGTCGAGGCCCTGCGCCACACCGACCGCGACACCGGGTTGGACGTGAAGGCGATCCGCGAAATCAGCGACTACTTCGAGGCGGTGCGCGGCCAATACGCGGCCTTCGAATCCGGGCTGCAGGCCCCCGCCTCCGAGGTCTATCTGCACGAAATGCCGGGCGGCCAGTTCACCAACCTCAAGGCGCAGGCGCGCTCGATGGGGCTGGAGGAACGCTGGCACGAAGTCGCGCAGATGTATGCGGACGTGAACCAGATGTTCGGTGACATCGTCAAGGTGACGCCGTCCTCGAAAGTTGTGGGTGACATGGCGCTGATGATGGTCAGTCAGGGCCTGACCCGCGAGCAGGTCGAGGATCCCTCGACCGACGTGGCCTTCCCCGATTCAGTCATCGACATGATGCGCGGCAATCTGGGCCAGCCTCCGGGCGGTTTCCCCGAAACGATCTTGACCAAGGTGCTGAAAGGCGAAAAGCCGAACACCGAACGGCCGGGCAAAGACGTGCCTCCGGTTGATTTGGAGGCCACCCGCGCGGAGCTCTCGAAACAGCTGGAAGGCATGGAGGTCGATGACGAGGACCTGAACGGATACCTGATGTATCCCAAGGTGTTCCTGGACTACATGGGCCGTCACCGCATCTATGGCCCGGTACGCACCCTGCCCACCCGCACCTTCTTTTACGGAATGGAGCCGGGAGAGGAGATCTCGGCCGAGATCGACCCGGGCAAAACGCTGGAAATCCGCTGCCAGGCCATTGGGGAGACGGACGAGAATGGCGAGGTCAAAGTGTTCTTTGAACTCAATGGCCAACCGCGCGTCATCCGCGTTCCCAACCGCCTTGTGCAAGCTTCGACCGCCCAGCGCCCGAAGGCCGAGGTCGGAAACGCCAACCATGTCGGCGCGCCGATGCCGGGCGTGGTTTCGACTGTGGCGATCACCGCCGGGCAGGAGGTCAAAGAAGGTGACCTTCTGCTGACGATCGAAGCCATGAAAATGGAAACCGGCATCCATGCCGAACGCGACGCAACCGTGAAGGCGGTGCATGTCCAGCCCGGCGGCCAGATCGACGCCAAGGATCTTTTGGTCGAGTTGGAATAAAACCGTTAAAACACAGAAAGGCGCGCCATCAAGCGCGCCTTTTTTCATCCGAGCGGGCGAGTTCAGCCGTCGCTTGACTCCGCGACGGGCTGCTGCGGCAACTGTTCCGGCGTGCTGTCGATCGAAACCTCTTCCCCGATCGGCGCTGGCAAGCCCAACAAATCGTGCAGTTCATGAAGAGCCGGATCGGACAAGTCACGGCCACCGGTCAAGGTATCAAGTGCTTCCTGCGGATCATCCGCCCCTGCCAAGGCTTCTTCGGCTTCGGTCACAGCCTGCTCCGCTTCGGCCACGGCATCCTCGTATTTGTCCTGTGCGGTGATGCCCTCGGCTGCTTCTTCTTCAGTTGGCGCAAATTGGTCCTCGATCTCCGCTTCGGTCAGACCTTCCAGTTCGGACAATTCCTGTTCGCGCATTTCAAGCTCCTCTGTCGCGCCAGAGAAACCAAGTATACTCTGCTGATAGCTGTAGAGCTTGCCCGGCATGCTGTTCGGGGCCGCATTCATCAGGGCAGTCTGGCTGGCGTGCGCGGCATTCAAGCCCTTGAGCTCGGACGCGATTTTGCCGTGCTTGATTGGTTTGACATACGGCTCCTCGACAACTGCCGCCGCTACCCGCGCTTTACGGATCGGCTTCTCGACTTTCTTTTTTCCAGTGAAGAATTCGTCGAGTTTGGCTGCAAAACCGTTCTGCCCTTTGGTCCGTGATGTAGTTTTGGTGTTCTTTCGTTGTGCCTTTGGTTTAGCGAGACCGAGACCGGCGAGAAAACCCTTGCCCTGGCCGGACCCACCCTTCGTGCTGCGCGCAGATCCTCCGAGGCTGGCACTGGATTTTTCGGCGCTTTTGCCATTTCCGTTGCCGCCACCGTTACTATTTCCGTTTCCACCACCGTTACCATTTCCGCCTCCATTGCCATTCCCGTTCTTGGCTATGGCGATATCTGGCGTAGCCAACACCGCAACGAAGCTAACTGCCCCGGTCAGCAACAAAGATGTCGCCACAACCCGTGACATGGAAATAAACCAGTGCATGCCAATCCCCTCTTAGGTATCCAAATACTTGCGCCAACCGGCACAAGTTTGAGCAGAAATTTCGCATTATGCATATACTAGTTATCGAATACGGCAAAATTTGGCCTTCGAACGAAACCGCTGTTACCCACTCAGTTCGAGAGAATTGACCTCGGGCGGAAGTTTGAAAATATCATTAACTTCATAGGCTTGCTCGTTTCTCAACTGACCTGCAAAGAGGCTCAGAAGCATGGCTCCGACCAACGCAGTCAGTTTTATGTTCTCAACCTTGTTCATCCCTCCGTCTCCACCGTTGTCAATATCCGTGGCTGTAGGTTTCAACGGCTCAGCACACCTTTTCCGTCGCAAATTTTTTTCCGGCCAAGTGCGTTTTTCCTCTTGCAGCTTTCCGCCAGAATTTATAGTTCACGCCTCACTCGACGGCGCGGGCGTAGCTCAGGGGTAGAGCATAACCTTGCCAAGGTTAGGGTCGTGAGTTCGAATCTCATCGCCCGCTCCAACGAGGACCGAAAGGTCGCACAAGATATCTGATTGCGGGCGTAGCTCAGGGGTAGAGCATAACCTTGCCAAGGTTAGGGTCGTGAGTTCGAATCTCATCGCCCGCTCCAGATATCCACCTTCCCACAACAAGCACTGGCAGATCGGTCGGTCCTGCGCCATTCTGTTCTGACATGCAGCAGTCAGATGGACGCCCCGATGTCAGACTACCACATTCGCACGCTGACCGCCGAAGAACTGCGCCACGCAGTGGATTGGGCCGGACGCGAGGGCTGGAACCCAGGTCATGAGGACGCTGTCTGTTTCCGCTCGACCGACCCCGACGGATTTCTGGGCGGGTTTCTGGATGGCGAGATGATCGCCTCGGTTTCAGCCGTGAACTACGACGACGCATTTTCGTTTCTGGGTTTCTATATCGTGCGGCCCGAGTATCGCGGATCAGGTCATGGTCTGGAAATCGCCCAGCACGCGCTGGCGCATTGTACAGGGCGAAACATGGGCTTGGACGGGGTGGTCGAACAACAGGACAACTACCGCAAGTCGGGCTTTGTCTTCGCCTACAACAATTATCGGTTCTCCGGCACGGTTTCAGCCATCCTGTCCAGCCTACCCAAAACCGGTATCCGGGTCGCGCCCATCAGTGGCCTGTCCGAAGACCTTCGCATCTATGACCGCGCTCTGTTCCCCGCGCATCGGGATGCCTTTCTGACGAAATGGCTGAGCGCACCGGGCCACGTCTCGCGTGTTTGTATCCAGAAAGGTCGCATCGCCGGATATGCAACTCTGCGCCCCTGCCTGAATGGCTACAAGGTAGGGCCACTGTTCGCCGACGATCCGGACATCGCGCTGGCGCTTTTGGCTGCGGTTCTGGCCGAAGTTCCCGCTGATCACCGCAGCTCTGAGGTCTATGTCGACATGCCACAGCCCAACGCGGCGGCCTTTGCACTGGCTGACGCTTTGGGTTTGGAAAAAGTCTTTGAAACCGCGCGCATGTATTCCGACCACGAGCCGGATATCGACCTGAACCGAGTGTTCGGCGTGACGACGTTCGAACTTGGCTGAGCCTTAGAACGCCTTGAAGGTCATTGTCGTCAACGACCGCTCGATGTTCGGAATGACCAGAAGGTGTTCGTTAATGAAATGGCCCACATCCTCGGTTTCGGGGATGTAAAGCTTGAGCAGCAGATCATATTCACCGCTGGTGGAGTAGAGTTCCGAGTGGATTTCGCGCAGAGCGATCTCTTCGGCCACCTTGTAGGTGGTGCCGGGCTTGCAGCGGATCTGGATGAAAACGCAGGTGGACATTTCGTGGCCTTGTTGCTTCCGTTTGGCGCAGGCTGGCACGCCCCACGCCCGGGCGCAATCCCCTGCAACAGTTTGCTGCGATTGCAACGATCGGGCTGGATAAGGCCGCCCGTCCCCGTCTATAAGCGCCCCTGTAGCAAGAGGATTTCGCCAATGCGCACAGCTTCGATCAGCCGCAAGACCGCCGAGACCGCGATTACGGTCGAGGTCAACCTCGACGGCACCGGCACCTATGACAACCAGACCGGTGTGGGGTTCTTCGATCACATGCTGGACCAGTTGGCGCGGCATTCGCTGATCGACATGACGATCCGGGCCAAAGGCGACTATCACATCGACGATCACCACACGGTCGAAGACACCGGCATCGCGCTGGGTCAGGCGCTGACGCAGGCGCTGGGGGACAAAAAAGGCATCCGTCGGTATGGCGAGTGCCATCTGCCGATGGACGATGCGCAGGTGCGCTGCGCGCTGGACTTGTCGGGCCGACCGTTTCTGGTGTGGAACGTGGATCTGCCGACGCCCAAGATCGGCAGTTTCGACACCGAGTTGGTGCGCGAGTTCTTCCAAGCGCTGGCCACCCATGGCGGCATCACTCTGCATATCGACCAGTTGCACGGTTTCAACAGCCACCACATCGCCGAGGCCGCCTTCAAGGCCGTCGCCCGCGCCCTGCGCCAGGCGGTCGAGACCGACCCGCGCAAAGCGGATGCGATACCGTCCACCAAGGGCGCGCTCTAGATGCTGACCGCGATCATCGACTACGAAAGCGGCAACCTGCACTCGGCGGAAAAGGCGTTTCAACGCATGGCGCGCGAGCTGGACGCGGGCGAGGTCGTCGTGACCTCGGATGCCGACGTCGTCGCGCGCGCCGACCGACTGGTGCTGCCCGGCGACGGCGCCTTTCCCGCCTGCGCGGCCGAGCTGCGCGGGCACAAGGGCATCCACGATGCGATGGTCGAAGCGGTCGAGCAGAAGGGCCGCCCGTTCCTGGGCATCTGCGTCGGCATGCAGCTGATGGCAACCACGGGCCGCGAATATACCGACACGCCGGGCCTGAATTGGGTGACCGGAGACGTGGTGCGGATCGAGCCCGAAGACCGGGCGCTGAAGGTTCCGCATATGGGGTGGAACGATCTGGTGATCGAGAGCGAGCACCCGGTGTTCAACGGAGTTACCTCAGGCGATCACGTTTATTTTGTCCACTCCTACCATTTCCGCGTCGCCGATCCGGCGCAACGTCTGGCCCATGTGGACTATGGCGGGCCGGTCACGGCCGTGATCGGCCGCGACACGATGATCGGAATGCAGTTTCACCCTGAAAAAAGCCAGGATGTGGGCCTGCGGATGATCGGAAACTTCCTGACCTGGGCCCCCTGACCGGTTACTGCACGCGGGTCCAGGCCTGGCCGCGGCAGATCAGGCCGCCCGCGACGCAACCCTTGACCGTCAGCTTGTTCTGACCGTCAAGCGACATCTTGGAATTGTAGGTCTTGTCCCGGTCCGGCGCCCAGATCTTGCCGCCGCTATAGCTGCCGCCGCCATCCGCGACCATGTCCCAGATGATCTTCTTGCCAAGATTCTCGTAATCCAGCTGCTGGTTTCCGTCCTTGTCGAAGGCGCTGTCGATGGTGCCGCAAACGGCGCTGCCGCAAGGCCCGATCGAGACGTGCAGATATCCGCCGGTATCGCCCGGCTGGGTTTTCCAAAGCCCGTCGACCGGGTCATCCGCCCGTGCGCCGGTGGCCAAGGTGACAAGTGCCGCCGCAGCGGCCAGAGCAAGTTTGTTCATGGTATCCTCCCTGATTTGCAGCCAGTCTGACCGCCGGCACTGGTTCGGGCAAGATTGACTTTGCGTCGCGTTGCATCCCCTGCCCCGCCTGTGCCATATCCCGCGCCAGTACCAGTCACGAAAAGGCCGCCCGACATGATCCTCTATCCCGCAATCGACCTGAAAGACGGCCAGGCCGTGCGCCTACTGCGCGGCGAGATGGACAAGGCCACGGTCTTCAACGAAGACCCCGCCGCCCAGGCCCGCGCCTTTGTCGAGGCCGGCTGCGAATGGCTGCATCTGGTGGACCTGAACGGCGCTTTCGCCGGGGAACCCGTGAACGCCGCCCCGGTCGAGGCGATCCTGAAGTCCTGCGACGTACCGGCCCAGTTGGGCGGCGGCATCCGCGACATGGCCACTATCGAGACCTGGCTGGACAAAGGCCTGGCCCGGGTGATTCTGGGCACGGTTGCCGTGGAAAACCCCGATCTGGTCCGTCAGGCAGCCAAGGCCTTTCCCGGCCAGGTCGCCGTCGGCATCGACGCGCGCAACGGACGTGTCGCCACCAAGGGCTGGGCCGAGGAAACCGACGTGATGGTGACCGACCTGGCGCGCAGCTTCGAAGACGCGGGCGTGGCGGCGATCATCTACACCGACATCAACCGCGACGGCGCGATGCAAGGCCCCAATGTCGAAGCCACGGCCGATCTGGCCCGTGCAGTCTCGATCCCGGTGATCGCCAGCGGCGGGGTCAGCTCGCTGGACGACCTGATCGCCCTGCGCGACTGCGGCGCAAACCTGAACGGCGCGATTTCAGGTCGCGCGCTCTATGACGGCGCGCTGGATCTGCGCGAAGCCCTGGCGGCGTTGAAGGGTTAGGATATTGCAAGCGGTCCGCAAACAGGTTCTGCCCGAGCAGTCTGAATTGTGGTCGCTGTTCACTCCGGGTGATTTTGTTGATGGGTACTCGGTCCAAAGCGACCTTGCACCGTTTGACGCGATGAAAATCGGTCTGAACATGCCGGGGTGGGTGAAGATCCTGATGGGAATCCGGAACGCAATCGTTGCCCCATTCGGCTTGAAGGGCCGCAAGCACTTGAACACCGACAATGGCTCGCCCGACGCAGGCACCGGCGCGATTTTTCCCGTGACCTACAGGGATGAGACAGAGGTCATCGTGGGAATCGATGACCGCCATCTGGATTTCCGCATCGCCGTGCATCGCGACAAAGACCGCGTAGTCATGGCAACTTGGGTGCGGACTCACAATCGTTTGGGACGGATCTATCTGACGGTGATCATGCCCCTTCACATTCTGATCGTGCGCAATTGCATGAAACGGATCGCACGCGCTTCTCAGGTATGACGCCGATCAGTTGGCTGCGGCATCCGTCAGCTTGCTCAACGCACCGCGCATCTTGTCGATCACCGGGGATTTTTCCACCGCATCAAGCTCGTCCATGGTTTCCTTGGGATCCTCGTAGGCCAACCAGACCTGGCCGTCGGCATCCTCATAGGCCTGCACCTTGAGCGGAAGGAACAATCCCGCACGCGGGTCGATCTGCATGGCGGGCGTTCCCAGGGCCGGGTTTCCGAAGATCAAAACCTGATTGGGCGGTATCGTCATGTCGACCTTGTGCGCACCGGCCGCGTGGTCAACGCGGGCAAATACAGTCGCGCCTGCATTTTCGACAGCAGCCTGCAGCGCGTCGATGGCCTCGGTCACGGACTTGTCGGTCGGGACCTTGATGATGTCGTCAGCCATTGCCCAGGTCGCACCGGACAGAATGAAAGCGGTTGTAAGAAACAAGTTGCGCATGGTTTTCACCTCCTGCTGAAATCCGCTTCAGTTTCACGAGGTTCCGGGCGCAGGACAATCACAACTCTGGCATCGGCGGGGCTTTGCCGGTAGAGGTGCGGCAACAAAGGACAAACCATGCTGAAAACCCGCATCATTCCCTGTCTGGATGTCGCCGATGGCCGCGTGGTCAAGGGCGTGAATTTCGTGGGCCTGCGCGACGCGGGCGATCCGGTGGAATCGGCCAAGGCCTATGACGCCGCCGGCGCTGACGAGATCTGCTTTCTCGACATCCACGCCACCCACGAAAACCGCGGCACCATGTTTGACGTGGTTCAGCGCACGGCCGAGCAGTGCTTCGTACCGCTGACGGTGGGTGGCGGCGTGCGCACCAAGGAAGACGTGCGCGCGCTGTTGCTGGCGGGGGCCGACAAGGTCAGCTTCAACTCGGCCGCCGTGGCCAACCCCGACGTGATCGCCGAGGCTGCCGACCAGTTCGGCAGCCAGTGCATCGTCTGCGCCATCGACGCCAAAACCGTCAGCCCCGGCAAATGGGAGATCTTCACCCACGGCGGACGCAAACCCACCGGCATCGACGCGGTAGAGTTCGCCAAGACCGTCGTCGCCAAGGGCGCGGGCGAGATTCTGCTGACCTCGATGGACCGCGACGGCACCAAGGCGGGGTTCAACATTCCGCTGACGCGCGCCATCTCGGATGCGGTCGACGTGCCGGTGATCGCCTCGGGCGGCGTGGGCAATCTGGATCATTTGGTCGAAGGCGTGACCGAAGGCGGAGCCAGCGCGGTGCTTGCGGCCTCGATCTTTCACTTCGGCGAATACACGATCCGCGAGGCCAAAGAGCACATGGCATCCGCGGGTATCCCCATGAGGCTGACATGAGCATACTGAACGAGCTGGCCGCCACGATCGCATCCCGCAAGGGCGCGGACCTCGAATCAAGCTGGACCGCCAAGCTGCTGTCCAAAGGCCCCGAGAAATGCGCCGAGAAGTTTGGCGAAGAGGCCGTGGAGGCGATCATCGAAGCCGTGAAGGGTGACCGCGACCGGCTGACATCCGAGGCCGCCGATGTGCTGTATCACCTGCTGGTCATGCTGGCCGCGCGCGACGTGGCGCTGGAAGACGTTCTGGCCGAGCTTGCCAAGCGGCAGGGCACCAGCGGCATCGCCGAAAAGGCCGCACGCGACCGGGGCTGAGACCCGGCTTTCACCAATAGCGTCCGCGCCCTATACTGATTGACCGAAGCGCCTGCTGGGCGCAGGGGCGACGAGGGACACAGGCATGTTCAAACCCATGATCTGGGCACTGACGACGCTGGCCATTCTGGGGCTTGGCGCATGCTCATCCGCGCCGCCCGCTCGCAGCGACGACGTCGCGCGGCTTGCAGCCCAGATCCAGGCGCTGGGGCCCGAGGTCGACCCGGAAGAGGCCCAGCGCGCGGCCCGCGTCACCTATGCCTATACCGCGCAGCTGGCGCAGGAATACCAGATCACAGACCCCCCTCTGATCCATAACGCCAAGGTCAACAAAGGGGTGCGCCCGCGCGGGCTGTGCTGGCACTGGGCCGAAGACATCGAACGGCGCTTGAAACAGGAGAACTTTCGCACGCTGACCCTGCACCGCGCGATCGCCAACGCCGACAACCCGTTCCGAATCGATCACAGCACGGCAATAATCAGCCGACGCGGTGATTCGATGTACGACGGTGTCGTTCTGGACCCATGGCGTTATGGAGGGGTCCTGTTTTGGAGTCCATTGCGCGAGGACACACGCTATGACTGGGTCCCGCGCGACATCGTGCTGGAGAAACGGCGGCAAGAGCAGCTTGCGGAAATCAACGCCATTGCGGTGAACTGAGCGGTCAGAGTTTTGATGAGATGATGCCGGTGGCGAACCCGCCCATGCGCAGCTCGCCGAACAGTCGCTGATATTCGATCTTGGGGCAGCGATTCATGACGACATCGACACCGCGCGCCTGCGCCACCGCGGCGGCCTCGGCGTTTTCGACTCCGATCTGCATCCAGATCGTGCGCAGGTCGGGAAATGCAGCCAACGCCTCGTCCACGATCGGAGGAACGGCTTCGGACCTGCGAAAAATATCCACCATGTCAACGGGTTCACTGATTTCGGACAACGAAGCCCGAACGGTTTCACCAAAAAGATCGGCTCCGGCATGGCCGGGATTGACCGGAATCACCCTGTACCCCTTGAGCGACAAGTAGCGCGCAACATAGTAGCTGGGCCGTACTGGGTTCATCGACACGCCAACGACCGCAACCACCTTGGTGCGTTTCAGGACGGATCTGAGGAAGTCATCGGAATAGTCGGTCATGGCTGCAGCCTAGCCGTGACTTGGAAAAGAAAAAAGCGCCCAAGTATACCTTGGGCGCCAGTTGTTGGAACGAGGGACAGTGAAATGACCCGCGGCAGTTCCGTTCCGCGGTCACCGTGACATTTAGGCACGAGTTTCGGAAAAAAAAGAGGCCGCGCGCATTTTTGTGATGACACGAGCGGATAAGCGGGAATTCGCCTGTCAACCGTATAGGATCGCCGGCCAGTTCTTCTCGGCCTTCTGGATAAAGCCGGTCGTGTCCGTCAGCCACATCTTTTCGATCTCGAGGGAATGCGTCAGATACAGCCTGCCGCCCACGATTTTCCACGCCATCGGGTCCGTGCTGGTGAGCTCGCCATAGGCCATGGCATAGGCGCAATAACCGCCGAACCTCGGCGCGTAGGCGCGCGGATTAAGTTCGAACTCCTCTCGGTTCTCCTGCGAGGCAAACCGCCAGGTAGCGCCCTTCCACATCACCGCAATGTCGGGTTGCCCTTGAACCGGGCCACCATCGCGAAAATAGCTGACCGCGTCATAACCGGTAATGGCCGCACCTTTTGCGGAATAGAAGACCGGGGCGGTCTGCGCCCGCAATGTCAGCGGACATGCGATTGAAAAGGTAAGACCGGCAAGTATGGAGCGTCGGGATAGCATCAGATTTCACGGGTTGAGTTTTACAGACGCTATAAGATGCAACTTTTGACGCGCCGCGAAACCCATTTGACGCAGTTGTGAAGGGTCGTGTCGGAAAGGGCTCAGTCGAACACGTCCTCGATCACATCCCAAGCTTCGTCCAGAACGCGCGAGAAAAGGCCTTTTTTCCTTTTCTTGTAGCTCTTCTTTTTGGGCTTTTGCATCGGAATGCTGTGTCGCGGCTGTGGATCTGAAGCCTTTTTGACAGGGATCATCTTCAGGTTATGCAGCGGGGCACCGCAACTGGAACAGCTAAGTTCGTGCCGCTGGCAACCCGTGAGGACCAGCGCCGCGCGGGTGCCGCAGTAGCAGCACGTAGCAATCTTGGACGGGGCGGGAATGGGTCTCTCCTCTCAATGCGGCTGAGAAGCATATAGGGCAATCGCCGCGGCATTTGAGACGTTCAGGGATCCGAAACCGCCCGCTGCGTCAATTTTGACAAGCATATCCACCGTTTCCTTGGTCTTTTGCCGCAATCCCGGCCCCTCGGCGCCCAGAACCAGCGCAACCGGACGATCGCGCTTGCCGTCCAAAGTTGCCTCGATGGTCTGATCGGCCTCACCATCCAGGCCCAGAACGAGGAATCCCATATTCTGCAACTCGACGATCGCGTCAGCCAGGTTTCGCACCCGCAGATAGGGTTGGCGCTCCAACGCACCGCTGGCGGTCTTGGCCAGCGCACCGGTTTCCGGCGCCGAGTGGTGGCGCGTGCCGATGACCGCGCTGGCGCCCAGAACCTCGGCCGAGCGCAGGATCGCGCCCACATTGTGCGGATCGGTCACGCGGTCCAACAGCAGCACCCGAGGGTTTTCGCGCCCGATGCAATTCTCGGCCAGACCGCCCCACTCCAGCGGCTTGACTTCAAGCGCCGCGCCTTGGTGCACCGAGCCCGGGTCGATTGGCGCGTTGAATTTTCGCG
Organism: Ruegeria sp. BB9; assembly: GCF_056539345.1. Lineage (NCBI taxonomy): Bacteria > Pseudomonadati > Pseudomonadota > Alphaproteobacteria > Rhodobacterales > Roseobacteraceae > Ruegeria > Ruegeria sp. BB9. The sequence continues at coordinate 500,537 of NZ_JBQFUU010000002.1, read as the reverse complement.
GATCGACGAGTTCAGCCTGCATGCCGGATTCCGCGATCGCATCCGCCAGCTTGTCCTGTGCGTTGCGGGTCACGATCAGGCGCAGTTTCTGCCGTTTGGGGTTCATCAACGCATCACGCACGGCGTGCAATCCGAACAACCAGACGGTTTCGGAAGTCGCCGCTTTGCGCGCCTGCTCTTTCTCAATCACCCACTTCGGTTTCTTCATTTTACTGGCCTCCGGGCCGGGAACAATGTTTCCTGCGCCAAAGCGGAATTTTCCTGTTGACGCTCCTTTTGAGCGCTAGTAATCACGCCTCCACGTCAGGTGCAACGCCTGACAGTGGGCGACAGGCCGCAAGGTGTGGCAGGGGACTGTAACTCCCTCGCGGAGACGCACGCCTGGTTCGATTCCAGGGTCGCCCACCATCTTCTTCCGCAAATCAGAACGCAGATAGATGGCGCACACCGGGTTTGTCCGGGTGGTCCCTTGCGCTTGCCCTCGATTCTGCAAGGAAATTCAGGCAAAGGTTGAGTGCCCGGAGATCATGCGATGCCCCGAGCATCAACGGCCGGACATCGGACGGCTTGGGAATGGCGGTTGCGTCCCGACACCCAATGCTCGTATCGAAACGGGATTTTCTGACTCATCCTTTCCAATGAGCAGCTTAGCTGCTTCAAATTCCAAAAATTTACAATTCCATAAATATAAGAGTTCAAGAATTTACAAAATAATATTTCATTTCTAGGGACTTGTTGGGGAATTTTCATTCTGCCCCTCATACTTGCCCTGCGCAGGTTGCGTTTTACCCGACGGAAGAGGAGCCCGAGGGCGTAGCCTGCTAATTGGGAGGAATTCATGTCAAACAAATCTGTCACGCGTCGCGGCGTGCTGAAGTCTGGTGCCGTCACAAGCGCCGGTCTGGCATTGCCGACGATCTTCACGGCCTCGTCGGCCGCGGCCTATACCAACGAACCCACTGGCGGATCAGTCACGCTGGGCTTCAACGTGCCGCAGACCGGTCCCTATGCCGAAGAAGGCAATGACGAACTGCTGGCACAGCAGCTGGCGGTCGAGCATCTGAATGGCGAAGGCGACGGCGGCTGCCTGAACACCTTCACGTCGAAGGCGCTGAAAGGGAACGGCATCCTTGGCAAGAAGGTCGAGTTCGTCACCGGCGACACGCAGACCAAGTCCGACGCTGCCCGTGCATCGGCCAAGTCGATGATCGAAAAAGACGGCGCGATCATGATCAACGGCGGCTCGTCCTCGGGCGTGGCCGTTGCGGTTCAGGGCCTCTGCCAGGAGGCGGGCGTGATCTTCATGGCCGGCCTGACCCACGCCAACGACACCACCGGCAAGGACAAGAAGGCGAACGGCTTCCGTCACTTCTTCAACGCCTACATGTCGGGTGCCGCTCTGGCGCCGGTGCTGGCCAAGGAAATGGGCACCGAACGCCGTGCCTATCACCTGACCGCCGACTACAACTGGGGTTGGACCCAGGAAGAGTCGATCGTGGCTTCGACCGAAGCGATGGGCTGGGAGACGGTCAACACTGTCAAGACCCCGCTGGCCTCGACCGACTTCTCGTCCTACATCGCGCCGGTTCTGAACTCGGGCGCGGACGTGCTGGTTCTGAACCACTACGGCGGCAACATGGTCAACTCGCTGACAAACGCGATCCAGTTCGGCCTGCTGGACAAGGTCGTAAACGGCAAGGACTTCAAGATCGTCGTTCCGCTGTACTCGGAACTGATGGCCGCCGGCGCTGGCGAGAACATCAAAGGCGTTCTGGGTTCGATGAACTGGAACTGGCAGCTGCAGGATGAGGGCACCAAGGCCTTCGTGAAGTCCTTCGGCGAGAAGTACGGCAAGCCGCCGTCGAACTCGGCTCAGACTTGCTATGCCCAGGTACTGCTGTACGCGGATGCCTGCGAGCGCGCAGGCACCTTCAACCCGTGCGGCGTGGTCGAAGCTCTCGAGGACTTCGAGTTCGACGGTCTGGGCAACGGCCCGACCTGGTATCGCGGTGCCGACCACCAGTGCTTCAAGGATGTGCTGGTCGTGCGCGGCAACGAAAACCCGACCAACGCCTATGACACGCTGGAGATCGTCGAGATCACTCCGCGGGCGCAGGTCGAGTACGATCCGGATCACCCGATGTTCGCCGGCGGCGAACTGGGCAAGTGCAACCCGGGCGCGTAACCCCGACACTCGGTTTTTCGCAAGAAAACCCCTGAGTCCTCAAAACGGCTCTCTCCGGTCAGACGACCGGGGAGAGCTGCCGGGACCAGTCAAAGGTAAGGACAATGGACGCAATCCTACTGCAAATTCTGAACGGGCTGGACAAGGGCTCGGCCTATGCGCTGATTGCGCTGGGGCTGACGCTGATCTTCGGCACGCTCGGCGTGGTGAACTTCGCCCACGGGGCCCTGTTCATGATCGGCGCCTTCTGTGCCGTCACGCTTCAGAAGATCTTCAACCTCAGCTACGAGGTGGTCGACGAGACCCAGACCGACTTTCTGGGCAACCCGCTGAAGGTGAAGACCCCCTATGTCGAAAGCTGGTTCGGCCCCGAGCTGGGCGCGACCATCATCGACTGGTCCGTGCCGCTGGCCATCCTCTTCGCCATCCCGATCATGCTTATGGTCGGCTACGTGATGGAACGCGGCCTGATCAAGCATTTCTACAAGCGTCCCCATGCAGATCAGATCCTTGTGACCTTCGGCCTGGCCATCGTTCTGCAAGAGATCATCAAGTATTTCTTCGGCGCCAACCCGATCCAGACCCCGCCGCCTGCGGCACTGAGCGGGTCGGTCGATCTGGGCGTGGCGCTGGGGTTCGATCCCAACGCGATCATCTATCCGATCTGGCGTCTGGTCTATTTCCTGTTCGCGGTCGTGATCATCGGAGGCGTGTTCTCGTTCCTGCAGTTCACCACCTTCGGCATGGTCGTGCGCGCCGGAATGGCCGACCGGGAGACCGTGGGCCTTCTGGGCATCAACATCGACCGACGGTTCACCATCATGTTCGGCATCGCAGCCGCGGTGGCTGGGCTTGCGGGCGTGATGTACGGGCCGCTGAACCCGCCCAACTATCACATGGGCATGGATTTCCTTGTGCTCAGCTTCGTGGTCGTCGTAGTCGGCGGCATGGGCTCGCTGCCCGGCGCGGTTCTGGCCGGGTTCCTTCTGGGCATCCTTGAAAGCTTTGCCTCGACCACCTGGGCGACCACAACGATCCCGGGCATCAACCAGATCATCATCTACCTTGTCGCCATCATCGTTCTTCTGACCCGTCCGCGGGGTCTGATGGGCCGCAAAGGCGTGATGGAGGAATAACCCATGCTGGGACTGAACAAAAAAGACACAAGCCTGCTGATCGTCGTCGCGTTGCTGACGCTGCTGGCCCCCTTCATCCTGAACCCCTTCCCCACTGACAGCGCCATGGCGCAGTTCAACGCGGGCTATCCGGACCTGATGCAGCGGTTCGTGATCTTCGGAATCTTTGCCATCGGGTTCAACATTCTGTTCGGCCTGACCGGATACCTGTCCTTCGGCCACGCGGCCTTTCTGGGGGTGGGGTCCTACTCGGCCGTCTGGATGTTCAAACTGCTCAGCTACAACGTCATCCCCGCCATCGCGCTGAGCGTCGTGGTCGCCGGGCTGTTCTCGGTGCTGATCGGCTATGTCAGCCTGCGCCGGTCGGGGATCTACTTCTCGATCCTGACGCTAGCCTTCGCGCAGATGAGCTTTGCGCTGGCCTATTCGGTGCTGTCGAACCCCAAGTTCAACCTGACCAACGGGGAAACCGGCCTGCAGGTCTATGCCGATGACCCGCAGATCCTGCAGGGGGCCAATGCGCCCGATCTGCCGCATCTGTTCGGCCTGCCGATGCGCGCGACCTATACGATGGATGTGGGAGCGTGGAGCTTTGACTTCAACGCGGGCTACTATCTGTGCGCGGTGATCATGATGGTGGTGTTCTACCTGGCGATCCGCATCTTCCGCTCGCCTTTCGGCATGATGCTGCGGGCGGTGAAGTCGAACCAGCAGCGGATGAACTATACCGGATTGAATTCCAAACCCTACACACTGGCCGCGTTCGTGATCTCGGGCATGTATGCCGGTCTGGCCGGTGGCCTGATGGCCGCAATGGACCCGCTGGCCGGCGCTGAACGGATGCAATGGACCGCCTCGGGCGAGGTCGTGCTGATGACCATCCTGGGCGGCACCGGTACTCTGATCGGGCCGGTTCTGGGCGCGGGCTTCATCAAGTATTTCGAGAACATCTTCTCGAAGATCAACGACAACGTGCTGCACAGCTGGTTCGCCTTCCTGCCTGACGGGCTCGAAGACGCGGTGGTGTTCATCATCCACCCGTTCATCGGCAAGGGCTGGCATCTGACCCTGGGCATCCTGTTCATGCTGGTGGTGATCTACCTGCCTGGCGGGCTGGTCGAGGGCGGTCAGCGGTTGCTGAACTGGATCCGCCGCAAAAGCGTTGGCGGGGATGACACCCGTGAAGGCAAAACCGAGCCGGCAGAATAAGGAAACGCGTCAATGGCAATTCTGAAAGTTAAAGATGTCAGCAAGCGCTTCGGCGGCCTCAAGGCCCTGACGGACGTGAACCTGAGCGTCGAGGAAAACTCGGTGCATGCGATCATCGGCCCCAACGGGGCGGGCAAGTCCACTCTGCTGAACTGCCTGGTGGGCAAACTGATCCCGGATACCGGATCTGTCCTGTTCGACAACCAGTCTGTGCTGGGGCGCGAGCCGTACCAGATCAACCAGATGGGCATCAGCCGGGTGTTCCAGACGCCCGAGATCTTTGGCGAGCTGACCGTAATGGAGAACATGCTGATCCCCATCTTCGCGATGCGCGACGGGGCATTCCGCATGCACGCCTACGAGACCATCGCCAACGAAAAAGAGGTGGTCGAACAGGCCGAAGCCATGCTGGAAGAGATGAACATGGCCGACAAGCGGCACATGCATTCAGCCTCGCTGTCGCGCGGCGACAAGCGGCGGCTCGAGATCGGCATGTGCCTCAGCCAGAAGCCTCGCCTGCTGCTGCTGGACGAGCCCACGGCCGGTATGGCTCGGGCCGACACCAACAACACCATCGACCTGCTGAAACAGATCAAGGATGAGCGCGACATCACCATCGCGATCATCGAACACGACATGCATGTGGTGTTCAGCCTGGCCGAGCGGATCACCGTTCTGGCGCAGGGCACGCCGCTGGTCGAGGACACCCCCGAAAACATCCGCGGAAACCCCAAGGTCCGAGAGGCCTATCTGGGCGAGGCGGCGTGAGGAAAAGCTATGAACGAGAAACCTGACTTTTCGAAAAACGCCAATATGGCCAGCACCGCGCCCGCGTTCCTGTCGGTGTGGGACATGCATTCGTACTATGGCGAAAGCTACATCGTCCAAGGCGTCAGCTTCAACGTCCACGAGGGCGAGATCCTGGCCCTGCTGGGGCGCAACGGGGCCGGCAAGACTTCGACCCTGCGCTCGATCGCGCGCGTGGGCGAGCCCGAGGTGCGCCACGGCGAAATCTGGCTGGACCACAAGCCACTGCACAACATGACCAGCTACGAGGCCGCCGCCGCCGGATTGGGCCTTGTGCCCGAGGATCGGCGGATCATCCCCGGCCTGACGGTCGAGGAGAACCTGCAGCTGGCCCAGATCGCCCCCCCGATCGGCTGGTCGCTGGAACGGATCTACGAGCTGTTCCCGCGTCTGGGCGAACGGCGCAAGCAAGAGGGTGTGACTCTTTCGGGCGGCGAACAGCAGATGCTGTCGATCGCCCGCGCGCTGGCCCGGGACATCAAGGTGCTGCTGCTGGACGAACCCTACGAGGGGCTGGCCCCGGTGATCGTGGACGAGATCGAAAAGACGCTGATCCACATCAAGCAACAGGGCATGACCACCATCATCGTCGAACAGAACGCAGTGCGAGCGCTGCAACTGGCCGACCGGGCAATCATTCTGGACACCGGCTGCATCGTGTTTGACGGCACCGCCGACGAGGTGCTGGAAAACACCCAGCTGCGCGAGGAATATCTGGCGATCTGACCCGTGTCAGTTGGGCAGGCAGGCCCATTCGGCCACGACCTGCCCCTGCCGGAAGGCCAGAACCGTGCCGAACTGGTTCAGAACCGCTTCACTCTGACTGGCGCGCAGCAAGGCGATATCGCCGGGCTGCGCCTTTGTCGTTTTCGGACCCACCCAAACCTCCTGGTTGCTTGAACGCCCGAATACGCCGGAATAGCCGAACCCGTCAGGCCAGACGGGGCTGGCCAAGTAATGCCCACCGGAAATGGCAAGGTTGGTCCGGCGCAGTCCGGGCAGGTCAATCCCCGGCACCGGGTTGCGCGGCATGACCTTGAGGATCGGTGTGGCCAAGAACAGCGCGGGCAAAAACGCCTTGGTCGATGCATGGTCAAAATCCGAAGGTTTCACCAGAACCGACCCAAAGGCAACCTCGGTCGCCGGGGTTCGCGTGGCCGGGTCCTGAAAGGTCAGGCTGCCACCGGTGTTCAGGCACAGCCCCTGCGCCCCCTGCCCTAGCGCAGCGACCGCTTGCCCAAAGGCTTTGGCACTGGCTCGCCGCGCGCGGCGTCGGAGCGGCCCAGGCAGTTTGGCCAGATGCACCTCGTACCCCATCACGCCCGACAGAGCCGCATGGGCATGATCCGCGATCCTTGCCGCGACGCCTGCGACCTGATCGGCGGTCAAGCCGCCGCGGTGCAGGCCCACGTCGATCTCGAGCGACAGGCGCAGGGTTTCGCCCGTGTCAGCGGCCAGCGACAGATACGCGTCCAGCCGTTGTGGCGTGTCGATCAGCCACTGCACCCTCCGGGCGGCGTCGGGATGCGTCTCAAGAATCCGCCGGGCGGCCGTCACCGGCAGCGGTTTGCCCAGCAGGTGATCGGTGTCCGGCTCGGCGGCCAGCAGGGCCGACAGCATCGGTTCGGAAAAGCTCATCAAGCCCGATGTCGGAAGCCGGCTGCGGATATGGTCCAGCAGAGGCAGGCACGGCAGAGACTTGGCCACCAACCGGGCCTGCAGGCCGTAGCCCAACCCTGCGCGGGCGGCGTCGCAATTCGCCGCGACCCGGTCCAGATCGACGACGGCAACCGGCCGGTCGACGCCATGATCGCGCAGCGCTTGGGCGAGTTGTTCACGATACTCTGCAGTCATGGGCGAAACATCCGGGCCAGCGCGGGTGTCAGGAACTTGTCCGTTGGGTCCAGCTTTTCGCGCAATGCGCAGAATGCATCGAAATCGGGATAGAGGCGCGACAGATCGGAATAGGTCAGGCTGTGCAACTTGCCCCAATGGGGCCGGCCGCCGGCCTGCAGGAACAGCGGCTCCATCGCCTCGAAATAGCGCAGATGGCCTTCCTTCGCATCGGTGTGGATGGCAACCGATACCCGTGGGCCACCTTGGAACGGTGATAGGCATGCGTTGTCGCCTGCGGTCTGGCGCACCTCGATGGGGAAATAGATGTCGGCATGGTCACGCTCCAACCGCCGGATCAGATCGGACAGCACGTCCCGGGCGTTTTCCGGCGGCATGTGATATTCCATTTCCTTGAACCGGATATGCCGGTCGCTGCACAGAACGCGCCAGCTTTCGCCGACGTAATCCTCGTCGGACTGGGCCAAGGTCAGCAGACGCAGCAGGGCGCGCCGCAAACCGGGGCTGAGCCGACCCGCATTGCGCGCCAGCTTCAGAACCTTGACGGCGATCATGTCCAGATCGCGCGGCGCGCGAGTCTGGGGCGCGTCGGTTATGTCATGCCGGATTTCTACGGTCTTCCCGGTGAACGGGATGTAGAAGAATTCGAAATTCCGGTTCTCGTCCCAATGCTGGTGCATGCGCTCCAGACTGTCCTGCAGGTCCGACAGACGCACCCGGCGGCGCAGGTTGTATTTCGGCACGACGTTGATCTGTGCCTCGGTTAGGATGCCCAGCAGACCCAGCGAGACCTGCACCATGTTCAGCGGAATGTCGTCGGTGGTCAGGGTCTGCCCATCCGCGCCGATCAGCCGGGCTGCGGTGATTTCGGCGGACAGGCACGGCAGGGTGCGCCCAGTGCCATGGGTCGCCGTGGCCGCCGCGCCGGCCAGAGTCTGCACGTTGATATCACCCAGATTGCGGAAGGCCATGCCATGCTCGGCCAGCGCCGGCGACAGATCGCGCAGCCGGGCATTGGCGTTGATCCAGGCCCGCCCGCCTTCGACCCGCGTCACGGCAGGCAGGTCCAAGGCGGTCAGGTCAATGATGTGTTGCGCCCCCGGAACGAGCGGGGTGAAGGAATGCCCTGCCCCGACTGGACGCAGGGTTTCGGCCGAGGCGATCAGCTGCTGCAGGTCCTCGAACGTTATCGGCCGCTTGGGCCGTATTTGGCTGGTCTGGTTGCCTGCCCAGTTCTGCCACATGGCTGATCCTCCTCCCATCCGGGGCAGAGGATTGCAGCCGGGGCGATAGGGAACAAGCCCAGTTTTCAGGACGTTACGTCGGGAAAGCTGTTATTCGGCCGCAGGCCGCAGGTTGGCAACGCTGTCGAACCAGTCCTCGATGGCGTCCAGACGGGGCTCAAGCGCCTGCGCCGCGCCGGCGGTGAAATCCACGAACTTGTCACGGTTCAGGCCGTTGACCCCGACCAGCACCGGGACATCGAGCGCCAGAGCCTCGGCGATGACGGGGCGGAACCCGCGGCCATCGGCCTCGTGCTTGCCGAACTTGTTGACGATCAGCAATTGCGGACGGTCGGCCAGCGAAGCAGTCACATAGCCCACCGCCTGCTCCAACGCAGCCGGGTCCAGCCGGCACCCGCGCGATTGGCTGCCCAGCGATTGCGAGATGCGGATGGTCTCGCCATCCGGCAGCACGCGCAGGTCCATGTCGCATTTGCTGCTGTCGGCGCATTCTGTGTTGGTCTGAACCACACCGGCCAGACAGGCGCCCTTGGCCAGCAGGCGTTCGGCTACCGCGCTCAGCAGGCGGTCGGTTGCGCCGCGATCGGTGGAGGTGACATAGGCCAGGTGCATCGGCAGACCTTTCGGATTTTCATCTTGTTGTTTCAATTAGCACGCATGGGGCGCCCCTTCCAGCGCCCGCATCACGGCAGCGGAGACATCCCGATCACCGGCGCGTGCAAGTGCAACAGCGCGGCATAGGCCAGCCCCGCCACCAACCAGACCCAGGGCCGCGGCCATGGACGTGGCAGCCGCAGCGACAGGCGTGCGGTGCTGCGCGACAGGCGGGGCCAATCGGACCCCATCTCGCGCGCCTTGCGTCTGTCGATCAGGGCCATGCCAATCCATGCGAAACCCGCGAACAGGCCGAACAGAACCACATGCGCCAGGCTGCCATTGGCCAGCAGATGCGCCAGCGCCCACAGCATCATCGCCAACAGGATCGGGTGCCGGGTGGTCCGCAGGATGCCGGGCTGCTCGGGGTTGAACGGGCGGCGTCCCAGTCCTCCGAAGGAAAACGGGTTGGTCGCCGCCAGCCCGGCCACCGCCAGCCAGCAGACGACGGGCATCACCAGCAGCGGCACCCAGCGCAGGATCGCCAGCGGCGGGATGACCTCGACATAGGGCGCGTTGGCCGCCGCCACGATCAGCCAGGCCAGAACCGCCAGCGACAGCGCCGAATAGACCGCGAAATAGGGACCGCGCCCCATCAGCCCGATCAGCCGCCCGCGCACTGCCGGACGCGCCGGAATGGCGTGGCTGAGCAGAAAGATCAGAAGTGCAGCAACAAAAGCGCCCCAACCGGCCATGGTCATCTCCGCCTGTTTTGCGCCCGAGATAGCGGGGGAAACGGCCCCGGTCCTTGTCCGAAATCAAGTGTGGTCGGGGGCAGCTGCTCCGCCCCCGATCCAACGTTACAGGCCCAGCGCCTTGCGGCGTTCCTCGGCAAAGCCCTGAACCATGCGGTCGGCGATCAGTGCCAGAATGGCCATCGCCGCCCCGGCCGAAATGCCCAGCCCCACATCCGCCTGCCCCAGCGCCAGATAGATCGACTGGCCCAAACCGGTCGTGCCGATCAGCGCCGCGATCACCAGCATCGCAAAGGCATAGAGGATCGTCTGGTTCAGCCCCAGGAGGATCGTGGGCGCAGCATAAGGCGCACGCACGTCGCGCATGATCTGCCACTCGGTCGCGCCGCTTGAGATCGCGGCCTCCATCATCTCGTCCGGGGTGTTGACCAGCCCGTGACGGGTGTAGCGGATCATCGGCACGATCGCATAGGCGCAGATCGCCAGAAAGGCCGAGAACTCGCCGATCTGGAACACCATCAGCACCGGGATCAGGAACACGAACAGGGGAATTGTCTGCAGCATGTCGCAGATCGGGTGCACGATCTTCCAGACCGGCGACCAGACCGCGCTGGCGAGGCCGATCAGCCCGCCTACGACGGCGCAGAAGAACACCGCCGCACCGCTGAGATAGAGCGACAGCAGCGCCCTCTCCCACAGGCCCGAGATCAGGATCGTGCTCAGCAGCGCCACAGATAACGCCGCCAGACGCCAACCGCCTGCCACCCAGCCCAGCGCCGCCGCGCCGGTCAGCACGAAGGGCCATGGCAGGTTCGCGATGCCCGTCTCGAGCATGCCGATCAGGATCAGCGTGACCAGTCCACCGGTCAGGTGCCCGCGCCAAGCCATCAGCAAGGCGATCACCGCACCGGCGGCGAACAGGCCAAAGCTCATGGCCGGGGTCCACTGGAACCCCCAGGTGAAGGGCAGAACCGCCTGACTCAGACCAATCCGCAGCGGCAGCAGCACATAGAACATCGAGTTGTTCTTGAGCGAATCCAGCCACGGCCCGTTATTCTGGGTAAAGGTGGTGAGGCCGCTGTCCACCGCCTGCGCGACCGGATCCAGCAGTGTCAGTTCGGACGGATTGGGCAGCCGCGCCCAGAACAGCAGCGTGAACAAGACCGCAAAGCCGAGAACCGCCCAGACGACGCGGTTGTCGTGGCGTTTGCGTTCAGTGGCGAGCGTGCCGCTCATGCGGTCGATCACCACGGCAAAGACCACGATCACCATGCCGGCCAGTAGCGATTCACCGAACTGCGCCTTGCGCATGGTCAGCAGGACCTCCCAGCCGATGTCGTTGAACCCGCCGATGACCGCGGCGATGATCACCATCGACAGGGCCGCCATCAGGCACTGGTTCACACCCACCATGATCTGTGTCGCCGCCGCCGGGATTTCCACCTGGAACAGCTGCTGGAACCGGGTGCCGCCCGACATGATGGCGGCTTCCTTGATCTCGGGCTCCACCCGCTCCAAGCCCAGCATCACGTTGCGCGCCATCGGCGGCGCCGCATAGATGGCCGAGGCAATCAGCCCCACCACAGGGCCAAACCCGAACAGCAACAACAGCGGCGTCAGATAGGCAAAGGTCGGTACCGTCTGCATGATGTCCAATACTGCCTGAACGGCCGATTTCACCCGCGGCACCTCGTTGGCCAGAATGCCGATCGCTCCGCCGACGATCAGCGCGACGGGGACCGAAACGGCCACCAGAGCCAATGTATTCATGCTCTCGGCCCAATAACCCGAGGCCAGCACGAAGCTGAGGCCCAGAAAGCCCAGCGCCGCCATGGGCAGTCCGCCCAGATACCAACCGAGTGCCGTCACCAGCCCGATCAGGATGGGCCAAGGCGTGTGGCCCAGCACGAAATTGGCCCAGTTCATCGGATAGGTCATAAGGTCGGAAAACAGCCGGGCCGCCGGTTTGATCGCGTTCAGAAACCAGTCGAGGAAGGCGCCCACCCATTGCGTGGCTGGCACTTCCCATGACGCAGGCCATTTGACGAGCCAAGGCGCGTGCGGCTCAAGCGCCAGGCACAGCGCGCCCACGATCAGCGTGATCAGGGCCGCCTGCGCGCCGGCTGTCAGGTGAATCCGAGTGGGTGTGGGAACATCGGCGACGACGGTCATGCGTCATCCACCTGCAGGGCTGCGGCCAGATCCGAGGGGTGCACGGTGCCGACGATCGCGCCGGTTTCGTCATGCACCGGCACGGGCTCGTACAATGCCATACAGCGCGCCAGCGCTGCGTCCAATGTCATCTTTGTTGTCAGGCCAGGGTCATCGGGACCGCGCTCGGCCTCGCCCGCTTGCATGACCGAGGCGACTTTGGCGTGCTGGCCCTTGGCCACGTCCTTTGAGAACTCGCGCACATAGTCGTCGACGGGGCGCAGAACGATATCCGTCGGCGTGCCGATCTGCACAATCTTGCCGTCCCGCATGATTGCGATGCGATCCGCCAGCTTTAGCGCTTCTTGAATATCATGCGTGATGAAGACGATGGATTTCTTCAGCGTCGCCTGAATGCGCAGGAATTCGTCCTGCAGCTGCCGCCGGATCAACGGGTCCAAGGCCGAGAACGGCTCGTCCAAGAACCAGATATCGGGGTTCACTGCCAAAGATCGGGCGATGCCCACGCGCTGACGCTGACCGCCCGAAAGTTGCCGAGGAAAGCTGTCCTCGCGGCCCTCAAGCCCCACCAAAGAAATGACTTCCTGCGCGCGGGCCAGACGTTCTTTGCGCCCCACCCCCTGCACGCGCAGCGGATAAGCCACGTTTTCCGCCACCGTCATGTGCGGAAACAGTCCGAAATGCTGGAACACCATGCCCAGTTTCTTGCGGCGCAGTTCGGTCAGCTGCTTCTTTGGGGCACCCATCACGTTGTCGCCGTCGATGCGGATCTCGCCACCCGTTCCGGGCAACAGCTGCGAGATGCAACGGATCAGGGTCGACTTGCCGGACCCCGACAGCCCCATGATGACGAACAATTCACCATCGCGGACTTCGAAATTTGCATCCTGAACAGCCGGGATGAACCCCTGTTCGCGCAAATCGGCAGCGGCCTTGTCGGCGTCGTTCCCTGACCGAGACAACGCGTCGGTCAGGGCCTTTTCTGCGCCTTGGCCAAAAACCTGCCAGAGAGACTGGCAGGCAATGGCTGGCGTATTCGCGTCAGTCACTTAGGTGGCTCACTTCGTTGCCGCGTCCACGACCGGACGCCACTTGTCTTCGTTGTCCGCCATCCAGGCCGCGACAACCTCTTCGACCTTGCCGCCGTCAACGTCGATCGCACCCATCATCGGCTGCTGGTCTTCGACCGCCAGTTGATAGTTGCTCAGGATTTCATACGCGGCAGGCCACTTGTCCGCCAGACCGCTCCACCCGGCTTTGAAGATGCGCGAGGGCGAGAAATCGCAGTCGTTGACGGCATTGGGGTTCGGCCCCCAGGCCGGATCATTGAAGCAGGCGTCTTCGCCCGGCGGCAACTCAACGAATTTCACATCATAGGCCGACATGGCCCAATGCGGCTGCCAGAAGGTGATCAGCAGGGGCGACTTGCGGTCGGTCGAAGCGCGGAGTTCGGCGATCAGCGCGCCCTCGGACCCGGCAGGAATAGCCTTGAACGGCAGTTCAAGCCCCACCATGCGGTCTGCCCCGGGCGTACCCCAGTCAGCCGGATAGTCGACCAGACGTCCCATCGGCAGGGTCTCCGCCGTCGCAAAATTCTGCGCGCAGTCCTTCAGCGCTTCCCACGCGGGCAGACCCGGGCACAGGTCGGCAACATGGGCCGGATATGCGATGCCTTCCTTGGCATCGAGGCCAAGGTCGCCGATTTCGACCACGGTGCCCTCTTCGATTTTCTTGGCGTATTCGTCCGACACGTTCGACGACCAGATCTCGAGCGTGGCGTCGATGTCTCCGTCGGCCAGCGCCTGGAACTGGTTCAACATGCCCGCGGTGACGAATTCAACCTGGTAACCGGCGGCCTTGAGCATCTCTGCGGCGACATGCGTGGTGACGTGCTGGCCCGTCCACTCGTTGATCGCCAGTTTAATCGGCTCGTCCACCGCGCCCATGTCAGCCGCGTGCGCGGCGCCGGCGACCATGATCGCCAGAAGGCTTACATTCAGTTTTTTCATGGATTTTCTCCCTGTTTCTTTGTTTTGCCCACCCCGGCGGAAACATGCCCGCCGGCTGACTTGTCTAACGACAATACCATGTCGCAACATGCACAAATTTGGCCGGAAAAGGAAAGCGAACAGTTCGCGTCATTCCCAACAAACGGCCTTGGTACCGCATTTCATTCCTCTTGCGCCCTCGTGTCATGGGGCGCCTTGCCCGAGGGTTCGCGGACCGGACATTGATTGACGAGTCAATCACAAACCCAATTGGGGTCGTTTGTCGAGTATTTCTTGTAACGATGGGGCAAATTCCTGATTTTCCGATTGTTTTGCCCAAAAGGCAGACCGCACTCAGCCGCCGCCCTTGCATTGGCCAGAACAAATTGGCAACACTTAAGGCGAAGGGAGCTTTTCGATGCACCATTTCGATGAGATCTATGGGCTGGCGGCCGACCGGCACGGCGGACCGCACGCGCTTGAAGACAAACTGTCCAAGCCGAAGTCCGCCGAGGAATTGGCCGCCCTGCCAGAGGATCGGTGGCTTTCGACAATCACAAAGTGCATCTTTCAGGCTGGCTTCAATTGGAAGGTCATCGAGGCCAAGTGGGACGGTTTCGAGGCGGCCTTTGACGGGTTCGACGTCGGGCGCTGCGCCTTCATGGATGATGAGAAATTCGACGCGCTGTTGCAAGACACGCGCATCGTGCGCAACGGCACCAAGATCGCCACCGTGCGCGACAACGCAGCGTTTCTTCTGGAACTCCGCACGGAAGGCGGCGTTGGCAAAGTGTTGGGCGGCTGGCCATCGACCGACTATGTCGGACTTTTGGACATGCTCGCAAAACGTGGTTCTCGGTTGGGCGGGGCTTCAGCCCAGTATGCGATGCGCTTTGCCGGGCGAGACAGCTTTATCCTGTCACGCGACGTGACGGCCCGTTTGATCGCCGAAGGCGTCATAGACAAGCCAGCCACCTCCAGGAAAGCGATGGCTGCGGTGCAGGACGCCTTCAACACTTGGATGCATCAATCCGGCAGGTCGTTGACCGAAATCAGCCGGGTGCTTGCGATGAGCCTCTAGAATCGCTTGCGACCGAACCACAGCGGGCTAGGGTTTGTTCATGGTCCGGTTGATTTCGATCCTGCTGTTTCTTGCCTTGCTGTCCTGCGGTCGCCCTCTGACCGAGAACGAGCGCGCATTTGCAAGCAAGGTGCAGGGCGAAACGCTGGATCTTGACCGGGTTCGGCTGGTCGAGGGCGCGCCAGTCGCCTCCATAACCTACGAACGAAAGGCCAGACCGAGGCTGGCTTGCCGCGAGCGCATCCTGCCGCCGGTCAAGGACGAGATCGTAACCGGAAAACCGGCGGCGATCGCTCTGTTCAACCGGGTTTACTTCACCAAGGACTGGTATCTTGACGACTACATGGCGCGGTACCCCGACCAGATGAACCTGGTGGCCGCCATGATCTTTGCCCATGAACTGACCCATGTCTGGCAATGGCAGAACCGGAAAACCACCGGCTATCACCCGTTGCGGGCGGCCGCCGAACATGGTGGCCGCAAGGATCCTTACCTGTTCGATCTGGATAACTCGGCCGATTTCCTGGACTACGGGTTTGAACAGCAGGGCGCCATCGTCGAGGAATATGTCTGCTGCCGCGCATTGGATCCGGACGCCCCGCGGACCCAGCGTTTGCATGACATGCTGGCCAAGCATTTCGACCCGGAAAAACTGCCGGGTGCCCGGCGAGAAAGCGACGTGGTTATCCCTTGGAGCGGTGCCAAGGTGGAAGGCATCTGCAGATGAGGTTCACTTGCCTTGCAAGGTCTTTAGATACGCGACCAGATCGGCAATCGGCTTGCTTGTCAGGATCGGCTGGCCGGCATCTGTCTTGATGGCGGTGTCCTGCCCTTCGAAATACGGCCCGTAGACCGGCATCGGACTGCCATGGCTGACCAGAGGATCGCGGCCGTCTATCCGCTGCACCACACGCGCGGTCGGAAATTTTCCGCCCGCGTCACCGAGCGTCTTCAGATTGGTCGGTTGGATTAACAGCACGCCGGCCATTGGCCCGTGTCCAGTCGCGTCCAGTCCATGACAGGTGGCGCAATGGTGCAGGTAAAGCTGCTCGCCGGCTTCGGCATCCTGGGCTGCAGCACCTGTGGCGGCAATCGCACCTGCCATGGCCAAGGCCGTAAACGTCAACAGTTTCATTGCGTTCCTCCGTTCTAACGCCAAAAGCAGGGTTGCCCGAACCGTCACGACCCGCAATGATCCAGATCAACGAAATCGGCTAAGGGGTCCGGGCCATGACACATTATGCAGCCATCATGCTCGCCGCCGGGATCGGAGTTCCGATTCTCGCCGCGCTGAATGCGGCGCTCGGAAAGCTGATCGGCTCGCCCACCACCGCTGCGGTCATCCTGTTTGCCGTGGCGTTTGGATCTTCGGCGCTGGTGATGCTGCTGTTCCCCGGAACACAAGCTTTGGCAAAGGTTGCGCAGACCCCGAAACATCTGCTGTTGGGTGGGGTTCTGATTGCCTTCTACGTGCTATCCATTACCCACGTCGCACCGCATTTCGGCGTCGGCAACGCGGTGTTCTTCGTGCTGTTGGGGCAGTTGATCAGCACCGCGGCCATCGACCATTTCGGCCTTTTCGGCGCGCAGGTCACACCGCTGACCCTGATGCGCGCCGGCGGGATCGCGGTGATGGCCGTAGGCGTCGCGATCACTCAGCTGGCCTGAGCACACCCCCATCCAGCCGCAGCATCCGGTCCATACGCGCCGCAAGGTCAAGGTTGTGCGTGGCAATCAACGCCGACAGGCCGGACTCGCGCACCAAATCCATCAGCGCGGCAAAGACCTGATCCGAGGTACCCGGGTCCAGATTCCCTGTTGGCTCGTCCGCCAGCAGGACACGCGGTTCATTGGCTAGGGCCCGGCAGAAGGCCACCCGCTGCTGCTCGCCCCCCGACAAAGCTGCCGGGCGGTGGTCGGCACGTTCGGCGACGCCGACACGTCCCAGCAGATCCATCGCGCGGGCCTTGGCCGCCCTGTCGGACACCCCGTTGGCCAATTGCGGAAGCACGACATTTTCCAGCGCGGTGAATTCCGGCAGCAGGTGATGAAACTGATAGACAAAACCCACATCCCGCCGACGCATCGCGGTGCGGGTGCGGTCGCCCTTGCCGGTCGCGTCCTGACCGCCGATTTCGACCGTCCCGGAATCCGGTGTATCCAGCAGACCGGCGATATGCAGAAGGGTCGACTTGCCCGCCCCCGAGGGCGCCACAAGAGCTACCGCCTCGCCCGCGCGCAGCTCCAGATCGGCGCCGCGCAGCACCTGCACCTTGGCGGGCGTGCCTTTCAGATAGGTCTTGGTCAGGCCGGTCAGACGCAAGGTGACATCATTCATATCGCAGCGCCTCGACCGGGTTCAGCCGTGCCGCACGGCGGGCCGGGAAATAGGTGACGAAGAAGGACAGACCCAGCGACAGCCCAACCGCCTTGAGCACGTCCGACAGGTGCAGCTCGGCCGGCAAGGCATAAATGCCCCTTATCGTCGGATCCCAGACGCCGCCGCCCATCACGTAGTTCACGAAAGAGAAGATCGGGTCGATATAGAGAGCGAACAGACAGCCCAGGATGACGCCCATCGCGGTGCCGATGATCCCGGTGAAGGCACCACAGATGAAAAACACCCGCAGGATCGACCCCTCGCTCAGCCCGATAGTGCGCAGGATGCCGATGTCGCGCCCCTTGTTCTTGACCAGCATGATCAGGCCCGAGACGATGTTCATAGCGGCGATCAGCACGAGGATCGACAGGATGATGAACATCACGTTGTCCTCGACCTCAAGCGCGCGCAGAAAGCCGCCTGACGCGTCCTGCCATGTCCAGATCTGCGACCGTTCTCCCGCCGCCTCAAGGATGGGGATCAGGATCGGGTTCAGGTCCTCGGGGCGGTCGACCATCACTTCGATCTCGTCGGCGACGCCCTCGCGGTTGAAAAAACTCTGCGCCTCGGAAAACGGCATGTAGACGCGGGTGCGGTCGATGTCATAGCGCCCGGCCGAAAACACGTAGACGACTTCATAGGCATTCACGCGGGGCGAGGTGCCGAAGGCGGTCTTGACCCCGTTGGGCGAGGTCAGCTTGACCCGATCCCCCACCGTTGCACCGATGGCGCGGGCCACGCCCGAGCCGATGGCGATCCCCTCCTCGAACCGGGACAGGTCGCCGTAGGCCTGATCGCTTTCGGCAATACCGGGCAGGCTGTGCAGGTCATCAGGGCGGATACCGAACACCTCGACCCCGCTGCTGCGATCGCGGTTGGTGATCAGAACTTGCCCCTTGACCAGCGGAGCAGCGCGCTGAACACCCGGCACCTGCGCGATACGTTCGGCCATGGCGTCGTATTCAACGATGGTGCGATCAACCTGCCCTTGCGCGTCCAGTTCGCCGGCCGAGTAGACTGTTACATGAGCGTTGGCCCCAAGAATGGTGCCCACGAATTCGGACCGGAACCCAGACCGGACCGCCAGCGTGGCGATCAGCGCGAAAACTGCCAGCGTGATTCCGATCAACGAGATCCAGGTCATCACGCTTACACCGCCCTCGGCACGCCGGGCGCGCAGATAGCGCCAGGCGATCTTCCATTCGAATGCGGCAAAGGGAGGGGGTGTTCTGGCCATTCCTGCTCCGGCAAATAAGATCGGGTGACCCTTGTCCCGAACGCATTTTCGGTCAAATCAACTACCCCAATTGATGAAACAGCTTCAAGCCAAAAGCGCCAAAATCAAGTTCGACAAAGCACGCACTCAATCCAAAAACTCGTCAGGCGAGCAATACACAGGAACAGACATGAAGGCCAAATCCCTCACAATACGCGGAAGTTTGTTTCCAAGATATCAACAAAACGAGAAGATGAACTCCAACTGAGTTCGTTTTGCAACCAAAGTGGAGCAATATAGTTTCTGGTTTTGCTTATTACGCGAAACTTTGTCACACTATCGGGTGGGGGGACACATTAACCAGTATAAGAGCGGGGTCGCTCATGAGTTTTCAGAAGGAACTATTTAGTCTTGGTACGGCCGGGATCAAAAACAAATCAACTGAGCTTGATAGCGAAAGCGCTGCGTTGCTACGGGCATCCATCAGACCACTTTTCACAAACGCCTTAGACTGGGGCGCATTGTCTGGCATCCTTCGGGAAAAGGGATACAGCCTTGCGTTTCGGGATGGACGTCTGTGCCTGATCGATCAGGCGACAGGTGACCGGGTGTGCGGGCTGAAATTTCTGGGATTTGAACTGCGCGAACTGGTGCGGCGAATGGGTCGCCCGATGGTGATCGCCCGCGGTGCTAACGCGGATGGCGACTTGATCATCTCCAGCCCTGATCCCAAGCTGCGGGAAAGCTAAACATACGAGGCCGACAAGTCGAGCAACGCAATCCGACCATTGTCCTGCACTCAGGTTCGGTTTGTCCTTTGGTGTTGCCACGCATTCCTGCGAAAGAACTTTCTTATCTTGTATTTGGTGCGCGACTTTGCGCGTTCGCTCATGAACTCTTCACCCGCATCTTCGGCTATGACATCAGTCAGTAATACTTCTGCGTCCCAAGGATCATACTCTATCAACCTCCGTTCTTTGAGAGAGGGCCGGTAGAACGATGTTGCGACCGCGTTAAACATGGTCGCGGCGAAGGACATGGACGAGTTGGATATGGCCACATGCGGAGCAACGCACAAAGCCATGAAATCCGTTACAAATTCCGGAGACGGAAGCGGGTGAGGGGCATCTTTTGCAGAAACCGTTCTGAAGGCATCAAAACCTCCCAACACTTCATCTAGTTCGTCACTGGCAACATAAACCGTAAGTTCTCCGACCCTTTTCTGCAGAGTAGCAAGCCAAGCCGTGTACCATTCGGAAGGCGCACGAAAGAAAATTCCAGTCCCGTAGTCGCCCCGCCGCATATGTACCGCGACAACGGTTCCTGGCAATTCCGAAAACCAGCCCTGTAGTCGTTTTGCAAAGTCTGAATAGGGCGGTTTGAACGAAAACTCTCCACACAATCGATCCCGTTGCGGGGAGTAGAAACTCGTTGGATACTGAAAATATCCAGACACATCTACGCCATCCAACGGGCCAGTCGCATTCCGAATGGGGCAATGCTGCGGGTCTTTAATATCCTCAACCAACTTCCGATCCTGTTCGGGCAGACTGTTGCGGCCCGGCTGAATCTTGAAAATGACGTCTCCGTCCCAAGGCGGATTTGCAAACTCCAGACCATATTTGGCGGCATGGAAAGACAGGAACATGTATTGGAAAATCTGATTCCCAAATCGACCGTTGCCACCGATTTCCGCATTAGTGATCAAATTCCCACCACCTTACCAAGAGGAATCTATTTATAACGACGCCTTGCTTTTTCGCCAGAACTGCCATGCCCGACGGCGCGCCTTCTTAAGACTTTGCCTAAGAGCCGGTCTGAGGGCTTCGGGGAATTCGTCGATTGATTGTAATGTCCGGCACAAGCTGAGGGGCATGTTTCCCTGATAGTACCAACTCAGGCAATCCGCGACTGTGTAGTTCCTCGACAGTGATTCAAAACCGTTTATGAAAGTGTACCACGCCATAGCGTAATCTCGCGCAACGCGCGCATCGTCTGCCGACGCCCCGCGCGATGAATACTCCGAGATTGGCATTTCTAGATCGACCCCCTTAGCGCCGCCCGCAAACATACGAAGCACCAAATCATAATCCGATGCGACTGCGAAACCCAGATCATGCCCGCGAAGCCTATTAAACAAGTCGCTTCGGATGAAGACCGAGTTGTGTGAAAAAGGCATCCGCTGAAGAACTGAATTCGGATCGGGACGGCGGTCTTTTAAGATCTGGCCGTCTGAGCCGCGCTCGACTGTCGAGCCGTAGGCAAAGTCCGGTCCTCTTCTAACCAAAACGTCTGCCGCCCGGTTCAGAACATCATCCGCGGCCAACGAGTCGTCGGAATTGAGGAACAGAACGTATTCGCCGCGTGCCGCTTCGACGCCGCGGTTCATCGCGTCGTACAGGCCTTGGTCCGGTTCACTGATCAGGCGTGTACGCGGCGCGTCGGCGATCAAGTCCTGAATGAATTCGACCGTCCCGTCCGTTGATGCTCCGTCCTGAATGATGTGCTCGGAACGGTCGCAATTCTGCCGCGCCATGCATTCGATGACGCGGCGAAATGTGTCCTGGCGCCCTTGGGACAGCAGGTTCCAAGTTGCCGTGATCACCGAGATCAGCGGCGCGTCACCGGTTTCAGACGGTGCGCTCATAGATCTCGGCAATGCGGGTTACGGCGGCCTCGGGGCTCAGTTCTTCGCTTTCGCCGGTGCGGCGGCTGGTCAACTCGACCACTCCGTTCTTCAACCCGCGCGGGCCGACGGTGATGCGCCAGGGCAGGCCGATCAGATCCATCGTGGCGAACTTGCCCCCTGCCCGCTCGTTGCGGTCGTCATAGAGCGGCTCGAGCCCCAGCGCGGTCAGCGCCTTGTAGATCTTGTCACAGGCCGCGTCGGCCTCGTCATCGCCCTGTTTCAGGTTGACGATGCCGCAGTGGAACGGGGTCACGCCCTCGGGCCAGATGATACCCTTGTCGTCGTGGCTGGCCTCGATGATCGCGCCGATCAGGCGGCTGACGCCGATGCCGTGGCTGCCCATGTGCACCGGAACCTGCTTGCCGTCGGGGCCTTGTACCGTGGCGCCCAACGGCTCGGAATACTTGGTGCCGAAATAGAAGATCTGACCCACCTCGATGCCACGCGCGCTACGGCGGCGTTCCTCGGGCACCTGCTGGAACAGGGCCTCGTCATGGGTCTCATCCGTTCGGGCGTAGAGCGACGTGAACTCCTCCATGATCGCCTGGCACTGGGCCTTGTCGTCATAGTCGATGTCGCGCTGCCCCAGACGGATGTCAGTGACCGCGCTGTCATAGAACACCTCGGATTCGCCGGTATCGGCCAGCACCAGGAATTCATGCGTGTCGTCCCCGCCGATCGGGCCGCTGTCGGCGCGCATCGGGATCGCCTGCAGGCCCATGCGCTCATAGGTGCGCAGATAGCTGACCAGGTGGCGGTTATAAGCGTGCAGCGCGTCCTCTTTCGTCAGATCGAAATTGTAGCCGTCCTTCATGTAGAACTCGCGGCCGCGCATCACGCCGAAACGGGGGCGGATCTCGTCGCGGAACTTCCACTGGATCTGGTAGAGCGTCAGCGGCAGGTCCTTGTAGCTGCTGACGTGACCGCGGAAAATGTCGGTGACCAGTTCCTCGGCGGTAGGGGTATAGAGCATATCGCGGCCATGGCGGTCCTGCATACGCAGCATTTCCTGACCGTAATCATCATAGCGCCCGGATTCCCGCCACAGATCGGCCGATTGCAGGATCGGCATCTGGATCGGGATGTGCCCGGCGCGGATCTGCTCCTCGTGCACGATGTTTTCCAGCTTGCGCAGCACCTTGAAACCCAGCGGCAGCCACGAATAGATCCCGGCGGCAGCCTGCTTGATCATCCCGGCGCGAAGCATCAGCCGGTGGCTGACGATCTGGGCCTCGGACGGGTTTTCCTTGAGTACGGGCAGAAAGTAACGGCTGAGGCGCATATTTTTACCTTGCAGGTGAGAATTCCACGGCCACGTGATTATGCGAAAGCCCCGCCGGGGGCAATCGGGCAATGGCGGATTTGCGACCTCAGGTCAGTCGGAATTTTGATTGACCCGCCAATCAGGTCTCGAAACAGTGGGAAAACTTCTGAAGACGAGGCCCCAATGCAGACCATCCGCGAACCCGCCCGAGACATCCCCGTGGTGCACAAGACTGACGTACTGGTGGTGGGCTCTGGCCCGGCAGGGCTGGCCGCTGCGCTTGCGGCCGCGCGCGCCGGGGCCGAAGTCGCTCTGCTGGACCGTTTCGGCTGCATGGGCGGCAATATCACCGCCGTCGGTGTCGAGGGCTTTGCCTGGTACCGACACGACAAGACCATCGAGGCCGGCGGCATCGGATGGGAGTTCGAGCAACGCGCCAAGGAGATGGGCGCGGCGGTCCCGGAAAGCCAATCGCTGAGCTACGAGTTGGACAGTGAGGGGTTCAAGCTGGTGGCTGACCGGTTGGTGGAAGAGGCCGGTGTCCGCCCGATGCTGCATCGCCAGTTCGTGGCCCCAATCATGGACGGCGACCGGATCACCGGTGTGATCACCGAGTCGAAGGCGGGGCGCGAGGCGATCGTTGCCCGTATCGTGATCGACGCCACCGGCGATGCCGACGTGGCCCACCGTGCCGGCGCCCCGACCCGCAAGACCGAGCCGGAAAAGATGATGGCGGCCTCGGTCATGTTCCACCTGGCCGGGGTCGACAAGCGCGCCTTCATGGAGGGCGTAAAGGCCGACCCGCAGACCTACAAGGACTGGGGCGGCGGCGGCGAATGGAACATCGAAACCAGCGGCAAAGAGGACGACATGTTTTCGCCCTTCGTCTACAAGCCGTTCCAGCAAGCCATCGACCAGGGCCTGATCCCGGCGCATCTCAACACCATCGCGGGCACCTGGGGTGCAATGCACGACACGGGCGAGCTGACCTACATGAACCTGATCCACTTGGCCGGGATCGACGGAACAGACCCGGACAGCCTGACCAGGGGCGAGATCGAGGGCCGCCGCCAGACCATGCTGGCGATTGACGCTCTGCGCCGGTTCATGCCCGGATGCGAAAACGCACGGCTGCGCAACTTCGGCATGACCATCGGCATCCGTGACACCCGCAAGATCGACGCGGTCTACAACATGACCGAAGACGACGTGCGCCATCAGGGCCGGTTCGAGGACACGATCGGGATCTACCCCGAGTTCATCGACGGTTACGGCGTCCTGATCCTGCCCACCACCGGGCGCTACATGCAGGTACCCTACCGTTCGATGCTGCCCGAGGGGGTGCGTGGGCTGCTTGTGGCTGGCCGGTCTCACGGGGCCGACCGCATCGCCCACGCGGCGACACGCAACATGGCCTGCTGCGCTGTGATGGGCCAAGGGGCCGGCATCGCGGCCGCCATCGCACTCAAAAGCAATCAGGAGCTGTCCGAATTGAACCTGACCCCGGTTCATTCCGAATTGGACAGACAGGGCGTGAGGATCCACTGATGGAACGCATCCCGACGATCGGCATTGCGCCTTTGATGCAGGAGAACCACCCTGACCGCGGGAAAATCGTCCAGCAGGTCATGGATACGTGCACCGGGATAGGTTTCCTTTCGATCACCGGCACCGGCATCCCGCCAGAGCTTGTAGAAAGGGTCCGGATTTGCGTTCGCGCAATCTTCGACGTGGACGAAGCCAGCAAATGGCAGCAGGCGATCACCCGCGAGAACTATCGCGGATATATCCCGATGGGGTTCTTCACGCCCAATGACGGGTCGGGACATGCGGACAAGTATGAGGGCTACAAGCTGCACAACGAAGTGGCCAAGGATGCGCCCATCCGCCGGGATTGCGCGCTGTACGGACCCAACCTCTGGCCCGCAGAAGTACCGGATTCGCAGGACATCATCCTTGAATACTGGGCGCGATTGGATCAGGTGGCCGACAGCTTGCTGGGCGCGTTGGAGGCCGGGCTGGAACTGCCTGCGGGCAGCCTGCGGAATGCCTTCTGCGACCCGTTGACCAACATGACTTTGCTGCACTACCCGCCGCAGGCCCCCGAAGAAGGCGGTTATGGCATCCACCCCCACAAAGACACTGACGCGTTGACCATCATCGCCCCCGACCCGGTGGGTGGGCTGGAGGTCCAGACGCGGGGTGGCGGCTGGATCACTCCCGACTGCCCGAACGGTGGGTTTGTCGTCAACATCGGGGACATGCTCGAGCTCTGGTCCGGTGGTCGCCTGAAATCGACCCCGCACCGCGTGGTCAACCGATCCGGAAAGGAGCGCTACTCCTTTCCCTATTTCGCGGTACCACGGCACGACGTTGTGGTTTCTCCGCTGCTGCCGCCGCTGCCGGGATTTGACCGCCCGTCTGTGCATTGCGGTCACTGGTCCGCCGAGATCTGGCGCACCAACTGGTCCGACGAGACCGCCGCTGAAGACACGCCGGAACTGGGCACTCTGCACGACTGAGACACAAAAACACTGATCCATGAACCGCTTGCATCGCGGGCCTTCATCAGCCAAGAACAGGGGCAACGACGCAGTCAGGAGGCCGCGATGGCGTTGCCGGTTCGGGATCAATTCAGATATTGGGGCATCGCCGCTGCGATATTCATATTGCTGTTGTGGCTGCTGGGCGACGTTCTGCTGCCATTCGTGATCGGCGGCGCAGTGGCTTATTTCCTGGATCCCGTAGCCGACAGGCTGGAGAACATGGGGCTTTCTCGCGCGGCTGCGACGGCGATCATTACCGTCTTCAGCATTCTTGCCTTTGCCTTGATGATCCTGATGGTGGTTCCGGCCCTGATCACTCAGCTGATCGATCTGGTGGACGTACTGCCCAGCCTGTTCCAGGAATTGCGAGCCTTCGTCGAGCGGCAATTCCCGTCGCTGCTGGACCGGGAATCGAACACCCACCAGTTCCTTCTTTCAATGGGCGACACGCTGAAGGGCAAAACAGGCGACATCCTCGAAACGGTCATGGCCTCGGTCGGGTCAGCGGTGAACATCGTGGTCCTTTTGGTGATTGTTCCCGTAGTGGCCGTCTACCTTTTGCTGGATTGGGACCGGATGATCGCCCGGATCAACGATTTACTGCCCCGGGACCATGCGCCGACGATCCGCAAACTGGCGGCAGATATTGACGCTGTGCTTGCCTCGTTCGTGCGCGGCATGGGTACGGTTTGCCTTATCCTGGGTACTTACTACGCCGTTGCCTTGATGATCGTCGGCCTTCAATTCGGCCTGGTGGTCGGTTTCATCGCCGGGTTGGTCACCTTCATTCCCTATCTGGGCGCTTTGATCGGCGGTACGCTGGCTATCGGCCTGGCGCTGTTCCAATTCTGGGGTGACTGGGCTTCGATCGGCCTGGTGGCCGGGATATTCGCCATCGGCCAGGTCGTCGAAGGCAATTTCCTGACCCCCAAGCTGGTTGGTGACTCGGTCGGGCTTCACCCGGTCTGGTTGCTTCTGGCCTTGTCCGTCTTTGGCGCGCTGTTCGGGTTTGTCGGCATGCTGATCGCTGTTCCGGTCGCTGCGGCCTTGGGCGTGCTTGCACGTTTCGGAACTTCGCAATATCTGACAAGTCGCCTGTACACGGGGCGTGACGAGCTGGATCCGGAAAACGAGTGAATGGCCAAACAGCTGAGCTTTGATCTTCCGGCGATGACGGCGCTGGGGCGCGAGGATTTCTTCGTATCCCCCGCGAATGCGCTGGCCGTCGCAATGATCTCGGCCAATTCATGGCCGGGCAATAAGCTGGTCCTGAGCGGCCCGGCCGGATCAGGTAAAACCCATCTTGCGCATGTCTGGGCCGCCGAGACAGGCGGGCGTATCGTGCAGGCCGCTGATCTGAAACACGAAGATGTTCCCGCACTTGCGCAAGGTCCCGTGGCGGTCGAGGACATCCCCATGATCGCCGGGGATATAGACCAGCAGAAAACCTTGTTTCACCTGCACAATCTGGTTCTGGCCGAGGGGCATGCCTTGCTGATGACCGGGCGCCTTGCTCCCAAATATTGGGAACTTCCGCTGGCCGATCTGCAAAGCCGGGTCGAGGGGGCCCATCATGTGGCGCTTGATCCGCCCGATGATGCCTTGCTGTGCGCGGTTCTGGCCAAGCTGTTCGTCGACCGACAGTTGAACCCGGGGCCGGACGTCATCGCCTACCTCGTCAAGCACATGGATCGCCGGTTTGAAACCGCAGCCGACGTGGTGGCCCAACTGGATCAGGTCGCTCTGGCCGAAAAGCGCGAGATCACACGGACCTTGGCCGTGCGCGTTCTGAACAACGAAATCGACACGGCGGTTTCCGGTGATTGACCCGTGGGGTCCGATTTCGCATCCTGCGCGAGGCAACGTTGGGGAGATCATGGAACAGAGCGCTGCAAGGATCCCGGACTGGGGACCATTCGGAAAACCGCTGTTCGACCATCCGGGAATCCGCGATCTCTCGCGCGTTGGCGTGGTGGATGTCGGGTCGAACTCGGTCCGGATGGTTATCTTTGACGGCGCGGCCCGGTCTCCCGCATATTTCTACAACGAAAAAGTCATGTGCGAGCTTGGCGCCGGGCTGTCGGAAACCGGCAGGCTGAACCCGCGCGGTCGCGTACGTGCGCTGGCGGCGCTGCGGCGCTTTGAGCACCTGTCCCGCGATCTTGGCCTTCCCGGACTGCACGTTGTGGCCACCGCCGCCGTGCGCGAGGCGGAAGACGGTCCGGAGTTCTGTCAGGAGGTTCTGGCCGAGACAGGGCTGCATATCTCGGTCATCGACGGCGAGGAAGAGGCCCGATTGTCGGCACAGGGTGTCCTGCTGGGCTGGCCCGGCGCCTACGGCCTGATCTGCGACATCGGTGGTTCGTCCATGGAGCTGGCAGAGATCGGCGGCGGATCGGTCGGACGGTGCGTGTCCTCGTCTCTGGGGCCGCTCAAACTCCGGGATATCAAGGGCGGACGCCGCGCCCGCAAGGCCCACATCAAGGAAACACTCGAGGCGCTGCGTGACCAGATGGGGCCGCAGCGCGACCGACTGTTCCTGGTCGGCGGAAGCTGGCGAGCCTTTGCAAGGTTGGACATGCTGCGCCGCGGATATCCGCTGAACGTGCTGCACGAATACCGCATGACCACCAAGCAGGTGCGCGAAACGATCAAGTTCATCGAAAAGGGCGACCACGAACACCTGCGCTCTCAGGCCGGGGTCTCAAGCTCGCGGATGGCCCTGATTCCCTACGCCATGGACGTGCTGTCGCGGCTGATCCGCACCTTCAAACCCAAAGACATCGCAATATCCAGCTATGGTATCCGCGAGGGCCTGTTGTACGAGCAGATGCCCCAGATTCTGCGGGATTGCGACCCTTTGATCGAGGCCTGCCGGTTCTCGGAACAAAAGGACGCTCGCCTGCCAGGTTTCGGGCCGCATCTTTATGATTTCGTGATGCCGCTGTTCCGGTCCGCCCCTCCGGCCCGAGTTCGGCTGATCAAGGCGGCCTGCCTGCTGCACGATGTCAGCTGGCGCGCCCACCCCGATTATCGGGCCGAGGTCTGTTTCGACAATGTGACTCGCGCCAACCTGGGCGGCCTGAAACACTCGGAACGTGTCTTCATCGGACTTGCCCTGCAGCATCGGTACCGGAACAAGCGAGAGGGCAACCGGTTCGCCCCTCTGTACGAACTGCTGGACGAGCGCGACCAGAAGCAGGCCGAGATTCTGGGAAAGGCCATGCGTTTTGGCGCAATGCTCTGGATGCAGAACGACGCGGCCACCGGAAAGTTGCGGTTCTACCCCAAGAAACGCGAACTGGAGTTTTATCTGCCCAAATCGCTCAGCCCCTTGTTCAACGAAGTGGCCGAGGCAAGGTTCGAGTCACTGGCGAACGCGCTGAAATCACGCCCGATCGTCAAAATCTAGGGCTGATCTGGACTATTAGATATCCGTTGCGCCTTCGTCGTCCTCTTTGGGGGCAACCTCGTCGGGCTGGTCGGGAACGTCCGGTTTCCTGCGGATGATAATGTCGCCATTGGGCAGCATCTCGGGCGCCTCATAGGCGCTCCAATCCTTGACCTTGCCGCCGATCTCGGCAAGGGCCGGGCCCATCTCCTCGATAAAGGACTGCATGGCCGGGCCGAATTCCTCGGCAAGCCCCAGAAGGTCCTCAAGGGCGGGCTCCATTTCCTTTCGCAGGCCCTCGAAGAACAGTTCGGCCCCCTGCTCCATCAGGGACTTACCGCCTTCGTCCTGGGCCGCGGCCGGCGCGGCAAAAAGGGCCGTGGCACCTATCAGCATCAATCGTTTCATGACCTGAAATATAAGGGGCGCGATCAGTTGTTGAAAGGGTCAGATGTCGATGTCCAGCGTCACCGGGAAATGATCAGAGGCCGTGACCAAGGCATCGCGCAATTCCGGCACCGTCCAGCAGTGCTCGTCCCGGAACGGGTGCCAAATGCGCCAGACCGGATTGCGGACCCTCAGATCCTCGCTGATCATGATGTAGTCCAGCAGCGCCTCCAGATATTGGCCTTCCTTCGGGCGGGCAAAGCGCGCGGTCGATGGGATCCAACCCGGCCGAGGTCGAAGTGCCTGTGCGGGATGCGGATCGTACAGGCCGGTTTCCAGAAGGATTTCCACCGATGACCGCCCGAAAAGATGTTCGAATTCATCCAATCCCGGCCCGTCATTCAAGTCTCCCAGCAAGATCACCGGTTCAGCAGCGGCTGTGTGCGCGCGCACACGGCGCGACAGCCAGACGGCCTGAGCCAACTGCTTGCGTCGGTTCGCGATAGAGATGCGCAAGGCTTCGTCGCGTGATTGGGCTCCGTGCGGCGCCTTGGACTTCAGATGTGCACCGATCAACCGGAACTCGAACCCGGCCCGGGTGCGGACCGCCAGTTCCATGGGGGGTTTTGAAAACCGCACCAGATCCTCGGTCGCGTCAATGTCCAGGTCGATCCGAAACTCGCGGTCAAAGCGTGGAAGATCGTCGGGGTCGTGGCCGCCATCTTGCACTCCTTTTGGGTCGTGCCGGGCGGTCAAGGCATCGGGATCATACAAGAGTGCCAGTTCCTGATGCGTATCGTTGGCGAAACCCATGATCGCATTGGATGTACGCAGATCGAACGTCTCGGCGAAATGCTGCAAGGCGCGCACCGTGTTTTGCGATTTGCCCGTATTCGGCGCCTCGACGATCAGCATGGCGTCGGCGTCGACGGCCGTCAGCACCGTCGCAATGGCCTCGATCTGCTGAGCCTTGGTGACATTGTGCCGCCCCGACCAGCTGTCATCGACAACCAGTTCATCATTGCGGTCGAACAAATTGGCGAACCATTCGATATTGTAGGTCGCCAGACGCATCGCCTCAGACCCGCGCGCCGTTGATTTCATCCCAGGCGCGGTTGATGTCGATCATCTTTTTCTCGGCAAGGCGAATTGCTTCTTCGGGAACACCCCGGGCCATCATCGCATCGGGATGTGTATCACGTACAAGCCTGCGCCAGATTTTTCGGATCTCGGGTAGCGGAGTGTCAGGGGTCACGCCCAGAACGGTGTAAGGATCCTTGGGCGCATCTGGAACGAAGCGCGCACGCAGGGCTTTGAACTGTGCATCAGTCTGGCCGAAAATCCGCGCCACATCCTCCAGAAACTCGTTTTCGTTGGGATGATAGAACCCGTCCGCCATGGCGATGTGAAACAGCCCCTCCATGAGGTCGCACAGGGTGGTGCTGTCTTCGGCGAACATGCGCGCGATCTTGCGTGCGTATTCCTGATACCCGGCCACATCCGTCCGGGCCATGTTGAACACGCGCGCCGCGCCGGCCTCTTCCTCCGGCGGAATGCGAAACACCTCGCGAAACGCGGTCACCTCGTCGCGGGTCACCTGCCCGTCCGCCTTGGCCATCTTTGCGCCCAAAGCGATGACAGCAATCGCGAAGGCCACCGAGCGTTCGGGCGGCGTGCGCAGCTTTTCAAAAACAGCCGTCAGGCTTTCACCTTTGGCAAGCGCGCTCAGCGCTTCGGATATGCGGGACCAGATCGACATGGGCGCACACTAGCGCGCCGAGTACGGACTGTCAGGTGCGACCATTCATTCCGGAGCCAGAATTTTCTGCATCAGCACAAGATCCAGCCAACGCCCCCATTTATGACCAACTTCCGGCATTCGGCCGACCGCCTCAAAACCGACCGCCGCATGAAAGGAAATCGCGCCCGGGTTCTCGGCCGAGATTCCAGCGACCAGAACATGCACGCCTTGCGATCGCGCCACCTCCTCCAAGGTTCGGATCAGCGCGCGACCCGCGCCCCGCCCCCGGCCTTCAGAAGCCAGCAGGATGGTGTGTTCCCGGCTGTGCGCATATCCGGGACCCGAGCGAAAACCGCCGTAAGTCGCATATCCCACGACACGGCCGTCAAGCTCGGCAACTTGGAACGCCAGCCCTCGCTCGTCGATATCCCGCGCGATTTCTTCGGGGCTTCGCTCGGTCGTGGTAAACGTGATCAGCGTCTCGCGGATGATCGAATTGGTGATCTCCGCAATTTCAGCCGCATCCCGGGGCAGAGCCGGGCGAATGATCATTCCAGTACCCGCGGTCCGTGCGGCGTTTCAAATTCAGCCCGCAGAGCCGCAGGCCCGGAATCAAAAACTACCCTGTCGAGCGGGCCGAGCAATTGCGCCAAATCCAGCGCGTCCGGGTGAAAGACCACCAGCCGCCGCAGGTGGCAGCCACTGGCCCGCAGCATGCCAGCCGGATGCAAGTCACCTTGCCATTGAATTAAGGCGGGAAACAGGTTGTCGAACGGCAAACGCCCCGATCCCGGCACCGCCATCCTCCACCGCAAGGCACCACGATCAAGTTCATGGATATCGCCTATGTCGATTGAGAATCCATCGACATAGGCCTGCAGATCCGAAACCTGGCAGACCCAGTTGCTGAGCCTCGGCGGCCCCGAGAAACGATCAAGATCAAACCAACGTGGCCGCCCAGGATCGGCGGCGTCCGGGTCAATTGCGATCGCTTCAAGATACAGGCCCTCGTCTAGGCCCAGAAGCTTGTTGTAGGTGCCGAATTTTCCATGTTTGCCACCGGGCACCATCGGAATACCCAAGGCCTGCTCTACATGCGCGACCGCCTCGTCCAAAGTCGACGCGGCCACCGCCAGATGATCAAGCTCCATATTTGTGCCTCCAGCGTCCAAAACCGACCTCATGCCGTCGGATACCATGAAAAGCCTGACTTGGGCACTTCATCTGACACCAAACATCCCCGCGAGCGATGCCCGAGGCTGCAGGCATCGCGCACAAGGGGACAGAAAGCCCCCCAAAGTCACAGTTCAGGCGCGCGCCTCGCGGATCAGGCGCAGAATGTCCTGCGCCGCCTCGGGGATGTTGGTCCCCGGCCCGAAGATGGCCTTGACCCCGTGATCGTACAGGAACTGATAATCCTGCTGGGGGATGACGCCACCACAGATCACGATGATATCCTCGGCGCCAGCCTTCTTCAGTTCTTCCACCAATTGCGGTGCCAGCGTCTTGTGGCCCGCCGCCTGGCTGGAAATGCCAACCACATGCACGTCATTGTCGATCGCGTCCTGCGCGGCCTCGGCCGGGGTCTGGAACAGCGGGCCGACGTCCACGTCGAAACCGATGTCGGCGAAGGCGGTGGCGATCACCTTGGCCCCGCGGTCGTGGCCGTCCTGACCCATCTTCACCACCAGAAGACGCGGGCGGCGGCCCTCTTCCTCGGCAAATTCCTCGATCGATTTCTGGATGGCGGCAAAGCCCTCGTCACCTTCGTAAGCTGCGCCATAGACACCAGCCAGCGTTTTCACTTCGGCCCGATGACGGCCGAATTCCTTTTCCATTGCCATGCTGATCTCTCCTACGGTTGCGCGGGCACGCGCGGCCTCGACGGCGGCTTCCAGCAGGTTGCCCCCCTCTTTCGCGCGCCGGGTCAGTTGGTCCAGCGCAGCCTGACAGGATGCCTCGTCCCGGGTCGCGCGGATACGCTCCAGCCGGGCGATCTGCGCCTCGCGGACAGCCTGGTTGTCGACCTCGAGGATTTCGATCGGGTCTTCCTTTTCCTTGCGGTACTTGTTGACCCCGACGATCACCTCTTCGCCGCGGTCGATCATGGCCTGACGGCGCGCGGCGCTTTCCTCGATCCGTAGCTTGGGCATGCCGCTGGCCACGGCCTTGGTCATGCCGCCCATCTCCTCGACCTCTTCCATCAGGGCCCAGGCTTTTTCGACCAGTTCATTGGTCAGGCTTTCCACATAGTAGGAGCCAGCCAACGGATCGACCACATCGGTAACGCCGGTTTCTTCCTGCAATACCAACTGTGTATTCCGGGCAATGCGGGCCGAGAAATCGGTGGGCAGAGCAATCGCCTCGTCCAGCGCGTTGGTATGCAGCGACTGTGTACCGCCCAGCACCGCGCTCATTGCCTCATATGCCGTGCGGATCACGTTGTTGTAGGGGTCCTGTTCCTGCAACGACACGCCCGAAGTCTGGCAGTGGGTGCGCAGCATCTTCGAGCGGTCCGACTTGGCCCCGAATTCGGTCATCACCCGGTGCCACAGCGTACGCGCGGCGCGCAGCTTGGCGATCTCCATGAAAAAGTTCATGCCGATGGCAAAGAAGAACGACAGACGGCCAGCGAACTTGTCCACGTCCATTCCCGCGTCGATGGCTGCGCGCACATATTCGCGCCCGTCGGCCAGAGTATAGGCCAGTTCCTGCACCAGGTTCGCCCCGGCCTCTTGCATGTGGTAGCCCGAGATCGAGATCGAGTTGAACTTGGGCATCTCGTTCGAGGTATATTCGATGATGTCCGAGATGATCCGCATGGAAGGCTCAGGCGGGTAGATATAGGTGTTGCGGACCATGAATTCCTTCAGAATGTCGTTCTGAATGGTACCCGCAAGAACCGATTTGTCGTGGCCCTGCTCTTCGCCGGTGACGATGAAATTGGCCAGGATCGGAATCACCGCGCCGTTCATCGTCATCGAGACCGAGACCTGATCTAGCGGAATGCCGTCGAACAGGATCTTCATGTCCTCGACGCTGTCGATGGCCACCCCGGCCTTGCCCACATCGCCCACCACGCGCGGGTGGTCGCTGTCATAGCCGCGGTGCGTGGCCAGATCGAAAGCCACCGAAACGCCCTGCTGACCGGCCGCAAGGTTGCGGCGGTAGAAGGCATTCGATTCTTCGGCAGTGGAAAAACCTGCATATTGGCGGATGGTCCACGGACGCCCTGCATACATCGTGGCCTTCACACCGCGTGTGAAAGGCCCGAAGCCGGGCAACGACCCGATATGCGGCAGGTTCTCGATGTCGTCCTGCGTGTACAGCGGCTTGACCTCGATCCCCTCCAGCGTCGTCTTGGAGAGGTCTTCGACAGAGCGCCCACGCAGCTCCTTTTCGGCCAGGGCGCGCCAATCCTTCGTGTTGGTCATAGCGTAATCCTCTTGTCTGTTCCCGTCGCGGGCCCGCATGGCACGCCGAGGGGCTGGGTATGTGTATGAAGGGGCCGACCAGACGCACGGCAGATCCGATCATTCATTTTTTTGATAGTCGCACGCATTTCGCCGGTCGCATTCGCGGCAACTGGGTCTATATTCAAAGGAACAGGAGACCACATGACCCGCACGCTTGCCCTTGTTTTGTCAGCTTTTTTGCCTGTGGCCGCCGTCGCCGCCGACGGTGCGGCCTCGGATGAAACCGCGTATATCCGGCCAGCCGGAGACAGCGATCTGAACGAGTTTCTGTGGACACACCGCCCCATAGTGGTGTTCGCCGATACGCCAGCCGACCCCAGATTCCAGCAGCAGATCGACATGTTGCTGGAGGGCGAAGACATGATGCGTGACCGGGACGTCATCGTTCTGACCGACACCGACCCTTCGGCGCGCTCCCCGATCCGGACGCAACTGCGCCCGCGCGGGTTCGCGATGGTCTTCGTCGACAAGGACGGGGTGGTGAAACTGCGCAAACCCACGCCGTGGAGCGTGCGCGAGATCAGCCGCTCCATCGACAAGACCCCCCTGCGCGAGCGCGAAGTCCGCGAGCGGCGCTGACGACCGCAATCCGCCCGGCGGAGGGGGTCTGCCACGCCCGCCTCATCCGCACCGAAGGTGCAGATGGCGGCCGAACGGGCAAAACCCACATTTTCCGGGCAGGCACACATGGGCGTTATTCGAACTCCATGATCACGTCATCGACGGCCAGGCTGTCGCCCGGACCGGCGTTGATCTTGGAGACAACGCCTCGGCGCTCGGCGCGCAGGATGTTCTCCATCTTCATCGCCTCGACCGTGCACAGCGCCTGACCTTCCTGCACCTCTTGGCCGACCTCGACATCGATCTTCACGATCAGGCCCGGCATCGGGCACAGCAGCATCTTCGAGGTGTCTGGCGGCAGTTTCTCGGGCATCAGCTTGGCCAGTTCGGCAGCGCGCGGCCGGCGCACATGCACCTTCAGGTCCGCCCCCCGGTTACGGATGCGGAACCCGCCCGAGATCTTGCCGACCTTCAGCACAAGCGGGCTGCCGTCCACGTCCAGAACCGCCAACTGGTCACCTGGCGTCCAGTCCGAGCTGACGCGCAGGGCGGCGCCGTCCTCGAACTTGACCGTGGCACCGTCGCGGTCTGCATTCACCTGCACCGTATATTCCTGCCCCTGCAGCGTGACCACCCAACGCTTGCCGACTTTTCGCTCGTGATTGTCCATCCGGCCCGACACACGGGTGCGGCGGATCTCGGCCACCCTGTGCATCGCCGCACACGAGGCCGCGATGCGGCGCAGGTCGCCTTCGGGCAGTTCGACACCGTTGAACCCATCGGGATATTCCTCGGCGATGAAGGCGGTGGTCATATCACCACTGACGAATTTCGGATGATCCATCACCGCCGACAGGAACGGCAGGTTGTGGCCGATGCCTTCGACCTCGAAACTGTCCAGCGCCACGCGCATCGCTTCGATCGCCTGTTCGCGGGTCGGCGCCCAGGTGCACAGCTTGGCGATCATCGGGTCGTAGTACATGCTGATCTCGCCGCCTTCATAGACGCCTGTATCGTTGCGCACGGCTGTCTCGCCACTAGGCGCATCGCCCTGCCATTTGCCGTTTTCCAGCAGCGGCCCCGCGGCCACCTCCTGCGGCGGACGATAGCGGGTCAGCCGCCCGATTGAGGGCAGGAAGTTGCGATAAGGATCCTCGGCATACAGCCGGTTCTCGATCGCCCAGCCGGTCAGCTTTACGTCGTCCTGGGTGATCGACAGCGGCTCGCCTGCGGCGACGCGGATCATCTGTTCGACCAGATCGACACCGGTGATCAGCTCGGTCACCGGGTGTTCCACCTGGAGGCGGGTGTTCATTTCCAGGAAGTAGAAATTCTTGTCGCCATCCACGATGAATTCCACCGTGCCCGCGCTGGCATAGCCCACGGCCTTGGCCAGCGCCACGGCCTGTTCGCCCATCGCGCGGCGGGTCGCCTCGTCGAGGAAGGGCGACGGGGCCTCTTCCACCACTTTCTGGTTGCGGCGCTGGATCGAGCATTCCCGCTCGCCCAGGTAGATGCCGTTGCCATGCGTGTCGCACAGAACCTGAATCTCGATGTGGCGCGGTTGCGTCACGAATTTCTCGATGAAGATCCGGTCATCCCCGAACGAATTCGCTGCCTCGTTCTTCGAGCTTTGAAAACCCTCGCGCGCCTCCTCGTCGTTCCAGGCGATGCGCATGCCTTTGCCGCCCCCGCCGGCGCTGGCCTTGATCATCACCGGATAGCCGATCTGCTGGCTGATCTTCACCGCCTCGTCCGCATCCTCGATCAGGCCCATGTATCCGGGAACGGTGCTGACATCGGCCTCCTGCGCGATCTTCTTCGAGGTGATCTTGTCACCCATGGCTTCGATCGCCCCTTTCGGGGGGCCCACGAACACGACGCCTTCGGCCTCAAGCGCTTCGGCGAATTTCGCGTTTTCGGACAGGAAGCCATAGCCCGGATGCACCGCCTGCGCGCCCGTCTGGCGGATGGCGTCCATCACCTTGTCGATCACGATGTAGGACTGGTTCGCCGGCGGGGGGCCGATGTGAACCGCCTCGTCGGCCATTTCCACATGCAACGCGTGCTTGTCGGCATCCGAGTAGATGGCGACAGTGCCGATTCCCATTTTCCGAGCGGTCTTAATGACCCGACAGGCAATCTCGCCTCGGTTGGCGATCAGGATCTTGTTGAACATGGAACGTCCTCTGTCTTTGTGTTCTGGACAAACGAAAACGCCGCTGCCGGGCTGATGCCCCGCAACGGCGTTCCGTCAAATGATGGCCGGGACGGCGCGCGCCCCGGAAAACCGGTATCAGTTACAGTTGTTTTGCGTCTTGCAATACAGCACGTTGCCGGCCGCACCGACCGCAGCCCCAAGGATCGGGTCCGCGCTGAGAACCGCAGCCCCGACAGCCCCGACACCGCCGCCGAGCAGCGCCTGTTCCCCGGTTGAATCACCGCAGGCTGCCAACCCGCCGCAGGTTGCGAGCGCAAGGAAAACTCGTGAGATTCGCATGTATACTGCCCCTTTTGGTTTCTTGTCGAATTGAACAGCAAATGCCTGAATCGGGCTTTGTTATTCAATATCAAACGGGGTGAAACAGGGCTTTGCGCAGGTTTTTGCCGCCCTGGCTCCGCAGTTCGGGCAAAGAAAAGCGCGGGCAGGTCTGTGTTGGAAACACGGTCCTGCCCGCGGAAGGAAGGGGTACGGAATAGTAGGTGCATGTGCGGCGCAGGCAAAGTCGAGCCGCACGGCCCGTTCACCTTGCACAGCAAAAATGCGGCCGCCAACGGATCAATTGCAACGCCGGAAATTCCGGCTGGAAATTGCCCATTCCCAGAAACGGCGCGCAGGTTCGTGCCGAAAGAGCCCGGTTTGCAACGGGTTCCGGCACAGACTTCAGCCATCACTGGGCGCCGACTGGACCGCATATCCGGTCGCCGCCGGATCGCGCTCCAAGCAGATGAACCCATGATATTTGGCTGAAGGCTCATGCCGAACTATGCCTCCCCACCGAAGATATCGGGGAAGGATTGCCGCGCGGTCTCAAAGTCGATCTTCAGCAACGCATCATAGCTGGCCGGATCGAACGGATCCTCGGCAGGCACGACCTCGCGCCCAAACAGCCAGCTGAGGCGGCCAGCGTCCAGATTTCCGCGTTCAAACGGCTGATCACCGAAATGCTCCCACAGAGCTTCGAGGAATGCCGTATCGGCACGCTTGTCAGCGGCTTTTCGGTCCCGAAAGCGTTCACGGCGGGTCAATGGCGTCACGCCCTTGGGGTTTGCCCGGCGGATCGTGAACTGGAAATCGGTTCCCGGCAGCCGTCCGGGGAAGCCACGGTGCTTCAACATGCCGGCACCTCGTTCAAAAAACCGGTCCGCGACGGGCACCCGCGCAGGGATGAATGTGTCATGCGTATCTCCAAAGCCGCATCAGTTTCTCGGAATGCTCCGACGACATGAGATCGGGAAATCATGTTCAGAGTCCCTCCCAGATACATGCGGATTGCTCCAACCGGTAGGCTTCAAAATACTGCGTCGCATCCGGAGACGAGTTGCCGAATTCCACCGGGCGGTCGGACAGCGAGATCACGACCCGCGCCGGGCTGAGTTGATGGTGCGCGACATAAGGAATGGCCAGTGTCTGACACAGATGCTCCATGTCGGTCGCGGCCACGTCATAGCCGATACCGCCCACCTCATCGCCAATCTTGGGCGCGACAAATCGAAACCGCAGCCAGAGTTCGCCCGGGTTGGTATCGACCAGAACGTCCTCAAGTGTCACCGGCTGGCCGGATGGAACCGGCAACAGGTTCCCGTCCTGCGCGACACCGGGCGATCCAAAACACATGAAAGCCAGAACAAGATCGCGACCCCGGACCCGCCACGGGCAGGCTCCTCCTTCCGGGGTCGCAGGCGCCAGGATCATCTCCTGCGCTGTTCCGTATCTGGTGGCTGGGATCATGAAACGGTTTTGTGTCAGCGGTCAATCAGGAACATTCGTGGATCGAACCGGGGCAAAGCGCCCCGGCGGATTACAGCGGAATGTTGTCGTGTTTCTTCCAAGGGTTCTTCAGCTGCTTGTTGCGCAGGCTGGCAAAGGCCCGCGACACACGGCGGCGCGTCGAGTGCGGCATGATCACCTCGTCGATGAAGCCGCGTTCGGCCGCGACAAACGGGTTGGCGAACCGATCCTCATAGTCCTGAGTGTGCTTCGCGATCTTATCCGGGTCTCCCAGATCGGCGCGGTGGATGATTTCGGTTGCACCCTTCGCGCCCATCACCGCGATTTCGGCGGTTGGCCAGGCATAGTTGAAATCACCGCGCAGGTGCTTTGACGCCATGACGTCATAGGCGCCGCCGTAAGCCTTGCGAGTGATCACGGTCACCTTGGGCACAGTTGCTTCGCCATAGGCAAACAACAGTTTGGCGCCATGTTTGATGACACCGCCATATTCCTGGCTGGTGCCGGGCAAAAAGCCGGGAACGTCCACCAGGGTCAGGATCGGAATCTCAAAACAGTCGCAGAACCGTACAAACCGTGCGGCCTTGCGGCTGCTGTCAATGTCCAGACACCCCGCCAGAACCATCGGCTGGTTGGCCACCACGCCGACGGTCTGCCCCTCAAGCCGGATGAAGCCGGTGATGATGTTTTTCGCGAAATCCTCCTGGATTTCATAGAAATCACCCTCATCGGCTACCTTGGTGATCAGTTCCTTCATGTCGTAGGGGGTGTTGGGGTTTTCCGGGACCAGCGTGTCCAGAGAAGTCTCGATCCGCCCCGGCTCGTCAAAGAACGGGCGCACGGGCGGCTTTTCCCGGTTGTTGAGCGGCAGGAAGTCGACCAGCCGCCGCACCTCGGCCAGCGCCTCGACATCGTTTTCGAATGCGCCATCAGCCACACTGGACTTCTTGGTATGGGTCGACGCACCGCCCAGTTCCTCGGCGGTGACGACCTCGTTGGTGACCGTCTTCACCACGTCGGGGCCGGTCACGAACATGTACGACGTGTCCTTGACCATGAAGATGAAGTCGGTCATCGCCGGGCTGTAGACCGCGCCACCGGCACAGGGGCCCATGATCACCGAGATCTGCGGCACCACGCCCGAGGCCATGATGTTGCGCTGGAACACCTCAGCATAGCCCGCCAGCGAGGCGACACCTTCTTGGATTCGCGCCCCGCCCGAGTCGTTGATGCCGATCACCGGCGCGCCGTTTTGCATGGCCATATCCATGATCTTGCAGATCTTCTGCGCATGCGTTTCCGACAGAGATCCGCCAAACACGGTAAAGTCCTGGCTGAACACATAGACCATGCGGCCGTTGATCGTGCCCCATCCGGTCACGACACCGTCGCCCGCAGGTTTCTGTTTTTCCATGCCGAAATCGGTGCAGCGATGGGTCACGAACATGTCGAACTCTTCAAAGCTGCCCTCATCGACCAGAAGCTCGATCCGCTCGCGCGCCGTCAGCTTGCCCCGCGCATGTTGCGCATCGATCCGTTTTTGCCCGCCACCCAGGCGCGCGTCCTCACGGCGGTTCTCAAGCTCGGCAAGGATGTCCTTCATCACGATTTTCCCCTGTCAAATTTGTCGCGACAATATAGATTGCTCCGCATCACCCAAAGGCCTTTTCGGCAAATTTGCAAATTTTTGGCAATTACATTTCTGAGAATTGCAAATCAGTTAATGTTTGTGCATCGGCATGGCCTTTCCCGAATACCGGAATTATGAGTGAACCATGCAGTTCAGTTCCACGTCTACGCACCGCTCTCCACCCAAGCTGCTAACGCTTGTCCT
Source organism: Ruegeria sp. BB9 (assembly GCF_056539345.1). Taxonomy (NCBI): domain Bacteria; kingdom Pseudomonadati; phylum Pseudomonadota; class Alphaproteobacteria; order Rhodobacterales; family Roseobacteraceae; genus Ruegeria; species Ruegeria sp. BB9. The sequence goes on along the minus strand of NZ_JBQFUU010000002.1, from coordinate 460,075 downwards.
GCTGTCGGGACTGTCGGCGCTCAGCATGAACCTGTTCCTTCCCAGCCTGCCTTTCATGGCAGCCTATTTTGAGGCCGACTACAAGGTCATGCAGCTGTCGATTGCGTTGTATCTGCTGATCAACGCCGTTCTGCAGATCCTGATCGGTCCGATCGCCGACAAGGCCGGGCGGCGGCCGGTGCTGCTGTGGGGGCTGGTGCTGTTTCTGCTGGCAACGCTGGGGTGCATCTACGCCCCAAACGTCGAGACATTTCTTGCCTTTCGCATGGGGCAGGCCGTTATCGTCGTGGGGATCGTCCTCAGCCGCGCAGCGGTGCGCGACATGTATGACCAGGATCAGGCCGCATCCATGATCGGTTATGTCACCATGGGCATGGCCGTCGTGCCGATGATCGGACCGGCCATCGGGGGTATTCTGGAGGAAAGCTTTGGCTGGAAGGCCAATTTCTGGCTGCCTTTCGGACTGGCCGCCTTCGCGCTGGCGCTGACCTATCATGACTTCGGAGAAACCTCGGCCAAGAGCGGCAAAACCCTGATCCAACAGTTTCGGGAGTATCCCGAACTGCTGACCTCTCCGCGATTCTGGGGGTATTCGCTGTCATCCGCGTTGTCGTCTGGCGCGTTCTTCGCCTATCTGGGTGGCGCGCCTTTCATCGGCACCGAGATCTTTGGCCTAACCGCCGCCGAAGTCGGAATCTATTTCGGCGCCCCTGCCGTCGGTTACTTCTTCGGAAACTTCATCAGCGGCCGGTACTCGGTGCGTTATGGCGTCAACCGGATGGTGCGCTGGGGCTGCTGGCTGAACGCAATCGGCGTCGCGTTGTCCGCGGTTCTGTTTCTGGCGGGTTGGGGCTCGGCGCTCAGCTTTTTCGGGTTCATGACATTCGTCGGCTTGGGCAACGGCATGTCGATCCCGAATGCAACCGCCGGATCGCTGTCCGTGCGACCACATCTGGCTGCGACCGCATCCGGGCTAAGCGGCGCGATCATGCTGGGCGGCGGCGCAGCTCTCAGCGCCCTAGCCGGTGCAATGCTGACCAATGAAACCGGCGCCATGCCGCTGTTGTGGTTGATGTTGGCCACATCGGTCCTGGCCATAGTCGCGATCAGCAGCGTGATCTGGCGGGAACGTCAACTCGGCATCTAGCCACCTTGCACCCGGGACTTTGCAAAGTTAGCCTGCGCAGGCGGAATAACTGCAAAGAAAACCCGATGGCCACTCAGAAACTCTACGCCGGTGCAAAGCTGCGCGAAATGCGGACGCGTCTGACGCTGACGCAAAAGGAATTTGCCGCCAAGCTGGGTGTTTCCCTGCCCTATCTGAACCAGATGGAGAACAACAACCGGCCGATCTCGACCACGGTTGTTCTGGCGCTGGCGCAGGAATTCGGCATGGATGTAACCGAGCTGAGCACCGGCGATAGCGAGCGTCTGGTCTCGGACATGCGCGAGGCGTTGGCCGATCCTGTCTTCGCGGATGCCATCCCCCCTCTGGCGGACCTGCGGCTAACGGCGTCCAATGCCCCCGCATTGGCGCGGTCCTTCATCGAGCTGCACAAAGCCTACCGCCAGACCCATGAGAGGCTCGCCTCGCTGGACGAGGCCCTCGGACGCGAGGATGCCCGCATCCAGGCCAGCCCGTGGGAAGAGGTTCGCGATTTCTTTCACTATTGCGACAACTACATTGACGCGGTCGATCGAGCCGCTGAACGGTTCGCCGCCCGCGCCGAAGGACCGGGAGGCATCCGACAGGCAGCACTGGACAGCCTGAAGGAACGCGGGGTTCAGGTGATGTTCGAAGACATTCCGGCCCTGCGCAGCTATGACAACGCTACAAAAACATTGCGCCTGTCTTCGCGCGCAGCGCCGCAGACCCAAGTGTTTCAACTGCTGCTGCAGGTCGCGCTGATCAGCCAGGACAAACTGCTCGAGGCCACGCTGGACTTTGCCAAGTTTCAAAGCGACGAAGCCCGCTCGATCGCCAAGATCGGCCTCGCAAACTACTTCGCTGGCGCGTCACTGATGCCCTACACCGCCTTTCTGTCAGCAGCGCAGGAAGACCGGCACGATCTTGAATTGCTGAGCAACCGGTTCGGCGCTTCGATCGAACAAGTCGCCCACCGGTTGTCCACGCTGCAGCGACCGGGCGCCAAGGGCATCCCGTTCTTCTTTGTGCGGGTCGATCAGGCGGGCACGATCACCAAACGCCATTCGGCCACACGGCTGCAATTTGCGCGGTTCGGCGGGGCCTGCCCGCTTTGGAACGTGCACCGGGCCTTTGAAACGCCTGGTCATTTCCTGCTGCAATTGGCAGAAACACCCGACGGGGTTCGTTATATCTCAATCGCGCGCGACGTTTCAAAGTCTGGCGGGTCCTTCGGTGCGCCAGTGCGCCGCTATGCCATCGCCCTCGGGTGCGAGGTCCGGCACGCCGAAGCACTGGTCTATGCCGACAATTTGGACATCAACAACACCAGCGCCTACGAACCGATCGGGATTTCCTGCCGCATCTGCGAACGCCAGACCTGCCACCAACGGTCCGTGCCACCGCTGGAGCGCCGACTGAAGATCGACGCCCATACGCGCGGCACGCTGCCCTACGAAGTCACCTGAGCTGAAAAACGGAAAAGGGCAGGATCAGTTCCCGCCCTTTTTTGGTTCACGCTTTGCTCAGGATCGACCAGATCTGATCCTTGAGCGCGGCCCGCTTTTTGCGCAGTTCGCCCTCGGCCAGGTCTTCCATCGGCTCAACATTGGTTTCCGCCCGATGCACCATACGGTTGAGTTCGTGATATTCGTCCGCAAGCCGGGCGAAATGGGCATCGGTCTGCTTGAGCTGGCTCATCAGTTCAACCTTGTCCGGGAATTCCTCGGCCAGTTCATGCGGGGTATGGGACATTCCTGCTCGCTCCTTCAGTTTGGTTTCGCACTACAGCTAGACCCTAATACCAAAGCTGACTTTGACTCGGATCAATTGAAAGGGGAATGTTATCTTCGCGGTCGCGTTCCCCTCCCCGGCAATGCCTTCAACGCTGTGCCTCAGCCCATTTGGGGTGAATCCATGGCCGGCCATTGGCCCGGGGCAGCGGGTCTTTGCCCAGCAAATGATCCGACATCTTTTCGCCCACCATGATCGACGGCGCGTTCAGGTTGCCGTTGGTGATCTGCGGAAACACCGAGCTGTCCGCCACGCGCAGCCCATCCACCCCGATGACTCGGCCCTGCGGGTCGACGACCGCGTTCGGATCGTCCGCCCGCCCCATCCGGCAGGTGCCGCAGGGATGGTAGGCGCTCTCGGCATGTTCGGCGATGAACGCGTTCAGTTCTTCGTCGGTCTGCACGTCCGCTCCGGGCTGGATCTCCTTGCCAGCATAGGGCTTGAACGCGTCCTGGCCGAAAATCTCGCGGGTCAGGCGGATGCAGGTGCGGAAATCCTCCCAGTCCTGCTCGGTGCTCATGTAGTTGAAGCGGATCACCGGCGCGTCCTCGGGCTTGGCAGAGCGCAGCGTCACAGCCCCGCGCGAGGGGGAGCGCATCGGCCCCACATGCGCCTGGAAGCCGTGCCCCTCGGCTGCGGCCTTGCCGTCATAGCGCACAGCGATGGGCAGGAAGTGGTACTGGATATCCGGGTACTCGACCCCCGGCTTCGACCGGATGAACGCCGCGCTTTCAAACTGGTTCGACGCGCCAAGGCCGGTCTTGGTGAACAGCCACTGCGCCCCGATCAGGCCCTTGCCGAACAGGTTCCAGTATTTGTACAGCGTGATCGGCTGCAGCGAGGCCTGCTGGATATACAGTTCCAGGTGATCCTGCAGGTTCGCGCCCACGCCGGGCCGGTCGGCGACCACGTCGATGCCGTGCTCGGCCAGATGCGCGGCGGGTCCGATCCCCGACAACATCAGAAGCTTGGGCGAGTTGATCGACGAGGCCGCCAGCACCACCTCGCGCCGGGCGCGCACGATCTGCGTTCGGCCACCACGGATCAGTTCGACCCCGGTTGCGCGGCCCTCCTCGATCACCACGCGCGTGGCAAGGCCCCGTACGATATCGCAGTTCGGGCGTTTCAGCGCGGGCTTCAGATAGGCATTGGCCGCCGACCAGCGCCGCCCTTTCCAGACGGTCTGCTCCATCGGGCCGAAGCCTTCCTGTTTCTCGCCGTTGTAGTCATCGGTCAGCTCGTAGCCGGCCTGCCGCCCGGCCTCGACGAAGGCCTTGAACAGAGGGTTCTTGCGCGGCCCCCGCGACACATGCAGCGGGCCGTTGGTACCGCGCCATTTGGGGTCACCACCATGGCCGCCGTCGTGCCAGCTTTCCATCCGTTTGAAATAGGGCAGAACATCCGCAAAGGACCAGCCATCCGCGCCCATATCGGCCCAGGTGTCAAAGTCGCGCGCATGGCCGCGCACATAGACCATCCCATTGATCGAGGACGACCCTCCGATCACCTTTCCGCGCGGGCAGGCCAGCCGCCGGTTGTTCAGGTGGGGTTCGGGCTCGGACTGATAGCCCCAGTCATAGATCGGCATGTTCATCGGATAACTCAGCGCCGCCGGCATCTGGATGAACGGCCCTGCATCGGTGCCGCCATGCTCGATCACCAAAACCGAGGCCCCCGCTTCGCTCAGACGATAGGCCATCGCACATCCGGCGGATCCGGCGCCGACGATGACGAAATCTGCTTCCATGGTCGTGTCTCCATTGGCCCCGACCGGTGGCGCGGGATGTCCCGTGCGTTGCCACCGGTGGGCGTATCTTCAAAATGTGAAAGAGGTCATTCGCCGCGCGGGAAGCGCTGGTTTTCCTCGAGGTTGTCCAGATTCATGTGGTTGCGCATGTAGCGCTCAGACGCTTGCTGCAGCGGCTGATAATCCCACGGGTAATAGCCGCCCTGCCGCAGCGCCTCGTACACGACCCAGCGCCGCGCCTGGCTGGCGCGCACCTCGGCGTCGAACCGGTCCAGATCCCAGCGCGCCTCGGACTTGGCGCGCAGGGTTTGCAGCGTGCCGGCGTGCTCGGGCTTGTCGGCCAGGTTCTCCAACTCGTGCGGGTCGGCCTCGAGGTCGAACAGCTGATCGGGGTCCAGCGCGCAGCGGTTGTATTTCCACTTGCCATAGCGCATCGACACCAAGGGCGCATAAGACGCCTCGGCCGCGTATTCCATCAGAACCGGCGCGGTGCGCTCGGTGCCGTTGGCCAGCGGCACAAGGTCCTGCCCGTCCGTCCATGGGGCAATCTCCGACATGTCGATACCCGCCAGCGCGCCCAGCGTCGGGGTCACGTCTATGGTCGAAACCGGGGTGTCGATGCGGCCCGTCGGCAGGTCCGGCGCCGAGATCATAAGCGGCACTCGGGCCGAGCCTTCGTAGAAGTTCATCTTGAACCAAAGACCCCGCTCGCCCAGCATGTCTCCGTGGTCGGAAACGAAGAGGATGATCGCCTCTTGCCGGGTGGTTTCCAGCACGTCGAGGATCTCACCGATCTTGTCGTCAAGGTACGAGATATTCGCGAAATAGGCCCGGCGCGAGCGACGGATGTCTTCTTCGGTGATGTCAAAACTGCGCCAGTCATTGGCGTCGAAGATGCGCTGGGAATGTGGATCCTGATTGTCGTACCCCAGATCCGTGACCGGCGGCAGCAGGTGCTCGCATTCCTCGTACAGGTCCCAGTATCTGCGCCGCGCCACATAGGGGTCATGCGGGTGGGTGAAGCTGACGGTCACGCACCACGGGCGGTCATCCTTGCCGCGGGCCAGATCATAGAGCTTGGCCTTGGCGTGATAGGCGACCTCGTCGTCATACTCCATCTGGTTGGTGATCTCGGCCACGCCGGCCCCGGTGACCGAACCCATGTTATGATACCACCAGTCGATGCGCTCGCCCGGTTTGCGGTAATCCGGGGTCCAGCCGAAATCGGCCGGATAGATGTCGGTGGTCAGGCGGTCCTCGAACCCGTGCAGCTGGTCGGGGCCGACGAAATGCATCTTGCCCGACAGGCAGGTGTAATAGCCCGCGCGGCGCAGGTGATGGGCATAGGTGGGGATGTCGCTGCGGAACTCGGCCGCGTTGTCATAGACCCCCGTGCGCGAAGGCAACTGGCCCGACATGAAGCTGGCCCGCCCAGGCGCACACAGCGGCGAGGCCGTATAGGCATTGGCAAACCGCGTTGACCGCGCCGCCAGTTTCTTGAGGTTGGGCGCGTGCAGCCACTCGGCGGGACCGTCGGGAAAGAGGGTACCGTTGAGCTGATCCACCATCAGGATCAGAATGTTGGGTCGTGTCATTTTTCGGCCTCGAGCAAGGTCGTCAGGACGCGCATGGCGTGGGAAACCGCCAGTTGCGGTTCCTCGGGCGCGGACAAAGCGGCGCGGATGTACAGACCGTCGATCAGAGCGATCATGTTCTCGGCCGCTTCGACCGGGTCCTTCATCAGCGGGCGCAAGGAGTGGATCAGGTTGGACCGAATCCGCGCCTGATAGATCTGCCACAGGCGCAGCGCGTCATCGTTGGTCTGGGCCAGAACGTAAAAGGTCATCCACGCGGCGATCACGTCGGGTGTAAAGCAGGACGGCGCGAAACAGGCGCGGATGATGGCCTGGGCGCGCTGGTCCGGCGCCGCGGCTTTCAACTCAGCCCGGGCTTCGGCGCCGAAATCGCCAAGGATGCGCCGCATCGCCGCCAGAAAGATCTGGTCTTTCCCCCCGAAGTAATGGTGCGCGAGGGCGCTGGACATGCCGGCGCGCTTGGCGATCTGACTAACGGTTACATCCAGAGACTTCTTGGACCCCAACTCGGCAATCGTCGCCCTGACGATCGCATCGCGTCGGATCGGCTCCATTCCGAGTTTTGGCATAACCGCCCCCAAACCTAGTCTCAACAGAACAAACGCTAAGGGCTTTTTATTGACTCGTCAATCAATAACGTTGCCCTTGTAGGCTCCGGGGCTTTTACAGCTTGGGGGCAAGGCTTGGAGGGGTCAAGCCACTGCGGTTCAGAACGGCCTCGCGCCAGGTTATGAAACTGACCGCTGCGAGGATCAGCGCCCCCCCGGCCACGACCCAGATATCGATGCCCTCTTGAAACACAAGCGCACCCAGAAGCGTGGCCCAGATCAGCTGCAGGAAGGTGACCGGCTGGGTCACCGCGACAGGTGCAGCCTGCAAAGCCAAGGTCATGAAGTAGTGCCCCGCCGTTGCAAAACTGGCGATCATGAACAGCACGCCGATGTCGCGCAGGCTGGGCGGAGTCCAGACGGCGATTGCAAAAGGGATAAGAAACAACGTCGTCCAGATCGACAGATGCGCCACAACGACCGAAGGCCGCACGTCCTGCACCATCGCTTTGGCCAGCAGGTACGACCCCCCCAACATCAGCGAGGTGCCCAGCATCGCCAGGTGCCCGGCCGAAATCTCGCGGAACCCGGGCCGCAGAATGATCACAGCGCCCACGATGGCGACAAGCACGGCCGCGATACGGCGAAAGGCCATCGTCTCGCCCAGAAAAAGCGCGGCGCCCAATGTCACATAGACCGGCGTCAGATAGTTCATCGCAGTCACTTCCGCCAGCGGGATACGGGTCATCGCAAAGAACCACAACATGACCCCGACGGCGTGTATGGCCCCACGCAGTCCAAACAAGGCGATATGCCGGCGGGTCAAATGCGTGGTCAGGATCGCTCGCATGGCTGGCAGCAGAAAGACCAGCCCCAAAGCATACCGCAGGAACGCAGCCTCAATCGGATCCATCGAGGTACCCAGAGATTTGACCAAGGCTGTCATCGCCACAAAGGACAACCCAGCGCTGAACATCCAGAACATTCCGGCAAGCGGGCGGGATTGGGTGGCGATCGTTGTCATGGGTTCGGTTGAACACCGAAACCCGGCGACGAACAAGCCTCTACATTGCGACCAGCTTCCAGGCGATCGCCAACATGACGATACCAATCAGCACATCCAGCACCTGCCATGCCCTGGGTCGGGCGAAAATAGGAGACAGCACCCTGGACCCATATCCCAGAGAGAAGAAGAAAACGAAACTGGCGGACATGGCACCGATGGCGAAACCCATCCGGTCTTCATACTGCGCCGAAATCGAGCCAATCAGCACCACCGTGTCCAGATAGACATGCGGATTGAGCCAGGTGAAGGCCAGAACGGTCAGCAAGGCCGCGCGCAGACTTGTACGCTTCGCCTCTCCGACCTCAAGCGCTGCGCCGCCGCGCCAGGCTGACGCCAGACTGCGCAGTCCGTACCACGTCAAGAACAGCGCGCCGCCGTATCGCATCATCGGCTCGAACCACGGCGCCGCAGTTGCCAGGCTGCCGAAGCCCGCGACACCTGCGGCAATCAGAATGGCGTCTGACACGGCGCATGTCAGGCACAACACAAAAACATGCTCGCGCCTGAGCCCTTGCCTGAGGACAAACGCGTTCTGAGCACCGATTGCCAGGATCAAACTGAAGCCAAGCGCAAAGCCGGCGATGACGGATGTAGACATGGACCCTCCTGTTCAGGTCCGTTGACTACGCGACCGATACGCATGTATCAAATTAAAGACAATGAGCCATAATTAGATTCTCTAATGCACTTGGACCCACATCACTTGGCCGCGTTGGCCGCTATTCTGCGGCATGGCAGCTTTGACGCCGCCGCCGCGGAACTGGCGGTAACGCCATCTGCGATTTCGCAACGGATCAAAGCGCTGGAGGATCGGGTCGGCGTATCGTTGATTCACCGCGGCACGCCCTGCACCGGAACCCCGGCTGGCTTGCGGCTTGCCCGCCATGCCGAAGACATCGGCCTGCTTGAGGCGCAACTCAATCGCGAGCTTTCGCTGGAACAGGGCACAGGCCCCACCCGGGTCAGGATCGCGGTTCCGGCGGATGTTCTGTCCACCTGGTTCATAGACGCGATGGCAGCCGTTGATGATATGCTGTTTGACCTTGTGATCGACGATCAGGATCACTCGGCTGAATGGCTGCGGCGCGGGGATGTCAGCGCCGCCATCTCGGTGGGCGGGCAAACCGTCCCGGGATGCGATTCCATTGCCCTCGGCACGCTCAGATACCTGCCGACGGCAAGCCCCGAGTTCATGGCTCGTTGGTTCCCTGGCGGAGTGAATGCTCAGAGCCTGTCGCAGGCACCCTGCCTGACCTTCAACAGGAAGGATGCCCTGCAAAAGGCCTGGATCCATGCGCAAACGGGTAGCCGGCTGTCGCCGCCGACCCACTTCCTACCCTCGTCTCACGGGTTCGTAGCCGCTGCTGCCGCAGGTTTGGGTTGGGGGATGAACCCCGCGCATCTGGTTCAAAGCGCGATCGCGGATGGCCGTCTGCGCGAGCTTTTGCCCGACACCCCGCTGGATGTGCCTCTGACCTGGCAGGTCGGGCGTATCCTTGCACCGGCGCTTTCACCGTTGACGCGAGCGGTCCGGAAAGTTGCGACGCAAGTGCTGGCAAACCCGTAACACCACGCTGTGATCGATGGCTCAGGTGGCGCGTTCCGCATCCTTCCGCTGCGGCGTGACCAGACGATAGCATGCGATTGCCGACCAGAAGCTGCACAGGGTGAGGAAAGCGACCGCCAGTGCGACCTCGTTCATATGCGCAACCGCCGCCAACCCGGCCGACCCGACAATCGCCACGAGCCTGCAAATGCTCTTGATCGCGGCTGACGCCTTGACCCGCTGTTCCTTGGGCGCGGTGTCGATGAAATACAGCTTGCGCGCACTGCCGATGCCGGTTGTCGCGACGGTCGCCACGAACAGGGCGATCGCATGCAGGTGAACGTCGTGGTCAAGATGCAAATAGTGAACCGCAACCAGAACGACGCCTGTCACCCCCACCATCAACGACCCGGCCACCATGACCGCCCGGTGTGATTTCATGTTCACGAGCTGCCACAGGGGCGCGGCGACCAGATAGCCGGTCGCCGACGAAATGATCAACGCCGTCAGCCCCTTGGCCGATCCATGATGCGCCTCGGCTGCGATCAATGCAAAGAACGGCACCGACAGAGAAACCCCGACCAGCGGCAGCCGCATGGTCAGATACCGCCGGAACCAGGCGAATTCGAACATGGCCCGAGCGTCCGACAGGAACTGCCCCGCCGCTCGGCGACCGGTTTGCGCCTGGGGTTGCGACCGCGACAGTTCGGCCAGGGCAAGAATGGACAATCCGGACAGCACAAAGAACCCGGCAGACACCGCGATCACGGTCGAGTGACGCGAGAATGGCGGGTTGTCCGAAGTCAGATGATGCAGCGTCAGTGTCAGCCCGATGGCCCCAAGCCCCCCTGCCCCCAGTTGAAGATAGCTCATCCAGATCCGGGATTTCGAGCGCAGGTGATCCCCCCAAAGGTCAGTGAACATCAGCGCCTGGACCTCTTCGATCATGCCGATTGCAAAGAAGGCTAGGACGAAAGCCGCAGCCACCATGGGCGAGCCCCCGATCGCCGCAACCACGATGGCTGCCAGAAGGCACGCACCAATCGCGACCTCGGTCAGGGCAATGGAACGTTTCTTCTGCTGCTTCGCGGACACAGGGACCGCAAAGAACATGTCCGAAATCATGTTGCCTGCCTGACGCACGGAAACCAGCGCCCCGGCAAGAAACATGGGCATCTCCAATGAGACCGCCAGAAACGGCAAGACGATCGAAGGGCTGCCCATCGTCCACGCGACCTGGGACAGCACGCTTTGGCTTGCCAGAACCGGCACATTTCGCCGCTCCAATTCCGTGGATTTGCCTGTCATGTCCTGTCGTGCCGGCCCCGACCTGTCTGTCGCAAGGTCTCTGCCAGCTCCTTTGTGCGCGGTTCAACCCTAAGGGTATGCGCAGGACCCATATGCGCCAAGGACCAACTGCGACGCAGGCAAAAAAAGAAACCCGGCCGTGTTCGGCCGGGCTCCAAAAACAACCGAGTGCGACGCTTAGAGTTGCGCCATCACCTCGTCGGTGGCCTCGAAATTGGTGGTCACGCGCTGAACGTCGTCATCGTCTTCTAGCGCCTCGACCAGCTTCATCAGGCGCTGCATGTCCTCAAGGCCCAGTTCGGTGGTGGTCGTGGGTTTCCACACCAGCTTGGTGGATTCAGATTCACCCAGAGCCGCCTCGAGCGCACTGGACACTTCGTTCAGGTCGGTATCTGCACACCAGATGATATGACCGTCTTCCGAGCTTTCCACATCCTCGGCCCCAGCCTCGATGGCCGCCTCGAAGATCGTGTCGGCATCGCCCGCCGATGCGGGATAAATCACTTCGCCCTTCCGGTCGAACATGAACCCGACCGAGCCGGTTTCGCCCAGGTTTCCGCCATTCTTGGAAAAGGTCGAACGCACGTTCGACGCAGTGCGGTTGCGGTTGTCGGTCATCGCCTCGACGATCACGGCCACACCGTTGGGACCGTAGCCTTCGTACCGGATTTCTTCGTAATCCTCACCGTCGCCCGCCTGGGATTTCTTGATCGCGCGTTCGATCACGTCCTTCGGCACCGAGTTCGACTTGGCCTCTTTGACCGCCAGACGCAAGCGCGGGTTCTTGTCGGGATCGGGGTCGCCCATCTTGGCGGCCACGGTGATCTCTTTCGACAGCTTGGAAAACAGCTTGGACCGCGCGGCGTCCTGGCGCCCCTTGCGGTGCTGGATGTTGGCCCATTTTGAGTGGCCTGCCATGTTGCGTCCTCGTAATCGTGATTGCGTATTCGGCGCACATATAGACGTTTGCGGGGCAAAGGATCAAGACACCCGCTTGCTCGTGCAGTCAGCGCGTTTATGGTGGCCCAATGACGACAGATCAGATCATTCTCTTTGCACTCTTTATTACCGTATTCGGTCTGCTGCTGTGGGGTCGGTTCCGCTATGACCTTGTGGCGTTTGCCGCCTTGATGGTCGGCGTGATACTGGGTGTTGTGCCGGTTGACAAAGCCTTTGCCGGGTTCGGCCATCCGGCCACGATCATCGTGGCGCTGGTGCTTGTGGTCTCGGCCGGGCTGGTGCGGTCGGGGGCGGTGTTCCTGATCACCCGCACGCTGGTCGATGCCTCGCGGAGCCTGGGTGCGCATATCGCTCTGATGGGCGGGATCGGAGCCGTTCTGTCCGCCTTCATGAACAACGTGGCGGCGCTTGCGCTGTTGATGCCTGTCGATATTCAGACCGCGCGCAAGGCCGGGCGCCCCGTTGGTCTGTCGCTGATGCCGCTGAGCTTTGCCACCATTCTGGGCGGCATGGCCACATTGATCGGCACACCGCCCAACATCATCATCGCGTCAATCCGGCAGGAGACCCTTGGCGAGCCGTTCCAGATGTTTGATTTCGCCCCAGTTGGCGGGCTGGCGGCCATCGCAGGTCTGGCCTTCGTCGCCCTGATCGGCTGGCGGCTGATCCCAAACCGCGGCGAACAGACCGAGAGTTCGGAAACGCTGGCGGAATATATCGCTGAACTGACAATCCCGGCTGAGTCTCCCCATATCGGCAAGCGCGTCGCCGAGCTGGACGAGGTCGCCGAGAAATCCGACGTCGCCATCATCGGCCTGATCCGGGACGGCAAGCGCCGCTATGGCCGCGCGGCAAACGCGATCCTTCAGGAAGGCGACGCGCTGGTGCTGGAAGCCAGCCCCGAGGCGCTGGACGAGTTCCGTGCCGCGCTGAACCTGGATTTCTCGGATGCCCGCCGGCAAGAGCTGCTGACCGCGGCCGGCGACGGGTTGGAGGTGATCGAAGTCGTCGTACCCGAAAGCGCCCGCATCAATGGCCGAACGGCACAGGGGCTGGGGCTGGCCTGGCGGCAGAACACGATCCTGATGGGCATTTCCCGCCAGGGCCGGCGCATCACCCAACAGGTCCGCAAGACCGAGGTACAGCCGGGCGACATCCTGCTGTTGCTTTGCCCGCGCGACCGGGGCGCGGACGTGACCGAGTGGCTCGGCTGCCTGCCTTTGGCCCAACGCGGCTTGAACGTGACCGCAAATGACAAGGCGTGGCTGGCCATCGGCTTGTTCGCCGCCGCCGTTCTGGCCGCCAGCATCGGCCTGATCTACCTGCCGATCGCGCTGGGGCTGGTGGTGATCGCTTATGTGCTGACCAAGATCATCCCTATCTCCGAGATCTACAATCAGATCGAATGGCCGGTGGTGGTTCTGCTGGGCTCGATGATCCCGCTGGGCAGTGCGCTGGAAAGCTCGGGCGGGACGGAACTGATTGCGAATGCGCTGGTCCAACTGACCGACGGCCTGCCGGCCTGGGCCATTCTGACGGTTCTGATGGTCGTGACCATGACGCTGTCGGACGTGCTGAACAACACAGCAACCGCCATCGTGGCCGCGCCGGTGGGCATCCAGATGGCGCGCACGCTAGAGGTTTCGCCCGACCCGTTCCTGATGACGGTGGCGGTGGCCGCCTCGGCGGCGTTCCTCACCCCGATCGGGCACAAGAACAATACGTTGGTGCTGGGGCCCGGCGGCTATCGTTTTGGCGACTATTGGCGCATGGGCCTGCCCCTGGAAATTCTGATCGTGGCGGTTTCGGTGCCGGCGATCCTCGTGTTCTGGCCGCTGTGAGGGCTTGCGTGACCGGCGGACCGCGCGCTAAGGGCAGCGCATGAAACGCTTTCTGATCCTGCAGCTGCGCCCCGAAACCGATGCTTCGGACGGCGAATATGCCTCGATCCTGAACCGATCCGGGCTGACGCCCAAGCGCACCCACCGCATCCGTCTGGATTGCGATGCCCTGCCCGAAGGTCTTGACGTGACCGACTATGCCGGCGTGATCGTGGGCGGCGGGCCGGGCTGCGTCAGCGACGACCCGGCCAGCAAATCTCAGATGGACGCCCGGATCGAAGGTGCGATCATGGGGCTGATGCCACAGATCACGGCGCACGATCATCCGTTCATGGGCTGCTGCTATGGCCTGGGCATTCTGGCCGCGCATCTGGGCGCGCCGGTCAGCAAGGACCGCTATGGCGAGCCGGTCGGCCCGTCGCGCTGCCACCTGACCGAGGATGGCGCCCGCGACCCGCTGACCGCCGGGCTCGAGCCCGACTTCGATGCCTTCGTCGGTCACAAAGAGGCGGTGCAGGCCCTGCCCGCGGGCTGCGTGCATCTGGTCGCGTCAGACCCCTGCCCGTTCCAGATGATCCGCTGGGGCCAGAATGTCTATGCCACGCAGTTCCACCCCGAAGCCGACGCCAAGGACTTTGAGCAGCGCATCCACATCTACAAGGACCACGGCTATTTCCGTCCCGAGGACGCCCAGCCGCTGATCGAACGCTGCCACGCGGCCGAGGTCACGCAGCCCGGCGAAATCCTGCGCCGTTTCGCCCAGCGCTACGGGTGACCCAACGGCGCGGTTGCCTGACCGGGGACCGCGCGCTTAGGTTGGACCGAAACGACTTTGGGAGGGGTTGTTTTGGATCTTCTGATAAACGTGGGCCTGCCGGTTTCGCTGGCCATCATCATGCTGTCTTTGGGCATCGGGCTTGAGGCGGCGGATTTCCGGCGCGTGATCAGTCGGCGTTATCCGTTTGCGATCGGCGCGGTCTGCCAGGTCGTTCTGCTGCCGGTCGCGGCTTTCGTCACGGTCAAGCTGTTCGCGCTGCCGCCGGCGATTGCGGTCGGGTTCATGCTGCTCAGCTTTTGCCCGGGCGGCGTCACCAGCAACATCCTGTCGAAACTGGCGAAGGCCGATGTGGCGCTGTCGGTCAGCCTGACGGCGGTGATCAGCCTGCTGTCGATCGTCACGGTGCCGGTTCTGGCGGCCTGGTCGATTGACCACTTCATGGGCGAGGACGCACCTGAAGTGTCGATCAGCGGTCTTGCGCTGGCGATGTTCTTGATCACCACCCTGCCCGTCGCCATCGGCGTTGGCCTGCGCCACTTTGCAACCGCTTTTGCCAACCGGATCGACGGCCCCCTTTCCAAACTGGCCACCATCCTGTTCGTGTTGATCGTGATCGCCGCGCTGGCTGGAAACTGGCAGCTGTTCGTCGACAATCTGGGCATCATGGGCGCCGGGCTGATCTCGCTGAACCTCGCGCTGCTGCTGATCGGATTGGGGCTGGCGCGGGCGGCGAAACTGTCGTGGAATGAGGCCAAGACCATCTCGATCGAAACCGGCATCCAGAACTCGACCCTGGGCATCACGCTGGCGGCCCTGATCACCGGAACCGAAAGCGGCTTCAGCCCGCTGGCCCTGCCCTCGGCCGTCTACGGGATCACCATGTACGCCGTCGCGATCCCCTTCATCGCCTGGTACCGCAACCGCTGAAAGGACAGAGCATGACCGAAAACACTGCTGATGCGATCGTCGTGGGCGGCGGGCTGGCCGGCCTGGCCGCGGCGGCCGAACTGGGTGACCGCGGCAAAAAGGTGATCGTGCTGGATCAGGAGCCCGAGCATTTCCTGGGCGGTCAGGCTTTCTGGAGCCTGGGCGGCCTGTTCATGGTCGACACGCCCGAGCAGCGCCGCATGGGTATCCGCGACAGCCGTGACCTGGCCCTGCGCGACTGGATGGGCAGCGCCCAGTTCGACCGGGACGAGGACGCCTGGCCCCGCAAATGGGCCGAGGCCTATGTCGAGTTCGCCGCCGGCGAGATGCGCCCCTGGCTGCACCAGATGGGCCTGCGCTGGTTTCCCGTGGTCGGCTGGGCGGAACGCGGCGGGTCCTATGCCGACGGTCACGGCAACTCGGTCCCGCGGTTCCACATCACCTGGGGCACCGGCCCGGGCGTGCTGGAGCATTTCATCCGCCGGGTCCGCGAGCATGTCAGCGCCGGCCTGATCCAGTTGAAGTTCCGCCATCAGGTCAGCCACATCATCATGCAAAACGGCGAGGCCAAGGGCGTCTCGGGCGAGGTTCTGGCTGATGATGCGGCCCAGCGCGGCGGCAAGACCAACCGTGACGAAGTGGGCGAGTTCGAGGTCTATGCCCCGTCGGTCATCGTCACCTCGGGCGGGATCGGCGGCAATTTCGAGATGGTGCGGCAGAGCTGGCCTCGCGACCGCTTGGGCGAACCGCCCAAGGATATGGTGGCGGGTGTGCCCTTCCATGTGGATGGTCGGATGATCGCGATCAGTGAAAAGGCCGGCGGTCACGTCATCAACAGCGACCGCATGTGGCACTACACCGAAGGCGTGCGCAACTGGGACCCGATCTGGCCCGCGCATGGTATCCGCATCCTGCCCGGCCCCAGCTCCATGTGGTTCGATGCGCGCGGCAACCGGCTGCAGCCCCCCTGCCTGCCCGGGTTCGACACGCTGGGCACCCTGCGCGAGATCCTCAAAACCGGCTATGAATACAGTTGGTTCGTTCTGACCCAGAAGGTCATCAAGAAGGAATTCGCCCTGTCCGGGTCTGAACAGAACCCCGATTTCACCTCGGGCAGTTGGAAGGAGGTCATCCGTCAGCGGGTCCTTTCGGGGTCGAAGGCCACCGGGCCGGTCGAAGCGTTCAAGGAAAAGGGCGAGGATTTCGTCGTCGCCAACACGCTGACCGAACTGGTGAACGGGATGAACCATCTGGGCGGCGGTCTGATCGACGAGGCGCATCTGCGCGCCCAGATCGAGGCGCGGGATTCACAGGTGGACAATCCGTTCTCGAAGGATGCGCAGATGATGGCGATCCTGGCGGCGCGAAACTATCGCGGAGACAAGCTGATCCGCACCGCCAAACCGCACAAGTTCCTTGATCCGAAAAACGGCCCGCTGATCGCGGTCAAGCTGCATGTGCTTACCCGCAAGACGCTGGGCGGTTTGCAGACCAATCTGGACAGTCAGATGATCGGCGCCGATGGTCAGTTGGTGCCCGGCCTGTTCGCGGCCGGCGAAGTCGCGGGGTTCGGCGGCGGCGGCTACCACGGCTACAACGCGCTTGAGGGCACGTTCCTGGGCGGATGCATCTTCTCGGGCCGCAATGCCGGGCGGTCGAGGGCCGTCGCCTGACGGCCCTTGGGCATTATTGGTCGCGGCGGAACTGCAGAACCGGTTCACCTGCCGCATCAAGAAGAACCAGAGTGTCCCCGCGCTGAACAAAGCTTGCGACCTTTGGCAGAGCGGTAAGGAATTCCCGCTCAACCTCGTCCAGCGGCGGTGGGCAGGCCATCAGGGTGGCGGCCATGTTGTCGGGGAAGGACATCGACTTGCCCGATATCTCGGCCTGTCCGCTGAACCGGTTGCAACCGCCTGTTCCGCCAAAGGCTCCGCCTTCGGCAAAGGTAATCTGCGGGCGTTTCTCGGTGTCCAGCGCAACGCCATTCACATCGGTTGCGACCCACTGCGTGTTCTCAAGCATCGCCGCACCCCGTTCCTGAACCTTGACCATGACCAGATCGACCGAATTTCCGGCGTCGTTGGTCAGAACCGGGTAAGCGGTATCGGTGGTGAACAGCAGCTTGCCGTCCTGATGCACCGAGGCCCGCACCACATAGCGGTGTCGATCCTGAATCAACGCGTCGTCATAAGTCAGCGCAAACTGGGCAGGCACGCCCGTCAAAGCATAGCGTTGCGCGGCCAGCGTGACGGCGGGCGCGTCGGCCAGTGAAACGTCTTGCAACTCGACGAACAGGGTTGCCCCGGGCGGAACCGCGATCCGTTCGCGATATGTGGCGGTGCCTTCAACGGTTCCCGCCTGCGCGGCGCCCCACACGGCTGCCCACATCGCGGTTCCTGCCAGCAGGCTTTTTGCGGTTTGCATTGTCCGATCCCTTTGTCACCAGTTTCCAGCACAAAAGATCGGGACATCAGCGCGATTTACAAGGTTTTTCAGTTCCAAGCGGCAAATTCGTGCCGGAGATCAAAGCGGCCAGAGGAAGGGGATGATCAGCGAAGCCAGCAATCCAACCGTTAGGTTCAGCGGAATCCCGACTTTCATGAAGTCCGTGAACCGGTACCCACCGGGGCCGTAGACCATCATGTTGGTCTGATACCCGATCGGCGTCGCGAACGAGGCCGAGGCCGCAACCATCACCGCCACCACGAGCGGCCGCGGATCTACCCCCACCGCCTGCGCCAGACCGATGGCGATCGGCGTGACCACGACCGCCACGGCGTTGTTCGAGACCAGTTCCGTCAGGACAGAGGTCAGCAGATAGATGGCCCAAACGATGAGGAACGGCGGCAGGTTGGAAAAGGACGGAGCAATCGCGTTGGCGATCAGGGTGACCGCACCCGAGCTGTCCAGCGCAGCCCCAATAGCCAGCATGGCAAAGATCAGCGCCAGCAGACGGCCCTCGACAAAGGAAAACGCCTCGTCCGCGTCGATGCATCGCGTCAGCAGCACAACCGCAACTGCCAGAATCGTCAGCAGGAAAATCGGAGCCACGCCGAGCGCCGCCAAAACCACGATCCCAATCAGCGCGGCAATCGCGATCGGAGCATGACCGCGCCGGAAGGCGCGGGCCGATGGCTGGGTGACGTCGACCATGTCCATGTCGGCAGCCAGTTTACTGATATCGGCCGGCGAGCCTTCGAGCAGCAGCGTATCACCGACCCGGACGACCAGATCGTCAAGTTGCCCCCCGATATTCTGATTTCTCCGGTGCACGGCCAAGACATAAACCCCGTAGCGACGACGCAGCCGCAACGCGCCCAATGTGCGCCCGACCATGCGACAACCGGGGGTGATCAGAACCTCAACCGTGCGTGTTTCGACCGCCGAAACCTGATCAACGCGCTTGAGTTCCTTGTTGCTTTGCAGGCTCAGCAGCTCGGTCATTTCCGTGCGCAACACCACACGGTCACCGACCTTCAGTTCGACCCCTTTCAGGTTCCGCCGCAACGACTCGTCGCCGCGGATCACGTCGATGAGCCGCACGCCCGGACGTTTGAACAGCTGCACGCCGGTCACTTCACGGCCGATCAGGTTGCTGTCGGGCGGAATGACTGCTTCGGTGAAGAATTTCATCTTCGACCGATCGCTTAGCATGGTTGCCATGCTGTCACGCTCGGGCAGAAGACGCGGCGCGATGAAGCGCAGGTAAATCATACCGTAGATGACAAGAATGATGCCCAAAGGCGTGACCTCGAAAATCGTGAAGGCCGGCAGACCCTGTGCCCGGGCCACACCATCGACCAACAGGTTCGTCGAAGTTCCGATCAGGGTCAGCGTCCCGCCGAGAATCGCAGCATAGCTGAGCGGGATCAGCAGCTTCGACGCTGGAATATTCAGCGTGCGGGCAATCTGGATGAACACCGGGATCATCACGACGACGACGGGCGTGTTCGAGACGACCGCCGAGGCCAGGACGACAAATGCCATCAGCAGACCGATGGCAATGCGCGGGTTGACCTGCGCCTGTTTCTGCGCCGTCGCTGTAAAGGCGTGCAAGGCACCGGTCCGGACCAGCGCGCCCATGATGATGAACATCGCCGCGATGGTCCAGGGCGCCGGGTTCGACAAAACCGCCAGTGCGCTTTGGTATGGAAGCACGCCGGTGACCAGCATCACCGAGACGCCGCCTATGGCAACGACCTCGGTCGGATAGACCTCGCGCATGAACATGATGAACATGCCCGCAACAATCGCCAGCGCAAGTATCGCGCTGCCCATATCTGACAATTGAAGGAGTTGCATTCGTGGTGTTCTGTCCGAAACCTGTCCCGGCCCAAGCGCCTGAGAGTCAGTTTCACGTATTGCAGGCCGCAGAGCAAGCCTGACGTGCATTCACGGTGCTGCCTGCTGCAGGCGCCCGCCAACCCGTACCATGCTGATCGTCTTGGCTTGCCCGTCACGGTCATCAGTTTCCACGAAAACGCCGCTAAGCGTCGCTTCGCCATTGGCCGGGGTGAACCGAGCCTTGGGCATCCCCGTGATGAAGCGGCGCATCGGCTCCTGCTTGTCCATTCCGATCACCGAGTCATAGTCGCCGCACATGCCCGCATCGGTCAGGTAAGCGGTGCCGCCGGGCAGGATCTGGGCATCGGCGGTCGGGACATGGGTATGGGTTCCCACGACGAGGCTGGCGCGTCCGTCGCAATAGTGGCCCATGGCCATCTTCTCCGAAGTCGCCTCGCAATGCATGTCCACGATGATGGCCTGCGCCTGACCGCCCCGCGGGTGGGACTTCAGGATCGGTTCCACCGCCGAGAACGGATCGTCGAACGGTCGTTTCATGAACACCTGTCCCAGAACCTGAACCACCAACACCTTGCGTCCGCCCGGCGCGGTGAACAGTCGATGTCCGCGACCGGGAGCACCCTTGGCGAAATTCACAGGGCGCACGATCCGGGGTTCGCGTTCGATGAATTGCAGCATGTCTTTCTGGTCGAAAGCGTGGTCGCCCAACGTCAGACAATCTGCGCCCGACTCCAGCAGCAGCTTGGCATGATCGCCGGTCAACCCCATGCCGTTCGAGGCATTCTCGCCGTTGACCACCACGAAATCCAGCCGCCACTCGTCGCGCAGACGGGGCAGATGCTGCTGAACGGTGGCGCGGCCCGCGCGCCCCATGACGTCACCCAGGAACAAGATTCTCATATCGCGGTCCTAGGCCCTGCAAACGGCAATAACAAGGCGGAACGATGCAATTCGCGGGCCGCATGCGGGTTGAATTCCGGTGGAAACCTGCAATTCTGACGCAACCGGTTTTTCACTCGGAGATTTCGATGAAACGCATAGTCCTGACCGCAACTGTTTCTCTCGCTATCTCGGGCGGCTTTGCTCACGCGACGACCAAGACAACAATGGCAAATCCGGCCGCGACCTTCTGCATCGAAAACGGCGGCGAATATCAGATCCGCAAGAACACCGATGGATCGGAATACGGCGTGTGCATCCTTGAGGATGGAACTGAGGTTGATGCCTGGGACTATCTGCGGAGCCACTTTGAGAACTGAAGCCTAAAACGTCAGGACCCTGGTCTCGGTAACGATCATGTCCAACGGCTGGTCCGTCGGTTCCAGCGGCAAGGCTTCGGCCTCTTGCGCGTCGAAGGCGAAACCGATGGCCAATGTGGGACGTTTGGCGCGCAGCCCTTCAAGCGTGCGGTCATAAAACCCGCCCCCATAGCCCAATCGCCCGCCTTGCGGATCGAATGCCACAAGGGGCACGATCAGGATTTCAGGGTCAAAATAGTCGTCCGTCTCGGGCACCTTGGCGCCAAATGGCCCATCTTTCAACGGCCCTTCGGGTGTCCAGCGCGAAAACCGCAGAGGCCGTCCGGCGCCTTGGATGACCGGAACACCCACGGGACCATAGGCTGCGGCCTCGGCCATGGCGGGCAGAGGGTCGATTTCGGTGCGGATCGGCATGTAGCCAGACAGCGGAACGCCACGAAATCCGGCCAGCACCTCGGACAGGCGGCCCGCGGCGGCCGGCGGCCCCGCGTCGAAGGCCGCTTTGCGCCGGGCAAAGGCAGCCTTGCGCGCCGCGGCCTTGATTTCAGTCAGATCGGTCACAGCAGCACCACGCTTGCAAGCCCTAGAAAGATGAAGAACCCCATTACATCCGTCGTCGTCGTAACGAAGGTTCCCGAGGCCAATGCCGGGTCTACACCCAGGCGATCCAGCACCACCGGTACTACCGTACCCGCGAACCCGGCGATGATCATGTTCACGACCAAGGCGGAACCGATCACGACACCCAGCAGCGGGGATTCGAACCACATCATCCCCACCGTCCCCAGAACGATGGCGAAACACAGCCCGTTCAACATGCCCACCAGCAATTCTCGGCGGATGACTCGCGCCACGTTCGAGCCCGTCAGGTCGCGGGTCGCCAACGCACGTACGGCAACGGTCAGAGACTGAGTTCCGGCGTTACCACCCATCGAGGCAACGATGGGCATCAGAATCGCCAGCGCCACGATCTGCTCGATTGCCGCCTCGAACTGTGAAATCACCAGCGAGGCACAAATGGCGGTGCACAGGTTGACCGTCAGCCAGGGCAAACGGCGACGACTGGTTGCTGCAACACTGTCTGAAATCGAGCTGTCATCACTGACACCTGCCAGTCGCAGCATGTCTTCCTCGATCTCTTCATCCAGAACGGCCATTGCGTCGTCTATCGTGATTACCCCGACCAGCCGTTTGTCACTGTCCACCACCGGCGCGGAAATCAGGTGGTACTGGTTGAAAGCATAGGCAACGTCTTCTTCATCCTGATCGACCGGGATGATGTGAAACTCGTCCTCGGCGATGTCCAGCAACTTGGTGTCGCGCCGCGCGGCCATCAACTTGCCCAACATGACCTGCGCCACCGGCTTCAGCCGTGGATCGACCAGCACAACGTGATAGAACTGCTCGGGCAGATCGTCCTGCGAGCGCATGTAGTCGATCGCCTGCCCGACCGTCCAATGATCGGGAGCCATGACCACCTCGCGCTGCATCAGTCGGCCTGCGGAGTTCTCGGGATAGGCCAGCGCCTGCAGTGCCGCGATCCGTTCCGAGGCCTCAAGGGCCTCCAGCACCGCTTCCTGCTGCGGCTCCTCCAGATCCTCCAGAAGGTCCACGACATCGTCGCTTTCCATCTCACGGACGGCTTCGGCCAGAACGTCGGGTCGTAGAACGCCAATGACTTCTTCGCGAACGGATTCGTCCAGTTCAGACAGAATGTCCCCGTCAAATTCCCGGTCATACAGGCGGATCAGCCGCGCTCGGTCGTAGGGGTTGATCTGTTCCAGAAGGTCGGCAATGTCGGCCGCGTGCAGTGGCTCCATCAGCTCGATCAGCTTCTCGCGATCCTCGACATCGACGGCGTAAAGGATTGCGGCAACCGTTCGCCGGTCCAGCGCATAGACGTCATCATCGCGAGAGGGGTCGGTTCTGTTGTCTTCGGTGCCGGTCGTCATGCGCTGCCCCTTGTTCTGGGAATTGGCCCCTAAATAGAAGAAGCAGCTACCGGAAAACAATGACAATGGTGCGATTTACCCGCATCTTTCACATCCCTATGCTGCAAGCCGGATTCACCAAGGCGGAGATCAAGGCGGATGGCGCAAAAGACGCTTTTGACAGGGCGCGTACTGAGTTTCGAACACTCCCCCTTCGAAACGCAACCGGATCAGGCGGTCCGGCTGCACGAAGCCGTTCTGATCGAGGGCGGGAAAATCCGGGAGTTGGGAAGTACCGTTGACCTGCAAACCGCGCACCCCGAGGCCGCCATTCATCACCATGGCGAAAACCTGATCCTGGCTGGTTTTGTCGACCCCCATGTCCACTATCCCCAGACGGCGATGATCGCGAGTTGGGGCAAACGGCTGATTGATTGGCTGAACACCTACACCTTTCCAGAAGAGATGAAGTTCGGTGATGCAGCCTACGCAGCCGAGATTTCGAACCGGTATCTTGACCTGACCGCCGCACACGGCACCACGACCATGTGCAGTTTCTGCACCATTCATCCCGAAAGCGTCGATGCCTTTTTCACGGCCGCCCAGGAGCGCGGTCAGCGTGTCGTGGCCGGCAAGACCTGCATGGACCGCAACGCGCCCGAAGGTCTTCGGGACACGGCTCAAGCAGCCTATGACCAGTCCAAGGCTCTGATCGAAAAGTGGCAAGATGTCGACCGGATAGCCTATGCGATCACGCCGCGGTTTTCCCCGACCTCGACCCCAGAACAGCTTGAGGCGATGGGCGCGCTTTGGGCGGAACACCCCGATTGTCTCATGCAGACGCATCTCAGCGAGCAGACGGACGAAATCGAATGGGTTCGGTCGCTGTTCCCCGAGGCGCGTGACTACCTGGACACCTACGAAAAGTTCGGGTTGCTCGGCGCGAACGGCCTCTATGGCCACGTGATCCACCTGGAACCGCGCGAGCGAGACCGCCTGCGTGAGGTCGATGCGTCGCTGATCCATTGCCCCACCTCGAACACTTTCATCGGTTCGGGTCTGTTCGATTTGCACGGGCTGATGCGGGATGGCCATCGTATCGGCCTGGCAACCGACACCGGCGGCGGGTCCAGCTTTTCCATGTTGCGGACCATGGCGGCCGCCTATGAAATCGGCCAATTGCGCGGACATCCGCTGCACCCGGCGCAACTGCTGTGGCTGGGCACCGCAGGCTCGGCCCGGTCGCTGCGGATGGACGACCGCATCGGCAATATCGCCCCCGGAATGGAGGCGGACCTGATCGTGCTCGACCTCGCCTCGACCCCCGCGATTGCCCAGCGAGAAGCCAATGCCGAGTCCCTTTGGGAGGCGGTGTTCCCGACAATCATGATGGGCGACGACCGCGCCATCGCCGATGTGTGGATCGGCGGACGGCGCGTTTCGACCTGAAGGCAGATCAGCCCTGCAAGGCGAGGGCCAACCTGTTCTGCCGTTCGATCGCGCGCGGCAGGTCAAATGTAGCAATGTTGCCGTCCCGGACGACCTGTCGCCCCTCGACAAACAGGTGTTTGACGTGCACCGGACCTGCCAGCAGCAGAGCAGCCGGGTCCCAACTGCCCGCGCACTCCACACCCCTTGTGTCCCAAACAGCGATATCGGCACGTTTGCCCGGCATCAGGCGGCCGCAGTCCGGCCGGTTCAGCACGTCCGCCCCACCCCGCGTCGCAATTTCCAGAGCTTCGCGCGCGGACATGGCATCGGCACCGTTCGCCACGCGTTGCAGAAGCATCGCCTGCCGCGCCTCGGCCATCAGGTTGCCGCTGTCGTTGCTTGCGGAACCGTCAACGCCCAAGCCAACCCTGACCCCGTTGTCACGCATCGCGCGCACCGGCGCGATCCCCGAGCCCAGACGGCAATTCGAGCAGGGACAGTGCGCAACCCCGGTGCGTGACCGAGAGAACAGGTCGATCTCTGCCCCGTCCAGCTTCACGCAATGGGCGTGCCAGACATCGGGGCCGGTCCAGCCAAGTTCCTCGGCATACTGGCCGGGTCGACAGCCGAACTGGGATTCGGAATACAGGATATCCTCGTCGTTTTCCGCCAGATGGGTGTGCAGCATGACCCCTTTGTCCCGTGCCAGCAGTGCGGCGTCGCGCATCAGATCCCGACTGACCGAGAAGGGCGAACAGGGCGCAAGTCCAACCCTGCACATTGAGCCTTCGGACGGGTCATGGAACGCGTCGACCACTCGGATCATGTCATTCAGGATGTCGGCCTCGGCCTCGACCAAAGCATCGGGCGGCAGACCGCCGTCGCTTTCGCCGATGCTCATCGCGCCGCGGGTCGGATGGAACCGCAGCCCCACCTCCGCAGCGGCCGCGATCGTGTCATCCAAGCGTGACCCATTCGGATACAGATACAGATGGTCGGAACTGAGCGTGCAGCCCGACAAGGCCAACTCGGCCAGACCGATCTGAGCCGAAGTGAACATTTCGTCAGGACCGAACCGCGCCCAGATCGGATAGAGCGTCTGCAGCCAGCCAAAGAGCAGCGCATCCTGGCCCGCCGGAACAGCTCGAGTCAGTGTCTGGTAGAGATGGTGGTGGGTATTGACCAATCCCGGCGTCACGACACAGCCGCTGAGGTCATGCACCTCTCCGTCGGTGGTCAAACCTTGGCCTATGCGGGCAATCTGCCCGTCACGGATCAGCAAATCGGCGCCGGCCAGTTCTTGCCGGTTGTCGTCCATGGTCAGGATCGCATCGGCGTTTCTAAGAAGGATTTCGGGCATCTCGCACTCCTGCATCTGCCCGCCTCATGCCAGAAATGCGTGTGCCGGTGGAAAACGGGCGCAAGAACCGGCGCGACGACCCTAATCAATCGCGGCCGCAGCGGCAACCGTCGTCAGAAGTCGCGCAGAATCTCGAGGGCCGCGGCGTGGATCTCAGGGTTCGCAGCCGCCAGTGCCCGCCCCCCCTGATGGGCAGGCCCGCCCTGCCAGTCGGTCACGACGCCACCGGCCGCCTTAATTACCGCGATCGGGGCCTGAATGTCATACGCGTTCAGTCCAGCCTCGATCACCAGGTCGACCTGCCCGGCCGCCAGCAGCGCGTATGCGTAGCAGTCCATGCCGTAGCGTGTCAGTTGCACCTGTCCGGCCACGGCGCGAAAGGCGTCTCCTTCGGCGGTCGTGCCAACTTCGGGGAATGTCGTGAACAGGATTGCGTCCCGCAAGGCATCCGTCCGACGGGTCGCCAAGCTGGTTCTGCCCAAAGGACCGGTCATGAACGCACCGTCTGCATGACCCACAAACCGTTCGCCGATATAGGGTTGGTCAATCACCCCCATGATCGGCCCGCTATCGTCGCCTAGCGCGATCAGCACGCCCCATGTCGGTGTGCCGCTGACGAAACCGCGGGTGCCGTCGATCGGGTCCAACACCCAGGTTCGTCCCGATTTGCCTTCGAGCGCACCGTACTCCTCGCCCAAGATGCCGTCGTCGGGGCGAAGCTCGGCCAGAACGGATCGCATGGCCTGTTCGGCTGCGCGATCGGCCACGGTCACTGGGTCATATCCGCCTTGCAGCTTGTTTGAGGTTTCAAGATTCGACTGGCGAAAGTAAGGCAAAATGGCCGCACGCGCCGCGTCGGCCATTTTCTCGGCAACTTCAAGGTCACTTGCGGAGGCTTTGGTCATGCGCCACTGGTGCGCTCAGCCCTGTGCGAAGTCAAGTCCCGGTCTCAGGCCACGTCGCTGAGAACGCGCGCAAGCTCAAACAGGCGCCGGCGCTGGTTTTCCGGGATCGCGTAGTAGGACCGAACCAGATCCAACGCTTCCTTGTCGCCCATCAGATCAGCAGGAACCGATTTCTTGCCCGAGTCTTCCTTTTGGGCGTCCTCCAGACCTTCAAAGAAAAAGCTGACCGGAACGTCCAGAGCTTCGGCAATGTCCCACAGGCGTGAGGCGCTGATGCGGTTGGCCCCGGTTTCGTATTTCTGGATCTGCTGGAATTTGATACCGACCTGCTGTGCCAGCTGCTGCTGCGTCATGCCAATCAACCAGCGGCGATGCCGTACGCGCTTGCCCACATGGACATCGACGTGATGGGTCATTGGTATTCTCCTCTGTTACACACAACCGCCCGGGAAAACGCTAACTGAACCATGACCGCACACTAGCGAGACGCTTGTAAAAAACTCTCTAATACGGAACGTGCCCCCCGAAACAGCACTGACAAGCAATATTGCCGCTTTTTGGAAAATTTTCAAGATGGTTGAATCTGCGCGCCCGAAGGAAGGTTTACGGTTGTGCACGATTTGGCCAGTGCGACAACGACGCCCGGGCCGTTCCCTTCCGGAATGATTGACAAGTCAGGGGCGGCCCCGATCAATGGCGCCAACATGGAGATTTGAGATGCTGGCCTACCAGATCCAGTCTGCCGGAGAGCAGGCCAAATTGCGCGAGATACCCGTGCCCGCACCCGCCGAAGGCCAGATCCGCGTGGCCATTCGCGCCTGCGGGCTGAACTTTGCCGATCTTCTGATGCAGAAGGGCACGTATCAGGATACGCCAGCGGCCCCTTTCACATTGGGGCTTGAGGTTGCGGGGGTCGTAGACGCGGTCGGCGCAGGGGTCAGCCATCTGAAGCCCGGAGACCGGGTCGCGGTATACTCAGGCCAGGGCGGATTGGCGCAATTCGGGGTTTTTGACGCCGACCGTGCCGTACTCATCCCCCGGTCGTGCAGCTTTGAAGACGCGGCAGCCATCCAGATCGCCTACGGCACCAGCCAAATGGCGCTGGACCATCGGGCGCGACTGCAGCCGGGCGAGACCCTTTTGGTGACCGGTGCCGCCGGCGGTGTCGGGCTGACGGCGGTCGAGATCGGCAAGCTTATGGGCGCGACGGTGATCGCACAGGCCCGTGGCGCCAATAAATTGGCGGTCGCCCGCGCGGCCGGGGCCGATCACCTAATCGACGCGGACGAAGATCTGCGCGAGCGCGTGCTGGCATTGGGTGGCGCAGACGTTGTCTATGACGCCATCGGTGGCGACGTGTTCAAGGCTGCCTTCCGGGCGACCAATCCCGAAGGCCGCCTGCTGCCGATAGGTTTTGCCGGCGGCGAAGTCCCGCAGATACCGGCCAATCATTTGCTGGTGAAGAACCTGACCGTGATCGGGTTCTACATCGGTGGCTATCTGAGGTTCCGGCCCGAGGTCGTTCGCAACAGCTTTGAGACCCTCTTTGCCTGGCATGCCGAGGGACGCATCCGGCCCCATATCAGCCACAGCCTGCCGCTGTCCGAAGTGGCGCAGGGCATGGCTCTGCTGAAGGAACGAAAGTCGACCGGGAAAGTCGTCATCACGATCTGACCGGATCAGCCCACCACGGCGCGCAGTGGTGTACCACCAAGCATGTGGAAGTTCTGCCGCACCAGCGCAGCGAGGGCCTCCACCACTTCGCCGCGCCCCTGATCGCCTCCGTAAAGGTTGATCATATGCGCCGGCAACTCGGGCAGAACCCCACCTGAATCGATCTTCTCCAGATGTGCCGCCTCGGTCCCCTCAAGCATGGCGTGGACGGCGAGGTCCGCGCTGACGGTTGCCTCGATCGTGCGGTCGTTCTCGGTTTCAACCGACAGCTCCCATGGAATGCCTGCTGCATCCAAGGCGGCAATGACCTGAGGCCGGAAGAGGCAGCGCCGACCCAGCGCCAACGGAAGCGGCCGCCGTCGCCAAGCCGAGCCTCCTGACGCGCCGATCCAGCGCAGAGGCAGCTCTGCAATGGTTTCACCGCCGTCCGAATTCGCAGCCTCGGTCGTCAGGATCACGTCACATTCACCACGCCGAAACATCTCTTTCAACTGGATTGAATAGGACGAAACCAACTGCACGCGCACGCGGGGGAAATCGGCATTGAACCGCTGCAGAACCCGTGGAATGGCCGGGTAGACGATATCGTGCGGCACCCCAAGCACCACCTCGCCCTCAAAGGCCTGATCGGTCAGCTTCGAGATGACCTCGTCATTCAACGCCACCATTCGCCGGGCATAAGCCAACAGCTGTTCGCCAGAGGCCGTCAACGCGATGGTGCGCCCAGACCGGTCCAGCAATTCCAGGCCCAACAACTCTTCCAGACGTTTCAGCTGCATGGACACAGCCGACTGTGTCAGATGCAGGAAACCGGCGGCACGCGTTACGCCCCCGTGGTCCGCGACCGCCACGAATGAGCGCAGGGTGGTGATGTCTAGGTTCCGCATCATCAATAATCCTTATGGATGAATTCAAAAACATTCATTTTTAAAATATGCCACAACCCGCCATATAGTTCAAGGAAGCTGATATGAAAACAGATTTACATCACAGACCGATGAAAGGACACAAGTCATGACCCAAATCGCTGCACACCGACCCTGTGCCTCGGCATCGATCAAAACGGGCAATTGGCTTCAGCGAATGCTTGCGGCCGCTCATCAACGGCGGGAGCTGGCCCGGCTGGATGACCGCGCCCTGCAAGACATCGGGATCACCCGATCAGAGGCCCTGACAGAAGCATCCCGCCCGTTCTGGGACGCGCCCGAAACCTGGCGCAAGCGGCCCTGAATGCACGGCCTGCAACGGATTTCAGCGCCACCTTCCAAAGCGGCGCTGAAATTGTTGACCATATTGCTGAGTTTTGGCCCCAAAACCCTTGAAACATGCGCTACACTCTCCGATATTTGCAGGGAAATCGCCCCGCAACCGGGGGCTGAAAGCTGAATTCAAGGGAGACCTCTATGGCACAATTCGATACGATCCGGACGGCGACTGGCGCGCGCGCTGCCGAGATTGACGAGGGCCTGCGCGCCCACATGAACAAGGTCTACGGCACGATGTCCGTGGGCATGCTGATCACCTTTGCGGTTGCATGGGCTGTAGGAACCAGCCCGCAGCTGCTGTCGGTGTTCCGCGATCCGGTGACCCTCAGCCCGAACATTCTGGGCTGGATCGTCATGTTCGCTCCGCTGATCATGGTGTTTGCCTTCGGCGCGGCCATCAACCGCCTCAGCGCAGCTGGCGCCCAACTGTTCTTCTACGCCTTCGCGGCGGTAATGGGCCTGTCGCTCAGCTGGATCTTCGTGGCCTTCACCGGCATTTCGATCGCCCAGGTCTTTCTGGTGACTTCGATCGCCTTTGCCGGTCTGTCGCTGTATGGTTACGTCACCAAGAAGGACCTGTCCGGTATGGGGACGTTCCTGATGATGGGTGTGATCGGCCTGATCGTGGCCATGGTCATCAACCTGTTCCTGCAATCGCCGGCCATCATGTTCGCCGTGTCGATCCTGGGCGTTCTGATCTTTGCGGGCCTCACCGCCTATGACACGCAGAAGATCAAGACCACCTACATCCAGATGGCCCATGCGGGCGATCAGGAGTGGCTGGGCAAGGCCGCCATCATGGGTGCGCTGAACCTGTACCTGGACTTCATCAACATGTTCATGTTCCTGCTGCAGCTGCTCGGCAATCGCGAGTAAGACTGCCGGAACACCCAATCAAAGGGCGGGCCCGAACGGCCCGCCCTTTTTTGTTCCGGCGCCAGCATAGCCAGCCCAAAGAAAAAGGCCCCAGCCAAATGGCAAGGGCCTTTCATCATTGTAATCGCGAAAGATCCGATCAGCTGCAGTTCAGCGGAACCGCGAAACCCGAGCTGCGCGACGAGCCGCCTTTGCGGTATACGTCGCCCGCAGGCAGACAGCCTGTAAAGCGTTCGGTCTGGCTGCCGAACGCGGCCCCAACCGAGTTGTCCACCTTGGTGCTGTTGTTTTCGGTGCGCAACACGCCGAACAGGGTTCCGTTCACACTCACCGTGCTCAGGAACATGGTACTGCTGCTGCCGGTCAACTGAACGGCAGTAGTGTCGGAGCGTCCGCCATTGTCGATGGCCACACCAGCGACCTTGTCGAATTCTGTCTTGTCAGTGCTGGCCTGAATGGTCGGCAATTCAGCCAACTCAGCCGGGACGTTCGTAGCAGGCGGAACAAAGGCGACGGCGCCTTTGACGTCCGAAACGGTTCTTGGTTCGCCATCAATGCCGGTGAACCCGACGCCTTGGCGGTTGAACGGGTCCTCACAGGCCGAAAGTGTCAGAATGGCGATTGCGGGCAACAAGATTTTTTTCATGGCGCTCAACATTTTGTGGCGGTTTGCTGAACCGTACTGGCAGGCGGGGCAAAAAAGCAAGCCAACACCAATCAGAATACCTGTCGGCCTGATGCGCCTCTGCAACGGCCCGAAACGGCCGGATCGGGCGGCTTAAGGACCAAACGACCCGGTCAAAACAACGAAAAAGGGTCCTGCCGAAGCAGAACCCCTTAAGCTTTCGCGTCGAAAAAAGGCAGATTACTTGATCTTGCCTTCCTTGTACTCGACATGCTTCCGAACGACCGGGTCGTATTTACGAACGGTCATTTTCTCGGTCATGGTGCGAGCGTTCTTTTTGGTCACGTAGAAGTGGCCCGTGCCCGCGGTCGAGTTCAGACGGATCTTGATTGTCGTCGGCTTCGCCATGGTTATCTCCTGCGTCCGGAAAGGCAGGGGCCTTTCGGTTGAATTCCTATGAGCGTGCGCTTTTACCCGGTCGCGCGCCCGAGTCAACCGGAATCGGTGGTGTTTCAACACAAATCACAGGATCCGACACACAGTGGATCAGCGCCCGGTTTGGACAGATCACGGTTTCGTGATATGTTCGCACAACAGCATCCCAGAACGCCGCGGTCCAAGGTTGTGCGGCATGAGGCAGCGAAACCGGGCAAGACCCTCTGTCAGCAGAGTTTTCTTGTACGTCTGCTTGGGGGAAATCATGACAGAATGGAAACTTCAGGGCGAGACGCTGGCCAATTGCAACTGTGATTTCGGTTGCCCCTGCCAGTTCAGCAGCCTGCCCAGTCACGGGAATTGCGAGGCCGTGGTCGTCTTTGACATCACAAGCGGCCATTACGGGGACACGGATCTTTCCGGCCTGCGGGCTGCGGGTGTCTACCACTGGCCAGGCCCGATTCACGAGGGCAACGGGCAGATGCAACTGATCATCGACGAACGGGCGGACGCCGATCAGCGGGCCGCCCTGCAGGCCATCATGTCCGGTGAGGACACCGATGAAATGGCCACCATGTGGTATGTCTACAGCGCCATGGCGCCGACCAAGCATGAGACACTGTTTGCTGAAATCGACGTGAACTGGAGCCGCGAAGACCGGACCGGCTACGCGAAGGTCAAGAACGTGTTCGATGTGGACGTCAAGCCGATCGCACATATCGTCTCGGGCCAACCGCATCGCGCGTCGATCCAGTTGCCGCATGGATTCGAATACCGCCACGCCGAGGTCGCCTCGGGAACGGCCAGGACAAGCGGTTCAGCCATAGACCTGACCTTCGAGTCCTCACATGCCCATCTGGCGCATTTAAACATCTCAGGTCATGGCGTTGTCGGGCCATAGTGCAGACGCGTCGGAACAGGCCCGCCCTGCCCGAACGATCAGCCTCGAGCGAGTACTGCGAAAAGAACGTCTGATCGTCGCTGGAAGTGTCCTTCTGATCGTTTCGGGTGCGGTCTGGTACACGGTCGCCGGTGTCGGGATGCAGATGTCGGCCGTCGAGATGACTCGGATGGCCGGTCCAATTGGCCAGCCCATGCCGATGGGGGCCGGTGCCGTCTGGACGCTTTGGTACGCCGCATTGGTCTTTGCCATGTGGTGGGTGATGATGGTCGCAATGATGACGCCCAGCGCGGCCCCGACTGCCCTATTGTTTGTGGCGTTGAAACGGGTTGGACCCGACAGGCAGCGCAGCGCCAGCTTCGGATTGGCCTTTCTGTCGGGGTATCTTTTTGCCTGGGCCGTGTTCAGCCTTGGGGCAACCGGACTGCAATGGGGCCTGCAACAGATCGGAGCGATGGATGGCCCGATGATGACCATCCGGTCCGGAATCTTGGCGGGCATCGTTCTCTGTGCTGCCGGGATGTATCAGTTCAGCGGGTTGAAATCCGCGTGCCTCCGCCATTGTCAGAGCCCGGCTGCCTTTCTGACCCGCCACAACCGGCCCGGGCATTGGGGTGCGTTTCGATGCGGCGCCCTGCACGGAGCCTACTGCTTGGGCTGCTGCTGGGCCTTGATGGCACTGCTGTTCGTCGGCGGCATCATGAACCTTTGGTGGATCGTCACAATCGCCGTCTACGTCGCGCTGGAAAAGCTGTTGCCCCGGGCGGGATGGCTGACGCCGGTCGTCGGTGTCGTTTTGATCGGATTGGGAGCCTGGGTGTCGATCACCGCATTGGTTTGATGCGGCAAGCCTGTCTTCCGGGCCAAGGAGCCGGCCAATTGGAGCGCTCTGCACATTTCATTCACGAGGAGATCGTCATGCCTGTCTTCATCACCTATGCCTCTTATTCCAACGCCGGTGTCAAAGGGATGCTGAAGAAACCGGAAAACCGCACCGGGCCGGTGGCGGCGCTGCTGGAGAAGGTTGGCGGCAAACTGCTGGCCTTCTACGTGACGACCGGAAGCAATGACGTGGTGGTCATCAGCGAAGCTCCGGACGGAACGGATGCCGTGGCAGTCGGTATGGCCGTTGCGGCTTCGGGGGCGGTTTCGCGGGTCGAGACGGTTCGGGCCTGGTCGGCCGACGAATTTGTTGCCATCACCGAGAAAGCCGCGAAACTGGTCGCGGCCTACACGCCGCCCGGAGGATGAAGAAAATACGCGCGGAGGGCCTGTAAGCCGGATCCTGTTCCGGGGTTGCCCCCTTCGATGACCATTCCTCTAGGCCGAGCATTGCTGCGCGGCTCGAGCTGCCAACCCGGTCCCTCTCGGCCAAGGCGAGCCTAGCGGCGGTATCGGCTGACGCCGACCGGCCCGCGCGGGGACCCTATTCGGCATTGCTCCCGGTGGGGCTTGCCGTGCCGCCGCTGTTGCCAGCGGCGCGGTGGGCTCTTACTCCACCGTTTCACCCTTGCCATGATGTGCCAGAGGCGAACCTCCGATCCGTCATGGCGGTCTGTTTTCTGTGGCGCTTTCCGTCGGGTTTCCCCGCCCGGGCGTTACCCGGCACCGTTGCCTTGTGGAGTCCGGACTTTCCTCTCGGGCCTGAGCCCCAGCGGCCATCCGGCCCTCCGCGCGGTTGCCGGGTTAAACGTCCACCCGAATACCGTCAAGGTGTTCCATCAAGGCAGCCAGTCGTTCGATGTCGCCCATATCCTTCTTGGACAGGGGCCCGCGCCGCCACGGGGCAAACCGGCTTCGGAACGCTTTCAGCAGATCAGCTATAGGGGCTTTGGGATACCCGGCCCTCATCGCAACCAATGCAAAGTATTCGTCGTCTGGCTGCATTTCTTCAAGGTATATACCCTTCAGAACGGCCGGCCCGGCCGCCAGTTTCTGGTGCGCGAGACGATCCCAATCAAACTTGGGACCGGGATCAAACTTTCGCTCGGGGGCCATGTCCGAATGGGCGATAACGTTCGAGGGCTTGATCCCCAACCGCTCTTGCAGATGTGAAAGCAGGTTTTCCAGCACCGCCATCTGCGGTTCGGAGAAAGGATGATCGCCGCGATTGTCGAGTTCGATCCCGATGGAGCGGGAATTGATGTCGCTGAACCCCCGCCATGCACCTGCACCGGCGTGCCAGGCGCGATCTTCCTCACGGACCATCTGCCAGAGCGTTCCGTCGCAGCCGATCAGATAGTGGGCCGATACCTCGGTGGCCGGGTCGCACAAACGCTCGAGCGCGGCTTGAGCGCTGTTCATCGCGGTGTAGTGAAGCACCACCAGCGACGGCTTCAACCCATCCCGGCGGGGGCCGAAATTGGGGGATGGGTGCCAGATCGGCGAGAGCTCAGTTGCCGACGGCACTGCGGAACGGGCTGGGGTCCCAGCCGCAGGCAAATCCGTCGCCATCCGGGTCCAGGCCCTTGCGGTCGCGCTGGGGGCCACCATTGGCCAGGAAATCGATCTGTGCCTGGTCAGGCGATGCGTATCCCGCGCAGTTGCGTTGTGCCTTGGCCTGCAAATTGAACCCGGCTCGGCTGTAGAGCTGTGTGCCAACCGGATTGGTCGTGGTCAGAGCATATTGGACGATATTGGGCTGTCCGTCCGACCCGCGCTGAGGAACCGCCGTCGGCGCGACAACCTCGTATGTCTGACGGTTCTGCTGAATCAGCGCGGCATCATCCTGGATGCTGCGGCTGCTTGAAACCGCTGCGAAATCCTGCTCGTTCGAAATGCCGTTTGAGCTTACGGCCACCGGTGCAGTCGGCTGCGCCGATGTGCTCGCCAATGCCGCCGCGGTCTGGTTGGCAATGTCCGTGGCGCTGTCGCCCGTCGTGAAGGGGGCAGGACCGGCTTCGGCATTCAACTGCTCCTGCGAAATGGCCGGCGGCGGCAGCAGCGGGTTCCCCGCGGCGCCTTGCCCGGCCAACTGCGCCTCGCGTTCGGCCTGATACTGCGGCGTGTTGAAGCCGGAGTCCGTGACTGGTGCCACGGTATCGCAAGCCGCGACGAACCCGAAGGCCGGAATGAGAAGCATTTTGCGCATGGAACTGCTCCGTCCTCGCGTTGTTACCGCTGCCTGAGGGTTACCACCATTTGCCCGGCTTGGCCACAAACCCGGCGGCATTCTCAAGCGCGTAGGCGGTATTCAGAAGGTCACCTTCTTCCCACGGACGACCGATCAGCTGCAGCCCCAGCGGCAAGCCCTGCCCGTCAAGACCGGCGGGAACCGAGATACCCGGAAGACCCGCGAGGTTGACGGTCACGGTGAACACGTCGTTCAGATACATCTGCACCGGGTCGGCCTCGGTCATTTCGCCCAGACCGAACGCAGCCGAAGGTGTCGCCGGTGTCAGGATCGCATCGACGCCTGCGGCAAAGACATCCTCGAAGTCTTTCTTGATCAGCGTCCGCACCTTGCGGGCGCGGTTGTAGTAGGCGTCATAGAAACCAGCTGACAGCACGTAAGTGCCGACCATGACACGGCGCTGCACCTCGTGGCCAAAGCCCTCGGCGCGGGTCTTTTCATACATCTCGGTGATGCCGTCGCCCTGCGCCAGCTGCGCACGGCGGCCGTAGCGCACGCCGTCATAGCGCGCCAGGTTCGACGACGCCTCGGCCGGTGCGATTACATAGTAGGCCGGAAGCGCGTATTTGGTGTGCGGCAGCGAGATGTCGACAATCTCGGCCCCGGCGGCCTTGAGCATCTCGGCCCCATCGGCCCAGAGCTTTTCGATCTCGGCGGGCATACCATCCATCCGGTATTCCTTTGGAATGCCGATTTTCTTGCCCTTGATGTCTCCGGTCAGCATAGCCTCAAAGTTCGGAACAGCCAGTTCTGCGCTGGTCGAGTCTTTCGGGTCGTGCCCACACATCGCCTCAAGCATGATGGCCGCGTCGCGCACGTTCTTGGTCATCGGCCCGGCCTGATCCAGCGAGGACGCAAAGGCCACGATGCCCCAGCGCGAGCAGCGGCCGTAGGTCGGCTTGATGCCGGTGATGCCGGTGAAGGCGGCGGGCTGCCGGATCGAGCCACCGGTGTCGGTTCCGGTCGCTGCCAGGCACAGATCGGCTGCGACGGCAGACGCCGAGCCACCCGAGGAACCGCCCGGGGTCAGCTGCGCGTCATCATTGCCGCGCCGCCAAGGGTTCACCGCATTGCCATAGACCGAGGTTTCGTTGGACGAACCCATGGCGAACTCGTCCATGTTCAGCTTGCCCAGCATCACCGCGCCCGCATCGGCCAGTTGCTGCGAGACTGTGGATTCGTATTCGGGCTTGAACCCGTCCAGAATCTTGGACGCAGCCTGCGAGGGCACGCCCTTGGTGCAGAACAGATCCTTGATGCCGATCGGAAGGCCACACATGGCAGGCGCGTCGCCCGCCTTGATCCGCTCGTCTGCGGCCTTCGCACGCTCCAGCGCGATTTCCGGGGTCTTGTGCACGAAAGCGTTCAGGACATCGGCTGCGTCGATCGCCTTCAGGCAGGCCTCGGTCAGCTCGACCGAGGTCACATCTCTGTTGCGCAGGGCGTCGCGGGCCTCGGCAAGGCTCAGTTTGTTCAGATCGGACATGTCTTACTCCACCACCTTGGGAACCGCGAAAAAGCCCTCGCGCGCGTCGGGGGCGTTGGACAGGATCTTGTCCTGCATGTTCCCGTCGGTCACCACGTCCTCGCGCCGCTTCAGCCGCATCGGCGTCACCGAGACCATCGGCTCGACCCCTTCGACGTCAACTTCGTTCAGCTGTTCGATGAACCCCAGGATCGTGTTGAATTCCGAGGCCAGCGCGGGCAACGCGTCATCCTCGACCTTGATCCGGGCCAGTTTGGCCACCTTGGCGGCGGTGCTTTGGTCAATCGACATGGGAAACCTCATATGCGTTACAGGGGCATTTACCCGTCTGATGCAGCAGTCGCAAGACCACTGAGCCACAGCGATTTGTCCAAAGCCCACGCGGTTGCCGCCAAGCCAAACAATTTTGAATACCCGCTATGCAAAAAAGTGAACGGATTAGTTCACTTTGACGATTGAAGCCGGCGCAAAAAGTTACTTTATGTACTGAACGAAACAGTTCAGTCCGGAGAAAAATCATGAAACGCATGTTGATTGCTGTGTCCGTTGTTCTGACAACCGCTGCCGCGCCAGCCCTCGCGCTGGGGGTTCCCATGGGCGACCTGACACCAACGCTGACCTTCCCCGATCAGCACCCCTCGGATCAGGTGAGCCAGGAGAAATCTTCGCTCCGCAACTAACCCTACCGCTTCCCTGTTGGATCGGGCCGGTTCTCCCCCCTTTTTCCGCCCCGATCCTGCACCTGCCCTCGTGGCGCCGCCGGCCCTGAATGGGTCGGCGCTTTTTTGTTGAAGCACGGTGCTCTATCGTTCACTCACTCAAGAGTTTCAGGTCAGCATGACCGAATGTCCCGAGGTGCCGTTGCCAAAGCAGGAGATGCCATGACAGAGCGCAAGCAGAAGGTTCTGGATGCAATTGATACGGCCAATTCGGCCGATCCCACCCAGGAAGACGGCCGCCCCGCCGCGCTGCTTTATGGCGAACGGATGAGCGCTGAGTTGGACCGGCTGTTCCCCGACGCCTCCGAGCCGTTGCAGATCGCCGCCCGCGGCCAGCATGTCGAGCGCTGGAAGCTGGCCCGCTCGGAATACCCTGAAGGGCGCGCGGGCTATCTGGCCTGGCGCAAGGCCCAGGCCGAGCATCACGCGCAGGTCGTGGCCGAGCTGATGTCCGAGGCCGGGTACGATCAAGCCGAGATCGACGCCGCCCGTCGCATGTTGCGCAAACAGGGCATCAAGCGCGACGACGACGTTCAGGCGCTGGAGGACGTGATCTGCTTTGTCTTTCTGAAATGGTATTTTGCGCCCTTCGCCACGAAACACTCGGACGAAAAGATCCAGCGCATCGTCGAAAAGACCGCCCGCAAGATGTCGGCCGAGGCGCGCCGACGCGTGCTGGACGAGTTCGACCTACCCGAAGACTTGGCCCGCGCCTTCAAGGATTGACGGGTCATGACTGATGACATGCAGCTGTTGATCGACCTGCACCTGCCCAACGACCGGCAAGGCCCCGGCAGCGACGCGGCAACGCAACTGGCGCTGACGCTGGCGGGCGTACAAGCCGATCCCGGACTGAAGATCGCCGATATTGGCTGCGGAACCGGCGCGGCGGCCTTCTGCCTTGCGCGCCATCTGGGCGCATCGGTGACGGCAGTGGATTTCCTGCCGGAGTTTCTGGCCGAGTTAAACAGGCGTGCGCAGGGCTTGGGTCTGGCGGCCCGCATTCACACCCTTGAGGCGTCAATGGAGAACCTGCCCTTCGACGATGCCAGCCTTGACGTGATCTGGTCGGAAGGCGCGATCTACAACATGGGGTTCGAGAACGGTTTGAAAGCCTGGCGTCGGTTCCTGAGACCCGGCGGGGTCCTGGCAGTGTCCGAGCTGACCTGGCTGACCGATCGACGCCCCGAACCGCTGACACGGCACTGGGATGAGGCCTATCCCGAAGTTGCAACCGCCGGAGAGAAGATCCGCCAGATCGAGACCGCTGGCTATGAACCTGTCGGCTATTTCCCGCTGGGCTCTGACTGCTGGATGGAGAACTACTATCTCCCCCTGAAACGCAGCTTCCCTGCCTTCCTCGACCGGCAGGGCAATTCCGAGCAGGCCAAAGCGCTTGTCGATGCCGAACAGACCGAGATTGATTTGTACGAAACCTATTCCGACTATGTCAGCTATGGGTTCTACGTGGCACGGCGTCTGCCGGACTGACCGAATCCGTCATGGCCCGGCGGTAAACCTCGATCATCCAGCCCAGCATGGTGGCGTTCAGGAGGTGCCACATGAAATGCGTTCCCATCGGGATGCGGGCGCAAAGCGGAGCATCGAGCGCACGGAAAGTGATCGACGCGATCAGGATCACAGCCCCGACCGCCAGGCCCCGGGCCAATTGCGGCCTGCGCACGCGTAAAAGATACGCATAGATCAGGATCAGCAACGGCACCGGAGCATATGCGGACGACCCGCCCAGCCCGGGTACCAGCTGAAACACCGGTATGGTCAACGCCGCATAGGGGACGAACAAGGCCGCCAGCCCCACCGCCTTCGGCGTGGATAGCCGCCAGATGTCCCGGTTCACGGCAAAGATATAGACAAGGATGAACAGCAGAATCGGCGTCGTATCCGCCAGCGCGGCCCAGACCTGCGCATGGGTATGAAACAGATAGCTGCCAATGCCGATCACCGCCAGAATGGCGACCAGCAGGTTGGCCAAGGGCAGACCCTGCCCCCGCACCCGCCGCCACATCACCCATGCCGCCAGCAGAAAGGCCGCGTTGGTCACGGCGTTTACGGGTTCGGCCCAATAGGCCGGCGACAGGCGCTCGCAATAGCCGTCGATTTCTCGCATCCAGTCCATGGATTTTTACATAGCCGATGCTAGGCTGGCCCTGAACCGGTTTCAGGAGGGTCTTTCATGAAAATCATCTGGTTGGGGCATGGCAGCTTTCGAATTCACGCGGCGGGACAGGTCCTGCTGATCGACCCCTGGCTGAGCGGCAACCCGATGCTGCCCGAGGATCAGCACGACGCGGCCGCCCAAGGCGCCACGCATATCCTGTTGACCCACGCGCATTTCGACCACGTCGCCGACGTTCTGCCGTTGGCCAAACGCCTGAACATTCCCGTCGTGGGCCAATACGACGTCATGGCGCATTGGGCCGAGGCCGAAGGGATCGAGACCATCGGCTTTAACAAGGGCGGCCGGGTCGACCTGAACGGGGTCAAGGTCGACATGGTGCCGGCCTCGCACAGCTCGACCTTCGCCACACCCGATGGCCCTCGCACCGGTGGGTCCGAGGTGGGGTTCATCCTGTCGGCCGATGGTCACACGGTCTATGTCTCGGGCGACACCACGATCATGGCCGACATGGAGTGGATCGGCGACTATTACAAACCCGATATCGGCGTTTTGTCGGCGGGCGGCTATTTCACGATGGACATGAAAGCCGCCGCCTATGCCGCCCGGCGGTATTTTGACTTCAAGACGGTGATCCCCTGCCACTACCGGACTTTTCCGATCCTGGAACAATCCGCCAAAGACCTGGCGGATGGGCTGCCGGGCGTGACCGTCATCGAACCCGAGGTCCTGCAGGAGATCGAGCTTTGACGCCCGCGCTGGCCTTCTCGGCGGAAGAATACGCGGCGCGGCTGGCCAAGACCCGGTCCGCGATGGCCCAGCGGGGTGTCGAGACCCTGCTGGTTGCGGACCCGTCGAACATGGCCTGGCTGACGGGCTATGACGGCTGGAGCTTCTACGTCCCGCAGATGGTGATCGTCCCCCGCGACGGCGCGCCCTTGTGGTGGGGCCGGACGCAGGACAAGCCCGGCGCGGCGCAGACCACCTGGCTGGACCCCGCCGACCTGTTCGACTGGCCCGAGGAACATGTGCAGCACCCCGACCATCACCCGGTCGAGTCGCTGGCATCGCTGCTGCGCACGCGCGGCTGGACGACCCATCTGGGTGTCGAGATGGACAATTATTACTACTCGGCCGCCAGCCACCGGATCCTTGAGACCGCGTTCGGCCGCGATGCGCTGGTCG
Source organism: Ruegeria sp. BB9 (assembly GCF_056539345.1). Taxonomy (NCBI): domain Bacteria; kingdom Pseudomonadati; phylum Pseudomonadota; class Alphaproteobacteria; order Rhodobacterales; family Roseobacteraceae; genus Ruegeria; species Ruegeria sp. BB9. The sequence continues at coordinate 419,194 of NZ_JBQFUU010000002.1, read as the reverse complement.
ACGCGACCGGGTTGGTGAACTGGCAGCGCGCGGTCAAAAGCGAGGCCGAGATCGCCTTGATGCGCAAGGCCGGTCAGTTGACCGCACACATGCACGCAGTGCTGCGCGACGGGTTCCGCGCCGGGGTTCACAAAAACGTGCTCGTGGCCGAGGTTCAGGCGGCGGGCATCGCCGGGCTGCCGGGGCTTGCGGGCGACTATCCCGCGATTGCGCCAATCGCGCCCTCGGGGGCCGAGGCCTCGGCCTCGCACATCACCTGGAACGACCGTCCGCTGACACCGGGCGAGGCGACCTATTTCGAGATCTCGGGCTGCCACCGCCGTTATCACTGCCCGGCCAGCCGCAGCCTGTTTCTGGGTGACCCACCCGCCGATATCCGGCGCGCGGAAACCGCGATCCTGACCGCGATTGAGGACACGCTGGCCGCCGCCCGCCCCGGCGCCACCTGCGAAGAAATCGCCGCCTGCGTCTATGACAGCTTTGCCCGGGCCGGCTATGTCAAAGGCAATCGCACGGGCTATCCGGTGGGCCTGAGCTATCCGCCCGATTGGGGCGAGCGCACCATGAGCCTGCGCCCCGGCGACAGCACCGTTCTGCAGGACAACATGACCTTTCACCTGATGCCGGGCCTGTGGACGCCGGATTGGGGGCTGGCCATCACCGAAACCTTCGTGGTCACGCCGACGGGCGGGCAACCCTTGGCGGACATACCCCGCGAACTGGTCGTGAAACCGGCCTGAGCGCGCCTCAGCCCTTGGATCCGCCGCCACCGCGCTGCGCGGCAAAGAAATCGCGCAACAACCGGACGCAGTCCTCGGCCGCCATGCCGTCATAGACCTCCGGCCTGTGATGGGCCTGAGGGTGCGAGAACACCCGCGCCCCATGCGCCACGCCGCCCGATTTCGGATCGGCGGCCCCGTAGTAGACCCGCCGGATTCGCGCCGCCGCCAGCGCCGCGGCGCACATGGCGCAGGGCTCCAGCGTGACATACAGGTCATGCCCCGTCAGCCGCTCGGACCCGACGGCCCGGCAGGCGGCGCGCAGGGCCAGGATCTCGGCATGCGCGGTCGGGTCATGCAACTCACGCGTACGGTTGCCGTCTGCCGCGATGATCCGCCCATCGGGCGCCACGATCACCGCGCCCACCGGAACCTCGCCCCGATCACCTGCCGCGCGCGCCTGTTCCAGCGCCTTGTCCATATGCGTTCTGAAGACCATGCCCCTGACTGCCCCAGAAACCCACCTTTCGCAAGGCGCGCCGATGCGCTATGCGCAGGGCATGAGCAACACCCCTCCTCCTGGCGACCGGATCGCCAAAGTGCTGGCCCGCGCCGGCATCGCCTCGCGCCGTGAGGCCGAACGCATGATCGAAGCCGGCCGCGTAACCGTGAACGGCAAGACCATCGACAGCCCGGCGCTGAACGTCACGCCCAGCGACAAGATCACCGTCGACGGCAAGCCCGTGGCCGAGCCCGAACCCGCGCGTCTGTGGCTGTATCACAAGCCAACCGGCCTTGTGACCACGAACCGCGACGAAAAAGGCCGCCCCACGATCTTCGACAACCTGCCCGAGGACATGCCCCGCGTCATGAGCGTCGGCCGGCTGGACCTGAATTCCGAGGGCCTGCTGCTGCTGACCAATGACGGGGGCATCAAGCGCAAGCTTGAATTGCCCTCGACCGGCTGGCTTCGCAAATACCGGGTGCGGATCAACGGCCGCCCCAAGGACGAGGATTTCGCCCCCCTGCGCCAGGGCCTTGTGATCGAGGGCGAAAGGTTCCAGCCCATGACCGTGTCGCTGGACCGCCAGCAAGGTGCGAATGCATGGCTGACGATCGGACTGCGCGAGGGCAAGAACCGGGAAATCCGCCGCGCGATCGAAGACATCGGCTTTACCGTGAACCGGCTGTTGCGCGTGTCCTACGGGCCGTTCCAGCTGGGCGATCTCAAACCCGGCGAGGTCGAGGAAATCCGCCGCCGCGTTCTGCGCGACCAGCTGGGCCTGGAACCCGAAACCCCACCGGCTGCTGCGAAACGCCCAAGCCGCCCTCAAAGATCCCGCAGGCCGGTCGGCAAGAAATCACGCAATTGACGCGGGTTATCGAACCTTCCCCCTAGCGCCAAGCCCCGTGATCCCCTAGGTTTTCAAGGGGACAACCGCAGTTGGAGGACGTCATGTCCGGGACCGGAGTGCAAAAAATGGCCTACGCGGCCCTGCTGGTGCTGTTGTTCGGCGTCTGCACCGGTTGGCTTGGAGGGCTCTGACGCCATGGCCAAGCGATACGGCGGAAAGTTCAGCCCCGACGGCCAGTCTGACGCCGACGCGCCCGCCCCACGCGGGCAATACGATGGGGCCCGGGTAAACCCGGTCGGCGCACGCGCCAATGTCATGTTCGTTCCGGCGATCCCGCTGGTCTTTCTGTCGCTGAACGACGGCGCGATCGGGATGACCCTTGGATTGGTCGCCGCCGGCATTCTGACCGCTGCAGCTTTTCTGCTGCGCGAAGGGCTGAAGGCCGAGGATGCTTACTACGCGCGCCGCACCGCGCGCCGCCCAGCCTTTCCACGCAAGATCTTCTCATCCGTTTTGACCGGGCTGGGGGTGGGTCTGGCCGCCTATCGCAATGACTATCTGGATGCCGAGGCCGCCAGCCAGGTCAGCCTGCTGGCGCCGGTCTTGTTCGGCGGCGTGGCCACAGTGCTGCATTCCGTCGCCTTCGGCCTCGACCCGATGAAGAACAAGGGCATGGAGGGTGTGGACACCTATCAACAGGACCGGGTCGCCCGCGTAGTCGAAGATGCCGAAGCGCATCTGAACCAAATGACGGATGCCATCAAACGGGCCGGCGACCGCAGGATCGAAGCCCGGGTCGAGCGGTTCCAAACTACCGCCCGCGACCTGTTCCGTACGGTCGAGGAAGACCCGCGCGATCTGGCCGGTGCCCGCAAATACCTGACCGTCTATCTGCAGGGCGCCCGCGATGCGACGATCAAGTTTGCCGATGTCTATGCGCGCACCCGCGACCCTCAGGCTCTGTCAGATTACTCGGCGCTGCTGGACGACCTCGAGCAGAATTTTTCGGCCCGCACCCGAAAGATGCTATTGGATGACCGCAGTGATCTGACGGTCGAAATCGACGTGCTGCGCGAAAGGCTGCAGCGCGAAGGCGTCCGGCTCGACTGACCGGCCAAACCAAGAACAGGGAAGCTTCTCATGTCTGACGAAATCAAGAAAAAGGCGGCCGAGGCCGAAACGCTGGTTCAGGAAGTTGCAGCCGTCTCATTGCCCGAGCCGAGTTCCGAGATCGTGCCACTGGAAGAAGCCGACGAACCGGTGGGTGCCGAAATCCGCAAGCGCATGTCTGAAATCGACATGGGCGACACCAACTCGATCGTTGCTTTTGGATCGGCTGCGCAGGCCGAGCTGCAGGAAATCAGCCAGGCCATGCTGGCTGACGTGCGCAACAAGGACGTCGGCCCCGCCGGTGACAGCCTGCGCGACATCGTCACCACGATCCGCGGCTTTTCCGTGTCTGAACTGGACGTGCGCCGCGAGCGCAGCTGGTGGGAGAAACTGCTGGGCCGCGCCGCACCTTTCGCCAAGTTCACTGCGCGCTACGAAGAGGTTCAGGATCAGATCGACCGGATCACCGACAACCTTCTGTCGCACGAGCACACGCTGCTGAAGGACATCAAGTCGCTGGACCTGCTGTATGAAAAGACGCTGGATTTCTATGATGAACTGGCGTTGTACATCGCCGCCGGTGAAGAGAAGCTGACCGAACTTGACAGCCATGACATCCCCGAGAAAGAGGCCGAGGTGCAGGCCGCCCCGGAAGATCAGCAGGTGATGAAGGCGCAGGAACTGCGCGACCTGCGGGCGGCCCGCGACGATCTGGAACGCCGGGTGCATGACCTGAAGCTGACGCGGCAGGTGACGATGCAATCGCTGCCCTCGATCCGGCTGGTTCAGGAAAACGACAAGTCGCTGGTGACCAAGATCAACTCGACCTTGGTCAACACCGTGCCACTTTGGGAAACCCAGCTGGCACAGGCGGTCACCATCCAGCGCAGCGCCGAGGCCGCTGCCGCCGTGCGCGACGCCAACGATCTGACGAACGAGCTGCTGACCTCGAACGCCGCTAACCTGCGCCAGTCGAACAAGATGATCCGCGAGGAAATGGAGCGCGGGGTGTTCGACATCGAAGCCGTCAAGAAGGCCAACGAGGATCTGATCGGCACGATCAATGAAAGCCTCGCCATCGCTGACGAAGGCAAGGCGAAACGGGCCGCCGCAGAAGAAGAGCTGAAGAAGATGGAAGCCGAGCTGCGGGACACCTTGGCTTCGGCCAAGGCCCGGAAAGACGGGCTGGGCGACACGGCCGGAACCGCCGTTCCGGGCTAAGGAGAGATCGCAGGTGCGGCTTCGAAGATTTCTAGGGCACGGGTTGGGAGCAGCTGCTTTGCTGATCTTGGCCAATTGCGATGACGCGCTCGAGTCCTCGATTGCCCCGCAGGCGCGCCCGTCCCAGCCGCAGTTGGCCAATGCTTATGTCGAACCTTCGGCGGCAAGCCGGGATCTGGCGCGTTATTATCAGCGCGTCGAGCGCGACCTGTTGACCCGTGGCCTGATGCGTACAGACGGTGGCGGGCCGGACACCCCGTTTGATGCGGATGATTTGGCGCGGAATTTCGAAGCCATCGCGTTCTACAGCGAGTATCCCGGCGCCGCCGTATCCGGCAGCAGCCAACGCACCAGCGGAAGGCTAAGCCGCTGGTCTGGCCCGGTCCGAATACAGGCAGAGTTCGGGCCGTCAGTACCACTAGACCAACGCGCGGCCGACAAGGCACAGATCCGGGCCTATACCGAACGCATGTCGTCCTTGACGGGCCACCCGATCTCGACCGCAACCAGAAACGCGAACTTCCATGTCTTCGTCGCCGGCGATGACGATACGGAATTCGTGCAAACGCGACTGCGCCAGTTGTTTCCCAGTATCGGACAGGCTCAGTTGAACCTGTTTCAGGATTTACCGCGCTCGTTCTATTGCTTTGTCTTTGCCTCGGCGTCGAACGGGGCACCGAACACCTACACTGGTGCGGTTGCGTTGGTGCGGGCCGAGCACCCTGACTTGATGCGGCTGAGCTGCATCCACGAGGAAATCGCCCAAGGGCTGGGCTTGCCCAATGACAGCCCCCGGGCACGACCGTCGATCTTCAACGATGATGACGAATTCGCCCTGCTGACCAGCCATGACGAAAAGCTGCTGACGATGTTGTATGATCCGCGCCTGAAACCCGGCATGACCGCGCAGGAGGCCGCGCCGGTGGTGCGGATCATCGCCCGTGAATTGATGGGGCAGTCGCTCTGACCCCTTTGACAGGAGAACCCAGATGGGAATTTTTGATTTTCTGACCGGAGAATTCATTGATGTCATTCATTGGGTGGACGACACCCGCGACACGATGGTCTGGCGGTTCGAGCGCGAAGGCCACGAGATCAAGTATGGCGCCAAGCTGACCGTGCGCGAGGGCCAGGCGGCGGTGTTCGTACACGAGGGCCAGCTGGCCGACGTGTTCACGCCCGGCCTCTACATGCTTGAGACCAACAACATGCCGATCATGACGACGCTGCAGCACTGGGATCACGGATTCCAATCGCCGTTCAAGTCCGAGATCTATTTCGTCAACACGACCCGGTTCAACGACCTGAAATGGGGCACCAAGAACCCGATCATGCTGCGCGACCCGGAATTCGGCCCGACCCGGATCCGCGCCTATGGCACCTACACGATCCGGGTCAAGGACCCGGCCCGTTTCCTGGTCGAGATCGTGGGTACCGATGGCGAATTCACCATGGACGAGATCAGCTTTCAGATCCGCAACATCATCGTGCAGGAATTCAGCCGGGTCATCGCAGGCTCGGGCATTCCGGTTCTGGACATGGCCGCCAACACCGCCGATCTGGGCAAGCTGATCGCGGCCGAGGTCTCGCCCGTGCTGGACGGCTACGGCCTCGAGATACCGGAATTCTACATCGAGAACATCTCGCTGCCGCCGGCGGTCGAGGCGGCGCTGGACAAGCGTACCTCGATGGGGCTGGCGGGGGATCTGGGCAAATTCACCCAGTATTCGGCGGCCGAGGCGATGACGGCGGCCGCCAGCAACCCGAACGGAGGCGGTGGCATGGGTGCTGGCCTTGGTATGGGCATGGGAATGGCGATGGCGAACCAGATGTCGAACATGGCAACGGGTCGGCCGTCAGGCCCGTGGGGCGCGCCCGCGCCCGCTGCCCCGCAAGCGGCCGCGCATGTGGCCCCTCCGCCTCCACCCCCGGTCGAGCATGTCTGGCATATCGCGGTGGACGGACAGACCAGCGGCCCGTTCTCGAAGGCCAAGATGGGGCGCATGGCCAGCGACGGAGAAATTACGCGGGACACTTTCGTGTGGACGCCCGGTCAGGACGGATGGAAGAAAGCGGGCGAGGTGCAGGAACTCGCGCAGCTGTTCACGATTCTGCCGCCTCCGCCGCCCGGGGCGTGAGGCATCGGCATGTCCGCATTGCGGAAACGCTCGAAGACAGGCGGGCGCAAAGCGCCGCAGCCGCCACAATTCATCTGCCCGTGCTGCGGGTATGTCACCCTGGCCGAGCGCGGGGCCTATCTGATCTGCGCGATCTGCTTTTGGGAGGACGAGGACATTCTGTACGACAAGAACCCCCGCGAGCCCTCTGCCGCCAACCACGGCCTGACACTGGCCGAGGCGCGCGAGAATTTCAGGGCAATCGGTGCCTGCGAGGCCGCGATGCTGCCGCATGTCCTGCCCGAGGAGCAGCGCGCAGCCTATCTTCACGTTCCCCTCGACAAGTGACCACCTATGATCCAGCCCATTGCTCCGCCACCCGGTTCTGCGGAACACCGTTTTCCATGTGACAATTGCGGCGCGGACTATCGGTTCGACCCGCAATCCGGCGCGCTGACCTGTGACCATTGCGGCCATTCCGAACCGATCGGGGCTGGCCCCTGGGGCGGCGCCAGCCTGCGCGAACTGGACTTCGACGCGGCCATCGCCGACCGCCTGCCCGACAGCGAGATCGAAGAGACGCGGGTTCTGACCTGCCCCAACTGCGCGGCCCAAGTCGAGTTCGACCCCAACACCCACGCCGCGGAATGCCCGTTCTGCGCCACCCCGGTCGTGACCGATACCGGCGTGAACCGGCACATCAAGCCGCGCGGCGTACTGCCCTTTGCGCTGGACGAACGCGCCGCACACAAGGCCATGAGTGACTGGCTGGGGCGGCTGTGGTTCGCGCCGAACGGACTCAAGGACTATGCCCGCAAGGGCCGTAGGATGCAGGGCATCTATGTGCCCTATTGGACGTTCGACGCCGACACAAAATCGGCCTATCGCGGCGAACGGGGCGTGGTGTATTACGAAACCCGGACGGTGATGCGTGACGGCAAGCGGGTGCAGCAGCAGGTGCCCAAGGTGCGCTGGACACCGAAATCCGGCCGGGTGGCCCGGTTTTTCGACGACGTGCTGGTGCTGGCCTCGCAATCGCTACCCAAATCATACACCGACGCGCTGCAACCCTGGGACCTGCCCGCGCTCGAGCCCTATCAGCCCGAATACCTGGCCGGGTTCCGGGCCGAGGCCTATACGGTCGATCTGCAGCAAGGCTATCAGGAGGCCCGCGGCCACATGGCCCGCGTGATCGAGCGTGACGTCCGCTTTGACATCGGCGGTGATCGGCAGCGCATCCATTCGATCGACACCGACATCCGCGACGTGACCTTCAAGCACATCCTGCTGCCGGTCTGGATGGCCGCGTACAAGTATCGCGGCCAGACCTATCGCTTTGTCGTCAACGGCCGCACCGGTCAGGTGCAGGGCGAACGGCCCTGGTCGGCGATCAAGATCACGATTGCGGTGGTGCTGGGCCTGCTGGCGGCGGCCGGCATCGGGTATCTGGTGGCGACCGGACAGCAATGACCGCTGGGTTCCGTCGCCGAAAACTCTGCCGCGGAACCCCTTGAACATCCCCGGCTTCTCACCCATCCTGCCGCCGGCTGCCCCGGAGGAGAGGACGACGTGACCCTGGCCGATCTGAACACGCTTCTGACTGCGCGCCATTCCTGCCGCGCCTTCCGGCCCGATCCGGTGCCGCGGGGTGACATCGAACAGATCCTGACCAGCGCCGCCAGAGTGCCCAGCTGGTGCAACGCGCAGCCCTGGCAGGTGGTCGTGACCGGTGGTGCAGAAACCGATGCATTCCGCAGCGCCTTGCGGGCCGAAGCCGAGACCGGCCAGGCGCAGCCCGACCTGCCTTCTCCGACCGGCTATTCCGGCATCTATCAGGACCGGCGCCGCGCCTGCGGATGGGCCCTGTACGAGGCAGTCGGCGTTGAGAAGGGTGACCGCGCCGGGTCGGCCCGGCAGATGATGGAAAACTTCAACCTGTTCGGCGCCCCGCATTGCGCCATCCTGTCCAGCCCGGCGGAACTCGGTCCCTATGGCGCGATGGATTGCGGCGGGTTTGTCACGGCTTTCACCTTGGCGGCACAGGCCTTGGGCATCGCCACGATCCCGCAGGCGGCGGTGGCCGCCTATGGGCCGTTCCTGCACCGCTATTTCAACATCCCCGATGACCGGCTGATCCTGTGCGCGATTTCCTTCGGCTATCCGGATGCCGATCATCCGGCCAACCAATTCCGGACCGAGCGCGCCACGCTGGACGAATTCGTCACCTGGCGCGGGGCTTCGACCGAGTAAGCGAACTTTGAGAAAAACATCGACATGCGCGCATTGATACAAAGAGTGTCCGAGGCATCGGTCTCGGTCGAGGAGCAAGTCATAGGCCAGTGCGGGCCGGGGCTGCTGGTGCTGGTCTGCGCCATGCAGGGCGACGACGAGACCCGGGCCGAGCAACTGGCGGCCAAGATTGCCAAGCTGCGGATCTTCAAGGATGACGCGGGCAAGATGAACCGGTCGGTGCTGGATATCGGCGGCTCAGCCCTAGTGGTCAGCCAGTTCACGCTGGCCGCTGACACGTCGCGCGGGAACCGGCCCGGATTTGCGGCGGCGGCCGATCCGGCAACCGGTGAACGCCTGTACGAACATTTTGCCCGCGCGCTGGCCGCGCTTGGCGTTCCGACCGAAACCGGGTCTTTCGGTGCGGATATGGCGGTGTCCCTGATCAATGACGGCCCGGTCACGATCTGGATGGACATGTGATGACGATGCAGGATCAGGCGATCGCGATCTGGAAGGCGGGCGTTGCCGCCGTTGACGGCTATGGCGCGGTCAAGGCGGCGCTGTCCGATGTTCCGCGCCCCGATCAGATTCTGGCGGTGGGCAAGGCCGCGGCAGCGATGATAAACGCGGCGCAGGACCATTTCGGCAAAACACCGGGCATTGTGGTCACGAAAGACGGCCATGCCGTAGGGCTGCCGTCGCATCTGCAGGTCATCGAAGCCTCTCACCCCGTGCCCGATGCCCGCAGCCTGAAGGGCGGTCAGGCTCTGCGCGCGGCGGTTCAGGCCATGGAGCCCGGCACGCATCTGTTGCTGCTGGTCTCGGGCGGTGCGTCCTCGCTGGCTGAGGATCTTGTGCCGGGGGCCACCCTCGAAGATCTGGCGCGGCTGAACGCGCAGCTGCTGTCCGAGGGGCTGGACATCACCGCCATGAACGCCCGCCGGCGCGAGATGTCGCGGATCAAGGGCGGCGGTCTGCTGGCCGGTTTCGGCGGAGCACGCGCGACGGTCCTGGCCATCTCGGACGTGCCGGGGGACGATATCGGCGTCATCGGATCGGGCATCGGCGCCTTGCCCGAAGCCCCTCAATTCGAATCGAGTGTCGAGATCATTGCCTCGAACGCCCATGCGCGCCGCGCCGCAGCCAACGCAGCACGTGCCGCCGGAAAGGAAATTCTTGCCGAGGAAGAGGCCCTGCACGACGACTATCTGTCCGTCGCCGCAGATATCGCCGCGCGGCTGCGTCAGATGCCGCCGGGCGCGATGATCTTTGGCGGAGAGCCGACCGTTGTCCTGCCCGAAAACCCGGGCCGAGGCGGACGCAACCAGGCGCTGGCGCTGGCGCTGGCGCGCGAGATTCAGGGATGCGAGGGGCTGTGCGTCGTGGTCGGCGGAACCGACGGCACCGACGGGCCGACCAATGCGGCCGGCGGAGTCGTGACCGGCGCGACATGGGCCGATGGGGCGGACCAAGCCTTGCGCGAGGCCGATGCGGGGTCGTTCCTTGAGCGGTCTGGTGCCCTGCTGGTGACCGGCCCCACGGGAACCAATGTCATGGATCTGCTTGTCGCAACGAAGGAATGAATTGACGCTTTTCCTCGCACACCATCCGCCGATGCGCCTGAGACTAGGCACATGACTCAGGCGAAGAACTCACTGGCCGAGATCGAAGACGTTCCGGATCAGGGCATCATTCTGTCGGACGGCTGCCGCCTGTCGGCGCGGATCTGGCGTCCTGTCGATGCGGCGCAGCGCCCGGTGCCCGCCATTTTGGAATACCTGCCTTATCGCAAGCGCGACGGCACGACGGCGCGCGATGCCCTGACCCATCCCTGGTTTGCCAAACGGGGTTACGCCTGCATCCGCGTCGACATGCGCGGCAACGGCGACAGCCAGGGACTGATGGAGGATGAATACACCCAGCGGGAACTGGACGACGCCGTCGAGGTGATCGAGTGGCTAGCCCAACAGCCATGGTGCAGCGGCGCAGTCGGGATGATGGGGATCAGTTGGGGCGGCTTCAACGCGCTGCAGGTGGCGGCGCTGCAGCCCGCACCCTTGAAGGCCATCATCACCTTGTGTTCGACCGCCGACCGTTATGCCGATGACATCCACTACAAGGGCGGCTGCCTGTTGAACGAGAACCTGGGCTGGGGGGCGACCATGTGGTCGTACTCGTCCCGTCCGCCCGACCCGGCGCTGCGTGACGACTGGCGTGAGATGTGGTTGCAACGGTTGAAGGCCGAACCGTTCTTGCCCTCGGTCTGGCTGCGGCATCAGACCCGCGATGCCTATTGGCGGCATGGGTCTGTCTGCGAAGACCCCGGCGCGATCCGCGCCGCGACGCTGGCGGTGGGCGGCTGGGGTGATGCCTACAAGAACACGGTGCCCTGGCTGGTCGAGAACCTGAGTGCGCCGGTCAAGGGCATCGTCGGTCCCTGGGTGCACAAGTACCCGCATTTTGCCGTGCCCGAACCACGCATCGGCTTCCTGCAAGAGGCGCTGCGTTGGTGGGACCGCTGGCTGAAGGGCAAAAAGACCGGAGTTGAACAGGACCCGGCCTATCGCGCCTATCTGATGGATGGCGTGCGCCCGGCGCGCTGGTATGCCGAGCGCCCGGGCCATTGGATCACCGAGGATGCCGGCGCCACGTCCCACCTGCCGACGGTCACCCTTCCGCTTTCCGATGCCGGGCTGGGTAAGGACGGCCCCTTGGATACCAAAATCCGCTCGCCGCATCATTGCGGCATGGACGGCGGCGAATATTGCGCCATCTGGCTGGGTCCGGACATGCCGGGCGACCAGCGGGCAGATGACGCTCTGTCCTCCTGTTTCGACACGACCCCTCTGACCGCAGATCTGGACATTGTCGGTGCCCCGCGCCTGCGCTTGAAGCTGAGTGTCGACAAACCACAAGCCCAAATTGCCGTTCGGCTGAACCACATCCACCCCGACGGAGCTGCGACTCGGATTACCTATGGTGTATTGAACCTGACCCATAGGGAGGGACATTCGTCCCCCAAAACGTTGATACCCGGACGGGTTTACGACATCGAGGTTGTGCTGGACCACATCGCCTACCGGGTTCCAAAGGGCCACCGCCTGCGCGTTGCCGTCTCAAGCGCCTATTGGCCGCTGATCTGGCCTTCGCCGGAAACAGCGGAGCTCCACCTGACAGGCGGCACGTTCACGATCCCCCAGCGCGACAGGTCGGATCGGGATGAATGGCAATTTGCCCCACCCGATGCGGACTCTCCGTGGCAAGTGACCCAATTGCGAGAGGCGACCCATGCGCGGCGCGTCGAAACAGACATGACGACTGGCGTCATCGATCTGGTCATCGAAGATGATTTCGGCCTGGTCGAGGACGCGGATCATGGTCTGGTCAGCGGCGGAACCGCTTTTGAACAGTGGTCAATCCAACCGGACGATCCGCTGAGCGCGCGCGGCCGCTGCGAATGGGTACAAGAGACCCGGCGCGACGGCATCCAACTGCGAACCGAGGCCAATTGCGAGATGTGGTCGGACCGATCCAACTTTCATCTGCGCGCGACGCTTGATGCCTTTGAAAACGATGTGAAGATTTTTTCCAAAACCGTGGAGGACACCATACCTCGTGATCAGATGTGATTTTGCTGGTGGCAAGTCCCCGAGATTTGACCTTGCCCGCCGCGACGAAATGCGCCAACGTTGACTCATGCGTCAATAAAAAGCCCGTAAAACGGGCACACAAAACACTCAACTGGGAGATATCCGAATGAACGAACAACTCACTCACATGGCCAGCCAGGTGACCGCCGGGAAGCTGACCCGACGTGAATTCATGGGGAAGGCAGCCGCATTGGGTGTATCGGCCGCCATGGCCAGCACCGTCTTCGCCGACGCGGCCCGCGCCGCTGGCGCCAAGAAAGGTGGCGATCTGAAACTGGGCCTGCAGGGCGGTGAATCCACGAACTCGCTGGACCCGGCCACCTATGCCAGCTCGGTTCCGTTCCAGAACGGCAAGCAGTTCGGTGACCAACTGGTCGAAGTCGCCCCCGACGGCACGATCGAGCCGCGCCTGGCCGAAAGCGTTGAAGGCAGCGCCGATGCCAAGGTGTGGACGTTCAAACTGCGTCAGGGGGTCGAGTTCCACAACGGCAAGACCATGACCAGCGAGGACGTGCTGAAAACGATGCAGCGCCACTCGAACGAAGATTCGAAGTCGGGCGCGTTGGGCATCATGAAGGGCATCGAGTCGATGAAGGCCGATGGCGAATATTTTCAGGTCACCCTGAACGAGCCGAACGCCGATCTGCCTTACCTGATGGCCGATTATCACCTGATCATCCAGCCGGACGGCGGAATGGACAACCCGGGCGCCGGTATCGGCACCGGTCCGTACAAGCTGGAAGCGGACGAACCCGGTGTGCGCCACCTGTTCTCCAAATTCGAGAACCACTGGAACCCGGATTTCGGCAACTTTGACAGCGTCGAAGTGGTGGTCATCAACGATGCCACGGCCCGGACGGCCGCGCTGCAGTCGGGTCAGGTTCACGCGATCAACCGGGTTGAGCCCAAGGTTGCCGACCTCTTGGGTCGTGCGCCCAACCTGACCGTACATTCGACGGCAGGACGCGGCCACTACGTGTTCATCATGCATTGTGACACGGCGCCGTTCGACAGCAACGAGCTGCGGACCGCTCTGAAATACGCGATCAACCGCGAAGAACTGGTCGAGAAGGTACTGCGCGGCTATGGCTCGGTCGGGAACGACATGCCGATCAACGCAGCATACCCGCTGTTCGATGAGACGATCCCGCAGCGTGAGTTCAGCGTCGAAAAAGCCGCCGAACACTACAAGAAGTCCGGTCATGACGGGTCGCCCATCATTCTGCGTGTGGCCGACGGAGCCTTCCCTGGCGCCGTGGATGCCGCAGCCCTGTTCCAGCAGACCGCCCAGCAGGCCGGCATCCCGCTTGAGATCAAGCGCGAGCCGAATGATGGCTACTGGTCCGAAGTCTGGAACGTACAGCCGTTCTGCGCGTCCTACTGGGGTGGCCGTCCGGTGCAGGACCAGATGTACGCAACGGCCTACCTGTCCACCGCCGACTGGAACGACACCCGGTTCAAGGTCAAAGAGTTCGACGACCTGCTGTTTGCCGCGCGTGCCGAGCTGGATCCGGCAAAGCGCAAGGCAATCTACAGCCAGATGGGCATGATGGTCCGTGACCAGGGCGGCCTGATCTGCCCGATGTTCAACGACTTTGTCGAAGGCATCAGCAACCAGCTGGATGGCTGGGAGACTGATCCGACCCAAGAGATGATGAACGGCAACATGTCCCGCAAGATGTGGTTCGTCTAACTCGGATCGACAGGTATGCATCCTATCATCAAACTGGTTTCCCAGCGCCTGGCGCTGGGATTCCTCTTGCTGTTTGGCGCTTCGGCCCTGATTTTCGGGTTGACCGAGGCCCTACCCGGAGACGCCGCGCAAGCCGTCCTGGGGCAGTCCGCCACCCCTGAATCCCTTGCCAACCTCCGTGAGGAGATGGGGCTGAACCGTCCCGCCTTGACCCGGTATTTCGAATGGCTTGGCGGAATTGTCCAAGGTGACATGGGCACGTCCCTGACCAACAAGCTGGACATCGCCGAGTCGGTCAGCAACCGATTGGGCAATACGTTGTTTCTTGCCTTTTGGGCAGCCATCGTCTCGGTGCCCCTTGCAATTTTTCTTGGCCTCGTCGCGGTACGCTACCGCAACCGCTGGCCCGACAAGCTGATCTCGGCCGTCACCCTGACGACAATCTCGATCCCGGAATTCCTGATCGGCTATGTCCTTGTCTATTTCATCGCGGTCAAGCTGGGCATGTTCTCGCCGCTGGCGATGATCAATGACAGCATGTCCTTTTGGCAAAAGCTGAACTCGATCGCGCTGCCCGTGATCGTGCTGACCATGGTGGTTCTGGCGCATATGATGCGCATGACCCGCGCCGCGATTTTGAACGTGATGCAGTCGGCCTATGTCGAAACGGCCGAACTGAAGGGCCTGAGCAACTTCAAGGTCATCTGGCGCCATGCCTTCCCGAACGCCATCGCCCCCATCGTGAACGTGGTGATGCTGAACCTGGCCTATCTGGTCGTGGGCGTCGTCGTGGTCGAGGTGGTGTTCGTCTATCCCGGCATGGGACAGTACCTTGTGGATCACGTGACCAAACGCGACGTGCCGGTGGTTCTGGCCTGCGGGGTCATCTTTGCCGCAATCTACATCGGGCTGAACATGGTGGCCGACATCGTCGCAATCCTGGCCAACCCAAGGCTGAGGCACCCGAAATGAAGAACATCCCAATCTCTGCAATGATCGGGCTGGCCTTCACCGCCCTGTATTTCATCATCGCCGTCTTTGCGCCCTTCCTGGCGCCCTACGGCATGGCCGAGGTGGTAGGCGACGTGTGGGAGCCATCGAGCTCGCAATTCTGGCTGGGCACCGACAATATCGGCCGCGATCTTCTCAGCCGCATGATTTATGGCGGGCGAACCACGATCTTCATCGCCACCGCCGCCACCATCCTCAGCTTCGTCACCGGTTCGATCCTGGGCTTTCTGGCCGCCGTACTGGGGGGCTGGGCTGATCAGGTGATGTCACGGACCGTAGACCTGATCATGTCGATCCCGTCGCTAATCACCGCGCTGGTGGTCCTGGCGATGGTGCCGGTCACCATCCCGGTTCTGATCGTGGTCATGGGCCTGTTGGACGCCACCCGCGTCTATCGCCTGGCCCGGGCCGTGGCTGTTGACATCGAAGTCATGGACTATGTCGAGGCCGCCAAGCTGCGCGGTGAGGGCCGCGGCTGGATCATCTTCCGCGAGATCCTGCCCAACGCGCTGTCACCGCTGGTGGCCGAACTGGGCCTGCGCTTCATCTTCATGGTCCTGTTCGTCTCGACCCTGTCATTCCTGGGCCTGGGCGTTCAGCCCCCGCTGGCCGATTGGGGCGGCATCGTGAAAGAAAACAAGGACGGCATCGTCTATGGCATCGGCGCGGCGCTGTATCCGGCAGTGGCCATCGCTACATTGGCCATCTCGGTCAACCTGGTGGCCGACTGGATCCTGAACCGCACCACATCGCTGAAAGGAGGCCGGGGATGAGCGATACCCTTCTCAAGGTCCGCGACCTCAAGATCGGCGCAACCGTATATCCGCCGGGCGAAAAGCCCCGTGACATCGAAATCGTGCACGGGGTCAGCTTTGACCTCGAGCGCGGCAAGGTGCTGGGTCTGATCGGGGAATCCGGTGCCGGGAAGTCGACCATCGGGCTGGCCTCGATGGCCTATGGCCGGGGCGGCGTGAAGATCACCGGCGGCGAGGTCTGGGTGAACGGGCGCGACATCCTCAAGACGTCGCTGTCGGATATCCGCAAACTGCGCGGCGGCGAGGTGACCTATGTGTCGCAATCGGCGGCAGCGTCCTTCAATCCCGCAAAGAAGATCATGGATCAGGTGGTCGAAGCCGCGGTCGAGCAGAAGAAGTTCAGCCGCAAAGAGGCCGAGGCCCGTGCGCGTGGACTGTTCGCCAAGCTGGGTCTTCCCGACCCGGACAACATCGGCAACCGCTATCCGCATCAGGTCTCGGGCGGGCAGTTGCAGCGTTGCATGACGGCGCTGGCGCTGTGTCCCGAACCGGATCTGGTGGTGTTCGACGAACCCACGACCGCGCTGGACGTGACCACGCAGATCGACGTCCTGATGGCCATCAAGGAAGCAATCCGCGACACCGGTGTGGCCGCGCTGTACATCACCCACGATCTGGCGGTGGTGGCGCAGGTCAGCGATGACATCATGGTGCTGCGCATGGGCGACACGGTCGAATACGGCACCACCGACCAGATCATCAACAACCCGCAGGAAGAGTACACGCAGGCGCTGGTTTCGGTCCGTTCGATCGAACACGAGGAAAAGCAGCCTACGCCCGAACCCGTGCTGCAGGTTGATGGCATCACGGCCCGTTACAAGGGGTTGAACTTCGACGTGCTGCACAACGTCAATGTCGAGCTTCATCCGGGGCAGACGCTGGCGGTCGTGGGGGAATCGGGATCGGGCAAATCCACGCTGGCTCGGGTGATCACCGGCCTGCTACCCCCGCGCGACGGCGAGATCACCTTTGCCGGGCGCAAGCTCAGCCCCGATCTGGCCGGACGCTCGCGCGAGGACCTGCGCGAGTTGCAGATGATCTATCAGATGGCCGATGTTGCGATGAACCCGCGCCAGACCGTGGGAACCATCATCGGCCGGCCGCTCGAGTTCTATTTCAACATGCGCGGCGCCGAGAAGCGCAAGCGCATCATCGAACTGTTGGACGAGATCGAACTGGGCGAAGGTTTCATCGACCGGTATCCGGCGGAGCTGTCGGGTGGTCAGAAGCAGCGTGTGTGCATTGCCCGCGCGCTGGCGGCCAAGCCCAAGATGATCATCTGTGACGAGGTCACCTCGGCGCTGGATCCGCTGGTGGCGGACGGCATTCTCAAGCTGTTGCTGGACCTGCAGAAGATCGAGGACGTGGCCTATCTGTTCATCACCCATGACCTGGCGACGGTGCGCGCGATCAGCGACAGCATAGCCGTGATGTATCAGGGGCGCGTGGTGCGCTATGGATCCAAATCGCAGGTGCTGAGCCCGCCATTCGACGATTATACCGATCTGCTGCTCAGCTCGGTGCCGGAAATGCATCTGGGCTGGCTGGAAGAGGTCGTGGCCCACCGAAAGATGGAGAGCGCCGGCAACTGATGCCGCAGGCTGTGAACGCCGGCAAAACACTCTGAAATCCCGACACTTTGTTTGTATCGAAGTGTCGGGATTTGCTCATTCCGGGCGCGAACGGGCAGCCTTGGCTGACCGAATCTCCTAGGGTGAGGCAAACAAGCCATCCAACACGAGGGCCATGCGATGGACCGCAAACTGCTGCTGATCATTCTCGACGGGGTGCCGTGGCGCAATTTCCGCCGGCTTTTCGGCAACCTCGAAGGCTGGGTCGACAGCGGCGAGGCGCGGGTTTGGAAACACCGCTCTGTGCTCCCGTCGATTTCGGCAAGCTGCTATGCCTCGATCCACACTGGCGTGACACCGCAGGAGCATGGCTGCACCGGAAACGGCAACGTATTCCGACTGGACCACAAAGACATCTTCAGCCAGGTGCGCGAGGCCGGCGGCGTGACCGGGGCCGTCACCCATAGCTTCTGGTCGCAGTTCTTCAATCGCCACCCATTCGACTATGTGCGCGATGTGGAATATGACGAACCGGACAGCCCCACCATCAACCACGGCCGCTTCCACTCGATGACGGGCTATGGCAAGGCCAACCAGATGACGCCGTCCGATGTCGACCTGTTCGCGACCCTGACCAACCTGTGCCTGCGCTTCGGGCTGGATTACGGCATTCTCCATACCTGTACGCTCGACAGCATGGGGCACCGGTTCCATCACGACTGTGAAGAGATGGATCACGCCTGTTTCGTCATGGACGAGATGCTGGCCCCTTTCATCCCCCGCTGGCGGCAATTGGGATACGAGGTGATCGTGACCGCCGATCACGGCCAGGACGAGCGCGGCCACCACGGCGGGCGCAGCGCGATGCAGCAGGAAACGGCGCTGTACTACTTCGGCGATGCCGAGGGTCCCGATGCCGATACGGTCATCGATCAGTTGCAGTTGGCGCCCACGGTTCTGACCCGCATGGGCGCGCCGGTTGCCGAGACGATGAAGGCCAGGCCGTTCCTGCGCTGAGCGCGGTCAGTCGTAATTCCACAACCCCTGCCCCAGCGCCTCGACCGCGATCGAGATCCGCTCGAAGCTGTCGGCGGCGCGGGTCACCGAATGGCGGGCGCGCAGGTAGCCATGCACGAGTCCGGCCTCGTTGATCCAATGCGCCTGCCCGCCGGCAGCGGTGATTTTGGCGCAGTACACGGCTCCGTCATCACGCAGGGGATCGCAGTCGGCGGTCACGACCACCGTCGGCGGCAGCCCGGAAAAGTCGGTATCGTGCAGGGGGGCGAATGTGGGGTCATGTTCCGGGACGGCGCCGCCACACCGGACTTTCTCATAGAACTGGACCTCGTCGCGCGTCAGCATCGGGGCGTGGGCGTGTTCGATATACGATCCCTGGTTCGGGTCGCCCCCCAAACCGGGATAGATCAGAACCTGCCCTAGGATGTTCCCGATGCGCGCGCGCGCGTGATGGGCGACGGCTGCGGCGAGGTTTCCGCCCGCGCTGTCTCCGGCCAGAACCAGCGGATCGCCGAATTCGGCTTCCACCCAGTTCACCGCGGTCCAGCAATCCTGGAACTGCGCCGGATGCACATGCTCAGGACACAGGCGGTAGTCGACCGCCACTACCCGATAGCCGGTTTGGGCGCATAGTTCGGCGCAGACGTCATCGTGGCTGTCCAGCCCGCCGACGACGAAACCGCCGCCATGCATGTAGACGACGGTTCGGGTTGGATCTCCGCAGGAATAGACGCGCACCCCGACCCCATCGGCCGAGCTGTCCCGCGTTTCGACGCCCGGTGGACGCGGCTGCCGAAACGCGCGGCACATGTCGTCGTAGACGCGGCGCTGGTCCTTGATGGACCGATCCACCGCGTCTTCGGGATAGCTTTCGGCGGTGCGCCGGATGAACGCCCAGGTCTCCTCGTCGATCAGACGTTCATAATCCATTGCCCCTCCGGATCAGTCGGCCCACTCCCACGGCCGGGTGAAGTTGCCCAGCACCTGGTTCACATCGTCCTCGGATGCGCCGTTCGCGTCAAGCTGCGCGACAAGGCCGCGCTTTTTGTCGTCGATGACCGACACGACCCGCGCCGCAACACCGGCAGTTTCCAACGCCTGGTTGTAGACCCGCGTGATCGCCTGTTTGCGCAGCTCAGGCTTGAAGACCTTGCCCACCGCGGTTTTCGGCAGTTCGGGCAGGATCGTCATGTGCTTGGGATGCGCGGCGCGTTCATGCACGTGAATCTTGCAGTATTCCAACAGTTCCGCCTCGGTCACACTTGCACCGTCGACCAGTTCGACAAAGGCACAGGGAACCTCGCCCGCATGGGCGTCGGGCTGGCCGATGGCGCCGGCAAAGGCCACGGCGTCATGGCCCAGCAGGGCCTCTTCGATCTCGGCCGGGTCGATGTTGTGACCGCCGCGAATGATCAGGTCCTTGGCGCGGCCGGTGATCCACAGATACCCGTCCGCATCGAACCGCCCCAGGTCGCCGGTTCGCAAGTACTTGTCGAAATAGTAGAGATCGACGTTCTTGTCTTCCTCGGTATAGGTGTTCCCGGCATAGACACCCGGGTTCGACACGCAGATCTCGCCCACTTCGTCCACCGCACATTCCTTGGGGCCGTCGGGGCTGTCGCGCAGGATCTTGACGTCGGTGTACGGGAACGGAATCCCGATCGAGCCGATCTTCTTCTCGCCATCCACCGGGTTGCAAGACACCAGGCAGGTGGCTTCGGTCAGGCCATAACCTTCGACGATGGTCACACCGGTCGCTTTTTCGAAGCGGCGGAACAGTTCGACCGGCAGCGGAGCCGAGCCCGAGAAGGCCGTCTTGACGGTCGAGATGTCGGCATCCACCGGACGCTGCATCTTGGCCGAAATCGCCGTGGGCACGGTGATGATGAACGAAACCTTCCAGCGCTCGATCAGCTTCCAGAAGTTGTCGAACACGCCGTCGCCGCGATACCCGGCGGGGGTCGGGAACACCACATGGGCGCCCGAAGACACCGCCGCCATCACGATCACATGGCAGGCAAAGACGTGGAACATCGGCAGCGGGCACATGATCACGTCCTCTTCCGAGAACAGCAGCGTGTGGCCCAGCCACCCATTGTAGATCATGCCGGAATATTTGTGCTGCGCGACCTTCGGCATACCCGTGGTGCCGCCGGTGTGGAAATAGCAGGCGACCCGGTCCTCTTTGCTGTCCTCGAAGGTCAGCGTGGTGGGTTGCTTGGCCAGTTCCTTGTTGAAATCCAGGTAGTCGGCGTGGGCCAGATGCTCTTTGTCGGCCATCTTGGGCCGGACCAACGGCACGATCCACGACTTGGGGGGTGTCAGGTACCGGTTCAGGTCAATCTCCAGCACGGTGTTAACACCCGGCGCGTGGCGCACGGCCTCGGCGACCTTCTGCGCGACGTCCGTTTTTGGGAAAGGTTTCAGCGTGACCACGACCTTGGCCTTGGTCTCACGCAGGATCGACGCGATCTGCTCGGGCTCGAGCAGCGGGTTGATCGGGTTCACGATCCCGGCCACCGCGCCGCCCATCATGGTGACCAGCGTCTCGTTGCAGTTGGGCAGCACATAGGCCACGACGTCGTTTTCCTTGACCCCCAAAGAGCGGAACAGGTTGGCCGCCTGGTTCGTCTTGGCCAGCAGTTGCGACCATGTCAGGGTTTCGGCCTTGTCCTTGGGGCCGGACAGGATCTGGAAACTGATCGCGTTGCGATCCGGGAACTTGGTGGCCGTCCGCGAGAGCAGTTGATGGAACGTGACGGGGACATCGCGGTCCTCCCACGGCATTTCCTGCTCCATTCTCAGTTTGTCTTCCTTGCCCACAAAGGCCATGTGGTTCCTCCCCTTTTTTACCCTGCATTTTTGCGGGCTGTCTTGCGTCCAAGATGTAAGCAAATGCAGCCCTGCGCAAGCGAGGGCTTACCCTTGGGCAAGGGGAAAAAGTAGAATGACGCTACGGCGGTTCGCGAAATGCCCGCGCGTCACTTCACTCGGCGGCCACACCATCGGTGAACTGGAGACGCGCCAGTCGCGCATAAAGCCCATCTTGCGCCACGAGATCGTCATGGGTGCCCTGCGCCACGATCCGGCCGTTCTCCATAACCACGATGCGATCGGCCTTTTTCACGGTGGCCAGACGGTGCGCCACGATCAGGGTGGTGCGCCCGGCGCGCATCTGGTCAACGGCGGCCTGAACGGCGCGCTCGCTCTCGGCGTCCAGCGCCGAGGTCGCTTCGTCCAGCAGCAGAACCGGAGCGTCGCGCAAAATCGCCCGCGCGATGGCGATGCGCTGTTTCTGACCGCCCGACAGCATCACGCCGCGTTCGCCGACGAAACTGTCATAGCCTTCGGGCAGGGCCGAGATGAAGTCATGCGCCGCGGCGGCACGGGCCGCGGCCTCGACCTCGGCATCCGAGGCGTCCAGCCGTCCGAACCGGATGTTTTCGCGTGCCGAGGCCGCAAAGATCACCGGGTCCTGCGGCACCAGCGCCATGTGCTGCCGGAAATCCGCCCGGCGCATGTCGCGCAGACCGATCCCGTCCAGGCTGACCTGACCGGCCTCGGGGTCGTAGAACCGCTGGATCAACTGGATCACGGTCGTCTTGCCCGCGCCCGAGGGGCCGACGAAGGCCACGGTCTCGCCAGGGTTCACCGTCAGCGACAGGTCGTCCAGCGCCAGAATGTCGGGCCGGGCCGGGTAGCGGAAGGTCACGTTGTCAAAGGTGATCTGCCCCTTGACCGGCTGCGGCAGCGCCCTGGGCTGTGCCGGGTCGTTGACCGTATCCTCGGCGTTCAGCAACTCGACCAGCCGTTCGGTTGCGCCTGCGGCGCGTTGCAGCTCGCTCCAGATTTCGGAAAGCGCGGCCACGGACCCGGCCATGATGATCGAATAGATCACGAACTGGATCAGCACGCCTTCGGTCATCACGCCGTTGCGCACATCGTTCGCCCCCATCCACAAAACGCCGACGATCCCCGAGAACACCAGGAAGATCACGATCACGGTCAGAACCGCCCGCGTCTGGATACGGCGCAGGGACACATGGTACGAGGTCTCGGTCATGTCGCCAAACTGGCGGCGGCTGGCGTCCTCATGGGTGAACGCCTGTACGGTCTGAACGGCGCCCAGCGCCTCGCCTGCATTGCCCGACGAGGCGGCGATCCAATCCTGGTTTTCGCGGCTGATGACCCTCAGCCGACGCCCGAGAACCAGGATCGGCACCACCACCACCGGGATCAGCAGCAGAACCAGCCCGGTCAGCTTGGCCGAAGTCAGCAACATCAGCACAAGCCCGCCGATGAACATCAGGAAATTCCGCAATGCGATCGACACTGACGAGCCCAGAACGGATTGGATCAGCGTGGTATCGGTGGTGATACGGCTCAGGACCTCACCGGTCATGATGCGTTCGTAGAAGGCGGGGCTCATGCCGATGACGCGGTCAAAGACGGCCTTGCGGATGTCAGCCACGACCCGCTCGCCCAACCGGGTCACCAGCATGTACCGGATACCCGTTCCCACCGCCAGAACCGCCGCGATGCCCAGCGCCGCCAGGAAATACCAATCGAGCAGCTCACCGTCTTCAATGCGGAAGTTGTCGACCACGCGCCGCACGGCCAATGGCAACGTCAGCGTCATGCTGGCCGTCAGAACCAACGCCAGCGTCGCCCCAAGCATCAGCAGCCGGTAAGGCTTCATGAAAGGCCACAAAGAGGCCAGCACGCTCAGCTTCCGGGATCCAGGTCGATCTTCATGAGCACCGGGCGCTTGCACGTTTGCTTGGTTGGCGGAGCGTGTTCTTGCCATGCCTGACCCTTTTTACCTTCTGGGACTCGCGATACGGCTTCTTGGCGGTGCAGGCGCGCCGGGTCAAGGAGACTGCGCGCAATAGCACCCCGACAAGGGCTTTTTGACGCAACTTATTCCGGAGAGTTTGGAGCGGGTAGACGGAATCGAACCGACATAGCCTGCTTGGAAGGCAGGGGCTTTACCATTAAGCTATACCCGCTTGGTGAAGGGCTGAGTAGTCCATGCCCGGGCCGCCGTCAAGAACCGAAATCCTCCTGCGCATCGCTTTTGCGGCTGTCTGCGTGCGGTCACCCGGGACGGGCTGCGCGGCCAACCGCCAATCGCTCTGAATTGCACTTGTTTTGGGGCCGCGCACTGGCGCAGCATGCGATTGCAGTGCTTGCCGTTCGCGAGAACCTGCCTAGCGTGTGTACCGCCCCAAACGGTTAATGGGGTTGTTAAGTACCTGTAACAATCAGTTCCTAAATCCGTTTCACAAATTCATTCCGACAGCGAGGAATCATCCAATGAAAGACGTTGATCCAGCCACCCTTTCCGCCGACGACTGGGACGAACTGCATTTCCCCCGCCCCGACGAAAACGACTTTGACCGCGTCGTCGAAAGCGCCCTGTCGCGACGCGGCTTTCTGGGCGGAGTGTTGGCGTTCGGGTCGGGCGCAGCGGCCATGGGCAGCGGTCTGTTGGGGTCGACCTCAGCTCATGCGCAGACCGCCTCTCGTTTTGCCTTCACTCCGATTGCGGCCCAGACCGATGGCACCGTGCATGTCCCCGAGGGGTATGAATGGCAGGTCCTAATGCGCTGGGGCGATCCGCTGTTCTCCGAGGCTGACGGGTATGACATCACCGATGGTGGACCGGTCGAAAACTCGGACAAGGTTTTTGGCGAAAACACTGATGGCATGGAGACCTTCTCGTTCCAAGGGCACCAGTTGATCGCCATCAATCACGAGTATCCCAACCGCAAAATCAACCTGCCCGCAGCGCAGGAAGGTGTACCCGCGAACGCGGATGACGTTCGAAAGTTGCAGAACCTGCAGGGTGTGACGGTGATGGAAATCGCCGAAACCCCGGATGGCTGGACCGTGGTCAAGGACAGCCCGTTCAATCGCCGCATTCACCACAACACACCCATGAAGATCGTGGGGCCAGCAGCTGGCCACGACCTGCTGAAGACCGAGGCGGACCCGACCGGCACAACGTCGCTGGGCACCATGAACAATTGCGGGTCGGGCAAGACACCTTGGGGTACCTACCTGACCTGCGAAGAGAACTTCAACGGCTACTTCGGCTCCAGCAACGAAAGCGCGACTTATACTCCCAAGGTCGCGGATGGCTTCAAGCGATACGGCATCAAGGCCGAGAGCTGGAACGGATACGAGCTGTTCGATCCACGGTTTGACACTTCGAAGAACCCCAACGAACCACATCGCGTCGGCTGGGTGGTCGAAATCGACCCGACCGATCCCAACAGCACCCCGGTCAAACATACCGGACTTGGGCGGTTCAAACATGAAAACGCCGCGGTCGAGCTGGCCAAGGATGGTCGCATTGTCGTCTATATGGGCGATGATGAGCGGGGCGAATACCTGTACAAATTCGTCTCGAACGGAGTCTACACCCCCGGCAGGGATACCGAAGGTCTGCTGGATGACGGCACGCTGTTTGTGGCCAAATTCAACGACGATATGTCCGGTGAATGGGTGCCGCTGACGCCGGAAACGACTGGCATGGACGAGGCCGAGATTCTGATCTTTGCCCGCATCGCTGCGTCTGAGGCCGGTGGAACCACGATGGACCGACCGGAATGGGTTGCAACCAGCCCGGTTCTTGCCGAGGCCTATTGCTGCCTGACCAACAACAAGAACCGTGGCGTCAAACCAAATGCGGGTGGCGATGATACTTCGGTCAATGGTCCCAACCCTCGGGAAGCCAACAAATACGGGCAGATTGTTCGCTGGCGACCAGCCAACCAGGATCATGCAGAAACCGCGTTTCAGTGGGATCTGTACGTCATGGCCGGCAACCCGACAGTGCATTCCGATGCATATGCCGGTTCCGGGAACGTAAACGAAGGCAACCTGTTCAACTCGCCCGACGGGATGATGATCGACAGCACCGGCGTGGTCTGGATCCAGACCGACGGGAACGACGACAACGAAGGCGATTTTGCAGGCCATGGCAACAACCAGATGCTGGCCGGCGACCCAATCACGGGTGAAATCGTTCGCTTCATGACCGGCCCGAACGGCTGCGAGGTGACCGGCCTGACATGGTCGGCCGACCGCCGGACCATGTTCGTAGGCATCCAGCACCCCGGTGGATCCTGGCCAGATGGGGGCACGCCGCGTTCCTCGATCATCGCGATCAAACGCAAGGACAACGGACTGGTCGGCTGAACCGTCTTACCTCAGCGATCACCCCCGGCGAAGCGTCGGGGGTGGCAGCGCCGTTCAGAGATCTTGGCCGGGCATCGCCAAAGGCCCACCATCGGCCGCAAGGTGACGCTCGGGCAGCCAAGGGTTCAGTTCCAGCGCCTCTGCCAGAGCAACGCGGGCTTCTTCCATTCTCTGCAGACCCATGAGGGTCAGCGCCCGACCGCTCATCGCTGCGATATGGTTCGGCGACAGTTCCAGAGCACGGTCCAGATCGGTCAGGGCCGAGTCAAAATCCTGGCGCAGGAAATTCACGAAGGCGCGCTGGTTGTAGCCCTCGGCATACTCGGGGCAGTACGCAATCAAACGGTCGAAATCCTGCAGCGCCCCCAACAGATCCCAGGCATTTCGTCTGGACATGCCCTGATCCAATACGGTCTGCGCGGCCTCGTCAGGTGCGTCGGCCCACAACTCCCACATCTGGTTCGAGATCTCGCGGGCGGCCATCTCGGTCTCGGCCTGCTGGATCTGACCGATAAGTTCACCCAGCCGGGCGGCGTGATCGGGCGCAGACGGACAGGTCTCAGCAAGCGCCGGAATCGCAACGCCTGCGCTCAGAACTGTGGAAAGAATTAGGTGTCTCATAGTTCAATGGTGACGCGGATCGCCCTTTCGTCAACCCGCACCATCGATGGCATCTGCCAGCCCGGTCTCTTTCACCGCCTCCATCGCCACGAAGGTCGAGGTGCTAGCCACATGCGGCAGCGACGAGATCTTTTCGGCCAGAACCGCGCGATATTCCGTCATCGACCCCGTCCGCACCTTCAGCAGATAGTCGAAATTCGACGCGATCATATGCGCTTGTTCGATCTCGGGCACCTTGCGCACGTCCGCGTTGAATTCAGCCAGCGCCTTTTCCCGCGTGTCGGTCAAGCGCACCTCGACAAAGGCCACATGGTCCAGGCCCAGGCGGATCGGGTCCAGCATGGCTCGATAGCCAGTGATGATCCCTTCGGACTCGAGCCGTTTCAGCCGCGCCTGTGTCGGCGATTTCGACAGCCCGATCCGCCGGGCCAGATCAGCGACCGAGATCCGCCCGTCCTCGGCCACGATGGACAGAATCGCGCGGTCGAACCGGTCCAAACCCGGAAAGTCTTTTCGCATGGCATTTGATCCAAAATTCAGGACGATACATGCTTGTTAGAACAATTTCGGTCCGTTGTCCCGCCAGATCACCGGTATACTACTCGAAAGACCGGAGGACACATGACTCACAGCCTGCGCCACACCATCGATTCCATGACCTACGCGGACCAGACCGCGTTGCTGAAATCCCTGACCGATCAGGCCGCCCTGACCCAAGCCGACCGCACCGCCATCTGCGAGGCGGCTGCGCAACTGGTGCGCGACATCCGGTCCAGCACATCGCCGGGGCTGATGGAAGTGTTTCTGGCGGAATACGGCCTGTCGACCGATGAAGGCATCGCCCTGATGTGTCTGGCGGAGGCACTGTTGCGCGTTCCCGACGCCGACACGATCGACGCGCTGATCGAGGACAAGATCGCGCCCTCGGACTGGGGCAAACACTTGGGCCACTCCTCGTCGTCGCTGGTCAACGCCTCGACCTGGGCGCTGATGCTGACGGGCAAGGTTCTGGACGAGGGCAAGGCCTCGCCGGTCAGCGCCCTGCGCGGCGCCATCAAGCGGCTGGGCGAGCCGGTGATCCGCACCGCTGTCGGGCGCGCGATGAAGGAAATGGGCCGGCAGTTCGTTCTCGGTGAGACCATCCAGTCCGCCATGAAACGCGCCGCCGGGATGGAGGCCAAGGGCTACACCTATTCCTACGACATGCTGGGCGAGGCCGCCCGCACCGAGGCCGATGCCGCGCGCTATCACCTTTCCTATTCCCGTGCCATCGCGGCGATTGCCGATGCCTGTACGCAGGACGACATCCGCGCCAATCCCGGCATCTCGGTCAAGCTGTCGGCGCTGCATCCGCGCTATGAGGTTGCCCAGGAACAGCGCGTGATGGACGAGCTGGTGCCGCGCCTGCGGGCGCTGGCCCTGCTGGCCAAGGCGGCCGGCATGGGCCTGAACGTGGACGCCGAAGAGGCTGACCGCCTGTCTCTGTCGCTGCAGGTGATTGAGGCGGTGCTGTCCGAGCCAGCGCTGGCCGGATGGGACGGGTTCGGCGTGGTGGTGCAGGCCTATGGGCCGCGTGCCGGGCTGGTGCTGGACACGCTTTATGACATGGCCGAGCGGTATGACCGCAAGCTGATGGTGCGTCTGGTCAAAGGCGCCTACTGGGACACCGAGATCAAGCGCGCGCAGGTCGAGGGCGTCGACGGCTTCCCGGTCTTCACCAACAAGGCGGCAACCGACATCTCTTACATCGCCAATGCCCGCAAGCTCTTGGGCATGACCGACCGGATCAATCCTCAGTTCGCGACCCACAACGCCCACACGGTCAGCGCGATCCTGCACATGGCCGAGGGCCAGCCCTTCGAGTTCCAGCGCCTGCACGGCATGGGCGAGACCCTGCACCAGATCGTCAAGGACCAACACAATACCCGCTGCCGCATCTACGCGCCGGTTGGCGCGCATCGCGACCTGCTGGCCTATCTGGTGCGGCGGCTGCTGGAAAACGGCGCCAACAGCTCGTTCGTCAACCAGATCGTGGACGAAAACGTGGCCCCCGAAGTGGTGGCCGCCGATCCGTTCGAGGCCGTGCGGAAACCTGCACGCCACATCCCAACCGGACCCGAACTGTTTCAACCTGAAAGACCAAACTCGCAGGGGTTCGACCTGCATCACACGCCGACATTGGACCGGATCGATGCCGCCCGCGACGCCTTTCGCGCGCATCACTGGTTCGCGCAGCCCCTGCTGGCCGGTGACGCGGCGCCCGAGGCCGAGGAACCTGTCATCAACCCCGCCCTGCCCGAGGACCGGCCAGGCGCGGTCGCCCCGGCCAGCGCCGCGGATGTGGAGCTGGCGCTGGCCGCAGCTGCTCCGTGGCAGGCGCCAGCGGCCGAGCGCAGCCGCATCCTGAATGCCGCCGCCGACCTCTACGAGGAGCATTATGGCGAGCTCTTCGCCCTGCTGGCGCGCGAGGCCGGCAAATCACTGCCCGATGCGGTAGCCGAGCTGCGCGAGGCGGTGGATTTCCTGCGCTACTACGCCGCCAACATCCCCGACGCCGATCCGGCCGGGACCTTCACCTGCATCAGCCCGTGGAACTTCCCGCTGGCGATCTTCACGGGGCAGATCTCGGCAACGCTTGCCGTGGGCAATGCGGTTCTGGCCAAACCCGCGCCGCAGACGCCGCTGATCGCCCACCGGGCCGTGCAGCTGCTGCATCAGGCCGGCGTGCCGCGCGATGCGCTGCAATTGCTGCCGGGCGGGCCGTCGGTGGGCGCCGCGCTGACATCCGACCCGCGCGTTTCGGGCGTGGCCTTCACCGGCTCGACCGCGACGGCGCTGAAGATCCGCGCTGCAATGGCCGATCACATGCAGCCCGGCACGCCGCTGATCGCGGAAACCGGCGGGCTGAACGCGATGATCGTGGACAGCACCGCCCTGCCCGAACAGGCCGTGCAGTCAATCATCGAAAGCGCCTTCCAGTCGGCGGGCCAGCGGTGCTCGGCCCTGCGCTGTCTGTATCTGCAGGATGACATCGCCGATGACGTGCTGACCATGCTCAAGGGCGCGATGGACGCCCTGTCGGTGGGCGATCCGTGGCTGCTCTCGACCGATTGCGGCCCGGTGATCGACGAACAAGCCCGGCAGGGCATCGCCGATCACGTCGCCAAGGCCCGCGCCGAAGGTCGTGTGTTGAAAGAACTGGCGCTGCCGCCCGAGGGGATCTTCGTGGCGCCGACGCTGATCGAGGTCCTTGGCATCGGCGCGCTGGAACGCGAGATCTTCGGCCCCGTCCTGCACGTCGCAAGGTTCAAGTCGCACGAGATCGACCAGGTGATCGCCGACATCAACGCCACCGGCTACGGCCTGACCTTCGGTCTGCACACTCGAATCGACGACCGCGTACAGCACGTGACCGAGGCGATCCACGCCGGCAATATTTACGTGAACCGCAACCAGATCGGCGCGATCGTCGGCTCGCAGCCCTTCGGCGGCGAAGGTCTGTCCGGCACCGGCCCCAAGGCGGGCGGCCCGAACTATCTGGCCCGTTTCTGCGCCCCGGACCGACAGGTCGCGGCCGCGGAATGGTCCGCCCCAGCCGACCTACCCGCACCGATCGGGCAGCCTGCCGCGCCGACGACCCGTTCGATGCCCGGACCGACCGGCGAATCGAACCGACTGACCGAGTTCCCCCGCGCGCCGTTCCTGTGCCTGGGCCCCGGCCCCGAGGCGGCCAAGGCGCAGGCGGATGCCATACTCGCGCTTGGCGGCACCGCGATTCGGGCCGAGGGCGCGCTTGACCTGCACCGGCTTGAGAACCTGCCGGGAATATCTGGGGTTCTGTGGTGGGGCGATGCGGACACCGCGCGCCAGATCGAGCGCCATCTGGCGCGGCGAGACGGCCCCATCCTGCCGCTGATCCCCGGCTTGCCCGACCGGTCGCGGGTGATGGCCGAGCGCCATGTCTGCGTCGACACCACGGCCGCCGGAGGGAACGCCGTACTTCTGGGCGGTGCGGCATAAGCTGACTTGACGCTGGGCCGTGAAAAGCCCAGCGTCCCCCCATGTTTCCAATTCGAGACCACAACCCTTCGGGACGGACGCCCTTTGTCGTCTATGCGCTGATCGCGGCGAATGTCCTGATTTTCCTCAGCTATGTCGGATTCATGGACGACGCCCGGCTGATCAACCGGTTCTATTTCGACTATGCGATCATCCCTGCCCGCATCAGCGACGGCGTGGCGCTCGAGACGTTGGTGACGTCGATGTTCCTGCATGGCGGCTGGATGCACCTGATCGGCAACATGCTGTTCCTGTGGATCTTCGGCGACAACATGGAGGACGAGATGGGCCACCTGCCCTTCCTGCTGTTCTACATGGTCGCGGGTATCGGCGCCGGGCTGGTCCATATCGTCACGGCTCCCGGGTCGTTGGTTCCCACCATCGGCGCGTCCGGCGCAATTGCGGCCGTGATGGGGGGCTACCTGCTGATGTTCCCAAAGGCGCGTGTCGATATCCTGCTGATTCTGATCATCTACTTCCGGGTCTTCACCATCCCGGCCTTCGTGATGCTGGGCGTCTGGCTGGGAATGCAGTTCCTTGGCAGCGTGTCCAGCAACCCTGACGCCGGCGGTGTCGCCTATTGGGCGCATACGGGTGGCTTTGTGATCGGTTTGGTTCTGTGCATCCCGATGTGGCTGAAACGAGGCGGACCAGCTTATTGGAACCGTAACCATGGTCACCCGCCACATCCCGAACACCGCTACAAGCTCAGCCAGTCCCGTATACCCAGAGTACCTCGCCGATGACCCGAATGACTGCCATCTGCCATTGCGGCGCCGTGAAGATCGAGGCCGAGTTCCCCGGTGGCCTGTCCACGGCTGCCCGATGCGACTGTTCCTTCTGCATCCGCCGCGGGGCCGCCGCCGTGACGGCCACGACCGAGAGCCTGCGCATTCTTGAAGGCGCCGAGAACCTGAGCCTCTACACGTGGGGAACGCACACGGCGAAACACTATTTCTGCAAGACCTGCGGGATATACGTTTATCACCAAAGACGCTCGGATCCGGCGGAGTGTGGCGTCAACCTTGGCTGCATCGAGGGCGGAAACCCCAGAACCCACGGGCCGATTCCCTGGAACGACGGGGTCAATCACCCCTCTGATCGGCCTGACTGATCCGGACTTTGACCACCGCTTAGCCGCGTGATCTCTTGCGCAGCCTGAACGACGTGGGCGGCAAGCTCGGGTGCCCGGTCCGGATTGAATCGCGCGGTCGGCCCCGAGACAGAGATCCCGGCGCAAGGCTCCTGCTTGTCGTTGTAGATCGCTGCTCCGATGCAGCTCATGCCCGAGTGGCGCTCCTCTCGATCATAAGACCATCCGCGCAGCCGCGTTTCGGTCAGATCCTCGCGCAAGGTATCCAATGTGGCGCAAGTATTGGGCGTATACGGCACAAGCTGGGTGTCCGCCAACACCTTGGCCCGGGATGCCTCGGTCATGGCCGCCAGGATCGCTTTGCCCGTACCCGAGGCATACATCGGCGTACGAGCGCCCGGCGGAAAGAACGCCCGGATCGGGTTCGATGTCTCGACTTGCCCGACAAACACAACTTCCGACCCGTCGGGAACTGCAAGGTTCGCAGTTTCTCCGCTGTCCTGCATCAGGCGTCTAAGAACTGACCGGCCGATCTCGACAACGCTGTTGTGCCGCAGAAACGAAGCGCCTGTGCGATAGGCTTCGACTCCGATCATCCATTCCTGACGTTCTTCGCTGAAGCTGACGAACCCATGCTTTTGCAAGGTCGTCAGGATGCGATGCGTGGTTGCAGTAGGCACGTCGATCTCACGCGCGAGGTCGCTGAGCGCGGTGCGTTCAAGCCGTGCGACCGTGGTCAGGACCCCCAGCGCACGGTCCAACGCCTGCATGGTTCCGGCCGAGCTTTCCTTGAACAACGACTTGGGCCGTCCGCGCGGCCGCTTCTGGGCTGACATTGTGATTCTCCCTCATTTTGGCCGAACGGCCGTCTGGCTTTCTCAGTTGATCACAAACACTCAGCGAAATGAGAAAGTGAATATCCTGCGTTTATGGCAGGTTACGAATTTTTTCGAAATAATGAAAATATTTTTCAAGAAAATTGCATCATCGCCGACGCGGAGACAGACTTGGGGCAAAGCGGAGGACATGATGATGTCAAAACAGAACCCGGTCTTCATTCCCGGCCCGACGAATATCCCGGATCGCCTCCTGCGCGCGATGCAGGTCCAGACCATTGACCACCGCGCGCCGGATTTCGTTCAGGCCTTTGCTCCGGTACTCGAGGGCCTCAAGCAGGTCTTCCGGTCGACCACGGGTCAGATTGTGACCTTTCCATCCAGCGGCACAGGTGGGTGGGAAGCTGCGATCAGCAACACACTGAGCCCGGGCGACAAGGTTCTTGTGGCCCGCCATGGCGTATTCAGCCATCGCTGGATCGACCTTTGCCAACGGCATGGGCTGGATGTGCAAGTCATCGATTGCCATTGGGGCAGCGGAGCACCTGCCGAACGGTTTCAGTCGATCCTCGCCGACGACCGGAACCACGACATTCGGGCGGTTCTGGTGACGCACAATGAAACGGCCACCGGCGTGCGATCCGATATCCAGTC
This sequence comes from Ruegeria sp. BB9, assembly GCF_056539345.1. Taxonomy (NCBI): domain Bacteria; kingdom Pseudomonadati; phylum Pseudomonadota; class Alphaproteobacteria; order Rhodobacterales; family Roseobacteraceae; genus Ruegeria; species Ruegeria sp. BB9. Next base: position 386,214 of record NZ_JBQFUU010000002.1, on the reverse strand, counting down.
GATCCGATCGGCGATGGATGCCTCGGCGCACCCTGCCCTGCTGATGGTCGATTGCGTCAGTTCGCTGGCCTCGATGCCGTTCGAATTCGATGGCTGGGGCGTCGATATTGCGGTTTCGGGGTCGCAAAAGGGGTTCATGCTGGCCGCTGGAATGGCAATCCTGTGCGTCAGCCCCAAAGCGCTGGCAGCGATGGATGGTGCGCGGCTGCCCCGCACCTATTTCGACTTTCGGGACATGTTGGACGCCAATGCCTCGGGCGGGTTTCCTTACACGCCGCCGCTGCAACTGATCTGCGGGCTGCAGGAAAGCCTGTCGATTCTGTTCGATGAAGGCCTGGACAACGTCTATGCCCGTCACTTCCGTCTGGCTGAAGGCGTGCGTCGGGCCGTCGACGCGTGGGGATTGAACCTGGTCGCTCAATCACCGGACCTCTACTCGGACACTGTCAGCGCAGTCTATGTACCCGATGGGTTCGACAGCAATGTCCTGACTAACCATACCTATGACACCTATGGAGTGTCCTTCGGGATCGGCCTGGGCCAATTGAACGGCAAGGCGTTTCGCATCGGGCACCTTGGCAGCCTGACGGACGTCATGGTTCTGTCCGGCCTCGCCACGATCGAGATGGCGATGGCCGATCTGAACTACCCGATACAACTGGGCAGCGGCGTGGCGGCAGCGCAGGAATACTTCCGTGCAAACGGCACCAACCGCTCGCGTGCTGCGGCTTGAGGAGATCGGTATGTTGGACACGCTTTCGGCTGCAGAGCTGACGATCGACGACATGCGCGCTGCGCATGAACGGATCAAACCACATATCCGGCGTACACCCGTCCTGTCGTCGGAGTATCTGAACGCACAAACTGGCGCGCGGCTCTTTTTCAAGTGCGAGAACCTGCAGGAGGCCGGAGCCTTCAAGGTCCGCGGCGCCTGCAATGCGGTATTTGGATTGCCCGACGAGATCGCCGGCAACGGCGTCTGCACCCACTCCAGCGGGAACCATGCACTGTCCCTGTCATATGCTGCCGGTCGGCGGGGCATTCCCTGCAACGTCGTCATGCCACGCACCGCACCTCAGGCCAAAAAGGACGCGGTCCGCAGGTTTGGTGGCACGATCACCGAATGTGAGCCTTCGACAACATCGCGCGAAGCGACCTTTGCCCAGGTGCAGGCCAAAACGGGTGGCGAATTCGTGCACCCCTACAACGATCCGCGTGTCATTGCAGGACAGGCCACATGCTCGGCCGAGATGCTGGAACAAACAGGTGGGCTTGATGCCGTTATCGCTCCGATCGGCGGCGGCGGTATGGTTTCGGGCACGTGCCTGACAGTATCGAATCTGGCCCCTGACACCGCGATCTATGCCGCGGAACCTCAGCAGGCTGATGACGCATACCGATCTTTCAAAGCCGGTCGGATCATCGCCGACGACGCACCCAAGACGGTGGCCGACGGCCTTCTGGTTCCGCTCAAGGAAAACACCTGGCACTTCGTGTCGCGGAACGTTGCCGACATCTTCACGGCCTCCGAAGACGAAATCGTGGCGGCCATGAAACTGGCCTGGAAACACCTGCGACTGGTGATTGAGCCATCTTCGGCCGTTCCGTTGGCAACCATTCTCAACAACCCCGAGGTTTTTCGAGGCAAACGCGTCGGCGTGATCCTGACCGGCGGCAATGTGGATTTGGACAAGCTGCCCTGGCTGGCCGGGCAAGGAGGAGAAGGATGAACAAACCCGTGAACATCGATCAGTTGGACGTCGGCTTCGACATCCCCGCAGCAATCGGCATGGATGAGAGCGAAATCCAGACTCCTTGCCTGATACTGGACCTCGACGCGCTGGAGCGGAACATCCGCAAAATGGGCGCCTACGCCAAAGCGCACGGCATGCGCCATCGGGTGCATGGCAAGATGCACAAGTCTGTGGACGTCGCGCGCCTGCAGGAAAAACTGGGCGGGGCAGTTGGCGTGTGCTGTCAGAAGGTCTCGGAGGCCGAGGTTTTTGCGCGCGGCGGGATCAAGGATATCCTTGTGTCCAACCAGGTGCGCGATCCGGCCAAAATTGACCGCTTGGCTCGGCTGCCGAAGCTGGGCGCGCGAACGCTGGTCTGCGTGGACGACATCGCGAATGTGCCCGAGCTGTCCTCTGCGGCGCAGACCCATGGAACGCAGCTGGAGATCCTAGTCGAGATCGACTGCGGCGCGGGGCGCTGTGGGGTGACCAGTACGGCTGACGTCATAGCCATTGCCCGCGCGGTCGAGGAGGCGCCGAACCTGAAGTTCACCGGCCTCCAAGCTTATCAGGGTGCGATGCAACATCTCGACAGCTATGACGCGCGAAAGGAAAAACTGGATGCAGCAATCGCCATGGTGCGGGACGCCGTCGACGGGTTGAAGGCGGACGGGATTGAGTGCGAACTGGTCTCGGGTGGCGGGACGGGATCCTATTATTTCGAAAGCAATTCTGGCGTTTACAACGAATTGCAGTGCGGGTCCTACGCGTTCATGGATGCCGACTATGGGCGGATTCTGGACCGGAATGGCCAAAGGATCGACCGGGGCGAATGGGAAAACGCCTTGTTCATTCTGACCAGCGTCATGAGCCATGCCAAACCGGATAAGGCGATCTGTGACGCAGGGCTCAAGGCGCAGTCGATCGACAGCGGTTTGCCGGTGATTTTTGGCCGCGATGATGTCGAATACCTGAAATGTTCGGACGAACACGGTGTGATCGGCGACCCCAACGGCGTGCTGCGGGTGAACGAAAAGTTGCGTTTGGTCCCCGGGCACTGCGATCCGACCTGCAACGTGCACGACTGGTATGTTGGCGTGCGCAACGGAAGGGTCGAGACCCTGTGGCCGGTCTCTGCTCGGGGCAAGGCGTTTTGATCATGAGGGACGAGATGAACGCTGAAACCAATTTGATACAGATCGTTGGCGAAGACCTCTGCAAGCAGCTGGTCAACCGCAAGCTGGCGTTTGACGCAATCCAAGACGTGTTCTCAGCGATGGCACGCGGCGGAGCGCGCAACTTCCCCGTCATCCGCGAAGGGCTGGGTCATGCCGGCGCCGTATATGGGTTCAAATCCGGCTTTGACGCCGAAGGCCTGGTTCTGGGTGTCAAATCTGGTGGATATTGGCCGGGAAACGCCGATCGCGGGCTGACCAACCACCAATCCACCGTCATCCTGTTCGATCCCGATACCGGGCGGCCCTCCGCGCTGGTCGGAGGAAACTACCTTACGGCTATCCGCACGGCTGCGTCCTCGGCAGTGTCGATTGCGCACCTGGCCCGCACGGACGCCAAGGTGCTTGGCATGGTCGGCGCGGGCCATCAATCGGCCTTTCAGTTGCGCGCCGCCGCCAAGCAGCGCGACTTCGAAAAGGTGGTGGCATGGAATCCCCATCCCGAAATGCTTCCGAAACTGGCCGCCGTCGCGCAGGACATCGGACTGGATTTCGAATCCGTCTCGCAGCGGGAACTGGGGGCACAGGCCGACGTCATCATCACGATCACATCGGCGTTCGAACCGATGTTGATGCGCGATTGGATCAAGCCCGGAACGCATCTGGCCTGCATGGGAACCGACACGAAGGGCAAGATGGAAGTCGACCCCGAACTGGTTGCTTCGGCTCAGGTCTTCACCGACGAGGTTGCCCAGTCCGTCACCATAGGTGAGGCGCAACATGCCGTGGCTTCGGGAGCGCTGGATCCTGACGTCATCACCCCGATTGGAGCGGTGATCAATGGCGATCATCCTGGCCGGACAAAGGTTGATCAGATCACCCTGTTCGATGGGACCGGAGTTGGGTTGCAGGACCTGGCTGTGGCATCCGTGGCCGCGCGGCTGGCCTCCGAGGCAGGTCTGGCAAGTACTGTACGGCTTTGAAACAAAACGCGCGGCCAATTCGGCCGCGCGATCTTAGAAATTGGTTCTGGTCGTTTCCGGCCGCCGTATTGACGGATCAGCCGCGGATCACCTTGGCGAACTGGTCGAAAATCGGTTCGTTGGCGCAGATGACTTCCCCGTCGGACAGAATGCTGCCTTCGGGGTTCAACGATTGAACGAACCCACCCGCTTCTTTCACGATGATGATGCCGGCGGCCATATCCCAGGCGTTCAGGCGACGCTCCCAGAAGCCTTCGTAGCGGCCAGCGGCAACATAGGCCATATCCAGCGCAGCTGCACCCCAGCGACGCACACCCGCGCACGCGGGCATCAGACGGGCCAGGTCCTGCAACGTGGCGGGCAGGTCCGAGCGGCCCCCAAACGGCAAACCGGTCGAGAAGATCGATTCGATCATCCGGCTGCGGCTCGACACGCGGATACGCATGTCGTTCATCCAGGCACCCTCGCCCTTTTCGGCAAAGAACATCTCGTCCTTCGCGGGATCGTAGATGACACCCGCGACGATCTTGCCTTTGTGTTCAAGTGCGATCGAAACCGCCCAGTGCGGCAGGCCGTGAAGAAAATTGGTCGTTCCATCCAGAGGATCAACGATCCAACGCCGGGTCGGGTCTTCGCCCTCGATCACGCCGCCTTCTTCGGCCAGCCAACCGTAGGTGGGGCGCGCGCCCAGCAGTTCTTCTTTCAGAATGTTCTCGGCTGCAATGTCGGCCTTCGAGACGAAATCACCCGCGCCCTTCATCGACACCTGCAGGTTCTCGACTTCGCGAAAGTCTTTTACCAGCGATCGGCCCGCTTTGCGCGCGGCCTTGATCATGATGTTGAGATTTGCACTGCCAACCATAGTTCCGAGGCTCCTGTCCGGTCAAACCGCGCGTATACTGGCGCAACGCCCCCTTGCCAAGAGGAATGATGCGCATAGCAGCATGCCGTTTCCCGCGTGGCCAAAACCTTATTGTTGCTGCAGCTTGCGCGCCTCTAGGCTGGCCAGCTTGACCAATTCCTGCACAAAGGGTTTTTCCATGTCCTCGGTTCGCACCGCGGCATAAAGCCGGCGCGTGATGCCATCCTTGGTCAGCGGACGGGTCACATAGTCCGAGTTGTACTTGACCTCGCGCACCACCCAGTCGGGCAGAACGGATATTCCACGGTTTGACGCCACAAGCAGCAGGATCACGGCGGTCAACTCGACTTGCCGGATCGCAGCAGGCTCCACGCGGGCCGGGATGAGAAGCTGGCTGAAGATATCGAGCCTCGTGCGTTCGACCGGATAAGTGATCAGCGTTTGACCGCGAAAATCCTCGGCCTCGATATACTGTTTCTCGGCCAGAGGGTGGGTCGATGCGGCGACAAAGACAGGATTGTAGTCGAACAGCTCGATGAACTCGACGCCCGGCAGGTCTTCGGGGTCCGAGGAGACGACCAGATCAACCTCCTCCTTCTGCAGCGCGGGCAGCGCGTCAAAGGCAAGGCCCGGCCGAATATCGACATCGACATCCGGCCACGACTTGCGGAAAGCCTCGAGCACCGGAAACAGCCATTCGAAACAGGCGTGGCATTCGATCGCGATGTGCATCCGCCCCGTGCGCCCGTCGCGTAGCGAAGAAAACTCCTCCTGCATCGCTTCGACCTGCGGCAGGATCTGTTCGGCCAGTCGCAACAGGCGCAGCCCTGCGGCCGACAGTTTCATCGGTTTCGACCGGCGCAGGAACAGTTCAACGCCGGCCTGATCCTCCAGCCCTTTGATCTGATGGCTGAGCGCCGACTGCGTGATGTTCAGTTGATCCGCCGCACGGGCCAACCCACCACATTCATGGATGGCTTTGATCGTGCGCAGGTGTCGAAATTCAATATGCATCTTTCGCTTCATTCATGTTGTTCTTGAATAATATGAGTTTGTCTCACAAAGAACTCCATGGCACAAGAGCCGCAACACAACCTGCGAGACTGCCATGACCCAGCCCGAGATTTCCTTTGAGTTCTTTCCGCCTCAGACGCTCGAAGCGTCGTTTCGCCTGTGGGATACGGTCCAGACACTGGCGCCACTGGCACCCCGTTTTGTCTCGGTCACATATGGTGCGGGGGGCACCACCCGTGAATTGACCCGCGACGCGGTGGCAACGTTGCACAAATCCTCGGGATTGAAAGTCGCGGCCCATCTGACCTGTGTCGACGCTTCACGCAGCGAGACCTTGGCCATTGCCGACAGCTTTGCCGCGGCCGGCGTCACCGACATCGTTGCGTTGCGCGGCGACCCACCCAAGGGGCAGGAACGGTTCGTCCCGCATCCCGATGGGTTCGCCCACTCGGTCGAATTGATCGCAGCACTGGCGGAATCCGGCAGTTTCACCATCCGGGTCGGAGCTTATCCCGACACTCACCCCGAAGCGCCACATGCACAGGCTGACATCGACTGGTTGAAAGCCAAGTTGGACGCCGGCGCAGACGAGGCTTTGACGCAATTCTTCTTCGAGGCCGAAACGTTTTTGCGCTTTCGCGATGCCTGCGCCAAAGCAGGGATCGACAAGCCGATCGTGCCGGGCATCCTGCCAATCGAGAACTGGGCCGGTGCGAAGAAATTTGCCAAACGCTGTGGCGCCCAGGTGCCGGACTGGGTCGATCAGGCCTTTGACAAAGCGATCCGTGACAACCGGCACGACCTGTTGGCCACCGCGCTGTGCACCGAACTGTGTTCGGACCTGATCGACGAAGGCGTGGACAAGCTGCATTTTTATACGCTGAACCGCCCCGAACTGACCCGCGATGTGTGTTTTGCTCTTGGGATCACGCCCAAAGCCGATCTGCAAAACGTCGCCTGACTGTTCCTTGCATTTGCAGCGGCCAAAGGGGGATTGCCCTCTGCGGCCCGCTGCAAGGCGCGAACAATTCCCCCTGCAACGGCGCACTGTCCCCGTCAAGCCCACCAATTCACTGGATAATTTGACAGAAACTCAAGGCTCCGGAAAATAGGAGCCAGTTGTTTTATCGAGTGATTTTGGTATGGAGCCAGTCGAGAAAATTCAGGCTCGCGTAGAAGCACTGCACGTCTTGGGCCTTGATCAGACCGCCACCGCATCGGACATCCGGAATGCGTGGCGTGACATCGCCTTTCATGCACATCCCGACCATACAGGCGGTGACTGCAATCAGTTCGCACGGGCGAAGTCGGCATATGACTATCTCCGCAAAAATGGGTTGGCAGGCAAAGGCGCCGGGCCGGCCCAACCGCGACGCCCGAAACTCAGAAAGCGTATCATCGAGCTGGACGAGAAGGATATTTCCGCCTGTCTGAAACTGCTCGATCCAAGTCGCGCCCTATCCTTTGGCGAGACCAGCGCGGAAGACTGCCCGCAATCGGCGCGCAATTCGGACCATGTACCAGAGGCGATCGGATGCTATGGCCGCGACCTGACCTATTTCGTTGCGACGCCGGTTTGCGAGGGTGAAAACCGCGTTGCCCTGCCGACATCCGTTCTGGCAGGCTTTCGGACGGTCGAAACCGAAATACTGTCCTTTCAGGCCAAGAATGGCGGAGCCGGCGAGGTCGTTGTTCCCGATACCATTCGAGAACGCAAATTTCCCGGCGCGCGCAGCGTCAGGATCAGGTTCGAGGCGGATCAGGCCACCCGGGATCAGTTCTGGCAGGCTTGTTGAAAACCCAGCATTGAAAAAAGGCCCGGTGGGTCTGCCGGGCCTGCAACGCGCGTCACGTCAGTTTGCGATCGGGCCTTCGGACGTGAATTTCGGGATCACGTTGGTCGAGGCGTCATTAACCTCGAGACCCGGCCAGTTCCCCTCAGCTAGGTTGATATTGCCCGGGACGTCTTCTTCCCAGAAACCGACCACGACGTCGGTGATGTTCAGGTACAGCTTGTCGTCAACGATCCGCCAAAGGTTGGGGTTGCCGGGAACCTTGCCACCCTTGGACACGCCATAGGCGCAATGGCCATCATATTGCGGCGCATAGAACGCGGGGTTTTCAAGGAACTTCGCGCGGTTTTCTTCGGTCGCAAAGGCCCAGGTCGCCCCGTTGTATTCCGCAGTGATGTCCGACCGTCCGCGCACGCCTTCGGGCTGGGATTGTCCAATCGGCGATTGTGCAAGCCCACGGTAGGCCACCACATCATATCCGGACACGGCGAAGCCGGTCCCATCGACATATTGCGGGCCGGCAAAGGCGGGCACGGCCAACGCCATTGCAGCAGCAAAGGTCATAGCAAATCTGTTCATGTTTCATGTCCTCGTGTCTTGACGGGTTGCAGGGCCGGAGTGGCTGTCTGCAGAGACAATAAGCAATTCCCTTCGTCGGCGAAGACCCGTTAACGCCGCTGTGACCATTGACGAGCAAACGTGAGCAGTCTTGCCGCAATTGTTACAGAACAGCCGCCACGTCGGGGGTTGGCGTTCTTGTTCTGCAACACTAACTCTAGTCGGGCTGGGCGCGGCTCGGCTCTGGGACGAAAGGCAGAAGATGAGCGACACCACCACATACACCCCACCGAAAGTCTGGACATGGGATAGTGAAAGCGGAGGGCGTTTCGCGAACATCAACCGCCCCATTGCAGGGGCGACCCATGACAAGGAATTGCCCGTCGGCAAACATCCCTTGCAGTTGTATTCGCTTGCAACGCCAAACGGGGTGAAAGTGACGGTCATGCTGGAAGAGCTTTTGGCCTTGGGTCACGCGGGCGCGGAATATGACGCATGGCTGATCAATATCGGTGACGGCGATCAGTTCGGCTCGGATTTTGTCGCGATCAACCCGAACTCGAAGATCCCCGCTCTGATGGACCGCTCGGGTGAAACGCCGATCCGGGTGTTCGAAAGCGGTTCCATCCTTGTCCATCTGGCCGAAAAATTCGGTGCATTTCTGCCCGCATCCGGTCCCGAGCGCACCGAAGTGATGAACTGGCTTTTCTGGCAGATGGGCAGCGCGCCTTATCTGGGTGGCGGGTTCGGGCATTTCTACGCTTATGCGCCAGAGAAATGGGAATATCCGATCAACCGCTTTGCAATGGAAACCAAACGCCAGCTGGATGTTCTGGACCGCGAGCTTGCGGACAAAGCTTTTATCGCCGGCGCGGACTACTCCATCGCCGACATGGCGATCTGGCCGTGGTATGGGCAACTGGTTCTGGGTCGTTTGTACGACGCCGCCGAGTTCCTTGATGTCAAATCCTACAAGAACGTCATGCGATGGGCGCAAGAGATTGACGCGCGGCCAGCCGTGAAGCGGGGCCGCATGGTCAACCGCGCATTCGGAGAGTTGCACACCCAACTGCGCGAACGGCATGACGCAAGCGACTTCGAAACCCGTACGCAGGACAAGCTGGAAACAGCGGCCGAATAACTCTGTTCATTTGGCGCAGGGAGCAAATCATCCCTGCGCCGAAGCCTCGATTTCACTTCAAGATCGGGGGACTGTCCGGGTCGCTTCCGGGCGCTGGTCGGAACCCAGAGGCGCGCACTGGCTCGGGGATATCAAATCGCAGGCCCACTTTCGCCAATGCTGCGGCGGCAGGATCGCTGGCTGCGAAAAAACCGACATCCAAGGCACCAGCCTCAATCCCCGAGAATGTAAGAGATTCGGACACCGCCTTGGCCAGGGCCGTCTGGGCACCAGGCACCGCGTCAACGAAACCAAGAAGATGACCCTGCCCGCCGCCCTCGGCGCGGGTTCCGGCGAGATATGCGGCGGAGGCCAGACCTGAAGCTGTGGCCAGTTTGGTGTCCAGCGCCGTCAGCAAAATGTCGGGCAACCCCGCGGGCGCAAGGAACTCCGTCAGACGGGATTGCACTTCTTGCGGGGCATGGCTGAGGGTTTCCGCAAGCCAGGCCAACGCTTCGGCAGGGATGAGCATCGACGACGGCGCCACCTCGAGGTTCAGCCCCAAGCCGATGCCCTGCCCTGCAAGCATCCCCGCCAGAACACGTCCGGACAGAGCGGCATATGGGGCAGGACGGCCCGCAAACTGCGCCAGTCTGTCTTCGCGATCAAAGGCCAGCACAAACCGACCATCAGCCACGTCAAACAGCTCGGGCGAGATGTTTTCGTCTCGCGCCTCTTCGGTCAGCAACAGAAACAGTTCGTTGTCCGCGAGCCGTTCGAAAAACCTCAGCCGCGCGGCATCGTTCTGAGGGTCGGCCTCCATCTGGGCATGCGCAGTGTCCAACGCAGTTGTGTCAGTCATCCATCACCTCTTTGACCCGGGCACGCAGCACCGGCAGCAGGTCCGTTTCGAACCAGGGATTTTTCTTCAGCCATGCCGTATTGCGCCATGACGGATGAGGCAAGGCAAATACCCGCGGCGCATGCTGTTACCAATTGCGCACCGTATCGGTCACCGAAGTTTGTGCGCCTAGATGGAATTTCTGCGCGTGCCCACCGACAAGAATGGTCAATGGAACATCGCCAAGTTCACTCATCACCCTGTGATGCCAGGTCTTCTTGCAGATCGCCGGCGGCGGCAAGTCCGCCTTTCGCGCATCGTACCCCGGAAAACAAAACGCCATCGGAACGATCGAAACCCGGGCCTGATCGTAGAATTGCTCTTCCTCCAACCCCAGCCAATCCCGCAGCCGGTCGCCAGAGGGGTCGGTGAACGGTCGGCCGCTCTCATGGACCCGTGCCCCGGGAGCTTGCCCTGCGATCAGGATGCGCGCACCGGGGCGGAACCACACCACCGGGCGCGGCTGATGCGCGGTCGCAGTCGCAGCGAAGCGGTCGGCGCACAAACGGCACGATCTGATTTCTTCCGCAAGTGGCTTCAACTGATCTCCAGCCCTTTGACGCTTGTTGCAATCCTAGGATGGATCATAGTCGTTCCCGCAAACCGATCCAGTTGTCGGCTCTGTGCGTCACAATTGTGGCCAGGCGTTTCGAACGCACATTGAACATTTGTTTCATATTTCGACATAATGTGGCCAACATGGAGCGGTAGAACACCCGGCCGTCAGCCAGCCACCGGTGGGCGCACCCAAAGCAAAAACATGAGCAGGCCGTGAATGCTTGAGTTCGAGAATGTCAGCAAGTCCTTCTGGACCGGGACTCGCCGCAAGGTGATCCTGGACAGGGTCTCGTTCCGGGTCGAACTGGGAAAATCACTTGGCGTTCTGGCCCCGAACGGCACCGGAAAAACCACGCTTATAAACATGATGGCCGGGCTCGAAAAGCCCGACGAAGGCGTTATCCGCCGAGAGTGCCGGGTGTCTTTCCCCATGGGCTTTGCCGGCGGCGTTTCCAAGAAGATGTCCGCGCTCGAGAATGCCCGTTACATCGCCAAGATTTATGGAATGGACCCCGACTATGTCGAGGCTTACTGCAGCTGGATGTGCGACTTGGGCGAGTATTTCAACCAACCCTTGGCGACATACTCAGCCGGCATGCGCGCCCGTTTCACATTTTCGTTGATGCTGGCCCTGGATTTCGACATGTACCTGATCGACGAAGGTATGCCTGCCACCACCGATGTCGAATTCAACAAAAAAGCAGGTTCAATCCTGCAGGAACGCTTGCGAACCACGACTTTGGTGATTGTGTCACACAATCCCAAAACCCTCGAAAAATTCGCCCGCCAGGCCGCCGTGCTTGTGGATGGGCAGCTTCATATGTTTGACTCCTTGGAAGAGGCGACGCAGCTATATGACTACCAAACCCAAGGTTAAAAAATACGACCCGAACCATGCCTCGCAGTCCGAAGGCACGGTCGAGGCGCGTGCCGAGGCGATTTCGCGCATCCGCAAAGCTACCCAGCCGGCCGAGGAAGCCCCTGCGGGAACCGAGCTGGATGCCATCAAGAAAGAAGGGTTGACCGGTCGTCAGCTGCGCATAGCCCGACGCATGGCGCAGAAACACGGTCTGGCTGCGACGTCGGACTACGATGCCGTGCGTCTGCTACGAAAAAAGGGGATCGATCCGTTTCCGCGCTCCAACCTTCTGGATTTTGCGGCGGGTTCTTCCGATACCGCGGATGCGGAAGACCAGCCAAAAGACAAGGTCACGATCCAGCTGCCGCAAACGGTGAAAGAAAAGCAACAGACCCTTCCCGGCCCCGAATGGAGCCCGGCACAGCGGCGCGAATTCGAAATCGGCCAGATTCAGAAGGACATCGCCCGTCGGCGCAGACGAAAGTTGTTTGGTCTGTTTGCCCGTCTATTCGCCTTTGTTCTGCTGCCCACGATTATTGTCGGCTATTATTTCTATCGCATAGCCACTCCGATGTACGCCAGCGAGTCCGCGTTTTCCATTCTACAGGCAGATGGTGGCGCTGGTGAGATCGGCGGGCTTTTGGCCGGGACGCAATACGCAACCACGCAGGACTCGGTCGCGACCCAGGAGTTCCTTGAATCCAAGGATGCGCTCAACCGTCTGGAACGGGACACTGGATTTGCCGAGATTTTCAAGCAAGACTGGATAGATCCGATTCAAAGACTGCCTCAGGACGCCACGCTGGAAGAGGCGTTCAAACTGTACAAGCGTATGGTCACAATCGGCTATGACCCCAGCGACGGCATCATCCGGATGGAGGTAGCAGCACCCGACCCGGATACTGCCGTCGACCTGTCAAATCTGCTGATCTCCTACGCCGAAGAAAAGATCAACGGCCTCACCGAGCTGAAGCGCGAAGATCAGATGCGGGACGCTCTGCAGTCCTTCGAGGACGCTCAGGAAGAACGGCGCAAAGCCCAGGAAGCGCTGATCGAACTGCAGTTGCAGGGTGCCGTTCTGGACCCCGAAAACGTGATTGCCGGGCTGCGCGCCCGCATCAACGAGATCGAGATACAGCTTCAAGACAAGGAATTGGAACTGGCGGCGTTGCTGGACAACCTTCGGCCGAACAAAGCCAAGGTCGACGGCGTCCAAGCCGATATCAACCGGCTTGAGGCCGTGCTCGAAGAGCTCAATGCCGAGATGCTGGACGCCTCCGCCGGCGAAAACTCGCTGGCGCGGTTGAGCGTTCGGATCCAGATGGCACAGGCCGATCTGGCCGCACGGGACATGATGCTGCAATCGGCCATGCAGCAAATGGAAACCGCCCGGACCGAGGCCAACCGCAAGGTTCGATACCTCACCGTTTCCGTGAACCCGGTCGCCAGTCAGGAGCCCACCTATCCGCGAAAGTTCGAAAATACGATTTTGGCTTTCCTGTTGTTTGCTGGTATCTACCTGATGATTTCGCTGACTACGTCAGTCCTTCGTGAACAGGTATCCTCGTAGAGCTCATGAAACATGTAAAAATAGCCAACGTCACCGTTGGCAACGACCTTCCGCTGACCATCATCGCGGGCCCTTGCCAGCTTGAAACGGCGGATCACGCACAGATGATCGCGGGAAGGATGAAAGAAGCCTGTGAAGCCGCGGGGGCACAGTATGTGTTCAAGGCCTCATATGACAAAGCCAACCGTACGTCCCTGTCCGGGAAACGCGGCATGGGGATCGAGGCCGGGCTGAAGGTGCTGGATGACATTCGCAAAACGATGGGTATTCCGGTCCTGACGGATGTCCACACTGAAGCGCAATGTGCCATCGCGGCCGAAGCAGTGGATATCCTGCAAATCCCGGCCTTCCTGTGCCGCCAGACAGACATGCTGCTGGCAGCCGGAGAAACAGGCAAGGCCGTCAACGTCAAGAAGGGTCAGTTCCTGGCCCCTTGGGAAATGCCAAACATCGTCGAAAAGATCGAAAGCACGGGCAACCACAACATCCTGCTGACCGAGCGCGGAACCTCGTTTGGCTACAATACGCTTGTCGCCGACATGCGATCCCTGCCGCAAATGGCGCAAACCGGGTATCCGGTTGTCATGGATGCAACCCATTCCGTTCAACAGCCCGGTGGCCGAGGCGGCTCGTCCGGCGGGCAGCGGGAATTTGCACCGGTAATGGCCCGCGCGGCCGTGGCCCTGGGCGTCGGTGCCGTATTCATTGAAACGCATCAGGATCCGGACACGGCGCCGTCTGATGGGCCGAATATGATCCCGTTGGACCAAATGGGCCAACTGATTGACACATTGATGCGTTTCGATGCCCTGGCCAAGGCCAACCCAGTTCAGATTTAACGATCGAGATTTTCCATGACCAAACCAATCCCCGAGGTGACCCCGAACACCTGGAGCTTTCTGCGCGATGCGATGATCAAACCCACCGGGTTTCGTGAATACGATGCCCGCTGGAAATACCCGGACGAGATCAACCTGCCGGGGATGACGGCTCTTGGTCTTGGTTTGGGAACTCAGATGCACAAGCGTGGGATCGAGCCGGTGATCGCGGTCGGCAACGACTACCGCGACTATTCTCTGGCGATCAAGAATGCGTTGATTCTGGGCCTCATGCAGGCCGGCATCCAGGTCAAGGATATTGGCCCGGCGCTCAGCCCGATGGCGTATTTCGCCCAATTCTACCTGGATGTTCCTGCAGTCGCCATGGTGACGGCCAGCCACAACCCCAACGGCTGGACCGGGGTCAAGATGGGCTTTGACCGCCCTCTGACCCACGGCCCTGACGAAATGGCCGAGCTGCGCGACATCGTGCTGAACGGCGAAGGCGTGGCACGCCCCGGCGGGTCCTATGAATTCGTGGACGGCGTGAAAGAGGCCTATATCGACGATCTGGTCGGTGATTTCAAAATGTCGCGCCCCCTCAAGGTGGTGTGCGCGACAGGGAACGGCACCGCATCTGCCTTTGCCCCCGAGATCTTTGAGCGGATCGGCGTCGAGGTCGTACCCAGCCACAACCGGTTGGATTACACCTTCCCCAACTACAACCCGAACCCCGAAGCGATGGAGATGTTGCACGACATGGCAGACGCCGTCAAAGCCAGCGGGGCGGACCTCGCGCTTGGGTTTGACGGAGACGGCGATCGCTGCGGTGTGGTCGATGACGAGGGCGAGGAGATCTTTGCCGACAAGGTCGGTGTCATCATGGCCCGCGATTTGGCCAAGCTGCATCCCGGCGCGACCTTCGTGGCCGACGTTAAATCGACCGGCCTGTTTGCAAGCGATCCCGAACTGCAGGCCCATGGCGTCAAGGCGGATTACTGGAAAACCGGCCACAGCCACATGAAACGGCGCGTGAAGGAAATCGGCGCGTTGGCCGGGTTCGAAAAGTCGGGCCATTACTTTCTGGCCGAGCCAATCGGGCGTGGATACGACTGCGGAATGCGGGTCGCGGTGGAAATCTGCAAACTGATGGACCGCAATCCGGGACAGAGCATGTCCGATCTGCGTCGCGCCCTGCCCAAGACATGGTCGACCCCGACCATGTCGCCCTATGCTGCCGATACCGAAAAATATGACATTCTCGCCCGCTTGGTGGACAAGCTCGTTGCCAAGGCAGAGGCGGGTGAAACATTGGCCGGCCGGCCGATCAAGGAAGTCGTGACGGTCAATGGTGCCCGCGTCATCCTCGACAATGGCAGTTGGGGCCTGGTCCGGGCATCTTCGAACACGCCCAACCTAGTGGTGGTCTGCGAAAGCAGCGAGAGCGAAGATGAGATGCGGGCAATTTTCGCCGATATCGATGCCGTGATCCGCACCGAACCGGGTGTGGGCGACTACGACCAGACGATCTGAGCAAAAAAAGGGGCGCTGAGGCGCCCCTTTCTCAATCCCGTCCGAGCAGTTTCAGCAAGCCCTTTTTGGCCTCATCTTCAAGCTTTTGCTTCAGTGCATCTTCGACCTGTTCGCTGTCGGAGATGGTTGTATTCAACTCCTCTCCGGCCTTCTTCAGCGCCTTGTCCTTCGCGTCCTGCTCCAGTTCCTTGAGCTTCTCTTCCGTCGCAGCTTCAATCACCTTGCTCAGGTCGGGCTTGATCGACGGATCACTCCACGGCCCCTTGATCCGCACAGGCACGGCAATGCCATTGCCCCCGTTTGCCCGCAGCGCGACCGGTGTGAACACATAGTCGATATCGCGCGCACCCAGCCCGACACGGCCCGCGCCATCGGCACGGAAATTGTCAAGCTGCATCAGAAGATCGTTGTTCGTCAGGTTGCCGTCCTGAATCGTGTAGGTGGCAGTGAGGCTGTTAAAGACGGTGGTTCCTCCACTGCCTTCGCCGCGCCCCATCAAACGATCCAGATCAAACCCGGCGATCACCCCCTTGCCGACGTCCAGGCTGCCCTTGCCGCTGAGTGAGCGCATGATCTGCGCTTCGGTTTGCCCCACCCCCAGAAATTGCAACGTTCCGGACGCAATACCGGACAGCCGTTCGACACCGCCCAAGGTGGTCAAAGCCTGTTTGAGGTCGATACCGGTGGCGGTCAGGTTGCCCCCGACCGACAGTCCGTTTCTATTGTTGGCCACGACTTCTCCGGTCAGCTTTCCGGAAAACAGCGTGGCCGGTTCCATTTTCAGAACCGCACGCGACCGATCCAGGCTGAGGCTCAGATCGCTGGGACCAAAGGTCATATCAGGAATGGCAATCGAATTGGCTTTCAACCGGATAGTTCCATTTGCCAACGAAAGGGGTGACGCGTCGATCGGCGCCTGGGACCAGCCTTCGGGCGCCTGTTTCCCTCCGCCCGTGCCGCCGCCGCTGCTGGGCGCGCTGCCGGCTGTTGCCTGCGTCAGGTCAAGGTCACCGGTACTCAGCCGCGCACTAATCTTTGGTGGGTTTGCGATAACAATATCTGCGGCACCGTCAAAACTGTTCTGATCTAGAACGGCGCGCATATCCCGCAAGGAAATGCGCCCATCCTTGGTGTAGGTCATCTGGCCGGACACATCCGCGACCCGTCCAAGTCCCATGGGGACTGACACCCCGCCCTGACCAAAAGCGGCCAGCATCGCGTCGGTGTTTGTGGTCCGGACATGAGTTTTGCCGTCCATTTCACCGGCCAGGTTGACGCGTCCGTCAAAGCTGATCTCTCCGCCCGGCGCTGTCAGGCCAAGAACCAATGGCGTCACCGCGCCACTGGAAAATGCAGGCAAATCAGGAATTTCCAAATCAACCTCAACCGCGCCACCGGGCACCGGCATTGATGCGCTCATCTTCATCGGCGCAGTGACATCGGGCCAATTGGCCTTCAGATCGACCCCGGAAAAATCCATCTGAGGGTCACCGTTTTCCACATAAACCAGACGCGCGTTGCTGAGCTCCAATCGGTCCAGGGTCACGGTTCCTGTTTCGGCCGGCGCCGCAGAGTTGGGTGCGGGTACATTTGCATTGCCAGAGCCCGTGTTTGACGCTCCGGTTTGCGGCGCCGTCATTTCCCAGTTGCCCCGCCCTTGTGACAGTTCCAGCCGCAAGACGGGATCCTCAGCCACGACGCGCCGGATACGCACATCCCCCGCCAGCAGCGCTGAGGCATCGACGCCAACTGCCAGGCTTTGCGCGCTCAGCATCGGTTCGGAGCTGGCCCAGGGCGCGTTCCCAAAAGTAACCGGCCCGGTTTCCATTCCCAGAACCGGCCAAAAGGATAGGCGGACATCGCCGGACAACGTCAGCTCACGTCCGGTCTGCGCCTTGACCTGTTCGGCGAGGATCTTGCCCAGCTTGTCGCCGGGCATCAATAGCAACGCCCCGATCACCAGCCCCGCGACCGCAACCAGAATGAATAGAATGCGTATCAGCCACTTCATGATTTGCTCTCTGCCTTGCCGGCTTTTAGCCTCATCTTCGATGTTCCTTGCGTGCGAAGGATTTGCAAGGGGAAGATTTCCCCACTATATGCCGCGCAATGAGCACCAACCCGCCAAACCTACGCCCCGATCTGGCACCCGCAGCCCGGATCACCGACGCACCGCGCAGCGGCCATCCCACCATCGGAATGGTGTCCTTGGGGTGTCCCAAGGCACTGGTCGACAGCGAGCGCATCCTGACGCGCCTGCGCGCCGAAGGATACGGGATCTCGCCCGACTATTCAGGTGCGGATGCCGTGATCGTGAACACCTGCGGGTTTCTGGACAGTGCCAAGGCCGAAAGCCTCGAAGCAATCGGCGAGGCGCTGGTGGAAAATGGCAAGGTCATCGTGACCGGGTGCCTGGGCGCGGAACCGGACTACATCCGCGAACATCACCCCCGTATCCTGGCCGTGACCGGGCCGCACCAGTATGAACAGGTGCTGGATGCCGTTCACGCCGCCGTTCCGCCTGATCCCAATCCGTATGTGGATCTGTTGCCGGCTTCGGGCGTGAAGCTGACCCCGCGCCACTACAGCTATCTCAAGATTTCCGAAGGCTGTAATCACAAGTGCAAGTTCTGCATCATCCCGGATATGCGCGGAAAACTGGCCAGCCGGCCGGCCCACGCCGTTCTGCGCGAGGCTGAAAAACTGGTCGACAGCGGTGTACGCGAATTGCTGGTGATCAGCCAGGACACCTCGGCCTTTGGCCTGGATCGCAAATACGATGTGACCCCCTGGAAAGACCGGGAGGTGCGCAGCCACATTACCGATCTGGCCCGTGAACTGGGCCAACTGGATGCGTGGATACGGCTGCACTACGTCTACCCCTATCCACATGTGCGCGAGTTGATCCCGCTGATGGCAGATGCAGGCAGCAACCTTTTGCCCTACCTGGACATCCCGTTCCAGCACGCGCACCCGGACGTTCTGAAACGAATGGCGCGACCGGCAGCCGGCGCCAAGACACTGGACGAGATCGCCGCCTGGCGCGCGATCTGCCCCGACATCACGCTGCGATCTACCTTCATTGTCGGCTACCCCGGGGAGACCGAGGCCGAGTTTCAGACCCTGCTGGATTGGATGGACGAGGCGCAGTTGGATCGCGTCGGGTGCTTCCAATACGAAAACGTTGAAGGGGCCCGCTCGAACGACTTGCCGGATCACGTCCCGGATGAGATCAAGCAAGAGCGCTGGGAGCGTTTCATGCAAAAGGCCCAGGCGATTTCCGAAGCAAAACTGGCGTCGAAAGTGGGTCAGAGGATCCAAGTGATCGTGGATGAGGTGGATGCTGAGGCCGCCACCTGCCGCACCAAGTCAGACGCGCCCGAGATCGACGGCAACCTGTTCATCGACGACGGTCATGAGAATCTGAAACCCGGCGACATCGTCCTTGTTCAGGTCGACGAGGCTGGTGAATACGATCTGTGGGGGAAGCTGGTGCGCTGAACCGCCATCCGGCGGAAGAAGGCAGACGGCCCCCAAATCGGGACCGTCTGCTAAAAGCTTATTGAGTGACCGGGTTACACACGGTCTGGCCGGCCTCGGTGGTGGCCAGTTCATAGCCTGCCGAACAGCTGGGCGAGCCATATTTGTCATAGCTTGGCTGAACGTAAACCGGGGTGGGCTCTTCCTGCTGCGAGCAAGCAGTCAGGATCAAAACAAAGGCGCCGGCGGCAGCGAATTTCAGTTTCATGTCCATCAATCCTTTAATACTTTTCTGATATTGCCCAACTTTTCGGGGCCAGGTTAAGGATACGGGCAGTTCGGCTTTCTGGCAACAGATACGGTCACATCCGTGTGATCAGAGGCGAATCCACGCTTGCATCACGACGTGACACCGCAGAACCGGGACGCGCGAACTACACATTTCTCTGCATTGGGCTAAGCTCTCGGATGTCCCTTTCAACAGCCGGAGCGCCAGAATGCCAAAAGGATCTCAAATCGCCCAGAAATCACCCTACCCCATCGAAGTGACTGAGGGCAAAAGCTACTTCTGGTGCGCTTGCGGACGCTCCAAACGTCAGCCATTCTGCGACGGCTCGCACAAGGAAACCGGGATCGAGCCGGTAAAATATGTAGCGGAATCAAGCAAGAAGGTCTTCTTCTGCGGATGCAAGCAAACCGCTAAACCGCCGCTGTGCGACGGGAGCCATTCCAAGCTATAGGCTAATCAGGTCAGCGCATTCAAAGCTTTGGCATTGGCGCAAAACTCCGGGGCGGCGGTCGCCCTGCTCTGTTGGCACGCAAGCCAGACAGCACATCTTTCGCTGCAGTCAGCGGCTCGACAACGGGTCACCATTTCGCTGTATCCCTGCGCGGTCAGCCGCCCTTCGGCGATAGCTTCAGACAGCGAGATTTCCATGCAGCGCGCAACCGACCGCGTCAGCCAGAAGTGTTTTTCTATGTCTCCGAGTCGCACATGTTTCATTGTTTTTCCTGATTCTGCAGCGTCTTAAGTTTGGCGAATCGGTTCCGGTTCGGACATGTCTCTGGGGCCTCAAACCTGCCACCTCGGTGCGTCTGCCAATCGCTACAGTCGCAAGCCCACTCGCAGCCCCGGCACCGTCCCACCATGCGGGCCCATTCGTCGGGACTGAGCCGACCCGTGCGATGGGCATCTACAAGGTCAACGCCGGTCGCCTGCCCCATCCGCAGAACAAGGCGTACATGCTTCATGGTCTGGCCAAGCACGTTCATGGTTCTGCACGTCCGCTCTAGGGTGCAAGCCTGGCCAGCAATTCCTGGTTTCGGCAATACTCCGGTGGTGGTCCGTCGCTGCTTTGAAGCGCCAGCGCACGGTCGCAGTGATCGGGGTTCGAACAGCCTGTACAGCGCAGCACCGCGTCGGTGATTTCGTCGATCGAAACCGAACCGCCAATTGCGGCCTCCTGTAGGTCAACGCCCAGTTTCAGGGCCATTCGATCCACCAAAGCGGCGTGGCGGCGCAGTTCTTCGCGTCTGGACATCCGAGTTCCTTTCGCTGTCTCGCTGAAAAGAACCCTAGCGCTATAACCCGACGGCGCCCTTGATTCAGGTCAAGAGACGACCCCCAGGTCGTCCAGGTAGGCCCGTGTGGCGTCCTGGACCCGCCTGAAACGATCGCCGCCCAGTTTTTTGCCGCCATACCACCGGGTCACAATGACCAGGTGATCCTGCACACCGGCGCGTTCCAACATACGCAATATGACCATCCCCGCACCAGTTTCGCCATCATCGGCCTTGAGAGCACCGGTCGGCAAAATCGCGGCCCACGTGTTATGGGTCGCCTTGGCATATGCCTTGTCCGATTTAAGGTCGCGCAACACCGCATCGACCTCATCCCGCGACCTGACGGGCGCACCACTCACCGCGTATTTCGAGCCTCGGTCCGTCAGAACGACCCCCATCCGTTGGATCTGGGTCATCGGGTCAGGCCTAGCTGGGCGGCTGTTTCCAGAACAACTTCGATGCGCTTGGCATTGGGCGGATGAGACGCCAGAAAGCGGTCACCCGGATCGGGAATCCGGCTGAAATAGGCCATGCCGACCAGCGGGTTGTACCCGGCCGAGTAGGTGATCAAAGTTCCCATCCTGTCCGCTTCCAGCTCGAATTCTTTCGTATAGCTCTGAACTCCGACCTCGGCACCCAGCTTCTGGGCACGTTCAATTCCGGCCGCGTCCTCGCCTTGCGCCTCAGCCAGTTCTCCAAAAATTCGAGCCCCTTCCTTGGCGTTTTTTACCTGCCGGGCGATGTGGCCCAGGATGTGATGCGCCGCCTCGTGCCCCATCACAAACGCCATCTCGTCAGCGTTCTGCGTAGACTTGACCATTTCCTGCGTAAAAATGATGAACGGGCGCCCATCCTTGTCCAACGTCTGGAACGCATTTGGCTCGGCAAACGGATCCGTGTCGATCAGAATGCCGAAATCGCAGTTCTGCCCCCGTGTCTCGCGCTGACAGACTTTTTGCGCGGCGGCCCCGACCGACCCGCTGACCTGCTGAAACGTCAGTGCCGAGTCGCGCAGTTCGGGCGAGGACGGTGACCAATCATCAACCGCAATGAACCCGCCTGCAGTGCACGCGGACACAACCAAGACCAGCAAAAACCTGAGGCGGTGCATTCCGGATCCTTTCTGTTCGTGCCGGCAGGAAAGCTTAGCGCGATGTGGCCCCCCTGACCACAGCCCGAAACCCAATCAGCGGGTTGCATTGCGATCGCAGGCTGGGCAGTCTGGGTACATGTTTTCGATTGAGCATGAATTCGACTCGACAGTCATTACCCTAGTGGACGAAGGCCCGGAGCCTTTGCAAGAAGACGTGGTGATCAACAGTTTCGCCGAGTGCGTAACGCTCGAGCAGTTGGACCCCCGAACGGACCAGATGCAGAAAATCACCCTTTCGCCCGAACAGGTGCGCGATCTTGCCGCCGCTCTGGATCTGCCCGAAGGGGTCTACCAGATCAGGGAGACACCGGCCTAGGGATCGTAGACAAAGACCTTGTCGCGCCCTGTATGGCCTTTTTTCAGCGTCAAAGCCGACGGTGAGGCACCCATGGCCCGAGCCAGCAGCTTGACCACGGCTTGGTTCGCCTTTCCATCCTCGGGCACGGCGGTGACAGCGATGTGCACTGTCGCCCCGTCGAAAGAAATCCGGTCCTGCGCAGCTTTGGGAGTCACCCGCACGGGAATCGATTGCCCGGGTCGCGCCAGATGCGCAAGGTCCGGCAGGTTTCGCAGTTTCGGTTTTGTCATCACATTCTCTTCCGCATTTGGACCGTGCCGGGCGGCACAATATCCAACAGTTTTGCATCTTGCCCTTGAAACCGGCGCGTGTCTGCCCGAGATACGACAGAACCATGTAAAGGAATTTAACATATGACGCTGAAAAACCCGGCTGCGTTCGAGTTCCTGCAGTCGCGCAGGTCGCGGCCCGCCAAGACGTTGATGGCCCCGGCGCCGACCCGCGACGAATTGATCCCGTTGCTGACCGCAGCCGCTCGCAGCCCCGATCATGGCAAGTTGGAACCTTGGCGGTTCATCGTCATCGAAAAAGGCGCAATGCCGCGATTGGCCGATCTGACCGAGGAGCGAGGCGTTGCGCTGGGAAAAAACCCCGAAGACATCGCCAAGGCCCGTAGTCAATTCGATATGGGGCATCTCGCTGTTGCCGTCATCGAAGTGCAAAAACCGTCGCCGAAAATTCCTGAAATCGAACAAACCTACTCGGCCGGGGCGGTCTGCCTTGCACTGCTCAACGCAGCCCTTGCAGCGGGTTGGGGTGCCAATTGGCTTTCAGGTTGGCAGTCGCACGACCGCGAATTCTGCGAACGCGGTTTGGGCCTGGCCGACAATGAACGCATTGCCGGACTGATTCACATCGCAACCGAAGGGGCCACGCCGCCCGAACGGCCTCGCCCGGACGTAGCCGCGATCACTGAGTGGGTGACGGAATGATTATCCTCAACGCGTTCTTCGCTGCCTTGGGGCAGCTCGGAGATGCCCGTTTCCGATCGGTGCTTCTGCGCGGTGTCGGCCTGACGATTGTGCTGCTTGTTGTTGCCTGTGTGCTGGCGATTTGGGGCATCAACGCCCTTGCTGGTCAGGAGATCTCGCTGCCATTTGTCGGCGACGTCCCGTGGCTGAACGACGTTCTGAACTATTCAGGGATCTTTCTGGTCCTGATCCTGCCGGTCTTTCTGATGGTGCCGGTGGCGTCAGCCATCACCTCGATGTTTCTGGATGAGGTCGCACAGGCCGTTGAAGACCGGCATTATCCGAACCTACCCCCTGTTCCGTCCGTCCCGATCTGGGATGCGCTGTTGGACTCGTTGGGATTCTTGGGCGTTTTGATTGTGGCCAACGTAATGGCGCTGGTCCTCTACGCGCTGTTCACACCCCTCGCTCCGTTCATCTTTTGGGGAATGAACGGGTTTTTGCTGGGTCGGGAGTATTTCACGCTGGCGGCCATGCGCCGGATCGGGCGCGACGGTGCGCGGGCGTTGCGGGCACGCCATGCCGGGACGATCTGGGTCGCCGGAACCTTGATGGCCATCCCCCTGTCGATCCCGCTGGTAAACCTTGTCATTCCGATCATCGGAGCCGCAACGTTCACGCATATCTTTCATGGGCTGTCGCGACAGGCTGAGCGCTGATTACTCGCGCGGTTCCATCTGGTTCAACCAGTCAAAATCACGAACTGAGATTACGCCAGAAACAATGATCCCTGCGATCACCGCCCACAAAACGATGGAAATACCGGTGGTGATCCAGATCTTTTTCTTCATGTGGTGAACTTCCGGAGCGCCCGCATGCGTCCCCGGCACGATGTCACCCAGATCGCCTTGCGTCTTGATGCGGACCGGCAGCACGACCAACAAGGTCATGAACCAGATCACGGCGAACAATACCAGCGCAGCAGTGATTGTCATTTCGACGTCTCCTCAGCCCGGCTCAGACTTGCTCCAGCTCCACAAGGCACCCGTTGAAATCCTTGGGGTGCAAAAACAGCACAGGCTTGCCGTGCGCGCCGATTTTGGGTTCTCCGGTTCCGAGAACGCGGGCACCGGTCGCCTTCAGGTGATCCCGTGCGGCGATGATGTCCTCGACCTCATAACAGACATGGTGGATGCCACCCGCCGGGTTCTTTTCCAGGAAGCCGTTGATCGGGCTGTCGTCGCCCAGCGGGTACAGCAGCTCGATCTTGGTATTGGGCAGTTCGATGAAGACCACCGTCACGCCATGATCCGGTTCATCCTGAGGTTTACCAACGTTGGCGCCCAGCGCGTTGCGGTATTGGGCGGATGCGGCCTCGAGGTCGGGCACGGCGATGGCGACATGGTTCAAGCGGCCAATCATGGCAGTCTCCTCTGTTCTGCGTTGCAGCGTTTATGGGGGCTGCCCTGTCAAAGGGCAAGTGCGCCAAAACGCGCGTTAACCCTGTGTTAGCCAGGAGTTCCTAGCGTGGGGCATCTGCTGAAAGGAGTTCTGCCATGGACGATTCGGTGCCGTTCGCCCCATCCGCCGTCGCCCCCAGCGCCACTCGGCCTTTGCTGGGTCAAACCATTCTGGTTGTCGAGGACAGTCGTTATGCCTGTGATGCGATGCGACTGATGTGCCTGCACAGCGGCGCCCGCATTCGCCGGGCCGATTGCCTGAGGTCTGCGCGCAGGCACCTTCAGATCTATCGCCCGTCGGTGATCGTAGTGGACATGGGCCTGCCGGACGGCTCCGGCGCAGACCTGATCGCGGAACTTAACGCGGTTTCTCCACGTATCAGCGTCATCCTTGGTATGTCCGGCGACGACTGCGCCGAAACGCTTGCCTTGCAAGCCGGGGCCGATGGTTTTCTGGCGAAACCGTTGAATTCGCTGATCAGCTTCCAAAGGGCCATCCTGGAGAACCTCCCCGAAGACCGTCGCCCGGGTACACTCCAATCCGTCAAAGACGAACAGATCTGCCCCGATCCGCTGGCTTATCAGGATGACATGGCGCATATCGCAGATGTTCTGACCGGGCCTGCGGATTCACGCACTCTGGACTATGCCGCCCATTTCCTGCGCGGTGTTGCCCGAGATGCCGAGGACACGGTTCTGGAGCAGGCGGCCCATGACCTCGCATCCTCGCGCGCCACGGGCGCTCCGGTAACAGCCTTGGCTGCGCGCGTTGCCGGTCTTGTCCAAAGCCGTCTTGGAAGACGAAAGGCGATCTGAATGACGTTGGCCTATTTTGTGACAACAGCCATGCTCTGCGCTTGGTGGTATTGGCACACCCGCAGATCCGTACGGACCATTCGCGCTAACCGCAAAAAACAGCCGAACTGGCTGGACTGAATTCAAGTTCCAGGGTTTTAGCCACTTGGAAAACGCGGGCCCACATACGCACTGAAGCACTTGGCAGAAAGATCGCTTCGCGCCGTCGCCGTAGTTTCGACCGCACCCAAAGGTTTTTCACACTCTGGGTACGGTCCTTGGCTCATTCCTGAGGGATGACCCGCAGGCCCAGTTCCATCAGCTGATCCGAAGTCGGGTCCGACGGCGCTTGCATCATCAGATCTTCGGCGCGCTGGTTCATCGGGAACATCATAACCTCGCGGATGTTGGCCTCGTCCGCAAGCAGCATAACGATCCGGTCGATGCCGGCGGCGCAGCCCCCGTGCGGCGGAGCGCCATAGTGGAACGCGTTGAACAGTGCGCCAAAGCGGCTCTTGACCTCGTCCTCGCCATAACCGGCAAGCTCGAACGCTTTGAGCATGATCTCGGGCTTGTGGTTCCGGATCGCACCCGACACCAGCTCGTAACCGTTGCAGGCCAGGTCGTACTGATAACCCTTGACCTCAAGCGGGTCGCCCTGCAGCGCCTCCATGCCACCCTGCGGCATCGAGAACGGGTTGTGCTCGAAATCGATCTCGCCGGTTTCCTCGTCCTTCTCGTAGATCGGGAAATCCACGATCCAGGCAAAGGCGAACCGGTCCTTGTCGGTTAGGCCCAGTTCCTCGCCGATAACGTCGCGCGCCTTGCCGGCGACTTTTTCAAAGGCTTTGGGCTTACCACCCAGGAAGAACGCCGCGTCACCGACCCCAAGGCCCAGCTGCTGGCGAATTGCCTCGGTGCGTTCGGGGCCGATGTTTTTGGCCAGCGGGCCGGCGGCTTCCATCCCCTCACCCTGATCGCGCCAGAAGATATAGCCCATGCCGGGCAGACCTTCTTTCTGGGCAAAGGCGTTCATGCGGTCGCAGAACTTGCGGCTGCCGCCACCCGGCGCGGGGATCGCGCGGATCTCGGTGCCTTCCTGTTCCAGCAGTTTGGCAAAGATCGCGAAACCGGACCCGCGGAAGTGTTCCGACACCACCTGCATCTTGATCGGGTTACGCAGATCGGGCTTGTCGGTGCCATACCACAGCGCCGCGTCCTTGTAGGAGATCTGCGGCCATTCCTGATCAACCTTCCGGCCACCGCCGAATTCTTCAAAGATCCCTGTCAGAACTGGCTGGATCGTGTCGAACACGTCCTGCTGGGTGACGAAGCTCATCTCCAAGTCCAGCTGGTAGAAATCGGTGGGCGACCGGTCGGCGCGCGGGTCTTCGTCGCGGAAGCAGGGCGCGATCTGGAAATACTTGTCGAAGCCCGACACCATGATCAGCTGTTTGAACTGCTGCGGCGCCTGCGGCAACGCATAGAATTTGCCCGGATGCAGGCGCGAGGGCACCAGAAAGTCGCGCGCGCCCTCGGGGCTC
The DNA here is from genome assembly GCF_056539345.1 of Ruegeria sp. BB9. Lineage (NCBI taxonomy): Bacteria > Pseudomonadati > Pseudomonadota > Alphaproteobacteria > Rhodobacterales > Roseobacteraceae > Ruegeria > Ruegeria sp. BB9. The sequence goes on along the minus strand of NZ_JBQFUU010000002.1, from coordinate 359,473 downwards.
GAGGCGGTGATAATCGGCGTCTGATATTCGCGGAAGCCCTGATCCCACATGCGGCGGCGCATGCTGGCCACCACGTCCGAGCGCAGTGCCATGTTGCGCTGCATCACCTCGCGACGCAGGTCCAGGTAGCGATAGCGCAGGCGGGTTTCTTCTGGGTATTCCTGGTCGCCGAACACCATCAGCGGCAGCTCCTCGGCCGCGCCCAGCACTTCCAGTTCGCGGACATAAACCTCGATCTCGCCGGTGGGCAGCTTGGGGTTTACCAATTCGGGGTCGCGCGCCTTGACCGTGCCGTCGATGCGGATGCACCATTCCGAGCGCACTTTCTCCAACGCGCTGAACGCGGCGCTGTCGCCGTCGCACAGAACCTGGGTCACGCCATAGTGGTCGCGCAGGTCGATGAACAGCACGCCGCCGTGATCTCGCACCCGATGAACCCAACCCGACAGGCGGACGGTTTCACCGACATTTGCGGCGGTCAGATCGGCGCAGGTGTGGCTGCGATAGGCGTGCATGGATGATATCCCTTCGGGCGCTGAATTCGTCGCGCCGATACACCGCGATCGGGTCGGGAAGTCAAGGGTTGGAGCACGATGCGCCTCCATCGGAGCCCGGAATGCAGACAAATTCGAAAAAATCGCTATCTTTTGGACATGTGAACTCGAATAGTTTTCCCGGCACGCGGGAGCCAGGCCCCTTGAGCAAGGAGGTGTTCGGCCGATGTGGCAAACTGTTTTGGATCGCGTATTGCGGGGTTTCATCACCCGCGGAACTCTGCGGATCACCTTCCCGGACGGGACGGCGCGCACCTATGGCGACGCCACGCAGCCCGAGGCGCATGTCACCCTTCATGACCCCGCATTGATGGCGCGCTTGGTGCACAGTCCCGAGATGGCTTTTGGCGAGGGCTACATGAATGGCACCCTGACCGTCGACGAGGGCGGCCTGGAAAGCGCCATGCGGATCGCGATTCGATGCGCGGCCAGCGGGTCATTGCCCATGCTGCAGCAGATCCAAGACTGGGCCGGGTATCTGCTGCGGCCGATCCTGCAGCGCAACTCGGTCCGCTCGGCGCGGCGCAACGTGGCGCATCACTATGACCTGTCCGACGACTTCTACCGGCTGATGCTGGACCCTGACATGCAGTACAGCTGCGCCTATTTCCAGCAGCCCTGGATGACTTTGGAACAAGCGCAAGCCGCCAAAAAGGCGCATATTGCGCGCAAGCTTTGCCTGGAGCCCGGAATGCGCGTACTGGATATCGGCTGCGGCTGGGGCGGTCTGGCCCTGACGCTGGCGCGTGACCACGGCGTGCAGGTGACCGGGCTGACCCTGTCACAGAACCAGCACCGCACCGCGACCGCGCGGGTGCAGCAGGCCGGGCTGGCCGACCGCGTCGACATTCGGCTGATGGACTACCGGCAGATGCAGGATCAGTTCGACCGGATTGTCTCAGTCGGGATGCTGGAGCATGTGGGCGCGCCACAGCTGCGCACCTATTTCGACCGGGTCGCCGCTCTGCTGAAGCCCGACGGTGTGGCGTTGATCCATTCCATCGGCCGCAACGGGCCGCCCACCGGCCAGTCGCCCTGGCTGAACAAGTACATCTTCCCGGGTGGCTATGTCCCGTCGCTCGAGGAAATCGTCAAACCCGTGGCGCGCACCGGTCTGTGGTTTCTGGATGTCGAAAGCCTGCGGTTGCATTATGCCCTGACCCTGCGCGCTTGGCGCGACCGGTTCGAGAGCAATCTGGATCAGGTGCGCGCGATGTATGACGACCGGTTCATCCGCATGTGGCGGTTCTATCTGACCGCCTGCATTTTGGTGTTCGAAGAGCGTGACCAGACCGTTTTCCAACTGCAGCTGAGTCATCGCCGCGACGCGGCGCCATTGACGCGGGACTATCTCTACCAGCCCGGTCAAGACATGCGCGACGCCGCCGAGTAGAGCCCCTAGAACGGGCGCTGCACGTTGCCGGAATAGAAGAACACGCCAAGCCCGGCGGCAAAGATGATGTTGCCCGCAATCGCGTGCAGCAGCACCGCATAGAAGAACGACCCACGCTTGCGGTAGGCCCATGAAAACAGCAGCCCGCCCGCGAATGTCATCACGGTGACGATCCAGCTCCAATACATCAGGTGCGCAAAGGCAAACAGCCCGGCGTTCAGCAACGGCAAGGCCGCGCCGTTAGGCAGGACCGCGTGATAGCGGCGATAGAACAGCGTGCGGAACAGCAGTTCTTGCGGCAGTGCCGACAGCAACGGATAGCCCAGCCAGATCACGGCCAGAAATTCGGGCCGGTGCAGCAGCAGAAAAAAGGCCGCATCCGGGCGCGTGGCCATCACCAGGGCCGAACAGATCGCGGCCATTGCCAGAATGAACCCGATCACCTCGGCCCAGCGCCAGTTGCGCCAACCATAGCGCAGCTCTGCCCAGGAAAAGCCCGAGGTGCGGTGCAGCAGGGCGATCCCGACAGCGGTGAAGAAGAACAGCGCCGGAAACATCCAGTCGGGTGGAAACAGAACGGCGATCAGCAAGGGGACCGCGACATAGAACGCCACGAACTCAGCCTTCAGGCGCAGGTTCGACACCTGCAATCCACGCGCAGAACTGCGGTCGCTCATGACAGCATCACCTCAGCCGGTATCAAACCGCGCAGGGAATTGCCCATCCAGACCCAGCGCGCGGCGGCCAGGTCATGCAGGGTCAAGACCGCTTCGACCGCGCGTCCGGTTTCGATCAACTCCTCGCGCAGGATGCCCGGCAGCAGGCCCGCCGCAACCGGAGGTGTCAGCAGGCGCCCATCTTCCGTTTTGACGAACAGGTTGGTGATGGTGCCCTCGCACAGTTCATCCCGTTCGTTCAGGAACAACAGCTCGTCCACGCCGTCGGGCAATTCCGCCCGTGCCTGATCATAGATCGCGCGGCGGGTGGTCTTGTGGCGCAGCCAGATGTCCGAGGACGTCAGCCTTGTCGTCGCCAGACCCACCGTCCAGTCCGGCGGGTTGTCCGCCAGAGGCCCCGTGGTGATCTCAGGTGCACCGGTCAAGTCCAGCGTCAGCCGGCACCTTAGCGGGTCCGCGCCGATCACACCGTCCACCACTTCGCCGACGCGCCACACGTCGAACCGAACACCCAGCCAGTCAGCTGTCCGCGCCATGCGCCGCAGGTGGCGCTCCAGCCGCAAAAAGCCCTGCCCGGGCCGAAACGCAAAGGTTTCGATCAGGCGGAAATCAGGCTCAGTTGGTGCGCGAACCGGGCTTTCCATAGCGCTTCCTCGTATTCCGACGCGGCGGTGCTGTCCCAGACGACGCCCCCGCCGACGTTCAGCGTGGCCCGATTACCCTCGACCATCAAGGTCCGGATTGCGACGTTGAATTCCGACCGCCCGTCTGGGGCGGCCCAGCCGATGGTGCCGCAATAGATGTCGCGCGGCCAGGGCTCCAGATCCGACAGAATCTCCATCGCACGGATCTTGGGCGCCCCGGTAATCGATCCACAGGGAAACAGCGCCGTCAGGATGTCGGACAACCCCGCCCCCATCTGCAGCCGCGCCTGCACCAGCGACACCATCTGATGCACGGTGGCGTAGGTCTCGACCTTGAACAGCTCAGGCACCTGAACGGTTCCCGGCAGCGCCACGCGGCTGATGTCATTGCGCAGCAGGTCCACGATCATCAGGTTCTCGGCCCGGTTCTTTTCGTCCGAGGAAAGGAAATCGCGCCGCCGCGCGTCCTCGACCAGATCGGCGCTGCGCGGCTGGGTGCCCTTCATCGGCCGGGTCTCGATCATCCCGTCGGCATCGGTGCGGAAGAACAGCTCGGGCGAGCGGCTGAGCAGATCGGGCAGCCCGTCCTGCTGGACCAGCGCGCCATGGCCGACCGGCTGTCCGGCGGTCAGCCCGGCGTAGAGCGCGGCGCTGTCGCCCTCGGTTTCCAGGTCGATGGGAAAGGTCAGGTTGGCCTGATAGATGTCCCCGGCCCCGATCGCATCATGCACGGCGCGGAAGGCTTCGGTATAGCGCGCCTCGCTCCAACGCGGCTGAAATGCAGTCAGCCCGGCCGCACCGGACGGCAGGTCCTGCACGCTCGGGCCGTCGAACACCCCAAAGCACAATAGCGGCAATCGACGGTTCGCGGGCAGCCTTGCGGCCAGCTTCGGCTCAAGCGCATAGCCAAGCTCGTAGCTGGCAAATCCGGCCAGCCAGCCGCCCTGCGAGCGCGCGTCATCCAGCGCCGCCAATGCCTGGGGCACCTGCTCCGCCCGGTCGGCGCGGATCACCTGGGCGGGCCGGTCGAAACCGGTGCCCGGACCGGCGGGTCCCTGATCGAAACGAATGCGCAATTGCTTCCTCATCTGCCGTTCAGCGGCATATAGAGAATACGGTGCCAAGGGAAAGGGGGGAAAGCGGCAATTTCGCTTCCGTTTCCGATCCCCCTTGCACCTTTTGCCCGGGTCCCTATAACGCACGACAATTTGGGCGCTTGGGCGGCGCCCGCGACTCGTGCAAAATCGAAGGGACCAGGCCATGCCGAAGAGAACCGACATCCAGTCGATCATGATCATCGGGGCGGGGCCCATTGTCATCGGGCAAGCTTGCGAATTCGACTATTCCGGCGCCCAGGCCTGCAAGGCGCTGCGCGAGGAAGGGTATCGGGTCATCCTGGTGAACTCGAACCCTGCCACGATCATGACCGACCCGGAACTGGCCGACGCCACCTATATCGAACCGATCACGCCCGAGGTCGTCGCCAAGATCATCGAAAAGGAACGCCCCGACGCCCTGCTGCCTACGATGGGCGGGCAGACAGGCCTGAACACCTCGCTGGCGCTGGAAGAGATGGGCGTGCTGGAAAAATTCGGCGTCGAGATGATCGGGGCCAAGCGAGAGGCCATCGAAATGGCCGAGGACCGCAAGTTGTTCCGCGAAGCGATGGACCGCCTGGGTCTTGAAAACCCCAAGGCCACCATCGTCACCGCCCCCAAAAAAGCCGACGGTTCTGCCGACCTGGATGCCGGCGTGCAAATGGCCTTGGACGAGCTGGAAAACATCGGCTTGCCCGCGATCATCCGCCCCGCCTTTACATTGGGCGGCACCGGCGGCGGTGTGGCTTACAACCGTGAGGATTACATCCACTTTTGCCGCTCGGGAATGGATGCCTCGCCGGTGAACCAGATCCTCGTCGACGAAAGCCTTCTGGGCTGGAAAGAATATGAAATGGAGGTGGTGCGCGACACCGCCGACAACGCGATCATCGTCTGCTCGATCGAGAACGTCGATCCGATGGGCGTGCATACCGGTGACTCGATCACCGTGGCCCCTGCGCTGACGCTGACCGACAAGGAATACCAGATCATGCGCAACGGCTCGATCGCCGTTCTGCGCGAGATCGGCGTCGAAACGGGCGGATCGAACGTGCAATGGGCGATCAACCCGGCAGACGGCCGCATGGTCGTGATCGAGATGAACCCGCGTGTGTCGCGCTCGTCAGCGCTGGCGTCCAAGGCGACAGGCTTCCCGATCGCCAAGATAGCCGCCAAGCTGGCGGTGGGCTACACGCTGGACGAGCTGGACAATGACATCACCAAGGTCACGCCTGCGTCTTTCGAACCGACCATCGACTATGTCGTCACCAAAATCCCGAAATTCGCTTTCGAGAAATTCCCCGGATCCGAGCCTTACCTGACCACCGCGATGAAATCGGTGGGTGAAGCCATGTCCATCGGTCGTACCATCCACGAATCGATGCAAAAGGCGCTGGCTTCGATGGAATCGGGCCTGACCGGGTTTGACGAAGTTGAAATTCCGGGCCTGAGCATCGGCCCATGGGATGCGGTCGAAAGCAGCGACGACAAGGCACATGTCATCAAGGCCATCAGTAAGCAGACACCCGACCGTTTGCGCACCATCGCGCAGGCGATGCGCCACGGTCTGACCGACGACGAAATTTTTGCCGTCACCAAGTTCGACCCGTGGTTCCTGGCCCGTATCCGCGAGATCATCGAAGCGGAACGCACCGTCCGCAAGGACGGCCTGCCGATGACCGAGGACGGCCTGCGCCGGCTCAAGATGCTGGGCTTTACCGACGCGCGTCTGGGCAATCTGGCCGGCCGCGACGAGGCCAACGTGCGCCGCGCCCGCCACAATCTGGGCGTCACCGCCGTGTTCAAGCGGATCGACACCTGCGCCGCCGAGTTCGAGGCGCAGACGCCATACATGTACTCGACCTACGAGGCCCCAACGATGGGCGAGGTCGAATGCGAGGCGCGCCCCAGCGACCGCAAGAAGGTCGTCATTCTGGGCGGCGGCCCCAACCGGATCGGCCAGGGGATCGAGTTCGACTATTGCTGCTGCCACGCCTGTTTCGCGCTGACCGACGCGGGCTATGAAACCATCATGGTCAACTGCAACCCCGAGACGGTGTCGACCGACTACGACACCTCGGACCGGCTGTATTTCGAGCCGCTGACCTTCGAGCATGTGATGGAGATCCTGCGGACCGAGCAGCAGAACGGCACACTGCACGGCGTGATCGTGCAGTTCGGTGGTCAGACCCCGCTGAAGCTGGCCAATGCGCTCGAGGCCGAAGGTATTCCGATCCTAGGCACCACGCCGGACGCGATCGACCTGGCCGAAGACCGTGAACGGTTCCAGGCACTGGTCAACGATCTGGGCCTGAAGCAACCCAAGAACGGTATCGCTTCGACCGACGCGCAAGCGCTTGAGATCGCAGAAGAGATCGGGTTCCCACTGGTGATCCGCCCCTCCTACGTTCTGGGCGGCCGCGCGATGGAGATCGTGCGCGACATGGATCAGCTGAAACGCTACATCAATGAGGCCGTGGTGGTCTCGGGCGACAGTCCGGTGCTGTTGGACAGCTATCTGGCCGGCGCGGTCGAGCTGGACGTGGACGCGCTGTGCGACGGCAAGGATGTCCATGTGGCCGGCATCATGCAGCATATCGAAGAGGCCGGCGTGCACTCGGGCGACTCGGCCTGTTCGCTGCCGCCCTATTCGCTGTCGAAAGAGATCATCTCCGAAATCAAGGACCAGACCTACAAGCTGGCCAAGGCGCTGAACGTCGTGGGCCTGATGAACGTGCAGTTCGCGATCAAGGATGACGAGATCTACCTGATCGAGGTCAACCCGCGCGCCAGCCGCACCGTGCCCTTTGTGGCCAAGGCGACCGACAGCGCAATCGCCTCGATCGCCGCGCGGGTGATGGCAGGCGAGCCGCTGTCGAACTTCCCGCAACGCCCGCCCTACAAGGAAGGTCAGGATACCAAGATCGCCGACCAGATGACCCTGGCCGACCCGGATATGCCGTGGTTCTCGGTGAAAGAAGCGGTGCTGCCCTTCGCCCGTTTCCCCGGCGTCGATACCATCCTTGGCCCCGAGATGCGCTCGACCGGCGAGGTCATGGGCTGGGACCGCGACTTCCCGCGGGCCTTCCTCAAGGCGCAGATGGGCGCGGGCATGGTGTTGCCGTCCAAGGGACGGGCTTTCATCTCGATCAAGGATGCCGACAAGGGTCCGGCGATGATCGAGGCTGCGCAGGTTCTGGTCGAGCAGGGATTCTCGCTGGTGGCCACCCGCGGAACACAGACATGGCTGGAATCCAAGGGCGTGCCCTGTGACGTGGTCAACAAGGTCTACGAGGGCCGCCCCGATGTGGTGGACATGTTGAAGGACGGTCAGGTCCAGTTGGTCATGAACACCACCGAAGGCGCGCAGGCAGTTGAGGACAGCAAGGCCATCCGCTCGATCGCGCTCTATGACAAAATCCCCTACTACACCACGGCTGCGGCCAGCCACGCCGCCGCACTGGCCATCAAGGCGCAGGCTGAAGGGGATGTGGAGGTCAAATCGCTACAGGGCTGAAGCCCGCAGCGGACAAACAAAAAGCCCCGGCCGTTCGCCGGGGCTTTTTTGTGGGATCATGCAGTCTGCGCCGCCAACCTGCGCTGTTCTTCCCGAGAGAAGAACAGCATGTAGAACACCGGCGCGGCGACCATGGTCAGGATCGTCGCGAAAGCCAGACCACCCATGATCGTCACTGCCATCGACACGAAGAACGCGTCGGTCAGCAGCGGCGCCATCCCCAAGATCGTGGTGATCGCCGCCAGCATGACCGGGCGCAGACGCGAGACCGAGGCTTCGATGATCGCTTCGCGCAGAGGCTTGCCCGTGGCGCGGACAAGGTCGATCTCTTCGACCAGAACAATACCGTTCTTGATCAGCATCCCTGACAGGCTGAGCAGCCCGAGAAGCGCGGTGAAGGTAAAGGGCAGGCCCGTGCCCAGCAGCCCGATCACCACGCCGTTCACCGACATCGGCACCAGCAGCCAGATGATGACCGGTTGCCGGATCGCGTTGAACAGCAGCACCGAGATCAGAACCATGATCAACAGGCTCAGCGGCAGCTGTTTGCCCAGGCTGGCTTGCGCTTTGCCGGAATCCTCGAACTCACCGCCCCATTCCAGCTTGTAGCCCAGCGGCAGTTCCATGTCCTCGATCGCGCCGCGAACCTCGGAATGAACCTGTGCCGCGGTCAGGCCGGCTGGGATGTCTGCGCCCACCGTGACGGTCAGAACGCGATCGCGCCTATGCACCAGTGTATTGAGCGCTTTGTACTGGAACCCGTCCACCATCTGCTCGATCGGCACGAATTTCTGTGACTGGTCCGAATACACCACTTGATCCACGATCGAGTATTCTCCGTCCGCCGGGCGTCGCAGGATAATCGGGATCAGGCGGTCCCTCTCGCGGAACACGCCGCCGGTGATTCCGTCCGTCGAGAATTGCAGGGTGGCGGCAATGTCTTCGCGGGTAACACCGGCCGTCTGCGCACGTTCGGTCGCATAGATCGGCTGGACCGCCAATTCCATTTCACGCCAGTCGTGATGCACGTCCAGCGCATTTGGCGATGCCGCCGACATGCGCCGCACCGCCTCGTCGGCCAGTTGCCGCAGCACGACCGGATCGCTGCCCGAGAACCGCGCCTCGATCGGGGTACCGCCACCGGGGCCGAAGACCAGACGCTTGGTCCGGAATTCGCCTTCGGGGAATTGAGTTTCACCAAAGGCCTCCAGATCGGCGCGCAGGACAGGAATGTCCTCGAGCGTTTCGGTCCGGATGATCATGTGCCCATAGCTTGGGTTGGGCTTCTCGGCCGAATAGGTCAACATGAACCGCGTCGCGCCCTGCCCCACGAACGTGGTGACCGAGACGACATCATTCCGCTGGGCCAGCCAGTCTTCAAAGACTTGCATATCGGCACTCGTCCGCGCGACCGGAGTCCCCTGCGGCAGCTTGTAATGGACGAAGAACAGCGGCGTGTTGGAGTCCGGGAAAAACTGCTGTTTCACCATCGCGAAGCCGGCATAGCAGACCACGGTGACCCCGACCAAACCGGCCACCACCAGCCAACGGAACCGCAATGCCCAGCGCAGGATCGCCCCGTAGGTTCGGAACAGGATGCCGCTATAGGCGTCGACATCCACGTCCTTGCCCTGTTTGAAGAAATAATGCCCCAACAACGGTGTCGCCGTGATGGCCAGCACCCAACTCAGCAGCAAAGAGATCGCGATCACCGCAAATAGCGAGAACAGGAATTCGCCCGTCGCATCCGGGCTGAGCCCAATCCCGGCAAAGGCCATGATCCCGATGACCGTGGCCCCCAGAAGGGGGATCTGTGTCTTGGACGCGGCCTCGTCGGCAGCATCGCGCGAGTTTTTTCCCTTGAGCATGGAGATCTGCATCCCCTCGGCCACCACGATGGCATTATCGACCAGCATCCCCATCGCAATGATCAGAGCGCCCAGCGAAATGCGTTCCATCTCGATGGAAAACAGCGCCATGAACAGCAGGGTCCCGACGACGGTCAACAAAAGGGTCGAGCCCACAACGACTGCCGCGCGCCAACCCATGAATATTCCAAGCACCGCCACCACGATGGCAACCGACATGGCCAGGTTCACAAGAAAATCGTTCGAAGCCTGCTCGACCACGACGTGCTGCTGGTAGATCGGCAATACATCGACGCCTGCGGGAATTTCCACATCCAGTTCGGCCAGCTTGGCGTCTACGCGCTTTCCGACCTCCACGATGTTTTCCGTCGACAGGCCAGCAATACCCAGGGTGAAGGCTTCGACGCCGTTGAACCGGATCATGATGTCAGGATCGGTCTGGCGGGCCCGGTAGACATCAGCCATGTCAAAGAGGTTGATCACTTGCCCCTGAGAGCCAACCGACAGCCCTGCGATCTCGGACACGCTGTCCGATCCGTCGGCCGTCAGGATCGTGGTGCGATCGTCGTCTGACCGGAGCGTCCCCGACGACTGGACCGAATTGGCGTTAGCGATCGCTTCGTTGATCGACTGCAACGGCACATTCTGGTTGACCGAAATGGCCAGGTCCGGCTCGATGAAAATGGCTTCGTCGGGCAATCCCTGCACTTCAACGTCTGCAACGCCCTCAACGGTCAGCAACTCGCGCCGCAAGAAGGTCGACAACTCGTGCTTTTCGGCGTCGCTGAACCCTTCCGCAGTGACTGCATAGAAAAGACCGAACACGTCACCAAACCCGTCATTCACATAGGGTTGGCTGACACCGGACGGCAATCCACGGGCCGCATCCCGGACCTTGGCGCGCAGTCGGGTCCAGATATCCGGCAATTCGCTGCCATCGTAGGTGGACTTGATCTCGACTTCGATCAGCGATTGACCGGGGCGGTTGACCGAAGTGATGACATCGACCTCGCCCATCTGCTGGATGGCGGATTCCAAGGGTTCCGAGACCTCCTCGGCCACCTGTTCAGCCGTCGCACCGGGATAAGTGGTCAACACTACGGCGTTCTTGATGGTAAACGCCGGATCTTCGAGCCGCCCGAGCGACGAAAACCCCCAGATACCACCCAGCAGTGCAATCAGGATCACCAGCCACGTATAGATCGGCCTGTCGATCGAGGCGCGTGCGATATTCATCCTCGCCCCCTTCAGTTCGCAAAGCCGGCAAAGCGGCGCACGGTCTGCCCATCGGTCAGAACGGACCCTCCGGCCACTACGATTTCGTCGCCGTCCGACAAACCGGTCAAAACCCGGACGTCACCGGTCTGGGTAGGCTCGATGGTCACGGGAACACGCCGCACGGTGCCGACATCTGCACCGACCGGCGAAAAGACCATAACGCCCAGATTGCCCTCGGCGTCGGCGACAATCGCGGTCGGGGGAACGATGATGCCAGTGCGTTTGTCATCGACCTGAACATTGACGGTTACCGACGAACCGGGCAGCACCCGCAAGTCTTCCGGCGGCGTGAGGCCGAACTGGATCCGGAACGTCTGGCCGACGCTCGAAGTTTCGGCGTCGAATTCGCGGATTTCCAACGGGAAGACCTCGTCGCTTGCGGGGAATTTCGCCGTGATCGAAATGCCATCTTCCTGGCTGGTTCTCTGAAACAGGATTTCGGGCACATCGACCTCGATCCTCAATTCGGACAGATCGTGGATCCGGACGATCGGCGTTCCGGCGGCCACGGTGGTGAAGTTCTCGACCTCACGTCGCGATACCAGCGCGTCGAACGGCGCGGTCAGAGTCGTGTGCTCGAGGTTGTACTCGGCGTCACGCACCGCAATCGCGGCCAGTTGGGCGGCGGTTTCAGCGTCATCGACAGCGACCTGACTTGCAGTCGTCCCCCGCAGGCGCGACAGGCGGGCCACGGTGCGGTCAGCCTGATCCTTCTGAAGACGCGCACGTTCCAGTGCCAGTTCGAACGGCTCTTGGTCCAGCTTTGCAATCAGGCTGCCCTTGGGCACTTGGAACCCTTCGTTGACGGGCAGTTCCACGATCTGTCCGGCGACCTGAAACGCCAGATCGACAGTCTGCCGCGCGGCCACGCGCCCGAAGAACTGGCGTGAGAATCCGGGAGCGGTCTCATGCACCACCATAAGTTTCACAGGCTTGGTGTCGTCTTGCGCCGCAAGCGGTGCGGCCAGTACGGCAAGGGCAAGGCCCAGCGAAGTCAGCAGCTTCATTTCGTCAATCCCTCGGGTATTCCCGTTTTCAGAATGTTGTCCCGGATCTTGCGGGCAAGCCGGGCAAATTGAGCAGTTTCCTCGTCATCCAACCCAGAGGCACGGTGAAACAGCTCACCGGCGGTGGTGACCAGCATGTTGCGGGCCTCGGCACCTTTGTCGGTCAGCACCAGCAACCACGCACGGCGATCATCGGGGTCCTGCTGACGGGTCAGATAACCGGCCGCCTCAAGCGCATCGGCGGTGGCCGTAATCGTCGACGGCACGGTCAGCATGTCGGCCGCCAACACTCCCATCCGCTTGGGCTGATCCAACTTGATCAACATATGGCATTCCTGATGGCTGAGATCGGTATCGATGCAGCCGAAACTCTCTTCCAGTTTCCAGTACAGCGCATAGACGCCCATCATCGCATGGATCTCAGGGGTCAGTCGGGCCAGCCGTTCACTGATGTCTTTGGTCATGGATGCTCTCCGCACGAGTCGAGCGGTGATATACTTCGGATTCCGAACTATTCAAGATGTGAAGTTGAATTTGCGCAAACCTATGCCGTTCCCTTGGGTCAACATCTCTTGATCTGAGGGCGCTGTGACTGCATTTTGGGCGAATCCGAAACATTCAGGACCCGACATGTACACGCCCGCAATCACCGGTACCGGGGTTTTCACGCCCGAAAACGTCATCACCAATGCCGAGCTGGTCAAAGCCTTCAACGCCTATGCCGACAAGATGAATGCTGCCAACGCCGATGCCATCGCCGCGGGCGAGATGGAGCCGATGCAGCACTCCTCGGAAGAGTTCATCGTCAAGGCATCCGGCATCGAGAACCGGTACGTCATGGACAAGACCGGCGTGCTGGACCCGGACGTGATGCACCCCCTGCTGCGCCAACGCAGCGATGACGAGCCGGGCATAATGACCGAAATGGCACTGGACGCCTGCAAAAAAGCGCTGGCCCAGGCCGGGCGGACGGCGGCGGATGTCGATCTGGTGATCTGTGCCGCGTCGAACCATGAACGCGCCTATCCCGCCATTGCGGTCGAAATCCAGAACGCGTTGGGCATCACTGGTTTTGGGTTCGATATGAACGTGGCCTGTTCTTCGGCGACGTTCGGCATTCAGGCTGCGGCCGACATGATCCGGTCGGGGTCCGTACGGGCGGCGCTGGTGGTCAACCCCGAGATCTGCTCGGGGCACCTGGAGTGGCGCGACCGAGATTGTCACTTCATCTTCGGCGACGTGGCCACCGCCACGCTGATCGAACGGACCGAAGATGCCAAAGGCCCGCATTTCGAGATCCTGTCGACCCGCTGCGCGACCGAGTTTTCCAACAACATCCGCAACAACAACGGCTTTCTGCGGCGCACCCGGCCCGACGGGTTGACCGACCGGCGCGACATGCAGTTCATGCAGAACGGCCGCAAGGTGTTCAAGGAAGTGCTGCCGATGGTCAGCAAACACATCAGCGACCACATGGATTCCGAAGGGATCGAAAGCGGCGATCTCAAGCGGCTGTGGCTGCACCAGGCCAACAAAACGATGAATGATTTCATCGGCAAGAAGGTCTTGGGCCGAGAGCCGGAGCCGGGCGAACAGCCCAACATCCTGCAGGACTATGCCAATACATCGTCAGCCGGGTCGATCATCGCCTTTTCCAAATATTCAGACGATCTTCAGGATGGCGATGTCGGCCTGATCTGCTCGTTCGGCGCAGGGTATTCGGTTGGGTCCGTCATCGTCAAACGCCACGCCTGACACGCCGGCGCCGCCAGTCCACGTCCGGCGTAACAAGCGATAACCTCGAACATTTCGCCCGCGCAGGCGGACTGTTTTTGTATTCCTGAATACTTCTTCAGAATTGATACAGCACAGCTTAACCCGCGGCCTCCATCTGGAAGGCCATGCAATTCCGCATGTCAGGTGACGCTAGGTTTAGAAAGGTGCGCCATGTTCAAGAGTTCTAAGTCAGGAATGGCGGCCTGGGTTGTCGCCCCGTTATTGGGGGTTGCTGCAGCCAGCGCGGCCATTGCCGAGCCCCAGGTCTGCAACGCCAACACAGCACGGGTCGCGGCCAACAATGGTGATTATGCGGCCCTTTGCGGCTGTTCGCAGGTTACGCCCAGTTTCCTCTCGCATCTGCAACAACGGGCAGATTTCGGGTCGGTTCTTGCCAATACCTCGCAGCAGTGTCCGGGGCTGGCCAATCTGCTGAGCGATTTGCCGACCGGATCGATTTCCAACGCCAACAGCTTTGACGGCCGCGAAAACGACCCCAGCGGGTTTCAACCCGCATCGAGCACCGGCCCAGCCGCCGGCGGCGGATCCGGGTCGGGCGGCGGAAACAGTGGCCCCGGCAATGGCGGGGGGAACGATGACCCCGGTGATGGCGGATCCGACGATCCGGGCAACGGCGGCGGCAAGCCTGGCGATGGCGGCAGCAAGCCCGGCAAGGGTGGAGACAAACCCGGCAAGGGCGGTGGCAAGCCCGGCCATGGTGACGGCAAGCCCGGCAAGGTTGGCGGTCACGGCGGCGGTAAAGGCAAAAACGGCGACGGGAAAGGCGGCGGCAAGGGCAACAATGGCGGCGGCAAAGGCAACAACGGGGGCGGAAATGGGCCCGAAGGCTCAAGCCCTGGACGCGGGAACAACGCCAACAACGACGAAAACTGACAAAGGCTATGAGCTTCTTCAGCTCAGCTTGAAGAAGGCGATGCGCACATCGCCTTTTTCACCGCCCCATGACGGCTTGCCGGGAAATTAGGTCAGCTGACGCTTTCCTCTTCGAGGTGCAATTTCATCTCGATCAGAACCTGTTGCAGCAACGAGGTTTCTTTCAGCAGACGCTTGGCTTCGTTGACGGTAATGATGCCATCCTCGATCGCGGCCTGGTATTCGGTCATCAGCATCGCGAAACGCTGGCTCAGTGCGATCACGTCCGAATTGACGCCGCCGGTACGCGTACCGGTCGAATTGCGCTCATCATAGGACAAGGTGATGTTCTTCAGGTCCGCCAGGGCCGAAGTCACATGCGGGTAGCTGGCCGCGTTTTCCAGACGTGCAACCGCATCCACCGGCATGAACCGGTCACTGTGCTCGGGATTGTCGGAGTAATACCGACCTAATGTGGCCTTGGATTTCCCTGTGATCTCGCATGCTGCTTCGATCCCCACGTCCTTGACCAAAGCTTCGGTGTGCTTTTTCAGATAGGCCCCGATATCCGCCATTTTTGTACCTTTGTTCGCTGCGCCCTCTTGCCCGGCTGTCCGCACCGGGGAAAGGGAGGGGAAATTTCCCATACTCGAGTCATAATTGAAATGTCATATGTTGGCTATCCCTCAGATATGCGGGGGTTTTGTGAGTGAGTGGCGGCAGTTAATGCCGGTAAAGAGTGTTTGTGGGGCAGTATTTCAGGCCCTGCGCTGTTTCGGCCATTTCGTGGCCGGCGGTGTCGCTGTTGTGGAAGCGGGGTTATCCATCCCCAAGAGCATATGCTCGGCCTCTGCGACTGCAATGGCGGCGTCGATTCCTTTCAGGACATTGACGACTTGCTCGCGCAGCGTGAGCCGATTAGACCCAGCCCATGGCCAAGCTGTACTTTAACTACTCAACCATGAACGCAGGCAAGTCCACGGTGCTGCTTCAGGCGTCGCACAACTATCGCGAGCGCGGCATGGACACCTATCTGATGACCGCAGCCATTGACGGGCGCGCGGGCCAGGGACGTATAGCATCGCGGATCGGAATCTCGGAACAGGCCGATACGTTCAATCCCCGCGACGATGTGTTTGCGATGATTCAAGACCGTCTTGATCAGGGGAAAGTGGCCTGTGTTTTTGTGGACGAGGCGCAGTTTCTGACCGAAGAACAGGTCTGGCAATTGGCCCGCGCGGTGGATGACCTCAAAGTACCGGTTCTGGCCTACGGGTTGCGAGTGGATTTTCAAGGCAAGCTGTTCCCCGGTTCAGCGGCTCTGCTGGCCCTAGCCGATGAAATGCGCGAGGTCCGCACCATCTGCAGATGCGGGCGGAAAGCCACGATGGTGATCCGTCAGGACGAAAACGGCAAAACCATCACTCAAGGTGCGCAGGTGCAGATCGGCGGAAACGAGACCTATGTTTCACTCTGCCGGAGACACTGGCGCGAGGCCGTGGGCAGTTAGACCAGATTTGGCAACGGTCGGCCGGCGACAAAAGCCGCCACATTGTCCAAAGCCATGTGCCCCATATCCGTGCGCACTTCCTCGGTCGCGGTGCCCAGATGCGGCAACAGGGTGAGATTCTCCATCTCGCGCAGGGCCTGCGGCACGGCCGGTTCAAACTCATAGACATCCAGCCCGGCACCGGCGATCTGGCCGGTTTTCAACGCATGGATCAGTGCGGCTTCGTCCACGACTTCTCCGCGAGCGATGTTGACCAGAATAGCCGACGGCCGCATCGCTGAAAGAACCGAAGCGTCTATGAGGTGGAAGGTGTCAACACCACCGGGGACGGCGACGACCAGAAAATCGACCACAGCAGCCAGGGTCGCCAAGTCGGGAACGAACTCGGCAGGGAAATCCAGATCCTTGGGCGTTCGGGATTGATAGCTGACCTGCATCCCGAACCCGAAATGACAGCGCCGGGCAATGGCTTGCCCGATCCGTCCCATTCCGATGATTCCGACCCGTTTCCCGGTGACGTGCTGTCCCAGCATCTGGGTCGGGTGCCAGCCCCGCCAATTGCCGGACCGGACCAGCCGTTCACCCTCGCCCGCGCGGCGGGCCGTTGCCAGCAGCAGGGTCATGGCAATGTCCGCTGTTGCATCCGTGACCGCCCCCGGTGTGTTGGTCACGCGAACACCAGCAGCCTGCGCTGCCGCCACATCAATGTGATTGAAACCCACCCCGAAATTGGCCAGCAATTTGCACCGCGGAACCGTGACCATTTCAAAGACATTGGCCGAAAAGACATCGCCCAAAGTCGGAACGACCACGTCGTAGTCCCGCAATGCGCGCGCCAACTCATCAATGCTGAGCGGTGCGTTGCTATCTCGGATATCGACGTCGAACTCATCCCGCGCGCGGGCCGTGACCGCGGGGGTCATCGGTCGGGTGATCAACAGCTTCATCAGTGCATCCGCCCGCCCACGGGAACTTTGCCATCAGGACCGATCAAAACAATCTCGCCCGATTCGTCGGGCAGACCCAGAACAAGAACCTCAGACATGAACCGTCCGATCTGACGCGGCGGGAAATTGACCACGGCCAGCACTTGTTTGCCCACAAGGGATTCGGGCGTGTAATGCACGGTAACCTGTGCCGAGGTCTTGCGCTCGCCGATCTCGTCGCCGAAGTCGATCCACATCTTGATCGCGGGCTTGCGCGCCTCGGGATAGGGTTCGGCCCGGGTGACTTCACCTACGCGGATGTCGACTTTGAGGAAGTCGTCGAAGGATATTTCACTCACCGGACAACTCCTTGGATCGATCGGTTGCCGCCTTTACGGCTCGGTGCAACAGGTTTGGAAACCCTTCCTGTTCATGCATCAGGACTTCCAGCGCTGCCTGCGTCGTTCCGTTGGGTGACGTGACATTGATGCGCAATTGCGACGGATCTTCCTCGGACGCTATCGCCAGGGCCCCTGCCCCGGCAACCGTCGCCTTGGCCAAGCGCATGGCCAGATCATGCGGAAGGCCTTGCGCCTCGCCGGCGGCAGCCAGCGTTTCAATCAAATGAAAGACATAGGCCGGGCCCGAGCCGCTGAGACCGGTGACCGCGTCCATCTGCGCCTCATCCTGCAGGCGCACGGTATCACCGATGGCCGAAAGCAGATCTTCGGCCAGTGTCATGTCAGAACCCGACGTGCTGGCGTTTCCGATCAGCGCGGTAATGCCTTGCCGGATCGCCGCGGGCGTGTTCGGCATGGCCCGAATGATCGGTGTGCCAGCCCCCAGAACGCGCTCGAACGTGGCGATGGAAGTTCCGGCGGCGACCGAGATGAACAGGGTTCCACCTCCCCCAAACGCCTGAATTGCCGGCAATGCCTCGCCCATCATCTGAGGTTTGACGGCAACCAGAACGACGGCAGGTCTTTCAGGAAGTGGGGTGTTGATATTGACCCCTTGCGCCCTGAGCCAATCGGAAGGGTTGGGGTCGATCACCCATACGGATGCGGATGGCAGGCCATGTTCGAGCCAACCGGCCAACATGGCCGACCCCATCTTGCCGCATCCCAGAAGCACCAGCCCCTGATCCGCGACGCGTGACATGTCCATGATTGCCCCTCCCCTGCTTTTGCGGTTTGGGGCAAAGCTTTACGCGCGGCCGTAAGCCTCTGCAATGGCGACTTGCATCGCATCCTCGGGCGTACGGTTGCCCCAGGTTACCAACTGGATCGCAGGATAGTAACGCTCGGCGCTCAGGACAGCGGCGGTGATCATCGTGTCAATCTGTTCGGGGCTGGCCGATTGCCCGCCGCTGAGCACCAGACCGTAGCGGTAGACCATCAGCTTCTGATTGCCCCAGTAGGTGAAGGCGCCGGCCCAGCACTGGTCATTCATGCGGTTCAGCAATTCATAGAGATCGGAAACCCGGTCCTCGGGCGGCTCCATCTCGAACGAGCAGACCATCCGCAGGGTCTCGTCATAGTTGGACCAGGCCAACGTTATCGAGTAGGTGCGCCACTGTCCTTCGACCGCCATGGCGATCTGGTCGTCACCGATCCGGTCGAAATCCCAATCGTGGTGTTCAGCCAGATGTTCGACAATATCAATCGGATGAATGTCTTCTTCGAAATACTGCTCGGAAAGTGCCATGGTGCCACCTCACTTAATACCTAGCATTTCGGGGCTGGCAGCGCCCCAGCGCTAGTTGCCTGCTCTACAAGCCGGGCTTCCCCCATAGGCCTGTACTAAATATGGTGCGCTGTGGCTGGGACTCTGGCAACCCCCATTCTTGGGGATAACAGCAATAAGTTGTGGACAGCTGGCAACGGCCACCAAAATATTGGCGCACCCTGCAGCTTTGCCTTGATTTATTTTCGCAATGCGGCGAGACTCCCCACACTGCGACACCCAGCGCGGGTTGAGCGGTGTAGGGTCTTGCCAAAAATTCCGAAATGCCGATCTGCGGCTGGGCTTATTTGTCCAGCTTGGCTTCAAGCGCGGCGATCCGCGCTTCCAGTGACGCGTTTTCTTCGCGCGCTTTCTGGGCCATCGCGCGGACGGCATCGAACTCTTCTCGCGTGACAAAGTCGCGATCCGCCAGCCAGCGGTCGACCAAGGACTTCATCGCCGTTTCAGCCTCTTCTCGCGCACCCTGCGCCACGCCCATTGCGTTGGTCATCAACTGGGACATATCGTCCAGAAACTTGTTGCGGGTTTGCATGTGTCTACTCCGGAATCGCGAATGCCTTCTATATGGGGGATAGAGAGCCCAGTCTCAAGGTTGACTTGGTCAGCCAACCCCGGGCAATGAGACGCACATGCAAGCTGTTTTGAATTTCCCCGATCTGTCGCCCGAGCTGTTCTCGATTTCCGCCTTCGGGATCGAGTTCGCGCTGCGGTGGTATGCGCTGGCCTATATCGCGGGCATCCTGATCGCGTGGCGCATGGCGGTGATGGCGGTGCGCCGTCCCGCTTTGTGGCCGGATCAATCCCCTCCTCTGAGACCGGACCAGTTGGAGGACCTGATCACCTGGATCATCCTGGGGGTCATCATCGGCGGGCGGTTGGGCTTTGTCCTGTTCTATCAGCCCGAATACTACCTGTTCCACCCGCTTGAGATCCTGAAGGTCTGGCAGGGTGGCATGTCCTTTCACGGCGGCCTTCTGGGTGTGGTGACCGCAGCGCTGGTCTTCGCGCGACGCCATTCGGCCCCCTTGCTTTCACTGGCCGACTTGATCGCCCATACTGTTCCCCCCGGCCTTTTGCTTGGCCGTTTGGCCAATTTCTTCAATGCCGAGCTGTGGGGCCGACCCAGCGAACTGCCCTGGGCGGTGATCTTTCCCGGCGCAGCAGCTCAGGACTGCGCCAATGTCGCTGCTGGGCTTTGCGCCCGCCACCCGTCGCAGTTGTACGAGGCTGCGCTGGAAGGCGTGCTGTTGGGCCTGCTATTGTTGTGGCTGGTCTATCGGCGCGGCGCATTTCATTGGCCCGGTCGCATCATGGGCGTATTTCTGGCGGGCTATGGCGCTTCGCGCTTCATCGTCGAGTTCTTTCGCCAACCCGATGCGCAATTCGTCTCGGCCGGAAACCCGCTTGGACTTGCGTGGCATGTGGGCGGCTACGGCCTGACGATGGGCCAGATCCTATCTGTACCGATGATCGCAGTCGGCTTGTGGTTTGCCCTACGGGCACGGCGGGCGGCATGAGCTTGCTTGGCCATCTGACCGACCGCATCCGGCAGGACGGGCCGATGAGCGTGGCGGACTATATGGCCGAATGCCTTCTGCATCCAACGCACGGCTACTACACCACCCGCGACCCAATAGGCACACATGGAGACTTTGTCACCGCTCCGGAAATCAGCCAGATGTTCGGCGAAGTGATTGGTCTTTGCCTCGCGCAGAGCTGGATTGATCAAGGCAGACCCGGCCGGTTTGCGCTGGTCGAGCTGGGCCCGGGGCGCGGAACACTCATGGCCGACATTCTACGGGCGACCCGGGGCGTGCCCGGGTTCCACGACGCCGCGCAGGTGGTATTGCTCGAAGCCTCGCCCATTCTGCGCGGACTTCAAGCCGAGGCCCTGGATGCGCACGCACCGAAATGGATCGTTTCGGTGGGCGATCTCCCAGAGCTTCCGCTGTTTCTTGTGGCCAACGAATTCTTCGACGCCCTGCCCATCCGCCAGTTTCTGCGCGACGGCGACGGCTGGTGCGAACGTCTTGTGGGTCTGCAGGGCGATCAGCTGGCATTCGGCCTTGGCCCGAGGGCGACGCAGGCGGCCTTGGCGACGCGCCTCGAGGATACACGGGACGGTGATCTGGTCGAGCTGTGCGCGGCGGCCGTTCCCATCGTGACCGAAACGGCCCGCATCATCCGCAGCCACGGTGGTATGGCTCTCGTTATCGACTATGGCGACTGGCGTTCGCTGGGCGATACGTTGCAGGCCGTCAAGGGGCACGAATGCGTCGATCCGCTCGCCACACCGGGTCAGGCCGACCTGACTGCACATGTGGATTTTGAAACGCTGGCAATTGCGGCGCGCGCGACGGGCTGCGCCCATACGCGGCTGACGCCTCAGGGTGTGTTTCTTGAGCGTCTGGGCATCACCCAACGCGCACAATCTCTGGCCAGCGCATTGACCGGATCAAAACTGGAAACGCTGGTTCGTGCACATCGGCGGTTGACGCATCCCGAGGAAATGGGAAACCTGTTCAAGGTGCTGGGCCTCTACCCGAAAACTGCGATGCCACCATCGGGACTTGGGACATGACTCTGGAAATTCTGACCTCGGATTTGCTGTCACCGATTCGACACGGGTTCTTCAGTCGCAAGGGCGGCGCCTCTTCCGGTATCTTCAGCGGACTGAATTGCGGCACCGGCTCGTCCGACCTAAGCGAGGCGGTCGCGCTGAACCGGAGCAGAGTGGCCGAGGCCATGGGCGTTGAACTGGATGCATTGGTCGGCGTGCATCAGGTACATTCCCCGCACGTGATCACCATCGACAAGCCGATTGCAGGCGAGAAGCCAAGGGCCGATGCAATCGTTACCGCAACGCCGGGCCTCGCGCTGACGATCCTGACGGCCGACTGCCAGCCGGTGCTGTTTGCGGATCCTCAAGCGAAAGTGATCGGGGCGGCACATGCAGGATGGCGCGGTGCTCTGGACGGTGTCCTAGAGGCGACGCTGGACGCCATGGAGGCGCTGGGCGCGCACCGAAAAGACATCACCGCCGTCATCGGCCCGACGATCTCGCAGCGCGCCTACGAGGTTGGCCCCGAGTTTCTGGATGACTTCCTTTTGGACAGCCAGGACAACGCGCGTTTCTTTGCAAATGGGCAAGGTGACCGGATGCATTTCGACCTGCCGGCCTTTGGCCTTCACAAGCTGCGTCAGGCCGGTGTCGGGCAGGCAGAATGGACACGGCATTGCACTTATTCCGATCCCGAAAAGTTCTATTCCTACCGGCGCGCGACCCATGCCGGCGAGGCGGATTACGGCCGCCTGATTTCCGCCATACGATTGTAAAGATCGGCCGAATTGAGGCGAAAGCGCCACTTTTCCGCCACATTTATTGTGTCTATCTGTCATCAGAATCGTTGTTAATTTTTGCCAGTGTTCAGATGGTTATACGTTCTCCGAACGTCTGATTTCTGGCATCCAAACTCAGGGGGTGCCGCAAGACTTCATCTTTGTCCTCAATTGATCCCGGAACAGCCACATCGCTGCCGCAAAGACGCGTCACATTGGCTTTACAAAGGGAAAAGGGCTTAGCCCCAAACATCGAGCAGGACATGAATATGAAGTTGAAATCTCGCTTTCTTCGCGCCGTTGTCGCGGCCGCCAGGGACCAACAACCGGAAATGCCCTGGAAGCGGGTTTCCAGTCACTCTGCAAGGGTCGTGCGCCGGTTGGCCGCGCGACGCTGATACGAAATCCCTCTGGGGCCAGCTGCCGGCCTCAACAGGGCAAGACGCGCACCGGAAGCTGCTCTGGGCCGGTGCGTTAACCGAGGCTGGTATTCGCAGCCGACGTTTTTCAGGGCGTTTGTGTGCGGACAATTACGTTCGCAATGTACGAGTTTGTCTGGGGGGTCATTGTGTTGACCAAACGAATGCGAAATCCATTCGCCATGCGCGGCCATGTCGGCACCCGCATGGAGGTGGCGCACTTTTTTCAAGACAAAGAATCAAGCTGTCAGGCGGGCCTGCACAGGGATGTTTCCCGCCTGTTCGGCGTATTGGAAGGAACGGAATAATAT
Organism: Ruegeria sp. BB9; assembly: GCF_056539345.1. Taxonomy (NCBI): domain Bacteria; kingdom Pseudomonadati; phylum Pseudomonadota; class Alphaproteobacteria; order Rhodobacterales; family Roseobacteraceae; genus Ruegeria; species Ruegeria sp. BB9. The sequence goes on along the minus strand of NZ_JBQFUU010000002.1, from coordinate 336,538 downwards.
GACTATTCCAAATTCACTGGCGCGTGCCGCGCAGAATGCCGTCGACACTTCGGCACTGCTGCGCGAAGCACCGCGTCCAGGCGCCAAACAGAAGGCGCAACTGCGTCGATACGAAGTGAGTGCGCTGCTGAAAAACGGGGAAGTTTCGCAGACACGCCACATCGCTCCGGCTCTGCCCGTTTTCGAAGACGCGTTCTGCGCCTTTACACGTGGGTCACTGGTCGAGACGGAACACGGCCCGGTCGCCATCGAGGACCTGATGCCGGGCGACACGGTCCTGACCCAGACCGGCGCATCCGAAAAGGTGCTGTGGAAAGGCTCGGTCACTCTGGTACCTGGTCGCGAAGACTCGCGCGGGCGGACACGCCCTTTGACCCGCATCATGGCAGACACGTTCGGCATGCAAAAACCATTGTCCGGCGTCATTGCCGGCCCCGCGGCCCGCTTGCTGGCGACGCCGGCGCATCTGAGGCATCTTGGAGGTGGCCAGCCGATGCTGACACCCGTTGCCGAATTTCAGGACGGCATGTCCGTAATCGAAACGCAGCCGCCCACTCCGGTCGAGCTGTTCCATATCTGCCTGGAGCGCCACGCGGTCATCAATGTCGATGGGCTGCAGTTCGAAACCTATCATCCCGGCGTGAACGCGGTCCGGATGATGAGCCACTCGCTGCGCTCGATCTACCTGAACCTGTTCGCGCATATCCATTCCTTGCACGATTTCGGTCCGTTGCTTATGGCACGCGCCGGGGAGGGCGAGATCGACGCCATCACGGCGTGACAGCTTTAACCATCACCACTGCATTTTGGGGGGCAACATGCAGATTTTACTGAGTTGGGCCATTTCTCTGGCCATCGTGGCGGTTCTGCCGCCATGCGCATCGCAAACCAGACGCGTCGGCTTTACGCCGTCCGGTTCATCCGTTCTTCCAATACGTCGAACGGCACGCCGGGTTCGTCTTTTGCACCGCGGATGACAAGCGAAGTCTTGACGCTGGCCACGTTCGGCGTGGTCAGCAACTCACCCGTCAGGAACTGTTGAAAACTGCTGAGGTCGGGGGCGACGCATTTCAGGATGAAGTCGACCTCGCCGTTCAGCATGTGGCATTCCCGGACCAGCGGCCAGTCTCGGCAGCGGTCTTCGAACGCCCGCAGCTCCGCCTCGGCTTGGCTTTCAAGGCCAACCATCGCAAAGACCTGAACTTCGAACCCCAGTTCCCGGGCGTTGACCTCAGCGTGGTATCCTCGGATAAAGCCGGCCTCCTCCAGCGTGCGTACGCGCCGCAGGCAGGGTGGGGCCGAGATTCCGACACGTTTGGCGAGCTCGACATTGGTCATTCGCCCGTCTGCCTGCAGTTCTGCAAGGATCTTTCGGTCGATCTCGTCCAGCCGTGTCGTGACCATGCGGTGCTCCTGAAATTTTCGGTTCTTATATCAGCGCAGGTGCCATGCGCAATATTCTTTCGCAACAGCGCAATAATCTTTGTCTGTCGATCAGGCAAGCCGGCACCTTAGTACAACATGACGGACGCGTGAGACGAAGGGGCTTTAAGCTGACCGATGCTGTCGCTATATCGAAGCCCGGCGCCCACGACGGCGCTCAGGCAATAATCGAGTGGGGGTTCCATGGCCGAGACACGACACACCAAGGTTCTGATCATCGGATCGGGGCCTGCCGGATACACTGCGGGCGTCTATGCCAGCCGCGCGATGCTGAACCCGATTCTGGTGCAGGGCATCGAACCGGGCGGCCAGCTGACCACCACCACCGAGGTCGAAAACTGGCCAGGCGACACCGAAGTTCAAGGCCCCGACCTGATGGTGCGCATGCAGGATCACGCCAAGGCCATGGGCTGCGAGGTGATCGGTGACATCATCAACGACCTGGATCTGTCGAAACGTCCCTTCACCGCCAAGGGCGACAGCGGCACCGTCTACACTGCGGACGCGGTCATCCTCGCGACCGGCGCACGCGCCAAATGGCTGGGGCTGCCGTCGGAAGAGAAATTCAAGGGCTTCGGCGTGTCGGCCTGCGCCACCTGTGACGGGTTCTTCTATCGCGGACAGGAGATCGTGGTGATCGGCGGCGGCAACACCGCCGTGGAAGAAGCGCTGTTCCTGACCAATTTCGCCAGCAAGGTCACGCTGATCCACCGCCGGGACGAACTGCGGGCCGAGAAGATCCTTCAGGACCGCCTGTTCAAGAACGACAAGATCGAGCCGTTGTGGTTCCACCAGCTGGAGGAAGTGATTGGCACCGATAACCCGCTGGGCGTCGAAGGCGTGCGGGTGAAGAACGTCAAGACGGGCGAAATCACCGAGATCCCCTGCAAGGGCGTGTTCGTCGCCATCGGCCACGCACCTGCCAACGAACTGGTCAAGGACGTGCTGGAAACCCACATGGGCGGCTATGTCAAAACCAAACCCGGCACCACGCAGACCTCGATCCCCGGCGTGTTCGCGGCCGGTGACCTGACCGACCATGTGTACCGGCAGGCGGTGACCTCGGCCGGAATGGGCTGCATGGCGGCGCTGGATGCCGAACGGTTCCTTGCCGAACAGGAATGACCGCGACGCGCAGCGCCTTCGGCGCTGCGTACCGCCCTCCTCTGGCACCTTGACCCGCACTGCGCGGCAACGCAGACTTGCCCCGAGCGCGGCAGATTTCAGGTGATCTTTTGAACACCCCCCTTTGGCAGGGCAGTTGGGCGACCCGTCTCAGGATCATCAGTGGTCTTGTGCTGTTTGCCTTTGCTTTCTTCCACTTCATCAATATTGGGTTGGGGCTGTTTCACACCGACTACCTGCATGACATGCAGGACTCTCGGAAAACGGTCACGCGCCATTCGATTGGCAGCGCTGTCCTGTATCTTGCCCTGATCGCACATGCAGGTCTGGCATTGGTGTCGATCGCCCAGCGCCGAACCCTGCGAATGCCTTTTCATACGGCCCTGCAGATCGTTCTTGGCCTTCTCATTCCGCTGCAACTGATCTCGCACGTCGTACAGACACGCTATGCGCATCAGGTTTTCGACGTGAATGATGAGATGGGCTACATCATCATTCTGATGTGGCCAAATTCGGCCATCTGGATGCAAAGCCTGCTGATGCTGATCGTCTGGATACACGGGTGCATCGGACTTCATATCTGGCTGCGACTGACCTCGTGGTGGCGTCAAACCGTACCCTATCTGATCGGAGTTGCCGTCTTCATCCCAAGCTTTGCCCTGGCCGGTTTGCTGACAGAAGGGCGGCGCATCTGGATGGATTTTGCGGATCCGGATCTACGCGAACAGTATATCGAGCATTACAACTGGCCCGGCCCCGAAGAGTTCCAGGTTTTGTTCAGCGTCAAGGACAAAGCCTTGATGGCCTTCTGGATCGCGCTTGCCGCAGCTCTTGCGTTCCATTTCGGGGGCAAGCTTTGGCGCAGACGACACTCGGTGCGCGTCAGATATGTCGATGGGCCGGAAGTGACCTCAGAGAAAGGCATGACACTGCTTGAGATGTCACAAGCCAACGGTATTCCGCATACCGCACTGTGCGGCGGCCGGGGGCGCTGCACCACCTGCCGTGTCATCGTCGAAGATGGCGCCGAGTCACTGCCACCGCCCAGCGAGGTCGAAGCCCGCAGCCTGAAAGCCGTGGGGGCCCCACAGCGCACGCGCCTTGCCTGCCAGGTCCGCCCCTCCAGCCCCTTGACGGTTTTCCGTGTTTTCCGGCCGGATGGTGGACGCCAGCGGGCGCATGCCAGCCAGGGGCAAGAGCGTAAACTGGCCGTGCTGTTTCTGGACATGCGCGGGTTTACCGCGCGCACAACGGGGCAACTGCCCTATGACATCGTGTTCCTGCTGAACCGGTTCTTTGACGCCATTGTTCCAGCCATTACCGCAGACGGCGGGGTCGTCGACAAATACATGGGCGATGGCCTTTTGGCCGTGTTCGAAACACCCGACACGTCCAGCTCGGCCCGTTCTGCCCTGAAAGCTGCGATCGACATCAGTCATGCGCTTGCGCAATTCAACCAGCAGCTGTCCCAGGAAAATAGCCCCGCGATCCGCATCGGCATGGGCCTGCACCTGGGCGACCTTGTGTTGGGAGAGATCGGTGCTGCCGGCCACGCCGCGCGGACCATCATCGGAGACGCCGTGAACGTCGCCAGTCGGCTGGAAGGAGAAACCAAGGCGCTCGGGGCCGAGCTGTTGGTCTCGGAAGCCGTGCTGCGCGCGGCCGGGTTTGAGACCGATGGGCTTGACCTGCGTCTGTTCCAACTGCGGGGCGTAACCCAGCCCGTCACTGCCCTGCCCGTCGAGCGCGCTCTGGATCTGGACCAACTTCTGTCCTCTCCAGAACAGATCGCCGCCGGGTGACGATATTGTCCCCATCCGGTGGGATTTTCGTCGCCTTTTTGGTTCAGGCCCGGAAAAACCTTCCATTCCGGGGAAAAACCGCGCATATCCTCCTTTGTTTCATGAATGTATATGGACTTCGACTGACGACCGGGGCACATGGCCCGGAAATGCACCTGAATCACTGACTGACCACACTGCCTCAAGAGTATTGCGATGACGATGTTGAGTAACCTGGCTCCGATCCCAGAACTGTATGTTTCCTATGAATCCGCCCAAAAGCTGAAAGTCGAAGCCGCCGACCTGACCAGCTGGGACCTGACCCCGCGCCAGATCTGTGATCTGGAATTGCTGATGAATGGCGGGTTCAACCCGCTCAAGGGCTTTCTGAGTCAGGAAGACTATGACAGCGTTGTCGAAAACATGCGCCTGGCCGACGGAAGCCTTTGGCCGATGCCGATCACGCTGGATGTCAGCGAGGGCTTCGCCGAGAAGATCGAACTGGGTCAGGACATTGCGCTGCGCGACCAGGAAGGCGTGATCCTGGCGACCATGACCGTTACCGACCGCTGGACCCCGGACAAGTCGCGTGAGGCCGAGAAGGTGTTCGGTGCCGATGATGATGCGCACCCCGCAGTGAACTACCTGCACAACGTGGCAGGCAAGGTCTATCTGGGCGGTCCCGTGACCGGCATCCAGCCGCCGGTGCACTATGACTTCAAGGCCCGCCGCGACACCCCGAACGAGCTGCGCGCCTATTTCCGCAAGCTGGGCTGGCGCCGCATCGTCGCCTTCCAGACCCGCAACCCGCTGCACCGCGCACACCAGGAACTGACCTTTCGCGCCGCGCGTGAGGCTCAGGCCAACCTGCTGATCCACCCGGTCGTGGGCCTGACCAAGCCCGGCGATGTCGATCACTTCACCCGCGTGCGCTGCTATGAGGCGGTGTTGGACAAGTACCCGGCCTCGACCACCACCATGAGCCTGCTGAACCTGGCGATGCGCATGGCTGGTCCGCGCGAAGCGGTCTGGCACGGCCTGATCCGCAAAAACCACGGCTGCACCCACTTCATCGTCGGCCGCGACCATGCCGGCCCCGGCAAGAACAGCCTGGGCGAGGATTTCTATGGCCCCTATGACGCCCAGGACCTGTTCCGCAAATTCCAGGACGAGATCGGCATCGAGATGGTCGATTTCAAACACATGGTCTATGTGCAGGAACGCGCCCAGTACGAACCCGCGGACGAGATCGAGGACCGCGACAACGTCACGATCCTGAACATCTCGGGCACCGAACTGCGCCGCCGCCTGCGCGAGGGGCTGGAGATCCCCGAGTGGTTCTCGTTCCCTGAGGTGGTCGAGCAGCTGCGCCGCCGCTATCCGCCGCGCAGCCAGCAGGGCTTTACCGTCTTCTTCACCGGTTTCTCGGGCTCGGGCAAATCGACCATCGCAAACGCTCTGATGGTCAAGCTGATGGAGATGGGCGGCCGTCCCGTCACGTTGCTGGACGGTGACATCGTCCGCAAGAACCTGAGCTCGGAACTGGGCTTCTCGAAGGAACACCGCGACCTGAACATCCGCCGCATCGGCTATGTGGCCTCCGAGATCACCAAGAACGGCGGCATCGCCATCTGTGCCCCGATCGCGCCCTACGCCACCACCCGCCGCGCCGTGCGCGAGGAGATCGAGCAATTCGGCGCGTTCTGCGAAGTTCACGTGGCCACCAGCATCGAGGAATGCGAACGCCGCGACCGCAAAGGCCTGTACAAGCTCGCGCGTGAAGGCAAGATCAAAGAGTTCACTGGTATTTCGGACCCTTACGATGTGCCGGAAAACCCGGAACTGCGCGTCGAGACCGAGAATGTGGACGTGGACAACTGCGCCCATCAGGTTCTGCTGAAGCTGGAAAGCATGGGATTGATCGCCGGATCCTGAGCCACAGCCAACTGCTATCAACACTAACCCCCGGAGACATCTCCGGGGGTCTTTCATTTCCAGAACACTGCTTTGAACACCCCCCTTCCATCCGCGCAGATTTGCGGTAGTTCGACGTTTCATCCAGAAAATGCTACTATTTGACATATTTTGCGCAGACATAATTTATCAGCATCCTTTGGGAGGGTGAACATATGGCAACTCAAAAAAGCACCGAAGATGGCGGAGCCATGTTTGCGGGAGACAACCGCGCAGCGGTAATTGCCGACTACAAGATCGCCCAGTTTTCCCGGTTGCAACTTCCGGCGTTGATGGCTTCGCCGGCTGTGGCTGGGTGCCTGACACCATTTATCCCCATAGACTGGCTGCTGGACCTTCTGAAATCGATCCGCACCTACGCGGATTGGGTGAAGGAATGCGACAAGATCAAAGCCAAGATTCAAAAGGCGCTGGATACACTGCAGCCGCCGCCCCAGGATCACCCTTTGGGGCTTGTCGTGCCACCGGTTCCGCCGACGCCCGGCACGACCCGTCTTCGCCAGATCCTTGAGGTCATCGATGCGGCCAAGACCGCTGCCGGCAACATGGAGCCAGACTCGGCGCGCGACAGTCTCAAAGAGGCCAAGGACATGATGCACCACGACTCGGTCAAAGCCGAGTTCCGCCGGCTGAACGACGTGGATGGCTGGTATGACATTCTGGAGGAATTGCAGGACGCGATCGATTATCTGGAACGTGTCTCGCGGCGCTGACCCACTCCGGCAGAGCCAAAGTGCGCGTGTTGCACAGTCAGCCTGCTGAAAGCTGATCCCGCAGGGCCTCGGCAGCCCTCAGTTCGAACTCTCCAAAGATGGCGGCTTGCGGCTGCATCGCCCGCAGATACGGCAGGCGTTTTTCATAGTCTTCCACCGACAGCATCTGCACGGCCTGCTGGATGTCCGCCTCGGTTTCGCACAGGATCATCCCCTTGGTATCGAGGAAGTCGCCGATATTGGGGCACCCCCAATAGATCGGGACTGTCGAACACAGAACGGCGTCGATCAGCTTCTCCGAGAAGTAGTTCCTCTCGCGCACGTTTTCGATGACGACCGAATAACGATAAGGTGCCAACCCGTCTGACTTGTGCTCGAACGGTTGATAGCCGCGGCCCATGATGTCGATGTCAGCGCCTGTGTCGCGGGCCCAATCGATCAGCCTGTGCCTCAGCTGGTGCCCCTCCAGATCGCGCTTCGCCGACGCGATCAGCGAGCATGACCGCGTCTTTACGACGCTCAGATCCTGCCACTCGGGGACTTGGGTCACGCCATAGGGCAGGAAAACCGCGTTGGGCAGGCTGTTCAGCAATACGTCGTGAAAGGTGAACACCCGGAAAAACCGCCGCCAGGTCCAGCGCAGCATCCGGTCGTGCTTGCCATGTATGGCCGATGGCTCGCCCATCATCAGCGATATCCGAGCCCGCGTGCCGCGTCGCATGCGCAGGTGTACGGTGGAATTGGGATACATGATCAGGTGGTCGGTGGGCGCGAGGTCACCTACGGTCTTTCCTGACAGGCGCTCGGGGCAGCCCAGCGGCCAATTCAGATCTGCCAGCGGAACCGAAGCGAGCTTTGGCCCCAAGCGGTGCCCATAGGGCAGAATCGCGATCGCAGGTTCGGTCATTGCAGGCTGTCCGGCAGGTCGGTCTGGCCGCGCATCAGGACAAACCCGCGGCCGGCAACCTTGATGCCCGTCATCGCATCCGTTGGCCCGACCCGCGTTACAGTCGCCTGACCTGGGCGGCCCATGTCGTGGCCTTGTTCGGCGACAAAGCTCTCTTTCGGCATCAGCCCGTATTTCCACAGGTAAGCCGCCATTGCACCGGTAGCGGAGCCGGTGAACGGATCTTCGGGTGGGCTGGGCGGTGCCAGCAACAAACGCGAGAACGTATCCCCTTGAGCCGTAGCCCCCTGCAGGGTCACAAGGAAAGGTTCGGCCATGTCAGAGCCGGCATATCCGGCAGTTTCCGCCACCCGTTGCAGTGCATCCACATTCAGTTGTGCCGCGCGCAAGGCTGCATGATCCCGCAGAACTGTAATGCAAAATGGAAGCCCGGTCGAAACCATCTGCGGCGGCGAAATGATCGCGCTTGCAGGTAGGCCGATCGCAGCGGCAACAAGGTCTTCTGGCACCCGCGTGCCGAATTCGGGCGCGATCTGGGTCATCTCAATCTGGTCGCCATGCAGCTGGATTGACACGATTCCTGCTCCGGTTTCCAGCGTCAGTGCGTCACCAGATATCATTCCACGATGGCGCATGGCAGCTACGGTCGCAATGGTCGGGTGTCCGGCAAAGGGAATTTCACGGCTGGCAAGGAAATACCGCACTCGAATATCCGCTACATCGGATGGTCCGGTAAATGTGCATTCGACCAAAGACGTCTCGCGGACAAACGCCGTGCAGACCGATTCCGGCAAATGCGCGCCACCATGCACGACTGCACAGCCATTTCCGCCGAATGCCGTGTCGCTGAAGGCATCCACCCAATCGAAATCGAACCAGCTCATGCGCCCTCTCGTGCTTGCAGTCAGAAAGTGCCGGGAATGCAAACCCGCGGGTGGCATGTTTGACGCCTCACACGCCGCTTGTCACGCTGAATCGGTCTGTGCCCGTGTCAGTGCACGGCCACCGGAGACAGGTCATGCTGCCGCGCCAGTACGAAGGCCAGCTTTCGATCGGCGACAAGCGCCAGTTGCTGCCCATCTGAATCGTGAACGGCATAAAGATGATCCAGATCACCCACCTGCGTGCGCACCTCGTGCGGCAGGTTGGCCACGTTCACGGCCTTCACATAGACGATCCGATTGCCTTCGGTGTTGATTTCATACGGTGTATTCATGGCTTACCCCTTCCTTATGTTGATCGTCTGCACAACGGTTTCGGGCACGGCGCGGGTCAGGTCGATATGAAGAAGACCATTTTCCATGATGGCCTCGCCGACCTCGACACCGTCGGCCAGCACGAACATGCGCTGGAACTGACGGGCCGCGATGCCGCGGTGCAGGAACACGCGCCCCTCGCTGTCGTCGCGCTGACGGCCCCGGATCACCAGTTGCCGATCTTCGATGGTGATCGACAGGTCATCCTCGGCAAACCCGGCCACGGCCAAGGTAATGCGGTAGGAATGATCCGACGTCTGTTCGATGTTGTAGGGCGGATACCCTTCGTTTCCGGCCTTTGCAGACCGTTCCAGAAGGCGTTCCAGCTGCTCGAACCCCAGAAGATGCGGGTATGAGCCAAGAGTAAGTTTTGACACGTTTTCTCGTCCTTCTTTGTCAAAGCGACGTGATGCGCGGCCCCGTAAAGGCAGCTGCGCACAAGACAATATGGGATGAAACGTGTGTCTCCACAAGGTCTAGGCGGATTCACTTGAACGCACTATCTTGTGTAACACGCACCACCAGCCACACATGAGTCGCCCATGAATGCGCCCACCGACATTTCGATGAAAACCGACGAGGTTCTGCGCGTCGAGCTGGAGGTGTTTCGCCAGCAGCACCGCGACCTGGACGAGGCAATCAAGGCGCTCGAAGCGACCGGCACCGCTGATCAGTTGACGGTGAAGCGGCTGAAGAAACAAAAGCTGCGCCTGAAGGATATCATCCGGCTGATCGAGGATCGCCTGACCCCTGACATCATCGCCTGACCGGGCGCGCTCAACCGCATTGCCACGCAAGCGGATTTCACTATAGTGCGCGCTTCCTAACGCAGGCGGGGAACAGGGCGGATGAGCGAGATCAAGGTCGGAATCATCATGGGCAGCCAGTCGGACTGGCCCACCATGAAGGGCGCTTCAGAGATACTGGACGAACTGGGCGTGGCCTACGAGACCAAGATCGTCTCGGCCCACCGCACGCCGGATCGTTTGTGGGAGTACGGCAAGACCGCCGTGCAGCGCGGGCTTCAGGTAATCATCGCCGGCGCTGGCGGTGCCGCACATCTGCCGGGGATGATGGCGTCCAAGACGCGGGTGCCGGTGATCGGCGTTCCAGTTCAGACGCGGGCGCTGTCCGGTGTCGACTCGCTCTATTCCATCGTGCAGATGCCCAAGGGTTTCCCGGTTGCGACCATGGCCATCGGATCGGCCGGCGGCGCCAATGCCGGCCTGATGGCCGCTGCTATTCTGGCCCTGCAAGACTCAGCCCTGGCCGACCGGCTGGACGTTTGGCGCGCGGCGCTGTCGGACTCGATCCCCGAGGAGCCCCGCGATGAGTAACCCCTTGCAGCCCGGCGCAGTGATCGGAATTCTGGGCGGCGGCCAGCTGGGGCGGATGCTGTCGATGGCCGCGGCGCGGCTGGGCTTCGTGACCCATATCTTGGAGCCGGGCGCCAACCCGCCGGCGGGCCAGGTGGCGCATCGCGTGACCACCGCACCTTATGAGGATGCCGAGGCGCTGGCCGCTTTTGCGCAATCGGTCGATGTCATCACCTACGAGTTTGAAAACATCCCGACCGAAGCGCTGGACGTTCTGGAATCGCACCGCCCCATCCGACCCGGCCGCGAGGCGCTGCGGGTCAGTCAGGACCGGCTGACCGAAAAGACATTCCTGCAAGGCCTGGGCCTGAACACCGCACCCTTTGCCGATGTGACCGACCTGGACAGTCTGCAGGCCGCCATCGAACGGATCGGCACGCCGGCGATCCTCAAGACCCGCCGCTTCGGCTATGACGGAAAGGGGCAGGCGCGGCTGAAGTCGCCCGAGGACGCCCGGACCGCGCTGGCCGACATGCAGGGTGCACCCGCGATCCTGGAAGGCTTCGTCAATTTCAGCCACGAGGTGTCGATCATTGCCGCCCGCGGGCTGGACGGCCAGGTGGCCTGCTTCGACCCCGGCGAGAACGTGCATCGCGACGGCATCCTGCACACGACCACGGTGCCCGCGCGCCTGTCCCCTGCGCTGCGGACCGACGCGGTGCTGCTGGCCGCGAATATCCTGAACGCGCTGGACTATGTCGGCGTCATGGGGGTCGAACTGTTCGTGACGCCGCAGGGCCTGATCGTGAACGAGATCGCGCCGCGCGTTCACAACTCGGGCCACTGGACGCAGAACGGCTGTGCAGTCGATCAGTTCGAGCAGCATATCCGCGCCGTAGCCGGCTGGCCTCTGGGCGACGGGCAGCGTCACGCGGATGTGGTGATGGAGAACCTGATCGGCGAAGACATGGACCGCGTGCCCGAGCTTGCGCAACAGCGCGACGTGGCCCTGCACCTGTACGGCAAGGCCGAGGTCAAGCCGGGCCGCAAGATGGGCCATTTCAACCGGATCAAACGCTAGCGCGCCGCGGCGACGAACCGCCCGGCGATATCCCCCGACAGAAAACTGACCCGGCCACCGGCGATGGTGGCCGCCACGCGCTGCGTTTCCGCATCCAGGACGACCAGATCGGCGCGTTTGCCGGGGTGCAGCGACCCGCGGTCCTCAAGGCCAAGCACCCGCGCGGGACCCGACGACACCAGCGCCCACGCGCCTGCCAGATCCATCAGCCCCGATTTCATCAGCATCAGCGCCGCCCTGCGCGGGCTGGGATAGTGGTAATCCGACGCCAGCGCATCGCACAGCCCCATGGCGATCAGGTCCAGCGCGCTGACGTTGCCCTTGTGCGATCCGCCCCGCACCACGTTGGGCGAGCCCAGAATGACGTGATCGCCCGCGGCCTTGGCCGCCTCGGCTGCTTCGAGCGTTTCAGGAAATTCGGCGATATGCACGCCGCGCGCGCGCCAGTGGGAACGGGCCTCTGCCGTCGCATCATCATGGCTGCCCAGACGCACGCCTTGTTGGGCCAACGCCGCGCACAGCGCATCAAGCGAAGCGGGCACCTCGGAGGAGCGGGCGTGCATGTCCTGCAGCATCTTCAGATGCGCCTCGGGGCTGCGACCGGCCTTGAGCGCCTGCCCGGTCAAACGCGGCGGGGTGCGCCCCTGCGCCAGACGGTCATGGGGCAGGTGATCGTTGAACACGACATAGGGCACCTGCCAGTCGGCGATGCGCCCCGGCAGGTCGGCATAATCGTCCAGCAGGTGGGTTTCGAACCGCAACTGCGGGATCAGGTCGGTAACCACGCTGCCCTTCACCGCCGCGATCGCGCGGAACACGTCGGCGGCGAACTTGGGGCCGCGCACGCCGCCCTCCCAGCTGTAGAACTGCGCCAGCACGGCGGTGGTGATGCCATTGGCCGCCAGTTCGGCCTCGGCAGCGCGGATGCCCTCGTCCATCTGCTTCATGGCCCCCCGGCGCGGGGCGATGTGACGCTCGAACCCGTCCCCGTGCAAGTCGATGATGCCCGGCAGGATCAGATAGCCGCTCAGATCAACGACCGGCGCACCGCCGCCTTCTTGGATCAAGCCACCCGCGATCGAGAGATCGTCACCGACAAGTCCGCGGTCAGAGTGCAGAACCTGTGCCCCGGAAAAGGTCAGTTCCAATGCGGTCATCGCGTTGGTTCCGAGGCGGGTTCGGCGCAGTCCTCTCCGATGCAGATCTCATCGATGATGTCCATCACACCGTCCAGCCAGGTTATGTTGGGATCGAACTCACCGAACTCGATGAAGTGCAAAGCCTGCGCCATGACCTGAGGGTTGTTCATCATGAACGTATGCGTCACCGGCAGCACGATGTGGTCGGTCATGCCCTGGACTTTGGTTTCTTCGACAGCGACTTTGCCGTCATCCGGTCCATCAACCAGCGACGAAAAGACCGGGTTCAAGGAGTTCTCGCCTGCAATCACCCCCAGCTCGAAGTCGACCGGTGGCAGGCGACGCGGAATACCTTCGGGACCCGTACCCAGCTGCAGGCCGGCGGGGCCGTTCAACAGACCGAACACTTCCCAATCGCCCAGTTCATCGACCAATTGGCTGCCTTGGTTGGGCGGGCCAAGCATGACGACGCGGCCCAGATTCTGCGGATGGTGATCCTGCAGCCAGTAGCGCAACAGGATTCCTCCCATCGAATGCGCGACAACGTTGATGGTGTCATCTCCGCACGCCGCAAACGCCTCGGGTATGGTCCGGTCGGCCAGTTCCGGAATCGGAAGATCCGTCGAGCGATAACCCGGCCGCACAACGGTGTACCCGTGCACCTTGAACAACTGCTCCATGACCGAAAACGATGCTTCGGTCCGGGCAAGCCCATGCAGCAGGACAACACATTTTGCCTGCGCGGCGATCGGCATCAGGAAAAGCAATATGAAAAACAGGATCCGCATGGCTGCCAGATAATGGCTATTCTTCAGAGAGGAAAGACCTAGCGCCGCCTCACGCGCATAACTGCCAATGCAATACCGCCCACAACCAACCCTGCCCCTGCCATCAGCCGCAGGCTCAGTTGCTCGCCGAGCAGCGCCACACCTGCAATGATCGCAATCACCGGGACGCTCAGCTGAACTACGGCTGCAACTGCTGGGGCCAGCTGGGGCAGCAGGCGATACCACATGGCGTACCCCAACCCCGAGGTTACGCCGCCAGATACGGCCGCCAGACCCAAACCCGCCCAGGTCAAGTCCCACGCCGGAGCGCCCGCGACCAAAATGCCAGCGGTCACCGGCAAGGCCACGACAAAGTTCGAGGCCGTTCCTGCCAGCGCATCGGGCTCGGACCGACCGGCAATCGAATACGCAGCCCACCCGACCCCTGCGGCGGCCATCAAGGCTGCTCCGGTCGGGTCCACACGCACCTCAGCGCCAGGCCACAGCACCCACGCCAATCCGGCCATCGCAATTGCTGCCCCCGCCACCTGTCGAAAAGTCGGGATCGCCCCGGCAAGGGAGCCGGCCAGAAACATCGAGATCTGGACCACTGCAAACAGGATCAAGGCGCCCAATCCCGCATCAAGTGAGAGATAGGCCACCGAGAACCCGACCATGTACAACGACAAGGACCCTGCTCCGATTACTCGGCGCCTGTCGAACACCCGCAGGGTGCCACCCCGCGACACGACCAATGCGCAAAGGACCAGCGCACCACAGAGCACACGAACAACGGCAAAACTCGCCGGGTCGCTGGCTCCGCTCTCCACGGCCAACCGGTTCAGGATGGAATTGGCCGCAAAGGCGCACATGGTCAGGACGGTCAGAAGAAACAGCTGCATGCCTCACCAATACCGTGTCCGCACGCAATGGACACCCGCTTTCCTGCGCTTCCGCGTGACCGGCTGCAGCGATCCCCAGAATTGCATGCAGCGCCGGCCGAAACACCGCGGATCACTGAAAAAATCAAAACGGGGCCGCCCGAAGGCGACCCCGCTGAAATTTTCGGTAAGACTTTCCCTTGCGGGTTGTCTGAATTCGCTGACGCGAACCCGGACAGTCTTACATCATGCCGCCCATGCCGCCCATGTCGGGCATGCCAGCACCGGCGCCTGCACCTTCTTTGGCGGGCTTGTCGGCAACCATTGCTTCGGTGGTGATCAGCAGACCTGCAACCGAGGCTGCGTCTTCCAGAGCGGTACGCACCACTTTGGCCGGGTCGATCACGCCGAACTTGAACATGTCGCCATATTCTTCGGTCTGAGCGTTGAAGCCGAAGGCGGTGTCCGAGGACTCGCGCACCTTGCCGGCAACGACGGCACCGTCGACACCTGCGTTTTCAGCAATCTGACGCAGCGGCGCTTCGATGGCCTTGCGAACGATGTTGATACCGGCGTCCTGATCGGCGTTGACACCTTTCAGATCGGCCAGAGCCTTGCCGGCCTGAACCAGGGCAACACCGCCACCCACGACGACACCTTCCTGAACGGCGGCGCGCGTTGCGTTCAGAGCGTCGTCCACACGGTCCTTGCGCTCTTTCACTTCAACTTCGGTCATGCCACCGACGCGGATAACGGCAACACCGCCTGCCAGTTTGGCAACGCGCTCTTGCAGCTTCTCACGGTCGTAGTCGCTGGTGGTTTCTTCGATCTGGGTACGGATCTGGGCAACGCGTGCTTCGATCTCGGCCTTCTCGCCAGCACCGTCGACGATGGTGGTTTCGTCCTTGGTGATCGACACTTTCTTGGCGGTGCCAAGCATGTCCATGGTGACGTTTTCCAGCTTCATGCCCAGGTCTTCGCTGATGACCTGACCGCCGGTCAGGATTGCGATGTCCTGCAGCATTGCCTTGCGGCGATCGCCGAAGCCCGGAGCCTTGACGGCAGCGATTTTCAGACCACCGCGCAGCTTGTTGACAACCAGAGTTGCCAGCGCTTCGCCTTCAACGTCCTCGGCGATGATCAGCAGCGGTTTCTGCGACTGGATCACCTGCTCGAGCAGCGGAACCATCGGCTGCAGCGACGAGAGTTTTTTCTCGTGCAGCAGGATCATGCAGTCTTCCAGCTCGGCGACCATCTTGTCAGCGTTGGTGACGAAGTAGGGCGACAGGTAGCCACGGTCGAACTGCATACCTTCGACGACGTCGGTCTCGGTTTCCAGACCTTTGTTCTCTTCGACGGTGATGACGCCTTCGTTGCCAACCTTCTGCATCGCGTCTGCGATCTGGCGGCCGATTTCAGCTTCGCCGTTAGCCGAGATGGTACCAACCTGCGCGACTTCGTCGCTGTCTTTGACTTCGCGGGCAGCGTTCTTGATTTCTTCGACGACTTTGGCGGTTGCCATGTCGATGCCGCGCTTCAGGTCCATCGGGTTCAGGCCGGCAGCAACCTGCTTGAGGCCTTCCTTGACGATGGCCTGAGCCAGAACGGTCGCGGTGGTGGTGCCGTCACCGGCTTCGTCATTGGTGCGGCTGGCGACTTCTTTCACCATTTGCGCGCCCATGTTCTCGAACTTGTCTTCCAGTTCGATTTCCTTGGCGACCGAAACACCGTCTTTGGTGATGCGCGGCGCGCCGAAGGATTTGTCCAGAACCACGTTGCGGCCTTTGGGGCCGAGGGTCACCTTCACAGCATCCGCCAGGATGTTCACACCCTTCAGCATGCGGTTGCGGGCATCGGTGTCGAACTTGACGTCCTTTGCAGACATGTCTTTTTCTCCTCGAGAAATGTGTTTGAAATGAAGATCAGAGCAAGCGCATGCGCGTTACTCGATGATCCCCATGATGTCGCTTTCTTTCATCATCAGCAGCTCTTCGCCGTCGACGTGGACCTCGGTGCCGGACCATTTGCCGAACAGGATCTTGTCGCCGGGCTTCACAGCCATCGCGATCAGTTCGCCGCTGTCTTTCCGCGCGCCTTCGCCGGTTGCAACGACTTCGCCTTCGCTGGGCTTTTCTTTTGCGCTGTCGGGAATGATCAGGCCGCCTGCGGTTTTCTCTTCGCTTTCGGTACGGCGAACCAGCACGCGGTCATGAAGCGGTTTCAATGCCATCTTTGCAGCTCCTTGGGCTCAAAGGTTGTTTTCCTCCCCCCGCGGTCTTGCGGGGCGTTAGCACTCAGCTTGGTCGAGTGCTAACGACGCATAGCTAGGGGGTGATTTCCGGCGAGTCAACAATCGGTGATGAATTTTTTTCGCGCGCAGCCTGAGGCCGGCCTGGTCAGGTCGGGTCTTCCCAGCTGTAAGCCCAATGCTTCAGACCTTCGGACCCGGAAGGCGACAGTTCATAGACGCCCTTTGCCACCTTTTCAAACCAGCCATAATGGTTTTCGCGCATGAGGCGCGTCGCGGCCGCAACGCCGGTGGCACTGGCGACCTCAGCGCCTTTGGTCGCCCCGTGTTCGGCCAGATGCGCGGCACATTTCAGGGCATCCTGCCGATAGGCAGTTACGATTCCGTGCCGGGTTGCCCCACCCGAATTCGGATCCCCTTCCAACCGCTCGAACTCGCGCAACAGTCGCGCAGCTTTGGCCTTGTTCTTTCGCGGCGCATAGGGGCCGGGGTCACAATGGACTTCGACCCACCCATCCGCACGAACGGTGATCAAACCCAGCCCCAACCGACGACACAGGGACAGGTTGTCCCGCAGCGCCCGGCGCGCCGACCGGCCGGTGGGCTTGCAGACGGCCACATAGACCTGATCCGATACCTTCAACCGGGTCACGGCCTGATGGAACAAGGCCAGCGAAAATCTCAGCTTCAATTCAACGATCACTGGATCACAACCGGGCTTGACGGCCACGATGTCGGCGACGCCGACCTCTCCTTTCACGGTGTACCCTTGCCGCTGCAATAGCGCCTTGATCGGAGGATAGAGATCCTGTTCGCGGTTCATGACGCTATGCTATGGTTTTTTCAGAGAAACGCCATACGGATACACGGCTTGCGCGCGGTAGGCGGGCGTGGCTATCTGTTCCCAAGTTCTTTCAGCCACAATCGGAATGGTCTCGATGCGCGTGTTTCTTTTTGCCCTGCTTGCCGCTCTGCATCCAATTGTGGCCCATGCCGCCTGTGACGGGCGCGATTTGCGACAAGACATGACGCCTGAGGCCCGGGCCGAGTTGAACGCGGCCACCAGTCAGATGGCATATCCCGAAGGCAATCACTGGATTGCACAGAAGGACAACACTGTTTTGCATCTGATCGGCACATTGCACGTCAACGATCCGCGAATGGGCCCGGTGGTCGAGCGGTTGGCACCGACGTTGAGCGAGGCGGACGCGTTTTATTTCGAGATCACCCAATCCGACATGTCCGCTTTCGAACAAGACCTGGCCAAGGATTTCAGCCCGGTCCTGATCAACTCTGGACCAACTCTGATCGATCTGATGAGCGAAGAGGACTGGGCCGTGATTTCCAAGGCGCTTTCGGCACGCGGCATTCCCGGTTGGATGGCCGCGAAACTGCGCCCTTGGTTCCTGTCCATGATGCTGGGTATTCCACCCTGCATGCTTCAGGTGCCAGACGCAGACCGGGGAATGGATGCGCGCCTGACTGAACTGGCCGAAGCTGCGGGCAAGCCGCAATATTCGCTGGAACAGATCGAAGATCTGATCGCGATCTTCGACAGCCACACGCTTGAAGAGCAGGTGCAGTCTCTGGTGCGCTTGGTCGATGCGTTTGACGCCGGTGATGACCACATGGTGACCATGGCCAGCGCATATTTCGAGGAGAAACACGCAGAAATCTTGCAATTCGCAAAGATATATGGGCGCGATGCTTCGGGCCTGGCGCCTGATGTGTTTGCACAGGAATGGGCCGCATTCGAGGACCAGCTTCTGGTTCAACGCAACGACAACTGGATGGAAACGATCCTGATCATCGAAAACCAGACGGCGGTGATCGCGGTTGGTGCCGGCCATCTGGGTGGCGACCATGGACTTTTGCAACAGCTGGAACGCGCCGGATATCAACTGAGCCGCGCACAGTTCTGAGCGGTCAGCGCTTCTGTCAGACCAACCGTCGCAGCCGTGTATCTGCCGGGTGACAACGCCAATGGACCACCCTATAAGGCGCGCAAACTCCTTATGTGCAGGAAACAGACATGACCATCCAAGTATTTGGCCACAAATCTCCCGACACCGACTCAACCGGATCGCCGATCCTGTGGGCCTGGTATCTGAACGAAGTCAAAGGCGAAAAGGCCGAGGCCGTCCTGCTGGGCGAGCCCAACACCGAAGCCGCCTTCATGCTGCAGCGCTGGGACCTGCCCAAGCCGCGCATCATCGAGGATGTCGAGACCGATGCGCCAGTCATCATCGTCGACACCAACAACCCGGCCGAGCTTCCTGCCAATGTCAACAATGCCGATATCCGCGCCATCATCGACCATCACAAGCTGGTCGGTGGGCTGGAAACCAAAGGCCCGATCGACATTACCGTTCGCCCGCTGGCCTGCACGGCAACCATCATGATCAACCTGATGGGCGACGACGCCGCCAAGATGCCCGAGACCGTCAAGGGCGCGGCCCTGACCTGCATCCTGTCGGACACGCTGGAGTTCCGCTCGCCCACCACTACCGCGCATGACCGCGAAGTAGCCGAGAAGCTGGCCGCCGAGCTTGGTCTGGATGTTTCGGCCTATGCTGCCGAAATGTTCGCCGCGAAATCTGACGTATCGTCTTTCTCGGACGCCGAACTGATCCGCATGGACAGCAAGGAATATGAGGTCGACGGTACCAAGTTCCGAGTATCCGTTCTGGAAACCACCGCACCGGGCGTCGTGCTGGACCGCAAGGACAGCCTGGCCCAGTCGATGGTCGAGGTAGCCAAGGAAGACGGCGTGGACCAGGTACTGCTGTTCGTCGTCGACATCCTGAACGAAGAGGCCACCCTGTTGGTGCCGAACGACCTGGTCAAATCGGTTGCCGAGAAAAGCTTTGGCGCTTCGGTGTCCGGCGACACGGTTGTTCTGCCGGGCATCATGAGCCGTAAGAAGCAGATCATTCCGAACCTCAAGGTCTGATCCCGTTCACAGTTCAGCGAAAGGCGCCCTCAGCGGGCGCCTTTTTTGTTTGCGCGTCGAAAGGTTTGCCGGATGGCAAATCGTTGCTAGGCTGGACGCAGGGACAGGGTGGATCGGGACACGGTGGTCACACGGAAGTACAGTACGACACGCAGCATTCTGCTGTTCGAAGGCGGCGACAGGCTTGCCTATTGGCGGCGCTTTGCCATGCTACTGACCCTTTCCGTGATCATCGCAACCATGGGCCTGCTGCGGAACTCTGGCGCCGTGGTCATCGCCGCGATGTTGGTCGCGCCGCTGATGACACCAATTCTGGGCATTGCGGCTGCGATGGTCATGGGTTGGTTGAAACGCGCTTTCGTTCTGACCCTAACGGTCTGCATTGCGGCGGTTCTGTGTGTTCTGATGGCCTGGATCCTGGTTTATCTGGCCGATGTGCCGCGCGGCATCCTGATCCCCGATCAGGTCTTGGCCCGCACCGACCCGGGCACCGAAGACCTGATCGTGGCGCTGGCGGCCGGCGTGGCCGGCGCATACGTCCAGATCAACAAGGCCGAACTGAGCCTGTTGCCCGGCGCCGCCATCGGCGTGTCTCTGGTTCCGCCATTGTCCGCGTCCGGGATCCTGCTGTATTTCGGCGAACCCGCCGACGCCTACGAGGCGGGTCTTTTGTTCGCGACCAACCTTGGTGCGATCGTTCTGTCGGCCTGCGCGGTCTACATCGTCTATGCCGCAAGGTCGGTTGCATTCGGCAAGGGCCGGCGCAAGCTCAACTTTACTGCCGGTGTGGTCATAACCATGGCGTTCCTGGCCCTCGTCGTGGTCCAGTTGGGCAAATCGACTTACAACCGATACCTAGAAACTCGTACCGAGGCCGAGGTTGCGCAAGCGATCCGCGACTGGGCGGACCCGGTATCGGTCGAGATCATCCGCATCGACGTGAATGCCAAGCGCAAACGGGCCGAGGTTTGGGTGATCGTCGATCTGCCGCCCGAGGCGCAATTCAAGGTCTCGTCCGTTGCCGGGCTGTTGCCCGAGAGCCTGCGGGAAACGTCGTTGGTCGACGTCTTGCAGGATGAACTTGGCCCCGGCTACCTCGCCGTCATTCGGTACCAGACCCGCATCGGCGCGCAGGTCATTCTTGGAACCGAAACCGTGCAGCAGGCCCCGGATGTCGAAAAGTTGAGCGACGAGGAATGACGGCCTGCACCCGGCTGCCTCTGGTCAAGCGGGGCCAGCTTTGCCATAGGTGGCGCAACGCCGTTTCAACAGCCCGAGGCCCGCATGACCCAGATCATCTCCGCGCTTGACCAGATTTCCGACCGTTACAAGGCGTTGTTCGTGGATCTGTGGGGCTGCGTCCACAACGGCATCACCGCCTACCCTGAGGCTGTTGCCGCGCTGAAGGCTTATCGCGACCGGGGCGGCAAGGTGGTGTTGGTTACCAACTCTCCGAAGCCGCGTGCCGGGGTTGCCGAGCAGTTGAAACAGTTCAACGTCCCCGCGGACTGCTACGACACCATCGCGACCAGTGGTGACTCGGCCCGATCCGCCATGTTCCGCGGAGCCGTGGGTGACAAAGTCTATTTCATGGGTGAATGGGAGCGCGACGCCGGCTTCTTCGAGCCGCTGAAAATCCTGGACCACCCGATCCACATCGAACGTGTGCCGCTGGACCAGGCCGAGGGGATCGTCTGCTGTGGCCCGTTCGACCCGATGGCCGATCCGGCCGTGAATCGGCCGGACTTCCTGTATGCCAAGCAGAAAGGCCTGAAGCTGCTGTGCGCCAATCCCGATATCGTCGTCGATCGGGGCGAAGTTCGGGAATGGTGCGCCGGTGCGCTGGCCAAGCTTTATACCGAAATGGGCGGCGAGAGCCTGTATTTCGGCAAACCACACCCGCCCATTTATGATCTGGCCCGGCGTCGCCTGCATGCGCTGGGAACGGACGTGCCGGATGACGAGATTCTGGCCATCGGCGACGGTCCGCATACCGACATCGCCGGCGGCATGGGAGAGGGAATTGATTCCCTGTTCATCAGCGGCGGTCTGGCCGCATCGGAAACAAAAACGTCGCACCAGCCGGATCCGGATGCTTTAAGCGATTATATTTCCAAGGAAAACATCAACCCAACCTATACGATCGGCCGTCTGCGCTAGGTAGAAAACGCTTGATTTTCTGCAGTTGCGAAGTAATAAAGTTGCCAACCTTGGGTCGTTGGTAATTTTTTGTTGCCGGACCGATGCATAGTGAGGGTAACATGTTGGACAATCTTCCGCGCGGAACGATCTGTATCGAAGACATCGAAATGGGCATGACCCGCTACCTGCGCAAAGTGGTGACGGACGAAGACATCGAGATGTTTGCCCAGGTCTCGACCGACCGGAACCCGGTGCATCTGGATGACGACTATGCCCGCGATACGATCTTCGAAGGGCGCATCGCCCACGGGATGCTGACCGCCGGTCTGATCTCGGCCGTGATTGGTGAACAGCTTCCGGGCCATGGGACCGTCTACATGGGTCAGTCGCTTAAATTCCTTGCGCCGGTCCGCCCCGGCGACACGGTTTATGCCGAAGTCAAGGTGATCGACATCGACTTCGCCAAGCGCCGGGTCAAGCTGGATTGCCATTGCGCGGTAGACGGCAAGAAGGTTCTGATTGGCGAGGCGATGGTTTTGGCTCCATCACGGAAATTCGACTGACGGCAGGTTTTGGCGCCCCACTGGACGCTGGTCCGGAACTGCCGCTTGAACCCGGCGGACAGTCCCGCTAGGCAAGCCCCATGCAGATCATCCGGGATTTCCAGTTTGTAGACCCAGAAGACCGCGGCGCTAGCGTTGCGATCGGGAATTTCGACGGCGTTCATATTGGCCACCAGTCGGTGATCGATCTGGCCCGGCAGGCATGCCCCGAGGCACCCCTGGGCGTTCTGACGTTCGAGCCGCACCCGCGCGAGTATTTCGCCCCGGATGCCCCGCCCTTTCGTCTGATGCGCGGCAATGCGCGTGCGCACCGGCTAGAGAAGCTGGGCGTGCAGAAGCTGTACGAACTGCCGTTCAACGCCGCGCTTGCCGGACTGACGCCCGAGGAATTCGCCCGCACCGTGATCTGCAAAGGCTTGGGTCTGGCCCATGTGGTGATCGGGGCCGATTTCTGTTTCGGTAAAGGCCGCAGCGGCACCGCGCAGGACATGGTGCAGTTTGGCCAGCAGATGGGGTTCGGTGTCACCATCGCCCCATTGATGCAGCAATCCGATCACGTGGTCTCGTCCACCGCGATCCGGCAAGCCCTGAGCGACGGCCGCCCGCGGGACGCGGCGGCCATGCTGGGCCACTGGCACCGGATCGAAGGCGAGGTGATCGGCGGCGAACAGCGCGGCCGCGAATTGGGCTTTCCCACGGCAAACATGTCGATCGAAGGAATCCATCCCCCGAAATTCGGCGTCTACGCGGTTCTGATCGACGTGCTGGATGGCCCGCATGCCGGCAGCTATCACGGTGCGGCCTCGGTCGGGGTGCGGCCGATGTTCCACGGCGAGGTGCCTAATATCGAAACCTTCCTGTTCGACTTCTCCGGCGATCTCTATGGTGCGACCCTCTCGGTTGGCCTGGTCGAATTTCTGCGCCCCGAGATGACCTTTGACGGCCTCGATGCTCTGATCGCCCAGATGACCGAAGATTGCGACCGCGCGCGCAAGATCCTGGCCGCGACATGAGCACGGATCCGATCGACCGCGCCGGGCTGGCCCCGCGTTTCTGGGAGCGCAAGCCCTTGCAAAAGATGAACCCGCGCGAATGGGAAGCCCTGTGCGACGGCTGCGGCAAATGCTGCCTGAACAAGCTGGAAGACGAGGACAGCGGCGAGGTTGCCCTGACCCGTGTCGCCTGCCGGCTTTTGGATGACGCAACTTGCCGCTGCACCCAGTATGACATCCGCCACCAATTCGTGCCGGAATGTATCGTCATGCGCCCGGACAACATTCACGAACACACCTACTGGCTGCCGCAGACCTGCGCCTACCGCCTGTTGTGGGAGGGCAAGCCCCTGTACGATTGGCACCCGTTGCTGTCAGGGTCGCCCGACAGCGTCCACGCCGCCGGCGTTTCGGTTCAGGGGCTTACCGTTTCCGAATTCGAGACGCCCGAGGAAGAGTGGGAAGACTACATTATCGAGGAGCCAACCTGATGCATTTCGCCTCTG
This sequence comes from Ruegeria sp. BB9, assembly GCF_056539345.1. Classification (NCBI taxonomy): domain Bacteria; kingdom Pseudomonadati; phylum Pseudomonadota; class Alphaproteobacteria; order Rhodobacterales; family Roseobacteraceae; genus Ruegeria; species Ruegeria sp. BB9. Next base: position 312,751 of record NZ_JBQFUU010000002.1, on the reverse strand, counting down.
ACAATTCCGGGCCCGTCCACCCCGAGGTCCTGACCGCGCTGGCCGAGGCCAATCAGGGCTATCAGATGGCCTATGGCGCCGATGACCTGATGAACGAGGTGCGCGACCGAATCCGGGGCATATTCGAGGCGCCCGGGGCGGCGGTCTATCTGGTGGCGACCGGAACGGCGGCAAACTCGCTGGCTCTGGCGACCCTGTCGCAGCCGTGGGAGACCGTATTCTGCTCGTCCGTCGCGCATATTCATGAGGACGAGTGCAACGCGCCCGAATTCTACACCGGCGCCAAGCTGACGCTGGTTCCGGGTGGCGACAAGATGCAGCCGCATGCACTGCGCCGCACCATCGCCGCCGAAGAGACACGCGGCGTGCATGGGCCACAACGCGGTCCGGTGTCGATCACACAGGTGACCGAGCGGGGCTCGGTCTACTCGCTGGCCGAGTTGCAGGCCCTGTGCGGGGTCGCCAAGGAGTTCGGCCTGCCCGTCCACATGGATGGCGCGCGGTTCACCAATGCGCTGGTCGCGCTGAATTGTTCCCCGGCCGAGATGACATGGAAGGCGGGCGTGGATGCGGTCAGCTTTGGCGGCACCAAGAACGGGCTGATGGGTGTCGAAGCGGTAGTCTTCTTCGACGAAAGCAAGGCCTGGGAGTTCGAGCTGCGCCGCAAGCGCGGGGCGCATTTGTTTTCCAAGCACCGGTATCTGTCGGCCCAGATGGCGGCCTACCTGCGCGATGATCTGTGGCTGCGCTCGGCCCGAAAGGCCAACGCCAACTGTGCGCAGCTGGCCGAGGGGCTGCGGGCGGCGGGTGCGCAGTTCCTGCATGAACCCCAGGCCAACATCATCTTTGCCAGCTTTCCCCGCAGCCTGCACAAGCGGCTGCACGCGGCCGGTGCGGTCTATCACCTGTGGGGCGACCCCTTGGACGGCCCGGACGAGGACGAGATGCTGGCCTGCCGGTTCGTCTGCGACTGGTCGACTCCGACCGAAGAAATCGACCGGTTCCTGGCGCTGCTCTAGGCGCGCCAGAATGCGTCGATCTGCGCTGCCGTCTCGCCGGGGTGCGAGATGGGCAGCATATGCCCTGCCCCCTCGACAACGCTCTGCCGCGCTTCGGGCAAGCGGGCGCGCAGCCCGGCATTGACCACTGCCATGATCGGGTGCGAGGCCGATCCATGCAGCAGCAGGATCGGCATTTCGGCCCGCGTCATGGCCGTCGGGGCCAGCAGGCCGGTGGTGTCGCGGAACAGCGGCCCCTCGACCGCGCCGACCACGCCAACACCCCGGATCATCGCATTCCGGGTTCGCTCGGGCAGATCCGGCCAGCGTGGGCTGCGGTCGGTCGTGCCCCACATGCGGTTGAACAGACGCGCGGCCCGGGGCGCGTCGCCTTCGGCAAGGGCGACCTTGTAGGGCTGGGATTCGGCCGCGTGCTGCGCCGCAAGCGCTGGCGCGTCTTGGTGGGCGACCGCAAAGAACACCGGCTCGATCAGAACGGCGCTGCGCACAAGGTCCGGGTATTCGATGGCCAGCCGCAGGGCGACCATCGCACCGAAACTGTGCCCGATCACGTCCATCGGTTCGCTCAACTGCGCCCGCGACAGGGCTGTGGTGAGGTCGAAGAAATCTCCCCGACCGTCCCAATCCGGGCTGCGCCCGTGCGACAGCATGTCGGGTGCAGTCAGTGTCGCCTGGTCGTCCAAAGCGGCCGCCAGACCGGACCACGCACCAGAATGCGCAATAGTGCAATGCAGCGCCAGCACCTTTCGGGCACCCGCCCCAAGAGTGCGAACGTGGACGGGCGGCAGCACGGCCTTGGCCACGGTCATGCCTTGAGCGTCGCCAGATGCTGGTCCAGATCGTCAAGCCGGTCCTGCCCCCAGAACCTTTGGTCATCTTGCGTGATGTAGAAAGGCGCGCCGAACACGCCGCGGTCCACCGCCTCTTCGAGGTTGGCGGCATAGGTCTCGGCCCCGACCAGCAGTCCGCTGTCGGCCAGCGCCGGATCAAAGCCCGCCCCGGCCAGACAGTCGCGGATCACGTCGTCCTGCGCGATGTCCTTGTCCTCGGCCCAGCAGGCGCGCAGAAAGGAATGGCACAGTTTGCCCACATCACCCGACCCATCCTGAATGGCTGCGATGATGGCGTATGAGGACGGCGCTGCGTTGGTCGGCCAATGTGCAGGTTGCAGGTTGAACGGCAGGCCCGTCTTCTTGGCCTGACGCACCAGTTCCTGCGCCCGGTATTCGATGCGCGACGGATGGCGGTCCTTGGGGGGCACGCCGCCGGTGCGCCCGAACAGCGCAATGATGTCGACCGGCTTGTAGGCGATGGTGGCGCCGTGCTTGGCCGCGATCTCCTCCAGCCGTAGCCCGGCGAGGTAGGAATAGGGCGACAGTGTCGCAAAAAAGTAGTCAATGTCGGCCATGTGCACTTTCTCCACCCAGTTACCTTTGCGGAACCGTAAGGCCATGCTAAGCGGTGTCAACATCACGAATCTGTCACATTGCCACTGCTGCCCGGGGACCTCAGCCGATGCCGACACATCACGAACCCAAGCTTATTGCTGGGAACGCAAACCTTCCGCTTGCCGAAACCATCGCGCGCCGCATGAGCCTGCACCGCGGCGTCAACCAGCGTCTGGTCGATGCGCGGGTCGAACGGTTCAACGATGGCGAGATCTTTGTCGAGGTTTTCGAGAACGTCCGGGGCGAGGACATGTTCATCATCCAGCCCACCTCGAACCCGGCCAATGACAACCTGATGGAGCTACTGATCATCGCCGATGCGCTGCGCCGATCGTCGGCGGCGCGGATCACCGCGGTTATCCCCTATTTCGGATATGCCCGCCAGGATCGCCGCACCAAGGCGCGCACCCCGATCAGCGCCAAGCTTGTGGCCAACATGCTGACCGGTGCCGGGATCGAACGCATCCTGACGATGGATCTGCATGCGGCACAGATCCAAGGGTTTTTCGACATGCCGGTCGACAACCTGTATGCCTCTCCGATCTTTGCGCTGGACGTCAAGGACCAGTTCCGCGACCAGATGGACGATCTGATGGTGGTTTCGCCGGACGTCGGCGGTGTGGCTCGTGCCCGCGAGCTGGCCAAGCGGATCAGCGCTCCTCTGTCGATCGTCGACAAACGGCGTGAAAAAGCCGGGGAAGTGGCCGAGATGACCGTGATCGGCGACGTGAAGGACAAGATCTGCCTGATCGTCGACGACATATGCGACACGGCCGGTACGCTGTGCAAGGCGGCGCAGGTGCTGATAGACAACGGCGCACGCGAGGTTCACTCGTACATCACCCATGGCGTCATGAGCGGCCCGGCCGTTGAACGCGTCTCGAACTCGGTGATGAAATCGCTTGTTTTGACCGACACGATCATGCCGACCGAAGACATCAAGAAGGCCAAGAATATCCGCACGGTGCCGACGGCCCCGATCTTCACACAGGCCATTCTGAACATCTGGCAGGGCACGTCAGTGTCGTCGCTGTTCGAAGACAAGACCCTGATCCCGATCTACGAATCCCTGTACCACACAGACTGAAGAAACCGGAAAGCCATTCCCATGACCGCCAACAAACGTCTGGTTCTTTCCAGCGATCACGCTGCCATCGACCTGCGCAAGGAAGTTGCCGCTTTTGCAGCGGCACAAGGCTGGGACGTTCTGGATCTCGGCCCTGACAGCCCCGAAAGCACCGATTACCCCAAGCACGGCAAAGCCGCCGCCGAGGCCGTCGTCTCGGGCGAGTGCCAATTGGGCATTGTCCTGTGCGGCACGGGGCAGGGTATCATGATGGCTGCAAACAAGGTTCCGGGCATCCGCTGCGGCGTCTGTTCGGATACGTTCTCCGCCCGCATGATCCGCCAGCACAATGACGCCAACATGCTGTCGATCGGCGCGCGTGTTGTTGGCACTGGATTGGCGCTGGAAATTGTCGATGCCTTTCTGAGCACCGAATTCGAAGGCGGCCGGCACGCGAAACGCGTGGCAATGATCGATCCCTAAATCATTACAAAGGACCCGCTGGGAACGGCGGGTCAGGAAATATCCCAGTCGTCCTCGTGGGCCACTTCCCCGATCGCGGTCCATGCCACGCGGATCCGGGCGATACGTGTGTCCGACCATGTCCGGAACACCGCGTCAAAGCCCGTGGTTGTAACATTTTCGGACAGCAGCTCGGCACGCAAGGCCGATGAGGTATCGACATCCCACAAGGACACTCCAATCTGCACGACGGGCGGGGTGCGGAAGGGTTGGCTGAAGGTGACGGGCCGGCGTCGTTCCCGCGGCCCCTCGCCCGTCCACATGTCTCCGCCATCTGCGAATTCCGAGAACAGAACCTCTTCACCTCGGTCAATTCCGATGGGGTGGGTCAAAAATTTCTTCATTGCGCATCAATTCCTATGAATTTCCGCAACTTATCCTGACCTTTCGGCGAAATCACGACAAAAAAACGGCCCCGCAGCAGCAGGGCCGTTTCCAATTCTGACAGTGCATCGGCCGTTACAGGCTCATATGCGTTCCCAGCGCTTCCATGTCGGCCAGCAGCTTGGCTGCCTCGTCGACAATGGTCTGTTCGCCGTTTTCCTTCGCCGCCTCGTGCGAGGCGCGGGCCTCGGCAATCAGCTCGTCCAGATGGGAGCGGGTCACTTCGTCAACCGGGATGGCCTTTTCGGCCAGTACCGAAAGGGCATCGCCGTTGATCTGGGCAAACCCGCCGGTGACCAGGTATTCGCTGGACCCTTCGGGCGCTTCGACCTTCAGGATGCCCGGACGCAGCGTGGTGATGGTGGGGGCATGATCGGGCATCGCCGTCATGTCCCCGTCCGCGCCGGGAATCTGGACCGCGCTGGCCTGAAGCGAAGCAAGGCTCCGCTCCGGGCTGACGAGGTCGAATTGCATCGTGTTTGCCATCGGGGATACTCCTTAGGCAGCTGCTGCGGCCATCTTCTCGGCTTTGGCGATCACTTCGTCGATGCCGCCGACCATCAGGAAGGCCGCTTCGGGCAGGTGGTCGAATTCGCCGGCCACGACACGCTCGAACGAGTCGATGGTGACTTCCAGCGGAACCTGAACACCCGGCGAACCGGTGAAGACCTCGGCCACGTCGAACGGCTGCGACAGGAAGCGCTCGATCTTACGGGCACGGGCCACGGTCAGCTTGTCCTCTTCCGACAGTTCGTCCATGCCGAGGATGGCGATGATGTCCTGCAGCGACTTGTAGCGCTGGAGGATCTGCTGAACGTCGGTCGCAACCTTGTAGTGACGCTCGCCGACGATGGCCGGGTCAAGCAGGCGCGAGGTCGAGTCGAGCGGGTCCACGGCCGGATAGATACCCTTTTCCGAGATCGCACGGTTCAGAACGGTGGTTGCGTCGAGGTGCGCGAACGAGGTTGCCGGCGCGGGGTCGGTCAGGTCGTCCGCAGGCACGTAGATCGCCTGCACCGAGGTGATCGAGCCCTTCTTGGTCGAGGTGATGCGTTCCTGCAGAGCGCCCATGTCGGTGGCCAGCGTCGGCTGGTAGCCCACGGCCGAAGGAATACGACCCAGCAGAGCCGACACTTCGGAGCCCGCCTGCGTGAAGCGGAAGATGTTGTCGACGAAGAACAGAACATCGGTACCGGACTGGTCGCGGAACTGCTCGGCCAGGGTCAGACCGGTCAGAGCAACACGGGCACGCGCCCCCGGAGGTTCGTTCATCTGACCGTAGACCAGGGCCACTTGGCTTTCCGACAGGTTGTCGGGCTTGATGACGTTCGATTCGATCATCTCGTGGTACAGGTCGTTGCCTTCACGGGTCCGTTCACCAACACCGGCGAACACCGAGAAGCCCGAGTGCACTTTCGCGATGTTGTTGATCAGTTCCATGATCAGAACGGTCTTGCCCACGCCGGCGCCGCCGAACAGGCCGATCTTGCCGCCTTTGGCGTAGGGGGCCAGCAGGTCAACCACCTTGATGCCGGTGACCAGGATTTCCGACTCGGTCGACTGTTCGTCGAACTCGGGCGCGGGCTGGTGGATGGCACGGGTTTCAGTCGCTTCGACCGGGCCTTTTTCGTCGATCGGCTCGCCGACAACGTTCAGGATGCGACCCAGGGTGGCGTTGCCAACCGGAACCGAGATCGGTGCGCCGGTGTCGACAACATCCGCGCCACGGACCAGACCTTCGGTCGCGTCCATCGCGATGGTCCGGACGGTGTTTTCACCCAGGTGCTGGGCAACTTCCAGCACCAGGCGCTTGCCGTTGTTTTCAGTTTCAAGTGCGTTCAGAATTTCAGGCAACTGATCTTCGAAGTGCACGTCGACGACGGCCCCGATGATCTGTGTGACTTTGCCTTTTGCATTCGCCATGTTTCGTCTCCGGTTTGTCTCTACAGCGCTTCGGCGCCGGAAATAATTTCAATCAGCTCGTTGGTGATCACGGCCTGACGTGAGCGGTTGAACTGGATCGTCAGCTTGTCGATCATCTCGCCCGCGTTGCGCGTCGCGTTGTCCATCGCGGACATCCGTGCACCCTGTTCCGAGGCCCCGTTTTCAAGCAGAGCCGAGAAGATCGCCGTGGCGACCCCCTTGGGCAGCAATTCGGCCAGGATGGCCTCTTCGCTGGGCTCGTAATCGAACACGGCGCCGCTGTCGTCCCCTTCGGTCTCCTCGAACGAGGCGGGGATGATCTGCTGGGCCGTCGGGATCTGGGTCACGACGTTCTGGAACTTCGCGTAGAAGATCGTTGCAACGTCGAACTCGCCCGCGTCGAAACGCGACAGGATGTCCTTTGCGATGTCCTGCGCGTTGGCATAGCCGATGCGCTTGACCTCGCTCAGGTCGATGTGACCGACGAACAGATCGCCATATTCACGCTTGAGCGCGTCGCGGCCTTTCTTGCCGACGGTCAGGATCTTGACCGTCTTGCCCTTGCCGCGAAGCTCATCCGCCTTGGCGCGAGCCAGCTTGGAGATGTTCGAGTTGAAGCCGCCGCAGAGCCCACGTTCGGCCGTCATGACGACCAGAAGGTGGACATCGTCGCTGCCCGTGCCGCGCAGCAGCTTGGGGGCGCTGTCGCTGCCCCCGACCGATGCTGCCAGCCCTGCCATCACGGCATTGAACCGCTCGGCATAGGGGCGCGAGGCTTCGGCAGATTCTTGGGCGCGGCGCAGTTTTGCAGCCGCGACCATCTGCATGGCCTTGGTGATCTTGCGGGTCGATTTGACCGACTCGATCCTGTTTTTAAGGTCCTTTAGACTTGGCATCGCCGCGTCTCCTTAAGCGAAGGTTGCGGCGTATTCGTCCAGCGCAGCCTTGATCTTGTCGGCAGCCTCGCCCTTGATCTTGGGATCTTCGTCGGTGATCCACTGCAGCAGATCGGCATGCTTGCCGCGCAGATGCGCCAGCAGACCGGCCTCGTAGCGGCCAACGTCCGAAACGTCGATCTTGTCGAGATAGCCGTTGGTGCCGGCGAAGATCACGCATACGATTTCCGCGTTGGTCAGCGGCGAGTACTGCGGCTGCTTCATCAACTCGGTCAGACGCGCACCACGGTTCAGCAGCTGCTGGGTTGCGGCGTCGAGGTCCGAACCGAACTGCGCAAATGCAGCCATTTCACGATACTGGGCCAGTTCCAGTTTCACCGGACCAGCGACCGATTTCATCGCGTTGGTTTGAGCCGACGAGCCCACACGCGAAACCGACAGACCGGTGTTCACGGCGGGGCGGATGCCCTGATAGAACAGCTCGGTTTCCAGAAAGATCTGGCCGTCGGTGATCGAGATCACGTTGGTCGGAATAAAGGCCGACACGTCGCCGCCCTGGGTTTCGATGACCGGCAGAGCGGTCAGCGAACCGGCGCCGAAGTCTTCGTTCAGCTTGGCCGAACGCTCCAGCAGGCGCGAGTGCAGGTAGAAAACGTCACCCGGATAGGCTTCGCGGCCCGGCGGACGGCGCAGCAGCAGCGACATCTGACGATAAGCGACGGCCTGTTTCGACAGGTCATCGTAGATGATCAGAGCGTGGCGGCCGTTGTCGCGGAAGTATTCGGCCATCGCGGTTGCGGCATAGGGTGCCAGGAACTGCATCGGCGCCGGGTCGGACGCGGTTGCGGCTACGACGATCGAGTATTCGATGGCGCCGGATTCTTCCAGTTTCTTCACCAGCTGAGCCACGGTCGAACGCTTCTGGCCGATGGCCACGTAGACGCAGTACAGCTTCTTCGATTCATCGTCGCCAGCGGCTTCGTTGTAGACCTTCTGGTTCAGGATGGTGTCCAGAGCCACGGCGGTCTTGCCGGTCTGACGGTCGCCGATAATCAGCTCACGCTGGCCACGGCCGATCGGGATCATCGCGTCAACCGACTTCAGGCCGGTCGCCATCGGCTCGTGCACCGACTTACGCGGGATGATGCCCGGCGCCTTGACGTCTGCGACGCCGCGCTGCTTGGCATTGATCGGGCCTTTGCCGTCCAGCGGGTTGCCCAGACCGTCAACAACACGGCCCAGCAGTTCGTCACCAACCGGAACGTCCACGATCGAGTTGGTGCGCTTGACGGTGTCACCTTCCTTGATGTCACGGTCCGAGCCGAAGATCACGACACCGACGTTGTCGGCTTCGAGGTTCAGCGCCATGCCCATGATGCCGCCGGGGAACTCGACCATTTCACCCGCCTGCACATTGTCCAGGCCGTAAACACGGGCAATACCGTCACCGACGCTCAGCACGCGGCCGATTTCGGCCACCTCTGCTTCTTGACCAAAATTCTTGATCTGGTCTTTCAGGATTGCAGAAATCTCTGCGGCTTGGATACCCATTTATCCGACCTCTTTCATTGCATTCTGTAGGGAGTTGAGCTTGGAGCGGATCGAACTGTCGATCATCTGCGAGCCCACTTTGACGACAAGACCACCGATGAGGCTTTCATCGACGGTCGCATTGATGGTCACGTCCTTGCCTACGCGCTCGGACAGTGTCTTGGACAGTTTTTCCAGCTGGGTTTTGGTCAGCGCCTTGGCCGAGGCAACTTCGGCAGTCACTTCGCCGCGCTCGTCGGCCAGCATTTCGCGCAGAACCTTGATCAGCTGCGGCAGCACGAACAGACGGCGCTTCTGCGCCATCAGAGCCAGCGTGTTGCGCATGATCGGGTGCAGGCCCATCTTGTCGGCCACGGCGGTGATGGCCGCCTGCTGGTCGGCCCGAGAGATCAGCGGCGAAGAGATCACCTCGCGCAGGTCCGCGCTTTCACTCAATGCAGCCGAAAGGTCATTGATGCCGGTTTCCAGACCTGCAAGGTCCTTGTTCTCTTTTGCGATCTCGAAGATCGCCGTTGCATAGCGCTTGGCTATGCCGGTCGAAATCGAAGCTGGTTCGGACACGTCCACCCTTCCGATATTTTGGGCCCCGATTTCGCGTGCGGCAGCTGAACCGGGGGCGTGAGGAAACCCCGTCCTGAAAGGGCGGGGATCAAAATCACCGGGGATGTAGCAGAGCCTAAGCCACCTAGCAATATGTTATGCCGGGGTCAGCTTTATCCACAAAATCTTTCTTTTCAATTGGTTACGTAAACTGCGACGGTTTGAACCCATTCGCCGGCGTGAAAAATGTTACCAAGTTGCCTGTTTTTGCGATTCCTGTGGCCTTTTTCCCTCATGTTTCCGGGGATCCCGCGCTCGTGGATGCGCGCAGGTTCACGCCGGCTTCAACAATCCGTCCAGCGCTTTGATGGGGCGTTTTTCGGCATCCTTGGTCACGCTGCCGCTTGGTGGCCGCACAAGCTTGCTGGCTTCGACCATCAGAACACCACCGGCCATGATGGTCGGGATCCGTTGCCCTGTCTTTTCGATCAACCCACCCGAGCGCAGCCAGAACCGCCGGAACGAGGGCGGCAGATAAAGCGCGGAACAGTGCATCTCGGGCACGAAATGATGTGCGCGCAGCTGGTTCTCCAATTGCGTTGCCGAATACGGATGTCCGTAGCCAAAGGGTGTTCGGTCCGTTCGGGACCAAAGCCCGGCCCGATTGGGAACGACAAACACCGCCCGACCGCCCGGCCCCAGAACACGCCAGCATTCTTCAAGCAGTTGACTGGGCCGTTCCGAGGTCTCGAGCCCGTGCATGACCACCAGCTTGTCCACATGACCGGTTTCGATCGGCCACCGGGTTTCCTCGGTCAGCACCGATACATTCTGCATACCGGCGGGCCAAGGCATCACCCCTTGCGGTCCGGGCATCAGGCCGATGACACGCCGCGCGTCAGCAAGATAAGGGCGCAACAAAGGCACCGCAAAGCCGAATCCGGCCACCGTCTGGCCCTTGGCCTCGGGCCACAGTTCGATCAGCCGGCCACGAATGGCAGCCTGCGCCGCACGCCCCAGCGTGCTGCGGTAATAGAAGTTCCTAAGATCCTGCACATCAAGATGCATTGCAGATACCCGGTCGATCGGCTTAGCTGAGCGCAGTCTAACAACGAAAGGGCAAAAGGCCATGCCTCTTGAGATCGTCACCATCCCCTGCCTTTCCGACAATTATGCTTTTCTGGCACATGACCCGACAAGCGGACAGACGGCCCTGGTCGACGCCCCGGAGGCCGGGCCCATTCTGGCCGAATTGACCGCACGCGGCTGGCGCCTGAGCCATGTCCTTCTGACCCATCACCACTGGGATCACGTCGATGGCTTGCCGGGCATCCTCGAGCAGCACCCAGCACAGGTGATTGGTGCGGTGGCCGACGCTCACCGACTTCCTCCCCTCGACAAACAGGTGGCTGACGGAGACCAGTTCGAGATTGGGGGCGAACCTGTCGAGGTCCTGGATGTCTCGGGGCATACGGTGGGACATGTGGCCTATTATTTGCCCCAAAGCGCGGTGGTGTTCACGGCCGACAGCCTGATGGCGCTGGGGTGCGGCCGCTTGTTCGAAGGAGACGCGGCACAAATGTGGACCTCGCTTTCGAAACTCGCTGCTTTGCCCGACGAGACGTCGGTCTGCTCGGGTCACGAATATACCCAGTCAAACGCCCGGTTTGCGGTGACCATTGATCCTGACAACACAGCGCTGCTGCAACGAGTGCATGAGATCGATCAGGCACGGGCAGAGGGCCGCGCGACCGTGCCGTCAAATCTGGGCGAGGAAAAGGCGACCAATCCGTTCCTGCGCGCCACTGATCCCAAGATTCAGGCGCAGCTTGGAATGGTGGGGGCTGACCCGGTCGCCGTTTTTGCCGAGATCCGGGGTAGAAAAGACCGGTTCTAATGCCTAATTGGTCTTCTTCACGGCCACGGTCACATTAAATGTGACTGTCAAGTGAAAGAAAACCCTTGAAGCCGCGCCATGATCAACCAAACTCTAAAAGTATGAGGTCATGGTTGGGATGGGGATCCGGCCAATACTCGAACCCCTTCCGGCCCAATACAGAGGAGCACCCGCGTGCCTTCATTCTCGAGCACACTGGAACAAGCCATTCACGCGGCCCTGGCGGCTGCAAACGAACGGCGTCACGAATTCGCAACGCTGGAGCATCTGCTGCTGGCGCTGCTGGAAGAACCCGATGCGGTGCGCGTCATGAAGGCGTGCAGCGTGGATCTGGACGAATTGCGCAGCTCTCTGGTCGAGTTCATCGACGAGGATCTGTCCAATCTGGTGACAGACATCGACGGGTCCGAAGCCGTACCGACAGCCGCGTTCCAGCGTGTTATCCAGCGCGCCGCGATCCATGTGCAAAGCTCGGGCCGGACCGAGGTGACCGGGGCGAATGTTCTGGTGGCCATCTTTGCCGAACGGGAAAGCAACGCGGCATACTTCCTGCAAGAGCAGGACATGACGCGTTATGACGCGGTGAATTTCATCGCCCACGGCGTCGCCAAAGACCCGGCATTTGGTGAAAACCGTCCGGTGACCGGCGCTGATCAGGGTGAAGAGGAAGCGCAGAACGCCTCCGGTGACGCCGACCAGAAGGAAAGCGCGTTGGGCAAGTATTGCGTGGACCTGAACGCCAAGTCCCGCGCCGGCGATGTAGACCCTCTGATCGGTCGCGCCGACGAGGTCGAGCGGTGCATCCAGGTTCTGTGCCGCCGCCGCAAGAACAACCCGCTGCTGGTGGGTGATCCGGGCGTGGGCAAGACGGCGATTGCCGAAGGACTGGCCTACAAGATCGTTCAGGGCGACGCGCCCGAGGTTCTGTCGAACACGACCATCTATTCGCTGGACATGGGCGCATTGCTGGCCGGCACGCGCTATCGCGGCGATTTCGAAGAGCGGCTCAAGGCCGTGGTGACCGAGCTTGAGGATCACCCCGACGCCGTGCTGTTCATCGACGAGATTCACACCGTGATCGGTGCGGGTGCCACTTCGGGCGGCGCCATGGATGCCTCGAACCTGCTGAAACCCGCGTTGCAGGGCGGCAAGCTGCGCACCATGGGCTCGACCACCTACAAGGAGTTCCGCCAGCACTTCGAGAAGGACCGCGCGCTGTCGCGTCGGTTCCAGAAGATCGACGTGAACGAGCCGTCGGTCGAGGACAGCGTGAAGATCCTGCGCGGTCTCAAGCCCTATTTCGAAGAGCATCACGACATCAAATACACCGCCGACGCAATCAAGACCGCGGTCGAGCTGTCTGCGCGTTACATCAACGACCGCAAGCTGCCCGACAAAGCGATCGACGTGATCGACGAGGCCGGTGCCGCACAGCATCTGGTCGCGGAAAGCAAGCGGCGCAAGACCATCGGCGTTAAGGAGATCGAGGCCGTGGTGGCCAAGATCGCGCGCATTCCGCCGAAGAACGTCACCAAGGACGATGCCGAGGTTCTGAAGGACCTTGAGAACTCGTTGAAACGGGTGGTGTTCGGGCAGGACCAGGCAATCGAGGCTCTGTCCAGCGCAATCAAGCTGGCAAGGGCCGGTCTGCGCGAGCCGGAAAAACCGATCGGCAACTACCTGTTCGCCGGCCCGACCGGTGTCGGCAAAACCGAGGTCGCCAAGCAACTGGCCGATACGCTCGGCGTGGAACTGCTGCGCTTCGACATGTCGGAATACATGGAAAAACACGCGGTCAGCCGTCTGATCGGTGCGCCTCCGGGCTATGTCGGGTTTGATCAGGGCGGACTGCTGACCGACGGCGTCGACCAGCACCCGCATTGCGTGCTGCTGCTGGACGAGATCGAGAAGGCCCACCCGGACGTGTTCAACATCCTGCTGCAGGTGATGGACCACGGCGAGCTGACCGATCACAACGGCCGGACGGTGAACTTCCGCAATGTGGTGTTGATCATGACCTCGAACGCAGGCGCGCAAGAACAGGCCAAGGCCGCAATCGGCTTTGCCCGCGACCGGCGTGAGGGTGAAGATACCGCCGCGATCGAACGGATGTTCACGCCTGAATTCCGCAACCGTTTGGACGCAGTAATCTCGTTCGCGCCGCTGCCCAAAGAGGTCATCCTGCAAGTGGTCGAAAAATTCGTCCTGCAGCTTGAGGCGCAACTGCTGGATCGTGGCGTGACCATCGACCTGACTCCGAAAGCCGCCGAGTGGCTGGCCGACAAGGGGTATGACGACAAGATGGGCGCACGGCCGCTGGGCCGGGTCATCCAGGAGCACATCAAGAAACCGTTGGCCGAAGAACTGCTGTTCGGAAAGCTGGCCAAGGGCGGTGTTGTGCGGGTCTCGGTCAAGAAAGGCGATCTGGATCTCGAGATTGTCGGCCCCGACAATCCGCGGATCTCGGGCGACAAGCCGCCGCTGCTGACCGCGGATTAGACCTAGGTCCAATCAAACAAGTCTCGTCGCCCGGCAGCCAGTTCTGCCGGGCGATTTCGTGAGTGGCCGCCCCCCTCTCCTGCCAGTATCCTCCAAAAAGACAGTTCCCAGCGACGGAAACCGCTGCGCGCCACGTTTCAAACCAAAGCCTTTGGAGTGGAGCAGCACAGTGTCCAGAAAAATCGCCGTCATTTGGAGCATCGCCTTCGCGGCCTCGGTCGTCGGCGTAATCGCCTCTGCCCAGCATCGGTTTCGCTTTCATGACGAAACCCGCGCCCAACCGTTGAACCTGGAACCGGCGACCGTCAACCCAGGCGTCAACAGATCAGAGATCACCGAACAAGGCCGCGCCTTGTCGATTACCGGCAATGGCATCCCCAATCATCTGGTCCGTCGCTTTCCGAACAAAGGCAACCCGCATCATATCGCCGAGCAGCCGGTCAAGTTGAGCGTGCCGGCCGTTCCGAGGGCGAGTGCAACCCCGACGCCTCTGCGCATGGGGTGGAACTTTGGTGTAACTCTGACTGGGGTCGTCTTTGACCCACTGGCCGCTGAATTCTGGCACGGCGATCCCCGGTCGGGCTGGTCCTACAATGCCTTGGGCGGTGCGATCGCCCTTGGACTCGATGCCAATTTCGCACATGTCCAACCAAACGGAAAATATCACTACCACGGGGTTCCGACCGGCCTGATCGAACTGCAGGGCTGGTCACCGAAAGAACACTCTCCATTGATCGGGTATGCGGCGGACGGGTTTCCGATTTACGCCCGAACCGGTTTGGTGGGCGGCAAGGTCACGCAAATGACCTCATCCTACCGGCTGAAGGCCGGTCAGCGCCCGGGCGGAGCCGCCCCTGACGGACGGCACATGGAACGTTCAACGAAGACTACGAGTTCGTGGCGGGACTTGGAACGCTCGACGAATGCAATGGCGCCATGACCGTCTCGGCCGCGTTTCCTTCGGGCACCTACGCGTATTTTCTGACCGACGACTACCCGGTTGTTCCACGCTGTTTTGCGGGCACACCCGATCCCAGCTTCCGCTTCGGGCCGCGCTGACACTGGCTTAGCGTTCGGTAAGCTTCAATTCGATGCGACGATTCTTTGCCCGCGCTTCCGGAGTGTCCGCCGTATCTACAGGTTGAAACTCGCCAAATCCGTTCGCTGACAGGCGTTCCGGCGGAATGCCCAGCTGTTCGACCATGTAGCGCACGACCGACAGCGCCCGCCCTTGGCTGAGCTCCCAATTGTCGCGATAGCGTCCTGTTCCGTTCAGCGGGATATTGTCCGTGTGACCGTCGACCCGGATGACCCAGTTCAATTCGGGCGGAATGTCCGCCGCAATCCCACGCAGAATGCCCGCCACTTTCGCGACCTCGCGCCGGCCATCCTCGGACAGAACCGCCGAACCGGGTGGGAACAGCACCTCGGACGAGAATACGAAGCGGTCGCCCTCGATCCGAACGCCTTCCTGGTTGCCCAGTACGTCGCGCAGGCGACCAAAGAACTCGGAGCGGTACCTCTGCAGGTCTTCGGCCTGGGCCGTAAGCTCCTGATTCTGACCGGCCAGTTTCTCGGCCTCGGCCTCCAGACGGACGCGTTCAGCCTCTTCCAACAAGCGGCGGCGCCGTTCCTCGGAAGCGGCCCGGGCAAGGGCCGCGTTCAGGTCCTGCCCAAGGGTCTGAATTTGCACTTCGGCTTCGGCATTCCTGTCTTTGTAGTCATCCAGCAGCGCCTGCAACGACCCCAATTGGCCGCGCAATGCGGCGATCTGCTGGTTCAACAGGGCCGTCTGGCGTTGCGCCTTTGCGGACAGAGCCTTTTCGGTGGCGATCGTTTCCCGGGCAACGGCAAGCAAGGCGTCGCGCTGCTCGGCCAGCGTCCGCTGGCTTTCGGCCTCAGCCTCGGCTTCGGTTCGCGCCGCAAGGGCTGCTTCAAGCTGAGCCTTGAGCTCCTCGTCATTCAACTCACCGAATTGCCGCTCAAGCTCGGCTTTGGCCGTCTGAGCGGCGGCCAACAGTGTAAGTGTTTCCTCGGCCTTCTTGCGCTGCTCTTCCAGTGCCAGGGTCATGGCCGTCAATTCGGCATCCGCATTCTGCAGTCTGTTGCGCAGCGCCTCAGCGGCAGCAGCCTCGGCGACGCGTGCGGCTTCCTCCTCGGACAGTTGGCTTTGCAATTCCGCGATCTGGGCCGCGCGGGCGCTGTCCGCTTGCTCAAGGTCAGCTACCAAGGCCTCCAACGCTTCGCGGCGTGCAGCCGCCAGCCGTGCAGCCTCGGCCTGGGCATCCACCTCCGCACGGGTTTGGGCCAAGGCTAGGTTCAATGCCTCCTGCTCGGACAGCAGTTGCTCGCGTTGGGACTCCAATTCGGCAATATCGCCCTGCGCACGCGCCTGATCAGCCAAAAGCGCGGCGACTTGCGCTTCGAACCCTGTGATACGAATCTGCGCCTCTTCCAACTCGGCCGCGCGCTGGTCACGCTCCGAGGTCAGAGAAGAGATCAAGGCCTGCGCCTGGCTCAGATCTTCTTCGGCCTGCGACAGCGTGGTGTTCAGTGCCCCCAACCGGGCCTGCAGGCGGCTGTTCTCGCGCTCTTCCAAGCCCAAAGCATCCGCAAGGGCGGCCACTTCGTCCGACAGGGCCGTTAATTCGTCTTCCTGTCCGGAGATGGTTTCGCGCAGCACGAACTGCACGACCATGAAAATGGTCAGCACAAAGGTCATGACCATAAGCAGCCCCGTGATCGCATCAACGAAGCCGGGCCAGACCGAGCCCTGGAAACGCTGACCGGTTCGACGAGACAGGGCCATGTGTTATTCTCCGCCCGGTGTATGGCGCGCCGCCCCGCGCGGAAGCGTCAGCGCCTTGACCAGCAGTTCGAAATCCTTGCGCAGTTCGTTCATGCTGTCCTGGCGACCGGCTGAGATTTCTTCGAGAATGCGCAGAAGCTGCACGTCCATCGACCGCAGCCGCATCCGGCTTTCGGCGTCGATCCCCTCGCCCGCACCATGTTCACGCATGTGATCCAGCAGCGCGTCCTGCCCCAACGCGATCCGCTCAAGCGCGGCGGTGACCCCTTCGGTTTCCGCCTGTCGCTGGTTCATGTCCGCGATGACATCGACCAATGCACCCAGCTTGGCCGATACCTCGGCGCGATCCGACTCTTGGGCCGCGAACAGATCCTGCAGCGCGTCCATCTGCTCGGACATGGCATCAAGGACCGGGGTCAGCACCGCCAGTTCCGCACCACCTTCGTCTCCGGCGGCAAATCCGACGCGCGTGATCGACGACAGCCATTCCTCAAGCTCACGGTAGAAACGGTTCTGCCCGTGGCCGGCGAACAGTTCGAGCAAACCCACGATCAGCGATCCGGCAAGCCCCAACAGAGAGGACCCGAACGCCACGCCCATGCCTTGCAGCTGGGATTCGAGACCACTCATCAGGCGATTGAATACGGCCAGGCCTTCTTCGCCCTCTTGGGGGTTCAGGCTGCGAATGGTGTCGACAATTGCAGGAACCGTTGTTGCCAAGCCGAAGAATGTGCCCAGAAGACCCAGATAGATCAGTACGTTGGTGATGTAACGGGTGAATTCCCGCTCTTCCTCGACCCGTTCCGCGACCGAATCCAGGATCGACCGGGTCGATGTCGAGCTGATCTGCGATTTCGCCCCGCGTGCGCGAAGCAGCGACGCCAATGGTGCCAACAGCTGCGGTGTACGAGCATCTTCGCGCACGACGCCGCCCACGAACGCTTCGATCCAGCGAACCGAACCGATCAACTGGGTCACCTGATAGAAACAAGCCACCACGCCGATGAAAAAGACCAGCAGGATGAATCCGTTCAGATAGGGGTTGGCATAAAAAACCGGCAGCACGTAAGGCAGTGCCATGAACACGCCCAGGCCCGACAGCCCGATGGCGATCAGCATCATCACGATTTGACGGATCGGTTGCGAGAAATGCGGTCTCGCGCCCTGCTGTACATGCGCCATGCGCGTCTTTCCCGGTTTTGCCTGCTCTGAGGCGAATCTATCGAAAATCTGGTGGCAAGGCCAAGGGTTTATGCGGTCAGGCTGCGCACCCGTTGTGCCAACCACTCAAGATCCGGGTCGTGCAACCCGATCTCGGACAGGTGTTCAGCGGTATTGTAAAGATACTCGGGGTTGGGGCCGCGGCCGCCCACGGCCCGCGCGATGATTTGCGCCTGCTCCTCCAGCGGCAGGCCCCCGCAATACTGCACGTGGTCGGGATCGATCACATAGGTCACTGCCGTCACCGGCTGGCCGCTGTCCAGATGCACGTCCAGCATCTTCTCCACATAGGCTGACGAGATCAATTCGCGCTCGCGCAGTTCCTCAAGGGTGCGTTCCTCATGGCCTGGTTCGACCGCCAGCGCCAAGCCCTTGCAATGGGCATCCGGGTGTTCGTCCAAGGCCAGGACAAGTCCGGGGTTTTCCTCGGTTCCGCGGTGATGGATCGACCGCATGCAAAATGACCGCGCATAGCCGTGAAGTGTCGCCTGCTCGCGCCGGGCCACCGGAAAGCCCGGATTCCACAACAGCGACCCGTATCCGAATACCCACATCGTCATAGTTCTGGTCCTTGCCCGTTTAGGCCTATAAACATCAATTCCAAGGCAGGAAAAAGGGCCATTTGCGATGCGCCGACTGGTACGAGTGTTCATATTTCTGGCCATCCTCTGGGGCGGGTATTGGGCCATAGCCGGGTATGGGCTGCGCAGCGCCATCACCGGTTGGTTCGCGCATCAGCAGGATCTTGGATGGCAGGCCGACTATTCCGACGTGGAAATCGCCGGGTTTCCGCTGCACCACGTGACCCGCTTGAACAGTGTCGCGCTGGCCGATCCGGTGAATGGCACAGCCTGGAGCGCGGATTGGATCGAATTCGAAAGCCCCGCCATCTGGCCCGGACGACAGATCTTGCGCTTTGCGGATACGCCGCAGCGGCTGTCCTATTTCGACCAGACCGCAATCATCCTGGCCGACAGCCTTCAGGCGGAACTGAATTTGCGTCCGGGCGTCGCGCTGGAGTTGGAGAAGATGGCCCTGACATCGGGCAACTGGTCGGTGACCCAGGACGGAACCGACATGGCCGCCGGTCAGTCACTTGCCTTGGTCATGGAACAAGGCACCCAGCCCGAGAGCTATGCAATCGGGGTCAGTTCGGATGCCTTCACGCCCGGTGAAGACCTGCGCGCGCTGATGCGAACGGCTGCTTCGCTGCCCCAAGCCTTCGAGACGCTTGAACTGGACATGAATGTTACCTTCGACAAAACCTGGGACCGCTCCGCGCTGGAAGAACGTCGCCCTCAACCTCGTTTGATCGACTTGCATCTTGCCGAGGTGCAATGGGGCGAATTGCGTCTGTTTGCAACCGGCGAACTGGAGGTTGATGAACAGGGCATTCCGGTTGGAGAGATTGCGGTCAAAGCCGAGAACTGGCGTGACATGATTGCCATGGCCAACGCTGCAGGTGCCTTGCCCGATCAGGCCGTTGATCCGGTCACGCGGGCGTTGAACCTGCTGGCCGGCCTCGGAGGCAACCCCAACGCGCTGGACCTGCAGCTGAATTTCCGCGACGGATTCGTGGCTTTGGGACCGTTGCCGTTGGGGCCGGCCCCGCGTCTGATCCTGCGTTAGCGGCAGTAGGGTCCGCTGCGGTAACGGGCGGTATCAAGGTGGAAATGGTTCTGGTGATAGCGGTCTGAATTCGGGCCCAGCACCGTGCCGAAGGGCCCGCACGCCCCGCGCCAGATCTTGGTCAGCTGCTTCTTCGAGGGGTTTTTACGCCAACCGTCCAGAACAGTCACCACCTCGCCATCGGCCATTTTGAACCCCGAGATATCAATGGCCCGACCCTTGCCATGCTCCGAGATCCTTGCACCTTTCCGGTTGTTCCGGGTACGGCAAGCGTAATGTGCGGCAACCTGCAGTTCGACTACTGGGCCGCGCCGTTTGAACGTCGGCTTGACGGTCTTGTCGACCCATTTATTCAAGGCGATCGCCGTACCGCAATCCATCGTGGATGGGCGGCTGAGAACCACGCCCGACACCGATGTGATCTGGACGGCATCCTTGATCCCGCAGGCTTTGATCTTGCCCGGAACCGAGCCCACGGCCTTGCCCTGAATGGCGATATCACCGCACACCGATCCTTTGCGCAGTTTTCGCTTTTTGAACAGGACTTGCTGTTCCAACGCCTCGGGCCGCAGATAGGGTTTGAGCGACGTATCCGGTCCAAGCAGCGGAAGGTCGGCCGGGCGCGCCGCCACGGCTAAGACCTGAGGGGATACGGGCCGCACAGCGGGTCGCATCTTCTCTGGCACAGCAATCGAGGTTGCCGAACTCGGCGGTACATAGGCGGCCTGCACCAGCTCTGCCGCCGGGGATGGCCGCGCAACCGGAACCAGTGATGTGTCGGGGGCCGATGCAGTGGCCGCGCCGGCCCAAACCACCGCAATCATCGACAAGGCTTTGCCTTTGATCAGTTTCATGACTTGGCCTTCACACGCCCGAAATCAGGAGCGTCGGTGTCCTGACCCGCGTCGATGATGCCGCGCCGGATCGCCCTGGTGTGGGTAAAGTAGTCGAACAGGTGCTGACCGTCGCCCGTACGGATCGCACGCTGCAGGGCAAACAGCTCTTCGGTGAAACGACCGAGGATTTCCAGCGTCGCGTCCTTGTTGGTCAGGAACACGTCGCGCCACATGGTCGGGTCCGAGGCCGCGATCCGGGTGAAATCACGGAAACCGGCGGCCGAGTACTTGATGACCTCGGAGTCGGTGACGCGCCGCAGGTCGTCGGCGACGCCCACCATTGTATAGGCGATCAGGTGCGGCGCGTGGCTGGTGACGGCCAAAACCAGATCGTGGTGATCAGCATCCATCTCGTCGACATTGGACCCCATCCCCTCCCACAGGGCGCGCAGGCGGGCGATGGCCTCGGGGTCAGACCCTTCGACCGGAACCAGTAGGCACCAGCGGTTGTCGAACAGCTCAGCAAAGCCGGATTCGGGGCCGGAATGCTCGGTCCCGGCCAGCGGGTGGGCGGGCACGAAATGCACGCCTTCAGGAATATGCGGGCCAACCTCTTCAATGACGTGACGTTTGACCGAGCCTACATCCGAAACGGTCGCGCCGGGCTTGAGCACCGGCGCGATGTCCTTGGCGACGGAGCCCATTGCGCCCACCGGCACGCAGAGCACGACCAGATCGGCACCCTCCACCGCCTCTTGCGCGGTGTCGCAGACCCGGTCGCACAGCCCGATGCGCCGCGCAGTGTCGCGGGTGGCCTCGGACCTGGCATAGCCAGTCACCTCGCCCGCCAACCCGGCGCGCTTGATCGCCCAGTACATCGACGAGGCGATCAGACCCAACCCGATCAGCGCCACGCGGTCATAGATCTGGCTCATGCGGCGCCCCCTTTGAACGCGGTGATGGCCGCAACCACGCGGCGACAGGCCTTTTCGTCGCCCACGGTGATCCGCAGCGCGTTGGGCAGCTTGTAGCCCGCAACCCGGCGCACGATCAAACCTTTCGATTGCAGATAGGCGTCGCAGGCCTCGGCCTCGGCCTGATCCGCGAACCGCGCGAGGATGAAATTGGTGCAGGATGGATCGGACGGAACGCCAATCTTGGCCAGCTCGGCCGACAGCCATTCACGCAGGCGGGCATTTTCGGCCCGGCAGAACTCGACATATTCCACATCGGCCACGGCGGCCTCCGCTGCTGCGATGGCCGTCAGCGACAGGTTGAAGGGCTGGCGCACGCGGTTCAGCACGTCGATGATTTCGCGATGCGCATAGCCCCAGCCGACCCGCATGCCGCCAAGCCCGTAGATCTTCGAGAAGGTCCGGGTCATGATCACGTTGTCGAACCGGTCCACCAGACCGGCACCGCCGTCAAAGCCCGGCACGAATTCCGCATAGGCGCCATCCAGAACCATCAGGCAGGTCTGCGGCAGGCCCTCGGCCAGGCGCGTCAGCTCGGCGTCCGAGATCATGGTCGAGGTCGGATTGCCCGGGTTGGTCACGAACACGATGCGGGTACGGTCAGTCACCGCGGCCAGGATCGCATCGACATCGACCTTGCGGTCGCGCTCGGGCACCTCGACCGGGGTCGCGCCGGCCATGCGGGCGATGATCGGATACATCGAGAAGCCGTGCTCGGTATGGATCACCTCGTCCCCCGGCCCGGCATAGGCCTGGGCCACGAATTGCAGCACTTCGTCACTGCCCACGCCACAAATGATCCGGTCGCGGTCCAGCCCGTGCCGCTCGCCGATCGCGGCGCGCAGGTTGTAGTGATCGGTCACCGGATAGCGATGCAGCATCGTGGCACTTTCGCGCACGGCTTCGATCGCCTTGGGGCTGGGGCCAAAGGGGTTTTCGTTGGAACTCAGCTTGATGACGTTTTCCACGCCCTCGACATGCGACTGACCGCCCTGATACAGCGCGATATCCATGATGCCGGGTTGCGGGGTGATCTTGTTCATGAGGGGCTCCGTTGGTTGCGCCCCTCATACAGGTCTCAAGGCCTTGGGAAAAGCGGCAATTCCGTCACGCCGCCTTGAAGCGGGCGGTTGCCGGATCAGCGGCGTAGAACGGGGCGTATTCCTGCGTGCGGCGCGACAGGTCATTGACGCTGTCGATGATGAACTGAACCGTGTCCTCGGTCATCATGTACGAGAAGTTCAGCCGCACCCAACCCGGTTTCTTCATCTCTTCACCGGCCGACAACGCCGCGTGCAGCGCTTCCGAGGCCGCCTTGTCGATGCCCAGCAGCCGATGCGCATAGGGGCCGGCGCAGGCACACCCGCCGCGCGCCTGAATGCCGTAGATGTCGCTGAGCATCCGGGTGAACAGCTGTTGGTGCACCGGTTGCCCTGCAGTGTCGCGGACCAGGAAGGAAAAGATCGGCAGGCGGTGCGGGTGGTCCACGCCCAGCAGGGTCAGGTGTGGATTGTCACGCCACCCATCCAACGCCATGCGGTTGTACAGCGCCTCGCGCCGGGCGATCTCGTCGGTGCCCACGGCATCCTTGACGATGAAGGCCAGGGCCGCGCGGATGTCGCCGATCACGTTCGGGGTCCCCGCCTCTTCGCGGGTGGCCAGATCAGTACTGTAGTCGTGGCGCCAGGGCGAAACGAAGCTGACCGTGCCCCCGCCCGGCCAGCTGGGACAGGTGCGGCGCACGGCGCTCTGGTTCACGATCAGAACACCCGAAGCCCCCGGCCCGCCCGGAAACTTGTGCGGAGACACGACGATGGCATCCTTGCGCGCATCGTCCGGCCCCATATCCATCGGCAGGTAGGGCCCACCCCCGGCGTAATCCCAGACCGCGCGCGCCCCGTGCCGTTTCAGCAGCCGCGTCACCGGATCGGGGTCAGTGACCACGCCCGTAACGTTCGACGCCGCCGAAAATGACCCAATCACCAGATCCGAGTCCCCATGGTCGATCAGCGTCTGTTTCAACACCGCCATGTCCGGCCCGCCCTCGGGGCCTTCGGGGATCTCGATGACCTGCGCCTTGCTCTCGCGCCAGGGCAGGATGTTCGAATGGTGCTCGTACGGGCCAATCAAGACAACCGGCTGGTCAGCCTCTTGCACTCCCATCAAACTGACCAGCCGGTTGAGTCCCGCAGTGGCACCAGACCCGGTGAAAATCACCGCGTCATCTCCCCTCGCGCCAACGATGCGGGCTATTTCCGCGCGCGCCTCGCGGCGCAGTCGCGTCATGTAGGAACCGCAATAGGAGGCCTCGGTGTGGCTGTTCGCATAGAAAGGCAAAACATGCTGGGCCACAAAATCCTCGACCTGCCGCAATGCGCGGCCCGACGCAACGTAGTCCGCGTACACAAGCGGCACGTCCCCATGAAGACCCGGGATCAGAACGTTCTCTCCGATCAGCCCGTCGCGCAGGGTCGAATTGTGAGTGGCGGCTTGGATTTCTGCACGAAAATGGGACAGGGTCATGTCATTGGCTCCATATTGCATTTCCAATATGATCTACTTTAGCCGAGTAATCTTCACCTATCTTTGCTTGATTTGTTAATTTTTTGGGTCATATGATCTGGAATGAATGAAAAGGTAGATCAAATTGACAAGCGCCTTCTGCGCGAACTGCAAAAAGATGCGACCCTTTCCCAGCGCGAACTGGCCGAGCGAGTCGGACTGTCGCAAAACGCCTGCTGGCGGCGGTTGAAGGCGCTGAACGACGCAGGCGTCCTGACAGGGTCGACAGCCCGGATCGCACGCGAAAAACTGGGGTTGAATCTGGTGGTTTTCGTGATGCTGCGGACCCGGCACCACTCGGCCGAGTGGCTGCAGGCCTTTCGCAGCCATGTCCTGACCATTCCAGAAGTCGTGGATTTCCACCGGATCGGCGGCGACTACGACTATCAGCTACGGGTCGTGACGCAGGATATGGCGACCTATGACAAAGTCTATCAGCGCCTGATCGAGAAGGTCGAACTGGACAGCGTGACCTCGTATTTCGCGATGGAGGCCATCGCAGAAGACCGCCCTCTGCCGATCTGAGTGCTGGCCATGAAAAAGGGCCGCACCTTCGCAGGTACGGCCCGTTTTCTGAAACTGTCTGCGAAGATCAGTTCTTCGCGTAGAATTCGACGACCAGGTTCGGTTCCATCATGACCGGGTACGGCACGTCGCCCAGCGACGGGGTGCGCACGAAGGTCGCGGTCATCTTCGAGTGGTCAACTTCCAGGTAATCCGGAACATCACGCTCGGCCAGGCCAACGGCTTCCAGAACGACGGCCAGTTGCTTGGACTTGTCGCGGACCTCGATCACGTCGCCTTCCTTGACGCGGTAGCTGGGGATGTTCACCCGCTTGCCGTTCACCTTGACGTGGCCGTGGTTCACGAACTGACGTGCGGCGAACACGGTCGGCACGAATTTGGCGCGGTAGACAACAGCGTCCAGACGGCGCTCCAGCAGACCGATCAGGTTTTCACCGGTGTCGCCGTTCACACGTACGGCTTCGGCGTAGATGCGGCGGAACTGCTTTTCGGTCAGGTCGCCGTAATAGCCTTTCAGCTTCTGCTTGGCGCGAAGCTGCAGACCGAAGTCCGAAAGTTTGCCTTTGCGGCGCTGACCATGCTGGCCAGGGCCGTATTCACGACGGTTGACCGGGGATTTCGGGCGACCCCAGATGTTTTCGCCCATCCGGCGGTCGATTTTGTGCTTGGCAGACGTGCGTTTGGTCACGGCTGATCTCCTTCTTAAGGTCGAGGCCCTGACAGGCCACTATGAAGGGCGTTGTCCTCTTGAGGTTTCCCCCATGACAGGCATCCCCTTGCGAGGGCCACCAACACCAATGAAGCCGCGCTTATATCTGCGGACAGACCAGAGTCAACACGCTGCGATGCGTGGACGAAGAAATAGTTCCTAGGGAATGGGCCGTTTATTCAGCGGCGGTCGCCGTCATGTGCGGCGCAAGAACCAACGTTTGCTCCGTTGACCTGCGATGCGTGGGGAAGGAAACAACGTTGCCCGCACCCGATTGGCTTGCGTCGGCATATTCTTCGACGGCGCTCACCCAGAAGTCCTGACCCCGCGGGGGGCAGCTATTTTCGAACAGAAGAACCGCGTCCTTCTGACCTTCGACCAACGTCAACTCGGCCTCGTAGGTCTGCGCCCCATTCGTCAATGAGATAACTGCAAGCGTGGCGATCGGCTTCAGCGTTGCGGCTTCGGGGCCATGCCCGGCCAACGCCATCAACGCCTGATCATGTCCAGTCTTCACGGAATATTCCGCGTCACAATCCGGCAAGCGTGTCATGCACCCATGCCACGACCAAGACGCTCCAATGGCCAAATCTGCCACAGGCGCTGCTTCAAGCCCGTCAATTTCCGTCTGGGACCAAAATACTGCTACGCGACCGTTATACCCGGCTGTCATCTGCCCGCCCGACCTTTCAAACTCATCACCCCGTACACTAGCGTGTGTATCAACGATGAATCCGGCGGAAAAGAGACGGAATTGCAGCTTTCACGAGAATGTTGCCGGAGAGTCAAATCAAATTGAGACTCCGGCGAAACACAATACAACTTTAACGACAGTTATGTGGCATTCGTCAACCGCATTTCGAGTGTCCGCAGCTGCGGCAGGTCATGCAGCCCTCGATCATCACCATGTCATACTGGCCGCAAGACGGGCAGGCCTTGCCGCGTGGTGCGTCCATGTTGACCACCTGCGCCTGCGGGTCAGACTTCAGCCCCATGCCTTCGCCTTCGAGAAACCCGATCGCGATCATGTGCTGCTCGATCACGCCTCCGATCGCCGCCAGGATCGAGGGGATGTACTTGCCCTGCACCCAGGCCCCGCCGCGCGGGTCGAATACGGCCTTCAGCTCTTCGACAACAAAGGACACGTCACCACCGCGCCGGAACACGGCCGAGATCATCCGGGTCAGGGCCAGCGTCCAGGCGTAATGCTCCATGTTCTTCGAGTTGATGAACACTTCGAACGGACGCCGCCGACCACCAATGACGATGTCGTTGATCGTCAGATAGATCGCGTGCTCGCTGTCGGGCCATTTCAACTTGTAGGTCGACCCTTCAAGCGATTGCGGACGATCCAGCGGTTCGGACATGTAGATCACGTCACCGCCATCCACCTCGTGCGGGGCATCGGCGCTCTCGCCCGGCACTTTGTCGTCGCTCTCCGAAACGGTCAGGACCGAACCGGTCACGTCGTTCGGGCGATAGGTGGTGCAGCCCTTGCAGCCCATGTCCCAAGCCTGCAAGTACACGTCCTTGAAGGCATCGAATGAGATGTCCTCGGGGCAGTTGATCGTCTTTGAGATCGAGCTGTCGATCCATTTCTGCGCCGCCGCCTGCATCTTGACATGCTCGGCCGGGGTCAGGGTCTGGGCGTTCACGAAATAGTCGGGCAGTTCCACGTCGCCGAACTTGTCGCGCCACATCTGAACGGCATAGTCCACCACCTCTTCCTCGGTGCGCGAGCCGTCCTTCTGCAGCACCTTGCGGGTGTAGGCATAGGCAAAGACCGGCTCGATCCCCGACGACACGTTGCCCGCATAGAGCGAGATCGTCCCAGTGGGTGCGATCGAGGTCAGTAGCGCATTGCGGATCCCATGGTCGCGGATGGCCTGGCGTACATCGTCATCCATCTGCTGCATGGTGCCGCTGGCAAGGTATTTCTCGGCATCGAACAGGGGAAAGGCCCCTTTTTCTTTGGCCAAGTCGACCGACGCCAGATACGCGGCGCGGGCGATCGCGTGCAACCAGCGCTCGGTCTGACGCGCCGCCTTGTCCGAGCCATAGCGCAGGCCCAGCATCAACAGAGCATCCGCCAGCCCGGTCACGCCCAGACCGATACGGCGCTTGGCCTGCGCCTCGGCGGCCTGCTGCGGCAGCGGGAATTTCGAGGCATCCACCACGTTGTCCATCATGCGAACGGCCGTTGCGACAAGCTCCTGCAACGCGGCCTCGTCCAGTTGGGCCGCGTCTTCGAACGGTGCCGACACCAGCCGTGCCAAGTTGATCGAACCCAACAGACAGGCGCCATACGGCGGCAGGGGCTGCTCGCCGCAGGGGTTGGTGGCGGCGATGGTCTCGGCGTAGCTCAGGTTGTTGGCCTGGTTGATCCGGTCGATGAAGATCACGCCCGGCTCGGCATAGTCATAGGTGGCCTGCATGATCTTGTTCCACAGATCGCGGGCCTGCACCGTGTGATAGACCTTGCCGTCAAAGACCAGATCCCACGAAGCATCGGCCTTGACCGCCTCCATGAAGGCATCGGTCACCAGCACCGACATGTTGAACATGCGCAGGCGGGCCGGGTCGGATTTGGCGGTGATGAACTGTTCGATATCCGGATGGTCGCAACGCATCGTCGCCATCATTGCGCCCCGGCGCGAGCCCGCCGACATGATCGTGCGGCACATGGCGTCCCACACATCCATGAACGACAGCGGCCCCGAGGCATCGGCAGCCACCCCATGCACGTCCGCGCCGCGCGGCCGGATGGTCGAGAAATCATAGCCGATCCCCCCGCCCTGCTGCATGGTCAGCGCGGCCTCTTTCAGCATGTCGAAAATACCACCCATGCTGTCGGGGACCGTGCCCATGACGAAACAGTTGAACAGCGTCACCTGCCGCGCGGTGCCTGCTCCGGCCGTGATGCGCCCGGCGGGCAGGTATTTGAAATCCTCAAGCGCTTCGTAGAACTTCTGCTCCCAATGCGAGGGGTCCTTTTCCACCCGAGCCAGATCGCGCGCAATCCGCCGCCACGTATCTTCAACCGACTTGTCGATCGGCGTGCCATCCGCCTGTTTGAAGCGGTATTTCATGTCCCATATCTGCTCGGCGATGGGGGCGGCAAAGCGGCTCATAAGAGTTCCTATACGTTGTGCTGGGCTAGTGGAACCTCACTATATATGACATTGAACATGCCGTTCCAGCAAAAATAGTAGCGGCTTTGCCGATTGACCATTTGCCATTTGATTGGCAGAATCTGGAAGATTCTATCCTGTGCCTTTCGGGGACAGGATAGGTGGTGGAGATGGAGGGACTCGAACCCTCGGGGCGTCGGCTGGGAAGACCTCACCCCGCACCATGCCATCCCCGACTGATTGGCGCCCCGTTTATTCGGGGTGCCAGCATCTTCAGCCTATTGGTCTGTTTGTGGTTCCCCCTCTTCACTTGATTGCCGCATTGACACTGATTCCGTGTATTGAAAGAGGCACCCAGAATAGACGCTGCCCCCCGCAAACCACAACAGCTTGATAGCGCGCAACGGTAAGCTACAATATAAAGATAATCCGTGGGACGACTCTGTGGGAAAGCTGTGGATAATTACATCAACCTGGTGAAACTCTCGGTCGGGTCCGAGAGCGTGGACAGCCTGATCGCCTGGCAGGACAGCTATCGCCGGCGGTTTCCGGATGGCCTGCCCCGCCACATCACCCGCATGTGGCCCAAGCGCGAGGCCGAGATTCTGAACGGCGGGTCAATCTTCTGGGTCATCAAGGGTGTTATCCAGTGTCGCCAGCGCATCCTGCGGCTGGACGAGGTGATGGGTGAGGATGGCATCCGCCGCTGCGCCATCGTGCTGGACCCGCAGGTCCACCGCACCCAGGGCGCGCAGAAACGGCCCTTTCAAGGCTGGCGCTATCTGAAACCCGAGGATAGCCCCGCAGACCTGCCCGAAAGCCGCGCGCAGGACGACGCTCTGCCCGAGGATCTGAACCGCGCGCTGGCCGAGATCGGCGTCCTCTGACCTCAGCCCAGACGGCGCATCACTTCTGTAAGAGCAGCCTTTTCGGTGGCCCCGTACTCCGCAACCCGGCTGCGCCACAGAGTGGCCTGCGATTGCAGGATCAACCCGTCCGAGAGGATCTTGAGGTGGTTGGCGCGCAGGGTCTCACCGGTCGAGGTGATGTCAGCTATCGCCTCGGCGGTTTCATTCATCACCGTGCCCTCGGTCGCCC
The DNA here is from genome assembly GCF_056539345.1 of Ruegeria sp. BB9. NCBI lineage: Bacteria > Pseudomonadati > Pseudomonadota > Alphaproteobacteria > Rhodobacterales > Roseobacteraceae > Ruegeria > Ruegeria sp. BB9. The sequence goes on along the minus strand of NZ_JBQFUU010000002.1, from coordinate 283,512 downwards.
CCTGGCTGTCGACCAGCGTATAATCGGCGACCCCGGAATCGGTCAGGAACTCACGCACCATACGGTGGTACTTGGTGGCGATCCGCAGGCGGTGTCCATGCGTGGCCCGAAAAGCGGCGGCGGCGGCATCCAGGTCATCCAGCGTCTCGACATCGACCCAGCAGACCGGAACCGCGATCACCAGATCGGCCTGACCAAAGCCCAGCGGCGCGATTTCTTCAACCTGCTGTTCCCAGCGTGGCAATTTCTCGTGCACCAGATCGGTGCCGGTCACGCCCAGGTGAATACGGCCGGCAGCCAGTTCGCGCGGGATCTCTCCGGCCGACAGCAGGATCAGCGAGACATCCTCGATCCCGTCCACCTTGCCTGCGTATTCCCGGTCGGACCCGGCGCGCGACAGCTCGATCCCGTGGCGGGCGAACCAGGCAAAGGTTTTCTCCATCAGCCGCCCCTTGGACGGCACGCCCAGCTTCAGGGTCATTGGCCCGCCTCCTCGATTTCCAGCATCAGGTCGGGGCGCAGCACGCCACCCACCGCCGGGATCTCGGCCCCGTTGCCCAGCCGCCGCGTCAGCGCATCATAGCGCCCGCCGGTGGCGATGGGCGGCAGGTCGGGGCGGCGCTCGGCGTAGAATCCGAAAACGAACCCGTCGTAATATTCCATCGAGGTGCGCCCATACGAGGCTTCGAAATCCAGCCTGCCGACATCAACGCCACGCGCCTGCAGGGCGGCGATCCGCGCCTCGAGCCGGTCCAGCGCGGGGATGATCTGAGGTAGATCGACGGCGATATCGCGCAGGTGCTCCAGCGCATAGGGCATGGTCTCGCGCACGCCCAGCAGCGAGTCCAGCCCGGCCATTTCCGTGTCGGAAATCGGCGGCGTGTCGCGGTCGGCGCGCAGGGCGTCGATACGGGCGGCAATCTCGGCCGGTCGGCGCTTACCGATCACCGGCGCGTCGCAGGCCATCGGGTCGGCCGCCGCGAGCAACGCGGCGCGGTGGTCCGGCTCGGGCTTGCGACCCGCGAACCGGTCCAGCAGAGCCCGGAACCGGCGCGGACGCCACAGGTGGCGCATCAGCGCGGCCTTGCGTTGGTCGGAGGTGCGCAGGCCCTGAACGGCTGCGGTCAGAATGCCGATGTCCCCGGTCGCCGCGCGCAACGGCAGACCCCGCAATTGCAGGGCAAATAGCGAGAATACCTCGGCATCGGCCCCTGCCGGATCGTCGCGTTCAAAGACCTCGTAGCCCACCTGGATGTATTCATTGGCGCGGTCGGAGTCATGTTCCTGACGCCGGAAAACCTCGCCCGAATAGGTATAACGCGCCGGTTCGGCCCCGTCGCGCATGTGCATCTGCACCACCGGCAGAGTGAAATCCGGGCGCAGCATCTGTTCGCCGCGCAGCGCGTCCGAGGTGACATAGGCGCGCGCGCGGATATCCTCGCCGTAGAGGTCCAGCAGCGTCTCGGCCGATTGCAGCAGCGGCGGGTCGACGACCTGCGCCCCGGCGGCCTCGAATCGCACGCGCATCATCGCGGCCCGGGCCTGAATCTGGGATCGGTTGGGCATGGCTCAGTCCTGACTGTCCAGAATCTCGCGCACCTTGGCGACCAGATCGCCGCGCGGCACCTCAAACTGGCTGGGGCGTTCCTTCCATTCCTCAAGCGTGGCGCTTTCGGCGATCTTGGCGCCCAGAATCAGGTCCTTGATCTGAACCACGCTGCGGTCCTTCTCGTCCCCGCCCTCGATCACCGCGACGGGCGAGTTGCGCTTGTCTGCGTATTTCAGCTGATTGCCGAAATTCTTGGGGTTACCCAAATAAACCTCGGCGCGGATGCCGGCATTGCGCAACTCGGCCACCATCGCCTGATAGTCGGCCATGCGGTCCCGGTCCATCACGGTCACGACGACCGGCCCGGTGTCATGTGACTTGATCCGACCTTTCTCGCGCAGCGCGGCCAGCAACCGGTCGACCCCGATCGAGATGCCCGTCGCGGGCACTTCCTGCCCGGTGAAGCGCTTGACCAGATCATCATAGCGCCCGCCACCCGAGACCGACCCGAACTGCCGTTTGCGGCCCTTTTCGTCAAAGATCTCGAAGGTCAGCTCGGCCTCGTAAACCGGACCGGTGTAGTATCCCAGCCCACGCACGACCGAGGGGTCGATCTGGATGCGATCGGCACCATAGCCGCCCGCGGCCAGCAGCTCGCCGATCTGTTCCAATTCCGAGATGCCTTCGGCGCCGATCTTGCTGTCGCCCACGGCCGCGCGCAGGTTGGCCAGCGTTCCGGCGGCGTCATCAGCCTTGGATGTCAGGAAGGCGATCACCGGCTCGGCCTGATCGTCGGACAGGCCAACACCCTCGATGAACGCGCCCGAGGCATCCAGCCGGCCCTTGGTCAGCAACTCGCGCACGCCCTGCTCGCCCACTTTGTCGAACTTGTCGATGGTGCGCAGAACGTCATCGCGCGCCGCCGCGTCCGCGCCCAGGCCCATGGCCTCGAGCACGCCGTTGAGGACCTTGCGGTTGTTGACCCGCACCAGATAGTCGCCGCGCGGGATGCCCACGGTTTCCAGCGTATCCGACAGCATGGCGCAGATCTCGGCATCGGCAGCCATGCTGGCCGTGCCCACAGTATCCGCATCACACTGATAGAACTGGCGATACCGCCCCGGCCCCGGCTTTTCGTTGCGCCAGACCGGACCCATCGCATAGCGGCGATAGGGTGTGGGCAGGTCGTTTCGGTGTTGGGCATAGACCCGGGCCAGCGGCGCGGTCAGGTCATAACGCAGCGCCATCCAGTCGCCGTTGCCGCCTTCGTCAAACTCTTGCCAGGCGAACACGCCTTCGTTCGGGCGATCGACATCGGGCAGAAACTTGCCCAGCGCCTCGACCGTTTCCACGGCGCTGCTTTCCAGCGCATCAAACCCATAGCGATGATAGACGTCCGCAATCGTCCGCAGCATCTCGGTGCGCTGCGTGACTTCCTGGCCGAAATAGTCGCGGAACCCTTTCGGCGTGACGGCCTTGGGGCGGGGCTGTTTCTTGGGCTTGGCCATGTGGGGCGTCCTTGGGATTTCATCACTTGCGCGCGCGGTCTATCCCATGGTCTGGGTCGGGGCAAGCCAGCGCTGGCATTGCGCGCGCCACAGCGGTATGACCGCACCAGATCACAGGAGCCCCATCGATGCAGCATCTGGAAGAGAAAATCGCCCACCTGACCCGCACCGTGGATGACCTGAGCATGGTCGTCGCCAAGCAGCAGGACGAGATCGATCGCCTGACCCGCCACGTCGCTATGCTGATGCAGCGCGAAGCCGAACGTGCGCAGGAAGGATCCGGCGGGGTCATTCTGGGCGACGAGCGCCCACCGCACTATTGAGCCCGCCCCCTACAGCCCAAGCGTTGATCTAACGGCATCGTCGACGACACCGCCCAACAGGGCATCCTCATCGCCTGCGCAGCCTTCGGTCAACGCTGAAAGAAAAGCCTCACGTAGCTTGGCCTTTTCTTCGTCCGAGGATGCAAACTCTTCGATATCAACCTGACGGTTGTAGAGCGAAAGAGCGGTCATCTTTCTGACGACGTCGAAAACGTATTCATCATTCCCATCAGCCTCTTCGATGACCGAAGCGCAGGTGTGGTACATCAGCGGAAGCGCGTCTTGCGCCATCTGGTCGGCGGCCTCGTCCGCCGTGCCGATGGACGGGAGAAGGATCAAGCCAGCCAGAACAGGTTTGAAATCAAGCAGTCGCATCAGGGCTCCTTTCTGAAGGCGGTCAGTCATGGACACCCCCGTCACTTGCGGTTTGCCCCAATGATTGCTCCGACAACCGCACCTGCGGCCGCGCCTTTGCCATCTCCGATCAACGCTCCGACGCCGGCGCCGATCAGGGCACCCTTCAGCGCGTCTTCTTCCTTCTTCTCCGCCAAAGCGGCTGACGCAGGCAAGACGATCAGCGATGTCGCCAATATGCAGGCTGGCGCCTGCGCGCATTTCCTTAAGATCCGCATTTGGTTGCCCTCCCGTGACCAAGCCCGAACCGGGTGGTCAGCGTAGCCCGCTCCAGGAATTCTGGCAACAAAGGCCATCCCCGGGCTATTTGCGCCGAATGCCGATTGGTCTGCCGATCTGCGGCTCGGGGGGCAATGTGGCATGGTCGGACACCATTCGCGCCAGCCGCGCCGCGGCCCAGTCCGGATAGGGTTCCGACCGGCCTGTTGTGTGGCTGACATTCATGAACAGGGCCTCTTGGGTGGCACAGACCACGCCATCCTCGGCCGACACCATCTGCGCAAAATAGTGACCACGCTTGTGATCGGCGTCCAGCATCCGAAACCGGAACACCAGCGCCTCACCCTCGCGAACCTCGCGCAGGAAATGCAGATGCGATTGCAGGATGTACGGCCCCTGCCTCAGCGCCGCGACCTGTGGTTCGCCCAGGCCGAGATGATCGACCAGCAGCCGTTCAAAGGCCAGATCGAACACCACGCCGTAATACCCCACATTCATGTGGCTGTTGTAATCGATCCAGTCTGGCCGAACCGTGAAACCGGTGATTTCGACCGGCGCGGGGTACGGTCCGTCATGGCCGCCCAAGGGTTCTGATTGCGGAGTCATTCGCCGTCGTCCTCCTCGAAGATCGCCACCGCGCGGATGAACCCGGCCGAGGCGCCCTTAATCTTAAACGGAAAGCACGAGATCTCGAACCCCGTGGGCGGCAGGCTTTCCAGATTGGTCAGCTTCTCCATGTGGCAATAGCCGATCTCCATCGACGCGCGGTGCCCCTCCCAGATGATCGAGGGGTCATGGGTTTCCGCGTATTCCTGTGCGGTCAGCGGGAAGGGCGCGTCCCAGCTCCAGGCGTCGGTGCCGGTCACGCGCACGCCGCGCTCGGTCAGGTACAGCGTGGCTTCGCGCCCCATTCCGCAGCCTTTCATCAGGTAATCCGGCTGGCCATAACAGGTGCCGGCGGAGGTATTGACCACGACGATATCCAGCGGTCGCAGGTCATGCCCGATCCGCTTCAGCTCGGCCGCGACATCGGCGGCGGTGACGACGTAGCCATCCTCGAAATGCCGGAAATCCAGCTTCACGCCCGGGTTCATGCACCACTCCAGCGGCACCTCGTCGATGGTGATCGCCCGCTCGCCCCGGTTCATGGTCGAGTGGTGGTGGTACGGCGCGTCCAGATGGGTGCCGTTATGGGTGGCTATCTGCAGCCGTTCGATGGCCCAACCCTCGCCGTCGGGCAGGTCCTCTTTCTTCAGACCGGGGAAAAAGGCCATCACCTGCTCGGTCGTCTGGTCGTGGCTCATGTATTCGATCTGCGGCAGCATGATCGGCGGGTCCGACACGATGCCGGTTTCCAGCGGGACGGACAGATCGACGAAACGGCGGGCCATGAACTCCTCCGGGATTGCGCGGCTCAAGGGTTGGCTGGCTGCAAGCATCTGTCAAGCCAAGAAAAAGGCGGGCACGCAGGCCCGCCTTTTCAGGGTTTTGGTGAGTGGTGGCAGTCGTTACTCGGCCGCGATGGCGTCCTCGATCTTTTCGATACGGATAGCCGAGAACTTGAACTCGGGGATCTTGCCATAGGGATCGATGGCCGGGTTCGTCAGGATGTTCGCCGCCGCCTCGACATAGGCGAAGGGGATGAACACCATATCCTCGGCGATCGCCCGGTCGGCGCGCACCATGATCTCGATCGAGCCGCGCCGGGTGGTCAGACGCACCATCTCGCCGGGTTCGATCCCCATCAGCTTGAGCGTGCGCGGGTTCATCGAACAGTTCGCCTCGGGCTCGACCGCGTCCAGAACCTTGGCACGACGGGTCATGGACCCGGTGTGCCAGTGTTCCAGTTGCCGCCCTGTGGTGGCAATCATGGGGAATTCCTCGTCCGGGGCCTCATCCGGGGGGATGATGCTGGCCGGGGTGAATTTCGCACGGCCATCCGGGCGCGGGAAGCCGTCGCCGAACACGATGGACTGGCCCGGATCGGTCTCGGACAGCGACGGATAGGTGATGCTCTCGGTCTCGAGCCGCTCCCAAGTGATGTTGTCCAGCGAAGCCATGGTCAGCTTCATCTCGTTGAACACCTGCGAGACATCCGTGTAATCCCAGTTCAGCCCGATGCGCTTTGCCAGATCGACGGTGATCGCCCAATCCTCGCGCGCTTCGCCCGGCGGCGGCACCGCAGGGCGCACGCGCTGCACCTGACGGTTGGTGTTCGACACTGTGCCGTTCTTTTCATACAGCGCCGAGGCCGGCAGGATGATGTCGGCATAGTTCGCCGTTTCGGTCAGGAAGATGTCCTGCACGATCATCAGGTCCAGCTTGGCCAGCGCCTCGCGGGCGTGGTGCACGTCGGGGTCGGACATGGCCGGGTTTTCGCCCATGATATACATGCCCTTGATCTTGCCGGCATAGGCGTGGTCGATGATTTCGGTCACGGTCAAGCCCTTCTCGTTCGAGAAATCGCCCGAGTTCCAGACTTGACTGAACTTGGCCCGCACGGCGTCGTCGGTGACCGACTGGTAGTCAGGCAGGAACATCGGGATCAGGCCGGCATCCGAGGCCCCCTGTACGTTGTTCTGCCCGCGCAGCGGGTGCAGACCGGCGCCCGGCTTGCCGACATTGCCCGTCATCAGCGCCAGCGAGATCAGGCAGCGCGAATTGTCGGTGCCGTGGATATGCTGGCTGACGCCCATGCCCCAGAAGATCAGGCCCGCATTCGCATTGGCAAAGATCCGGGCCACGCGGCGCAGCTGATCCGGTTCGATACCGCAGATCGGGGCCATCTTCTCGGGGGTGAACTGGCGCAGGTGTTCCTTCTCGGCCTCCCAGTTCTCGGTCCAGCGGTGGATGTACTGGCTGTCATACAGCTCTTCCTCGACGATCACGTTCATGATCGCGTTCAGCATCGAGACATCGGCACCGGGCCGGAACTGCAGCATCTCGGTCGCGAATTTGCGCATGCCCACGCCGCGCGGGTCCATCACGATCAGCTTGCCGCCGCGCTTGGCGAACTGCTTGAAATAGGTCGCCGCGACGGGGTGGTTCTCAATCGGGTTGGCGCCGATGATGATCGCCACATCGGCATTCTCGATCTCGTTGAAGGTCGCGGTCACCGCGCCCGAGCCCACGTTCTCGATCAGCGCGGCCACCGACGAGGCGTGGCACAGCCGCGTGCAGTGGTCCACGTTGTTGTGGCCAAAACCCTGCCGGATGAACTTCTGGAACAGATAGGCCTCTTCGTTGGTGCATTTGGCCGAGCCAAAGCCCGCCACGCTGCGCGGATCCTCATCCCGCAGCTTCATCAGCCCCTTGGCGGCCAGGTCCAGCGCCTCGTCCCAGGTTGCCTCGCGGAAATGGGTGCTCCAGTCGGCGGGATCGACGTTCAACCCCTTGGGTGGCGCATTCTCGCGCCGGATCAGCGGCTTGGTCAGGCGGTGCGGGTGGTGGATGTAGTCGAACCCGAACCGGCCCTTGACGCACAGGCGGCCTTCATTGGCTGGGCCGTTGATGCCCTCGACATATTTGACCTTGCCGTCCTTGACCTTGAGGCTGACCTTGCAGCCCACCCCGCAGAAGGGGCAGACGCTTTCGGTCTCGGAATCGTAATCCTTGCTGTCGCCGCGCTGCTGGTCGTCCAGCACGGTGGCGGGCATCAGCGCGCCGGTGGGGCAAGCCTGAACGCATTCGCCGCAAGCCACGCAGGTTGAGTCACCCATCGGGTCGTTCTGGTCGAACACCACCTGGGCGGTATGCCCTCGGCCGGCCATGCCGATCACGTCATTCACCTGCACGTCGCGGCAGGCACGGACGCAGAGGTTGCAGTTGATGCAGGCATCCAGATTGACCCGCATCGCCACATGGCTGTCATCCAGAAGAGGGATCTTATCGGGCTCTTTCGCCGGAAAGCGGCTGTCGCTGACATCGTTCAGCTTGGCCATGTCCCAAAAATGGCTCGAGGCATCATGCGGCTGTTCGGGCTGATCGGCCACCAGCAGTTCCATCACCAGCGCGCGCGATTTCTCGGCGCGGTCGGTGTCGGTTTTCACCACCATCCCCTCGGCCGCCGGGCGGATGCACGAGGCAACCAGCGTGCGCTCGCCCTCGACCTCGACCATGCAGGCGCGGCAGTTGCCGTCGGGGCGATAGCCCGGCGCGGGCTTGTGGCACAGATGCGGGATGACCAGACCCTTCCCGTTGGCCGCTTCCCAGATCGTGGTGCCTTCGGGCACGGTCACGTCTTCGCCGTTCAGGTTGAAGGTGACGGTCTTGGTTTCGCTTGCGTCAAGCATGGCTGTCTCCCTCAAATCTCGTCTGCGAAATGTTTCATGACCAGGCGGATCGGGTTCGGGGCCGCCTGCCCCAGACCGCAGATCGAGGCATCGCCCATCACCTGGCACAGGTCCTCCAGCAGGTCGGTGTCCCACTTGTCGGCCTGCATCAGCTTGACTGCCTTCTCGCAGCCCGCCCGGCAGGGCGTACACTGGCCACAGCTTTCGTCTTCGAAGAAGCGCAGCATGTTCAGCGCCGCATCGCGGGCCGTGTCCTGATCGGACAGGACAACCACTGCGGCGGACCCGATGAAGGTGCCGTGCGGTTGCAGAGTGTCGAAGTCCAACGGGATGTCGTCCATCGACGCGGGCAGCAGGCCCGAAGACGGCCCGCCCGGTTGATACGCCTTGAAGACGTGGCCCTCGGCCATGCCCCCGGCGGCATCAATCACGTCCAAAATGGTCGAGCCTGCCGGCAGCAGGTAGACGCCCGGCTTGGCCACCCGGCCCGAAACCGAATAGCTGCGCAGGCCCTTGCGGCCATTCTTTTCGACTGAGCTGAGGATTTCCTGGCCTTCCCGGCAGATCTTCGAGACCCAGTAGAGCGTCTCGACATTGTGCACCAGCGTCGGGCGGCCGAAAACGCCGACCTGCGCCACGAAAGGCGGGCGGTGGCGGGGCAGGCCCTTCTTGCCCTCGATCGACTCGATCATCGCGGATTCTTCACCGCAGATATAGGCACCCGCACCGCGGCGCAGGTCGATATAGCCTTTCTCGACGATCCCGTCCTGTTCCAGCGCCGCGATCTCGCGCCGCAGGATCTCGAGTACCGCCGGGTATTCGTCGCGCATGTAGATGAAGCAGGTCTGTGCCTCGACCGCCCAGGCGGCGATCAGCATGCCTTCGAGGAAAACATGCGGCGTGCACTCCAGGTAATAGCGGTCCTTGAAGGTGCCGGGCTCGCCCTCATCCCCGTTCACGGCCAGATAGCGCGGGCCGTCATTCATGCGGACAAAACCCCATTTCTTGCCCGACGGGAAACCGGCACCGCCGAGGCCCCGCAGGCCCGAGGCCAGAACCTGTTCCTGAACCTCTTCCCAGTCGCCACCTTCGCGCAGTTCTTTCAGTTTGGCGTAACCGCCGCTTTCGACATAGGTCGCAAAGGTCTCATAGTCGGGCAGATGAGCGTGGGTGTCGCCCGCCGCGACGGCGGCCTGCACCTTTTCGGGGGTCGCGTGGTCGATATGGTTATGCCCGATTTCCAGCACCGGCGCGGTGTCGCAGCGCCCCATGCAGGGCGCGCGCAGAACGCGCACCTCGGACGGGTCCAGCCCATCCTCCAGCGCCTTCTTCAGCTGTTGTGCGCCAGCCATTTCACAGGACAGTGAGTCGCAGACGCGGATCGTCAGAGCCGGGGGAGGAGTTTCACCCTCTTTCACCACGTCGAAATGGGCATAGAAAGTCGCGGTCTCGTAGATCTCGGCCTGACCGATCCGCATCTCGACGGCCAACGCGGCGATGTGGTCGGAACTGATATGGCCGTGCGTGTCCTGGATCAGATGCAGAAACTCGATCAGCAGGTCGCGGCGGCGCGGGCGGTCGCCCAGCAGGCGCTGAATCTCGGCCTGCGCCTCGTCCGTGAACTGACGGCCCTTGGGCGTGTGCCGCCCCTTGCCTTTACCTGACTTCCAGACGCCCTTTGGCGCGCCTGATGGCTTGGTATCCAATGGTGCCATGATGCCCTCCGATCGAGCCTCGTCTCTCATCAGAGTAGCATATCGTCAAATCGCAAAAACCAATCGCACGATAACGACAGTTTATCACCGCAAAGACGTCACGACCTGCCGCAATGCCCCAACGGTGGGCAATTCTGGATCCCGCGCCAGCGTCGCCAGACAGATCGGCTTGCTGACCACAGGATCAACCAGAGGCAGGACACGCGTGCCTTTCAAATCGCCGAGCGCCCGTACCAGAACCCGTGGTACGACCGTCGCCGCCAGCCCCTCACGCGCCATGACCATCGAGGCAGTAAACCCGCTGGTTTCGGCCACCACACGCGGATGCAACCCCTGTTCGGCAAATATCCTGTCGAGGATGCGCCTGTTCTGCATCTGAGGCTCCAGCAAACTGAGCGGAAACTCGGCGACCTGCGCCCACGGGATCGGGCCCTTGCCCTGCGTCATATGCTCGGGGATGAGCAAAACATAGGTTTCCTCGTACAAAGGCTGCACATAGCGCAGGTCAGTGCCGATGCTGTCGCCATAGGTGATGCCGGCATCCAGGCTGCCTTCGTCCAGGCGGTGCTGGATTGCCGTGGCCGACATCGTCTCGATCCGCGACAGGATACGCGGATGCGCCTGCTGCAGCCGCTTAACCAAGCGGCCAGTAAACGCGATGGCGGTCGGGATCACGCCCAGGATCAGTGTACCGGTGATCTCGCCCTTGATCGCCTGCACCTCCTGCTCGAGCGCTTTGGCGTCATCCAGTATGCGGCGAGCGCGGCGGACGATCATCTCGCCCTCTTCGGTCAGGCCCTGAAAGCGGTTCGCACGGCGGACGATGGACACGCCAAGCCGATCCTCGAGGTTGCGGATACGCATCGAGAACGCGGGCTGCGAAATACCGCACTCCTCGGCCGCCTTGGCAAAATGGCGGTGACGCGCCAAGGCGCTGAGCAACTGCAGATCGCGGATTTCGAACACGTGCGGGCCTCGGGCGGACAGGAGCGATACCTCAAGATACCGCCAATGCCGGCCCAGAAAAGCTGTTTCGAGATCAAGTGTTGAAGAGGAAGTGCATCACGTCGCCATCCTTGACGACATAGCTTTTGCCTTCTGCACGCATCTTCCCGGCCTCTTTGGCGCCCTGTTCGCCATTGCACGCCACGAAATCATCATAGGCAATTGTCTCGGCGCGGATGAAGCCCTTTTCAAAGTCGCCGTGGATGACACCGGCCGCCTGAGGTGCCGCAGTGCCCCTGCGAATGGTCCAGGCGCGCGCCTCTTTCGGGCCAACCGTGAAATAGGTTTCCAGCTTGAGCAGGTCGTACCCCGCACGAATCAGTCGATCGAGGCCCGGTTCTTCGAGCCCCATCTCTTCGAGGAACATCTGCGCCTCTTCAGGCTCCAGCAGACTGATCTCTTCTTCGATCTTGGCGCTGATGATGACATGGGCATTGCCCTGCGCCGCGGCCATCTCGGCCACACGCGCGGAATATTCATTGCCTTCGGCCGCGTCTTCTTCCGAGACATTGCAGACATACAAGACCGGCTTGGTAGTCAGCAACTGCAGAATCTTCCAGGCTTTTGCATCCTCGTCGGACACCTCGACCAAACGGGCGGGCTTGCCGCTTTCCAGCATCTCTTGCGCGGTGGCCAGCAACCGGTCTTGCTGCTGCGCCTCCTTGTCGTTGCCCTTGAGCTTGCGTACGAGGTTGGCGCGACGCTTTTCGATGCTTTCCAGATCGGCCAGCATCAGTTCGGTCTCGATGGTCTCGGCATCGGCCACCGGATCGACCTTGCCTTCGACATGGGTCACGTCACCATCTTCGAAACAGCGCAATACATGAGCGATGGCATCGGTTTCGCGAATGTTGGCCAGAAACTGGTTCCCCAGCCCCTCACCTTTCGAAGCGCCTTTGACCAGGCCTGCAATATCCACGAACGTCATACGCGTCGGGATGATCTGCTTCGATTTGGCGATCGCAGCCAACTTGTCCAGACGCGCATCGGGAACGGCCACGTCACCCACATTGGGCTCGATCGTGCAGAACGGGAAATTCGCCGCCTGCGCGGCCGCGGTCTTGGTCAACGCGTTGAACAGGGTCGACTTGCCGACATTCGGCAGACCCACGATACCCATTTTAAAGCCCATGACGGCCTCCTGATGCCATTCGCGGGCTGCTTCTATGCGGGTCCGGTGCGATGCGCAAGGCACCCGTGGCAGCTGGCCCTGAGTCCAATCTGCAACATCACGAAAATGTAGGGAAAACGTGTGCTTGTTGACATTGAACACGAGAGAATAGTGTCAAACTTTAACTTTGTAACGAATATCAACAGCGAACATCCCTATGAAAAACCTCCTTTCAAGCGCCGCTTTTCTGGCTTTTTCAACAGCCGCGCAGGCGCAGTCGGTGATTTTCGGCGCCGGCTACGCCGACTATTCGGACAGCAGCTCGATTGACCAGGCGATCTTTTCCCTCGAATACCAGCACCGGCCATTTCACGACGCCACCCGCTTCAGCGCTGCGCTCGGGGCCGCGCTGTCGGTGGACGAGGATGGAAACACACATATCGGCGCCGGGGTGATCGGGATCTATTCCTTTGCCGACAGATGGTTCGTGGAAGGCAGCGTGATGCCGGGTTTCTACAGCGAAGCCAACGAGTTGAACGACCTGGGCGGGAGCTTCGAAATCCGAAGCCTTTTCGGGCTGGGCTATACGTTGAACAACGGCAATGACATATCGCTGGCCGTGACCCACAAATCGAACGCCAGCACGCAAGAGGAAAACCCCGGCGTGAACGCGCTGTTGCTGCGGTATCATCTGAACTTCTGACCCCACCGCTCAGGACGGGATTGATTTTCGGCCAAAGTTTCTGCACATCAGGTCCAAATCTGTATGCAAGGATCGTCCATGACCCGTATCGACGCCAAGTTCGCCGCCCTCAAAGCCGAAGGGAAGAAGGCCTTTGTCGCCTATATCATGGCCGGGGATCCCGACTATGACACCTCGCTTGAGATCGTTCGCGGCCTGCCGGGTGCCGGCGTGGACGTGATCGAACTGGGCCTGCCCTTCACCGACCCGATGGCGGACGGCCCCACCATTCAGGCGGCTGGTCAAAGGGCGCTGGACGGTGGCATGACGCTGCAGCGCACGCTGGATCTGGCCAAGGCATTTCGGGCAACCGATGACACCACCCCGATCGTACTGATGGGCTATTACAACCCGATCTACAGCCGCGGTGTGGACAAGTTCCTGGCCGACGCCAAAGAGGCCGGCATCGACGGCCTGATCGTCGTAGACCTGCCGCCCGAGGAAGATGACGAGCTGTGCTTGCCCGCGCAGGCGGCCGGGCTGAACTTCATCCGGCTGGCAACGCCCACCACAGATGACAAGCGCCTGCCGAGAGTGCTGCAGAACACCTCGGGCTTTGTCTATTATGTCTCGATCACCGGCATCACCGGTGCGGCCGAAGCCGAGGCCACCGATGTCGGCCCCGAGGTCGCGCGCATCAAGGCGGCGACCGATCTTCCGGTGATCGTGGGCTTCGGCATCAACACGCCCGAGAAATCACGCGCCATCGCCAGCGTTGCCGACGGGGCGGTGGTCGGCTCAGCCATCGTCAGCCAAATCGCCGCCGGCAAACCCGTGGCCGAGGTTCTGGATTTCGTGAAATCGCTGTCAGACGGCGCCCACAGCGCCTGAAGCCAAAACCCCAAACGGTCTCAACCGCTGCAGGCCGCACGCCTGCGGCGGTTTTTCTTTGCGCCTTCGTCCCACCTGACCACTTGCGCAACTGGCCGTTGCGCCGCGGTGGAAGAATTGGTAAAGAAACCTAACCAATCTGAAGAAAGGCGCGGCCATGCCTGTCATTACCAATATCGACGACCTCAAACGCATCTATGAACGCCGGGTGCCCCGGATGTTTTATGACTATGCCGAAAGCGGCAGCTGGACCGAGCAGACCTTCCGCAACAACAGCTCGGACTTCCACGACATCCGTCTGCGCCAAAAGGTTGCGGTGGACATGTCCGGCCGCTCGACCGCGTCGCAGATGATTGGACAGGACGTGGCCATGCCGGTGGCCCTCGCGCCCGTGGGTCTGACCGGGATGCAGCATGCGGATGGTGAAATGAAGGCCGCCAAGGCCGCGCTGGATTTCGGCGTGCCCTTCACGCTGTCGACCATGTCGATCAACTCGATTGAGGATGTGGCCGAACATACCGGCGCGCCGTTCTGGTTCCAGCTGTACACCATGAAGGACGAGGACTATGTCCGCCGCCTGATCCAGCGCGCCAAAGATGCCAAATGCTCGGCCCTGGTCATCACCCTTGATCTGCAAATCCTAGGCCAACGGCACAAGGACCTGAAGAACGGCCTATCCGCCCCGCCGAAACTGACCGCCAAAACCATCGCCAACCTGATGACGAAATGGGCCTGGGGCATCGAGATGCTGGGCGCGAAACGACGCGAGTTCGGCAATATCGTGGGCCATGTCGAGGGCATCTCGGACGCCTCGTCCCTGGGCGCGTGGACCGCGGAACAATTCGATCCCAGCCTCGACTGGAAGAAGATCGAGAAACTGATGGAGCAATGGGGCGGCAAGGTGATCCTGAAGGGCATCCTTGACCCCGAAGACGCGAAGATGGCGGCCAAGCTGGGCGCCGACGCCATCGTGGTCTCGAACCATGGCGGGCGGCAACTGGACGGCGCGCTCAGCTCGATCCGGATGCTGCCGCGGATCATGGATGCGGTAGGCGGCGAGGTCGAGGTGCATCTCGACAGCGGTATCCGTTCGGGGCAGGACGTGCTCAAGGCGCTGGCGCTGGGGGCCAAGGGCACCTATATCGGGCGCGCTTTCGTCTACGGGCTAGGCGCGATGGGCCAAAAGGGCGTGACCACCGCGCTGGAAGTGATCCAAAAGGAACTGGACACCACCATGGCCCTATGCGGCGAGCGCAACGTGGCCGATCTGGGGCCGCACAATCTGCTTGTTCCGCATGATTTCTGCGGCCGCTGGCAGGAATGACTCGGAAATCGTTTTTACCCCTTTCCAAATGGCCGGATTCGGTCTAATGACGCCGCTTCACGCGGGGTGACAGCCTTGGAGGCACCCCGCCCCAACATTGGAGATTTATCATGGCTGGTGAGATTCCTGATCTCGTAGCTCTGGAACGGACGGGGACGGGCAAGGGCGCCGCTCGTCAGGCACGCCGCGACGGCATGGTTCCGGGCATCGTATTTGGTGGCGAGAAAGACCCGCTGCCGATCCAGATTCCGTTCAACGAACTGTTCAAGCGCCTGAAGGCAGGCCGCTTCAAGTCGACCCTGTGGAACCTGAAGGTCGAAGGCCACGAAGACGTCCGCGTCATCTGCCGCGACGTTCAGCGTGATGTCGTCAAGGACCTGCCGACCCACCTGGACCTGATGCGTCTGCGTCGCACGACCAAGATCGCCCTGTACATCCCCGTCGAGTTCATCAACGAGGAAGAAGCCCCCGGCATCAAGAAGGGCGGCGTTCTGACCGTTGTCCGTCCCGAGGTCGAGCTGGTCTGCACCGCCGGCGACATCCCCGAAAAGATCACCGTCGATCTGACCGGTCTGGAAATCAACGACGTTGTCACCATCTCGTCGGTTGACCTGCCCAACGGCACCAAACCGACCATCGACCGTGATTTCGTGATTGCGAACATCTCGGCACCGACCGGCCTGGCGTCCAGCGACGACGAAGAAGGCGAAGGTGAAGAGGAAGTCGCAGCCGACGAAGTTGAAGTCGTAGGCAAAGACGAAGAATAAATCCGGAACCTTCGGATTGGAATTTGAAGCGGGGCCTCGTCCAAGGCCCCGTTTTTCTTTGAACGACCGGCTGGCACAGGAAAGGCATCTCGTGCAATTCTGCGCCGGACCGAAACGCACAAGGAATTCGCGATGAAGCTGTTTGTCGGATTGGGCAATCCGGGCGCAAAGTATGCCCGCAACCGGCACAATATCGGTTTCATGGCGGTGGATGCCATCGCCAGGGATCATGGCTTTGGGCCATGGCGTTCGAAATTTCAGGGTGAAATATCCGAAGGAATGCTCGGCCGAGAGAAGGTCCTGCTGCTGAAGCCCATGACCTTCATGAACCGTTCGGGCCAATCGGTCGGCGAGGCCATGCGGTTCTTCAAGCTCGGCTCAACCGATGTGACCGTTTTCCATGACGAATTGGACCTTGCACCAGGGAAGGTTCGCGCCAAGGCCGGTGGCGGCCATGCCGGGCATAACGGCCTGCGGTCGATCCACGACCATATCGGTGCCGCGTATGACCGTGTCCGGCTGGGGATCGGCCATCCCGGACGCAAAGAGCTGGTTTCGCCCTATGTTCTGGGCGATTTCGCCAAGGCCGACGCCGACTGGCTGGACGATGTTCTGCAAGGCGTTGCAGACGGGGCGGTTCATCTGGCTGCGGGCGATGCGGCCAAGTTCATGAACGCCGTGGCGTTGCGAACAGCGCCGCCGCGCAGTTCCACCACGGCGCCCAAATCCGAAACCAAGACCTCTCCTACCCCGAAGGCCGAGACGCCAACGCCCGATGACCGCACGGCGATGCAGAAGCTGTTGGACAAGTTCCGATAGCGGCAAAGACCTTCCGCAACGTTGCAATTGCAGAATTGCAGTCATCACGATCCAATGCCGCCAAACGGGAGGAATATCATGAAAACAGGTCTGAAGTGGCTGCTGCGAATTGTCCTGACGCTGGTCTTGGCCGCTGCAGTTGTCGGTTTCTGGAAGCGCGAGGAAATCCAGCGCCTTCTGGCGGTGAACTCTCTGTTTACCGGAGAAAAGATCGTTCAGAATTTCTCCCACATGGACGCGGCGTTTCTGACTGTCGACCTCCCTCGCGGGAATGGTCCCACTTGGGACCTGCCCTATGGAGCTGAATTCGACCTGCCCGCCGAGACGCAGGACTGGATCGAAGAGCGCGCCGTCACATCGCTGCTGGTGATGCAGGATGGGCAGATCCGGTTCGAGGAGTATTTCCTGGGCACATCGCCAGAGGACCGCCGGATCTCGTGGTCGATGGCCAAAAGCTATTTGTCCGCTCTGTTCGGCATCCTTCTTGAGGAGGGCGCCATAGCCTCGCTGGATGATCCGGTCATCAAATATGCCCCCAAGCTGCAGGGCAGCGCCTATGAAACAGCCACGATCCGCAACGTGCTGAACATGGCCAGCGGTGTGACCTTTGACGAAGATTATCTGGACCCGAAATCCGACATCAACCGGATGGGTCGGGTCGTCGCCCTGGGGGGCGAGTTGGATGACTTTGCGGCCTCGTTGAAGGACAGTTTCGCGGCACCGGGCGAGACCTGGCAGTATGTTTCCATCGATACCCATGTCATTGGAATGGTGATCCGAGGGGCGACGGGTCAAAGCGTCGCCGCGTTGCTGGACGAAAAGATCCTGCAGCACCTCGGTCTTGAGCGGGACGGATACTATATCACCGACGGCGCCGGCGTCGCCTTTGTTCTGGGTGGCTTGAATTTCACGACGCGGGATTACGCCCGCTTTGGCCAAATGATCCTGCAGAACGGCGTGCGCGATGGGCGCCAGATCGTTCCGGCCGACTGGATCAAGGAATCCACCTTGCCAAGCGCGCCGACCGAACCCGGAAAGATCGGCTACGGATATCAGTGGTGGATCCCCGTTGGCGCCCATGACGGTGAGTTTCTGGCACGCGGTGTTTATGGCCAGTACATGTATTTCGACCAGTCGCGCGGCGTGCTGATCGTAGCCACGGGCGCTGATCGGAAGTTCCGCGAGCCCGGTGTTAATGAGCAGAACATCGAAATGTTCCGCAAGATCGCGCAAAGCCTGTAAGGTGGCTGCATGCAAAAGCAGGACAGCATAAATGTTCTGGGCGGCGTGCTGGCTCCGTGTTCACGAAAGCCCCTGACCGGTTTTTTCCGCGACGGGGCCTGCAACACCTGCCCTGAGGATCGCGGCAGCCACACGGTCTGCGCTGTGATGACGGCCGAGTTTCTGGCCTATTCAAAATATGTCGGCAACGACCTGAGCACGCCCCGGCCCGAGTTCGATTTCCCGGGCCTCAAGCCCGGCGACAGCTGGTGCCTGTGTGCCGCACGGTTCATGCAGGCCCATGACGAGGGCTGTGCGCCAAAGGTTCATCTTGAGGCGACTCATCAGCGCGCATTGGAAATCGTGCCGCTGCACGTTCTGACCAGCCACCGCGCAGACTCAGGACAGTGAACCGGGAATGAAAAACCCGGCACGGTTGAAGCGTGCCGGGTCTTGTTCTTTGGGCAGCCCTCAGGTTGCGTCGCGACCCTCGGTATCAGACATGTCGAAGTTCAGATACTTGGCGACTGTTTGCACATCCTTGTCGCCGCGTCCGCACATGTTCATGCAGATGATGTGATCCTTTGGCAGCTCCGGCGCGATCTTCATGACATGCGCCAGCGCGTGGCTGGGTTCGAGCGCAGGGATGATCCCCTCGGTCGCGCAGCACAGCTGGAACGCCTCAAGCGCCTCTTTGTCGGTGACCGAGACATATTGCGCGCGCCCGATATCGTGCAGCCAGGAATGTTCAGGGCCGATGCCCGGATAGTCCAGCCCGGCCGAAATCGAGTACCCCTCGAGGATCTGGCCGTCGTCGTCCTGCAGCAGATAGGTACGGTTGCCGTGCAGAACACCCGGCCGGCCGCCGGTGAGAGAGGCGCAATGCTCCATCTTTTCGTTAACGCCCTTGCCGCCCGCTTCGACGCCGATGATGTTAACCGATTTGTCGTCAAGAAACGGATAGAACAGCCCCATGGCGTTCGAGCCGCCACCGATCGCCGCGATGATCGTGTCCGGCAGGCGACCCTCGGCCTTCATCATCTGTTCCTTGGCTTCCTTGCCGATGATCGACTGGAAGTCGCGCACCATCGCCGGATACGGGTGCGGGCCGGCCACCGTACCGATGCAGTAGAACGTGTCGCGCACATTTGTTACCCAGTCGCGCAGCGCGTCGTTCATCGCGTCCTTCAGGGTGCCGCGGCCCGAGGTCACCGGAATCACCTCTGCCCCCAGCAAGCGCATGCGGAACACGTTGGGCGCCTGCCGCTGGACGTCATGCGCGCCCATGTAGACCACGCATTTCAGACCGAACTTGGCGCAGACGGTCGCTGTAGCGACGCCGTGCTGCCCGGCCCCGGTTTCGGCGATGATCCGGGTCTTTCCCATGCGGCGCGCCAGGATGATCTGGCCCAGCACGTTGTTGATCTTGTGCGCGCCGGTGTGGTTCAACTCGTCGCGCTTCATATAGATCTTGGCGCCGCCCAGATGCTCGGTCAGGCGCTCGGCGTGATACAGTGGCGACGGACGGCCCACATAGTTGGCCCACAGATCATCCATCTCGGCCCAGAAGCTCGGGTCGGTCTTGGCCTTCTCGTATTCCTCCTCCAGCGACAGGATCAACGGCATCAGAGTCTCGCTGACGAACCGCCCGCCGAAAATACCGAAGCGGCCGTTTTCATCCGGGCCGGACATGAAGGAATTGAACAGATCATTGGCCATGGTGGTCTCCATCGTCGTGCCTGTTGTTATTAGGAGGTGCCGGCGGGATTTGCCATCGCAAATCGCACTATTCCGCCGCGGTACTGCCGTTCATCCAGATAGTCAGCGCCTGATCCCGGGTCGGAATGGCGATGCAGGCAAAGTGACGGAAGTGGTAGGTATTGGCCAAACGGGGGGCGGCTTGCATCACCCCTCGGTGCGGGTTCGACTGGGCAAAGGTCAGCATTGCTTCGACGTCGTGCCAAACGCTCAGCGAGAAATACGCGCCCTCATGCAAAAACACCTCGGCATGGAGGCACAAGGGATCGCCCTTGGCTTGGCGCAAGGCCTTGCCCGCACGCCAGAAAAACTCGGGCCCATGGTACCATCGCTTCAGTGAAACCGCGCCAATTGCAGCCAGCATCCCGCATCCTCCCCTTTGAGAAGGATACGCAAGCGCGTTCTGGTCAGATCACCGTGCCGCTTCAATAAATGAGCGGATCAGGCACGGATCCTTGACTCCCGGGGCGCTTTCCACGCCCGATGCCACATCGACCTGCCTTGCACCGGTCATACGGATCGCCTCGGCTACGTTGCCCGGGTTGAGTCCCCCCGACAGCATCCACGGCGTCCGCCAGTATTTACGACCGGCGAGCAGACGCCAGTCAAAAGGCAATCCGTTGCCGCCGGGCAGCTCAGAGTTCTTCGGCGGCTTGGCGTCAACCAACAACTGATCGGCCACGTCCGAGTAGAGGTCTATTGCGGCCAAATCCTCGGCTTCAGCCACTCCAATCGCCTTGATCACCGGCAAGCCGTAGCGTGATTTGACCTCGGCCACGCGCTCGGGGCTTTCGGCACCATGCAGCTGCAGCATATCCAGTGGAACCCCCGCCACGATCTCATCCAACTGCGCGTCGGTGAAGTTTACCGCCAGGGCCACTTTGGCCACGCCGACCGGCACGTCACTGGCCAGCGCCGCTGCCTGGGCAATCGGTGCATAGCGTGGAGACTTGGGAAAGAAATTGAACCCAATGTAACGCGCACCTGCTTCAACAGCTGCGCGCACATGCTCGGGCGCGGTCAGGCCGCAGATTTTAACGTTGATCTCGGCAGACATCGGCTCTCAGCTGGCCTCGTCCAGCAGGGCAAGCACATCGTCCTGACCTTCGTTCTGCTTCTTCTTGAGCTTCTTGACCTCGCGCTCGAGCTTCTTGACCTCGGTCTTTTTGACGGTGGCGTCCTTGCGGTGCTTGTGCTCGCGCAGCCACTCCCACAGAAAGCCGATGACAAGGCCAGCCACGATCCCGCCAAGAACCACAAGAAACAGCGGCAGCGAGGTGGCCAGATTGAAGCCAAGCAGGTCAGACAAGGCGTCCGGCATCAACTGCAACTGCACCATCTGGCGATTGGCCAGCGAGACCGAGACAAGGACGATCCCCAGGACCGCAAGAAAACCGTATCGAATGTAGCGCATCATGAGATCACGCTTTACCGTTCAAACGATCCCTTAGCAACTTGCCGGTCTTGAAAAACGGCACGCACTTTTCTTCGACCTGAACCGTCTCGCCAGTGCGAGGGTTCCGGCCGACGCGCGCATCCCGTTTCTTGACCGAAAACGCTCCGAAGCCCCGCAGTTCGACACGGTCACCGCGCGCCATCGCGTCTGTGACTTCCTCGAATACGGTATTCACGATCCGCTCGACATCACGTTGGTACAGATGTGGATTTTCGTCGGCGATTTTCTGAATCAGTTCTGAACGGATCATGCGTGCTACCCTCCCAGGTCACCGTGTCATCTCGTCTACTGGTTTGGCCAGTATAGGAAAAAACGGTGCCGGGTGGAATGTAAACTCTGTGTGTCCGGGGTGCATTTTCCAAGAAAGCACCGGAAATTCGCGTGTACAAACGCGAATCCGGCAGTTCATGCCTGCACCTATCGCCGAATAACTCGCAAAACCGGAACACATTGATTCGCAAAAGAAACGGCCCCGCTCGGGATGAACGGGGCCGTCTGAGTGTTCAAAACTGCAAGTCTGGCTTAGTCGCCGGACTTCAGCGCTGCGCCAAGAATGTCGCCCAGCGATGCGCCCGAGTCCGACGAACCGTACTGTTGAACGGCCTCTTTCTCTTCGGCGATTTCGCGCGCCTTGATCGACAGGCCCAGACGGCGAGTCTTGCTGTCGACGTTGGTCACGCGGACATCGACCTTGTCACCGACCGAGAAACGCTCGGGGCGCTGTTCGGCACGGTCGCGGCTCAGGTCCGAACGGCGGATGAAGGACTTCATGCCTTCGTACTCCACCTCGATGCCGCCATCTTCGATCGCGGTCACTTCGACGGTGATGACCGAGCCACGCTTCACGCCGCCCACGGCTTCGGCGAACTTGTCACCGCCCAGGGCTTTGATCGACAGCGAGATCCGCTCTTTTTCAACATCAACTTCCGAGACAACCGCCTGAACGACGTCGCCCTTGCGGTAGTTCTGGATGGCATCTTCGCCACGCTCGTCCCACGACAGGTCGGACAGGTGAACCATGCCGTCGATGTCACCTTCCAGGCCGATGAACAGACCGAATTCGGTGATGTTCTTGACTTCGCCTTCGACCTGCGTGCCCTCGGGGTGCGTTTCTGCAAACACTTCCCACGGGTTGCGCTGGGTCTGCTTGAGGCCCAGAGACACGCGACGCTTGGCGCCGTCGATTTCCAGAACCATGACGTCGACTTCCTGGCTGGTCGAAACGATCTTGCCGGGGTGGACGTTTTTCTTGGTCCAAGACATCTCGGACACGTGCACCAGACCTTCGACACCGGGCTCCAGCTCGACGAACGCGCCGTAGTCGGTGATGTTGGTGACGCGACCCTTGTGCACCGAACCCAGCGGGTACTTGGCGCCAACCAGATCCCACGGATCTTCCTGCAGCTGCTTCATGCCCAGGCTGATGCGGTGGGTTTCCTTGTTGATCTTGATAACCTGAACCTTGATGGTTTCGCCGATCGTCAGGATCTCGGACGGGTGGTTCACGCGGCGCCATGCCATGTCCGTGACGTGCAGCAGGCCGTCAACGCCGCCCAGGTCAACGAATGCACCGTATTCGGTGATGTTCTTGACGACACCCTCGACGGTCTGACCTTCGGACAGGTTGCCGATGACCTCGGCACGCTGTTCGGCACGCGATTCTTCCAGAATTGCACGACGCGAGACAACGATGTTGCCACGGCGGCGGTCCATTTTCAGGATCTGGAACGGCTGCTTCAGACCCATCAGCGGGCCAGCGTCGCGCACGGGGCGAACGTCAACCTGGCTGCCGGGCAGGAACGCAACTGCGCCACCCAGGTCCACGGTGAAGCCACCTTTGACGCGACCAAAGATTGCACCTTCGACGCGTTGGTCGTCGGCATATGCTTTTTCCAGACGGTCCCATGCCTCTTCACGGCGGGCCATCTCGCGCGAGATGACGGCTTCGCCACGGGCGTTTTCTGCGGCGCGCAGGTAGACTTCGACCTCGTCGCCAACAGCGATTTCAGGAGCTTCGCCGGGATTTGCGAATTCTTTCAGATCGACACGGCCTTCCATCTTGTAGCCTACGTCGATGATGGCCTGGCCCGCTTCGATCGCGATGACCTTGCCTTTGACAACCGAACCCTCTTCGGGGGTGTCCATTTCGAAGCTTTCGTTCAGGAGGGCTTCGAATTCCTCCATGGATGCGTTAGCCATGTGGCGTTGTTTTCCTTTACATAACGTTTTTGCTGGCCGAGCGGTTGTCTCCGCCGGTCTTGTTTCATGATGTCCTCTGGCGTGACCCGGTGCGCATCTGGCTAAACAAACACAAAGGGCCGAGGAAACCCGGCCCTGCTCAGATACGTCGTCCGGGCGTTGACCGCCCTTGTTCAGACAGCGCGCGTATAGGCGGATTCTGGGCGCAGCGCAAGCATAAAGGCCCTTGTTGCAAGCCGACGCGGGATTCCGCTTGCGTTTTCCGGGCCAGCTACTCCTCCCAAATCCGGGCATCCCTCAGCAGCATGGCCTGCTCGATCGCATTCAAACGTGCCAGAGCGTCGGCCGGGGCCTTTGCCCCACCGGCTGCCTTCCAAATCTTGAGGGCCGAGTTCGGACTCCACGGCAAACAGGCATTCGCAAGCCACTGACGCAACTGAGGCGGAAGGGTGTCATAGGCCTGCATCGCGGGGCGTTGCCGTCTCCGGCGGTTCAGGCGGCTGCGCAGATTGCGTCTTTGATTGGTCATGGGCATCGACTGTACCAATGCGAGTTTTCAGAGCGGGAACTGGACCGGATGGAATGGGTTGGGGAAACGTCCCAACTGATATGGTATGTTATTACGTAACATACTTTTGTTGCGCAACCCCGGATTGAGGTCAAAAAAGGCAGGGTTCTGCAACCCTGCCCTCAACCATTTCGAAGCTCTCAATATCAGCCGAAGCCGAGAGACCTAGAACAGTTGCAGGTCTTTCTTGCCGCTTTGAATCTCGGCCAGGTTCGGCATGTTCTGGATGACCACCGGTTCGGGCGCGGCACCCGGCATCGGAACGGTCGGCTGTGCCGCCTTGGCCATCGCAAAGGTGGGTTGCTTGAGCTCTCCGCGAATGTCGCGCAGAAGGGTTTTGTGATCCGGCATCGCTTTCAGGATCTGCGCAAGGTCCACTTTCGCGCCCTTCCACCATTGGAACCAGATGTCCTTCCGCAATGGTCGAATGCGATCACGAATTCCAGTGCCATACCCCGTATCATAGACCTGCTTGCCCAGCAGAACCGTCTGATAGACGCGATGGTCAAACAGCGTTGCAAACTCGACATCGTGCTGCATCGGAAGGCGGTTCTTCCAAAGCTCGAGGTTTTCAGCCAGCCTGTCCGGCACCTTCATCTCGGTCCGCGCGTCGATCCAGTATTGATCATCGGTACGATTGTTCAGCTTGTAATGCAGGCAAATGAAATCCAGCACCTCGTCATAGAGCTTGTTCATCTGACGATTGTATCTATCCCTAAGCGAGGGTTCGATATCGCGGGTCGGCAGATGCTCGGCGAACCAGCGTACGGCATGGTCGACCATATGGATCGCAGTGCTTTCCAGCGGCTCGATGAACCCACCGGCCAGCCCGATTGCAACGCAGTTCTTGACCCACGCGTTACGGACGCGCCCGATCCGCATAGGGATCACCCGCGGCGTCGCGCCTTTGCCGCTGTCACCCAGCCACTCCAGATATTCGTCCGCCGCCTGATCATCGGTCCGGTGCGCGGATGAATACACGTATCCCGTGCCCACTCGGTTGTAGAGAGGCACGCGCCAAGTCCAACCAGCGCCAAGTGCAGTGGATCGTGTGACGCTTTCGATCTTCCGGGGATTGGGGTGCTCGATCTGCAACGCCATGGCACGGTCGTTCGGCAGATAATCCGAATAATCCATGAACGGCTCGCCCAGCGCCTGATTGATGATCAGGCCGCGGAAACCGGTGCAGTCCACGACCATTTCAATATCGTGGCGGCCTGCGCGCTCAAGCATCAGGTGGCTGACATTGCCCTGTTCATTCAACTCGACCGACTGAACCTCGTCGCGGATATGTTCGACGCCACGCTGTGTACAGACCCTGGTCAACATGCCTGCGAATTTTACTGCGTCCAAGTGATAGGCATAACCGAACCGCTGCTCGAATTCGGGTTGCCCCAGAAGCCGCGCGCCTTTGCACAGCCGGGCCAGATCATCATGCGGCGAGATGGACTGAGTGAAATCCCGGTCCCCGTTGCCAAACCGAAGGAAGTATTCGGCGGCCTCGAGTCCTTCCAGCATCTGGCCATGGGCAAATGGGTTCACATAGTCGATGCGCTTTCCCTTTGCGTCTTTGTTCCAGTTGCAGAATTTGACGCCCAGCTTGAACGACGCATTGGTTTCGCGGAAAAAATCTCGCTCTGAAATTCCAGCCTGACGGAGCGTGACCGGCATACGTGGCACGGTCGCTTCACCAACGCCGACCGTGGCGATGTTCGGGCTTTCGATCAGGCAGATCCGCGGACGATCCTTGGGTGCTGAAGTGCGCGAAAACACCATCTCGAGAAGCAGCGCCGTCATCCAGCCGGCCGTACCGCCACCCACGATGGTGATTTTTTGCAAACGATTATTCATGTTGTTCTGTCCCTGTTGGCTGTGAGGATTATGCGGCCGCCTGCCCGTTTTTCCGGGCCTCGGTGGCGACCTCCCCTTATCGCTGAGGGAAACTATAGCAGCTTTCAGGCATCCAGCTAGGGCCAATGGCGGCATCAAGTAGGCCCAAACGGGCGCCTTTGCCAAAGCAACGTATGGTCACGACCTGCTTCCCTTGCACTGAACGGACAGCGATGACGGTTGAACCTTCCGAGGCAGCCTCAGATGTCCTCGCCTTTCTTCAGAAGATCGTCGATCAGTTCGCGTTGCAGGTCATGGCTGTCGCCACCGCCGAACTCGGCCGCACCCCCGGAATAGAGAGTGCCATAGGTCAGGGCGATATTGACGGTCTGCGCCAGGCCCGAGATCAGTTGATCCTTGTTCAGCCGTGACAGCGGGTGGATGAACACGGCCCACAAGGTACCATTGGCGATCGCATAGCGCGCGTCCAGCGTACTGTCGAAATTGGCCTGCATCATGCGCTGCAAGTCTTCGGCCGAAAGCTCTGAGGTGCCGCTGATCGCAACCATTGCCCGCATCCGGTCGGCATGCACATCACTAACAACCAGCACCGGAACATCCGAAATCGTCATGGTAATGCCCGGACCCTGCGGCTCGGCATCGGGGTCGAGGGCAAAGATGATCTTGCCCAGTCTCTCGTAGGTCATCGGTGGCTCGGCTTCCTGTGCCAACGCATGGCCGGCCAACAAAATCCAAATCAGGGCAAATCGGATCATCCGTTCTCTCAACCATAGACGCGTTCAGCCTAAGCGGGGACTGATCAACTGGCCAAACACAGCTTGGTGAGCCGGTTTGGCAGACTCCCGGCAAGTGCGAACGATCTGCAAGGTTTTCCGTTCGCCCTGCGATTACGCGTCCGCACGCCCGCATTTATCTGTTCAACACGGGTCGGCGCGCGTGCCGGCCACAACTGAACACGAAAGGAACACACAATGAAATCTGTTGTACTCAGCGCCCTTGTCGCCGTCCTGCCGATGATCGCCGCACCGGCTTTTGCGGCGGATGAGATCAATGTTTCGAACGGGATCTCGGCCGGCGGTGCGCCGCTGGCTGCTCACGGGGTCGATCTGGTTGCGCTGGTCACCGACGGCAACCCGGTCGAAGGGTTCGCCACGCATTCGGCCACCTATGACGGCGCGTCATACTACTTCACCTCGGCCGAGAACCGCGAAGCTTTCGAGGCCAACCCCGAAGCATACCTGCCGCAGCACGGCGGCTTCTGCTCGTATGGTGTTTCCGTGGGCAAGAAGTTCGATGGCGATCCGGATCAGTACCTGCTGGCCGATGGCAAGCTGTTCCTGTTTCTGAACGCGGCAACTCGCGCCAAGTTCCTCGAAGACGTGTCCGGCACCGCCAAGACTGCGGATGACCAGTGGGCGAATATCAAGTCGATTGCGGTCGGCGAACTGTAATCGGACTGTCGCCAAGCGCTGTCCGCGGTCTCACCTTGCCGCGGGCAGCTTTCCTTGAATAACCGCGACCGCCTTTTCCAGCGCGGCCTCGATGCTCAGGTCCGAAGTGTCCAGAATTACGGCATCGTAGGCCGGTTTCATCGGGGCCGTGTTGCGCTCGGCGTCCCGCGCGTCGCGCTCGCGGACATCGGCCAGAACCTGCGCGCGGGTTACATCCGCGCTTTTGTCTGCCAGTTCCAGATAGCGTCGCTCGGCGCGCACTTCGGGGCTGGCGGTGACGAACAGCTTCACCTCGGCCTCGGGGCAGATCACCGTGCCGATGTCCCGCCCGTCCAGCACCGCGCCGCCGGCCCGCCGGGCAAAGCTGCGCTGGAAATCGACCAGAGCTGCGCGCACCTCGGGGATCACCGCCACTTTCGACGCCGCCTGCGCGATTTCGGCGGTGCGCAGGTCGCCCTGCTCCAACTCCTCGGCCGTGAGGGACCGCGCCGCCTCGACCGGGTCGGTGCCGTCCAACGTGCGTCGGCCGACCGCGCGATAGAGAAGCCCCGTATCCAGATGCGCCAGACCGAAATGCGCAGCCACGGCCTTGGAGATCGTGCCCTTGCCCGCAGCGGCCGGGCCGTCGATGGCGACGGTAAAGCTCATGTGCGCTCGACCTTGGCACCCAGGCCCTTCATCAACGGCTCGAAGATCGGGAACGAGGTCGCGATGGGGCTGCCGTCATCGACCGAGACCGCCTGTTGCGCGCCCATGCCCATCACCATGAACGACATGGCGATGCGATGGTCCAGAAAGCTTTCGCAGGTGCCGCCGCCGGGAACGCCGCCGATGCCCAGCCCGTCGACCGACCACCAGTCATCGCCCTCGTCAACCGTGACGCCGTTGGCCCGCAAGCCACGCGCCATGGCGTCGATGCGGTCGCTTTCCTTGACGCGCAGTTCCTTGACGCCGCCCATCATCGTCTTACCGGTGGCGTTGGCCGCAACCACCGACAGCACCGGATATTCGTCGATCATCGAAGCCGCGCGTTCGGGCGGGACGTCGATGCCCTTCATGTCGGGCGAGTAACGCGCGCGCAGGTCGGCGACCGGCTCGCCGCCTTCCTCGCGCATGTTCTCATAGGTCAGATCGGCACCCATCTCACGCAGCGTGGTGAACAGGCCGGCGCGCGTGGGGTTCAGGCCGATGCCCGGCACCAAAACGTCCGATCCCGGCGTGATCAGCGCCGCGCAGACCGGGAAGGCCGCGCTGGAGGGATCGCGCGGCACGGCGATCACCTGCGGTTTCAACTCAGGCCGGCCGGTCAATGTGATGACCCGGCCTTCGTCGGTGTCCTCGACGGTGATTTCGGCGCCGAACCCGGCCAGCATTCGTTCGGAATGGTCACGGGTGGCTTCCTTCTCGATCACCACGGTCTTGCCGGGCGCGTTCAGGCCGGCCAGCAGAACGGCAGATTTCACCTGGGCCGAAGGCACAGGCACTTCGTACCAGACCGGCACCGGATCGGCCGCGCCGACGATGGTCATGGGCAGACGCCCGCCCGAACGGCCCACGGCCTGTGCCCCGAACAGGGCCAACGGATCGGTCACCCGCGCCATCGGGCGTTTGTTCAGGCTGGCGTCGCCGGTGAAGGTCGCGCTGATCGGGCTGGTCGCCATCGCGCCCATGATCAGGCGCACGCCCGTGCCCGAGTTGCCGCAGTCGATCACATGATCCGGCTCGGCAAAACCGCCCACGCCGACGCCATGCACCGTCCATTCGCCATTCCCGTGCGAGATCACCTCGGCCCCGAAGGCGCGCATCGCCTTGGCGGTGTCCAGAACGTCTTCGCCTTCCAGCAGGCCCGAGATCCGGGTCTCGCCCACGGCCATCGCCCCAAGGATCAGAGAGCGGTGCGAAATCGACTTGTCACCCGGCACTTCGGCCGTGCCGGTCAGCGGGCCGCAGGGATGCGAGGTCATCGGGATGGGCGTGCCGTGTCCGGACATGAGGGCTCCTTTTGCGCTATCAGTGCCCCTGCCGATTAGCGAATTGGCGCCGCAGCGTCCAGCCGCAATCACCCGTTGCGGCGGAAGGTCAGGTAGTGCGGCGTGCGGCCTTCACGCAGGGCCTTCTGCTCGTAGCGGGTGGAAATCCAGTCATCCCACGGCTTGCGCCAATCTTCGGGCCCCTCGGCCAGCCATTCGAAACCGGCGCCGGGTACCTCCTCGAGCGTCTGGCGGACGTAGTCCGGGATGTCGGTCGCCACGCGGAAAATCGCGCCGGGTTTCAACACACGTGCCAAGGGTTCCAGGTGCTCGGGCGTCACGAAGCGGCGGCGGTGGTGCCGCTTTTTGGGCCACGGATCGGGATAGAGCAGAAACGCGCGCGAGATGCTGGCATCGGGCAGCACGTCGAACAGGTCGCGCACATCGCCGGGATGCACCGCCAGGTTGGTCACTTCGGCCCGGCGGATCTTGCCCAATAGCATGGCCACGCCGTTGATGAACGGCTCGGCGCCGATGATACCGATATCGGGGTTCTGCTGCGCCTGATGCACCAGATGCTCGCCGCCGCCGAACCCGACCTCGAGCCATACCGGCTTGCCGTCGAACAGCGCGTTCAGGTCGATCGGGGTGCGGTCGGGGTTGCTGTCCCAATCCACCGCGCCGGGCGACAGGGCGGCCAGGTCCTCGGACAGATAGGTCTTTTGGCTGGGCTTCAGGGTCTTGCCCTTGAAGCGGCCATAGAAGTTTCTGCGGGGGCGTTCGGGTGACTGGGTGCTCATGCCGGTGCCCTTACTGCGGCGGCGTTGGCGTTGCAAGGGTCGGGCTGTGTCGGAGAGGCGACCTTCGAAACGGAAAAGGCCCGCCAAATCGGACGCGCCTTGCCGTGTTTGGTTCCCGATGCCGGCTCAGACAGCCTTTTTCAAGGCCTCAACCAGATCGGTCCGCTCCCAACTGAAGCCGCCGTCCGCACCCGGTTCGCGACCGAAATGCCCATAGGCCGCGGTGCGCTGGTAGATCGGCTTGTTCAGTTGCAGGTGTTCGCGGATGCCGCGCGGGGTCAGGTCCATCACCTGTCCGACCGCCTTCTCGATCTCGGCGTCGGCAACCTGTCCTGTGCCATGGGTGTCGGCGTAGATCGACAACGGCTTGGAAACGCCAATCGCATAGCTCAGCTGGATCGTGCAACGCTCGGCCATGCCGGCGGCCACGACGTTCTTGGCCAGATACCGCGCGGCATAGGCCGCCGACCGGTCGACCTTGGTCGGGTCCTTGCCCGAGAACGCCCCGCCGCCGTGCGGAGCCGCGCCGCCATATGTATCGACGATGATCTTGCGCCCGGTCAGGCCAGCATCCCCGTCAGGTCCGCCGATGACGAACTTGCCGGTTGGGTTCACATGCCATTCCGTCTGGTCGCTCAGCCAGCCGTCGGGCAGAGACTCGCGGATGTAGGGCTCGACGATCTGGCGAATATCGTCCGAGGTCAGCGCCTCATCCAGATGCTGGGTGGACAGCACGACCGAACTGACACCGACTGGCCGCCCGTCACGGTAGATCACCGACAACTGCGATTTGGCATCGGGACCCAGAGCGGGTTCAGACCCGTTCTTGCGCACTTCCGCCAGACGGCGCAGGATGGCGTGCGCGTATTGGATCGGAGCCGGCATCAGGGCCGGGGTTTCGGTGGTGGCATATCCAAACATGATGCCCTGGTCACCGGCGCCTTCATCCTTGTCAGCAGACGCATCGACCCCTTGGGCGATGTGCGCCGACTGCTCGTGCAGCAGGTTCGTCACCTCGACCGTTTCGTGGTGGAACTTGTCCTGCTCGTAACCGATGTCCTTGATGCAAGCGCGGGCGATCTCTTCGATCTTGCCCATGTAGTCGTGCAGCTTTTCCTGATCCGACAGACCGACCTCGCCGCCGATGACCACCCGATCAGTGGTGGCAAAGGTTTCGCACGCGACGCGCGCTTCGGGCTCTTCATTCAGAAAGGCATCCAGGACCGCATCTGAAATTCGGTCGCACACCTTGTCGGGATGCCCTTCGGAAACGGATTCCGAAGTGAAAATGTAGTTCTGTCGGGACATGAAAGCGCTCCATTAAGATTTCCCCGTCACGCCAGGAAGCCGTTGTGACAGGCATTCGACGGGATACGCCCGAAGAAACAGAGGGTCAATCGGTAATTATGCCCTGCCAAACCGAACGTTGCGCCGAAACAGCAGCAGAAGCATCAACAATAGCCCAAGCGTCAGCCCGTCGCCGGTTCGCGCATACAGTGTTGGCGGCAATGGCGCCGGAAGATGAGCATCCACGAAACCCGCCTGTCCCAAAGGCAGGGACGCGACTACGTTGCCATAAGGATCGACCATCGCCGAAACACCGGTATTTGCCGACCGCGCCAGCGGCAGACCTTGTTCGATGGCCCGCATCCTTGCCTGCGCCAGATGCTGGAATGGTCCTGTACGTGTCCCGAACCAGGCATCATTGGTTATCTGCAGAAGGAAATCCGGACGCTGCGGTGCGGCCGAGACATCCTGCGGAAAGATCGCCTCGTAGCAGATCAGCGGCAGCGCCAGACCCAGCTTGCCGGCGTTCAGCATCGCCGCTCCGGGACCGGCGCTGAAGCCACTTCCGGTGGTCGCGGCCATACCGTGTATTCCGAACTTGCCCATCAGATCGCCAAAGGGGACATACTCGCCAAAGGGCACCAAATGATGCTTGTCGTACAGGCCGGTCTGGCGCCCCTGCTCGTCGAGGTAGATCATCGAGTTGTAGATGCGCGGCCCGTCTCCGCGTTGGATACCGAGGATGACGGGCGTTCCCCGAGCGGCCTCGGCAATCGCTTCCAGATAGGGACCCGCACTGCCCAGCCAAGCCGGAACCGACGTCTCGGGCCATACGATCAAGTCCGGACGCGGATCGGCGGCAGTGAATTCAATCTGTCGAGCAAAAAACAGCGGGGCAAAAGACGGGTCCCATTTCTGCTCTTGCGGCGCGTTGGGTTGGACCAGACGAACGATGTGACCGGTCTCTGCAACCTCTGGGCGGTTGCTGGCTTGAACCAGCGCCAAACCGGCAAAGATGACAACTGCCACGACGGGCCAAAGTAACGCCGAACCATTGCGAGGATCGGCGACAGCAGCGCCCAAGGGCAGGGCCAGCAAAAAGGTCGCGGCCCCCAGCCCATAAGGACCAACCCAAGCAAGGAGTTGCCCGGCCGGGGCGTCCACCCAAATCTGCGCCATTCCCGCCCATGGAAATCCGGTCAGAACATAGCCGCGCGCCATTTCAACCAGCGACAGGATCAGGGCCAGAACGATGGCCTGCCGCGGCCCCACCTCTCGGGTTCCGCGCGCGAACCAGAAAGCAAACGCCCAGAACAGGGCCAAGCCAGCAGCCATGAACACCAGCGCAAAAGGGGCCATCCAAGCATAACGCTCAGCGTCGATCTGAAAGGGCTCGATGATCCAGCTCAGGGCATTGGCGAAGTAACCGGTTGCGAAAGCCCAGCCCACCCACGCCGCGCGAGCGCGCGTGGAACTGGCCAGAAACAACGGCGCGACGGATGCAAGCGCAATGCAGGTGATTGTCCAATAGCCAAACGGCGACAAGCCAAAGGCCGCCAACGCTCCGAACATCGCGGCCAGTACCACGTGCAGCCAATGCGGCCACCGCAAGGCAGGATTCATGCAGCCATATCCGGCAGCATCACCCGCAGGCGCTTGATGCGCCGCGGATCCGCGTCGATAATCTCAAATTCGGGGCCTTCGGGGTGCAAAACCACCTCACCGCGAGCTGGAACCCGCCCCGACAGCATGAAGACCAGCCCGCCCAAGGTCTCGATCTCTTCCTCGTCCACGTCCTCGTGACTGGTCAGCGACCGGCCGATTTCGGCCTCGAATTCTTCAAGTGGGGCCTTGGCCTGAACGATATAGCACCCGGGCTTTTCTTGCACCCACAGCTGATTTTCGTCGGCGTCATGCTCATCGGCGATTTCTCCGACGACCTGTTCGATCAGATCTTCGATCGTGACAAGCCCGTCGACGCCGCCATATTCATCGATCACCAACGCCATGTGGCGGCGCTCGGTCTGCATCTTGGTCAGCAAAACACCGATCGGCATTGAGGGTGGGACGAACAGCAGCGGGCGGAGCATCGAGATCAGATCAAATTCCGCCGACCCACCGTTGAACCCATGCGTCAGCGCAAAATCCTTGAGGTGGACAAAGCCCAGCGGCGTGTCCAGCGTACCCTCATAGACCGGTACTCGCGACAGACCGCTATCCCGGAAGACCTGGGCCAGTTCCTCTTTGGTGATGGTCGAAGGCACAGACACGATATCAGCGGAAGGGATTGCCACATCCTCGACCCGCATGCGCCGCAGATTGATCATGCCGCGTGGCTGAGGGGTCACAACCTCATTCCCGTTCACGACGACTTCGGCGTCATCCTCGGCGGAAGAAAAAGCATCAAGAATACGAGAGAAAAGCCCGCTTTTCTCTTTGGTTTCATCGCTGCTCTGCGAGTGCGCGCTCTGCGCCGCTCCAGAACTGCCGTCAATATCGCCCATTTTCCTGTTCCAATAGATCGGGCACCAAGGCCCACATTACCCATTATATGGGTCATCAATACCCATTTTGCCAAGTATCTCGACCTCGGCACGTTCCATCAAAGTGGCGTCAAGGTCACGAATGTGATCATACCCCAGCAAATGCAACACTCCGTGAACCAGCAAATGGGTCACGTGGTCATCCATGGATTTCCCGGCCTCCTGAGCCTCGCGCCAACAAG
Source organism: Ruegeria sp. BB9 (assembly GCF_056539345.1). NCBI lineage: Bacteria > Pseudomonadati > Pseudomonadota > Alphaproteobacteria > Rhodobacterales > Roseobacteraceae > Ruegeria > Ruegeria sp. BB9. The sequence goes on along the minus strand of NZ_JBQFUU010000002.1, from coordinate 249,607 downwards.
TGTCATACGAAATCGCGATGTCACCAAGCGCGATGTCACCCGTGAAATCCGGCTGGGGCACAAGCGGTGTGCCGCCGGGCTGATCCGCAGCAAGGTCCTCAGCTGGCCAGCTCAGCACATTCGTCGGCGAAGGCTTTTCACGAAATTCAGCATTCAACTCGGCAATCCGGTTGTCGTCGCAGCCCAGCACGCTGACTTCGCACAAATCGGCATCCACACCGCAATGCGCCAGCGTCGCGGCCACGGCCTTGCGCGCCAATGGCTCAAGACCCTGCCAACGCGGGTCTTCGATCGTGATCTCCAAGTTCATCTCGTGACGCTCCGAGGCCGATTTGCCCAGGTCCGACGGTTCAACCCGTTTCCCGGCCCGAGTCGGCCTCATACGCCTCGATGATCGCTGCGACAAGCGGATGGCGCACCACGTCCTTGGATGTGAAGTAGTTGAAGCTGATATTCGGGATCGTCTTCAGCAACCGCTCGGCATCCGCAAGCCCTGAAGCCACGCCACGCGGCAGATCCACCTGCGACCGGTCGCCGGTGATCACCATCCGGCTACCCTCGCCCAAGCGCGTCAGGAACATCTTCATCTGCATCGTCGTGGCGTTCTGGGCCTCGTCCAATACAACGAAGGCATTGGCCAGAGTCCGCCCGCGCATGAACGCCAGCGGGGCGATTTCGATCCGCTTTTCCTCAATCAGCTTGGCCAGTTGCTTGCCAGGCAGAAAGTCATTCAACGCGTCGTATAGCGGCTGCATATACGGATCGACCTTGTCCTTCATATCACCGGGCAGGTAACCCAGCTTTTCGCCGGCTTCGACGGCTGGGCGGCTGAGGATGATTCGATCCACATGCCCGCCGATGAACATCGACACACCCACAGCCACGGCAAGGTAGGTCTTGCCCGTTCCCGCCGGGCCGATGCCAAAGGCGAGTTCGTTGTTGAACAGCGACTGCACATAAGCCTTTTGCGCGTCAGTGCGGGGTTCAACCAGCTTTTTTCGGGTCTTGATTTCGACAGTTCCACCCTTGAACATTTCAAGCTGGTCGCCATCACGCGAGCCGGTTCCGGCTTCGGAATTGCCCATCCGCAATTCGCGATCAACGTCGGCGGCTTCGACGTCGCGCCCGCCTTCCAGACGGGTGTAAAGGGCCTGCAAAACCTCGATCGCCTGCTTCTGAAGCTCGTCTTCGCCCATGACGACCAGTTGGTTGCCGCGGCGCACGATCTGAACGGACAGTTTCCGCTCGATCTCGGCCAGGTTGCGGTCGTATTCGCCGCAAAGATCAATCAACAATCGGTTGTCGGGGAATTCAACAAACGCCTCGTTCGCGGGCATTTCATCTTGCGGTGGGGTAAGGGCACCGATGGCCAATCCGTTCTCCTGTCTTGGCGTTGTCACCCCAAGCGTAGACAACAAGAGTCGGTCGGCGCAAGCCACAGAATCAAAAATCTGAGCAACTGATCGCAAATCGGTCAGGCGGAAGGGAATTCATGGCCTGGCGTGGTGAAATCTCAGGCCGGAATCCGCCGGCGGGATCAGAACTTGTAGTTCAACCCGACGCGAATCCCCTGGTAGCTGGGCGTGGACTTGGTCGAGAAGCCCGAGCCAAAATCGACGACCTTCGACTGGAACTGCACATATTCGAATTCGCCGGTGACGGACCAATTGTCGTTCAACTGATGCTCGGCCCCGATGCTGGCAACGAATCCGTTGCGTCGGTCATCGCTTGCGAAAGACTGAGTGGTGCCGCCGCTGGACAGGCTGTTGGTCGTTTCGATTTCACCCTGAACGAACCCGACGGTAACGAAATACAGAACCGAACCGCTGGGGTTGGTCAGTCCGTTCTTGAACCGCAGCGACAGCACATCCGATATCTCGGAACCGCCCTGAACGGTTGTGGTGCCTATCTGCGTCGTGGCACTGTCATCCAGCGAAGCGAAATCGTACGCGATCTCAAACCCGTAGACGTAATCGCGCCCGCCACGCGCAGGCAGCACACCGCGCCAACCGCCCCGTATCCCGCCATAAGCACCGCTCAGGTCAAGTTTGCCGATGGGAAAGGTGCCCGCATTGGTGGCCAGCCCGAACTGGTCTGTTCCGCCTGATCCATACCCGGCGCTGAACCCCAGATAGAAGGCGCTGACGTCTTTGGAGTAACGCTCCGGCCCCAACACGACCGGATCGGAAACGGCGCCGTCCAAATCCCCCGCATGAGTGGGAATACCTGCGCCTGCGGCCAGCAATAGGCCGACCAGAACACAGCCTACCCCTGTTTGTCGAATACCTGCCTGACGTGTCACTCGTACCCTCCATTGCGGTGCCCGGGCGACCCGAAGCCCCGCCGATGTAAAGCCCGAAGGCCACTTGAAACACGGCCCCGAGAAATCTGGCTATTCTCCGACCATAGTTCCAAGCGATAAATCAAGGGTAAATTTTGGAAACAAACGCCACGAGTGTTGCTTGAGCGGTGAAACGCGGCCCTGTCACAGCACCTCGCCGGCCAGTGAATTGGCGCCCGAGGCCGTGATCCGGACGTTGCGAAGATCTCCCGCCGAAAGATCGGCGCCGGAAACGTGGACAGCATGCAGATACTCGGACTTGCCAACCATCTGTCCGGCCAGACGCCCGGGTTTCTCAAACAGAACCCGGACTGTCCGACCAACCATCGCATCCTGGATCTCGCGCTGGTGCCGGGTGATCAGAGCCTGCAAGCGTTGCAGACGGTCGTCAGCTTCCTGCGGATCGACCTGCGGACGCTCGGCCGCAGGCGTGCCCGGCCGGGTCGAATACTTGAACGAATACGCATAGCCATAGCGGACCTGCTCGACCAGATCCAAAGTGGCCTGGAAATCCTCTTCGGTCTCTTCAGGGAAGCCCACGATGAAATCGCCCGACATCAGGATATCGGGGCGCGCCTCGCGGATCCGCTCGATCAGACGCAGATAGCTTTCGGCGGTGTGGCTGCGGTTCATCCGCTTGAGGATCTTGTCCGAGCCGGACTGTACCGGCAGGTGCAGATAGGGCATCAGCTTTTCGCAGGTGCCGTGCGCCTCGATCAGGTCGTCGGTCATGTCGTTGGGATGCGAGGTGGTGAACCGGATGCGTTCCAGCCCGTCGATCTTGTTCAATTCCCAGATCAACCCGGCCAAGGTCATGTCGCCATCGGGGCCGGCCCCGTGATAGGCGTTGACGTTCTGGCCCAGCAGCGTGATCTCGCGCACGCCGCGCTCAACCAGGTCCTGCGCCTCGCGCAGGATGCGATCGGCGGGGCGGCTGACCTCGGCCCCACGAGTATAGGGTACGACGCAGAAGGCGCAAAACTTGTCACAGCCTTCCTGCACGGTCAGAAACGCCGTCGGGCCGCGTTTGGCCTTGGGACGGTTCTTGAGTTTCTCGAACTTGTCCTCTTCGGGGAAATCGGTATCCAACGCCTTTTCGCCCGCACGCGCCTTGGCCTCCAACTCGGGCAGGCGGTGGTAGCTTTGCGGGCCGACGACCAGATCGACCAGCGGCTGCCGACGCATGATCTCTTCGCCCTCGGCCTGCGCCACACAACCGGCCACGCCGATCTTCAGATCGGGCTTTTCGGCCTTCAACCCCTTGAACCGGCCCAGTTCGGAATACACCTTCTCGGCCGCCTTTTCGCGGATGTGGCAGGTGTTCAGCAGGATCATGTCCGCATCTTCGGGCGACTGCGTTTCCACATAGCCCTGCCCGCCCAACGCCTCAGACATGCGTTCGCTGTCATAGACGTTCATCTGACAGCCATAGGTCTTGATATACAGCTTTTTCGGTTCGGACATGGGCTGGGCCTTTTGCGTTCGCTGGATCGGCGTCGTCTATACGCATCGAACGCCGCTTGCAATGCTGGCGCAATTACCCGAATTTGACGGGTATTTCCAGCAAGGCAGGCTACAAGCGGGCAATGAAATACGAATCCCTCGACCACTTTCTGAAATCGGGCCGGGCAGCGTTGACCAAGGGGCCGGTCGCATTGGTTTTTGCCGAAGACGATGTCGAGCTTGATGGGACCTTGCGCCATCACTTGGACTTGGGGTTCAAATCCGTGATCGTATTTGCACCGGCCCAGTTTTCGATCCTGCCTGAAATCTTGGACCGGGTGCACCGGGTCACGATGCGCTGCTCGCCCAGAAACGTGGTGTTCGACACCATAAATCGCGTCATTCAGGCGGCGCCAAACATCTGGCTGTACTACTGCTACAACTCGGAATACCTGTTCTTTCCGTTCTGTGAAACGCGCACGGTCGCAGAGATGCTGGCCTTTCACGCCGAGGAGCGGCGCGACGCGATGCTCTGCCACGTGATCGACATCTACGCCGACGACCTGTCCGCCTATCCCAACGGCGTGGCCCCGGATCATGCGATGCTGGACAGCACTGGATATTATGCTCATTCCCGGCACGACCGATCGGGACAACCGCTGGAGCGTCAATTGGATATGTCGGGTGGCCTGCGTTGGCGGTTCGAGGATCACATCCCGTATGAACGGCGCCGGATCGACCGGATCGCGCTGTTCAAAAGCTGCAAGGGTCTGACCCTCCAACCCGATCACACCTTTAACGAGCCCGAGTACAACACCTATGCCTGTCCCTGGCATCACAACCTGACGGCCGCAATCTGTTCGTTCCGCGCCGCCAAAGCGCTGAAAAGCAACGCGGGATCGACCTTTGACATTCCCAGTTTCCGCTGCCCGTCCTCGGTTCCTTTCCAATGGAACTCGCACCAGTTGCTGGACCTTGGCCTGATGGAACCTGGCCAGTGGTTCTGAGCGGGCCGGAACGGCTCAGCGATTGAGCAGAACCGGGAACCAGTCCTCGCGCAATCGTTGTCCAGCCCGCATGTCATGCCCCGGAAACGGCGGCGACGTCCGGCCCGGACGCTCGACATACCGGGCGTCATCCCCGACCAGCCGCAGCGAGAAGGCGCGGCGCCGGCTGTTCGACTGGTTTCCTCGGGCACCATGCAGGGTTCGAAAGTTGAAGGCGACCGCATCGCCGGGTTCCATGTCGAACTCAACGATCCGCATCCCTTCGGCCACGGGGTCTGGTACCGCGATGTACTGGCCCTCGTCAGGAAAGAAACCCTCCTCCGAAACCCAGCGCGTCGGCAACACTTCCTTTTCCCACAGGTGAGACCCCGCCACGCAACGCAGAGTCGCCTGCGTCACCGGGTCGAGCGGCGACCAGAAGCTTATCGTCTGACGCCCTTCCACAAAGTAATAGGGCCCATCCTGATGCCAGGGCGTGGCCATCGAGGTGCCGGGCTCCTTGACCAGAACGTGGTCGTGGAACATCTGGACCGAACGGGACTCCATCAGGTCGGCAGCGACCTCGGCAACCGGAGAGGCTTGAATGACCTGCCGAAACTCGGGGATACGAGACCAGTTACAGTAGTCGTCAAAGAAACGGCCGGTTTCGCCTTCTTTCTTGTTTTCCGACGCATATGGCCCGGGATCAGCCATGTTGCGTGCCACCCCTTCCCGCAAGGCATCAACGTGATCGGCGAACAGGCCCTTGACCAGAACAACCCCGTCATTGCGATAGGTTTCGATCATCTCCGGGGAAACAAGAGGGTGTGGCATGTTGGTCTCCGTCATTTGCTGAGACCGATTTGCACATGTCCGGCACCCCTGTTCAAATCATATCTTTCAAAATAAGCATTAACTCCATGTTATATATCACCTTGCGCCAGTACGAATATGTTTGCGCCATTGGGCGACACGGAAGCCTGTCCGCCGCGGCACAGCACCTGAACGTATCGCAACCTGCCCTTTCAAACGCGCTGACCCGGGTCGAAGAACACCTGGGCCATCCGCTGTTCTCGCGCCGACGCGGCGCGGCAATGTCGCTGACGCCTCAAGGACGCAAGTTCATCGACAAGGCCGAAGCCTTGCTGATGGGCGCTGCCCGGATCGAAAAGGCGAAAGCCCCGGTTGCCGGAACAAGCCGTTTGAAGTTGGGTTGTTTTGTGGATCTTGCGCCGTTCTTGCTGGCGCGGGCAATGCAGACGATCAGGGACACCCTTCCCGATATCGTTCTGACCCACGGCGTTGACACATTCGAAGGCTTGATCGGCGGATTGACCGACGCCCGTTTCGATCTGGCGCTCACCTACGACCTAGGCCTCGATGCCGGTTTCTCACGCCACAAGCTGCTGGACAGTACGCCAAACGCGCTGGTCAGTCCCGCGCACCCTTTGGCCGGGCAAGGCAGCGTTTCACTTGCCGAGCTTGAGCAATACCCGCTCATCCTGTCCAAAGAAGGTCTGTCAGCGCAGCATGTCTTGGGCCTGTTCCGGCGTCATGGGCTGCACCCCAGCGTGTCCTACCGCGCGGAATCGCTCGAGATCCAACGCAGTCTTGCGGCCCATTGTGAAGGGGTGGGCATCAGCTATGCCAGCCCGCAAAACGGCTTCAGCTATGATCGGATGCCGCTGCTGAGCCTGCCGATCACCGACCCCGATGCAACCGAGGCCGTGATTCTGGCTCGTCACGGCACCGGTCCTGCGGACACGACAGTCTCCGCTGCTGAACAGGCTCTGGTTAGGTCGCTTGGGAAACTGTGATCAGCGCTTTTTGCGCAGCCGGATTACGACGTCCACCGACGCGATCTCAACCCCGGCCGGTGCTTCGGGCAGACGCTGGATAACCAGTTGGTCGGACGGCGCATCGCTCAGGCGGCCCTCGTCCTCCCAGAAGAAATGCGGGTGGTCATGGGTGTTGGTGTCGAAATAGCTTTTCGAGCCGTCCACGGTGATTTCCTGCAGAACGCCGGCATCGCAGAAGGCACGCAGGGTGTTGTAGACCGTTGCAAGGGAAACGGCGTCGCCCTTGGTCTTGGCCGACTCGAACAGGCTTTCGGCGGTGACATGTCGGTGGCGGCCATCGCCCACCAGCAATTCGGCCAAGGCAACACGCTGGCGCGTCGGGCGCAGCCCAGCGTCAACCAACCAGTTCGTAGCGATGTCCCGACTTTGAGCTGTCATGAAACCATTACCCAATTTCCCCTGCCCCAATATATAAGTGCCGACCACCACCAATTTCAAATGAAATTCATTCGCAACCAACGGCTCCGGCGGGCCGGATGTGTTCGGGTGGTCTTGCAGGACCTTGCAAACGGGTGATAGACGAGGCCAGATTGAATAAACAGACCCCTGGCAGGAGACGCGGCAGAATGGCCCAATTCCCAAGCAGCTTTGACAAGGACGACCTGCTGAAATGCGCGCGCGGCGAACTCTTCGGCCCCGGAAATGCTCAACTTCCGGCTCCCCCGATGCTGATGATGGACCGCATCACCGACATTTCAGGCGACGGCGGCGCGCACGGCAAGGGGCATGTCGTGGCCGAATTCGACATCACATCGGACCTTTGGTTCTTCGATTGCCACTTTCCCGGAAACCCGATCATGCCGGGTTGTCTGGGTCTTGACGGACTGTGGCAGCTGACCGGTTTCAACCTCGGCTGGCGCGGCTGGCAGGGTCGCGGCTATGCGCTGGGTGTGGGCGAAGTGAAACTGACAGGCATGGTGCGCCCTGACCGCAAGATGCTGACCTATTACGTGGACTTCACCAAGGCAGTCCAGACCCGCCGCCTGACTATGGGTGTGGCGGATGGCCGGGTCGAAGCGGATGGCGAAGTCATCTATCAGGTCAAGGACATGAAGGTTGCATTGTCGGAAAGCTGACCCCAGCTGACTGACAGTCAACAGGGAATGGAACACAGGAGAACGCAAATGCGTCGCGTCGTCGTCACCGGTTTGGGGGTTGTCTCTTCCATCGGGAACAATGCCGAAGAGGTTCTGGCCTCGCTCAAGGCGGGTAAGTCCGGCATCGAGGCCAGCGAGCAGATGGTCGAGCACGGCTTCCGCAGCCAGGTTGCAGGGACGCTCAAGATCGATGTGTCGGAACAGGTCGACAAGCGCACTTTGCGGTTCATGGGGCCAGGCGCCGCGTATGCCCATATCGCGATGAGCCAGGCAATCGCTGACGCGGGGCTGAGCGAAGATCAGGTCGTCAATCCGCGTACGGGTCTTGTTGCCGGGTCCGGTGGCCCTTCCACCAGCGCCATGCTGACGGCGCACCAGACCGTTCTGAAAACCGGCGCAACCAAGCGCATCGGACCGTTTGCCGTTCCGAAATGCATGTGCTCGACGATCTCGGCCAACCTTGCGACCGCGTTCAAGATCAAGGGCATCAACTACTCGATCACTTCGGCCTGTTCGACGTCGCTGCATTGCATCGGAAACGCGGCCGAGCAGATCATGCTGGGCAAACAGGACGTGATGTTCGCCGGTGGCGGCGAAGAACTGGACTGGACCCTGTCCTGCCTGTTCGATGCGATGGGCGCGATGTCCTCGAAATACAACGACACCCCCGAAAAAGCCTCGCGCGCGTTTGATCAGAACCGCGACGGGTTCGTGATCTCGGGCGGCGGCGGCATCGTTGTTCTGGAAGAGCTGGAACATGCTCTGGCCCGGGGCGCGAAGATCTATGCCGAGGTGACGGGCTATGCCGCAACCTCGGACGGGCACGACATGGTCGCGCCCTCGGGAGAAGGCGGAGAGCGCGCAATGCGCCTGGCCTTGTCCACCCTGCCCGAAGGCCGCAAGGTCGGCTACATCAACGCCCACGGGACCTCGACACCGGTCGGGGATGTGGGCGAAGTCGAAGCCGTCCGCCGGATTTTCGGCGAGGGCAATGTGCCGCCGATCTCCTCGACCAAGTCGATGACCGGCCACGCTCAGGGTGCTGCCGGCGCGCTCGAGGCGATTTTCTGCCTCTTGATGCTGCAGCATGATTTCATTGCGCCGTCGATCAATGTCGACACGCTGGCCGAAGGCATCCAGCCCGGCGAAATTGCAACTGAGGTTGTTGAAAACGCAGGTTTGGACAGTGTCATGACCAACAGCTTCGGCTTTGGTGGCACCAACGGTTCCATGATTCTGTCCAAGTATAACGGGTGATTATGATGTCGGATTCTATGAAAGGTAAGCGCGGTCTGATCATGGGCGTCGCGAATGATCGGTCGATCGCCTGGGGCATTGCCAAGGCCATGCACGAGGCAGGCGCTGAACTGGCATTCACCTACCAGGGCGAGGCTTTCGGAAAACGGCTGGAACCGCTTGCACAGAGCCTGGGCAGCGACTTCATGGTCGATGCGGACGTGACCGATGACGCATCGCTGGACCGGGCCTTCGACGAACTGGCCGCCCGTTGGCCAACGATTGATTTCCTCGTCCACGCCATCGCCTACTCGGACAAGACCGAGCTGACCGGGCGGTTTCTGAACACCACGCGGGCGAATTTCAAGCACTCGCTGGATGTCTCAGCCTATTCATTCATCGAAGTGGCCCGTCGCGCCTATCCGATGATGAAGGAAAACGGCGGGACGCTGCTCACGCTGACCTATCAGGGTTCGAACAAGGTCGTGCCGAACTACAATGTCATGGGTGTTGCAAAAGCTGCTCTGGAATCGGCGACGCGCTATCTTGCGAATGATCTGGGCCCCGACGGGATCCGGGTCAACGCCATCTCGCCCGGACCTATGAAAACCCTGGCCGGCGCGGCCATCGGGGGGGCTCGCAAGACCTACAAGTTTTGCGACCAGAACGCCCCGCTGCGATCGAATGCTACGCTCGAAGCGGTTGGCGGCACGGCCGTTTACCTTGCGTCGGACGCGGGGGCCTGCACCACCGGTGAAATCATTCGCGTAGACGGCGGTTTCCACATCCTCGGAATGCCTCAGCCCGACTTCATGTGACGCGATCTTTCCCTGTCGTTGCCAAGATTTTACCAAACTTCCGCGGCAGGGATATCACATGAGCAAACTAGACCGGATAATCGCGACCAATTCGCGTGCATCTCACTCTCGTCGCAAGACCGGAGTGCTCAGCAGCCGCGCGCGTACGCTGTTGCTGACCCTGACGACATTGTTGGTATTGTGGATCTTCTATACCCAACCGCAGCTTCGTGAGGCGGTTGGGTCATTGTTGGGCAGCTGAACGCGCGATGATCAGTTGATCGAAACGACCTCGATGTCGAAGATCAGATCCTGGCCCGCCAGCGGGTGGTTTGCGTCCAGGGTCACGGTTTCTTCGTTGGCGTCCACCACCGTCACAGGCAGCGCCTGACCATCGGGGGTTTGCATCTGCAGCTGGGTGCCGGGGTCCAGCGGGATGTCGTCCGGGATGCCTTCGCGCGGGACGTCCTGGCGCATCGCGGGGTTGATCGGCCCATAAGCGTCCTGGCAATCCACTTCGACACGTTTCTTCTCGCCAATTTCCATGCCCGGCAGTGCGGCGTCCAGACCGGGAATGATCTGGCCGGACCCCACGGCGAACTCAAGCGGATCGCGTCCTTCCGAGCTGTCGAAAACGTTGCCGTCCCGCAAAGTTCCAGTGTAGTGAATGCGAACCGTGTCGCCTTGTTTGATTGCGGTCATGACTGTCTCCGACCTGAGTTTGGAATGAGCGGTCCAACCTAGTGACTGACCCGGCAATGTAAACCCTTTTACGCTTTAACCCGCGCATGGCCTGTGCCAACCTGCCCCGGAAGATGGGGAGAGGCAGATGGCGATCACAACCTGCGTTTTCGATGCGTACGGAACCCTTTTCGACGTGGCCGCAGCCGCGCGTCAGGCGGCCGCCGAACCGGGCCAGGATGCGCTGCGTGACAAGTGGCCTGAACTGGCCAACCACTGGCGGTTAAAACAGCTGCAATACACGTGGCTGCGTGCAGTAGCCGACGCACATGCCGATTTCTGGGACGTGACGCAGGATGGCCTGGACTGGGCGCTCGAGGCGACGGGCCTGCAGGGGGATCCTGCGCTGCGGCAGAGACTGCTGGACCTGTATTGGGAACTGCAGGCCTATCCCGAGGTTCCCGCCATGCTGAAGGCGCTCAAGGATGGCGGGATGCAGACCGCGATCCTGTCAAACGGATCGCCGCCCATGCTGGAAGGCGCGGTCAGGTCTGCGGGTATCGGCGGCGTATTGGACGACATTCTGTCAGTCGAAAGCGTCGGCGTCTTCAAACCGCATGCACGGGTCTATGATCTTGTGTGCGACCGTTTCGGGTGCGAACGATCGAACGTTCTGTTCGTCAGCTCGAATGGTTGGGACGCCGCCGGAGCCAGCGGGTACGGGTTCGTTACAGCCTGGGTCAACCGCGCCGGCGAACCAATGGACCGATTGCCGTGGACCCCGGCGCATGTCTTGTCCGACCTGACCTCGATTCCGGAACTGGCGGGCGTTTGATGCCGCAATTCACGACGTCTGACGGTCTGCGCCTGGCCTACGAAGAAACAGGCAGCGGCAAGCCACTGCTGTGCCTTGCCGGCCTGACCAGAAACAGCCGGGATTTTTCCTTCTTCGCGCCGCACGCCAACGGACTGCGTGTCATTACGATGGACTATCGGGGGCGCGGCGACTCGGATTTTGATCCGGATTATCGCAACTATTCCGTTCCGCGCGAGGCACAGGACGTGATCGAGTTGCTGGATCACCTCAAGCTAGATCGGGTCAGCATCCTTGGCACCTCGCGTGGCGGGTTGATTGCCATGACCCTCGCCGCAATTCGCCCCGAACGTCTGAGTGCCGTCATTCTGAATGATGTGGGCCCCGAAATCGAACCGTCGGCCATCGGGCGCATTATGGATTATGTCGGCAAGGCTCCTGCCGCAACAACGCTGGAACAGGCCGCTTTTGCGCTGAAACAGGCAATGGACCCGCAGTTTCCGGGCGTATCGATTGAAACCTGGAGAAAGCAGGCCGCATTCCAATACGAAGAAACCGGCACCGGCCTACGGTTGCGCTATGACCCCGCATTGAGAACCGCGTTGAAAGAACAGATTGCTGCGGGCCCGCCCGCTGATTTGTGGCCATTGTTCGAAGCCCTGAACCCGCTTCCCACCGGAGTGATCCGTGGGGCGAACTCGGACTTGCTGAGCGCCGAGACCCTTGCAGCGATGCAGCAGCGTCATGCGGGGTTGATTTCGGCCGAAGTGCCCGACCGGGGCCATGTTCCATTTCTGGACGAACCGCAGTCCATTACCGTCATTCGCAAAGTACTGGATTTGATATGAGCACAATTGACCTGATCGAAGCCGCTGCCGTGCGCCTACACGGGCACGCGCGCGAAACCCCGATCCTCACATCGCCGTTTTTGGACGACCTTGCCGGGCGGCGCGTTCTGGTCAAGCCCGAGTGCCTTCAACATACCGGAAGCTTCAAGTTTCGCGGAGCGTGGTCTGCGATTTCCGCACTGGATGCCGAGGCTCGCAAACGCGGGGTCATCGCGTATTCATCAGGCAACCATGCGCAGGGCGTGGCGCATGCGGCTACACTTCATAGTGTTCAGTCCGTCATCATCATGCCGTCCGACGCACCGGCCCTGAAGATCAAAAACACTCGAGCTTTGGGCGCCGAGGTCATCCTTTATGATCGCGCCAATGAAAGCCGCGAAGAGATCGGCGAGGCGTTGTCCCGGGAGCGCGGTCTTACGTTGATCCGGCCGTATGACGAACCGCAGGTGATCGCCGGTCAGGGCACCGTCGGCCTCGAGGTGGCGCGGCAGGCGCGCGATCTCGGTGTGACCGACGCCGATGTTCTGGTATGCTGTGGTGGCGGTGGACTGACCTCAGGCGTGGCACTTGCCCTGGAAAAACATGCGCCAGGTCTCAGGGCGCGCCCCTGCGAACCCGAAGGATTCGACGATGTCAAAAGATCCCTGGCCTCGGGGTCCGTTCAGACCAACAACGCAGCCGCAGGTAATATCTGCGACGCGATCCTGACACCGCGGCCCGGTGATATCACCTTCCCGATCCTCCGTCGCCTCTGCGGACCGGGATTGGCGGTATCCGAAGACGAGGCTCTCCGCGCCATGGCCTTGGCGTTCCTGCGCCTCAAGGTCGTTCTGGAACCGGGCGGGGCAGTCTCGTTGGCGTCGGCGTTGTTCCGCAAGGACGATATCCAGGGCGACGCCGTTATCGTCGTGGCATCGGGCGGGAATGTCGATCCACAGGTCTTTGCCCGCGCGTTGGAATTCCTTACCTGACAACGGGTTAGGACAGATGCAATAAATCGCGGCGTAAACTGTCGGAATGATACCAGCAAAAAAGGCTGACCAGATGCACATCGCTGATTTCGGAGATGTTCAGATTCACTATCGCTTGGACGGTGACCCGGATGGCCCACCTTTGGTCTTTGCCAATTCGTTGGGCACCGACATGCGCTTGTGGGACCCCGTGCTACCTCTGCTTCCCAAAGGTCTGCGCATCATCCGTTATGACAAGCGCGGGCACGGCCTGTCCTCGCAACCGGATGGCCCCTATTCGATGGGAAGTCTGGTGCGCGATGCCGAGCGGCTTCTGGACTTTCTCGAGGTACGGGATTGCATCTTCGTCGGCCTGTCGATTGGCGGAATGATCGCGCAGGGGCTGGCCGTCAAGCGGATGGATCAGATCCGGGCGATGGTCCTGTCCAACACGGCCGCCAAAATAGGGACGCCCTCTATGTGGGCCGATCGGATGGCAGCCGTTCGTACAGGTGGGATCGAGGCGCTGGCCGAAGCAACCATGGAGCGCTGGTTTTCGAAAGCATTTCGGGAAACCCCCGATGTTGAGCTATGGCGCAATATGATGGTACGCCAACCGGTCCAGGGGTATCTGGGCTGCTGCTCCGCCATCTCGGGCACGGATTTCTATACGCCAACCAGCGGGCTCAGACTGCCGACGTTGGGAATTGCGGGCTCGGAAGATGGCTCGACCCCTCCCGATCTGGTGCGCGAAACCATCGACCTGATCCCCGGCTCCCGGTTCGAGCTGATCCGCAAGGCCGGGCACCTGCCCTGCGTCGAGCGGCCCGAGGTCTACGCAGAGTTGCTGAACGCTTTTCTGCGAGAAACCGGACATATTTGAAGGAGGTCACGGTGGCGGAATTTCTTCTTGTTCACGGGTCTTGCCACGGCGCATGGTGCTGGCGCGATCTGATACCGGTACTTGAGAATCTGGGGCATTCGGTCCGTGCGATCGATCTGCCCAGCCATGGTTCTGACCCGACCCCAGTGTCCGAGGTCACGCTCGAGATGTGCCGAGATGCGGTTTTGAATGCCACGACCCCGCAAACGATCCTTGTCGGCCATTCCTGGGGCGGCTACCCGATCAGTGCGGCCGCTGAATTCGCCCCAGACCGGATGCGGGCCCTGATCTATGTCTGCGCCTACGTGCCGGTCTCCGGGCTGTCGATGATCGAAATGCGCCGGCGTGCACCAAGACAGCTGATTGGCGATGCGGTCGAGAAATCGGCAGACGGACTGTCCTACAGCGTGTTGCCGGACCGGGTGCAATCCCTCTTCTACCACGACTGTCCGGCCGACGTTGTCACCTATGCCCTAGCCCGCCTGTGCCCGCAGGCGATCCGCCCGCAGGACACGCCGTTGGATCTGAGCGAGCGTTTTGACGGAATTCCCAAGGCCTATATCCGCACCATGGATGACCGGACGATTCCAACTGAATACCAGGAAGAGATGAGCCATTGCGCGCCGCCCGAATTGCGCCTGACGATCGACAGCTCCCATTCTCCATTCTTCTCGCATCCCGCGGATCTGGCCCGTCAATTGGACGCAATCGCCACCCGCGTCTGAGATCCGGCCGGGTCAAGGCTGACGTACCGTCGGTCGAGAATTTCGCCTCGATCACAAATGACCGGGTTACAACACGACAGGCGGGCGACTAAGGTCCTGCAAAATAAGTCATTCGTTCGGTTTCATGCGTCTTCCTTTTCTTTTCGTACTGGGCACTGTCATGATCGATGCCATGGGCATCGGACTGGTCATGCCGATCATGCCTCAGCTGATCGTCGAGGTTCAGGGCGGCTCTCTGGCATCGGCAGCCATTTGGGGAGGGATCCTCAGCACGGCCTTTGCCGCGATGCAATTCCTGTTCGGTCCGGTGCTGGGCAACCTGTCGGATGCTTACGGACGCCGCGCGGTCTTGCTGGCTTCTCTGTTTGTCATGAGCTTGGACTACGTGGTCATGGCCATGGCCGGCAGCATCTGGCTGCTGCTGATCGGCCGCATCGTGGGTGGCATCACCGCGGCGACCCACTCTACCGCAGCGGCCTTTATGGCGGACGTTTCGAAACCTCATGAAAAAGCCGCCAATTTCGGTCTCATCGGAGCGGCTTTTGGTGTAGGTTTTGTCCTCGGCCCTTTGATGGGAGGATTGCTGAGCGAATACGGAACCCGCGCCCCGTTCTGGGCGGCCGCCGGATTGTCATTTGCAAATTTCCTGCTGGGCCTCGCGGTCATGCCTGAGACGGTCACGGACAAAAACCGCCGCGGATTCCGCTGGCACCGCGCGCGTCCTGACAGCGCATTGCGTGCCATCGCCGCCCTGCCCGGCATCCGACCGTTGCTGTGGGTATACTTTTTGTACTCGGTATCGATCTACGTCTATCCCGCCATCTGGTCATACTTCACGACCGAGCGTTTCGGTTGGTCGCCGCAGATGATCGGGTTGTCACTTGCGGTCTACGGATTGGGAATGGCTGCGGTTCAGGGCGGCTTGATCCGCCCCGCCACCCGCCACTTGGGAGAGCGGACCACGATCGTTTGGGGCATGATCTTCGAGATCGTCAGCTTTCTGGCTCTGGGTTTTCTCACAAACGGCACGATTGCCTTGATGCTGATTCCGATCACCGCACTGGGCGCCGTCGTGACGCCAGCCCTTCAGGCACAGATGTCACGCGCAACGCCGGATTCGCAGCAGGGAGAGCTTCAGGGGGTTCTGGCCGCTCTCCACGCGCTGTCGATGGTGATCTCCCCGTTGGTTATGACCACCGTTTTCGCCCAATTCGCGCGGGTTGATGCAGCGTTCTACCTTCCAGGGGCCCCGTTCCTGTTGGCATTGCTGCTGATGCTGGCCGGATTCGTCCTGTTTCTGCGCGCACATCGCAGCGAAACGTAACAACGACACGGGAATGACGGTTTCAGCCTTGCGGACCGCAGGTTCCCGCGTCACCGTGGCCCAAACCAAACGAGGGATCCATGCAGACCATCAAAGCCGCCGTATGCCGCGCCTTCAACGAACCGCTTGTCATCGAAGACATCCAGATCGCGCCGCCCGGCATGGGCGAGGTCGAGGTCACGTTGGATGCGGTGGCGATCTGCCATTCCGACATCACCTATGCCAGCGGCGCTTGGGGCGGGTTTCTGCCCGCCGTCTACGGGCACGAGGCTGCCGGTGTGGTCTCGGCCGTCGGAGAAGCCAGCGGAGGGTTCAAGGTTGGCGATGCGGTCGTGGTGACCCTGATCCGCGCTTGCGGATCGTGCCCGTCCTGCGCCAGCGGCAAGCCGGTGATCTGCGAAACGCCCTATGACACCGTCAAGGGTCCGCTGCGCACGGCGGACGGTGGGCCGCTGGAACAAGCGATGGCCTGTGGTGCCTTTGCCGAAAAGGTCGTGGTCAGCCACCGCCAGATGGTCAAGATACCCGACGCGATGCCCAAGGACGTGGCCAGCCTGCTGTCCTGCGGGGTGATCACCGGCGTGGGGGCGGCGGTCAACGCCGCGCAGTTGCGCCCGGGTCAGGATGTCGTGGTCATCGGCGCCGGCGGGGTGGGCCTGAACGCCATCCAGGGCGCGCGGCTGGCCGGGGCCCGGAGGATCGTGGCCGTCGACATGACCGAGGAAAAGCTGGAAATCGCCAAGGAATTCGGCGCCACGCATGGGGTTCTGGCCACGCTGAAAGAACCGTGGAGAGCAGCCTACAAGGCCCTTGGCGGTCGCGGGGCCGATGCGGTTCTGATCACCGTCGGTGCGATCCCCGCCTATGATCAGGCGCCCCGCTATCTGGGTCGCGGTGGCAAGGCGGTGATGATCGGCATGCCGCATTCCGGCGCGCAATCCAGCTATGAGCCGGTCATTCTGGCGGCCCTGGGTCAGGGCATGGTCGGGTCGAAGATGGGCGACGTGGTGATCCAGCGCGATATTCCGTGGATGATCGATCTGTATGAACAGGGACGTCTGAAGCTGGACGAGCTGATCTCGGGTCGCTGGACGCTGGAACAGATCAACGAGGCCATCGAGGACACCAAGACCGGTTCGGCCAAGCGCAACGTGATCGTATTCGACCGGGGCTGACGGCCCCGGACCACCGGCGGGAGGAGACCGGATGAAACTGCAGGATCTCGACATCATCGTGACCGCTCCGCCCGCGCCGGGCTGGGGCGGGCGCTATTGGATTCTGGTGAAAGTCACCACCGATACCGGCATCACGGGCTGGGGCGAGTGTTATGCCTCCTCGGTGGGTCCCGAGGCGATGAAACACGTCATCCGTGACGTTTTCGACCGCCACATGGCTGGCGAAAACCCCGAGAATATCGAGCTGATGTTCCGCCGCGCCTATTCCAGCGGCTTCACCCAGCGCCCCGACTTGACTGTGATGGGCGCCTTCTCGGGGCTGGAAATCGCGTGTTGGGATATTCTGGGCAAGGACCGGGACCGCCCGGTATACGCTCTGATCGGCGGCCGGATGAACGACCGCATCCGCGCCTACACCTATCTCTACCCGCTGCCCCAACACAACTTGACCGATTTCTGGACCTCGCCCGAACAGGCCGGGGAAAGCGCCGCCGAAATGGTCCGGCGCGGCTTCACCGCGGTCAAGTTCGACCCCGCCGGCCCCTACACGATGCGTGGAGGGCATATGCCGGCCATGTCCGACATCTCGATGTCGGTGGCCTTCTGCAAGGCGATCCGTGACGCCGTGGGCGACAAGGCCGACCTGCTGTTCGGCACCCATGGCCAGTTCAACACCGCGGGCGCCATCCGTCTTGGGCAGGCAATCGAGCCTTATTCGCCGCTGTGGTTCGAAGAGCCCACCCCCCCGGACATGATCGAGGACATGGCGCGCGTCGCCCGCAACGTCCGCATCCCCGTGGCCACGGGCGAGCGGATGACCACCAAGGCCGAATTCGGCGCGGTTCTGCGCGCCGGCGCGGCCGAGATCCTGCAGCCCGCATTGGGGCGGGCCGGCGGAATCTGGGAGATGAAAAAGGTCGCCGCCATGGCCGAGGTCTTCAATGCGCAGATGGCGCCGCATCTCTATGCCGGGCCGGTGGAATGGGCCGCGAACATCCATCTCGCGGCCTCGATCCCGAACCTTTTGCTGCTCGAGACCATCGAAACGCCGTTTCATGACCAGCTGATAAAGGGCTCGATCCGGGTCGAGAACGGCTTTGTCGAGCCGCCTTCCGCCCCCGGCCTGGGCATCGAGGTCGACGAGGAACTGGCCCGTGCCCACCCCTATTCCGGCGACGGTCTGCACCTGCAGATGCAGGAAGACCCCTGCGATTATGTCAACGGCAATGCCTTCCAGGGCGGGGCCCCGGCAACCGAGGGATGACAATTTCAGACAAGTTGGTGCATACTGCGTCCACCCCTTATTTTCATCCCCAAGGTACCACGTGACTTTCACTGACACCGAATTGACGACCCCACAATCCGAATTGCCCACGGAAATGGAGGAAAGCGCCGCGCAAGCTGCGGCTTTCCTCAAGACGCTGGCGCATCAGGGCCGCTTGATGATCCTGTGCCATCTCGCGGCTGGAGAACGCTCGGTGGGCGAGCTTGAAGCCTTGCTCAAGTTGCGCCAGGCCGCTGTCAGCCAGATGCTGGCGCGTCTGCGAACCGAAGGCCTGGTTTCAACACGCCGAGAGGGCAAGACCATCTACTATTCGCTGCGCGACGGCAAAGCCAAGCAGGTGATCGAGTTGATGCATTCCCTGTTCTGTAGCCCGCAGGCCTGAACCTGTCAGCGTGATACATAGCCAGCGATCACCTGCAACAGCTTGAACGCGGTCGCAGCATCGTTTTCTACCACGGCCAGGAACTCTTCCTCGCCGATACGCAGACAGGTCAGATCGGTTTCGGCCACCATGCTGAGCGCACGGGGCTCTTTGCGGATCAGGCCCAGTTCGCCTACCAAGGTACCGCTGCCGACGCGGGTCACCAGCCGATCCTCCTCGGGCGGCTGCGGCAGGTACAGGCCAGCTTCACCGTCGATGATCATGTAGGCACCATCGGTCGGCTGGTCATCCTTGAGGAACACGACTTCGCCGGCCTTTGCCTCGTACCAGCGCGCACCAAAGGCCAGCAGTCGAAGCTGACGACGATCCAGCCCCGAAAACAGCGGTGTCTGTTCCAAAGCACGCAGCTTTCGCGTGAGGTCCGCCGAGGCTGCACTGTCACCTTCAACATCCGACGGAACCTGATCGGACACTACGCGCCCCTGTCGGATCTCGACAAACATGTCGAAAGCGCCGGGGTTCTTGAACTGTTCGTTCAGGTAGATGATCGTGGCGTCCGGAAGCAGCTCTCGCAGGTTTCTGAACACAGCCACCTGCGTGTCCATGCCATAACTCGCCAGCGCGTTTTCCAGTATCAGGATATCCGGCTTCTTGATCGTCGCGCGGGTAAAGGCCAAAGGCTCGGCCAGCGCGGCCGGCAGGTTTTGCCCGCCCAGCGCGACCGGTACATCGTAGATCAGCTCAACCACCAGCGGACGGGCTCCGTTTTCGGTCAGCACGTCTGCGATCACTTTCCGAACCTCGTCCGACCGCGCGCCCCCGATCTGGCTGACCTTGCCGAACAGCGCATTCTCCATAACCGTCAATCCGGGCGCAAAGGTGGCCGGGTCCAGCGGCTCGAACACGTCGTTCAGGCGCTCCATCAACTTGTTGGAATGGCTGTGCCGCAGTTCGAGGATGCGGTTCTTGAGCTCTTCGGAAAAGGCCGGCCCAATCTGTTCGGCCGAGATCACGAAAGGCACGGCCAGCAGGCTGGCCAACTGGTCATCGTCCAACCCTGACGCGCCGGTTTCCCGGGTCTTTTCCACTAGGTCGACAGCGGCCTCATAGGTGGCGGCCTCGAGTCCCAGCTTGCGGAACAACGGGTGATCCGTCCCGTCCAGACCAAAGATCTGACGCAGCATTTCGATCACGTCACGTGTCAGGCCGACCAGTGTTTCATCCAGACCCAACTCGCGCAACTGCCCGAGGAAAACGGTCTGCCGGGCCAGCAACTCTTGCGTCACCTGCACGCGTGGCACAGCAAACAGCAGGTTTTCGGCAACGGGCAGTGCAGCGTTGTACGTCATGCGGTCGAAAATCAGGGCTTGCGACTCCAGACCGGCCTTTTTGACGGCGTCCTGCACCAAGGGCCGCAGCTCGATCAGCTTGGCAGCAAGGTCGGGGTGCTTTTCAGGATCGAAACCCAACTCGGCCCCGCGTTGGAACAAGATGGGCCCGGAGCCCAGTCCGTCGATCAGCTTCAACCACCAATCGCGCAGCTGCTCGGCCGTTTCGAACCCGGCCAGTGAAGGGTCCAGCCATGTGGCCCGGAAGGGATCGGGGCTGTTTCCCGCACGCAGCGTTTCAAGGTGGTCCGCGTCCTCCGGTGGAGCGGTCAGAGGCCTGAGCTGCATCGGCATCATCACGTTGCCGCCAACGGTTCCCTGGAACATCACCGGTCGCGATGTGGCATGACCGATCCGGGCCGCCACGACGGCCTGGTGCAGCGAGGACAGGTTAACACCCCTAATTTCGACCCGGCCCGAACTTGGCAGGATCTCCCGGGTCAATAGATCCGCCAAGGCCCGGCGGTCCTCTTCGCTGGGGGCGGCGATCCCTATGGTCTTACCGGCGGGGAAGGTCAGGTTCAGATCATCCAGAACCTGATTGCCATCCAGATCACGCACCGAGACTTGCTCCAACTCGATCGGGCCATTCAGGTGCGGTCGGCTGTCGGGCTCGCCTTCGAACAGGGTTTCATCCAGCATGCCGCTCGGGGCGAACCGTTCGATGACCACCTCCCAGCGCAGCGACATGTCCTGTGTCTGGTTGTAATAGGTCAGCAGCTCCTTCCAAGGCGAGCTGAGGTCCTTGTAGGCAGCGAGCGCTGCCACGAGAGCACCAAGCGAAACTGACCCCTGCAGAACCAGCAAACCACCGACCAGGTAGAACAGGAACGGAGTCAATTGAGAGATGAAGTTATTGATGAACTTCATGAAGAATTTTTTCTGGTAGATCTCGAACCGGATGCTGAACAGCCGGGACAGTTGATCTGAAATCAGCGCTCGGCGATGGCGCCAGCCGCCGTTCTGCCGCAGAGTTGCCGCGCCCGCTGCATTCTCGCCGATCTGCGCGGCCAGTACGCGCACCTCCTGGATCCGGCGCTTGTTCAACAGGTTGATCTGGCGCTGCAATCGCGGGATCAGCCAGGCCTGCAATGGGATCAGCGCGACAGCAGCCAACCCGAACCAGACGCTTTGCAGGAATAGAAAGGACAGGATTGTCAGCATCTGCCCCGCCTGAAGGACAGGCTGGCTGATTGCATCGCCCATCAGCCCGCCCATCGGCTCGCTTTCGGCGGTGATCATCGAGACCAGTTCGCCCTGACTGACGCGCTCGAAATAGGGTTGAGGAAACAAAAGTGCGCGGTTGATCAACTGGTATCGGAACCGGCGCAGCATTCGTTCGCTGAGAACGCCTTTCATCGTGTTGATGCGCATCTTCATCAAACCATGCGCCAACACCGCCGCCAAAAAGGCGAAGCACAAAATTACCAGAAACGTCGTCTGCGACAGACTGTATCCCCAGGCATCCACGATCTCGCTGGAGGCGCCGATTGCGTCGTTGATGATGCGTTTGGGCAATTCAAGCGTCAGGTACAGCAGTGGGAACAAAGTTGCCGTCACGGCCAGCAGAACAAGCTGATCACGCTTGGAATACTTCCAAATAAATCCAAAAATTGAACGTTCTATGGCCCCTGCCCCTACTGGTGACCCGAAACTGTTTTGCAGCGATCCTGCCGCGGTCAAAGCAGCACGACGGTACTGCAATCGCGCTTGGATAGGCAAATGGTTTCCAAGGCGAAAACTATTTCGACTTGTGTGAACTAGTTCATTTGCGATCCTGTCTCATAGCCCTTAGTCTGAAGGTCAGGACGATATCGGGAGGGTAGTTTTTGCCTGCTACACTTGGCACTGTGTTGCTTCTGCTGTGTGCACTGCAGATCAAACACATGTTTGCCGATTTCTACCTTCAAACGCCCAAGATGCTGTCTGGGCGGGGAGAGTACCTGCATGTCGGGCGCGCACAGCATGCTGCGGTGCATGTTGTGGGTTCAGTCGTGGTTTTCCTGATATTCGGCGCGCCGCTTTCATTCATTTTGATCATCGGTGCGCTTGAGTGGATCGTGCATTTCAATATCGATTTCGCCAAAGCCAGCTATTCCGACAAGAAACAATTGCAACCTGATCAGGCCGCCTTTTGGCGGGCCGCCGGTTTGGATCAATGCCTGCACAACCTCACTTACATCGCGATGGCCTGGGCCTGGGTTGAATTCGTCGCGCGCTAGTCAGAACTCGACCGAACGATTGCGTTTGACCGCGCGCAGTACCACATTCGTTTGCGCACTTGCCACGGCCGGCAAACGAAACAGAAACCTCTCCAAAAAGACGTTGTAGGCGGCAAGATCGGGAGACTGCACTCGCAGGTGATAGTCTGCCTGACCGGTCGTTGCGAAACATTCCTGAACTTCCTTGCAGGTTTCGATTGCCCGGATGAACTCCACGATCTTGTCGGGATCATGCCGCGTCAGATGCACATGTACGATCGCCTCGAACCCCAACCCCAGCGCGACCGGGTTCACAACTGCGCCGTAGCGTTCAATGATCCCGGCCTCTTCCAATGCGCGCACCCGTCTCCAAAGGGCCGAGGTCGACATACCGACCGCATCGGCAAGGTCCGCATTCGACACGCGGCTGTCCCTTTGTAGCAGGGTCAGAATCCGGCGATCCCTGTCGTCAAGCTGTATCATTTGGTATGTTCTTCCGTGTTGTTCGGGTTCTTTGGTTAATTTTATCGAAGTTGTACCAAATTTGCGGATCCATTGGCACAACATTTCGCAAATACCGAACTACAGTTGTTCAATCTCAAAGCCAATCCGGGTCCAAGCCATGAGCCGCCACGACAGCAGTCTTCGCACTTATCAACTCACAGACCGGTACGAACAGACCGAGGGTCGCGTGTTCCTGACCGGCACACAGGCGCTGGCGCGTATCCTGATGGATCAGGCGCGGCGCGATCGCGATGCCGGGCTGAACACGGGCGGGTTCGTCTCGGGCTATCGTGGATCGCCCTTGGGCGGGCTCGACCTGGAGCTGTGGCGCGCGCGTGAACGGCTGAAATCCGACCGCATCACGTTCATGCCCGCCGTGAACGAAGATCTGGGCGCAACCGCCGTTCTGGGCGCGCAGCAGGCGACGCTGGACCCGCACTGCGAATTCGAAGGCATCTTTTCGATGTGGTACGGCAAGGGGCCGGGCGTCGACCGCTCGGGCGATGCGCTGAAGCACGGCAATGCCTATGGCTCGGCACCCAAGGGCGGCGTGCTGGTCGTGGCCGGCGACGACCATGGCTGCGTCAGTTCCTCGATGCCGCACCAGTCCGACGTGGCCTTCATGGCGTGGTTCATGCCCACGCTGAACCCGGCCTCGGTCGAGGAATTCCTGGAATTCGGCGAATACGGCTTTGCGCTGTCGCGGTTTTCCGGCACCTGGGTCGGGTTCAAGGCGATCTCGGAAACCGTCGAAAGCGCCCGCTCGGTCGAGCTGCGCCCCGACCGACAGTTCATCCTGCCCGAGATCGACCTGCCCCCCGGCGGGTTGCATGTGCGCGCCGCCGACCTGCCCTCGCCCGAGATCGAGACCCGCATCCAGCACAAGCTGCGCGCCGTGCGCGCCTTTGCCGAAGCCAATCCGATCGACCAGCGCATCTATGACATCGACCACGCCAAGTTCGGCTTTGTCACCACCGGAAAGGCGCATCTGGACCTGATGGAGGCGCTGCGCCTGCTGGGACTGGACGAGGCCGCCTGCCGCCGTCTGGGCATCGACATCTACAAGGTCGGCATGGTCTGGCCGCTGGCCCGACGCAACGCGCTGCGCTTCGTGAAGGGCAAAGCCGAGGTTCTCGTGGTCGAGGAAAAGCGCGGCATCATCGAAAGCCAGTTCAAGGAATATTTCTATGACTGGCCCGGCGACAAGCCGCACAAGATGGTGGGCAAATACGACAGCCACGGCGAGCCGCTGATCCCCTGGACGGGTGAACTTAGCCCGCTGATGCTGGTGCCGATCGTGGCCGACCGCCTGCACCGGTTTTTCCCCGAAGAGGACCTGCCCGCCAAAGCCAAGGCGCTGACGGACCAGCCGCCGCAACTGATCAACGTGCCTGGTGCAACCCGCACGCCCTATTTCTGCTCGGGCTGTCCGCACAACACCTCGACCAAGGTGCCTGACGGCTCGATCGCGGCCAGCGGCATCGGCTGCCACGTCATGGCCTCGTGGATGGATCGCCACACCGTCGGCTATGCCCAGATGGGCGGCGAAGGCGTGCCGCATGTGGTGGCGTCCAAGTTCAACGGCGGCAAGCACATCTTCCAGAATCTCGGCGAGGGCACCTGGTATCACTCGGGCTCGCTGGCGATCCGGCAGGCGGTCGCGGCCGGGACCAACATCACCTACAAGATCCTCTACAACGACGCCGTGGCCATGACCGGCGGCCAGCCGGTGGACGGCCCGGTCAGCGTCGCCGGCATCGCCCAGACCTGCCGCGCCGAGGGCGTGGAGCGGATCGCCATCGTGTCTGACGACATCTCGAAGTTCCACCACGCGGATTTCCCGTCGGAAACCACGTTCCACAACCGGGCGGAGCTGGACACCCTGCAGCGCGAACTGCGCGAGATCCCGGGCGTGACCGTTCTGATCTACGAACAGACCTGCGCCACCGAAAAACGCCGCCGCCGCAAGCGCGGCACGATGGAGGACCCCAAGCGGTTCGTCTGGATCAACGATCTGGTCTGCGAAGGCTGTGGCGACTGCTCGGTCGAATCCAACTGCCTGAGCGTCGAGCCGCGCGAAACCCCGCTGGGCCGCAAGCGCAAGATCAATTTGAGCTCGTGCAACAAGGATTTCTCGTGCCTCAACGGATTCTGCCCCAGCTTCGTGACCATCGAAGGCGGCGAACGCCGCAAACGCATTACAAAGCTGGATCTGGGAACACTCGAGGACGGGCTCCCCGACACTACCCTGCCCCGCCTGGACAAACCGTTCGAGTTGCTGGTAACCGGCGTGGGCGGCACAGGCGTGGTGACGGTTGGTGCGCTGATCACGATGGCGGCCCATCTCGAAGGGAAAGGCGCCTCGGTCCTGGATTTCACAGGCTTTGCTCAGAAATTCGGAACCGTTCTCAGCTATATCCGTTTGGGAGACACTCCAAACGCGCTGAACCAGGTCCGCATTGATCAGGGCGCGGCCGATGCGGTGATTGGTTGCGACGTCGTCGTCAGTTCGGCCCCCAAAGCCTCGGCGCATTACCGCAAGGGTACGCGCGTGGTCCTGAACCGGGCTGAAATGCCGACCGGTGATATCGTTCTGCGCCGCGACGCTCAGTTGCAGGCAAATGCCCGTGAACAGGCCATTCAGAACGTGGTCGGGGCTGAAAACCTGTTCGGTTTCGACGCCAACGCGGTGGCGGAAACCCTGCTGGGTGATGCGGTGTTTGCCAATGTGATAATGCTGGGTTTTGCGTGGCAGCACGGTCTTGTGCCGGTATCGCATGTCGCGCTGGGTCAGGCGATTCTGCTGAATGGCGTCGCTGTCGAGAAGAACCGTCTGGCTTTTGCAATCGGGCGCAACATGGCAGTTCGTCCGGACGTTCTGGCGCTGCCTTCCGACGACGTTGGTTCAGAAGAAACACTGGATCAGATGATTGCGCGCCGTACCGCCTACCTGACCGAGTATCAAAGCGCGAAATACGCGCAGGCCTATGCCGATCGTATCGCCACCTTCCGCTCGGCTCTGCCGCAGGCTGACGAGACCCTGCTGCGCAGCGTCGCTCGCAACCTGTTCCGCTTCATGGCCTACAAGGATGAGTTCGAAGTCGCGCGGCTGATGACTTCGGACCATTTCGCGCAGGATCTGGCCAACCAGTTCGAGGGCGATTTTGCGGTCCGCTTCCATATGGCCCCGCCCCTGCTGAGCCGCAGAACGGACGTCCGGGGCCGACCGCTGAAAAAGGCGTTCGGACCTTGGATGCAGCCGGTTCTGCGGGGCCTGTCAAAGATGCGGGCGCTGCGCGGAACAGCTCTCAATCCGTTCGGCTATCACGCCGAAGCGCGCCTGCACCGCGATCTGCTGAATTGGTACCAAGGGCTATTGGACCTTGTTGCGGCCGAGTACGGCGATCGGGATGCCGAAACGTGGCAAAGCATCCTGGCCTGCGCTGACGAGATCCGCGGTTACGGCCCGGTTCGGATACAAGCGGCCGAGACCGCCAGACGAAAGGTCGATGACTTGTTGCGCGTGCCGCGCGCTCAGGCCGCCTGATCCAGCGCCGAGGCCTTGTAGGCCGCAAGCCAAGCCGCATCCAGCCGGTCGACAACGGCTGGATCGAACCGCTCTTCGACCTCCCAATACCGGCCGGATGGCACCACGTAACCTACCTCACACTCGGCTTGAAGCAGGGCATCGACGTGTTCGGTGCTCGGCAGGGCCTCGGAGGTCATTCCGGTATGCGAGACGGACGGATAGACCAGCCGGCTGGGGCCAGAGGACAACCGCACCATATTGCAATCCTGACGCGCCGCCAGCAGCGCCAGCCGTGCCGATTTCGCCTCGAGCGAGCGCAGGGTGACGTCGGCGCGCAAGGGATCGGCTGTTCCCTGGCCGTAGAAATGTGTGTTGCCCGAGCGCGGATAGACCATGTCGCAGCCAAAGAAGGCCATCACCGATGGTTTGAGAGCACCCAGCGCCCAGTACCCGGCGGTAAAGGCCATGGTGCCACCGGCATAGACGAAGCCGCCATACGCGTTCTGGATCGGAACATAATCCTGCGCCGTCACGATGCGCTGCGTCGCTGTCGGACAGTCGGGGCGGTTCTCAGCCGGAAAATCCTCGGGATGGATCAGGAAATCCCAATCTTCGCGGATGCGCCAGGCGTTGTTGATGGCCACGATATGAGTGAACGACCCACGCGCCCAATCCCGCGCCGCCAGCGCCGCAGGCGCACTTCCCAAGATCAGAACTCTGGTGTCATTCTCCGCCATCGCGCCCGCCCTTTCTCAGTGTTTCCCGAGAGCTAGCGCATTTGTCCGGCATGGCTAGCCAAGGACCGAAAAACTGCTCTCGGCGTTGATCGGGCGCCTGCGGGAGTAAAAGCCCGCGTCGATGGTGCGTTTGATATGGGGCAGCTCGAATTGCAGGGGCTGGGCGTCGTGATCCGCCCCGCCCTCGCAATACTCGACCAACGCGGCCATCATCTTGCCCGCGATCGGCGCGTTCTTGTACTGGTTCCCGCTGGTGCCGCAGGCCATGTAAAACCCTGGCAGGCTGGACTTGTCATAGATCGGGATCCAGTCGGTCGAAGCGTCGTACAGATCGACCACACCTCGCGTTCTGGACGGGATGCCCAGGCTGGGAACGCGCTGCGCGTATCGCATGGCCTGCGTCGTCCACTGGTCGGTGAAGTCGTGGTTGTAGCGGACATCGTCCTCGCACCACTGATGCGGGTCGCAGTCCGGGTCTTCCGAGCCGATCAGGATATGGTTGCCATGTTCCGGCCGGCAGTAGCAGGCGATATCGCCGTCCGATACGATGGTTTCCTGACGCTCGAAATCGAACCCTTCCGGCGCGGGAACGTGGACCACCTCCTGCCGCAGCGGGCGGGTTTCGATGGTCATGTCGTCCAGCACACCCGCCATGCGGTTGATGATCGACGATCCCGGCCCGGCCACGTTGATCACCACCGGCGCGTAAATCTCTTCGCCCGAGGCCAGCCTGACGCCTTTGACTCTGCCACCTTCCTGCAAGATTTCGACGACCTCGGCCCCGGTCCGCACCTGCGCGCCGCGCTGCGTGGCCGCTTGCATCAGGTTCTGCGCCGACAGGGCCGGGTCTGTGACATAGCCGGCCTTGGGCCAGAACACCGCCCCCTGCATCCTGCTGCCATTGGGCTGACCGAAGGCTGGGTCGTCCATCCGTTTGGCCGGGGCAAAACTGTCCAGCGAATAGATCGGCAGGCGGTTGAGTATCTGCTCGGTTGCCCATTCCTCGAACGGGCAATCCAACTCGGCGCTGTATTTCATGTGCTTTGACAGGTGGCCGTTGGCCTCGGTCTTCATGACAAGGCACCCAGTCTCGCGGAACTGCGCCAGATCGGCCCCGTTGGGCAGACCCAGATAGTCGGCCCAGTCGCGCCAGTAATGATAGCCCTCCCAAGCAAAGGCGGTGCCGTCGAAGGTGGAGTAATGCATCCGGATGATCGCGCAGGACCCGGCGGTCGAGCCATGCCCCACCTGCGCGTTGCGGTCCAGCGACAGAGTCTTCCAGCCGGCCTTGACCATCTCGAACGCGATGGCCGCGCCGATCACGCCGGTTCCGATGATGATTGCGTCAGGCTGGCTCATGGTCCGCTCCTCCCTCCCAACAGCGCTTGGCATAGGCGCTGAATTCCTCGATTTCCTCGGGACGCGGTTCGACCCCGGTAAAGACGTACAGGTAATGCGGCACCAGAGACAGGCGCGTGGCCAACGGCTCGTTCAACTGCGCCAGATCATAGCCGATCTGCATGTAGTACAGCACGCGCGCGCGGGTCTCGGCCTCGACCGCCTCATAGCCATGACGGGTGAACATGGCTCGCAGCGCGGCCAGGCGGCGCGCATCGGACTGGTCCAGCATCCGCCGCACCTTGCCCGACCGCCGAGCCCAGTCGCGCACGGCAAAGTCCAGCGCCGTGTCGAACAAGGCGGTGTTGACCACGCAGCGATGCACGTTGCAGACGGCGGCGGTGATGGTCTCGGCCGGCGCTTCGGCCTGCGCGATCAGGGCGGCGGTGTTGGTGGCCTGCCAGCGATCCAGCAGCGCATCCAGCAGGTGCTGCCGGGACTTGAAGTACCAGTAAAACGAGGACCGCGACACCGCCATGCGCTCGGCCAGGTTCAGCACCTTGACCTGCTCGACCCCGTCCGAGATCAGCACGTCCATCGCCACGTTCAGCCAGTCGTCGCGCGTGACCTTGACGTTGCCGACCAGAGGCTCGGCCTTGGGGTCGTCACGATGCAGGATGGGTTTGCTGTTCATCTCAACTCTCCGGCGGCGCGCCGCCCTCAGCGGTTCGAAGGGCGATGAAATCACGCATGGCGTCCAGCCCGGGCTGGCCCTGCGCGGGTGGTTCGAAATTGTTCAGAATGTCCCGCCAGACCGCGGTGGCCCGATGGTTCGCATCGAGCGATCCGCGTTCGGTCCAAGTGCCGAAATTGGCATAGTCATGCAGGTGCGGTTCGTAGAACTCGGTAGTGTAGCGCTCCATCGTCTGGCTGGCGGCGAAGAAATGGCTGCCGGGCTCGACCTCGCGCAACGCAGTGTCAAACCCGATCTCGGCCGAACCCGCCTGAGCCCCTGCGCACAGCTCGGCTACCATGTTCAGCACCTCGGCATCGCAGACCAGCTTTTCGAAGGACACGGTCAGCCCCCCTTCCAGCCACCCGGCCGAATGGATGATCACCGTGGCCCCCGCCATCAGGCAACCCCACAGCCCGAACTGATTTTCATTGGCGGCCTGCACGTCATTGGCGTTCGAGGCCGACCCGGCCGCCGACCGCCACGGCAGGCCCAGATGCCGCGCCAGTTGCCCCGCCGCCAGCGAGGCCTGGAAATGCGAGGGCGTGCCAAAGGCCGGGGCGCCGGATTTCATGTCCACGTTGCTGGTGAAGGTGCCATAGCAGACCGGCGCGCCGGGTTTTGCCAGTTGGGTCAGCGTCAGGGCCGCCAGCGCCTCGGCATGGGAGAGGGTGATCGCGCCCGCGACCGTGATCGGCGCCATCGCCCCCATCAGCGTGAACGGCGTGATGATCGACATCTGCCCGTGACGGGCAAAGTCGATCAGCCCCTGCGCCATCGGAATGTCCAGCGTGCGCGGGCTGTTGGTGTTGATGATCGTGTAGCAATGCGGCCGGGCGCGGAACTCGTTGTCGGACAGGCCTCGCGCGACGGCCAGCATCTGGAAACAGTCCATCACCTGCGGCGTCCCGCGCGAGAAGAAGAACGGGAACTTGTCGGTCAACTCCACCTGCGCCTGCGTGGTGAAATAGTGGCGCAGGTGTGTGGGCACGTCCTGCGGCTCGACCTGCGGCGAGATCATCTGGAACACGTCGAAATGATGGGTGAGCTTCAGGAACTCGAGGTAATCCTGCCCGCTGGCCGGGCGGCGGCCGCGCTCCAGATCGGTGGCATTGGGCGCCCCTGCGCCGGGCTGGAACACAAGACTGCCCAGCTCCAGCGTGAAGTCGCGATGCCGCGCCCCGGCCCGGCAGTCGATGGATTTCGGGGCCGAGGATACCGCGGCCTCGACCAGATCACGACCGATGAACACCATCTCGCTGTTTTCATCCACCCGCGCGCCCGCGGCGGCAAACAGGCGCCGCGCCTCGGGCAGCAGAACGTTGACGCCCAGTTCCTCCAGCGTGCGCATAGCAGTTTCGTGCATGTCGGCGATTTGATCGGCGGGAAAGACCTCCATCACCGGAAACGGGTTGCGCAACTGGCGATAGTTCACATCACGGCTCGCGGGCGCGGCCTCCGCGCCCCGGCCCCGCCGACGGCGATCCCTGCCCCGCGCCGCCATGATCAGCCCCGCATCGCCTTGCCCTCAGGGTCATAGGGCGACGGCGCGATCACCCGCGCGGGCCGCTCCACCCCAACCACGTGCACCGACAGTTCGGTGCCCGGCTGCGCCTTGTCGCGGTCCACCAGCGCCATGGCCAGCGACTTGCCGATGTAATGGCCATACCCGCCCGAGGTCACGAAACCCACGCGCTGGTCGCCCGCCCAGACCGGTTCGTACCCGCTGGAATCCGCATCCAGCGCGTCCACCTCGAGAGTCACCTGAACCTGTGCCGGGCCGTTGCCCTCACGCTCGGCCAGTGCCGCTTCCTTGCCGATGAAATCCTTGCTCCAGTCGATCCAGCGGTCCATGCCGGTCATGCCGGGGGTGTAGGCCTGGGTGAACTCGGCCGACCAGATGCCAAAGCTTTTTTCAAGCCGCGTGGACAGCATCGCGTTGAAGCCGCATTCGCGGATACCTTCGCTGGCCCCGGCCTCGAGCAGCGCGCGGCGCAGGGCGATGTGGTCGCCATAGCGACAGTTGATCTCATAACCTTTCTCGCCGGTGACCGACATGCGGGCCACGCGGGCGCGCACGAGGCCGATGTCATAGTCACCGCAACCCATGAATTTCAGGGTTGAAATGTCCTGCTCGGCCAGCTTCTCGACCACCGCCTGCGATTTCGGGCCGACCACGGCAAAGCCGCAGACCTCCTCGCCCAGGTCGCGTACGGTGACCCCGTCGATCCTGTGATCGTCGAACCAGCGCATGTGCCAGGCCCGCAGGTAATAGCTGCCCATGATCCACCAGGTGCCGTCTCCCCAGTTCAGAACCGTCAGGTCGCCCTTGAGCCGCCCGTTCTCGCCCAGCATCGGCGCCAGTTTCGCGCGGCCCGGTCCCGGCAATTTCGAGGCCATCACCTTGTTAAGCCAGATTTCCGCATTCGGCCCCGAAACTTCGAACCGCGAGAACCCGGTGATGTCCATCAGGCCCACGCCTTCGCGGATGGTGCGGCATTCCTCGGCCACCATGTCGAAGGCGTTCGAGCGTTTCAGGGTCGGCGTTTCCTCGAACCCCTTGGGCGCGAAATAGAGCGGTACCTCGAGATCCCAACTGACGCCCCATTTGCAACCCGCTTCGGTCATCGCGTCATGGGCCGGCGACATTTTCAACGGGCGTCCGGCGGGCAGTTGCTCGTTCGGATAGGTCATCACGAAGCGGCGGGAATAGAACTGGCCGGTGGTTTCGCGGATGTAGCGCTTGTTCCGGGCAAAGTCGCCATAGCGCGCCACGTCCATCGGCCAGGCGTCGGCCTCGGGCTCGCCATGGATCATCCATTCGGCCAGCGTCTTGCCAACGCCGCCGCCTTGCAGAAACCCGGCCATCACCGCGCAGGCGGTCCAATAGCCGAGCTTGCCCGGGACCGGACCGACCAGAGGGTTGCCGTCCGGCGAGAAGGTGAAGGCGCCGTTCACCCATGTCTTGATGCCCACGTTCTGGATCGCCGGATAGCGTTCGAACCCCAGCATCAGTTCGTTCTCGATGCGGTCCAGCTGTTCCTGAAACAGCTCCTCGCCATAGTTCCACGGCGCACCGTCCATGGCCCAGTGCTCGTGATCGACCTCGTAGATGCCGACCAGAACACCTTTCTGGTCCTGCCGCATATAGGTGAAGCCCTCGAGATCCACGGTCATCGGCATCTCGAAATCGGCCGCCGCGACCTCGGGCACCGTGTCGGTGATCAGGTAATGGTGCTTCAGCGGAGAGACCGGCAGTTCGACCCCTGCCATGCGCCCCACCTGCTTGGCCCACAGGCCGGCAGCGTTGACCACATGTTCGCAGGTGATCGTGCCCCGGTCGGTCAACACCTGCCAGCCATCGGCGGTCTGGATCAGTTCCTCAACCTTGGTTTCCTCGTAGTATTCCGCCCCGCGCTTTTTGGCTGCGGTGGCATAAGCCTGCACGGTGCCCGTGGTATCAATATAGCCTTCGCGGTCGGCCCACATCGCGCCCAGAATGCCGTCGGTGGACATGATCGGGCAACGTTTCTGCGCCTCTTCCGGGCTCAGCAATTCGCAATCGTCTATGCCGATGGACTGGAAGATGCGGTAATTCGCCTGCAACCACTCCCACCGTTCGGGGGTTCCGGCCAATGTCAGACCACCGGTCATGTGCAGGCCGATATTCTGACCCGATTCCTTCTCGATCTCGCTCAGAAGGTCGATCGTATAGGCCTGCAGCGCCGCCATGTTCGGATCGGCGTTCAGCGCGTGGATGCCCCCCGCCGCATGCCATGACGACCCCGACGCCAGACGCCGGCGTTCCAGCATGACCACATCCGACCAGCCGAACTTGGCCAGATGATACAGAACCGAGGCGCCGACGACGCCGCCCCCGATGACCACAACGCGATACTGCGACTTCATCCCGACCTCCCCTGGACGATTCCCAAAGGACGCTAGGGGCACTGTTCACTTCTGTCTAGACATTTCTGTACAGTGCTGTCAGGCGCTGGCGCTGGGCCGCGCCTGCACGCTGTCGAACCAGGCTCGGGTTGCCGTGTTGCCCTCGGGGATGCGCATCTTGATGACGCGGGCGAAATCCACGAACACGAAGGTCGAAATATCGGCCAGCGAGAACGCCTCGCCCGCGATGAAGGGGCTGTCTTGCAGGCGCTCTTCGAGCAGGTCGAAAAACGCTCCGACGCGCGCGATGCCACGTTCGGCCAGTTCCGGGATCTGCGCGTGGTTCTGCGGGCCTGGGATGGCGCGGTCCTTGAAGGCCGGATGCGTGTTGCGCAGCGCGTCGGCGATGGGCGCCCCGCCCTGCTGTTCGACGATCGCGTTCCACATCAGCACCAGCCCTTTCTCGTCCGGTGTCCGCCCCATCAACGGGGGCTCGGGGAAGCGCGCCTCGAGATAGGCGGCGATGCCGAGGTTCTCGGTCAGAACGGTCCCCTCGTCGGTGACCAGAACCGGGATGGTGGCGCGGGGGTTCACCTTGCGAAACGCCTCGCTCATTTGCTCGCCCTTGGCTATCGAGATGTCGCGGGTTTCGATCTGCAGCCCCTTTTCGGCGATAAACATGCGGGCGCGGCGCGGGTTCGGGGCGGTCGAGCAATCGTAAAACAGCATGGGCGGTCCTTTGCGTGAGCGTCACGCGAAGGTTAGACCGCCCGCCGTGCCGGGATCGAGTCCCCGCGCAAAGTGACCCTGCGGAACGCCGCTCAGCGCCGATAGATGAAGCAGCGACCCGGAACCGCGTCTTCGGGAAGGGGTTGTTCCGTCAGCATTTCGAAATACATCCGGTCGCTCGAGACCATCAGCCCGCCCTTGGCCAGCAGCGGTTCGATCAGGGGTGACACAAAGCGGGCGAAAGCGTCGTTCTTTTCGCGGTTGTGACCGCCCAGATCGGCATGAATCACGCTGGCAGTTGCGCCGAACCGATCAAGCGCGGCGGGCAGAGTCTCGCGCACGTCGCCCAGGATCAGGCGATCTTCGGGCGGAGTGGAATCGGGGTGCGAGGCCACAGCGCGCTCGAACACATAGACGGGTCGGTTCCGGACCCGGTTCATCATGTGATGATAGGTACGCCCGTTGCCCAGACCCAGTTCGAACACCGGACCGGCCAAGTCTGCCGTGTCGGCGATCGCGAAATCCAGACATGCCCGCTGCGAGACCATGCGATCAATGAACAGATCCAGTCGGCTTTGCGCGTCGGACATTGCGAAATATCTCCCTGATACCTTAACGACCACCAATCATGGTCAATCGCGGCTTTGATGACAAAAACTCAAGACTTTGTGTAGGCACAATGCACTGTTCGTCACGTTTCCGCGACATTTCAGCCCAAGAAGGTATTTGACTAGTCGCCCCCAAGCGCGCGAAACTGCGACAAAAAACCAGGGAGTTCAAAACCAATGTCACGCGGTGGCCACACGGGTGGAAAGCCCGAATGACGGCCTTGTTGTCTGTCCGAGATCTGACCATCGGTTTCGGCGCCGGGGAGCTCGTCGTCAGAGATGTGAATTTCGATGTCGAGGCCGGGCAAACGCTGGCATTGGTCGGGGAATCCGGGTCGGGCAAGACGATCTCTTGCCGGGCGGTGCTGCGCATTCTGCCCAGGACAGCCCAGATCCGCAGCGGCGTAATGCAGCTGAACACTTCCAAGGGCAGCGTCGCGCTGTCCGAAATTTCCGAACGTGAGATGCGTGGCATCCGCGGCAATCGAATTTCGATGATCTTTCAAGAGCCTATGCGGTCGCTTTCTCCGTTGCACAAGATCGGCAACCAAGTCAGCGAGGTTCTGTGGCTCCATCGGGGCGCCTCCGAGTCTGAGGCTCGCAAGGAAGTGCTGTCGCAGTTCGAACGCGTGGGCTTTCCCGATCCGGCTCGTGCCTATGACTCGTATCCCTTCGAACTTTCGGGTGGGATGCGTCAACGCGCGATGATCGCGATGGCGATGGTGTCCAAACCGGAACTGCTGATTGCCGACGAACCAACAACTGCACTGGATGTGACGACCCAGGCTCAGGTGCTGGGCCTTATCAAGGATCTACAGAAAGAAACTGGTATGGCGCTGGTTCTGGTGACGCATGACCTGGGCGTGGTCGCCAATATGGCCGAACAGGTCGTCGTCATGCACAAAGGCCGGGTGATGGAGGCGGGTTCGGCCGAGCTGATCCTGAATGCTCCGGCCCATCCCTATACCCGCCAGCTGTTTGATGCGGCACCCGAGATCCCGGACAAGGAAGCCGTGGGAATCCCGATGCCGAACGAGGATCTGATCCTCGACATGAAGGATGTGTGCAAGACCTACACGATGCGGTCGTCGCGCGGTTGGAAAGCGGACAAGCTGATTTATGCCTGCCGGGGCGTCGACCTGAAACTGGCCCGCGGCAAGACGCTGGCCGTAGTCGGTGAAAGCGGATCGGGCAAAACCACCGCGGCCCGGATTGCGCTGGGGGCCGAGCTGCCAGACCCGGGCGGCGAGGTGCTTTTTCGAGCCGCGCCGGGCGAAAACCCGATCCGCGTCCACCAGATGACCCGCGAGGAGCGCAAGGCGTTTCAGCGCAAGGCTCAGATGGTGTTTCAGGATCCCTACAGTTCTCTGAGCCCGCGCATGCGCATTCAGGATGCGATGACCGAACCGCTGGAGATCCACAATATCGGCACGACGGCCGAACGCCGCGACAAAGCCGCTGAGATGCTTGAACGTGTGGGACTGAACGCCGGGATGCTCAAACGCTACCCGCACGCTTTTTCCGGCGGTCAACGCCAACGCCTGTCAATCGCCCGTGCGATGATGCTGGATCCGTCCCTGATCGTCTGCGACGAGCCGACATCAGCTTTGGATGTTTCGGTCCAGGAACAGATCCTGACCCTTCTGGAGAGACTGCAGGACAGTCTGAACCTTTCCTATCTTTTCATTTCTCACGATCTGGCCGTGGTCGCCCGCATCGCGGACGAGGTCGCGGTCATGCGCCAAGGGCTGGTCGTCGAACAGGCTCCGCCCGAGACCTTGTTCTACAACCCGCGCCACCCCTACACCAAGGCCCTGATTGCCGCACAACCCGAACCCGATATCAATCGTCCCATCGATCTGAAACTGGTCGCCCTTGGCGCCGGCTCCCCGGACAGTTGGGATGACGCCTTTAGATTCTCTGACACCATGATACCTTCACTCGTGGAAATGGAGCCCGGCCATAAGGTACGTTGCCATGTTTAAGACCACTCGATTCAAGTTTCTGGCCGCCGCGCTGACGCTGGGCGCGGCCCTGCCCGCCTGGGCCGACACCCTTCCCGACCTGCAGGAAAGCACCTTCTGGAAAGCCGAGGTGGACATCGGAAACCTGCCCCCGGTGCAAGATCGCATCCCGCAGGAACCGCTGATCGTCGACCTGTCTTCGAAAGGGCGCGAATTCGGCAAACAGGGCGGAACCTTGCGCACGATGGTCACCCGGTCCAAGGATATCCGGCAGATGGTGGTCTATGGCTACGCCCGACTGGTGGGCTTCGATGCCCAGTACAACCTGGTCCCCGATCTGCTGGCGTCTTACGACAACGACGAAAACCGCAAGTACACACTGCACCTGCGCAAGGGGCACAAATGGTCGGACGGCACACCGTTCACCTCGGAAGACTTCCGATACTGGTGGGAAGACGTGGCCAACAACGAGCTTCTCAGCCCGTCCGGCCCCCCTGATTTCCTGCGGGTTGAGGGCAAGCTCCCCACGGTCACGTTCCCGGACGAAACGACGGTGATCTACGAATGGGACGACCCGAACCCAAACTTTCTGGCCTCACTGGCGCAGGCGCGACCGCCATTCATCTACCGCCCTGCTGCGTTCCTGAAGCGTTATCACGAGAAATATGCCG
Source organism: Ruegeria sp. BB9 (assembly GCF_056539345.1). NCBI lineage: Bacteria > Pseudomonadati > Pseudomonadota > Alphaproteobacteria > Rhodobacterales > Roseobacteraceae > Ruegeria > Ruegeria sp. BB9. Next base: position 212,491 of record NZ_JBQFUU010000002.1, on the reverse strand, counting down.
ACAAGGAAAAACTGGACTTCGAGGTCAGTGACGCACGTGTCAAAAGCTGGGCTGCCCTGCACAACAAGTTGGACAACCTCTACAAGTACGACAATCACGAACTGCCCACTCTGCAGCCTTGGCTGAACGCCAGCTCGGGCAAGAAGATCCGGCACAATTTCGTCCGCAACCCATATTACCACCGCATCGACTCGAAGGGTTTGCAACTGCCATACATCGACGTAATCGAGATGGAGATCGTGGCTCCCGGCCTGGTGGCGGCCAAGGCCAATGCCGGTGAGACCGACCTGCAGGGTCGTGGGCTTGATTTTCGGGATGCGTCGATCCTGAAAAAGGGCGAAACCAACGGAAATTATAAGACGCTACTCTGGAAAACCGGTGTCGCGTCACAGATCGCGATCTACCCCAACCTGAATTTCGAAGACGAGGTCTGGCGCAATGTGCTGCGCGATGTCCGTGTCCGTCGCGCTCTTTCGCTGGCCATCGACCGGCAGACCATCAACCAGGCGCTGTACTTCAAACTGGCGCATCCGGCCGCCATGTCCGTTCTGCCTGCCTCGCCCTTCTACAGTGAAGAGAACGCGCAGGCCTGGGCGCAATACGACGTCGCACAGGCCAACGCCCTGCTGGACGAGGTCGGGCTGACGCAGCGCGACAAGAACGGCACACGCCTGTTGCCGGACGGCCGCCCCATGGAGCTGGTGATCGAGACGGCCGGGGAACGCCAAGAGGTCGAGAACGCGCTGCAGATCGTGACTGATACCTGGCGGGAAATCGGGGTGAAACTGGTCATGCGACCGCTTGACCGCGACATCCTGCGCAACCGCGTATTCGCCGGCAATACGATGGCTTCGGTCTGGTATGGCTGGGATGATGGCATCCCGCAACTGCATACGTCACCGGTTTACCTGGCCCCGACCGACCAGGTGTTTCTGGCCTGGCCAAAATGGGGGCAGCACTATCAAACCGGCGGCGAAGCCGGCGAGCCGCCCGACCTGCCCGAAGCCCAGCGCTTGCTGGAGTTGAACCACGTCTGGGAACTTGCAAAAACCGAGGATGAACGCCGGGCGGTCTGGGAGGAGATGTTGAAGATACACGCCGACCAGATCTATGGCATCGGAATTCTGAACGGGGCGCCCCAGCCGATCGTGGTTTCAAACCGTCTGCGCAATGTTCCCGAACAGGCCATGTGGGCGTGGGAACCCGGCGCGCATTTCGGAGTGCACCGCCCAGACGAATTCTTTCTCGCCGACTGACAGGAGCGGATAGATGATCATGCTCCGCTACGCGGTGTATCGCTTTTTCACGATGCTGCTGACCCTGTTGGTGGTATCGATGCTGATCTTCGTGATCATCAACCTGCCGCCGGGAGATTATCTCAGCAACCAGATTGCCGAACTGCAAGCTTCGGGGCAGTCGGCCGGTGTGGCCAAGGCGGAATTCCTGCGAAAGGAATACGCTCTGGACCGCCCGATGTGGGAACAATACCTGATCTGGGTCGGCTTCTTTCCCGGCCCTCATGGGTTTGAGGGGTTGCTGCAGGGCAACTACGGCTGGTCCTTTGAATTCGATCGTCCGGTGGCCGACATCGTCGGGGACACGCTGTGGCTGACCGTGGTCGTGAACCTTGCCGCGATCCTGTTCGTCTATGCCGTGGCCTTGCCTCTGGGCGTAATGGCGGCGGCCAAATCGCGGACCTGGGTGGACTATTCGACCGCCTTCGTGGGGTATCTGGGATTGGCGACGCCCAACTTTCTGCTGGCGCTCATCCTGTTCTACTACGGTCACCGTTACCTCGATTTGCCCATCGGCGGGTTGATGGACCCGGTGTACGAGGGGCAACCCATGAGCTGGGACAAGATGAAGTCCATCTTGGTTCATCTGATCGTGCCCACATTCGTGATCGGCACCTCGGGCGCCTCGGCCATGATGCAGCGCCTGCGCGCCAACATGCTGGACGAATTGGGCAAGCCTTATGTTGAAACCGCTATCGCCAAGGGTATGTCGCCGTCGCGGATGCTGACCAAGTACCCGTTGCGTGTGGCCTTCAACCCCTTTGTGGCCGATATTGGCAACCTGCTGCCCTCTATGGTGTCGGGATCGGTTCTGGTTTCGGTGGTGCTGGGTTTGCAGACCATCGGCCCCACGCTGCTGACGGCGCTCAAGACACAGGACCAGTTCCTGTCAGCCTTCATTCTGATGTTCGTGGCACTGCTGACGCTGATCGGCACCATGATCTCCGACATTCTGCTGGTCATGCTTGACCCGCGTATCCGGTACGAGGGGCGCGAAGCATGAGCAAACTTCCCGACGGTCGCTTTGTCGACGACGCTCCCTTCGATCCCGAAGCATCTTTGCAGCAATTGGAGCGCAGGGATCTGGACGCCCCGAATTGGGTTCTGGTCTGGCGCAAGTTCAAGACACACCGGCTGGGTCTGATATCGGGCATTTTCCTGCTGCTGTGCTACCTGATGCTCCCGTTTGCAGGGTTCATCGCGCCTTATGGCCCGAACGAACGAAATGGCGAACATCTCTACGCACCGCCCCAATCGGTGAACTGGTTCCACCAAGGCGAGTTCATCGGGCCGTACGTCTACCCGATCGTGGCCGAGGCCGACCTCGAGACGTTTCAATGGAAATTCGTCCCTGACACCGAGGATCCGCGACCCGTGCGGTTCTTCTGCGAGGCATCCGAGTACAAGCTGGCCGGGCTCATCCGGTCAAACACGCATCTGTTCTGCGCCCCGGAAGGCACGACTCTGTTCCTCTGGGGCTCGGACCGGCTGGGCCGCGATATCTTCAGCCGCATCCTATACGGCGCACAGCTTTCGTTGACCGTTGGCCTGATCGGCATTTCGGTCTCGTTCTTCCTTGGCATCCTCTTCGGGTCGCTGGCCGGCTATTTCGGCGGACGGATCGACTGGGTCATCAACCGCGTGATCGAAATCCTGCGGTCTTTGCCCGAACTCCCCCTGTGGCTGGCACTATCGGCCGCGGTTCCGTCGAACTGGTCGCCTGTTGCGGTGTTCTTCATCATCTCGATCATCCTCGGCATCCTCGACTGGCCCGGGCTGGCCCGATCCGTGCGCGCCAAATTCCTGTCGCTGCGCGAAGAAGAATATGTGCGCGCCGCCGAGATGATGGGTGCCAGTTCCGGCCGGGTAATCCGCAAGCATCTGCTGCCCAACTTCATGTCTCACCTGATTGCCTCGGCCACGCTGTCGATCCCAGCCATGATCCTAGGGGAAACGGCGCTCAGCTTCCTTGGCTTGGGCCTACGGGCACCGGCGGTCAGCTGGGGCGTGATGCTGAACGACGCGCAAAACCTCGCCTCGATCGAGATCTATCCGTGGACGGCCATCCCGATGCTACCGATCATCGTGGTGGTGCTGGCCTTCAATTTCCTGGGTGACGGGCTGCGCGACAGTCTGGACCCTTATCAGCAATGAGCCTGCTGGCTTCGCTTCCACCGTCCGAGGCCTATCAGGTCGCCGGCTCCGGTGCGCTTCCCAGCGCCTTTGCCGTGTCCGAGCTGGCAACAGCCAGCTTTGCAGCCGTGGGCCACGAGCTTGCACGGTTCATGCAGGCCACCAATCTTGTCTCGCTCCCACCAAAGTCATTGGTCGATCACCGCCTCGCGTCGCTGTGGTTCGGGTATTCGTTCAAGCCCGAAGGCTGGGATATGCAAAGCCTCTGGGATCCGATCGCGGGCGACTATCGGGGAGCCGATGGCTGGATCAGGTTGCACACCAACCTCCCCCACCATAGGGAAGCGGCCCTCAAGGTTTTGGCGACCGAGGGGGATCGTGCCGCGGTGACGCAGGCCATCAAGAGCTGGTCGGTCTCGAACCTTGAAACGGATATCGTGGCGCAGGGTGGTGTTGCCGCCGCCATGCGCAGCCGGGCCGAGTGGCTGGACCACCCGCAAGGCCGGGCCGTGACGCGGGATCCGTTGATCGGCTGGCACGGTCCACGCCGGATCACCCTACGCGACAGGCGACAGGCACGCGCGGATCGGCCTTTAGCCGGGCTTCGGGTTCTCGACATGACACGCGTGCTGGCCGGCCCGGTTTCCACCCGAACGCTGGCCGGGTTCGGAGCCGAAGTGCTGCGCATCGACCCACCAGGTTGGGATGAGCCGGGCGTGATCCCCGATATCTCGCTCGGCAAGCGCTGCGCGTATCTGGACCTCAAGACACCCGCCGGCCTGGAAAAGCTGCAAGAGCTGCTGGCGCAAGCGGATGTCTTTGTCCACGGCTACCGTCCCGGTGCGCTGGAGGCCCTGGGCCTGACCAAAGAGGTGCGCGATACGGTCGCTCCAAACCGGGTCGAAGTTACGCTGGATGCCTATGGTTGGCAGGGACCCTGGGCCACCCGTCGCGGATTTGACAGCCTCGTCCAGATGAGCGCAGGAATCGCTGACGCCGGCCGCGTTTGGGCCGGAGCGGACAAGCCCACACCGTTGCCTGTTCAGGCACTTGACCATGCCACCGGCTATTTGATGGCCGCCGCTGTCCTCTCGGCCCTGACAGAAGCGGCGTCGGGGCATTCGATCATGGATGGGCGCCTGTCGCTGGCGCGCACCGCCGAGTTGCTGGCCAGCCTCGCGAAATCCGAGACAGGCGACCCGATCACCGCTGCCGAACCAGGGGACTACGCATCCCGATCGGAAGAGTCCGGCTGGGGCCCCGGCAAACGGCTGAAACCCGCGCTGAGCGTCGGTAAGGCACGGATGCACTGGCCGATCCCGGCATCCCGGCTCGGCACGTCCGATCCAACGTGGCAAACCACCTGAACAAAGGCCCGACCGCCGCGCGGCCCTGCCCAACGCTTGGAACGGCGGCACACCTGCGCCGCAGGTCAAAGGGGCGGGAGCGCCCTAGCGGTCGTCTCCACCGGGGCCGATATCGTCCAGATAATCCTCGTCAATCGCGGCTTGCACCGCGCCGGTGACCGCCTCGCGTTGTTTCGGAGACAGGTCTTCGGGCTCCTTGCCATCGGCCAGTCGTACCGTGACTTCGCGGTGGGCAAACTTGATGCCTTCGCGCGCGAACAACTCGCGGATTTCTTGGTACACCTTTTTGCGCACCAGCCACTGGTCGCCCGGCTTGGTCATAAACTTCACCCGGATGATCATCGCGGAATCCTGCATCTCGATAACGCCCTGCGACTTGAGCGGCTGGATGAAGTTGTCCCCGATCACCGGGTCCTCCAGCAACTCCTGTCCCAGCTTCTTGATCAGTTTACGGACCTTCTCGACGTCCGTGTCATAGGTCACGCGCAGAGGCAGTTTCATGATCACCCAGTCGCGCGAGTAGTTGGTCAGAACCTTGATTTCACCAAACGGGATCGTGTTCAGTGCCCCCAAATGGTGGCGCAGCTGGAAAGACCGGACCGAGATTTTTTCGACAGTGCCTTTGACATCTCCGATGTCGATGTATTCCCCTTTGCGGAACGCGTCATCCATCAGGAAGAACGCGCCTGAGAAAATGTCCCGCACCAGTGTTTGCGAGCCAAAGCCCACGGCCAGACCGACAACGCCGGCGCCTGCAAACAGCGGGCTGACATTTATGCCCAGCTCCATCAGAACGATCAGCACGATGGTCACGACCACCACAGCCAGTATGGCGCCCCGAAACAGCGGCAGCAGCGTAGCAAGGCGGCTTTGACCGCCCTCTCCGCCCTCGTCACCCAACTCGGCTTCGGCGGCTCCATCATCGGTTTCTTCAGCGATCTTGGTGTCGATCCAGATCCGGAAGAAGTGGAACAGGATGTAGCCGATGAACAGGATCACCATCACATCCAAAGCCCGGCCAATGGGAAAATCCTCGCTCCAGCTGGCTTCGGGATTCCAGATGACGACCAGTGCATAGATGCCGACGACAAAGGCCAGGATACCCGCGACACGCCGCGCAAGATCTTCGTAGGTCACCAATGTGTGCTTGCGCTGCTCCGCCTCAGGCGTCTCCGAGGTGCGAACGGCGTCCTCATCGGAATCGAGTTCGGCATTCAGAGCCTCGATCTGCCGATTGCGATCGAAGTACCGCTCGAGCAGATAGTTCATGGCGCCATAGGCGATGACGACCGACATGAAGATCATGTAGCTGCTTGCGACGATCGGCAGCGAGTCCTCGGTCTCGAGCACCAGATCCACCGCCAGCTTGAACCAGCTGAAGACCAGATAGACGATCAGGGCCGGGGCCCAGCCAAATGACACGAACCGCAGCAGCCAGGACACCTGGTCCGGCTGACGGCCGCCTCGGATCGCGTTCGAAATGGCCCGGGCGTTGAACAGGATCATCAGGATGTTTCCGACCATCCCGATCAGGGTCAGCCCGCCATAAACCATCGCGTAGACGTTGTAGTTCAGCCCGAAATCCGCCACCCAGGTGGAAAACAGAACAGCGGTGATGTCATAGGTCGCCAGCGCCGATGCCCAGATGTACAGCCGCTTGGCGTCACGGTCCGAGAATGGCGGCAGCCTGTACTGGCTGAGATACGGCGACAGCACCATCCGCCACAGGTCGGAAACCGTACGTGACAGGAAAAACGCAGTGAAAATCGCCGTGACGGTGAACTGGATCGAGATATCTTCGGCCTCGCCGAAGAACAGATACCCGACGATCAGAGCCATCAGCATTGCGAACACCGTGGCTCCGATACCCATCAGGAACCGGAACACAAGGAACGGCATCTTTTCCCGATACCCCTGCGGGTTTTCCTTGATCCGGGCGACGACCCACCGTCGGGCAAAGCGCTTGCCGTACAGCTCGATCGACAGCCATCGACCAACCATCAGGAACAGGATGTTCCATCCCAGCACCTCGACATAGGTGAATATCCGGCCATCAGGACTGGTTTGCTCGAGGATGTAGCGCACCTCGAAGATCGAATAGGGCAACGCCTCAAGGCGGGATCGCACGGCTTCGCTGAACTTGGCAAAGCGCTCCTGCGCCTTCATCAACTGCGAACTTTCCGCCATCGGATCGTGGACGACGTCCTCGGGCTGGCCACCAGCCTGCCCAACCGAGGATACGACCTGCCCGGCGCTGTCGATGACGATCACGCTGGCGCCCGCCTCGGTCGCGGCGCGGATCGCGGCTGCAACATCGTTGTCCTGCGGGGCCTCTGTTTCACTGGACGCCCCGGGATACCCCGGGATCAGCGAGGTCTGCGCCGCCGCACCGGTCGCGCAGGCCAGAGCGATTGTCCACGTCAAGAACAGCACACGGACAAGAAAGTTCGGTTTCATAAGGTCTTGCATCCTGATCTCTTGCTGCACGACAGCCTATAGAAGGCACCGGCCTTGATCAAACGATCCACTCGTCGCTTCCCGACATCGTGTAGGACCGTGTTTTTGGCGCAAGCCCAAAGGCAGGATGTTTCCAACCCTCTGGAATTCCTATAAGAGCAGGCAGCATCCGGCAAATCCGGGCTTTGCCAACTTCGGGGAATGTTGCAGGCTTCGCATTGTTGGTGACTTGCGCAATGGCTGTTGCCAAATCGCAATGATTGACGCATTTGCGGCTTTGACACAGACCCTTTGGCAGGCGGCGTCAAAAAATATAAGATAACTGGTGCGAAACGCGCGGAAACTGCACCGTAACAAAGATACGAGCGAGGGCATGAGCCTAGGCATCGACGACAAACAGACCGGTCGCGCTCCGCGCATAATGTTCTACAGTCACGATACGTTCGGACTGGGTCATCTCAGACGCTCCCGAGCGCTGGCTGCGGCAATGACGCGGGCGAACCCGCGGGCCTCGGCCCTGATCCTGACGGGCTCGCCCGTTGCCGGGCGCTTCACTTTTCCGCGGCGCGTGGACCATGTACGCCTGCCGGGTGTGACCAAGCGGGCTGACGGCTCGTATGCCGCGCGCACGATCGGAATGGGGATTGACGAGGTCACCGAACTGCGTTCGGGACTGATCCAGACCACCATGCGCCAATTCGACCCGGACGTCGTCGTCGTCGACAAGGAGCCAACCGGGTTCCGGGGCGAACTGCTGCCTACCTTGGAACAGCTGCATCAATCCGGGCGCGCCAAACTGGTGCTGGGCCTTCGCGACGTTCTGGACGAACCCGAGGTTCTGGCGGCGGAATGGGCCCGAAAGGATGCCGCCGCCGCGACCGAGAAATACTATCACGAAATCTGGGTCTACGGCCTGCGGTCTGTTTATGACCCGACAGAAGGATTGCCGCTCAGCCCGTCGGCGCAGGCCCGCATTCACTGGACCGGTTATCTGCGCCGCGATCTCGGCCCTGTCGGCGAACCTCCCGAGCAGCCTTATATCCTTATCACGCCCGGAGGCGGTGGTGACGGGAAGGCGATGGTCAACCTTGTCCTGTCTGCATATGAAAAAGACCCTGACCTGTCCCCCCGAGCTGTGCTTGTCTATGGCCCTTTCCTGTCCGGTGAGTTGCGCGAAGAGTTCGAGACCCGCGTGGCGGCCCTGAACGGTCGTGTGACGGCGGTCGGGTTCGAATCCCAGATCGAAACCCTGTTCGCCGGCGCGGCGGGTGTGGTCTGCATGGGCGGATACAACACGTTCTGCGAGGTGCTGTCCTTTGACAAACGCGCGGTGATCGTCCCGCGAACGACCCCGCGGCTGGAACAGTGGATCCGCGCCTCGCGCGCCGAGGAACTGGGCCTTGTGCGGATGCTGGACGAAACCCGTGATGGGTTGACGGCCGATGCGATGATCACCGCCATTCGCAACCTGCCGCAGCAGCCCCTTCCCTCGCAGGCGATCCGGGCCGGTTTGCTGGATGGCTTGGACTATGTGTCTGATCGGGTCGAGGCCCTGCTGAGCGTGGAACAGGAACGAGCGACCGGATGACCAAAGCAGAGCCGCGACTGGCGGTGATGGTCAAAGGTTGGCCGCGCCTGTCCGAGACGTTCATCGCTCAGGAACTGGTTGCTTTGCAGGATGCCGGCCACGACTTCGACATCTGGTCATTGCGCCACCCAACCGACACCAAACGCCACCCGCTGCACGACCGGTTTCAGGGGCGGGTGCATTATCTTCCCGAATACCTGTACCAGGAACCCCAACGCGTATGGGCGGCGAGACGAACCGCACAGGCGCTTCCGGGTTACGCACAGGCCTACCGGGTGTGGCGACAGGATCTGCGTCGTGATCCCACGCACAACCGGATCCGCCGCTTTGGACAGGCTTGCGTTCTGGCCGCGGAATTGCCCGGCGACACGCGCGCGCTGTATGCCCACTTCCTGCATACCCCGTCCTCGGTTGCCCGCTATGCTGCAATCATGCGCGGCCTGCCGTGGAGCTTTTCGGCTCACGCCAAGGATATCTGGACGTCGCCCGAGTGGGAAAAGCGTGAAAAACTTCATGCCGACACCTTCGGAGCGGCGTTCGGCGCAACCTGCACCGAGATCGGCGCGCGGCACTTGCGCGATCTGGCCGATGACCCCGCCCGTGTCGATCTGATCTATCACGGGCTGGACCTGACGCGATTTCCTGAGCCGCCCGCACGAAAGCTGCGATCCTTCGATGACCGGTTCCATATGGTGTCCGTCGGACGACTGGTGGAAAAGAAAGGCTTTGATCGCTTGATCCACGCCTTGGCCATGCTCCCCCCAAAGATCGACTGGCACTGGACCCACATTGGCGGCGGCACCTTGTCGGACAACCTGCGCGGCCTGGCGGAAAACCTGCGCCTGCAGGATCGCATCACCTGGAAAGGCGCCTGCGATCAACCCGAGGTCATTGCGGCCATGCGCGAGGCGGATCTGTTCGTGCTGCCCAGCCGCATCGCCGCGAACGGGGACCGGGACGGCCTGCCCAATGTCTTGATGGAAGCCGCGTCGCAAAAACTGCCGATCCTGTCCACTCCGGTCTCGGCCATTCCCGAATTCATCCGCAACAACGTGCACGGCATCTTGTCCGATGACGAACCCAAGGCGCTTGCAGACGCTATTTCCACCTTGGCCGCCGACCCGCAGAAAGCGGCAATCATGGCCGATGCGGCTTATGACCGCTTGCTTGCCAATTTTCGCATGGACCCCGGCATTGCACGCCTGTCCCGCCGCCTGAAAGCCTTGTGCGCGGAGGGTGCCTGATGGTTCGGGTCGCCTTCTATGCGCCGATGAAAGCCCCAGACAGCCTGGTTCCGTCCGGCGACCGCGAAATGGCTCGTAACCTGATGGCTGCAATCGGGGCCGATGGGCATCGCGTTGATCTGGTCTCGCGGCTGCGCATCTATGACAAGACCGGAGACTTGGACCTCCAGAACCGTCTCTACCGCGAAGCCGCGACCGAGGCCACCCGACTGAGCGAAGAACTACCTGCGGATACAGGCCTCTGGGTGACCTATCACAACTACTACAAAGCTCCGGACCTTTTGGGGACGGCAGTCTGCCGGGCGCGCGGAATTCCCTATGTTCAGCTAGAGAGCACCCGCGCCATGTCGCGCCTTTCCGGGCCCTGGGCCGGCTTTGCCCAAGCTGCGCACGATGCCTGCGACGCCGCACAGGTGATCTTCTACCACACAGCAAATGACTTGATCACACTGGAACGCGAGCGGTTCGGTGATCAGTCATTGATTGAACTCCCACCCTTCCTGCCCCGATCGGACCTGCCTCGGTCCTCTCGATGCGCCGGGCCGATGCTGACAGTGGGAATGATGCGTTACGGGGACAAGCTGGAGTCCTTCCGCATTCTGGCCGATACACTGGCTTTGCTGAAGGGGGATTGGACGCTGAACATCGCCGGCGACGGGCCAGCCCGCCCGGAAGTCGAGGCTCTGATGTCCTCCTTCGGCACACGTGTCCGTTTTCTGGGCCTGCTGAGCCGCGATGACCTTGAAACGATCTACTCCGATGCTGCTCTGTTGGTTTGGCCGGGCGTCAACGAAGCCTACGGGATGACCTATCTCGAGGCGCAGTCCGCGGGCGTCCCTGTTGTCGCCCAGGATCGCCCCGGTGTGCGCGACGTACTGGCGCCTGCCGATCATCCTGCCCCTGAATACGGCGCCGCCGCGCTGGCCGAGCGAGTTGACCGGCTGTTGTCCGATCCCGAACTGCGTCGGAGCGAAGGTCAAAAAGCGCGCGACTACGTGGCCGGCCGTCATTTGATGCCAAACGCAACACGGACGTTCTGGTCGGGTGTTTCTTCGCTGGTAGGGGAAATGTCATGACACGTCTGGCCCTTCTGCGCCACGGTCATACCGCCTGGAACCGCGCAGGGCGCATTCAGGGGCGCAGCGACATCAGCCTCGATGATCAGGCCAAGGCCGAACTGGCCCGATATCGCTTGCCAACTCCTTGGGACCGGGCCGAACTATGGTCTAGCCCCCTGACCCGCGCCAGCGAAACTGCGCGGCTGGTCACCGGGCGCGAACCCGCAACCTCGGCCGCTTTGGTCGAGATGAATTGGGGCGACTGGGAAGGCCGACGCGGGGAAGACCTGATTGCAGATGCCAACACTGGATACCAGCATATCGAGGATTGGAGCTGGGAATTTCGTCCCCCCAACGGCGAAAGCCCGGCCGACATTCGCCGCCGCCTTGTGCCATGGCTGTGCAGCCTGACCGGTGACAACGTAGCCGTCTGCCATATCGGAATCATGCGGGTCATCCTGGCGCTTGCCTGGGGGTGGGAGTTCACAGGCCCCGCGCCGTTCCGCATCAAACGCAATCGTCTCTACGTGGTCGATTTGGAGCAAATGCGACCGGAGGCTGAGCCCGTCCGGCTTATCCCGCGCGAGGCCGGGTCATGAGGACCATGATCGTCGTCACCCATCTGCTGGGGACCGGACATCTCAGCCGCGCCCTGACCTTGGGTCGGGCTTTTGCGGATGCCGGACACGACGTGACCGTCGCATCCGGCGGGATGCCTGCACCTCAACTGAACACGGATGGAGTTTCCCTGCTGGCGCTGCCACCGCTGCGTTCGGATGGTACCGATTTCACGCGATTGCTGACGGCCGACGGAAATATTGCAGACGCGACCTATCTGAACTCCCGCGCTATTGCCCTGACCGAGGCTGTTCGACGGGTAAACCCTGATGTCCTGATAACGGAACTCTTTCCCTTCGGGCGCCGAAGCCTGGCCGACGAATTTCTGGCCCTGCTGTCCACTGCGCGGTCATTGCCGTCAAGTCCGGTTGTTCTGAGTTCGATCCGGGACATCCTCGCGCCACCGTCGAAACCCGCCAAGGCTGTGCGGACCGAAGAAATCATTACGCGTTTCTATGACGGCGTACTGGTCCATTCCGACCCCGAAATCACGCCGCTGCATTCCAGCTGGCCGGTTACAGACAATTTGGCCGGACGCCTGTTCTATACCGGCTTTGTTGCCCCGCCTGCGACGGGCCCTCATGAACAAGGGGAAGGAGCGAATGAAATCTTGGTTAGCGCTGGCGGCGGATCGGTCGGGCAACCGATCTTTCGCGCGGCCATCGAGGCCGCCCAAAAGATGCCCAACAGGCGCTGGCGCCTGCTGGTCGGCGGTCGGGATTCCGAAGACCGGATTGCCGAACTGAGGCACATGACACATGGCGAAAAAGTCATTCTGGAGCCCGTACGTCCGGATTTCAGACAAATGCTACCGCTGGCCGCGGCCTCGGTCAGCATGTGCGGGTACAACACCGCCATGGACTTGCTGCAATGCGCGACCCCGGCCGTTCTGATCCCATTTGACGATGGCAAGGAAGTGGAACAGACCCTGAGGGCAAACAGCCTGGCGCGCCTGCCTGCCGTCGACGTGCTGCCCAGCGCGAAGCTGACCGGAGAGACATTGGCCCAAGCAGTCGACCGCGTCCTACATCAAGGCCCGCGCAAACCATTGGATGGCGGGTTTGACGGAGCCCGCAAGTCGGTAGAGATTGCCACTTCGCTTTGGGAGGCTCGGCAATGACAACCGATTGGACACCGCTGCGGTCCGAATTGCAGGTGTGGCGAGAGGCTGGGCTTACGCTTCCACTGTGGTGGCGGGACGATGACGCGATCGCGCCCAGCCGGCAATTGGACCGTTTGGTGGACCTGTCATCCCGAACCGGGCTGCCGGTTCATCTGGCCGTCATTCCACGCGATGCCAGTCAGGGTCTGGTCAACCAGGTCGCCGAACAGCCCAGCTTGGTTCCGGTGGTTCACGGCTGGGCGCACCAGAACCACGCACCAAAGGGCGAAAAGAAATCCGAGTTCCGCCTGCATCGTCCGCTCGCCTCAATTGTGTCTGATGCACGCCTTGGCTTCATGCGTCTGCAGGAGTCCTTCGGTGATCGTCTGTGCCCGATGTTCGTCCCCCCTTGGAACCGCATCGCGCCCGAGGTGACGGCAGAGCTTGCGGAAATCGGCTATCAGTTCCTGTCCACGGCCACGCCCAGAACGCGCAGAGACGCCGCACCGGGCCTGACTCAGGTCAATACCCATCTGGATCCGATCGACTGGCGCGGTACGCGTGGGTTGGCCGATCCGAATGCGTTGATCGCCAAAACCGTTTCGATGCTGCAGGGCCGTCGCGAGGGACGTGCCGACCCAACCGAACCTTTTGGCGTGTTGACCCATCATCTTGTCCATGATCAACAGATCTGGGACTTTACCGAGGCGCTGTTGGATTGCCTCATGGCTGGCCCCACACGCGTCTGGTCCGCAGGACCACACTGATTACCCGAGGAGACCTTGATGAGCCGACTGGATTCCATGCTGCGACGCCTGACCGCCCAGCGCGACGGGCTGAACTGGGCTGCGGCGCGGATCAAAGGGCTGAAAGGCGATGTGCTGGACATGGGTTTGGGCAACGGCCGCACCTATGACCACCTACGCGAGATCCTGCCCGACCGGCGTATCTGGGTCATGGACCGGGTTCTGCAATGTCACCCGGACAGCACCCCGCCGGCCGAGGATTTTCTGCAGGGCGAGGCCGAACCGATGCTGAAAAAGCTGGCCGAAGACGGCCCGCGGATCGCATTAGCGCATTATGATTTTGGTCGCGGGATCAAACATGAAGACGTGGCCGAAGCGGCGAGGCTCAGCAAGCTGATTGGCTCGGTCATGGTCCCAGGCGGATTGCTGATTTCCGGCCAACCGCTGGAAGGGTTCGAGCAGATCAACGGCCCGGACTCCATCGCGCCCGACCGCTATCTGTTCTACCTCGCCTGATCAGGCCACGCGCTGTCCGCGCGACCAGACGGCAGTCAGGGCCGGGACGTCACCCCGCATTCGAAAACGGATCAGGTCTGCCCGCAGCCCCGGTTTCAGAGCGCCGCGATCCGCAAGGCCCGCCGCCTGTGCCGGAGCCCGTGTGACAGTGGCGATGCCACGCGCCATGTCATCCCAGATGCGCCCAAGGGTAACGGCTGACAACAGCAAGGCTGACGGCACATAGTCCGACGACAGAATGTCCAAACACCCCAAGTCGGCCAGTTCCCCTGCTGCCACATTCCCAGAATGTGACCCGCCCCGGATCAGGTTTGGCGCGCCCATCATGACCTGAATGTCATGAACGTGACAGGCCTGTGCCGCCTCGACCGTCGTTGGAAACTCGGCCAGCCGAATGCCATGACGGGCGGATATTGCTACTTGCGCCTCGGTCGTGTCGTCGTGGCTGGCCAGAACCGCTCCGAAGCGACGCGCGGCGTCCACGGCCTCCTGCTCGTGGCGGTCTCCATTGCGGTCCCTCAGCCCCCGCAACTGGTCGACGTGCCGTGCGAACATGTCGTCATCCATTGCGTACTTGCCTTTGAGATAGGCTTCGAACTTGGACAGGTCCCGAAACTGGCGCTGGCCCGGCGTGTGATCCATCAACGAAACGATACCCACCCGGTCTTCTGGACCGAATTCCTGCAGCTCTTCGACCAGCGTCTCAGAACAGACTTCGGCGCGCAGATGCAGAAAGTGGCTGATCTTGAGTGCGTCCTGTTCTCGCAACTCCCACAGCTCGCGCGACAGTCCGCGCGCGTATTTCAGATACCGTCCAGCACCGGACGGGATCGACCCCACGCGCATAGCGTCAAAGACGGTCGTGATCCCGGTGCTGGCCAGTTCCGCGTCATGCGCAAGAATGGCTGCGGCATGGGGCCAGTCCACCCTGGGCCGCGGCTGGATGTGGCGTTCCAGGTTGTCGGTGTGCAACTCGACCAGGCCGGGCGACACATAGTCCCCGTCACAGTCAATCGCGCCATTCGGAACAGCCGCGCCGGTTTCTATATCAGCGATCGTCTGGCCAACGATACGGACACACCCCCGGACAGTCTCATCCGGCAGAACAAGCAACGCATTGGCAAGGGTCAGTTCATCTGTCATCGGAATTTCACGTGGTTTGAGGTAAGGAGAGGCCACGCAACAGGAGGCCATTGTGAATTTTGCGCGATACGCGATCTATTTCGTTCCCCCAGCCCAATCCGACTGGAGCAGGTTTGCAACCGCGTGGCTGGGGTGGGACATCGATGCGGGACGGACCGTCGACCATCCGGCCATTGACGGGTTGGACGTCGCCTCGGTAACACAAGTGCCGCGCAAATACGGGCTTCATGCCACGATGAAGCCGCCATTTCGCTTGCGTGAAGATCAGTCGCTGTCCGCTTTGGAGGACACCTGCGCCCGTTTGGCCGGTAAATTCGCCCCCGTTTCGCTGGACGGGCTCGAAGTTGCACGCCTTGGTCGGTTTCTTGCTTTGCGGCCCGTGGGCGACACACGAGACCTGAACGCGCTTGCGGCGGCTTGCGTCCGCGACCTGGACCCTTTTCGTGCCCCGGCCTCGGAAACCGAGATGAACCGGCGCCGAGCGGCCGGGCTGACCATGGAGCAGGACGCCAATCTGACGAACTGGGGCTACCCATACGTTCTGGAGGCTTTCCGCTTTCACATCACCCTGTCCGGTCGCCTGAGCAAGCCGATGCTGGCAAACGTGCAAACCGTGCTGAACCAACGGCTTGTCCCATTGCTGCCAGCCCCTTTTGACATAGGGGACCTGGCCCTTGTGGGCGAGGCTGAAGACGGGCGGTTCCATATGCTTCAACGGTACGCCCTTTCGGGTTGAAGGCCGGACAAGATGGTTTCAACGGTTGCATCCAGTGACCCGGAATTGTCGACCTCGATCACGTGGTTCAGGCCTTCGGGCAGGGCTGCAGTGGCGCGCCCCAAACGCCGGGCTTGATCAGCCGCGCTTTCCCGGCCGCGCACTGCCAGACGTTGTGCCAGAACCTTTGGTTCGGCCGTCAGGGATATCACGATCAGCTCTCGAAATTCCTTCTGCGCCTCGGGCAACACAGCCCTTGAGAGGTTGACCAGAACTGCATCGGCCCTTCGGCGTTGGTCCGTGATCGCAACGGGTATGCCGTAGTGCAGCCCGTGCGCGGCCCAGCACAGAACAAAGCTGCCCTTTTGGACCATTGTTTGAAACGCCCGGTCGGACACGCGGTCAAAATCCTCACCGCCTTCGCCATGGGGACGGGTGATGACTCTACGCACCCTTTCGAAGTTCGACGCGCGCGCCAGCAGTGCTTGGATCACGCTGTCTTTTCCAACACCCGAAGGCCCGACAACTGCAATGACCGGGGCCATCTTCATGCCGCCGCCCCCGGCGCAAACTGCGTGACGTCGACCACGCGGCTGCAGACCCGGTCACGGGCCTCTTGGTCGTGGAATATCCCAATGATCGCCGCGCCGCGGGCCTTTGCCTCTTGGATCAGGGACAGCACGGTTTCGCGGTTTCGTGCGTCAAGGCTGGCCGTGGGTTCATCCAGCAACAGAGCCGGATAGTCATGCGCAAAACCACGCGCGATATTCACCCGTTGCTGTTCACCGCCCGAAAATGTCGTGGGACTGAGGCGCCAAAGCGGTTCCGGAATATTCAGGCGCTGAAGGAGGCCCGCTGCCTTGTCCAGTGCGGTCTGCCGCTCGCACCCCTGAACCAGAAGCGGTTCGGCCACGACCTCCAGCGTCGGCACACGCGGCACAACACGCAGAAACTGACTGACATAGCCCAGGGTCTCCCGGCGCAGTTGCAGGATCTCGCGCGGTTGGGCCCGGGCGACGTCCAGGCCACCCACCCGCACCTGCCCCGAGGCCGCCAGGTAATTGCCGTAGATCACCCGCATCAGTGTGGACTTCCCGGCCCCGCTGGCCCCGGTCAGGGCCACGCATTCTCCGGCCCCGACCTGCAGCGACGCGCCCGCCATCACCGGGATCACGGCGCCGCCCTGATTGTGCAGGGTAAAGCTCTTGCTCACGTCGATCAGTTCAATCATCGGATTTCATCTTTTCTGTAGCATTCAAACCTGCAGGACGCTGGACACAAGCAGTTGCGTATAGGCATGCTGCGGGTCGTCCAGCACCTGATCGGTCAGCCCCGCCTCGACCACCTCGCCATCCTTCATCACCATCAAGCGATCCGCCAGCAGCCGCACCACGGCAAGATCATGGGTGACGATGATGGCGCTCAGCCCCATCTCGCGCACCAGACCGCGCAGCAGGTCCAGCAGCCGCGCCTGCACCGAGACGTCCAGCCCACCGGTCGGTTCATCCATGAAGACCAGCCGCGGACCGGTCACCAGGTTGCGCGCGATCTGCAACCGTTGCTGCATGCCGCCCGAAAACGCGCTGGGTCGGTCGTCCACGCGGCTTTCTGCTATCTCGACCCGGCCCAGCCAATCCAGAGCCTGCCCGCGGATCTGGCCATAGTGCCGCCCCCCCACGGCCATCAGCCGCTCGCCGATATTGCCGCCGGCGCTGACCGACATGCGCAGCCCGTCGCGGGCATGCTGATGCACAAAGGCCCAGTCGGTACGCCCCAGCATCCGGCGGGCCGGTTCCGACATCGTGACCGTGTCCACCGGCCCGTCGGCGCGGGTATCAAAGATCACCTGCCCGCCATCCGGTTTCAAATGCCCGGCCAGACAATTCAGCAGGGTCGACTTGCCCGACCCGCTTTCGCCGACGATCCCCATCACCTCACCGGGGTAAAGTTCGAAACTGACATCCCGGCAGCCGATCCGCGCGCCATAGCGCTTCTCGATGCCTTTGACCTGCAAGAGCGGGGTCATGCCGCATCCTCCTGCGCCAAACGGCCTTGGTGTCCGGCCTCGCGGCGGGACCGGCAGAAATCGGTGTCCGAACACACGAACATCCGGTTGCCTGCATCGTCCGTGATCACCTCGTCCAGGTAACTGTCTTCGGCCCCGCACAGATCGCAGGCGTGATCGGCCTTGCTGGCCTCGAACGGATAGTCCTCGAAATCGAGGCTGACCACCCGCGTATGCGGCGGCACCGCATAAATGCGCTGCTCGCGCCCGGCCCCGAACAGCTGGATCGCGTCCATTTCCAGTTTCGGATTGTCGAATTTCGGGATCGGAGACGGGTCCATCACATAGCGGTCGGCCACCCGGACCGGATAGGCATAGGCCGTGGAAATCGCGCCGTGCTGGCTGATGTCTTCGTAGAGCTTCACATGCATCAACCCGTATTCCTGCAGGCTGTGCATCTTGCGTGTCTCGGTTTCGCGCGGTTCCAGAAACCGCAGTGGTTCGGGGATCGGGACCTGATAGACCAGGATCTGATCGGCGCGCAGCCGGGCCTCGGGGATACGGTGGCGGGTCTGGATGATGGTCGCCTTCCCGGTCTCTTCGGTCGTGACCACGCCCGCCGTCTTTTCAAAGAACTTTCGGATCGACACGGCATTGGTCGTGTCATCGGCACCCTGATCGATGACCTTGAACGTATCGTCGGGGGTCAGCGTCGCGGCCGAGACCTGAACCCCGCCCGTGCCCCAGCCATAGGGCATGGGCATCTCGCGGCTTGCAAAAGGCACCTGATAGCCGGGCACCGCCAAAGCCTTGAGAATGGCCCGACGGATCATCCGCTTGGTTTGTTCGTCCAAATATGCGAAGTTATACTCATTCATTTGATGTATCACTTTCGGTTTTTGGTGTTGTTGTGGACGGTTATCTGGTTGCCTCGGCCTTCGCGGTCGTCATGGTGTACTTTCTCTGGCGCAGGAT
The DNA here is from genome assembly GCF_056539345.1 of Ruegeria sp. BB9. Classification (NCBI taxonomy): domain Bacteria; kingdom Pseudomonadati; phylum Pseudomonadota; class Alphaproteobacteria; order Rhodobacterales; family Roseobacteraceae; genus Ruegeria; species Ruegeria sp. BB9. Next base: position 193,529 of record NZ_JBQFUU010000002.1, on the reverse strand, counting down.
ACACTCCCGGCGACGGCGCCGGGCCATGCGACGCGACCAACATGGCGAACGGTCCGCGATCGGCTCGGAAACCGCCACTCAGCCATTGGCCGCCGATAAAACAACCCATCAAGCGGACAGGATGCAGGAAGGTCACTGGAGTCATTCAGCCGCCTCCGGTGACGCCAAGCGTCCTTCGGCCTCGCGGCGCAATTTGCGCACCAGTTCCAGTTCGGACTGGAAATCGACGTAATGCGGCAGCTTGATATGCTCCAGAAAGCCGGTCGCCTGAATGTTGTCGGCATGGCTGAGGACGAATTCCTGATCCTGCGCCGGAGCGCCCAGATCGTCTTCGCCCAATTCCTCCCAGCGCAAGGCGCGGTCCACCAGCGCCATCGCGATGGCTTTGCGCTCGGACTGGCCGAAGACCAGCCCATAGCCGCGTGTGAACTGCGGCGGCTCGGTTTTTGATCCCTTGAACTGGTTCACCGTTTCGCATTCGGTCAGGGCGATCTCGCCGATCTCAATCGCGAAACCCAGTTCGGGGATTTCCATCTCGACCCCGACGGTGCCGATGCGCAGCTCACCCACGAAAGCGTGGTTGCGGGCATAGCCGCGCTGGGTCGAATAGGCCATGCCCAGCACGAACCCCTCGTCCCCGCGCGTCAGCGCTTGCAGGCGCAGGGGGCGGTCGGCCGGGAACTCCATCGGTTCGCGCGTCAGGTCACCGGGCGGCTCATCGCTGGCGGGTTCATCCTGGATTAGGCCTTCGTCCTTGAGGAATTCGGTGATGTGTGGGGTCGGCTCGTGACGCGGCGCGGCAGTGGGGGCCGCGGGCACCGCGCCATCGGCCGCCAGTTTGAAATCCAGCAGGCGGTGCGTGTAGTCGAAGGTCGGGCCCAGAACCTGCCCGCCCGGTGCATCCTTGAACGTGGCCGAGATCCGGCGGTCGCAGGTCATGCCGCCGGTATCGACTGGGGACGAACAACCAAACCGCGGCAGGGTGGTGCGGTAGGCGCGGATCAGGAAGATCGCCTCGATCAGATCACCGCGCGCCTGTTTGATCGCAAGTGCGGCCAGATCGGGATCGTACAGAGAGCCCTCGGCCATCACGCGGTTCACCGCAAGGCTGAGTTGTTCGCGGATTTGGGCCAAGGACAATTCAGCCACGCCAAGATCGCCCCGGCGTTCCTCGGCCAGCCAGGCATGGGCGTTTTCGATCGCCTTTTCGCCCCCTTTGACGGCTACGTACATGGCCTAACCCTCAGGCTGGATGCGATTGCTGCGCGGCAGGGCCGCGACCGTATCCCCGCAGGTGAAGAAGAAATCGCACCCCAACGGGTACAGGTCCGAATTGGCCTGAAGCGCCGCAATGTCGGGCACGGCCAGGCGTGCAGTGTCGCGGATGCCTGGGCCTCGCAGGGTGGCGCCGGATTTGCGCAACACGTCGCACTCCACGATCAGGGTGGCGGATCGGTCGGGACATTCCGGCGTTCCGATCCGGTATTGGTCCAGCGGCACCAGATCCTGCCAGAAACCGACGGCGAAGTCCGCCTGCGCGGCGGGCACGAGGGGCGCACCGGTGTGGAAAGTCAGCCACTGGCGAATGGCCGGGTTGTCGGCCGTGCCCGCCAGATAAACGCCCGTATCCGCGTCGCACAGCGTCAGCAGCAGCGTTCCGGCGGCGACCGACAGGCCTTCGGGCGGGGTCGCGCCGACCAGCTGCCGCAACTCGCCCGGCCGCGCCATCACAGTCATGGCCGCACGAAAGGCGTGCGCCGCCTGAACCGGAGCATCGGTGAAACCGCCTGAAAAACGGGTCTGTGGGGTCATTGATCCTCTCCGCGAACCATCGTGAAAAACTCGACCTTGGTGGCCGCGGCCTTGGCGGCACGGGCCGATCTGGCCGCCTGAACCTGACGGGTCAGCGGCTCCAGGATTTTGGCACGCACCGTGTCCGCATCACCGGTCTGCATCAGCGCGTCGATCAGAGCGGCGGTTTCGGCATGGGTCTTGTCGCGCCCCTGCACATATCCGTGGCCCTCGGTTCCGTCGGCCAAGACCAGAGCGCAGCGCGTGACCGTCATCTCGCCCAGGTTGAACGGTGCGCCGATGCCGCCTGCCCGCCCCCGCACCATGACGCCGCCGATCTCGGGCGTGCGCAACCACTGGAATTCGGGGCGCGCGCCATAGCCGGACCACAAGGCCGCCAGCGCCTCGGCCGGCGCACGTGCCAGAAGGCCCAACCAGGCCTGTCGATCACCTGTCGCAATTTTTGTCTGATCCGCCATCAAAGCCTCTTGGCCAAGTTGTCTACAACTACTATACAACTAGACAAATCATAGCGGGGCAAAGGGTGACTCGCAACGAATATGCTGTGAAGTTTTGATGACATGAGCCAAACACCGATCTGGAAGACCATCGCATTGGCGCTGACCGCCGACATTGCCGAGGGGCGCTTTGCCACCGGCGAACGCCTGCCGACCGAGGCGCAGTTGGCCGCAACCCACGGCGTGAACCGCCACACGGTGCGCCGGGCCCTGGCCGAACTGGCCCGGCAGGGGCTGGTGCATCCGCGCCGCGGGGCCGGCGTGTTCGTTTCGGCAGCAGCGACCGATTACCCGATCGGCAAGCGGGTCCGGTACCACCAGAACATCTCGGCCAGCGGCAAGATTCCGGGCAAGCGGGTGCTGTCGCTGATCACCCGCGCCGCCGACAAGACCGAGGCCGAGGCGCTGGCCCTGACCCCCGGCGACCCGGTGCATGTCTATGACGGGTTGTCGCTGGCCGATGGCCAACCGATCGCGGTGTTCCAAAGCGTCTTTCCCGCCGCCCGCCTGCCCGACCTGCCCGAGGTGCTGGCCCAGAACGGCTCGGTCACGCGGGCGCTGCGGCACTGCGGCGTGGCGGATTATACCCGCATCTCGACCCGCCTGACAGCCCGCGCGGCCGATGCGATTCAGGCCCGGCACCTGCAACTGATCGAGGGCGCTCCGGTTCTGCATTCGGTCGGCATCAATGCCGATCCGCAGGGGCATCCGGTTGAATACGGCAAGACCGTCTTTGCCGGTGAGCGGGTCACTCTGACGCTGGATGACGATCACGGGTGATGCCGGTCAATCCTCGTATTTCTCCAGAAAGACCTCGGCGGGCAACGCGCGAAAATCCGGCAGCGCCGCGCGCAGGCGGGCATTGTCCCATTCCCACCAGGCCAGAGCCATCATCCGCTCGGCGACCTGCTCGGGGAACCGGCGGCGGATGGGTTGGGCGGTGACACCCCCGACGATTGTATAGGGCGGCACATCCTTGGTCACGATCGCCCCGGAGGCGACGATTGCCCCGTGCCCGATCGTCACCTCGGGCTTGATGACGGCCGCGTGGCCGATCCATGTGTCATGCCCGATATGCGCCAGCCGCCCGGCGCGCAGCGCGAACCAATCCGCATCGTCCTCGGCATCGTCCCAATAGTCGGCCGAGCGGTAGTGGAAGTGATGCAGCGACGCTTTCCCGATCGGATGGTCAGTGGCGCCGATCCGGGTGAAACTGGCGATATTGGCGAATTTCCCGATCCGGGCATTGGCGATGTCGCAGGTCCGGTCGCAATAGGAATAGTCCCCAAACACCGAATTGGTCACCCGCGTTCCGGCGCCGATTTCGACAAAGGCGCCAAAGCTGCTGCCGGTTATCTGGCAATCCGGATGGATGAAGGGCTGGTCCGGTCGCAAGCGCGCCATGGTCTGCAAATCCTCGTATGCGGTTCAAGGCAACATTAGGGGCTTGGCCTGCGGGTCGCGCTGTTTGCGCGCCTTGGGCTGCCCGCCCTGGATCAGCCGCCTGCGCAGCCAGCCCGAGAACCAGTCCATCAGCATGACCATCAGGATGATGAGCACGATGTAATAGGCGACCTCCTCCCAGTCTTTCTGCGTGATGATCGCCTGTGTCAGCAACAGACCGATCCCGCCCCCGGTAATCGCCCCGATCACCGTTGCGCTGCGGGTGTTGGATTCCAGGAAGTACAGGAGCTGACTGAGCAGAACCGGCGTGATCTGCGGGATCACACCGAAACGATACTTCTGCGGTGCATTGGCCCCGGTGGACTGCACGCCTTCGATTTGCTTCTGATCAACATTTTCCAGCGCCTCGGAAAATATCTTGCCGAAGGTGCCGGTATCGGTGACCAGGATGGCCAGCGCCCCTGTCAGCGGCCCCGGCCCGAAGGCGCGTGCCAGAACCACCGTCCAGATCAACGCATCAACACCGCGCACGAAATCAAAGATACGACGGGTGGCAAATCGGACCGTTCTAAACGGATTGAAATTTCGTGTCGCCAGAAATGCGAGGGGCAAAGCGATCATCCCCGCCCCCAGAGTACCTAGAAAAGCCATCAGAAGCGTTTCAAAGATCGCCCACGCAACATCCTGATGGCGCCACATTTTGTTGGTCCAGAAATCGTCAAATATTTCCGCGGCCTCGCCCGATGCGGCACGCCCCATCAACTGGCTGAAAGACTGACCGTGATAGGGGCTGTCCAGTGTGAACCAGAACAGTTCCCACCCGTTGAAATACCGGAACACCTCGGCCCGGTTGCGTGTCACGGTCAGCCGGCCCGCCGGCGTGGTGATCGCCAGGCGGTTCTTTGAAATGTTGATCCAGTCCGGCACCTCGGCAGTCGGCAGCTCGGCCTGCACTCCGGCAGACCGGCTGGGCGTTGCGCGCACTGTTCCGTAACCGGGGATGTCATATTCCACGGTTTCAGGTCCAAAACGAACGATATGGCCATCTTCCAGGTCAATCACCGTGGTTTCGCCCAAAGCGACCCATTCCGGCGCAGTGCCATCCGGGTAAGCACCCTTGCGCTCTCCCTCGATCGCAACGGACACCTGTCCGTTTCGATTGTCCCGGGTCACATGAGTCTTGTAGCTGTAGCTGTCGGATACAAGCGTCTTGCCGTTTTCCCAGTTGGCCCGCTCGGCCAAGCCGGGCACGTCAAAGGCAAAGAAAACATAGATCAGGTATAGAATGACCAGCCCCGGCAACCCGAAACTCAGCGCCCGTTTGCGCCGAAAGATGTGGTCGGTTCTGGCTTTCAAGTCGTTGATCGGCAGATCAGTGGCAAAGGTGCTCATGCTGCGGCTCCTTTGGCGGAACCGTGTGTCAGACGGTCACGCAAAATGCCGGACAGCTGATCCACGGCCACGATGGTGACGAACAGAAGCAGAAAGATGGCCGCCGCCTCGTCGTAACGCCCCTGCCCCCAGGACATGGCGTTGCGCAGTTCGTACCCCAAGCCACCTGCCCCCACGAAACCAAGAATGGCCGAAGCGCGGATGTTGATCTCGAACCGCAGCAGGGCGTAGCTGACGTAGTTTGGCCCGACCTGCGGGATCACGCCCAAATACATCCGCTGCGACCAGTTGGCGCCAACCGACTGCAGCCCCTCTACCGGTTTCAGAGAGGCGTTTTCATTCACTTCGGAAAACAATTTGCCCAGAGCACCGGCAGTGTGAATGGCGATGGCAATCATTGCAGGCACAGGCCCGCCGCCCAGAACAAAGATCAGTACCAACGCGATGACGATTTCCGGAACGGCCCGGCAAATATCAGAAATACGGCGAAAAACGGGGATCAATGACGGCCACAGCGCCATGCCGCGGGTGGACATCAGCGCCATAAAGGTGCCGCCCAGAGTGCCCAACAGCGTGGCCGCGGCGGCGATATTCAGTGTTTCGATCAGCGCGGGAAAGAACTCGACCAAAATTGCGGGCAATTCCCCGATTTTCTCCCAGGCCTCAGTCAGAACCTCGGCAGGGTAATCGAAAATGCGGTTCCACCCATCGGCAAAACTACCGGCGTTTCGCATGTCGGCGGTCCGGAATCCGGCCGCCATAAGAGCCACGAACAGGATCAGGAGTATCCCACCGTAAACCCGTTTGCGACGGGTCATGATGGTGTAATCCTCCCGAATCCGGTCGAGTCCGGCGGTTCCCGCGGTCAGGTCGGTCATGAAAGGCTCCGATGGGGATAGTGGGGTCCGGTTCACCGCCGGACCCCGAACAGAAGTTGCGCAGGCTTAGTTCGACTTCAGCTTGCGGGCTTCAATGATGATTTCGTAGGCCTCGTGGGTGATCGGCTCGAATGCTTTGGCTTCACCTGCGGCCACGCCATAGAAACACTCACGGTCTTTGTCGGCCAGCCCGGCCATCAGAGCCGTCATCTTCTCTTTGACATCTGCCGGCAATGCCTTGCGTAGAACCACCGGACCTTCGGGGATCGGCTTCGATTTCCAGATTTCGACCATGTCGTTCATGTCGACCAGTCCGGCATCCACGGCGCGGCGCAGCGCGCCCGAATTGTAGCCGTCTTCCCAGTTGCCCAGACCATCGGCCCAGGTCACGCCACCATCCACGTCACCGTTGTTCACGGCGACGATTGTCTGCTCGTGACCACCGGTGAACTTTACTTCACCGAAGTAGTCACCCGACTCCATCGTCGCACCCGTTGCCTGAGGGATTTCGATCGAGGGGATCAGGTAGCCCGAGGTCGAGTTCGGATCACCAAAGCCAAATACCTTGCCTTTCATGTCATCAAGCGAGGTGATGCCGCTATCCTTGCGGGCGAACCCGACCGAGTAGTAGCCATACCCACCATCTACGTTCACCTTGACCAGAACCGGTTCGACCGCCTCGGGGTCGCTGAGATAGGTCTTGGCATAGGCGGAGGCGCCCAGCCAGGCCATGTCGATCGTGCCGCCCAGCAGGCCCTGGATCACGCCGTTGTAGTCCGCCGGGGCGAACAGCTTGGTTTCGACACCCAGCGCGTCCTCGGTGTATTCACGCAGACATTCGTTGTTGTTCAGACGGTCCTGTGCGTTTTCTCCGCCCAGAATGCCGATACGGAATTCGCTGATCTCCTCTGCCATGGCAGGCGCGCTCAGGGCAGTGGTCGCGACCAGGGCGGCAACAAGTTTCTTCATCTGTCTCTCTCCAGGTTGATTGGCCCACCCCATTCATCGGGCCGGGCGATGAATGAGGTGTTTGGGGCTCAGATCGTGGCCTCGGCTTCCATCAGAGCTTTCCGGTTGGCATCCAGCGTTTCGATCTCGGTCGAGGTCGCGGCCTCGGAGAAGCTGGCATCAGCGCCGTAGATCTCGCGGGCGACGCCGGTGGTCAGCTGCTCGGGCAGGCCGTCGAACACGATGCGACCGTCGCGCATGCCGACCACGCGGTCGCAATAGCGGCGCGCAGTGTCCAAAGTGTGCAGATTGGCGATCACGGTACGGCCGTCCTCTTCGTGGATGCGGCGCAGGGCCTGCATCACGACTTGCGCGTTCATCGGGTCCAGCGAGGCGATGGGTTCATCGGCCAGGATGATCTTGGGGTCCTGCATCAGCGCCCGCGCGATGGCGACACGCTGCTGCTGTCCGCCGGAAAGCGCCTCGGCCCGTTTGGGGGCATGTTCGGCGATGCCAAGACGGTCGAGAATGTCGATGGCGCGATGGATGTCTTCCATCGGGAAAAGGTTGAACATGGTCGCCAGCGTCGAGTGCCGGTTCAGCGTTCCATGCAGCACGTTCGAGACCACGTCCATGCGGGGCACAAGGTTGAATTGCTGGAAGATCATCGCGCAATCGGCCTGCCACGCACGTTTTTCGCGCCCTTTCAACTTGGTCACGTCGCGCCCGTGAAACAGGATCTGCCCTGCGCTGGCATCGGTCAGGCGGTTGATCATACGCAGCAGGGTGGACTTGCCCGCGCCCGACCGCCCGATGATCCCGATCATGCATGGCTTGTCGACGTCCAGCGTTGCGGTATCGACGGCAGTATTGTCGCCGAAGCGCTTGGTCAGTTTTTCGATGCGCAGCACGTGCCACCCCCAATTCGTGATGGAGGTCGTCTACAGCTGGTGCTCAACGGTGATGTGTCGATCCGGTGAAGCTTTTGTAACGGGCTGAAAGCGGATGGCCTATGCAAGGGCTGGGCAATGCCGCTCGTCCCGTCTATACGCGAGCTCAACACCTGAACCGTCAGATCTGTCACATGAGGCCGCCATGAGCTTTGACCGCAAGATCAAGATCGCACCGTCGATCCTGTCCGCCGATTTCGCCAATTTCGGACAGGAAATCCAAGCCATCGAGACCCAGGGCGCCGACTGGGTCCATGTTGACGTGATGGACGGTCATTTCGTGCCAAATCTCACCTTCGGCCCGCCGGCGGTCAAAGCGTTCCGCCCGCATGTCAAGACGGTGATGGATGTGCACCTGATGATCACGCCGGTCGATCCTTACATCCAGGCCTATGCCGATGCCGGCGCGGACTATCTGACGGCCCATGTCGAGGCCGGTCCGCACACGCACCGCACGTTGCAGGCGATCCGCGCGGCCGGAATGAAGGCAGGCGTGGCACTGAACCCGGGTACTCCGGCCGACGCGGTCGAGCACCTGCTGGATCTGGCCGATCTGGTCTGCGTGATGACGGTGAACCCCGGCTTTGGCGGGCAGAAATTCATCGACATGACCACGAAGGTCCGCCGCCTGCGCGAGATGATCGGCGACCGCCCGGTGCATATCCAAATCGACGGGGGAGTCGATCCCTCGACCGCCCCGTTGGTCGCAGCGGCCGGTGCCGACGTTCTTGTTGCCGGTTCAGCGGTCTTCAAGGGCGGGTCGGTTGCGAACCCGGACATCTATGGCCAGAACATCCGTGCCATTCGCGCAGCAGCCGAAGGCCACGCGGTCTGACGGCGGCTCCCGCCCGTCGTCTACGTTTTTGCAAAACGTCTCCTCCTGTTGGGCCCGGCATCGCGCATGGCGCGATGCCGGGCCCAAGGCCGCAAGCGGGATCGGCGCAGCCGATGTCGCGCGGACGCGGGAGCGTTTTGCCGGCCCTGCCCCTAGGCCAGTTGATCCGCGAAATGTGCAAGCAGCCTGTGCTTGAGGATCTTCCCCGTGGGCGCGGCGGGCAGTGACTTGGCCAGCACGATCCGGCTGGGCCGTTTGTAGCCCGCAAGACGTTCCGCCACGAACACCGCCAACTCTGCCTCGGACACAGCGCCGATTTCAGGCACCTGAACAAAGGCCAGCACCTGTTCGTCGCCGCCCACCCGATGCCCGATCACCGCAGACTGGATCACCTGCGGGTGGTCGTTCAGCGCGGCCTCGACCTCGGGCGGATAGACGTTGAAGCCGCCGTGAATGATCAGTTCCTTGGCGCGGCCGACGACGTGCAGATTGCCCTGCGCGTCCAGACGGCCGAGGTCGCCCGTGCGCAACCATCCCTGGGCCAGAACCCGGCCCGTTTCTTCCGCATTGCGATAGTACCCTTTCATCACATGCGGGCCGCGCGTCAGGATCTCGCCCACGCCATCTCCGCCGCCGGGTATGGTTTCGTCAATGCGCAGATCGACCCCCGGCAAGGGCGGGCCGACCGAGATATCCGGATCCCCGATCCGGTTGTGCGAGGCGCAGATCCCCGCCGTGCTTTCGGTCATGCCATAGCCGTTCTGCAGCGCGACGCCATAGAACGCCTCGGCCTTGCGTTTCCACGCCGGATCCAGCGGGGCAGCCCCGGACGAAGTGTAGCGCAGGGCGCCCGAGGGCAACCGCTCCAACCCCTGTTCCTTGGCATATTGCATCAGCAGCGCATGCATCTGCGGCACACCCGAAAACACCGTGACGCCCGCATTCAACGCGGCAAAGGCGCGGTCCGCTGCGAACCGGGCATCCAGCTGGACGAAGGCCCCGGCCAACTCCGACCCAGTGACGATCGAAGCCAGCCCGAAGATGTGCGAAATCGGCAGAACGCCATAGACCACGTCATCCTGCGTCAACCCCCGGAAATTCGCCGAGGTCAGCCCGCCGAACCGCAGGTTTTCGTGGGTCAGCATCACGCCCTTGGGCGTTCCGGTCGTGCCGGTGGTGAACAGCATCGCCGCGACATCCGCCAGATCGGGGTCGGGTGCGCTCGGGTTCGGCGCAGCCAGGTGCATCTGCCCGAAGGCCCCGGAAACGGGCTGGGCTCCGGCCGTTTGCGCATGGTCGCGCGCCTCCGGCGACGCCGCCGATGTGAACAGGATCACCGCCGGAGTCACGTGACCCACGATGCGCGCCAACTCAGCCTCGGTCTGACGGGCGTTCACCGGCACCACGCAGGCGCCGATCCGGGAACAGGCAAACAGCGCGGCCACTGCCGCACAGCAATTCTCGAGCACCAGCATGACCCGATCGCACGGGCGCACCCCCGAGGCCAGCAGGATGTCTGACAGCTCGGAAATCGCGCGGTCGAGGTCGGCAAAGCTCCAATCGGCGCCGAACCCGTCGGCAAAGGCGCGTGCCTGCGGGCGGGTCCGGATCTGGGCATCCGGATAGTCGTGCCACTTGTTCATGTCCCTTCGCCCTCCCCTGCGCCGGAACCGGTTTTGCGCTCAGCGTTTCGTGGTGCGCTTGAACACCCCCGCCGCCGTCGCGATCAGGGTTCCGTCGTCGCCGTGCAACTCTCCGGTCACATAGGCCAGCGTGCGCCCGCCACCCGTTGCGCGCCCCGTGGCCGTCACGCGCCCCTGACGCACTGCCGCTACATAGCTTGTGTTCAGCGACAGGGTCAGAACCAGCGGATGGTCGTCCCGGTCGAACCAGGCCGAGGCGGTGTTGCCGCAAGCCACGTCCAGCAGCATGGCGATGATGCCGCCATGCAAGATGCCCTGGCTGTTCAGGTGATCCGCCCGGATGGTCAAATGGCACCGGGCCCGGCCGTCGGGGTCGGACAGATCCACCTCGAACCCGATCGCGTTCTGACAGCCCGACCGCCGGACCTTTGGGTCGTCTTCAGGCTGCGCCGAGTGCAATGAACCGCTCCAAATGATAATCCGCGTCGCCGAACCTGTGATCCGACATGACGATCCGCTTGGCAATATGCGCCAGCTCATATTCCTGCGTCATGGCGATGCCGCCATGCATCTGGATCGTTTCCTCGGCCACCAGCCGGCCCACCCGCGACACCAGGTTGCGGGCCGCGGCAATCTGCCGGTCGCGATCGGGTGCTTCAAGGTGACCTGCCGCGTTGATCACCGCCGAGCGCGCCTGCTCCAGCTCGATCAGCATGTCCGCGAACCGGTGCTGCAGGGCCTGAAAGGTCCCGATCGGGCGGCCGAATTGCTTGCGCGTCATCAGGTATTGCCGTGTCAGTTCCACCGCGCTTTCCATCGCGCCCAGAACCTCGGCGACCAGCGCGACATTGGCTGCGGCCACAACGTTCATCAGCGGATCGAACCCCTGCCCCGCGGCGCCCAGACGCGCGGTTTCCGGCAGGCGCACATCGTCCAGAGTGACCTCGGCCGCGCGGCCTCCGGCCAGCATCGGATACCCGCGCAAGCCCAGACCCGGTGTGCCAGCAGGCACCAGAAACAGCGAAATGCCGTCCAGTTCGAACGGCCCGCCCGTTTCGCGCGCGGAAACGATCAACTGCCCGGCGACCTCGGCATTCACGACCACAGCCTTGCGTCCGTTCAGGATCAAGTCCGTGCCGTCGGTCCGCACGGTGGTCTCGACCCGGCTCAGGTCATACCGGCTGGCAGGCTCACCATGCGCCAGCGCCAGATGCAACGCGCCCGAGATCACCTGATCCAGCAGGGCCCGCTGATCGGGGCTGCCCACCTGCGCGATCAGCCGACCGCCCAGAATGCAGCTGTCCAGAACCGGCTCGACCACCCCGGCCCGGCCCAGTTCCTCGAACACGGTGGCGATGTCAAAGCCCGCCCCGCCGAACCCGCCATCCGCTTCGTCGAACAGCGCGCCCAGAACGCCCAGATCGGCCAGTTCGCGCCAGATGTCGGCGCTGAACCCCGCCGGGCTGTCCAGAATGTCGTTGCGCACCAGAGTCGTATATCTGTCGGCCAGATAGCGCCGCAGCGTGTCCTGCAGCATCTGCCGTTCTTCGGTCAGGTTGAAATCCATCTCAGCCCCCCATCTTGACCTTGGCGATGATCCCGCGCTGGATCTCGTTCGACCCGCCGAAGATCGACAGTTTCCGGTTGTTGAAATACTGGGCGGCGACCGGCGCGGCATAGTCCGGCCCGATCGGGTCGTTGTCGCCTGCCACCGCCTCGGAGGCGAAAGGCATCGCATAAGGCCCCACCGCGCGGCGGGCCAGGTCGTTGATCTCCTGCCGGATGATCGTACCCTTGACCTTCAGCATCGAGCTTTCGACCCCCGGTGCCTGTCCGGCCGCAGCCTTGCTGATGATGCGCATGTTGGTGGTGGCCATGGCCATCAGGTCGATCTCGACCCGTGCCAGCCGGGCGGCGAAATGCGGGTTCTCGATCAGGGGGCGGCCATTCGCGGTTTCGATCCGGGCAATCCGCTTGACCATGTCCAGCCCCGCCTGGCTGAAGCCGACACCGGCGATGTTGGTGCGTTCATGCGTCAGCAGATACTTGGCATAGGTCCAGCCCTTGTTCTCTTCGCCCACCAAGTTTTCGACCGGGACGCGCACATCGTCAAAGAACACTTCGTTGACCTCGGGCGTTCCGTCCAGCAAGACGATGGGGCGCACCTCGATCCCCGCCGTGTTCATGTCGATCAGCAGGAACGAGATCCCCTCCTGCGCCTTGGCCTCGGGGTCGGTGCGCACCAGGCAGAAGATCCAGTTGGCGTATTGCGCCAGCGTGGTCCAGGTCTTCTGGCCATTGACGACATAGTGGTCGCCGTCCCGCACCGCGCGGGTCTTCAGCGAGGCCAGGTCCGACCCGGCACCCGGCTCGGAATAGCCCTGGCACCACCAGTGTTCACCATTCAGGATGCGCGGCAGGAAATACTCCTGCTGTTCCTTCGAGCCGAATTTCTGCAGCACCGGGCCCAGCATCGACAGGCCAAACGGCACGATGCGCGGCGCAAAGGCGGCGGCGCATTCCTCCTCGAAGATATGGCGCTGAACCGCATTCCACTCGGCGCCGCCAAACTCCTTCGGCCAGTTGAAATTCAACCAGCCGCGCTCGTTCAGCGTGGCGTGCCACCACTCATACCCTTCCTTGCCGATGTTCCGGCCAGCCCGGATCTTGTCCGAGATCTCCTTGGGCAGCTTTTCGGCCAGAAAGGCTCGAACCTCGTCGCGAAAGGCCTTCTCCTCGTCCGTATAATTCAAGTCCACAGCCGCCCTCCTCCTCGATGCGATCGGAACCTTGCCTGCTCGGCCCTACGGGCCGGGCAGCGCCGGGCCGGCCCTCGATGGGCTGGCCCGGCGCCCCTTGCTTCAATAGATCTCGAACAGACCAGCCGCGCCCATGCCGCCGCCGATGCACATGGTCACGACACCCAGCTTGGCCCCGCGCCGCCGCCCTTCGCGCAGCAGATGGCCGACCATACGCGCGCCGGTCATGCCGAATGGATGCCCGATGGCGATCGAGCCGCCGTTCACGTTGCATTTCTCGTCATCGATCCCCAGACGGTTGCGGCAGTAAAGCGCTTGCGAGGCGAAGGCCTCGTTCAGCTCCCACAGGTCGATGTCCTCGACGCTCAGACCATGCCGTTCCAGCAGGCGCGGCACCGCAAAGACCGGGCCGATGCCCATCTCGTCGGGCTCGCACCCCGCCACGCAGAACCCCTTGAACGCGCCCATGGGCTCCAGACCCCGACGCTCGGCCTCGGCGCTGTCCATCACGACCACCGCGGCCGCGCCGTCCGACAGCTGGCTGGCATTGCCGGCAGTGATGTAGTTTCCGGGGCCGCGCACCGGCTCCAGCGAGGCCAGCCCTTCCAGAGTCGTGTTCGGCCGGTTGCATTCATCCCGGTCCACGGTGACCTGCCTGTGCGAGACCTCGCCCGTCTCTTTGTCCTTGACCGCCATGGTGGTCTGCATCGGCACGATCTCCTCGTCGAACTTGCCCGCCGCCTGCGCCGCCGCGATGCGCTGCTGCGACCGCAGGCCGTAGGCGTCCTGTTCTTCGCGGCTGATGCCATAGCGCTCGGCCACGATGTCGGCGGTCTCGATCATCGGCATGTAGATCGCCGGCTTGTGCTCCTGAATCCACGCCTCGGGCACGGGGCGGGTTTTCGGCTGGACCAGCGAGATGCTTTCGATCCCGCCAGCCACGATGGGGCCCGCGCCGCCCTCGGTGATGGCCTGCGCCGCAAGCGCCACGGTCTGCAGCCCCGACGAGCAGAACCGGTTCACGGTCATCCCCGAAACACTGACCGGCAGACCGGCCCGGATGGCGATCTGGCGGGCGATGTTGCCACCGGTCTCGCCTTCGGGGAAACCACAGCCGATGATGCAATCCTCGATCTCGGCCCCATCCAAGCCCGACCGCGCGACCGCGGCCTGAACCGCGTGGCCGCCCATCGTGGCACCGTGGGTCATGTTGAACGAGCCCCGGAACGACTTGGCCAGCCCGGTGCGCGCGGCGGATACGATTACGGCTTGTTTCATCACTGGGCGTCCTTGTTCAGATCGTCAAAGCTGCGGCCCTCGGCCACCAGTTTTTCCAGCAGCGGCGCGGGCTGCCAGAAATAGTCATCCTCGGCCGACCAGGCGCGGATGTCCTCCAGAATACCCGGCAGGCCCTGCAGATCGGCCCATTTCAGCGGCCCCCCGCGATAACGCGGGAAGCCATAGCCATAGAGCAGCACCACATCCACGTCCAAGGGGCGGCGGGCGATGCCCTCGCCCACCACCTTGGCGGCCTCGTTGACCATCGAGACCATATATCGCCGCACGATCTCGTCATCCGTGAACGTGCGCGGGGTGATGCCCTGCGCCGCGCGGTCGGCCGCGATCAAGTCCAGAACCTCGGGGTTCGGCGTGCCGCCGCGCTTGCCTCTTTCATAGACATAGAAGCCCTTGCCGGTCTTCTGCCCGAAATGCCCGGCCTCGCAGAGTTTGTCGGCATAGCTGCTGTCGCGGGCGCGCGGGTCCAGCCCCTCGGCGCGTTTGCGTTTGCGTACCGCCCAGCCGATATCCAGCCCGGCCAGATCGGACACCGCGAACGGCCCCATGGCAAAGCCGAAATCGGTCAGCGCCTTGTCGATCTGGAACGGGCTTGCCCCGTCCAGAACCATGTGGTCGGCGCAGGTGCGATAGGTACTGAGGATCCGGTTGCCGATGAACCCGTCGCACACCCCTGCGCGCACCGAGACCTTCTTCAGCCGATGCCCCAGCGCAAAGCCGGTTGCGACCACCTCGGGCGCGGTCTTGTCGGCCACCACGATCTCGAGCAGCTTCATCACATGGGCGGGCGAGAAGAAATGCAGCCCGATCACGTCCTGCGGCCGCGTGGTGGCGGCGGCGATCTCGTCGACGTCCAGATACGAGGTGTTCGTCGCCAGAACCGCCCCGGGCTTGCAGACCGCATCCAGCTGGACAAAGACCTGTTTCTTGACCTCCATATCCTCGAACACGGCCTCGATCACCAGATCGACGGCGCTCAGCGCGTCATAACCGGTGGCAAGCTGCAATTGGTCCGACAGAATCGAGTCGTACTGCTGCTGGCTGATCTTGCCGCGCTTCAGGGCGCCTGCCAGGTTTCCGGCGATCCGGTCTTTGGCGGCATGGGCGGCCTCCTGCGTCATCTCCAGCAAGGTCACGGGCAGACCGGCCAACAAGGCGGCGGTGGCGATCCCCGCGCCCATCGTGCCGCCGCCGATGACCCCGATCTGATGCACCGGACGCGGCTCGACACCCTTCAGTTCGGGCAGCTTGCCCACGGCGCGTTCGGCGAAGAAGGCGTGAATCAGACCCTTGCGCTGATCCGATTCCATCAACTGCATGAACAGTTCCCGCTCGCGCGCCATGCCCTCGGCAAAGCTGGGCGCCTCGCAGGCGGCTTGCACGGCACGCACGGCAACGGCGGGGGACAGTTGGCCGCGGCCCTTCTTCAGAACGGCCTCGTAGACCGCATCGAAATCGACGGGGTCCGGCGCGGGCATCTCTCCGACCGCGCGGCGGGGCGTACCCGAGTCAAGCAGCTCCTGCGCATAGGCCAGCCCGATCTCGCGCGGGTCGCCATCCTGCACCTTGTCGATCACGCCCAGCTTCAGCGCCTCGTCGGCGCGGACATGGCGACCGGTTGTGATCATGTCCAGCGCGGCCTCGACCCCGGCCACGCGCGGCAGACGCTGGGTGCCCCCGGCACCCGGCAGGATGCCCAGATTGACCTCGGGCAGGCCGACCTTGGCCGAGGGAACCGCGATGCGGTAGTGGCTGGACAGCGCAACTTCGAGCCCACCGCCCAGCGCCGTGCCATGCAACGCCGATACCACCAGCAGGGGCGAGGCCTCGATCCGGTCGCACAGGCCGGGCAGCCAGGGCTCTTGCGGGGGTTTGCCGAACTCGCGGATGTCGGCCCCCGCGAAATAGGTCCGGCCCTTGCCGTAAATCAGCACCGCTTTTGCGCCCTCGGCCTCGGCCCGTTCGATCCCGGCCAGCAGGCCCCGGCGCACATCCACGCCCAGCGCATTGACCGGCGGGTTGTTCGCCGCCAGCACCGCGATATCGCCAATCCGTTCGTATTCCACCGCCTCGGACATCAGACTTGGTCTCCTCTTGCCAACCCCAGCTTGTTCCGCATGGCGGAACAACATTCCGCAATAGATTGAACCCGTCCGCGCGCGGGTTCAACCCCTTATACCCGACTGCGCCGCCGGGCCGCATATGTTGCCGGCGAGCAGGCCCCAAACAACTTGTGAACCGGATCGCGGAAAACCGTGCTAGGCTTTGCCCACCCGGCCAATGAATTCGGCCCGGAACGAAAACAGATTGCAGAACAGGGAGTTTTGAAATGTGTGACGTTTGCGTAATGAACGCGGTGAAAGACCGGATGCTGTCGCGTCGATCCTTTTTCAAGGCTGGCGCAGCGATGGCGGCAGGCACGGCGCTTGGGACGGTGGCTGCCCCACCAGCGCTTGCGGCCGGCCATGGCGAGGTGCTGGACATGACCCATGTCTACGATGCCGATTTCCCCACCTATTTCGGCCAGCCGGGGATCGAGGCGACACAGGCCTTCAATTTCAAGGAACATGGCTTCAACCTGTTCAACCTGGCCGTCAACGAACACACCGGCACGCATGTCGATGCCCCGCTGCATTTCTCGGCGGATGGGCAGTCGGTGGACGAAATCCCTGTGTCGAACCTCGTTTGCCCTCTGTGCGTGGTGGACATTGCCGCCCGCGCGGCCGAGGACCCGGATGCGCAGGTGACCCCCGACGATCTGAAGGCGTGGATCGCTGCAAATGGCGACATCCCCGATGGCGCCTGCGTCGCCATGCATTCCGGATGGGCCGCCAAAACCGCCACGCCCGAGTTCCGCAACGCCGACGGCGACGGCAAGATGCATTTCCCCGGCTTCCACGTCGAAGCAGCGCAGATGCTGATCGAAGGAACCGGCGCGGTTGCGCTGGCCGTCGACACGCTGTCGCTGGACCACGGGCCATCGGCCGATTTCGTGACGCATTACGCGTGGCTGCCCACCAACCGCTACGGCATCGAGAACCTGGCCAATCTCGACAAGGTGCCCGCCAGCGGAGCAACGCTGGTGGTCGGCGCGCCGGCCCATCGTGGCGGGTCGGGCGGCCCGGCGCGCATCTTCGCGATGGTCTGAGCATGGCAACGGTTCGCCTGTTGACGGACGAAGAGGTCAGCGCCGAGGCGCTGGCCGTCTTCGATGACATCCGCGCCACCCGCAACACCGATTACATCAACAATTTCTGGCGCGCTCTGGCCCATGACCCGACGCTGCTGAAAGCAACGTGGGAGCGGCTCAAGACCGTCATGGCCCCCGGCGCGCTGGACCCGTTGATGAAGGAGATGCTGTATATCGCAGTTTCGGTCGCCAACAATTGCGAATACTGCGTGCACTCCCATTCGGCCGCGGCCCGCGCCAAGGGCATGACCGACCAGATGCAGGCCGAACTGCTGGCGGTGATCGCGATGGCCAGCCAGACCAACGCACTGGCCACCGCTCTGCAGGTGCCGGTGGACGACCGGTTCAAGGCCCGAGCCTGAGCCTGTCGGGCCAGACTTGCACCAGATGCACAGCGGCTATTCCCTCAAGTGCCTAGCTGCACTGCAGCATCAGGTCTAAATCTCTTTGGTCACATACAGACCAGAGAGGCTCCGCTCATGGCACAGACAAGCACGCACCGCCCGGCAATCCTGAACCTGTTCTCGGCCGTCGCCGATGTGTTCAGCGGCATCTATGATGCTTTGATCCGCATGGGCGAAGCAAATGCCAAGGTCATAAAGATCAAGCAACTCAGCGAGTTGACCGACGAAGAACTGGCTGCGCGCGGCCTCAAGCGCGAAGACATCGTTCGCCTGGTGATGGCGGGCGTCTACTAAGACACGCCCGCGCCCTGCATTTCGGCCACGGCCTGCGCGGCCTTGGTATAGGTGGCTTCGCACAGGTCAAAGTCCGCCTCGGTCAGCGCCAGGGACGGATAGGTCTTGCCCGGCGACTTGAACATCCCGTTCTGCATCAGAACCGTATTGAACAGGGTTGCTCTGGCCGTGTCCGCGCAGACCACATCGCGATAATCCCGCACCTTTCCTTCCGTGAACACGATTTCGAACAGGGTCGGATCGCCGACGACGCGATGGGCGACCCCCTGCTTGTTCAGCGCGGCCGAGGCCATGTCCATCAGACGCTGACCATTGGCGCGCAGCCGGTCGTACTGACCGGGACGGTGCAGCACCTCCATCGTCTTGAGCCCGGCCACCGCGGCCACCGGATTGCCCGACAGAGTCCCCAACTGCATCAGCCATTTCTCCGCCCCAACGGCGGATTTGTCAAAATGGGCCATGATCTCGGCCCGCCCGGCGATTGCGGCGAGCGGAAAACCGCCGCCGATGATCTTGCCCAGCGTGGCGATGTCCGGGGTCACGCCATACAGCTCCTGCGCGCCGCCATAGGCGAAACGAAACCCGGTCACCACCTCGTCGAAGATCAGCACGATGCCGTACTTGTCGGCCTCGTCCCGCAGAAGCTGCAAGAAGCCGGGTTCGGGCGGGATGATGCGTTGCAAGGGCTCGACGATGATGCCCGCGACCTGGTTGCCGTGCTCGGCCAGCAGCGAGCGGATGTAGTCCGGGTCGTTGAACGGCGCGATCAGCATTTCGGCCTGAACGCTGGCCGGTATGCCCGCGCTGTCGGGAACCGCCTGCGGGAAATTCACCATCCGTGACGGGGCCAGGCTCATCTGCGCCTCGGCGCTCATGCCGTGATAACCGCCTTCGAACTTCACGATCTTGTCGCGGCCGGTAAAGGCGCGGGCCAGCCGGATCGCGTACATGTCAGCCTCACCGCCGGACGAGACATAGCGGATCTGATCAGCGCAGGGCACGGCGGCGCAGATTTCCTCGGCCAGTTCGACCGCGCGCGCGTTGTTGGCGAAGAACGTCATGCCCTTGGGCATCTGTTCGGCGACAGCCTCCAACACCTCGGGGTGGCCATGGCCCAGCAGCATCGGCCCCGAGCCGATCAGCAGGTCAACATATTCTTTGCCGTCTTCGTCCCAGACGCGGCTGCCCCGGCCCTCGCGGATGAAGACCGACGGGTCGAAATTGCCAAAGCCGCCGCCAGGCAGCACCGCGCGGGCGCGTTGGCCCCAATCGGATTGGCTGAGATGTCGCGGCATGGTCGCCTCCCTAATCCAGTATCAAGTCCGGCGCGCCCAGGTATTCGCGGTCGGGCGCAACGCCCAGGCCGACACCGTCAGGCGGCGCGATCCGCCCGCCCTTGCGGGCCGGGCCATCCGGCGCCAGCCGCGGCGCGACATAGCCCGACAGGTCGCACACGTTCATCAGGCGCGCGGGTTCGGTGGCCGCGCCCAGATGCAGCAGGGCGGCGGTCGTGATGTCAGACCCCCAGGTGTCTTCGACACACATCTTCGCACCCAGATGCAGGCACAGGTCGCGCGCCCGGCGCGCCGCCGACAGCCCGCCGAATTTCGACAACTTCACCGCGACTGCGTCCATGCAGCCCAGCGCATGGGCGGCCATCAGGCTGGCGGTGTCGTGTGCGCCTTCGTCCAGCTTCATCGGCAGGCCGGTGGCGGCGCGCACGCGGGCGCAATCCTCGATCGTGGCACAGGGTTGTTCCAGCATGACATCCAAATCCGCGACCGCCCGCCCCACCCGGCTGGCGTCCAACGACGTGGCGCCGCAGTTCCAGTCACCATAGACCAGCGGCCCGTCGCCCACCGCCTCGCGCACCAGACGCAGGCGTTCGACATCGGCCTGCCAATCGGCATCCGCGCCCAGCTTGACCTGGAACTGGGTGATGCCCTGCGCCTGCGCCTCGCGGGCGATGCGGGCCATCTCGGCCGGGGCGATACAGGTGATCGAGTGATAGAGCGGCATCGTCTGCGCCTGCCGCCCCCCCAGCAGCGCGTGCAGGGGCAGCCCTGCCACCTGCCCCGTCAGATCCCACAGCGCGATGTCGATCGCCGATTTGGCATAGACATGCCCCGGCAGGTGCCGGTCCAGCCGCGCCATCAACGCCTCGGGTCCGATCGGGTCGGCGCCCAGCAGAACCGCGGCCATGTCCTGCACCGCCGGGGCCACACCGCGCGCATAGGCGGGCAGGTAATGCGGAATCGGGCAGACCTCGCCCCAGCCGGTCAGATCGTCATCGGTGTCCAGCGCCAGAACCACCGTTTCAACCGTGTCGCAGGCCTTGCCGTCAGCCATGTAATAGGCCTGATGGCTGGTCAGCGGCACATGCCAGAGCGAGATGCGGGTGATGCGGGTCATTGGTACACGGCCTTTGGTTCCCCCAGTGCATCTTCATCCGGGGCTACGCCGAGGCCGGGGGCCTGGGGCAGTTCAAGATGGCCCTGACGGTTGCGCGGGCCGCGCCCGCCCGCGACGTCCAGCGTCAGCATGTCCTGACAGGCCCAGACGCCCAAGCGGTTGTGATCCGGGATGGTGGCGGCCAGATGCACCGCCTCGGTATCGGCCAGAACCGAGCCGCCGGTGGCCATCACATACATGTCGATGCCATGCGCCAGCGCGATGTCCCGCATCCGCGCGGCCTTGGTCAGGCCGCCGACACGGTTGAGCTTGATCCCGAAGACCTCGGCCAGCCCGTCGCGGGCAATGCGCGCGGCGTCCTGCAGGGTGACCAGGCTTTCATCCACGCTGACAGGCGCGGAATGCAAGGCCCGGATGGCGGCGATGTCGTCGAGCGTCTCGCCGGGTTGTTCGAACATCACACCCAGATCCTCGGTGGCCTTCATCACCCGCAGCGCCTGCTGCCGCGTCCAGGCGCGGTTGACGTCATAAAGGATGCGCTCACCCGCCGGGCGGTGCGCCTCGACATCGCGGATGCGTTCTATGTCGCGATCCACGTCGCCGCCCACTTTGACCGAATGCACCCAATAGCCGCGGTCACGATAGCGATCCATCACCGCGCGGGTTTCCTTGACGGTCTTGGCCCCGACCGAGGAGGCGATCGGCGCAGGGCTGCGCGACCCGCCGCCCATCAGATCGGCAATCGGCAACCCGGCCGCCTGTCCGGCAATGTCCCAGCAGGCCATGTCGATCGGCGATTTGGCGTAAAGATGCCCGGGCAGCGCGTGGTCCATCGCCCGCTCGACCTCCAGAACCCGGCGCGGGTCCAGCCCAAGGACGAAGGGCGCCATGGTCTCGATCCCCGCCCGGATGCCCGGCCCATGCGCGGGCACATAGGTGTGGCCCCAGGGCGTGCCCTCGCCCCAGCCGGTCAGCCCGGCATCGGTTTCGATCTTGACGAAGGTGGCATCCAGCACCTCGAATTTCAGACGTCCGCCGGACAGCCAATAGGGATGTTCAAGCGGCAGATCGACGTGAAAGACCGAGATGCGGGTGATCTTCATGCGGCGTCCATCCTGGGCAGGTCGTTCAACCCCTCGCCCCGCCAAAGTACGAAAGTGAGGATCGGCTGATCCCCTGTGGACATGGCGTGGCTTTGCCAACTGGCGTGCCAGCGCGTGCCCTCAGCGCCCACAAAGGTCCGATCTCCGCCAACCCTGAAGACCGCGCCGCCAGCCAGCGTCAGGTACAGCTCCTCGGCCTGGTGGCTGTGCCAGTCATAGTCCAGCCCGGCTCCCCAATAGGCGACATAGCCCCGCAGCTGGGTCGAATGGAAATGACCGGTTGGCCCGAACAGTTCGAAATACCCGTACCGATTTCGGAAATCGGCGCCGACCTCTGCCTCGGTATAGGTTCGTTTCCAGTGGGCAAGATGCGCCGCCGACCGGATCGCCTGAACCAACCCCGTTGTCCGGGGTGATCCGGGTTGATCCAGCGCCTGCACCAGCGGCGTGGCGGGGATCGCCCGCGGTTGCAAACCGGCCGCGGTCAGGTCGGTGGGCCAGGTGCCGAATTCGGACAGCGCCGGCAGGCTCTGATGCAGTTGCCGCGCGGCTTCGAGAACGTTTTCCAGGGTCATGGGATCACCACGATGTTGCCGGTATGTTGCTTGTCGATGAAGGCCTGCTGGGCCTCTCGCAGCTCAGTCAACGGGTAAGTGGCGGCCAAAGCTGGCTTGATTTGCCCATTTTCTATGTATTTCACGACATCAAAGAAGTTCTTCGGCGTGTTCACGGTCGACCCGGTGAAGGTCAGATCGCGCAGATAGAAGGTGCGAAGGTCGAATTGCACGATCGGACCGGCAATCGCGCCCGAACAGGTATAGCGCCCGCCACGCTCCAGCATGTCGATCAGTTTGGGCCACATCTCTCCGCCCACGACGTCGGCGACGACGGTGATCCGGTCCCCTTTCAGCTCGGCTCGCAGGTTTCTGGGGTTGCGCGCCAGAATGCGATCCGGGCCCAGTTTGGCGACCTCGGGGTGCTTGGCCTCACTGGCCATGGCGATCACGCGGGCGCCGCGCAGCTTGGACAGCTGGATCAGCGCCCCTCCCACACCGCCCGAGGCACCGGGGATCAGAACCGTGTCGCCCTCGCCGACCTGCGCCCTGTCCAACATGCCCTCGGCCGTCACATAGGAACAACTGAAGGTCGCCAGTTCGGCATCGCTCAGGTCGGAGTCGATCGCCGCCACGCCGCGGATGTCGGCCTTGGTGTATTCGGCAAAGCCGCCGTCACATTCCGAGCCGAAATATCCCGCCTTGTCGCGGTTCATCGGATCGGACCAGTCGCGCAGCCAGCCCGCCACGATCACCCGCCGGCCGATGATCGCAGGATCGGCCCCCTCGCCCACGGCCACGACCGTGCCGACCGCGTCCGCGCCCTGAATACGCGGGAAGGTCAGGGGCGCGCCGCCCCAGGTGCTGTCGTCGTCGTCCACCTCGGAATAGGCGCCGCCGGTGGTGGCCTCGTCCACCGCCTTGGAATACCAGCCGGTGCGGGTGTTCACATCCGTGTTGTTCAGCCCGCAGGCGCCCACCCTGATCAACACCTCCATCGGGCCGGCTGTGGGGGTGGGCCAGTCCTCGTGCCATTCGTATTTGTCCAGATCGCCATGCCCCGTCAGGACCATGGCCTTCATGGTCTTCGGGATCATTCCGCAGCCTCCATCGCGGCATCGGTGCGGGGCCGGAGGCTTTGCGGGTCATAGGCGGGCGCGCCCAGGATCCGCCCGGGACGCGGCGCGCCGGCGATTACCACCTGCACTTCGGTTCCCGGCACATTGGCCTGCGGTTTGACATAGGCAAAGGCAAGGATCTTGCCGACCGTATGCCCGTAGGCCACCGAGGCGGTGGAACCCACAACCTTGCCGTCCAGCAGGACCGCCTCGCCGCCATGCCCATCGTTCTGGCCATCCGGTTCGATCTCCAGATAAGCGCAGAGCCAGCGCAGATCGGGGTTCAGGGTCCGGTCCTTGCCCAGGTATTCCTTGTCGGTGCGGGCAAAGCGCAGCACGTCGGCCTCGGCCAGGGTGACCTCGTTGGTCAACTCGCCCGCGCCCTTGAAGGCCTTTTCCATCCGCAGCGCGTTCATCGCGAACGACCCGTAATCGGCGATGCCCAGCGGCGCGCCCGCGGCCCAGAGCGTATCGTAGACGGCCAAGGCGCTGTCACGCGGCATGTGCAGTTCCCACCCCAATTCACCGGCATAGGACATGCGGAAAACCCAGAGCCGGTGACCCGCCACGTCGATTTCCTGCGCGGTCAGCCATTTGAAAGCGGCATTGCTCAGGTCGGCATCGGTGCAGGCGGCCAGAACCTCGCGCGCCCTAGGGCCATTGAGGCTGAGCGCGGCCCAGTCGTCGGATCGCAGGATGATATCGACGTTTTCTTCGTCGCGATGCTGGGTCAGGTGATCCAGCATGCGCCGCTCGAAGAAGGCAGCACAGACGAGGTAGTACCGGTCCTCGGCCAGCTTCACGACCGTGGTCTCCAGCTCGATCCGTCCACGGCGGTTGAGCATGTGGGTCAGCGCGATGCCGCCCACCTTTTGCGGCAGGCGGTTGGCGACCAGCCGGTCCAGCAGGACCCGGGCATCCGGGCCGCTTACCTCGACCTTGGTGAAGGCCGAGATATCCATGATGCCGACCGCCTCGCGCACGGCCCTGCATTCGGAGGCGACCATGTCGTGCACCACATTGCGGCGGAAGGAATAATGGTCGCACTGTTCAACGCCATGCTTTGCGAACCAGCGGGGGCGCTCGTGGCCATAGACCTCTTCGAACACCGCCCCCTTGGCTTTCAGCCGGTCATACAGCGGGGACGGCTTGATCGGCCGCCCGGCAAGACGGTTGAAATGCGGAAACGGAATTTCGTGGCGCAGTTTGTAATCCTCATGCGCCTTGGTGACCTGCCAGTCTTTGGTGGCATAGGCCCCGAACCGGCGCGGATCATAGTCGCGCATCGAGATGTCCGCCGCCCCATGCACCATCCACCGCGCCAGTTCGCGCGTCAGCCCCGGGCCCCAGCCGATGCCGATCTGCGTGCCGCAGCAGCACCAATAGTTTCGCACCCCCGGCGCCGGGCCGATCAGCGGATTGCCGTCAGGCGGGTGCGAGATCGCCCCGTGAACCTCGCGCTGGATCCCCAGATCGGCAAAAACCGGCATCCGGTTCAGGCTCTCCTCAAGCCACGGCATAACCCGGTCGTAATCGGCATCGAACAGCCAGTTTTCATAGTCCCACGGGCAATGGTCATGCCAGACCGAATTCGAATTTTCCTTCTCGTAGATCCCGATCAGCCCGCGCTTCTGCTCCATGCGGATATAGCCCGAGACCTTGCGATCATCGCGGATCACCGGCAGCTCGTGATCGAGGTCCTGGAACTGTGGCACCGGTTCGGTCACGAAATAGTGGTGAGTCATCGAGGTCATCGGCAGTTGCAGCCCCGACCATTCGCCCATCTGTCGGGCATAGGTGCCGCCCGCATTCACCACGTGTTCGCAGCGGATCGTGCCCCGTTCGGACTGGACCACCCATTCGCCATTGGCCGCCTGGGTGATGTTGGTGGCCCGGCAGCGGCGGATGATCCGCGCGCCCAGCTGACGCGCCCCCGCCGCCATGGCCATGGTCACGTTCGTCGGGTCCACATGCCCGTCGTCCGGCGTATGCAGCGCGCCCAGAACCCCGTCGAGGTTGTAGAACGGGTGCAGTTCGGCCACGCGGTCGGCACCGACCAGTTCAATGTTGAAGCCCAGCGACCGGCCCACCGACAGGGTATGGCGCAGCCAGTCCATCTCGTCCTCGGTATAGGCCAGCCGAAACGAGCCGCAGCCGTGCCATGTCACCGCCTGCCCGGTCTCGGCCTCAAGCGCACCGGAATAAAGCCCGATGTTGTAGTCCACGCATTTGCCCAGACCAAAGGAACTTGTCGAATGGGTGATCTGCCCGGCCGCATGCCAGGTGCTGCCGCTGGTCAGCTCGGCCTTTTCCAGCAGAACGACATCCGTCCAGCCCTCATGCGCCAGGTGATAGGCCAGACCGACGCCCATGACACCCCCGCCCACGATCACCACGCGGGCCTGTGACGGCAGTTCCTTCCCGGACATGATTTTTCCTCTCACCGAGTCGCATTTCTACTCGACAGGCTAAGGTCACATTTGTACCATCGTCAATCATGAATGACACAAATGTATCAAAAACCGCTCTTGACCGGCTGACCCGTGAATGGGATGCCCTGACGCCCGAGGCGCAGAAGGCCGCCCGCTATGTGCTGGAGAACCCGGCGGATGTGGGCGTTTCGACCGTGCGCGAGATCGCCGAGGCCGCAAACGTGAAACCCAACACCTTCGTCCGCATGGCACGGCAGGTGGGGTTTGAGGGCTACGAGGATTTCCGCGCGCCGTTCCGCGACGCCATCCGGCGTGGCACCGTGTCGTTCCCCGACCGCGCCCGCTGGCTGCAGGAGATCGGCAAATCCGGCGAGTTGGGCGGGCTCTATGCCGATATGGTCGGGGCTGCGATCCGAAATATCGAGGAAACCTTCGCCGGGATCGACGCCACCCGGATGCAGGCCGCGGCCGAGGCGATCTGGACATCGCGGCAGGTTTTCACGCTGGGCGTCGGCGTCAACAACGCGAACGCGCGTAACTTTACCTACCTCGCCTCGACCGGGATGAAGCAGTTCCACGCCATTCCCCGCCCCGGCTCGACCCCGGTGGACGATCTGGCCTGGGCCGATGAACAGGACGTGCTGATCGCGATGACCTGCCACCCCTACCGGACCGAGGTGATCGAGGCGGTGAAGCTGGCCCGCGAACAGGGCATGACTGTGGTCGGCATTTCCGACAGCCCCGCCAGCCCGGTCGTTCTGAACGCGCAACATGGGTTTGTCGTCGCCGCCGACACGCCCCAGTTCTTTCCGTCATCGGTTTCGACCATCGCGCTGCTGGAGACACTTCTGTCCTTCGTGGTCGCCCTGTCCAGCGATGAAATCGTCGAGCGTGTGGAGCGGTTTCACCGCCGCCGGCACCAACTTGGCCTCTATGCGGAGGAGCCTGAATGACCGCACCGCTGACCCGCTCCTTGGAAGCCCGCTACTACACCAACCCGGCGATATTCGAGCAGGAGAAACAGGGCCTTCTGGCCCGCACTTGGCAATTTGCCGGCCATGTGGCGCAGGTGCGCGAGCCGGGCGACTATTTCGCCTTTGAAATCGCGGGCCAGAACCTGTTCTGCATCCGCGGGCGCGACGGCGAAATCCGCACCTTCTACAACGTCTGCCAGCACCGCGCGCATGAGATGGTGACCGGGGCCGGCAACACCCGCGTCGTCGTCTGCCCCTATCACGCCTGGACCTATGAACTCACCGGGCAACTGCGCGCCGGGCCGAACATCAAATCGGTTCCGGGCTTCGACCGCAGCGCGATCTGCCTGACGCCGGTGCGGACCGAGCTGTTCAACGGCTTCATCTTCGTCAACCTCGACGACGATGCAGCGCCAATGGACGACTGGTACCCCGGCGTGCGCGCGGAAATCCGCGCCTTTGTCCCGCACATTGACGATCTTGAGCCGCTGGAGTGGGTCGAGATCCCCGAAAACTGCAACTGGAAGGTCAGTATCGAGAACTACTCGGAATGCTATCACTGCCCGACCAATCACCCGACTTTTGCCACCGGTGTGGTCAAACCCGAAACCTATGACATTCAACCCGATGCAGGCGGCGGATACGTCCTGCGCCATACCACCGAGTGTCAGAGCCTCGACAAGATGACCTATCCCATCGACCTTTCGGTGCCACATGCGGGCGACTATCAGTCATGGTTTCTGTGGCCGATGTTCTCGTTCCAGTGCTATCCCGGTAATGTGCTGAACACCTATCACTGGCGCGCGCAGGATGCCGATCACTGCACCGTCTGGCGCGGATGGTACACCGAGGGCGGGTCCGAAAGCGCGGTGATCCGCCAACTGGCGGTGCAGGACCGGGAAACCACCGTCGAAGAAGACATCCGGCTGGTTGAAAGCGTGCATCGCGGCCTGAAATCGCGCGGCTATCGCCCCGGCCCTCTGGTGCTGGACCCGGCTTGCGGCGTAATGTCGGAACATTCGATCGCCCGCTTGCAGCAATGGATGCGCGAGGCGGTAGATACAAATGCAAGCGGAGTAGACGATGGCCGACATCTTTGACGAAGACCTTTTCCTGAAAGGACTGGCACAGCGCAAGGCGACGCTGGGCGACGAATACGTGGAACGGAACCTGGCCGCGGCGGACGAATTTACCCGCCCGTTTCAGGAGGCCATGACAGCCTGGTGCTGGGGCTTTGGCTGGGGGGACGAGGTGATCGACCCCAAGACCCGCTCGATGATGAACCTGTCGATGATCGGTGCCTTGGGCAAGATGCACGAGTGGGAGATCCACTGTCGCGGAGCCCTGAACAACGGCGTCAGCAAGGAGGAAATCCGGGCGATCATCCATGTCGTCGGCATCTATTGCGGCGTCCCGCAGGCGCTGGAGTGCTTTCGCGTGGCGCGCAAGGTTCTGACCGAGGCCGGTCAGCTTTAGCCGGTTCCTGTCCCGAAGATCGAGATCGCCCGCCCCCGTGCGGGTTTTCTCATGTCAGCACAAATACGTTACTGAATTTCGATTTGATGCCCAATTGCGTTACATTTTTCTTGCCGCGAATCGCTTCCGGGCGTATTACCCGACCAAACGGTCACTTATTGACCCCGGACGCAAGACACGAGGTTCTGACGCATGGACGCATTCATCTGCGACGCACAGCGCACCCCGATCGGACGCTATGGCGGGGCCCTGTCCCAGGTTCGCACCGACGATCTGGCCGCGATCCCGCTGGTTGCGCTGAAAGAGCGGAACCCGCAAGTGGACTGGGCCAGCCTGGATGACGTGATTCTGGGCGATGCCAACCAGGCCGGCGAAAGCAACCGGAACGTGGCGCGCATGGCCGCCCTGCTGGCCGGCTTCCCGGTTCAAGTGCCCGGCACCACGATCAACCGCCTGTGCGCCAGCGGCATGGATGCGGTCGGCATGGCCGCTCGAGCCATCAAGGCGGGCGATTATGACATGGCGATTGCCGGTGGCGTCGAAAGCATGTCGCGCGCGCCCTTCGTGATGCCCAAGGCCGCCAGCGCCTTTTCCCGCGCCAACGCGGTCTATGACACCACGATCGGCTGGCGTTTCGTGAACCCGAAGATGCAGCAGATGTACGGCACGGATTCGATGCCGCAAACCGCCGACAACGTGGCCGAGGACTATGACATCAGCCGCGCCGATCAGGATGCCTTTGCAGCGCGCAGCCAGGCCCGCTGGGCGGCGGCGCATCAGACCGGGGTGTTCTCCGAGGAAATTACCCCCGTCACCATCCCCCAGCGCAAGGGCGACCCGCTGGTGGTGAACACCGACGAACATCCCCGCCCCGGCACCACGGCCGAAAAGCTGGCAGGCCTGAAGGGCGTCAACGGGCCGGACAAGACGGTGACGGCAGGCAATGCCTCGGGCGTCAATGACGGCGCCGCGGCCATTCTGCTGGCCAACGAAGCTGCCGCGCAGAAGAACGGCCTGACCCCGATGGCCCGTGTCGTGGGCATGGCGGTCGCGGGGGTCGAGCCTCGGGTCATGGGAATCGGCCCGGTCCCGGCCACCCGCAAAGTGCTGGCCCGCACGGGGCTGAGCATCGAGCAGATGGATGTGATAGAATTGAACGAAGCTTTCGCGGCCCAGGGTCTCGCCACCCTGCGTGAACTTGGCGTGGCCGATGATGCACCCCATGTGAATCCCAATGGTGGTGCCATCGCCATCGGCCATCCGCTGGGCATGTCCGGCGCGCGGCTGGTCATGACGGCGGCCTATCAGCTGCGCCGCACCGGCGGGCGCTATGCCTTGTGCACCATGTGCGTGGGCGTAGGCCAAGGCGCCGCGCTTATTCTCGAACGCGTGTAAGGGAGGAGACCCGACATGTACGCTCAGATGATCAAGACGGCAGGAACAGGCGTCAAATCCCGCGAGGAAATGACCGAGCAGGAACGCGCCTTTCAGGACAAGATCGACGCCGACATCAAGATCGAGCCCAAGGACTGGATGCCCGACGACTATCGCGCGACGCTGATCCGCCAGATCGGCCAGCACGCCCATTCCGAGATCGTCGGACAGCTGCCCGAAGGCAACTGGATCACCCGCGCGCCCACGCTGGAACGCAAGGCGATCCTGCTGGCCAAGGTGCAGGACGAGGCCGGGCATGGCCTGTACCTGTACTGCGCCGCCGAAACCCTGGGCGTCAGCCGCGACGAACTGACCGAGATGCTGCTGGACGGGCGGATGAAATACAGCTCGATCTTCAACTATCCCACGCTGAACTGGGCCGATATCGGCGCGGTGGGCTGGCTGGTCGACGGGGCGGCGATCATGAACCAGGTGCCGCTGCAGCGCACCTCGTTCGGGCCGTATTCGCGCGCGATGATCCGCATCTGCAAGGAAGAAAGCTTTCACCAGCGCCAGGGCTATGACGCGATCCGCAAGATGGCCGAGGGCACGCCTGAACAGCGCAAGATGGCGCAGGACGCGCTGAACCGGTTCTGGTACCCGTCGCTGATGATGTTCGGCCCGTCCGACAAGGACTCGGTGCATTCGGCCCAGTCGATGGCGTGGAAGATCAAGATCAACACCAATGACGAGCTGCGCCAGAAATTCGTGGATCAGACTGTGCCGCAGGCCGAGTATCTGGGCCTGACCATCCCTGACCCGGACCTGAAGTGGAACGAAGAGCGCGGGCATTACGATTTCACTCAGCCCGACTGGTCGGAATTCTTTGACGTGATCAAGGGCAACGGCCCCTGCAACACCGACCGCCTGGCCGCCCGCAACAAGGCCTGGGACGAGGGCAAATGGGTGCGTGACGGTCTGCTGGAACATGCCCGCAAGAAACGCGCCCGCAAGGTCGCAGCCGAATAACCTGCCCGATAGGAGGACACCTGATGAAAAACGAATGGCCCCTGTGGGAAATCTTCATCCGCGGCCAGCACGGCATGAGCCATCGCCATGTCGGCTCGCTGCACGCACCCGACGCCGAAATGGCGATCAAGAACGCCCGCGACGTCTATACCCGCCGCAACGAGGGCGTCTCGATCTGGGTGGTCGAGGCCAACAACATCACCGCCAGTTCGCCCAGCGACAAGGGCCCGCTGTACGAGCCCAGCGAAAGCAAGGTCTACCGTCATCCGACCTTTTTCGACATCCCCGAAGAAGTGGGGGCGATGTGATGACCCGCGACGAGGCATTCCTGCAATTCCTGCTGCGGATGGGGGACAACACGCTGATCCTGGGCCATCGCGTCAGCGAATGGTGCGGCCACGCGCCGGTGCTGGAGGAGGACATCGCGCTGGCCAACACCGCGCTGGACCTGATCGGCCAGACGCAGATGTGGCTGGGCCTGGCCGGAGAGGTTCAGGGCGAAGGCAAGTCCGCCGACGATCTGGCCTTTCTGCGCGACGCCTGGGATTTCCGCAACGTGCTGCTGGTCGAGGTGCCCAACGGCGATTTCGGCCGCACCCTGATGCGCCAGTTCCTGTTTGATGCCTGGCACTCGATCATGCTGGGCCGGTTGCTGAAATCGTCCGACGACCGGGTCGCGGCGATTGCCGAGAAGGCCAGCAAAGAGGTCGCCTATCACCTGGAACGGTCCAGCGACACGGTGGTCGGACTGGGCGACGGCACCGAGGAAAGCCACAGGCGCATGCAGGAGGCGCTGGATTACCTCTGGCCCTATGTGGGCGAGTTGTTCGCCAGCGACGAGGTCGATGCCGAGATGGCCGCCGCGGGCATCGCCCCCGATCCGGCCAGCCTGCGCGAGGAATATGACGCGCTGGTTCGGCGCGTGCTGACCGAGGCCACCCTGACCATTCCCGACAGCCGCTTTGCCCACAAGGGCGGCCGCGACGGGCGCATGCATACCGAACATCTGGGCCACCTGTTGACCCAGATGCAATGGCTGCAGCGGGCCTATCCGGGCGCAACCTGGTAAAGCCCGATGAACCGCGCCACCGTAGAGCAGGTCTGGGAATGGCTCGACGCCGTGCCCGACCCCGAGATCCCCGTGATCTCGGTCGTCGATCTGGGCATCGTGCGCGATGTGACATGGGAGGGCGACACGCTGAAGGTTGCCGTGACGCCCACCTACTCGGGCTGCCCGGCGACCTCGGTCATCGCGATGGACATCGAAACCGCCCTGCGCGACCACGGCATCGACAAAATCAAGCTGGAGACCCGCATCTCTCCGGCCTGGACGACCGATTGGCTCAGCGACAAGGGCCGTGCGAAGCTGAAGGACTATGGCATCGCACCGCCCCAGCCCGCGGGTGGACCCGACCGCTGTCCGCATTGCGGCAGCACGGCAGTGGAAAAGGTCAGCCAGTTCGGCTCGACTCCGTGCAAGGCGCATTGGCGCTGCACCGACTGCCTGGAACCTTTCGACTATTTCAAGTGCATCTGAGGAGGACCGGATGGCACGTTTTCACGATCTGGAAGTCACCGACATCCACAAGACCATCCGCGACGCGGTCGTGGTCACGCTGAAACCGGTGAACGGCGCGGCCGAGGAATTCGACTTTGTCCAGGGCCAGTACCTGACCTTCCGCCGCGAATTTGACGGGGAAGAGCTGCGCCGCTCCTACTCGATCTGCGCGGGCAAGGATGACGGCGTTCTGCAGGTGGGCATCAAACGGGTCGAGGGCGGCGCCTTTTCGACCTGGGCCAACACCGAGCTGAAAGTGGGCGACAGGCTGCAGGCGATGCCGCCGATGGGGGCCTTCCACACACCGCTGGACCCGGCCGCGCATCGGCAGTACCTGGGCTTTGCCGGCGGGTCGGGCATCACGCCCGTGCTGTCGATCCTAAAGACCACGCTGGCACGCGAGCCGAATGCGCGCTTCACGCTGGTCTATGCCAACAAGGGCGTGAACACGATCATGTTCCGCGAAGAGCTGGAAGACCTGAAGAACCAGTATATGGGCCGCGTGAACGTGATCCATATCCTGGAAACCGACGCGCAGGAGATCGACCTGTTCACCGGGTTGGTGACAAAGAGAAAATGCGCCGAACTGTTCCAGCACTGGATCGACGTCGAAAACACCGACACCGCCTTCATCTGCGGCCCCGAGCCGATGATGCTGGGCATTGCCGAGGCGTTGCGCGAACACGGGCTGAATGACAGCCAGATCAAGTTCGAGCTGTTCGCCAGCGCCCAACCGGGCCGTGCCAAACGCAAGCATGGCGATGTGGCAACGGCTGCACAGGCCAACCAGACTCAGGCCCGCGTCACGCTGGACGGCGCCAGCCAGACCCTCACCATGCCCAAGGACCAGACCATTCTGGATGCGGCGCTGGAAAACGCGATGGACGCCCCCTATGCCTGCAAGGCCGGGGTCTGTTCGACCTGCCGCTGCAAGGTGATCGAAGGCGAGGTCGAAATGGTGGCCAACCACGCGCTCGAGGATTACGAGGTCGAGAAGGGCTATGTGCTCAGCTGCCAGGCCTACCCGCTGACCGACAATGTCGTCGTCGATTACGACCAGTAAAGGGAGAGGGACCATGGCCGAAGACATGAGCATCGAAAGCTACCTGGCCGCAGGCGGCGTTCTGACCAACCCGACCAACGTGCCACCCCGATACCGGGCCGAACTGATGAAGCTGATGGCGACCTTCGTCGACAGCGAACTGGCCGGTGCGGCGGGGTTCGCCGACATCATCAACCAGGGCCCGGGCATCAAGGAACGTATCGCGGCGGCGAAGATCGTTCTGGAAAAGACCGACAATGCCGACCGCGTTCTGAAGATCATGGGCGAGTTCGGCGCGGATACCGACCGCTATGCCACGCATCACCCGTGGACCGCACGGCTGAACCGTTCCGCCGATATCGGGGCCACGCGCAGCGAACATGACATGCGCCTTGCGGTCTTCAACTATCCGATCGAAGGCTGGACCGATGCGGTGGTGATGAACCTGCTGATGAGCCGGGCCGTGGGCGTGCAACTGGCCGAGTTCGCGCTGGTGTCCTATCAGCCGCTGGCCGAGGCGTTCCGCGCTATCGCCCCGATCGAGGCGCATCACGGTGAATTGGCCCTGGAAGGCGCGGTCAAGCTGTTGGAACAGGGCGCGGCGCCGGCGATGCAGGAATCGGTCGATTACTGGTGGCCCCGGGTGGCCGCAGGTTTCGGAGCGGGCAACCCCGAGCGGATGGAAAAGCTGCGCCAGATGGGCCTGCGCCGGGCCTCGGGGGTCGAACTGAAAAACCGCTGGCTGGCCGAGGCCGCAGAGGTCGTCAAGCGGCTGGGCCTGCGCACCCCGTGATCACTGCCCGCTGGGGCGGCTGATCAGGCCGTATTTCAGGGCAAGCGATCGCAGGCCGCGACGCCTTGACCGGGCCAGCTTGTCCGTGCCC
Organism: Ruegeria sp. BB9; assembly: GCF_056539345.1. Taxonomy (NCBI): domain Bacteria; kingdom Pseudomonadati; phylum Pseudomonadota; class Alphaproteobacteria; order Rhodobacterales; family Roseobacteraceae; genus Ruegeria; species Ruegeria sp. BB9. The sequence continues at coordinate 159,271 of NZ_JBQFUU010000002.1, read as the reverse complement.
GCGTCACGCGCACCCGCTTTGCGGTTGAATTCATAGACGTCGATGATGCGCTCGGCGCAGCCGCAGGCCTCGCCCATCCCGACCTTGGCGATATAGAATTTGTCGAACCGTTCCGGTTTTTGCATGGCGCCCTCCGACCGCAAGTAAACGCCGGGTTTCCTCAAAAACCAAATCACATTGCCGGCAGGGCCGGTGTTACAGCGCCTTGACGCCCGACAGGGTCAGGTTGCTGACCAGCGCGGCATAGTCCCGGCGCGCCTGCGCATCGGCACCGGAATTCCACATGTAATACCAGTTCAGCATGCCGAAGACCGACATCGTGGCCGAGCGCAGCTTGGACCTGTTGCCGCGAAACACGTCCGGAGCGACTTCGGCAATGATGGAACTGAGGAAATTCACCATGTCACGCTGATACCCGCGCAACAGGCGCTGCTGATCCTCGGGCAGAGCCGACATGCCGCTGGTCTGGACCCGGTGTTCGTCATCCACACCCTGATAGGCCAGCAGGATCTCGGCCACCACGCGGTGCAGTTTTTCGGGCGGGCTCAGGCCTTCAATCTCGAGACCGCAGATCAGGTCGCGCAGTTCCCGCAGATAGGTCTCGAGAATGTCGAACAGGATCGCGTCCTTGCTGTCATAATAGTGATAGATGTTGGCCTTCGAGATCCCGCATTCGCGCGCAAGCTGGGTCATCGAGGCGCGGTCGAAGCCTTCGCGGGCAAAGACCCGCGCCGCCGATTTCAGGATCTGCGCGCGTTTCTGGTCGTGATCTTTTGCAATCGTACGGGCCAAACCTCACTCCTTGTCTCGGTTGTCGACGACGCGCTTGGCCTTGCCCTGGCTGCGCTCGACATCGCCGGGGTCCCCTACAACGATCTCGGTGGAAACGCCAACGATGTCCTTGATCCGCTTGGTCAGCATCCGCGCGGCGGCGGTCTTGCTGAGCTCATCCGCCGCGTCGGGCATCGCCTCGACATAGACGCGCATCGCGTCCATGCGGCCGGATTTGTACAGCTCGATCTGGTAATGCGCGGCGATGCCGCCGGTGGCCATGACCTGTTCCTCGATCTGGCTGGGGAAGACGTTGACCCCGCGCAGGATGATCATGTCATCCGAGCGACCCGTGATCTTCTCCATCCGCCGCATCGAGCGCGCGGTGCCCGGCAGCAGCCGCGTCAGGTCGCGGGTGCGGTAGCGGATCATCGGCAGGCCTTCCTTGGTCAGCGTGGTAAAGACCAGCTCGCCCATTTCGCCGTCGGGCAGAACCTCGCCGGTCTGCGGGTCGATGATCTCGGGGTAGAAGTGATCCTCCCAGATGACCGGGCCGTCCTTGGTTTCCACGCATTCGTTGGCGACGCCCGGCCCCATGATCTCGGACAGGCCGTAGATGTCGACGGCGTGCATGTCAAAGGCCTGCTCGACCTCTTTGCGCATCGCATCCGTCCAGGGCTCGGCCCCGAACACGCCCACCGACAGCGAGCTTTCGCGCGGGTCCATCCCGACCTTGTGATACTGCTCGAGGATGTTGAGCATGTAGGACGGCGTGACCATGATGCCGTCGGGTTTGAAATCGGTGATCAGGGCCACTTGTTTCTCGGTCTGACCGCCGGACATGGGAACCACTGTGGCGCCCAGTCGTTCGATGCCATAGTGGGCGCCCAGACCGCCGGTGAACAGGCCATAGCCATAGGCGTTGTGGATCATGTCGCCCTTGCGCAGACCGCTGGCGCGCAGGCTGCGGGCCACCAGATCGGCCCAGTTGTCGATGTCGTTCTTTGTATAGCCCACCACGGTCGGCTTGCCCGTGGTGCCGGACGAGGCATGCAGGCGGATGATCTGCTCGCGCGGAACGGCGAACAGGCCGAACGGATAGTTGTCGCGCAGGTCGTTCTTGTAGGTGAAGGGGAACTTGGCCAGATCGCTCAGCGTCTGCAGATCGTCGGGATGCACCCCGGCCTCGTCGAACCGCTGCTTGTACATCGGCACGTTCTCATAGGCATGGCGCAGCGACCATTTCAGGCGGTCCAACTGCAAGCTGCGGATTTCATCGATCGACGCGATCTCGATCGGGTCAAGATCCGCTTTGTTCGGGGTCAGATCCTTCATGATGTCCTCCTCACCTCAGGTCTCGGGAAACAGGGTGCCGTTGATCGCGCGGGAAAAGCCCCGGAACTCGGCGATCTTTTGGCCGTCCTGGTTGGTCACTGTCACGTCATAGATGCCGCTGCGGCCGGTCAGGCTCTGCTCGGTCGCACGGGCGGTCAGCCGGTCGCCCAGCCGGCCCGGCGCGACATAGCTGATCACGTTGTGCTGGGCCACGGTCGACTGGTTGCGGCTGTTGCAGGCAAAGGCAAAGGCGCTGTCGGCCAGCATGAAGGTCACGCCGCCATGGCAGATTCCGTGCCCGTTGCAATGATGCTGCTGCACGGTCAGCGCCAGCGTCGCGGTGCCCTCGTCGACCTCGATCAGTTCCATCCCCGCCCATTTCGAGGCATGGTCCTGCGCCCACATCGCGGCGGCGGCTTTTTCGGCGCGTACTTTCGGTGTCATGTTCATTTGCCCCGAAACTCCGGGCTGCGCTTTTCAAGGAAGGCTGCGACGCCTTCGGCATAGTCAGCGGATTCACCGCAGGTCTTCATGGCGTCGGCCTCGATCTCCAGATGATCGGTCAGGCTGTTGGTCGCGGCGGCCTGAATGGTCTGCTTGGTCAGGCCGAGGCCCAGCGTGGGGCCGTTCGACAGGCGTTCGGCCAGCGCGCGCGCCTCGGTCATAAGATCGGCATCGGGCAGGGCTTTCCAGATCAGGCCCCAGTCTTCAGCCGCTTTCGCCGCCAAGGGCTCGCCGGTCAGCGCCAGCCCCTTGGCACGCGCCTCGCCCAGAAGATGCGGCAGGTGCCAGCTGCCTCCGGTATCGGGGATCAGCCCGACCTTGGCGAAAGATTGGATGAATTTCGCGGACTCGGCGGCCAGCACGATATCGCAGGCCAGCGCCAGATTGGCGCCCGCGCCTGCGGCCACGCCGTTGACCGCGCAGATCACCGGAAAGTTCAGCGACCGGATCAACCGCACCAGCGGCGCATAGAAGGTGCGCACCGTGTGGCCCAGATCCGGTAGGCCGTCCATTTTCGACGGATCGCGATCAGCCAGATCCTGCCCCGCGCAGAACCCGCGCCCGGCTCCGGTCAGCAGGATCGCCCGCGCGCCCTCATCGCGCGCGCCTTCGATGGCGCGGCGCAGGGCGTGGTGCATTTCCTCGGTGAAACTGTTCAGGCGATCAGGGCGGTTGAGAGTGATTTCCACATAATTTCCACGCCGCTGCGCAAGAATCGTATCGCTCATGGGCCGCTCGCTTTGCATTCGTTTCGATATTCTTCTTGCATTAACCGAACGGTTGGTCAATAAATTTCTCCGACGAAGCGCCGAATCCGGGCTTTCGGCCGGTTGATGGTTACAAAAAGGACCATTAACGCATTTATGACTCATGTTTTGGAGGAGGAAACCAGTCATGAAACTCAACGGGATCAAAACGCTGTTGGCGACGGCTGCCTTGGCAGTGTCGGGCAGCGTGGCATTTGCGGCGGATTACACCCTGACGATTTCCAGCTGGGCGCCGCCCACCCACGGGATCAACGCCAAGATGTGGCCCAAATTCGTCGAGATGGTCGAAGAGGCCACCGACGGCAAGGTGACCGCCGAGCTGAAGCTAGGCATCGCCCCGCCCCCGGCCCAGATGGACCTGATCATGGATGGTGCGGCGGATGCGTCGATCATCTTCCACGGCTATCAGCCGGGCCGCTTCGTGACGACCAAGTTGATCGAACTTCCGGGCTATGAAGGCTCGGCCGAGGCCGCCTCGGTTGCCTATTGGCGCGCCTATGAAAAGTATCTGAAGGCCGCTGACGAACACCGCGGCGTTAAGGTCATCGCTCTGCACACCCACGGCCCGGCCCAGCTGCACACCAGCAGTCCGGTGACCTCGATGGACCAAATATCGGGCCTCAAGGTGCGGATCCCCGGTGGCGTCGGTGGCGACGTGGGCACCGCGCTGGGTGCGACCGGCATCCAGGTTCCGGCGCCGAAGGTCTATGAGACACTGGCCTCGAAGGCCGCCGACGGCGTGGTCATGCCCCTCGAATCGCGCAAGGGCTTCAAGCTGACCGAGGTTGCCCCGAACGTCTATGAGATGCCGGGTGGCCTGTATCGCGGGTCGTTTGCCTTCATCATGAACGAAGACACGTTTGCCGACCTGCCGGAAGACATCCAGCAAGCGCTGGAGGAAAACGTGTTCGGCGAGCCGCTGAGCCGCGAGATCGGCAAGATCTGGGACGAGATTGACGCCATCGGTCGTGAAGCGACCCAAAGCACCGAGGGCAATGCGATCCACGAAGCCGCCGCCGAGGACATGGAGAAATTCTCGACGATCGCCGAGGACGTGCGCGCCAAGGTGATTGCCGAAGTCAACGACGCCGGTGTCGATGCTCAAGCCGCCTATGACAAGATCAAGTCGGAAATGTCCTCGAACTGATCCCTGCTGCGGGGCGGCGCAGGCCGCCCCCACCCAGCCCCATTCGGAGCCACCCGATGACCCCTCTCATCCAGCTTGTACGGCGCGCCAGCGTCCTGCCGGTGATCGTCGCCTGCACGGCCCTGTTCATCCTGATGGTGATGACCTTCTGCGACGTGATCCTGCGATCGGTCTTCAACGCGCCGATCGAGGCCGCCACCGAACTGACGCGCATCCTGATGGCCATTCTGGTGTTCTCGGTGCTGCCCATCATCTCGGTCACCAACGGGCATATCGCCGTGGACCTGACCGACGGTATCTTCCACCGCCTGCGGCTCAGCCGCCTGCGCGATGCTGTGATCTATATCCTCAGCGGCGCCATGCTGTATTGGCCGGTCCAGCGCGTGTGGATCCTGGCCGAACGCGCCCGCGACTATGGCGATGTCACCGAATACCTCAGCATCCCGACATACCTCGTCGGCTGGTTCATCACTGCATCGGTGGCGATCACCGCCGTGGTGATGATCATCACCGGACTGCTGTACCTGTTTGCCCCCAAGACCCTGACGGAATCCACTCAATGACCGCTGCCCTCATCGGATTTGCCCTTGTCCTGATCCTGGTGCTGATGCGCCTGCCCATCGTCTTTGCCATGGGGCTGGTCGGCACGTTGGGCTTTGCCTATGAACGCGGCGGCTCGATCTTTGACGAGCGCGGGTTGAAGGCCGCTATGTCGATGGTCGGCCGCCAGATCACCGATACCGCGCAGGATTACGGCCTGTCGGTCGTGCCGCTGTTCATCCTGATGGGCTTGTTCGTCAACAAGGGCGGCATGGCGCGCGAGCTTTACGCCGTTTCCAACGCCTTTCTAGGCCACATGCGCGGCGGCATCGCCATGGCGACCGTAGCGGCCTGCGGCGGGTTTTCGGCGATCTGCGGATCGTCGCTGGCCACCGCCGCGACCATGTCCAAAGTCGCGATGCCGCAGATGCGCCGTTATGGGTATTCCGACGAACTGTCGACCGCCTCGATCGCGGCCGGCGGCACGCTGGGCATCCTGATCCCGCCCTCTGTCATCCTGGTCATCTACGGGCTGCTGACCGAAACCTCGATCGGCAAGCTGTTCATGGCCGGCATCATCCCCGGCATTCTGGGCATCCTGTTCTACCTGTTCGCCGTGCGCTGGACCGTGTGGCGCAACCCTCAGGCCGGACCAGCCGGCGAACGCGCCAGCTGGGGCGAGCGCATCAGCGCGCTGGGGTCCGTCTGGGCGGTGCTGCTGCTGTTTTTCCTGGTGATCGGCGGGCTGTATGGCGTGTTCGATTTCGAACCGCTGAACCTGACCTTTTCGCCGACCGAGGCCGCAGGCATGGGCGCCGCCGGGGCTTTTCTGATCGCGCTGTTCCGCGGCGGGCTGACCGTAGGATCGACCTTTGAGGTGCTGAAGGAAACCTGCTTTACCGCCGCCGCGCTGTTCGCGGTGCTGATCGGCGCGCAGATCTTCTCGAATTTCATCAACCTGGCCGGCCTGCCCGAGGCGCTTATCGCCATGGTCACCGCCTATGACGTGGCGCCGTTCGTGGTGATCCTGATGATCCTGGGCATCTACATCATCCTGGGCTGCGTATTCGAGTCCCTGTCGATGCTGCTGCTGACGGTTCCGATCTTCTTCCCGTTGGTGACCTCGCTGGGCTATGACCCGATCTGGTTCGGCATCGTCGTGGTGGTGGTGACCGAGATTTCGCTGATCACCCCGCCGGTGGGCCTGAACGTGTTCATCCTGAAAGGCGTGGTGGGCGACGTCTCGACCGGAACGATCTTTCGCGGCGTGACCCCGTTCTGGGTGGCCGACATCTTCCGCCTGGCGCTGATCGTCCTAGTTCCCGTCATCGTTCTGTACCTGCCGCAACAGATGGGCGCGCTGGGTCACTGAGCTCATTTCGCCGCGCAAGGCGGCCCCAATACAGGAGCATCTCATGTCTCTGAAACAGATTTCCAGTTTCGCCGCGGGCCAGTGGGTTGCGCCCGGAGCCGGGGCCCGCACCATCGCCTCGGCCATCACCGGAGAGCCCTTTGCCACCGCCGGCAACGACGCGCTGGACGTGCAGGCGATGCTGGCCCATGCCCGCGACATGGGCGGGCCGGCCCTGCGTCGGCTGACCTTTCATGAACGCGCCAAGATGCTCAAGGCGCTGGCGCAGGCGCTGTCGGAACGCAAACAGGCGCTCTATGACCTCAGCTTTGAAACCGGCGCCACGCAGAAGGATCACCTGATCGACATCGACGGCGGCATCGGCACCATGTTCGTCTTTGCCTCGAAAGGGCGGCGCGAGATGCCCGACGGCCATGTCTTTCTGGATGGCGATGTCGAACAGCTGTCACGGAATGGCACCTTCCTGGGCCAGCATGTCTGCACCCCGCTGCAGGGCGTGGCCGTGCATATCAACGCCTTCAACTTCCCGGTCTGGGGCATGCTGGAGAAACTGGCCCCCACCCTGCTGGCCGGGGTTCCGGCGATCGTGAAACCCGCCACCAACAGCTGCTATGTCACCGAATTGGCCGTGCGGATCATGCTGGACAGCGGCATCCTGCCCGACGGCGCACTGCAGCTGGTCTCGGGCGGGCTGGGCGACATGCTGGATCACCTGACCTGTCAGGACGTGGTCAGCTTTACCGGCTCGGCAGACACCGCGATGAAGCTGCGGCAGAACCCGGTGATCGTGACCAACTCGGTGCGGTTCGTGGCCGAGCAGGATAGCCTGAACGCCTCGATCCTTGGCCCCGACGCGGCACCCGGCACGCCCGAATTTGACCTGTTCGTCAAGGAAGTCGTGCGCGAGATGACGACGAAGGCCGGGCAGAAATGCACCGCCATCCGCCGCATCATCGCCCCCGAGGCGCAGGTCGAGGCGCTGATCGCCGCGATCTCGGCCAAGCTGGCGCAAACCACGATCGGTGATCCGCGGCTGGACGGCACGCGTATGGGCGCGCTGGTCTCAAACGGGCAGAAGGCCGACGTTCTGGCCAAGGCCAGCCTCATCGGGCAGGAGGCCGAACGCGTATTCGGCGACCCGGATGCCTTCGAGGTGATCGGCGCCGATGCCGAAAAAGGCGCCTTCGTGCCGCCGATGCTGTTCCACTGCGCCGATCCCGACGCCGCCCGGCACGTGCATGACACCGAGGCGTTCGGCCCGGTCTCGACCATCATGGGCTATCGCGATCTGGACCACGCCATCGCGCTGGCCAATCGCGGCCAGGGGTCGCTGGTCACCTCGCTGATCACCCATGACCCCGAGGTCGCGCGCCAGGTGGTGATGGGCGCAGCCGCCTTCAACGGGCGGATCTATATCAACGACCGCGACTCGATGCAGGAATCCACCGGCCATGGCTCGCCCCTGCCGCACATGGTCCATGGCGGCCCCGGCCGCGCCGGTGGCGGCGAGGAAATGGGCGGCGTGCGCGGCGTGAAACACTACATGCAGCGCACGGCCCTGCAGGGCTCGCCCCGGATGCTGGCGACGATCGGCCGGAAATGGATCCCCGGCGCGCCCGAGATCCAAGGCCCCGCGCACCCCTTCACCCGCAAATTCACGGAACTGCAGATCGGCGAGACGCTGCACACGGCGCCCCGGACCATCACGCTGGACGACATCGAACATTTCGCCCATTTCACCGGCGACACATTCTACGCCCACATGAACGAGGACGCAGCGGCCAGAAACCCGTTCTTTCCGGGCCGGGTGGCGCATGGCTATCTGCTGCTGAGTTTTGCCGCCGGCCTGTTCGTCGAGCCGAACGAAGGGCCGGTGCTGGCCAATACCGGGCTGGACGGCCTGCGCTTCATGAAGCCGGTGGTGGCCGGCGACAGCATCAAGGTCCGCCTGACGGTCAAGCAAAAGACTCGCCGCACCGACGAATATGGCGAGATGCGCTGGCACGTGACCCTGACCAATCAGGATGACGAGAAGGTCGCCGAATATGAACTGCTGACCATGAACGCCTACTGAGCGCGCGGCAAAGTGTTTTTCTTGCACAGCCGGGCCGGATAGACTGGGCGCATGACCAACGCGCATCCGTGGTTCACTCAGGCTGTGGCCGAACTGGCCGACCCGCAGAATCAGCGGGTCTGGTCGATCATCGTGTCGCTGTTCGGCGACATGGCGCAGGAGCGTGGCGCCAAGATATCGGGCGGGGCGCTGGGCCGCATCATCGAACCGATGGGCATCAAGCCCGAGGCGATCCGCGTGGCCCTGCACCGTCTGCGCAAGGATGGCTGGATCGAAAGCGACCGGGTCGGGCGCGTCTCGATGCATTTCCTGACCGAATATGGCCGCACGCAATCGGCCCGGGTCACGCCGCGCATCTATGCGCGTGACCCTGCGCCGGATACGCCGCTGCACCTGCTGATCGCCGAGGATGGCACCGGCACCCGGCTGCTGGAAGACATCCTGCTCAGCCACGATTACACGCCGATCGGGCGCAACATCGCGTTGGGACCGGGGTCACCGCCCGTGGACCAGGACGAGTTGCTGATCCTTGAGGTCACCGCCCGCTCGGTTCCGCGATGGGTGCATGAAAAACTGTTCCCGCCAGATCTGCGCGCGGCTTGCCGGTCCCTGCACGAGGCCGTGCGCCACGTGTCCCAAGGCCGCCCGGCCAGTTGGGAGCCCACGCCCTGTCAGATCGCCACGCTGCGCACGTTGATCGTGCATCGGTGGCGGCGCGTCGTTCTGCGTCTACCCGACCTGCCCGACAGTTTCTGCCCGCCGGACTGGACCGGCCCGGCCTGTCGCGCGCAGGTGTTCCGCCTGCTGGACCAACTGCCGCGCCCCCTGCCCGAGGATCTGAACCAAGACTGACCCCACGGCAGGTTTTCCTGAAACGCGGTTTGACCCTATCCTGACCTTGTACCTTTGGGAGGAGGTGCAGGCATGACCCACGACATCGACATGCTGATTGTAGGGGCCGGGTTCTCGGGGCTGATCATGGCGATCGAAGCCCGCAAACGCGGCATCCACAACATCGCGATCCTTGAAAAAGCCGACGACATCGGCGGCACATGGCGAGAGAACACCTATCCCGGCGTGGCCTGCGATGTGCCCTCGCACCTGTATTCGATGGCCACCCATCCGAACCCGGACTGGACCCGAGCCTATGCAGGCGGGGCCGAAATCTGGGACTACATGCGCCGCGTTGCGCGTGACGAAGGGCTGTACGAACTGTGCCATTTCCACACCGAACTGAAGTCGGCCCGCTGGGACGGCACGCATTGGCAGGTCGAGACGACCGGCGGCGCGCAGTGGACGGCACGGTTCCTGGTGTCGGCCATCGGCGCCCTGCACATCCCCAGCATTCCCGAGATCCCGGGAGCAGCGGGCTTTCAGAGTCCGGCATTCCACTCGGCCCAATGGGACCACACGGTGCCGCTGCAGGGCAAACGCATAGCAGTTGTCGGCACCGGCGCGTCCGCCGTTCAGTTCGTGCCGGCAATCGCCAAAACCGCCGCCCATGTCACCATCTTCCAACGCAGCGCGCCTTACGTTCTGCCGCGTCCCGACGGGCCGATTGCGCCCTGGGTCCGGCACCTCTATCGCCGCATTCCGCTGCTGCCGCGCATCCGCAGGCAGTGCATCTATTGGCTGTTCGAATTCCGCCACCGCGTGTTTCGCGGCGAAAAACGCGCGGTCGACTTTGCCATGAAGATGTGGCGCAAAGGGCTGGAGGAGGCCATATCCGACCCCGAGATGCGCCGCATTCTGACACCGGACTACCGGATCGGCTGCAAGCGCGTCCTCAGCTCGAACGACTGGTACCCGGCACTGGCCCGCGACAATGTCAGCGTGATCCCGCATGGGGTCGAGCGGATCGAAGGATCCGAGATCATCGCGACCGACGGCAGTCGGACGTCGGCCGACATTCTGATCTGGGGCACCGGTTTCCATGTGACGGACGCGGTCCAAAGGCTGGACATCCGCGGCGCGGACGGGCTGAGCCTGCAAGACGCCTGGGCCGACGGCATGCAGGCCAATCTGGGCACCGCCATTGCCGGGTTTCCCAACTTTTTCTTCCTGCTGGGTCCGCATACCGGGTTGGGTCACAATTCGGTCGTTCTGATGATCGAAGCGCAAGTTGCCCATATCGGAAGGGTGCTGGAGGCGATGCGGCGCGCGGGTCTGCCCGCGATTGCTCCAAACGCTGACCGGCAGGCCGACTTCACCCGTGAAATGCAGGAGCGTCATACTGACAGTGTCTGGCAGGCCGGCGGATGCACTTCGTGGTATCAGGACGCACAGGGGCGCAATACGACGCTGTGGCCCGGCACCGTTTCGGAATTCCGCAAACGTCTGGCGAAGGCCGGGCTCGAGCATTACCATCCCGTTGATCCCGCCCAGACCAAAGGACCGCCGACATGACCACCCTGCTGACCATTGCGCTGATCATCGGCGCCGCGTTGATCCTGATGCATCTTTGGACCCGGCGCCTGACGCGGATGGGAGCCCAATCCGTGCCTCAGCCCGGGCAGATCCTGCCGGTGAACGGCGGTTCGATCCATTATGTCGAACAGGGCGATCCAGAGAAGCCGACGGTGGTTCTGATCCACGGGCTGACCGGCCAGTTGCAGCACTTCACCTATGCCATGACCGACCTTCTGGCCGACGACTTTCACGTCATCGCGGTTGACCGGCCCGGGTGCGGGTATTCGACCCGCGACCACGCGCGGCTGGCCACCCTGCCGGAACAGGCGCGGATGGTCCACGAATTCCTCGAAGCCAAGGGCGTATCGCAGGCCATTCTGGTCGGACACTCGCTCGGGGGCGCGGTGTCGCTCGCCATGGCGCTGGACAATCCTGAGCGGGTTCGGGCGCTGGCCCTGCTGGCCCCGCTCACACATCGGGTACCCAGCACACCCGCCATCTTCAAGGCGTTGGAGATCCGGACCGAATGGCTGCGCAGCCTGATCGCCAACACGATCGCTGTTCCCCTGGCGAAAACCACGGCGCCGCATGTGATCGGCGAGGCGTTCGCCCCTGAACCGGCCCCGAGTGATTTCCTGAACCGCGCCGGTGGCGCCTTGGGGCTGCGCCCGTCAGCCTATATCACCGGATCGCAGGATCTGGCGGGCGTGGACGCCAGCACCGACGCCCAGTCCCAGCGCTACCACGAACTGAAGGTTGGGGGCGGCATCCTGTACGGGGCCGAAGATCCGATCCTGTCACCCAGCCAGCAAGGCGCACCGATGGTGGAATACGGGCTGAGCTTTGAACAGCTCGAGAACCGCGGCCACATGATCCCCCTGACCGCGCCCGAGGCCTGCGCAGAGTTCGTCCGCCGCATGGCCAATGCTTCGCAATCGCCGTCGAAACCCGCCAACACGGCCGGATGAAGAATCCCGCATTTTCGTGGCATTTCCCTCTTGACCCTCTCCGGCCCCTCCCTTAAATCGCCTCTCACCGTGGCGGAGTAGCTCAGTTGGTTAGAGCAGCGGAATCATAATCCGCGTGTCGGGGGTTCAAGTCCCTCCTCCGCTACCACCACCCCCTTGAAAATATGGCCCCGGACGACGCCGTTTGTTCGCGTGGTCCCCGTTTACGGCTCCCTGTACCATCTCTGTACCATTTAATCTCATCTTCACATGTGTGTCGGTAAATTTTAAACGAAAGAACCACGTCAACTCCTCGACAACGACTTTTCTGAATTCAGTGACTCGAAAGATGTCGCCGCCCTGCGACGAAGTTATGGCTGAATCTGGTTGACGGGGCCTGATCAGGCGGCGCTGGTTTCGGTGGTGTCTGTCACCTCGACGCCGTTTCGGAACTTGATGCCTTCGATCACCTTGGGCAACTGATTTCTGCCGTAGAGCCCCTGCCAACATCGGCCGCGCGCCTTCCCGAGCAATCTCAGTCAGTAGATCCGCAACGGAATCCGGCGGGTGAAACGGAATGATCGTGGATCGCCCTTCTTGGCGTATCGCTCCCTTCCTGGAGGTTCTGGCAGGCTCAACACCCGCCACGATACGCCGCCGTTCCACAGACACCATCACCCAAGTTCTGGCATAGCGTTTTGCGATGCCGGTATGACGGAATCTTCGCTGCGCTCGTGGTATGTATTGAGGAGCAGGACGAACCGCGTAAGAGCACACGGTATTCTCTTTCAGTGTTGTTGCAATCTGACTCGTAAATCGAAGAAGATGCTTCACTCCGTCAGAATGATGCCTCCGGAATGAATTTTTAGCGCTTGCAAGGCGTGAAAGGGGGATCAGGAACTGGAAGCATTGCGTAGTTGGCAGCGTTCTCAAGCCGAGTGATCAGAGGCCAATCTTCTTCCTTTTCGAAATCTCAAACCGCATGACACCTGCTTCGCGAGCCATATTTCTTGGCAGCTGGATCTTTACCTTGGAGCATTTACCGCGTTTGACAAAACAATAATTCCCAAAGAACGGCCTTCATTATTCCCCCGAAGGCGATCCCCTCAAAAATTACCGTTGCATTATTGCAATACCAATTATTATTGATTTTTTTTGGTATTTCTTGGTACCAAAAAAGTTGATGCCTCAGGCATCAACTTGACCCTAATTTTGGTTCAATTTCTAGTTATTGAGAATTTTCCGCAAATCACTTTCGGAAAAATTGCTGATGGCAATAAGTAGGAAAAAATTTTCTTTTTTAGCGTCTAATTTTTTTCTTGATACGCCGAGATCAAGCTCGAATATTGACCGCAAGCTGGATTTTTATCCGGCGACCACCCACCGAGTAATCTTCCAGACTATCTAAGTGATTGGAAAAAGGAGCCAAATGAAAAACCAAAACCCCAAAAGCGCCATTCAAGGCGTATTGAATTGTGATATTAACGAAGTCACAGCGCCGGCACATCTCGCCGCACCTGAATACTCGCGGCGAAAGCATCGGCTGTCGCATCCGAAAGGCGACTTTGACAGCGGTTACCGCTTTTACCTCGCGGATGAAGAGCGCGGAGGGTGCTGTATGGAAATTCGAGAACCGTCACGTGCGTACCCATATTCTGAAATGACGCATGGTCGTAGCCTGCGTCATGTAGCCGAACTCTTCGAGGCAGACGAGTTAGAAGTACGCCGGTTGGCAAAACGAATCGAGAGCGAATCCAAGGCCACGTCTTAACAACCAGGCGCAGCCGCCACGATCCATCAGCGAAATTAGAGACCTGAACAGGTGATGAGCACACGTTCATCGCAGGCCCTCGCTTTGCCCGTTGAAATCAAGGCTGCGCCACTTCGCAAACCATCACCGAAAGGAAAAGGATATCATGCCCAACAAACCTGAGATCATGGAAGTTTTCCCCAGAGGCGCAGTGCAAGAGTTCTTGGCGCTCTCGCCAATGAAACCTGACCTGTTGTACCCTCTTCAACAGAGCGCCACCTCGAACTTTGGAGAGTTTTGGCCCGACCGAGACACAATTCCAGCACATGACGTTATCGCTCGCGGCTTGGAGCGCTTAATGCACTGTATCTGCGCCGATTTTCCTATGCTAACGCACGACTTGTGGTTGCGCGTGTTGGACGCAACAAGTCAAAGGACAGAGCTACTGCTGGAAGAAGTCCTGTCCGTCTGGCCTGACACCCAGGAGTGCTGTTCGTGGGACGACGAGAATAGCCGCACTGATCTGACACCTATCCAACAGATTGCCATTGCAATGGTTGCTGAACACTTCTGGAGCATGCCGCTGAAGGACCGAAGCTTGCGCAATTCAGTAGCAACAGTATCCAGGCGACCTGAGTTCGCATCATTCTCCGACGATCCGGAACCATACGAATTTTGGTCTGTTTCAGATTTCAAATGGCAACGTACTGGAGATATTGCCTCGATGAGGCTCACCCATAAAGTATATGCGAATATGGATTTTGAAGCCGTACTTACCATTGTGCGTGCGAAAAAGGGCTTTTCCGCAAAAGGGTTAAACGCCCTGAAAGAATATAGTGGTCCCACGGTGACAGCATATCAAGGAAGAGCAATCGACGACGCAATTCGTGCGGGCGCTATAGCCTTTTTCGCCAACCTCGAAGAACAGACTTCGACGGAGGAATAGGCAGGTGCGGCGGCGGGTAACCGCCGCCGCAATGTCCAAAAACGGAAATCCTGAAAGAAGAAAAAACGAATGCTTTACCTCCTGCGCGGCCCGTCTGGGTCCGGAAAAACCGCTTTCGCCAATACCCTGTTATTGGCAGGAGTGGTCGACCACGTCTTCGAAGCCGATCAGTTCATGATTGATGAAAACGGAACCTACAAATACGACCGCAGCCGACTGCAATATTGCCACGACCAATGTGAGCGGGCGACAAGAGAAGCGCTCGCGCAAGGCAAAAACGTTGCGGTCGCCAACACGATGACAAAATGTTGGGAAGTGGCAAAGTACTACGAAATGTCCGACGACGTGACCGTCATCACGCTGGAAGGACAATTCCCAAATGTTCATGGCCTTCCAAACGATATTGTTGAGATGCAACGGAAACGGTTGGAGCGGTGGAGCATCAAAGATCGCGCCCGAAACAAAGGAAAGAAGATGTTCAAGGTGTAAGATTCCAGGCTTGATCTGGAGATTCCACACCTATCGGGCGAAAGCAGGGATTTGGAAGCGGCTGGTATAGCAGAAGCTTTTGATCTTTTCTTACCGCGGCATGGCTTTGCCGTGCGCCTGTCGGGCAGTAAACGAACTGGGCTTTTTGCCTCCCAGCAAGACTGGTGCCGAACCGCTTTTCCAACTGCTCTTTCAGCGATTTGAACGCGGCTCCACCCGGAACAGCAGTAACCTCCCGTTCGACTGGTAAACGGAAACATTTGGAGCAGAGCGCCTAACCGGAGCTTTGCTCGATAGGCAGCCCCTTCATGAAAGTATGTCCGTCGCCGGAGCTTGCCGGAATGCAGAGGAGTTTTCGTAACGGCGGCCTTGGTTCGATTTCTGTTTCAACTTAGGCAGCGGCGGATTTCTGCTGAGCCTCCCCAGCTGCCCAAATTTCCGGCAAGTCGCCACTGGCCCAAGTCGTCCGGTATGTCCTTGGCCGAATGCCAAAGGCGCAGCCATACTTGGCGAACGGCCACCTGACGCTCGACAAAAACACTGCCGAACACGTCTTCAAGCCTGTCGCCGTCGGCCGAAAAACCCGGATGATTGCAGGATCAGAAGGTGGCGGGAAAACAATGGCAATCGTGATCACGGGGACCCGTTCTGGAGGCTGATCGAAACACATCAGCCGATGTGGAAGAAAGCCAAGTTGGAGCTGGATGAGTTGGTGGAGATTTTGACCATGGAGTGAAAGTGACCCAGTCCCGTCGGCGCTGACGTCAGACACAACTGGAGGGCTTATTACAGCAAAACCTGGCCGCATTCTTCACTCAGGAACTTGACCCCGGACGAATTTACAGCCCAACTGAAGGAAACCCGAATGATCGCATAAAGGCCGGACCAGAGACGGGGCGAACTCCACAAGCCTTGATAGCATGCGGAACTCGTTGGTTCAGAGTCGGCAAACGATCCGAGGCTGACAGGCCTTTGCTTGCTGGTTCGAGCTATTTGAACACACATCGATGGTAATCTGGTCGCTGGGAAAATGCCTAAAAAGATCAAGCTTTCGAAAACCGAACTTGGGCAAGAATGGATACGAGTTGAGGCTCGCCGCTTGGGTCTCGGCCCTCGGCACTTTGATGCTTTGGGTGCACAACTGGATGATATTGATCTTAAAGACTCTGGGATCCTTGAACGATACCTGTTCCAGCAGCTTTCTCTTGTTGCATCTGCGCTTCCGAAACCCGTCGCCATCTATCTCGAAAACGATTTTGGATCAGCTGATTTCTTCCAGCATACTCGCGTGCGAACTTCCAAAGGGAAAGCCCCGCTTCGGGCAACTAGCCTTGCTCATGATTACAGGCCCGGCGTGCGGCAATCCCCCGTCACCGAAGTATTCATCAGAGTGCTTAAGAAGCTGCATCGAACGCGACGTTCGTGGCCATTTCGAACAACGCCCAACGAACTGCGCCTTTCGAAATGTCGGAGCATCCTGTTGGTAGGGTCCGAACTTTTTGAGCCTAACTATGATCAGCAACTTCTTCCATCAGCCAATCTGCGGGTGTCGCGCCTCTTGGAAAGCCTGTTGAAGTCTCCATCAGTCAAAAGTTGGAGGTCCTATGGGCTGCTTCGATCAGTGGTGCCGTTCTGCCCACTCGGGTATGGCATGACTTGGGGCTGGCGCCACCGCCTTGAAGAGTTCAAATACTCTACAGGGCTTTCCGCGGATTCGCTGGAGTATGCAAATGCCATAGTGGTTCTTGGGAAACACAACCGCGAGACTCTGTCATTTTTGGATGACCTACGAAAAGAAATCGCAAAGTTGAAACGAATAGATGGTCGCTTTGTCAAACCACCGGAAGACACTGGCGTCCAAACGGTTGTAGATCTCAATTATCTTCTAGGTTCTCTTGAAGCGGGCGTATCAACTGGAAAACCAAGCCCGTCAATTTCGGCTTCCTCAGCCAAACTGGCTTCTCCTTGTCGGGTTGTCGCAACTCCGACACCCAGCGCAGCAGCATACGAAATGCACGCGCAGCTCACATCCCTTCAATCTTACATTGCAGACATGTTGGTGGTGCTTCCTATTGAGACCCGTAGCCGTGTTCAATCCGTGATAACTCGTTTCCTGTTCGAATCCTCGGTGGATCAGGCTCAGAAGAATGTTTCTGAGGTTGAACCCAATCTTGCTGAGCAAATGCACGAATCATCCATAGGAGAGGAAATCCGCGAGATATGGGGGACATTTGCGCGGCTCGATCAAAATGAAAAGACAGAGGCGCAATTGAGGTTCAAGGAGCCCTCGTCGCAGGTTGTTCCAACTCGTGGAGCCCTCGGAGAATTCGCTCCATGATTTCGTCGTCGAAAAGAAACCCTTGGCACCCGAGCGAGTTTCTTGAGGCCTGCCAACGAAAGGGAGCAATTTCAACGGTCGCCGGTCCGGCCTTGGAAATAGCACAGAGAATCAAGGCTCAGGGGCCAAATCTTCCCGTACTGCTTTCCCTCGCACATCTGGCCGCGACCGTGGATGTTCCTATTGGACTTCTGTTGTCCTACGTCGAACGTGACAAGGATCCGTATCGAGTATTCTCGGTTTCCAAACTGGGGCCTAATGGCGAGACGTCAAATCGTAGGACGATTTGCGTACCGGAACCGCTTCTTTCGAAGACCCAAAGCTGGATCGCTGTACAGCTTCTGAACAACTGCACTCCTCACGCCGCCAGCACGGCATATGCCCCAGGATCAAGCCTCTACAAGGCCGTGAGACAGCATTGCGGCGCTCGCTGGCTGCTAAAGATCGACCTCAAGAACTTTTTCGAGTCCATCAATGAGATGATGGTGTTCGACACCTTCATCTCACTGGGATACCCCAGACCGATTTGCTTTCAGCTGGCTCGTCTTTGCACGAGAGTGTTTGGAGCCGCACAGGACGATTTTGCCAGAATGCGTCTAGGCGTGCTTCCGCAAGGAGCCCCGAGCAGCCCGATGCTGGCCAATCTGGCAGTCTACAAGCTCGATGTCAGTCTCTCGGAAATAGCGGCAAAAAACGGCTGGATTTATACCCGCTACGCTGATGACCTCGCATTTTCCACCCGCTCGGTGTCAAGTCGACATGAAACGAAGGAGCTTATGTGGTCCATTCTTGACCAGATCCGGTCTTTTGGCCTCACTCCGAACAAACGAAAAACAAGTATTTCGCCCCCAGGTGCCCGAAAGATCCTGTTGGGATTAAACGTCGACACTGATCGCCCCAGACTGACGCGGAGCTTCAAGAACAATGTCGAAACCCATGTTTACGCGATCACGAACCCCGCGATTGGTTTCAACAAGCATCTTGAGGCACGGGGATTCGAAAGTGGTCCTTCTATGATACGGCACATTGCTGGGCTTATCGCGTACGCTCGTTCAAT
Source organism: Ruegeria sp. BB9 (assembly GCF_056539345.1). Classification (NCBI taxonomy): domain Bacteria; kingdom Pseudomonadati; phylum Pseudomonadota; class Alphaproteobacteria; order Rhodobacterales; family Roseobacteraceae; genus Ruegeria; species Ruegeria sp. BB9. The sequence continues at coordinate 140,825 of NZ_JBQFUU010000002.1, read as the reverse complement.
CGAGCCTGATTATGCGGACAGTCTCTACAAGCGTTTGACGACCGAAGCTGTACGCTCTTGATCCAATAGGAGTCCGGTGCTCAAATGCTCTTTGATCGGGAAGGCGGTTATCAGTCTCTGCGGGCATTGCTAACCCGCACCGGAAGGTTGGATTGGTCGGTTTCGGCTGGTCTTTGATGTAGCTCTCGAAGGCTCCCCTACCCCCCCCTCCCCGCTGGCCCCTTCGGGGACGGCTCGGAGTCTCGCCTCCGCGGGGAGGGGGGGGTGGGTCGGAAACCTAAATCAGGTGATATCACAGCCTTCCCGATCACAAATGAGTTGTTACAACATACGCACCATCGCAACGGGTGTTGTTTCTGTGACCTGTTGTGACGCTCCATCCTACGTTTTTCTAAACATTCCGGCGGACCACTTCAGCGGGGGGAGGGTCAAGTTTTCTGGGGCGTTTACACAAAGGCAGTTAGTGAACTGAGCGATGAAGCACTGAGCTGTGCAAATCACGTCGTATACTACCGCCACACCCTCATCGAGTTTCCGAGCCCGTACGTTCCCACACCGCTTCCACGAGATCTTCTCGACCTAAATTTGGATATCTTTCTACTTTTCTTGCCTTTCTTGCTCTCGCTCTTTGCCCAGGCAAACGCTTGTTTTGGGTCGAAACCCATATCCTCAATCTGTTCTTTACTTTTGTTTATGCGAGCTACCAGCGTTTTAGCTTCTTCGAGCTCTTTCGGGCTCAGCGCCTCTCCGGCCTTTGCTTTCTTCAAAAGGGCGCGTAGTTGCTTTCTACGGCCTTCATTCTTCAGCGCAAGTTTTTTGGCCTGTGCAAGTTTTCCGACACCCTTGTTCTTCTTATTCTGGGGCATTTCTAGGTCAGTCCAACTCAGTTGGGTCCACTACCTCGCAGGGTTCATCGTGATGGACATACGACAGTGGACTTATTCCTTAGACCGGAGTCACCACTACCGGCAGTCAAAAGTCAAGTTGCCGAACTAATACTCCATGTCTAGTTGGGTGCTCGGGGGCCGTGGCGGTAGAACCCATCGGCATTTAGATAGAAGCGCTGAAGACTAGACCCTCAGATAAGTCACCTCAAACTGTTTGACTGCCCGATGTTCTTGAAACCTGTTGGCAAGATTGAAGGCATCACCAGCGGGGAAGTGCTGGAAGATGTCCAGTCCGCGATCTAGCGAAATCTTCCATCCGGTGTCCGTCACGATATGTCGGGCGTGTGCCGTTCCCGAACCGTCATAACTCCAGGAAAAGTCGATGCCTGCGGTCTGGCATGAAGCAACAATTGCATCCAAGAACTCTCGTTGCTTGGTCATATCCCCGTCGTTCGGCGTAGTAACGAGTTCGACGGTGATGTGATCTTCAGGAGATTTTTGGCGAATGACCATTTCGAGGAATTCCATCATGTTCCGCGCTTGGTGGAACATCCGGATGTAAGGGTCTGTCACGACTATTTTGGTCGCACCCTTGACCCAGGGCCCGAACAACTTCTCGAAGGTGATACCTTTTCGGTTTTCTTTCACAACAATGTGGCCCTCGCGCGGGAGAGACTGTGACGTCCCTTCTGACGCGTCGCCTTCGGTCGCGGTGGCCGACACTTCTGAAACCGAAGACGCCTCTTCCACGACTTCCACGTCTTCCTCATCAACGTCGGATGCCCGATTTCTGTGGTAGAACTTGGGGTACTCGTCCTCTTCCAAGGTCGTCACCGCGCATTTCTCGCCATCAGGCCGTACGAAGTGAAAGTCGGTCTCAGGATAGGTACTGTCGATGCGCTTCAGTTGATCCTTGACCCGCTTCCGACTTTCGATGGCGAGCAACAACAGTTCTTCGAGTTCTTCGTTTGAAGCGCCTCCTGCCGGGAAAAGTAGCTTCATATATCCAGACATCGTCTTGTTGATCGCGTCCCTGTCCCGCGTAGAAATCTGGCTGCTCAGCTTGAAGCCGGCATCTTGATAGACAAGGGAGAGATCGTCGTTCCGGAGATGGCGAAGGATTTCGGCCAAGTAATCGACAATGAAGCCGTAGCCTTCCGAGAAAAGCTCGCTGCGAATGACTTCAATTTCCCAACCCGGCAGGTAGGAATGCAGTCGGTCGATAAATGCGGAGTCATGGAACTCGGATGGCAGTTCCTCGAAAAGGTCGGAGTTCTTGAGCATGTAAGGTACGTTATGCGCCGTGTTGCCCACGAATGCGAAGCTCGCCTCGGCGCCCATGGTCGATACCCCGCGCGAGAACGACTTGTTTGCCATGTAGTTTTTCATGATGTCGACTAGCGCCTTCTGAGGCTTCTTGGTGCGCCCGGCAAACTCATCGAAGGCTACAACATCCCAGTACCCCACAAGGCCGATGCGGCCATTGCTGTTGTTCACGAACAGCTTTGGGACAGTGACCTCGCCGCCCGAGATCAGCTGACCGTGGGGAGAAAATTCGGAATAGATGTGCGATTTACCGGTGCCCTTGGGGCCAAGTTCGATCAGGTTGTAGTTCCGCTCTACGAACGGGATGAGGCGCATGAGCTGAAGCAACTTCCCTCGCTTGCCGAACTCTTCAGGATTGAACCCGATGCTCTGCATCAGAACGTCAATCCACTCCTCGGTCGAAAATTTGCCGCGCGCTTCCTTGTACATCTCGAAATCGACACCCGCGACCTGGATCGGCTTCAGGGTATCGACGGTCCAAGGCGATACGCCAGACTGTTCCGTGAACTCGTAGCTGACATCGGAAATGCACCAGACACCGGTAACAAGTAGCTTGGGATGAGCCTTGATCGTCCCTGAATCGATAGCCACCCGCTTGATGGCAAGGTTCTCAAAAACGGCTTCGTAGGAATCCGTCTTTTCATTCAGGGACACATGCACACGGTCGATCACCTTGTAGCGGCCACGCTCCTTGATTTCGGACTGGATGAGGCCTGACTGGTTGCGGTGCACGTAATGCTTGCGAAGGATTTCCTTGACCGTTTCGATGCCGGTCGCAATGGAGGCTTCGTCATCAGTGGCGCAGTATTGTCCCAACAGGTATTCCAGAACGTAGCTGGGAACGATTGCATTGCCCTTGACGGCTTTTACGAGATCCTTGCGAACGACATATCCGGCAAAGTGCTCATTGATCTTTTCGTCGAGAGTGCTCATCGGGCCGCTCCTTAGAAATCGAAATCAGTGGTCAGGCCACGGCGCAACTGGAACCGGTGGCTCGCATAGTCTTCGTAGTGGCTCGTTTTGCCCACACGTTGACGCAGCTTCAGGAATACGTCCTGGTTGTTGAAGGCGTCCGCCGCCCGAGACAACAGGAATTTCAGTGGCAATTCGCGTTCCCGCGGGTTTTCCGAGGCAAAATCAAACACCAACTCGTGTGCGTCCGAAATCAGCGTCCCGTCCGCAGAGTAGATGCCAGCAAGAAGCTGTCTGGGCTGCCGTTTCTCGGACATCGGCTGTTCCTGGTAGAGCGTAATCGCAGTTTGGCCGGAGGAAATCAGATTACGACCGGATACGATGATCCGTACTTCCACTTGGTCGACATCCGCTTCTCGCTGCTTTCCAACGCGCAGAACCGGAATGATCACTTCCTGCAAGCTGGCGCCGCCATGGACAAACCTGCTCCCCGCGCCTTTTACACGAAGTCTGTTGATGGAATTGGGCACCAGGACATCGATTTCACCCGTCAGGCCGAGATCCTGCGAGGAGAACTTTTTCATGCCGGAGTTTTCTTTGAGGCCCCGACCAATCACAAACCGCCGGTTGCGCACAAGGATCTCATCGCCAGCTGGCTCCGCGACGGAAAAGTCGCTCTCATCCAAAGCGCGATGCTGATAGATGAAGCCGTGGTCCGCCGTAATCAAGATGTTCGAAAAATTCGCGGACGAGAGTTTTCGGACCAGCTTGGTTAGATCCTCGATTGCGCCTTCGGCAGCTTCCGGCAAACGATCTTCGGTTTGCAGCTTGTCACCAACTGCGTCGATACGGTTGTGATAGATATAGAGTGTATCGTGGTCTCTGAAGAGCTCTTTTCCTTCATCAGTTCGAAGCGCCATGAAATCTTCATTTTTCATTGCCTTCACGCGGTCCCCGTCACGACCCTTCGCGAGAATCTTTTGTCGATTGGCGGTGCCCTGCGTCGGTTCGCCAAAGGACAGGACTGTTCCTGAGCCATCGGGAACCAGACTCAGGTCCTTGTTGGGCAACAGCGCCGCCATGCCCAACTGCGTGTAACTCGGAAGCGAGGACAACATCGGCTTGAGTTCGGCATCGAAGCGGTTGAGCTTCCGGATTTCTCTCAGACATTCTTCCGCCACCTCGAACCGCAAGGCATCGGAGATGATCACAGCGACTTTCTGATCTCGGCGGCGAAACTCGGCGGCCTGATCCCTGTAGAAATCCCGTTGAGAGGGGTAGCCCTTGATCTTCCACTCCTTCAGCGGGGCAATCTGATCCTGCCACGCGTCGTTGACCGCCAACAGGAAGCTGGTGGAGTATCGATTTTCGACCAGGTCAAAGAGGTCGGCCAGCAGCGACGACTGGCCACTCTTTTGCATGTGGTAGACGAACTTTCGGTAGAACTGATCCAGTCTGAACCAGCTGGATACGTACTTTTTAACCCCTTCTTCCGGGCTCGTCATACCGAAGTTCGCAGTCGACAAAGCCTGCTGAAACTCGGTCGCGTATCCGATGGCTTGGTAGATGTCCTGGTATGTTGCATACCAATGGCTTTGCCGGCGCTGTCGGGTGATTTTCAGAACCTCTGCGCTGGTCACCGACTGCTCTGCCATGGCCGAAACCAGAGACCGGATGATATGACGGTCGATCTCCTCGAAATGATCAATCGTTCCCAGGGTTCGATAATCCCTGTCCAAAAGGTCTTCCGGAACCTTCAGCAAATCCTGGTAGCGCTGAGACAATGCCTCGAACGCATTGCTCCAAAGACGATTGTTTTTCCAGCGCCGAAACAGCAGCAAGGCTTCGGCATTCAACTTGCTATCCTCACCCAAGGCCCTGTGATACGCCGACTGGAACAACGTGATGGCAAAGTCCTCGAAATCCGGTGCGTCGGACTGATACCCGTAGGTGTTTGAAACTTCCTTCCAGAAGAAATCCGTCAAGCCCACCCGGTCCAGCAGCCGCAGGCCATCTTCCTTGCCCTCGGCCAGATCATCCAGCAGACGCTCGATCACCGTATCCAGTTCGCCTTCAGCACCAGTGCATACGGTCAGAATCTTTCGGCGCACGTCGTTGGTCGACTGTGAAGGCTTCTGCCTCTCAATCTCTTTCAGCCGATCCAATCTTTTCTGGGACCGATAGAACTCCAGATGCTCCCGGACTGCCGCATCGTATTGCCTCGGGATCCCGAGCTCGCTGACCCATATCGCAGCCTGATCCGCCTTGAAAACGGCTGTGGCCAGTTGCAGGTCCAGCAGCCAGTTGTCCTTCATCTCCGGCTCGGGTCCTTCCTTGAACACCAGGAACTTCTGCTTCGGCTCCTGCTTCAGGATCCGGTACTTCAGGCCGAATTCGTTGTTGGCGATCTCGACCTTTTCGACATCCGGCAACTCCACTGCCTCGAACGCCTCTCGCATGTCGCGGTCAGCGTCGTACCAGAAGACCAGCCTGTGCTCGTCGAAAAGCCGCTTCAAAGATGCGCCGATCCGGTCACTCATCAGCTCAGCCCCGTGATCTTTTTCAGCGCCGATCCGAACAGCGGGTAGTTGTGCTTCACCCCGTCATCCAGGTCGATCTCGATCTTCTGCTGAGCCAGCGGGAAGATCACGTCGCGCTCCCATTCGTTCAACTCGTCGATCTGCCTGGCCACCGTGGCCGCATCTCTTAGCGCCTTGGTGCGCTGGCCCTGCGTTGCGGTCGGGTCGTCGGCCAGCTTGTCCAACCGCTCGCGCTCGGCCTCCAGCTTCGAGATGAAGGCGCGCAGGTAATCATTCAGAACCACCGACACCGTGTCGGGCCGGTAGCGGTGCATGTAGATCAGCGCGTTGAACGTGCCCCTGGGGCTGGAGAACATCCAGTAGATCGGGCGCTTCTTGTAGCGCTTTACGTGGTCGGCGTAGAAATCCTTGGTGAAGTACTTGCGGATGTCCTTGCCAAGGCTGTCCTCGATGAACTTCAGGTTCTCGCGGAAATGCGCCTCGCCAAAGGTGGTGCGCAGGAACAGGCGGAAACGCTCGGTGATGTCGTCGGGGAACCAGTCCCCGTCAAGCACCGGGATGACGTTGTCCTCGTCGGGCATGAAGCTCGGCTCGGGCACGCGGGCGAGGTAGTCGGCCAGCGTCTCGCCCTGGTTGGCGAGGATCAGGCCGGGAGCGTCGAGGCCGTAGCGTCCAAACATGCAACCCACGGCATAGCTGAGGAACTCGGCCATGGTGTCGGCGCGCAGGCGGACTTCGCGGTCCTCCTCGGTGCCCTTCACGCCATAGCGATAGGCGGAGTTGCAGGTGAGGGTGATCTCCTCAATCGGCACCTCAGGGGTCAGCTCGTCTTGCAGACCATAGGCGTCGATGAAAATGCGGTTGTTCTCTTCCTCAAGGCGCTGCATCTCGTCCGTCATGGACTGCCAGTGGGTGCGGAGGTGGGCATAGCTGTCCTCCAGCGTCTCGCCGCGATGATCCGGAGCGAGCAGCGGGAGCGTGGTGAAATCCCAGGAGGTTTCGTAGGCGTCCCAGTCGGATTTAGAGAAGGCAATCAGCTGTTCGACTTTTCCAGCTTCCACAGGAAAATATGGTAGTGACCGAAAATTCCCAACCTTGAAATGCAAGGTTGGGTTCAGCATTGGTGCGGCAGCACCGGAAATTTTCGAGTTTAGCAAGCCAAGAAGATCGTTTTGTCTTTCAGACTCGGTAAGGAATCCAGCTGGGCTGCTACTATCGAAAAGGTATCCAGATGGCTTCAATCGTGCAGAATACCCGCCAGAGGTGATATCTGACCAGATTGCGGCGTCTCTGTTGAAGGCGGTTTGACCTTGAATTCCAGAATTGGATTGAGCCTTGATCTCTGCACCGTTATGAGCCCAAAGAATGACATACTCATAGTTGCCATGCCATTTCCGATACTCACCGCCTTTCAAATGATATACCCACTTAGGATTGCGGTCCGCAAATGGGCCGGTATCAGAGCTGTTCACCTCGAACCAATACCTAAGGAACCTTTCGTTATTTCCCGTTTTGACGCCTTCCGAAGCGGTTGAAACGTCGCCTAAAGGAATTGATCTTCTAAAAGTATCAATCCAGCTTGCACCAAGCCAATACACTACTGGTGTGCCAGGGACATTTAAGAAGTCATTGGATGACGCGCGGTAGAGAACTTCCGGGTTCTTCGACGCGATGCTTTCCTTAGCGACATTGGATTTTTCTTGCTCAGATCGACCAGAAACGAGACGCAAGAAGGTTCCTTTGCTGTCGGGGTCGCGAAACTTTGTAAATACAAAGGCAGTGGTTGAAACAACTTCTCCACCGATTGTGTCGAATCCTCTCGTCCCCAAATGTGCCATGCTACGAAGCGCATAGTTGTCAAGCAACTTAGTGCGCAGCTTTTCATAGGATGACAGGAACATCCAAGCCTGCATATTTATCATGCCCATAAAACCGCTTTCACGAGCCAGCCCCAAAGACCTCTCCATAAACATGGCAAATAAATCAGCCTTGCTGTCAGGATAGGTCTTCTTCGCAAATGCCTGCATCGAGCTATTCAAGCCACTACTGCCTGCATAAGGCGGGTTGGCCACTACCACGTGATACTTCGGCGACAGCGCTTCGGCCATGCGCAGCACGGAGACGACGCGCTCCTGCACCTCTTTCAGCAGCAGGTCGCCGCCGAAATCCCGCGCCTCGACCACCCGCAGCGTCTCTGCCGGATCGCGCAGCTTCGGCACGATCAGCGAGCCGAAGTTCTTCGCCTGCTCGAATTGCCCCAGCGTCTCGCGTAGCTCATCGGTGAACAGGTCCTTGCCCACCACAGCGGCGACGTCCTGCATCTCGGCATCGGTAAAGGTCACGTTCTGCAACACGCAGATGTCGGGTTTTGCCTCCATCCGCAAAAACCGCCGCCGTCCCAACCGCGCCGCCGCCTTCATCGCCAGCGCAAAAGCCGCCAGCGCCCCCGCGCGGTCGTCAATCTCTACCCCGGTCAGATTGTGGGTCAGGATCAATGCGGGGATTTCGGTCGGGTCGTATCCCTCTTCCTCGTAGATGGCGTAGAGCAGGTCGAAGGCATAGGTCAGCATGTGCCCCGACCCGCAGGCCGGATCGCAGATCTTGATCTCCTCGGGCTTGCCGATCTTGAGGAAATCCGTCTCGGGCTCTTCCGGCGCGATGTAGTAGTCCATCCGCTCGGCCAGCTTCGACCCCGGCCGATTGAGCAGCCACAGCCGCCCCAGCGAATTCTCGACCAGGTAGCGGACGATCCAGTGCGGGGTGAAAAGCTGCGTGGCGGCGGGGATGTTCTCGGCCGTGATCTTCTGGTTCTTCTTTAGCCCCGCGAAGACCTGATCTTTCTTCTCCGAGATGTAGAACTGGTAGAGCCAACCGATGATCTCGACATCCTGGCAGGCGTCCTCGGTCATCACCTTGCGCAGTTCGGCGAGGATGGAGGTCTGGGACAGCAGATCCTCGGGCATCAGCAGTTCAGTGTAGTCGTCGATTTCCTCGAACAGGAAGGGCATGTGCTTGTGCCAGCCGTTGCAGGCATGGACGAGCAGCAGGCGGTAGGCCTCGCCCTGCGGGTCGTTGGACGGCGTGCGCCCGTCGAGCAGGGATTGGATCGTCGCGGGGGCGCCGTCCGGCAAGTTACCTGCGGTTGCTTCTGCCAGGATCTCCGGCCGTGTCGCGCCCTCGGCCGGAGACACGACGCGCACCGTGTTGAGCCCGTTGGAATCCATGAACCGCAGCGCGGTAAACCGGTTGAACCAGGTGTAGGCGACCTGTTCGATCACCTGCTGGCGCCCGTCCCGCGTGATCGCCGCTTCCAGATCCTTGATGGCCTGCGGATGCTCTCGCCGCGCGGCACTGGCGGGATCAAGCACGAGATCGAGCTTTGAGGTGACTTGATCGATCAGAAGATTTCGGGCTGCCTGAGCGAACTTCTTGAGCGCGTTGGTATCCATTTACACGATCACTTTCTTGCCTGCCCGGATTTCCGCCAGCAGGGTCTTTTTCATTTCGTCGAGATAGAGGTCCACGTCCGCCTCTTCGGACAGGTAAGGCTTGGAATAGGAAACCTTGATCTCCCTGGCATTCACGTACTTGACCGGTGCCGGTTGCGGCGTGGGGTCACCGTTGAAGCCGTCATCGGTTGGTTGTGGCGCAGGCACTGGTTTGGACAGCCGCTCAATTTCCGCAAGCGCACTAGGCAACAAGTCTGATTGCACCCCTGTTTTGCGATCCCGAAGCACGGCGATCAGGGATACTGTTCCCAAGTCCGCCTTGTGATCTGTTATGCGTCGTTTGATCTGTGCCTGATGATCGGCGGGCAGCGCCTTGAATTCATCGAGCTGTTCGACCTTTTGCATGCAGTCATTCACGGCGGCCTCAACGGCTTTCCGCTCTTCCAGCAACCTGAGTTCGACCTTGTTTTTCAAGTCGTATAGATCGGATTTCAGATTCTGGATCGAAGAACCCTTGTAGCACTCCGGATCGGCCATTGCCGCGCGCAGCTTTTCACCAGCGGCCGCGTCGACATATGAGATGTTGGCGTCCTGACGGGTCAGGAAGTCGCGAACCTCATCGTAGATCTGCCGCTGCGCCCCGGCCATGAAACTGCGGATCTTGTCTAGGATATCTTCCTTGGCATCGAGAATGTCGTCTTCGTGTTTCGCGGGTTCGGTGATGAACCATGTTGCCGGCTTTCCGACCATCGCCTTCAGGCTTTCCAGGAAAGGGTCCAAAGCTGCCATGAAAGGATAGGTGGATTTCTGTCGAACAAAGCCCTCAACTTCGGCCACCAAATTCTCAAGGGATTGCGCCCATTCCGCCCCAAGAGCTCGGGCGTCGGACGCGTCCGCCGGGATATCAAAAAGCTCCTGGTAAAGATCCTTAGCCTTCCTGATTTGTGCAGCCGTGAACTCGGTCTGCGGTGTGAATAGGACGTTGGAAAGCTCCCGGTTGTTCTTCAGCATTGTTGCCAACGCACTGCCTTCGAGCACAGAACTATCGGAGCGTGCTTCGATCTTTCCCTTTGCGGACAGGCCGGCTGCAATACAGAGAACCGCAATCTCTGGCCAGCCATACGGTTTCGTTGTCCGCTGTTCGAGGAGGTATTTCGCGGAAACCTTTACCCCATTGCGAGCCTGAGCCTGGATGAAGTTGAGAACATCTTGCTCCGCCTCCCCCAATCCAGCTCCAGTGTCTCCGAAGAGCCCGCTTTCCGAATTCGCTGCCCTGTTCAAATCCGCTTCAGAATAGGTGACGTTCCGCAACATCGGCAGGTTGACGTAGACCTTGTCGACAAGAACTTGAAAAGCTTTCTGAATGCGTTCTTGGGGGTCCTCTCCTCCAATATCCAGTTCTTCGCCGCGAACGAACAGGCGCGCTTCGCCCATCAGTTTGCGGAGGCGCATCTCCAGATCCTTAAACCTGCGAGCGTTCTGCTCGCCCTTTTCGGTAATAATTCGGTCACGGCCAGGTTGCGGAGATCCGATCCTTGACTGACGAATGAATTTGTAAGTCTTCTTCCAGAGCGCCAAGTCCTGCGTAAAGCGAGCATCCGCCGGCATCACGACGGCCAGTTCCTCGCGCCCCAAGCTGTGCATTCGCACGGCCTCAGGGCTTTTCGCATCCGCGCTGACTGGGGAGATTAGATTGATCGACAGTTCGTGCTCTCGACCCAGCAGATGATCGTCGAGCTTTCGGCTGAACGGGTATTCATGGCCGGTTGAAAGATGCTTGATCTTGCGATGCCGCAAAACCGTATCAAAACCCAGCGTTTCGAGCTCCTTCGAGAGTTCGGACGGATCGACCGGAACGTTCTTGATCTCGTTTTCTACCTCCTTCTCTTCGTTTGTCAGAAACTCATACGCCTCACCATTTCGCTGAATAAGTGTATTGCGCTCAAGCGTGGACAAAGCCTCTTCAATTTTGCGGCGCAGATCGGTTTGATCGGCGTCGAACTTGGACAAGAGCAAGATGCCGATGTTGCGAACTGTCGGCTTGAACGGCTTGACGTATTTCACGAGGAACAGGCATTTGAGGATCCGGATCGCCAGTTCGTCATCGAGGTTGCGTTCGGCGATCTGGATCGATTGCTGGACTGAAGACTTCAACGCCGTCCTGATCCCTTCAAACATGAGATCGAAGGTCGCCAAGTCTCCGACAGGCTCATCCGCTAGTTTCTTGGCGACTTCCTGAAACACCCCCAACATGGAACGCTCGCCTACCGAGCTGTGCCGCCCCTCGAACGCGTTGTGCTCGGAAAGCCCTTGGATGGCGCTTTGGAAAAGGTCGTATTGATAGCCAGGGAACGGGTAGCTGGCGATGAAGTGGTCCCGCCCGCGGAAGTTCTTCAGCTTGATGGAGCCATCCGCAAAATCAAACAATGTCTTGAGGTTGTTCTCCTCTCGGTCATACAGGTTACCGAGCTGGACTTCCCCTGCCTCGGTTTTCGACAACAAGCGTTTCTGAATCACTTCGGCCACATCTGCCGAATTCAGTGGCATCCTGTTGCTGAACCGCGCCTGGATTTTGGAGAAGTCATTCTCCTGCTTGGTATTCATATCGCCAATCACGTCCGTGATCCCCTGCTGGGCGGTCACGATCACCCATGCCCGCCCTTTGCACTTGGTGTTCAGGCTCTCCGCGACTGTCTGCAAATTGGTCATAAGCTTGACGTTGTCAGCAACGTATTGCCCAACTTCGTCGACGAAGAAGTTAAGCCTGAAATTTGGCTCTTGTTTGTCGAGCCAGGCTTTGACCTGGTTGGCAAAATCCTCGATAGAAACACGGGTGTCCTTGCGGTACTGCCCCAGGATGTCCTTGCAAGACTCTGCGTCCGCCCCGGTGACTTCAGCAAAAGCCGCAGCAATGTTGCGAGCCTCCAGAATGGCTTCTTCTCGACCACGCTCCCACGGCTTGCCAGCTTTCGCTTGATAGGCAGCCCTGAAGGCTTCAAGCTGACCCCGTTCATCCATGTCGCGTTCGAACTGAGCAATATGCGGCTGCTTTCCGTAGTAGCCACAAGCCTCGTCGAAAACCTTCTGAAAGACAGCAAGCAGCGCGTCCACATCAGATTTCGAGATGACGTCCGCTTTCTGGTCGATATTGAAGAGAATAGAACGGGACGGAATGGATACCGCTTTGCGCAATGCGCCAGCCAGCATGGGCTCGCCGACCAGCTTCTCCTCGAAAATCTCCAGAGCGCGTTTTCCGTCCACTTCCCTGTTTTCAAGCAGAAGGGCCAGCATCTTCAGCAAGTGCGACTTGCCCGAACCGAAGAAGCCCGAAATCCAGACGCCGTTCGCGTTCTGGTAGTTGTTGTAGGCATCCAGGAACTGCTCCAGGCGCTGTCCGATTTCGCCAGTTATGACATACTCATCAAGTTCCACACGAAGGCTTGCTTCGTCATCGGCCTTGATCACGCCATCGATGGCGCGGTCGACTGGCTTTTCGAATATGTCTCGCAATACTGCGGTCATTGGCTCAGACCTCGTAGTTCAGGATGTTGAAGGCACGGTAGTACTTGTCGTCGTGAAGCGATCCGAAGAGATCCAAGGATGCTCCAGTCGCCAGCGCGTGCGTATAGCTACCGGGAAAGAAAAGAACGGTGGGCGCATCTTTTGCCGTACTCTGAAGATTGTTCAGGACGTTGTGAGACCGGATATAGGGGTAGACCTCGCCCACGCCGGACAGGAATAGGACGTCATGTTTCTTTGTCGCTATGGCTTCGGCAATTTTGGGGACCAGGTGCGCCTGGGGATCCAGGACACCTTGCAACAATTCCCGGATTTCCGCTTTGTCAGTCTCGGATTCGATTTCTAGAATCTGCTCCAAAATGCCGCGCTCTTGGAGTATTTCCAGGGACAGATCAAACAAACTGAGGTCCAGGACGCCCACACCGGCATTGGTCAACCGCACGACGAGGTCTTCCCGATCCCCCATCATCGACAGCCCTTCTTGCGCAGGGAAAGGACAGATGAAGAAGGGGACCTCGTTGCCCAACCCCTGTTTCTTGAGAAAACGCTCGCTTGAAACCACTCTGAACAGGTGCTCGGCCCGTTCTTTGCGGCTCATGATCTTGTCCATTCAGTCACCCAGTACTAGCCCCGGAAAGTACAGCAGCTCTTTCCAATTATTTTCTTGAATCATCGCCTTCAGACGAGGCGAAAAGTAGGCTGTCTGTATCTTGTCTTCGTCAGAGATTACGGCAGCTTCCCGCATCATGCGGAACATGATTTGCCGCAGCTTCATTCGTGTAGACTTGCTCAGATTGGCGAGACCTTCATTCCACTCAGCTTTTCCCTCGAAAAACGTGTCAAAAGTCTCCAGCGGCAGATCCAGCTGATATGACAAATATCGTTCGCGAATGACTTCGAGTGCGAACTCGCGCATAAACCTATAGGCCCGGCAGCACGCAAGCCAGAGAAGAGCTTGCTGGTCGGTTCTGTCAGCCCCATCGGTCAGGTATGCTCGCTCTTCATCTGACAGCGTCGAAACCCTGTTGACGATTTCCCGCAGCGTTCGTCGATTGGAGGCCTCTTTGGGGAGGCGCGTTTGCCCTTCCTCGACTGCGCGGTTCAAGGTCTGCTCCCAAGACTCTTCTTCGCGGTGCATCCGTGCCACCTCAACGCTTTCGTTGAGAAACAGACCACCCGTCGAGAATGACATCCGATACTCGTTGGCCTCTTCCACTCTCTCCCCCAAAGTTTGCAACCGTTATGAGCAACGAGGCGCCCAGTTTCAACCTGATACCGCCGCGCGGAACGATGATCTTCTGGTTGTCCTTGCTCGAACATTTGACGAATTGGCCAACTGTCTTCAACCTCCTACCCAATCACCAAGTCTGCGGTATGATGCCAAGTCACCACGATCCTGGCGCGCCAAGGATTCTGGCCTAATTCCTCGGCCGTACGATAGGATCAAGAACATCAAGCTCATGTAATTCAGATAAAAAATTCATCGCGATCTCGTCGACCGTGGGATCGCGATGCCAAGTGAGCCTGACCTTAATGAAATGCCCGTTTTTCCAGGACATTGCCAGTGACGTTGCCTTCCAACCAGTGTCATCCGTTATCCAGAATTGAAGCAAGAAGTTGCTCTTCTCCCGGCGCTCTCCCAATTTCAAAGCAGATGGGTTCTGTGACGTCAGGTCGTTGACAGCCTTGAGCCATTCACGATTCAGCTTTTCCTCTGTGCCCTGATTGCCGCTACCCGGATAGACGTAGATCGTTGCCTCCACTCCCGTCGCGCTGTAGGCAATCCCCACGCCCAGGTCCGGTCTGTCGTATTTGGTTGAGTAATCCACTGTGTGGTTGGGGTCGTACTTCAGCCAGCCTATTTCGCGCGGAAAGAAGAGGCTTGCCTGGGCTAAATTGTATCCAACAGGATGGCTCTCGAACCACGTTTCACGCGAGCCGAAACTCGATATGTCAAAGTAGTAGGCGGCCTTTTGGGTGGCCACTTTTTCGACGCCGAGGGTCTTCCGCTCGACGACATACTTCGCCAGACCCTCAACGTCTGTAGGACCAAGCCCGTCTCCCAATGTCCGCCAATATGTACCGGTGAGGACATTGTCGGGAGCATTGGCCCGAAGCATGGCAGCTTGTCCGTTGTGAATTCCCGCGATGGTCCAGAAAGCAACAGTATTCGGGGCCATCCTGTCTTGAAGTTCGATCACGATGGGGCGTGCGCGTGTTCCAGCTTCCATTGTCCCCGATATAGGCAGGTCGTAGCCCCAATCAGCCAGAAATCGATTTCCGATGTCGTTTTCTTGGTTCATGTTTTCCGTATCCGCACCTGCTGCAAGTGCCGCGACGGCAGCGCAGATCGCGGCGAGACCGACGGCCAAGATGTTCCAGGTCATTACTTTTTTCTAACCACATTTTCTCTTTTGTTGTCCTAGATCGAACTCTTTTCATCTCCCCCCTGCAAACAGAAGAGATGAGTTCATTGGCGGTATGACGGTTGAGCCCGGCAAGATTGCACTTGAACTTTCCAACCCGCTAGCTGGGCTTCGTAGAACGAGGAAGCTTGCGCTTTTTTGACTAAATTTTGCGAATTATTGCCAGAAAAGATCCAGCTGACAAGACGTCGGCCTATTCCCTTAAGCCTGCAATCGCTGCTGATTGCTTTTGGGCGTTTGGTCCACGACACCTTCTCCTACTAGCTTTGTCTCGAATCCCCAGTACTCTCCCATGCAAAGCTTTTTCGTTTTTGCGAACGAACTCGCTGTTCAGCGAAACGCGGATGAACAGAAGAGCGCAAATCATCGCAGTGAAACCTCAGTTTAACCTCCAACTGGTAGTCTGAAAGCACCACCAGAAAAGAGGACAGACAATGTCACATGATCGAGCAGCAACACTTGCGACCTCAGTTGAAACCTTGGCCAGCTTGGCCGTTGGCCACAAACAGAATTCCGGCATCGCAGCCCGCGATGTCTTGATGTTCTGCGTTGAACCGACGTGGTATCCGTTCGACCCAGGTTCCCTGATGTCGCTGGACACGGAACACGCAAATTGCGCAATCGACGTCATGCGCTACGTGCTGACAACCCGACACAGTATCCGGGCCTTCCTGAGCGACGATGTTTTTGCGGAACTGCACGCAGAATGGACACAGTCACGGCGCACAATCGCGGCCTGAACTGGAAGTCCATTGAAAGCGATCAACCTTTTGCGAGCTACGCGCTGTTTGCGGCTTGAACCGGTTCCTTCTTGACCTTCCAAAGCCGCTTCCTTAAGTTGATCAGCCCGAGAGGAATTCAATCCATGCGCTTTTCGGCATCAAAATCTGAATACGTGCGGTTCGCCCTCGCGAACTCGATATCGCGCAGCTGATCCAGTTGGCGCCGCGTCTCGCGGCTTGCCCGGTTGCCTTCAGATTGATGCCGAAAAGGACACGCGATGACCCGTGTTGAAAAGAATTCCACTGCACGTTTTCCAGAACTCAACGAACTCTTTACTAATGCCCTCGAATACTTGGACCAGAACGCTCGCTGGCCGGAACTCACGGAAACCGAGCCAAACGGCGAGGGTCCCTGTGCGATCTGGCAGTCGATTTCCGGGCAATATGATGTGGCATCGGTTGCCGCACTGATGCGGCTGTTCGGAACACTGCCATCGGATCCAGACGAACTCGTGGAATCGATCTATCACCCATTCGCGGTAACCGTGATCGAAACAGGAAACGCGGCTTGGGTTGCTCCGACCCAAGAAGCATTGAACAGGGGGCTACTGCCGGCAATTCGCAACCAGCACAAGTACCTGCCGAAGTTTCAGGCGGTGTCTCCGGAAGCCCGTTCACCATCGAAGAAACGCTCCGCGCGCGAGGACTTTGCGCAGGACGTAATTGAGCGGTTGGCCAAGAGGGAGCCAGTCATTTTCGTCATCGACCGGATGGAAGCTTTTCCAGATGTAGCCAAGCCATCCGTTTCCAACTGGAAATCGTTGGCTTCGTTGACCTGGCCCATGATCAAAAAACTCCATGAGATTCTGCATGGAGACCAGGAAGTACGTGGCGATGTTGTCGGTCGACCCGAGCCTGCTGACAGCAGCCATTTGTCTACTCTGAAACCGGATGGCTTGGCTCTGGCGGCACGTCGGCCGAGATTTTCCGATGCGGTTTCCACAATCAAGAACGCTACAACCCAGACCTCTTCAAAGCCCCGAGGCAATGCCCTAAAGGCCGTCAAAGGCCTGGGTGACTCCCGCCTCCATCTGGAACAGCTTTCGGCAGACATGGCAAATTGGGCGACCGGCGATCTCCAGTGGTCGGAGATCCCGCGGGGCGTTCTGCTTTATGGTCCTCCGGGGACTGGAAAGACCTTCACGACCAGCAAACTCGCAGAGCAGACAGGCTTCCATTTTGTCGCCACGAGCTACGCGGACTGGCAGAAGCGCGGGCATCTGGGCGACTTCATCAAAGCGATGGCCAAGTCATTCGAGGATGCTCGCGACAATGCGCCCAGCCTGCTCTTCATCGACGAAATCGATAGTTTCGGTGATCGCGAAACCGCATCGGGTGACAATGCGGGTTATGTCCGCGCCGCTGCAAACGCGCTCCTTGAGCAGCTCGATGGCGCCCGGACGACCCAGGGCGTTTTGGTCGTCGGAGCCTGCAATAGCTTTGACAAGCTTGATTCCGCGTTGATCCGGTCCGGTCGATTTGATCTCAAGATCGAGATGAAGTTGCCGGACAAGGCAGCCTTCTCTGAAATCCTGAAAAGCTTGGCTGGCGATGCGGTGTCTAATGAGGCAATCCGCCAGGTATCCGCCCACCTGGTCGGATACAGCGGTGCGGACGCGGCCGCCGTTGTTCGCCAGGCCAGAAGTTTGTCGCGACGGCATAACCGAGGACTAACAGATCAGGATATCCTGATGACAGCCAAGCTTTTTGCGCCCGCTTCCTCTCCGGATGATTTGCAAAGGGCGGCCATTCACGAAGCCGGGCACGTCATTGTCGGCCACGCCCTGGGACGGGGCGTACCCGTCCGCGCGGAAATCACCGCTCAGGGCGGATCCGTGGAATTTGCCTCAAAAAGTCACTATCCGACAGCCCCCGAGCTGGAAGCGATGATTTCGACGGCTCTGGCGGGCCGGGTTGCCGAAAGTGCTTTCCTGAATTCGGTTTCGTCAGGGGCCGGTGGGAACGAAACCAGCGATCTGGCCAGGGCAACTCTGCTGGCCGTGCAAATGGAAACCCAATTTGGGTTTGGCGCGCAGCGCTTGCTTTGGCGTCCTATCGAAATCGGTGAGCTGAATTCTCTACTCGCTGATCCGGCTGTCTTGAAGAAAGTGAATATTCGACTGGAACGAGCCGAGCAGGTTGCAAAGGTCGCAATTCTGCAACGGCGGCAGGAGGTCACGGCCGTGGCGGCAGCCTTGTTGGAGCATCGGCAACTGGGCCTGAAGGAACTGGAAGCTATTCTGGCTCCAGCGGCCCGTCGGCAAGGCCCCGAGTCTTCCAGTCAGACCTCGCCTGATCGAGACATGACGCCGCCGTTGCCAGATGCGCGCGCATCGTAGCAGAGCGTTGTCAGCGCCCAATCCGAGGCCGGAAGAACAACATCAGGCTGCGCTTAGCACGAAGGCGTTGTGCCGCAGGCATGAGATAAGCGATGCTACGTTTTTCAAATAGCGAAGGAATGGATGGCGCTTATAGCCAGTCTCCTCAGTGGTGTGCTTCTTCAAAACCACTGCTGAGACGAGGTTAAGGCTATCCGCTGCACCAATCGAGCGCTGCCCGTTTGACCAAAACCTCTTAACAACTTTTCTTCCCAACCTACTATGGCACCGAATTAACTTGCGGCGGAATCCTGAAGTGGCAGGGAGCCGACAACTGGAATGCCACTACATCGCACCAGACAAACCAATGCAATACGGCTCCGTGGCGCGGCGACTACAATCACAACTGCCCGCATTCGTGCCTCGACGGGCTTACCCCGTGGGAGTATCACCAACGGTCAAAAGGGGACCATAGCCTGAACAGTGGAGGGCAATGGATGAAAAAGAGGTTTTCAAAATGATTAGTCGCAGGGGTTTTGTTCTTTCCCAGGCATCATTTTGTATCTTTGGTGGCGGCCTAGCGTCATCTGCCCACGGAGGTCCGCACTCATTTCCGGGACAGCTATTGATTTCAGGTTTCCGAGGTACCATCCCAGCGGACCCGGAAGTTGACCAGGTTAGGCGCCATATTGAGCGGGGTGATGTGGCCGGCATCATGCTCCTGAAGCGCAATATCAAATCTCCTGAACAGTTGTACCGTTTAACATCGTCATTGCAGGAGGCTTCGCCTGATTTACCGATTATCATTTCCATAGACCAAGAGGGCGGTCACGTGACACGTGTGGGTCCCTACAACGGCTTCATGTCGTGGATGTCAGCTGAAACCCTGTCCAAATCTGGTCGCAGCAGTGAAGAAATACTGGGTTACTATACGGAGCGAGCAAGGGAGCTGGCTGAGGTTGGAGTGAACTTGAACTTAGGGCCTGTTGTCGATCTAAATGTGAATCCGTTCAATCCAATCATCGGTTCGAAGGGACGCGCTTTCGGGCGAAGCGTTGATGATGTTCTTCGGTTCGCTGAACTTTTCATTCAGGCTCACCGGTCGGTTGGTGTGAAAACCTGCCTGAAGCATTTCCCTGGGCATGGCTCATCTTTCGAAGACAGTCACAAAGGTAGCGTAGACATCTCTCAGACATGGAGGCCTGAAGAGATTGCGCCTTTCGAACGGCTGGTGCGCGTTGGGTTGGCTGATTCCATCATGAATTCGCATGTACTCCACAAGTATCTTTCGGATGAGCCGTGGCTCCCTACATCGCTCTCCAAGCGATCTGTAACAGAGATGCGAGAGGGACTTGAATTTGAAGGGCCGGTGATCACGGATGATATGCAAATGGCCGCAATCACTGACCTCTTTCCGTCCACTGGTGCCAGTGTGGCTGCGGTTCAGGCTGGGAACACTCTTCTGATCTATTCCAACTACAAAGACCAGTATTCAATCCATTCGATAGCCGAGGTCAATCAATCACTCCAGTCAGCGATTATTGAGGGTGTCCTGAGCCCGGATATCATTGCGGAGCGTGCTACTGTTGCTCGGAAGTTCCGGGCAACCCTGGTCAGTTCTCATTGATCACCCCGGAGATAATTCCAAGCTGGCGTCTGTAATCTCCGACGCCCCACTTCGGAAAACACCATGCTTGCTTCGGCACATAGGAAAAGGCAACGCAATCGTTTGTAGCCTGACAGGCATGCCGGCACTGGTCAAGTGACATGTTGCGAAGGCCCTTCGGATAGAGGTCATATCCCGGAATATCCAAACCGGTCGCCTCTACGAAGGGTCGGTTAAAAACATCTTGGTTAATGCGGCTATAATCGATGATGCCGCTGGTGACATTTGCGGCTATACTTACATTTTCGACACCAGATTTTGGCCAGCACCATCGGGTCGCGTGTACGTAGCTCCAAGCAGCGCATGATGGGGTGCGTTTGCAATAATTTTCGCATTGATAGAGGCTAACGTCCCGTAAGCCCTGAGAATTTAGGTCCATCCCAAAAAAGTCAATATTGTTAAACTTGTTACTGCCATTAGGATTTGATTGAGGCACTGGTGGTTGTGCAGATGGCGCAGGTCGCGCTGTTTGATCTTTTTCAGGCGAGACTGGTGGTTTGTCTGGGCGAGTCAGGGCGCTTGGCGTCACAGTCAAAAATTTATCGACCTCAGCCACTTGATCCAAGAAGTTCTGATCGTCAATTCCGAGGCCGAGTCTTTGCTTCTCGGCGGATTTGAAGTAGTAAATGTCCTCCGTCCCAAACATCTTCTCATAGACAAAGGGTGGAGTGTCAAACTCATTAAGGATCCCAATGATATCCGATGTCGTGTATTGGGTGGATGCAGTTGTGACATCCTTTCTACCTGGGGCCGCAGCATCCGGGGAACCAGAGTAAAACTGGTGGACGCCCAACTCGCCGAGCACCATACGCTTTCTGCCACCGAGAAATATTTTTGCACATGAAGACTCGCAGCTTGCATCTTCTGGGATGTAGGTGCCAACACTTCTGTCATGCAGGATGCTGGCCATCTGAAGTGCTTCGTAAACACTTCCGCCCGCGCTCGCTGTCACAACCAGATTGATTTCATGATCTCGCATTGCGCGACGAAGTTCAAAAGAATCTCCATCTTTGATCTTTCCCACCAAAAAGAGAACACTCGGCAGTTCGTCGTAGTACCGATAGCTGCCGTAGCTTTCGCTTTCTCCAGATGCGATGCTAGGCATCATTGCGAGAAATGTGCAGGCTGCGAATAGGCTGGCTCGCATGAAAAAGAGGTCCCGGAATCTTCTGTTGTAGGTAGATGGTATCAAGAATTTCGGTGATGTTGTGGCGTCTCTGCGGCAGCGCCGAATCACCTTTATTTTGGCTTCCTTTTCCGCGGACATCAGAAGGTTCCTGAAGGCACCACCGCGACCCTAGGCTGTCGAAAATCCCAGCTCATTTCAGCTTCCTCCGTACTTCTCAGCTAGATCTATCATCGACTTTGGGATTGATCCAAAGCTCACAAAAACAACCTCTAGCCCGCTGTTACAAAACAATCGTAGACTCTTTTCCATTGCTTCGTCGATCCAGTCGTCACGATTTCCAAACGCACCCCCACCCAGTCGGGTAAGCAGAACGATATTGGATATGCCGCGCGTGCTATTGATCAACCCTGCCCACAATGTTGCTTCGTATGCAGCTTCGAGCACAAGGCGTGCAAATGGTTCCCAAATTTGGGCACTGATTCTGGAGTAAGCGACCGGAAGGGCAGAGCAAAATGCCTGCGAAACAAGAAACGGTTTCTCAGCTTGTACGTCTGTGACTTCAACATCGGAGTGAAGTCCTATTCTAAGTCTTCCTTTCAGATCATCTAGCTCAGACTGTGTCATCGCGCTGAGGAGAGCGCTGATGCGCTTGAGGCTTGAATTGCTTGGTAGTGCGTATCCATTTTTCATCGGCAACAGGTTGTCAGCATCTGTCTTAAGCAAGCTTCCAAGTGCGAGTGCCAAATCAGCCAGACAGTTGATTTGCCGGTTTCCGGTTTGCCCTATCCCGCCCCCTACTGGGTGAAGATAGTTGCGGTATATCGTGGCGGCGCCGGCAGCAATTGCACACGCAGGTCCCTGCGTTCGGTCGAATGCATAACCCGAAACACCGTCTTGGGGTGAAACGCTTGGGCTCACCATCTCAAGGGCGTTGAACTGCGAGGCTACCTGAAACAATGCACCTTCGAACCGGGACTTTTGGTGTATCTGCCTGATATCCCCGGAGATGTTGGACACGGAAAGGCACTTATTTTTGTGTTGCAGCAAACCTGAACTCCTCAGCTCTGCCAAAGAAGGCAGTTGCAGGTCTCCTACGGCAGCTCTACGATTTGAGAATTGCGAACAGAGAAGCCCATTTTGCACCGACAAGCACGATTGGGTGCTGTGATAATCCGTTTCCTGAAAGCCGGTAATCGCCTCAAACCAATCCATGCTGACCTCTGCCTGTATGCTGTCTCGGGGTGCGAGAATATTAGTGTATCGCTGGTGTTTGTTCTATTTTGCAGAATTCCGTTATTTGGCGCCCAAACCGACCTTATACAAGCTTTCGCCCCAACGGTTTCTTGTGATTGATCGAGAAGGCGGCTTTGGCTCGGTAACTTAGCCAGTCGTCTTCCTGCATCGGTGACTGGGCTGCGGCCTGTCGCAATGCGGCCTCGAAAACAGTCAGATCCAGTTCCGGACGCGTCTTTTGAAGCTCTAAGAAAACCGTTCGATTGAACCTTCCGGGAACCACTGGATGTCCCAACCTGATTTCGCAGATCCTGGAAACCTTCTCGTTCCGGATCTTGAAGAAAGAGCTTTCCAGCGTTCGCAGGGTTTCCGCATGCGTTTCCGGGACAGCCAAGTGCCAGTGTATTTCGTTTCCAGCCTCGGACGCGCGCCGTTTCTGGTGTTGAACGACCGCTATCCGGCTTGCGGAAGTCTTTGGAACACCATACTCACGGCAGATTTCCAAGATCACGAGCGCCAGATCCCCTGTTGTCATCTTCGCATTTGGTGACACGGAAAAATGCCGGACCGCAAACGCTTTGCCGGCCAAGCTGGAGATCTCGCCCATGGTCAAAATGTCGTGGGGACGGCCCTTAAGCCAGGTCACTATCTCGTTGTCTTTTTGATCGGACAGGTAATTTGCAATCTGTCTTGCCCGGCCAGCAGGAACCCTTGTCGACTTGATGATCATTGAGCTCGCCCCAACAGACGGGTGCGGATTTCGGTAACACCATCATATGATTTTGCGAGCAAGACCCTGGCGCTTTCGAGGTCGGAACCGGAAACTTGTTCTCGTGCGGACATTTCTCTGAAGCTGTGCGCCAAGAACTTGAGGTCTGCACTGATATCGATGAGGAGCGCCAAAACCTGAACCGCTTTCCTCAACTCGGATGGAACCGGTTTCTTCGATCTTCTTCTCCTGGCGCGTTCCCTTGGCAGGTTTTCACTGTATCCAAGGGCTTCCGCAATAAGAATCCGGGCAAAGGATGTCGGTGAGATGCCGTTCTCTTCTGCCTTGGCCTTGATGGTTGCGAACAAATCCCGATCAACCCGTAGACCTATCATTTCTGTTTGTTTCTTTTGTGTTGTCTTCCTCAATGTGCATTGCTCCTCAGCTCGGCCCCGGCTTTCAGCACGACTGGCTATGCCAGTTGCGGAGGAAAGTGTCTCGCCGCTTGCAAGAAACAAAATCGTGGCCGAGCCGAGGCAACGTGCTTGTGCCTTGCGCGCCAAGAGCAACCTGCTTTCTAGCAGCAGGAGAAATCTGGATGGGACAAGTTGCGCAGGTCACTCTATACAAATCGAGGACATTCGGGAGAAACGGGAAACCGGTACTTTTGGGAATCCTAGAACTCGGGGATCAGCACCTGATCACTATCGCGGACATTGAGATTTTCCCAGGTTGCCAAGCCGAAGTATTCTTGGAACTCCATGCCCAAACCAGCAAAGGAGCAGAGGTCTACCGGGGGAAACTGGAGGTGGTCAAGCAGAAAGATCCCGGTGATCCGAATTTGGCGGGGGTCATAAAAATCAACAAATCGGATTTCTTTTGCAGCCTTTGGGTGTCCCCCGAAATCTTGAAAACGAAGTCTCTGAAATTGACCTTTGTGGAAATCGTGAAGCCACAGCAGCCTCTGCGACCGCTCCGGAAGGGTCGGCATCGGTTGGTCAGGCCACAGGCGTCTGTCTAGAGGGCTCCATAGTGATGGACCGTTCTGGCCAGGATATCTGGAAGCTAACTGGCGGAAACATCTCGATCTTCCCTTATGCGTTCGGGATCAGGTGATACAGCTCACCGAAGACCAGGGTGACATGGATGATGACGGCCGCGACATGCAGCTGGTGGTAGATTTCTTTCGCAATGTGGACCATGGCGATCTCCAATCAGTTTTGTGCTTAGTGGGCTATTTGTGCCAAAAATTATCGAATGTGTCAATGCCACAATTGACACAAAGGCGGGAAGCGACCATCTTTGAGCGTAGGAGGCACACATGTCAGACGAAGTTGAAAAAGAGAAAAATGTCCGGCTGCATATCTATCTACCGCAGGGCGAAATCGATGCGATTGATGACTGGAGCTTCAAGAACAGAATTCGAGCGCGAACAAAGGCAATCCGGGAACTGGTTAAGCTGGGGCTAGAGAAAACGGCAGAAGACGCGGTCGATTAGGCTCATCCAAATGGTGGCTATTGTGCCGCTGTCCCAATAACTGGCGCTGGACAAGAAGAAGCCGGCGGGCAAATCCACCCAGATCTGGATGCTGATCGCAGCATTGGTCGAAATGGTCGGGAAGTGGACTTGCGCCAGCGCGGTGCTGCCCCGACTGCTTCGACACATCTGTCGAGAGCCGGCTGCGAATCTCACCCCAAGTGAACCGCTTACAAACGAGAAAGGAACGCCATGTCTACGGCCGCATCCGCATTTTCGAAACGGTCGGAAGATGGGGCTGGGTCAGTATCATGCATCAGCTAAGCTGACGGCGCCTGGCACGTCACGTCTTCGCTGCCGCACTCTGTGAAGTGACACCATTCTTCATCATCCATGTACCAAGAGCCTAGAACTTTCCCATCAAGAAGAAGAACGTCGCAGCGTAGGTCGTCGTTATTGTAGCCACACACTATGATTTCGTGACGAACGTGAGCGCCTTCATCGATCAAAGAAGCGATTGCTTGGAACTGTGAACAGACCGCAGCTAATTCCGGATAGAAAATCCGGCCGATCTCAAAAGAATTTTACTTCAGGGTGCCTGTGTATTGGTTTTTGGCCTCATAGGCTTCTATTTCACAAACCAAGCTACCGTGAGTCTCTGCGGTAACGTACGCCATCCGCAACTGCTACTGCCGCTAATTCACAAGACAATTTGATCCGATTGATAAACAAGAATGTTTTCAGGACTGCTAATACGGCAGACATAGTGAGACAGAACCTGCTTCAGTCCGCTGTAACTTTCTCTTCGCTCGGACACAATGAACCTGAATGCAAAAGAAGTCCCACCTGATTGCCTGTTCCGGATCAAAACTGGAACCTGATCCTCTATCAGCGCAAGGCCAGAGGTTTCCGAGCCAAAGGCAGTAAGGTTCAAACCCATGTAGACTGAAGTTTTGATGGACGAGAACTCATAGGGATCCCAGTCGATGAAGTCCCAGCCAAACGAATCTCTGTCTTCCAGTTCACTAGTAACAGCGTCGACGCATTTTCTGCCGGCTACTCGAAAATCCTCTTCTGTCATTCCGGCTAGCCAGCTTTCAAGCGCTTCACGCTCGGCTTGCTGTTCGGCCAAACGGCGCGTTTCGGCGTCAGCCCTCGACTGCTCAGCAAGTTGCTTAGAAGCTCTCTGGTTCTGGAATGCCCAGTAGCCGAAGGCGGATACCGCCATCAAGGCAATAATCAATGTTAATTTTAGCCTACCGCGTTCTGTCATTGGGCACCTCAAATCACTTTTCTTTCTTAAGCAAAAAAGTCCAACAAACACAAATGGGTACTAGGTGACGAGCGAAAGAACCTCAAAGTCAACCGCCTCGAAGAACTCATGCCCAGGCGCTACGCCGAAAGTGTGGGCGCGGCGCACCGATTACGATCAAGTCTGAAGTTTTGCAGACAATTGAGGCTGACCACCGGCCCAATCTCGCAAATTGAGCTATCATCAAGAAGAGATGGTAAGAACAGCCCTCAAACTACTTGTTCGGAAATGCGTCGCTGAAAACCGATCAGTTCGTGTATGCCGCTTGAAACCGGATCAAAGACCCATTCATGATCAAAGAGGCTCTCTAGGCGCCGTGACATGAACGAACGATCCACGATCAGTGAGTTGAATCGATTTCCTTTGGCTCTTTGCTCACAGATTTTCTTCGATACGTGATCGGGCAAGCTCGCCATGATGAAGTCAGAAATGACAAGCACGTCAGCATTTTCATAGGTCTTGTTTTCCATCACCTCCAATGAATGAAGGAGGGCGGGAGCAACATCAGTTCCTCCATGAAAGGACATCTTCAAAAAATCCATCAGACGGTCCAACTGAAGACCCTCGGACATGTTAAAAACTTCGATCCCGGTAGAAAAGTTGACGATATAGCATGGGCGCTTTTGCTCTCTTGCCCTGGTGGCCATGAACAGAGTTACGGCTTTGGCTATTGTTTCTGGGGTTCCGGACATGGATCCGCTGGTATCCACACAAAGGATCATCGGCCCCAGCTGTTCTTTTTCAATCGTCTGGATGTCCTGCTCGGTTTCAACGGTTTGACTGCTGGTTTGGATACCCTGCATGTCAAAACACATCAGCCTCGCCTCCAAGTATTTAATATCAAATAGTAACTCAGTTTCCGAGTCAGCAAGTAGAGCCAGTTCGCTAGGCAGCGCATGCTCCAAGTCGCGACCAAGCCGAACGCCGACTATTTCCTCTTTCGAGTTGACGTCTGGCTGTTGAACTTCGACCGTTATCGATACCTTGGCGCGCTCAATCCGCTCGGAAGACTCCAGTTGCCGCATTTTGCCCAATAGGTCACAAAGTGATCGAACACCTTCATCTTCAGCAAAATATTGAGCCCAGCGACGAAACTCTTCGATGTCTTGCGGAGATAGGCTCCCACCCGACAAGTTGAACAAAACCCCACTGTCGAGACCAAGCACCTCAAGCGAAGTTTTCAGCTTTTGAAACATCTCTAGGAGTTCAGCAATCCTTCGGATCAGCTCTGAGCGGAGCTCTGCAATTCTCGCCAGTTCCCAATCGCTTCGCGCTCTGTCGAGCGTTTTTTGCCACTCAAATGTCAACTGTTGAGTTGAAACAAGCTGTTTACCGAGAGCTTCACCCAAAGCGCCTTTTGGTTTTCTTGCCGTGTAAAGCAATTTCCAGTATGCCTCGTTGCCCGGTTGCCCAACAGCCTTGCACAGTTCTAGGTAATCCCGCACGGCGGATTTGCGTACCGATCTGAGCTTTCGCTTCTTTGAAGGTAGTTGTCTCCATTCATCGAAAGCGCGTTCGTGATCGCCGAATGGCGACTCCGCTTCCACGATGTCGCCCGCTTCTTGTTTCCAGACCCTGATTTTTTCCTGAATATGAGTCTTGAGGCTTTGCGCATCATCTAGAATATCAGCGTAGCGCGCTAACGCAGACCAGATATCGCCCGCCTCTTCGAGGGCCGCATTCACTCGCATAGAGCTTCAAGCCTGTGGCAGTCTGCAATCCGCTGTTCGATGCTCTCGATTTGATCG
The DNA here is from genome assembly GCF_056539345.1 of Ruegeria sp. BB9. NCBI lineage: Bacteria > Pseudomonadati > Pseudomonadota > Alphaproteobacteria > Rhodobacterales > Roseobacteraceae > Ruegeria > Ruegeria sp. BB9. The sequence continues at coordinate 113,392 of NZ_JBQFUU010000002.1, read as the reverse complement.
CGAATTCCAGCCAGTGCTATTTGGGATTTTGCCTTAGGGACAAACGGAGAGGCCAGTTCCGCATCGTACCCTTCAAACCGCTTCTTCACACCCAGAAGAGCGGCTTTGTAAGCTCTTCTCAGTTCAGCACCGCTTGCCTTGAGATCTTTTACGAGTCGAGCGTTTATGTCTACTTTCTTGTCGCCCTTCTTGAAAAGAATACGGGGCTGAAACTGCTTCGGAATGATGTCGAAGCTATTGTAGTAGCCACTAGGGAAGAGATTGTACTTATCATACTTGAATTTGCAGGTTCCTTGACCATCAAAATCACAGGTTATTTCTTGTATCTCGTTTCCCCTGCCATCAACTGGATGAAACTTATCATTGGTCTTCATTTTCGAGAACGGAATATAAAAAGTCTTTTCGTGCTTTTTCTCTTGCCGGAGTAGCGCCACAGCCTGAACTTTGCAGTAGGTCTCAGACCCAATGTCGACAGTGTCATAGACATCTTCGGTATGATAAAGTTCTGTCCCAATTTCTTTGTCCAAGCTGTCCTTTTGCCGATCCAAGTCAGCAAGATTGAACCCGCTGTCAAAACCAGCTTCCTTGATCGCTTGGGCGACGATATCCATGACTTCATCGCGGTTATCCGCGTGCGTCCAAAGGCAATGTTGCAGTAGTATCGCATCGCTATGGTTCGTTTCCGCACGGTCATTAAAAAACGCGGACGCTTTCATCAGCGTTGCCGCCCGCTGCCATCTGCGATCTGAAACATAGACTTTCAGTTCGTCGTACCGCTTAGCCAGTTCGGCCCGTATCAGACCAATGATAAGAAAGGTCTCTTTGGACAGCGACACATTGTGAATGCGATTGCGCCAATCGGCCCATTCCTCCTTTGTAATGGCCAATCCCTCGGGAACATCGACTTCCGCTTCGGTTGGTTTACTGTTCAAAAGGCATTCGAAGTTTCCTGAGTCTTCAATTGGCCCTACCAACAGTCGGACAATGAAGCGATCAAAAAGTGCTTCCAGTCCTTGGTTAGGCTCGGGCGTTTCGTTGGATGCAGCGATCAACGCCTTAAGGGGAGCCGACTCGACCTTTGTGCCGTTTCTGAAAATATGTTCGTTCACAAGCGTCAGAAGTGTATTCAGGATTGCTGGGCTGGACTTCCAGATTTCGTCGAGAAAAGCGAATTCGGCAGTGGGCAGATAGTTTTCCGTTTTGCGCGTGTACCTATCCGCCTTAAGGTCCTTGATAGAAACGGGCCCGAAGACTTCTTCCGGTGTACTGAATCTGTTCATCAAGTATTCGAAGTAATCAGGGCGCTCGAACGCGCTCGCAATTCGACGGGAAATCAGGCTTTTGGCGGTCCCTGGAGGACCGAATAGAAAGATGTTCTGGCCACACATGGCCCCGAGAAGAGCGACCGAAATTATCTCTTCGCGCTCGAACATGCCTTCGCAAAGTACATCGATAAGAGACCGCACACGCGCTTGGTGCCCGCATTGGGGGAGTCTGCCCTCGCTGACTATTTGGCACTTTCGACCCTCAGCATTCGTATTGTTGAAAACGGGTGTTCCGCTTGGTGTCGAAACTTCTTTGTTCAATTCTTTTGTCCTTCTTGCCTTGAAAGAGCGGTCATCTTCTGTGCGGCCCTCCAGAGCTCGGTGCTTCGGAGCAATCAAATACCCAGATCTCGAAATGCTGCCTCAACTTCAGGTTTTAGTTCCCATGAAGCGGTTCTTTTATCGAAGTTTGCGAGAATGCCGCTGTAGAAGCTTGCATCACGAATGTCCGAAGGGTCCGCAGGCCACAAATCTGCCTCACGGCTTTTGCACATCGTTCCAAAATGCAGATGCCAGGTTTGTGCGTCCCAGCCTAGAGCGCGGCTGAGTTCCGTCGATGTCGATCCAGGGTGGTCCATCAAGACACGGATTAGTCGAGTCTCGGTCTCACTGGGAGGTACGCGGATGAACGCATGGATAACCCTTTCGGCCGGCTTCATTCCCGAAAGTTTGCGATTCAAGGCTTCGCGCTCCCGCTCCTCCAGCTCATCCAGCGCGGAAATCAACTGCCTAGCGGCACTGCGCTTTTCATTACTACCATCACCAATGAGTTTCTCAGCGTTTTTGCGCATGATTTGCCGCTGAGCAATGCTTCTACTTGGTAAACTCAGGATGATTTTTTTGATATCCATCTCAACCTCGTCTACTGTCTGTTCGAACTCTTGTGTCGCTGCCCAAGCTTTTTGTGAATAACAATGGATGCGTAGCTTCTCCTGCGTCTTTCGGAGCGTTGCGCAGGCGCCGCTAAACTCCTCTTTTGAAATCGGCGCGCGATTGAGCAAGGCCGATTGAACCGAGTCCCACGGGACTGTACGCCGTATCCATGCGCTATGCCTTGCCATCGCAGCGTTCGGATCTGCCAGGATGGATGTGACAAGGGCTTGTGTAGCGGTTCGCCCAATAGACGCAGACTGAACGACCAGCCAAAATATCGCCGGCGTACAAACCATCCGACGATAGACGTTTTCAGCCGCAACATTTCCGTTGGGTACTTTCACATAGGCTCCGGGCCCCTCGTAATCCGCCAGCCAGCCGATCCAGTGCTCTTTCTGGTTGGCGTACCAAGCACGTCCGTATTCAGAACCAACTTGCATTGCTTGCTCGACACAAGAAACCTCTTCGTGTTCGATAGGCAATGAACAAACCAGAATCGAAAGCTCACGCAGAGAAAGATTTTGGGTCACGCCGCCACCTAGCCAATCCAGCAAATTATCTCACTTCGAAACTTGTCAATATTGCGGCAGATTTTGGCCCGGTTTACGGTTGCGAATAAACCAAAAATTTTCGTTAGATGGCTGTGACCGCTGAAAAAAACCGACGTCTCACACCAAACTCACGGTTTCTCGTTTGGCTACTTGCAGCGGGTTGAGAAAAACCGTCACCGCCATCATCCGAGGCCCCGAGCAGAGCCAAATCGACGAACTCCCCTACTGAATACCCACCATCGTGATCTGGTGCACCGCATCCCCCTTGGACTCATCACTGAATTTGCTTCTCTCAATATCGGCTGCCTCGCGCCAAAGTTCGGTTAGGCGAAGCGACTACAAATCTAGGGTCACCTCCAAATGCCAAGTTGGGGGAGGTTCACTGAAGCTGATCAGTCCCACTTGAATGGCCGATATTTCCGGCAGCAGTTCACTTCTGTTTTTTTGTTCTGGTGCTATTCTGATTGCCTCACCATGAGCAAAGTTTGTTCGTTGGTTTGGCTGAGAAAACTGACCTCGAACAAACATCGAGAGAACGCTGTTTCCCCCGGCGCAGAAAAGCGCCGGAAGATGGATTCACAGTTCAAAATCTCTCCCATTTGCTTTCAAGAAGGCAATCAAGGACAGCTCCAGAGCCCGGACGACCGTCAGTTCCTTGCCTTCACGCAGGTCATCCCAAGCTGCATAGAGCTCCGGGTTCACATCTGCTGTGAACGTCTTTGTCCTGAGCGCAGCCCTTCGCCGGCTAGGACTCATCTGTGCCAGCTTTAACTGCGACGGCGACACCGCTGTTTTGCGCTCAAACAGCATGTCCTGGGCGGCATCCTCTAGAATGCTACCTAAAGCCGGAATTCTTGGTTCTGCGGTCATTTGCGTCCCCTCATGCCGCTTCGTGATTGTTGTTGAGCGTTGTCAGAAGCAACTCATTCGCCAAAGCCGATGCGTTGGCTTGGGCTGTCTTCGGAGATGACCCTTGAAACTCTCGGGGCAAATCGAGGTAGTCCCCTCCCAGGCTCATCATTGCCTGAAAAATTGGCCGTGCCGCCAACTGTGTTTTCAGTACCGGCGCACCAGCTTCCTCAAGAATCGACTTGATGGCCCCTGTAATTCTGAACTCAACCGCGCCTGGCTCCGTTTGATTGAGCAAAACGCTGGCGGGAATATTTCGACGGAGGACCTGGCTTTTCTGGCGCACTTGCTTGAGAACCTGCACCGCACCCAGCGCGTCCATCCGGCTTGCGCGGCAGGGAACGACTACGAAATCGGAAACCAACACGGCATCAATGAGGCTGGCGTCACTTGAGCCCTCAACGTCGACCAACACAAAGCTGGCTTCCTGAGCAGCCTTGAACACTTCCTCGGTGAGGTCTTCCTGGTCGACTTGTCGAACTTCGACCTTCGGATCTAGCGGCTTCAGGTTTGCCCAACTGAACAGCCATTGTTTTGGGTCGGTGTCCAGGATGATCGAAGACAAATTCAGCCGCGAAAACTCTTGTGAAATCAACGCGCATGCGGTCGACTTGCCACACCCACCTTTTGGCGAAAGAAATGAAATAACAGGCACTTGGTGACTCCTTATTTTGCCTGAATTCATTCTTGCAGATCGACCTTTCGGAAAGATTTAAGAAATCCTTGCGCAGGCTTCGGTTGGCAAGTCTTGAGAAACCACGTGTTGGAATGGATGGGCCAGCCTTGTCATGGAAAGACTTGCGTAGCCAAAACGACGAGACCCCGCACAATCGCGGGGTCCTTATCGAGGTTGGGTGGTTGTTAGATACGCCCAGTTACCTTGAACGAGATATCTCCGGTGATGCTGTCGTATTTGAAATCATCGATCTGAAACACCGTCGCTTTCCGGGTGTCGCTAGTCTGGCCGACATATTTTTCGAAAGACCCGTCAGGCTGGTCGATCTGAAAAACAACGAGCCAACTACCTTCCATCGCTTCGATCTGCTTCTCGAAGTCAGCGCCGACGCGCCATGCCTCGTGGTGATAGTGCTGATTCTTTCCGTCGTAGAACTGCCAATGAAAAACAGGTAATTCCATAGGTTTCTTCGCATTGAAGAGATAAACGGGGGCCGTCCATTGCCCCCGCTGGCGCGGGCCAACTCTATGTGGTTTGGGTGCTGCCATGCGTCCTCCTCACTTCTTCGATTTGCTTGATGAAGACGCGGCCTTCCGCCATCCATTGATCAAGGCTCAGGTCGTTCAGGCGCATGGTGTAAACCGAATCGGTCTCGAATATGTCGCCGTCATCAAAGTTGAAAAACCAATACCCCGCACCGCAATGCAACGAGAGGTGCTCATTTCCGATCCGCTTCAGGATCGTCGCTGTTCTGACTATCATCTTCCGCTCCAAGCCCATCTGAGTAATCGCTCAAATGCAGCGACGACAGTTCCGGCGAGAAATCCAGCCACTGTCCCAATGGTCGCCAACATAAAGAAGACGAAGGTCAAGCCTTTGGGGTTCCGCATTTCTCTCCAGAAGAGTTCGGGCAGTGTCGCTGGCCCGGTGAGGGCTGCCTCAATGAGGATGCCAATAGGCCACAACAAGCCGGTCACGAAGCCGATCACAGTGAATGCGACCATGAGCCTGAGTGATCGGTTCATGCCGTATCTCCTTTTGTTGAGGGCACGAAACCTTGAATTTGCGCCAGTTTCAAGCGGCGCTGTCCAGTTTCGAGGTGAACTCTGCGGACAAGCTGTCGGGCAATTCGCCCCAGCCCATGCTCAGGCAGGCCCTTCTGGCAGGCGGCCAATACGCATGGCGAACCTTCTGATAAAGTTCGACGGTGAATATGCTCCGGCCCTCCCTGAAACCAGAAAGGGCCAAAACTGGCCAGTTACTACACCGCCCGCAGCAGGATCATCCCGCCGCTACCGTGGCAGACTTTCGCACCGCCGCTTACACATGCGCCGCTTCGAAGAGCGCGGTCCTTACACTGGCATCCCCAGCTTTGGTTATCCAGCTGATCCGTTTTGGCCGGGATGACAGACAACGCCGCATGAACGCGTCGCGTCTCCATTAGGACAGGAACAAGACCATGCCGCTTCAGACCAGCCGCAAAAAACGAAGACATGGGGCCAGCTTCCAGGCCAATCGAACCAATCGCTTCGGAAAATGGATTGAGCGCTGCCGCAAGATCGTCAGGGCGGCTCTCCTTTCGACGCAGCTCTCCCGATGTTCTCGCGTTGCCACGCAAATGGAAAGGCGTCAAAAGCCTCGCAAAGTTATCCAAACAAAGAGTTGCCCAGGACTGGCCTCGCCATGGTCAATGGTTAACGAACTCTGAACACTCGATGGTGGAGCTCGCTCGTTAAATCTCAGCGAAACCCGTTCCCCGGACACTGCCCCCGTCAGCAATTTCGCTGGCCAATATTGAGAGCCGCAACGGCCGGAACCGAGCAGTGACTTTGAAGCAAATGATATTCGCGAACCGAAGAATTGATCTCTCCCCGACCTCGCGGTTCCGGGAGAAAGAAGATGGCAAAGACAGCCGAAACAGCAGCCGGGTCAACCGACCTGACCGATCCAATCAGGATCACGATTATGGAGGCCCCAAGCAACAGACCGCAGACTAAGAGGTTCCACCCAAGCGGAGTCGAAAGAAGCAGAAGAGCAAAATTCTTCCGACCGGACGAAGTCGAAATCCAGGGCTCCGACGACCTGGCTAAACTCATCCAGAGCCTTGCTACAGAACCATGCAAAGTCATCGTGATGGGCGCCGTCAGAGCGGCATTTCGCGACCAAACGAGCATCCGCAGACTGGCGCATCCAAAAGAGGATTGTGCGGCAACCCTGGAAGATTCAGGCAGCATCTTGTTGCACTTCGACGTCGACGATCTCGTGAAACCGGATCACCTCGGATGGGCAGACCCGGCGGTCTTGGCGAAGTGGGCTTGGGATCAGATCTGCCAGCGCCTCCCCACTCTAAATGAGGTGTCCGTAGTCTGGCAAGCGTCGTCCAGTGCAGCGATCCTTGGCAAAGAGCACCTGGCCAAGTTTCATTTCTGGTGCCTTGCAGACCGCCCGCTTCATGCATTTGAACGCAGACACCTATTCCAGCTTGTCGGCAGCGACACATCTCTCGCTGCAATCGCCCAGCCAAATTACACGGCCAATCCGATTTTTGATGGTTTTGAAGATCCTTTGAAGGGCCTCCCGCGGTCAGGGAAGATCGAGGGAACAAAGGAAAGGCTGGACACGTCAGGGATTGCCTTCCCAAGCCAGGGCAAGGAAAAGCTTGCCAATCCACGGCCAGCGAGCTCTGCAAAAGCAAAGGATTGCCGAAAACAGCCAGCCGAAAGTCAGAAATTGACGTCCAGGCTAGGGCAGGAACTGCTGTCCAAAGCTTGCGAGCAGATCCGCAACAATGGGGCCTCCAACCCCGCGATATTCAATCAAGCACAACTGATCGGTGGCTATGTAGCAGGCGGCGAGATTGCCTTGAGCGATGCCCAAAGCGCACTTCTGAGTGCCGCCCAATCGACGGGTTACGCCAGAGCCGACGAGGTGGTCGAAAATGGCCTGAAAACTGGCATGGGCCGCCCCATCAGCGCGGTTGCTCCTGCAATGGTCACGGAGCCATTCCATCCGGCGCCAACGCTTCCCAGGGAAGATTCCATTTCAAGGCACGCCAAGATCCTAGAAACCTGGGGAATACAAGCTATGGCTTTCCATGGAAAAGCATGGAAAGGCTCGGATCGCCCACATAATGAAACGGCGCCCCGTGCCTTGCTCGCCGGTGCCCAAGGCATCGGCAAAACGGCCTTCCTGGTGGGGCGAAGTGATAATCCGGGCTTTCTGCACAGCACGCACGGGTTGATTTCACTCATGCTTCTGCCAAACCACCAAAAAGCTGAAGAGGCCTTGGCGGACTACCTAGCATACGCACCCTCTGGTTCGCCACCAGCGGTAGTCTTGAGGGGGCGTAGTAGGCTGGATCCGGCTGCAAATGACAGCTCAACCACCATGTGCCGAGCAATCGTAACCGCGCAACACTTGTCTGAACACGGGGTGTCGGTTCGCTCGACGCTTTGCAAGAAGTGCCCGTTTCAAACCGATTGCGGATACCTGCGGCAGGAAGCGGACATCAAACACCACCTTAAGGCAAAGGCTGGCTTGGTGATCTTTGCCCCCCACGAGTTCGCCTATCTGCCGCTGCCGGGGGAAGCCAAGCCGGATCTTGCGGTCTTTGACGAGCGGCCGAGGGACTTCGCGGTCGAGGAAGTCCACGTAAGTCTTAAGGAGCTGGAGGAGGTCATCCTTCCGCCTCAGCGCGGATTCACGCGGTCGCGAGAGGCTCGCGATGAAGAGGTCTGCGAATCGTTGTTCGTTCAGGAAAGAGCCATCCAACCGGTCAAGCGAGCTCTTCTTGGAGCAGCGGGTGCATCAACAGGCCTGTCTCTCAAGATGCTTCGGAGCGCGGGTGTGACACGGGAGATGCTGGATCAAGCTATCGCGGATTTGGAGACCCTCAAGCCGAACAATATTCTGGGGATACTAGGCAGAACTTTAGGGGGCAGATCCGCAGAGGCGACGCATGCGGATCTCTCGCTTTTGACGGCGCGATTGAAAAGTTCCGCAGTAAGCCCAGTCCATCGACTCCAGTTCCTATTTGAATGCCTGCGGCAGGAAATCGAACGGGAGCATGAAATGGCTGTTTCCGTCTTCATACGTGGCCCATACCCGGACGACCATGCTTGGGAACCTTGTATTTCCGCAGTCAGGGTCAAGGAGTTGAAACATGGGCGAGAGGTCCCTTTTCTTTATCTCGATGGCACGACCGATCCTGACATGGCACGGATTGCATTTGGTGCAGACTTGGATTGTCATCGATATCCCGTGGAACGCCATGCCGTGATAACGCAGGTCTTGGGATGCAATTTCGCCAAGCGACGCCTGTGTGATGAAACCCAAGGAAAGCAGGCGCTGACTCCGAAGATCCAGGGCGAAAACCAAAGGCTGAAAGCTTGGTTGGAGGAAGTGATCGCGCGCTATCCGAAGGCCGCCGTTTTTGGCAACCGCAGTGTCATCAAGTCGCTGTCGATCTCGGATCCAGAGCGCGCCGGTCACTTCGGGGCTCTGCGTGGTCAGAACAAATGGGAACAACATGAGGCCGCCATCATCATCGGTAGGGAGCAACCGCCTCTGGTCGACGTGGAAGCGACCGCGCGAGCCTATGCCGCCGCCGCAGGTGATGATTTTTCATCAGGAGATTTCGTGACCACCGTGCGGGGAATCCGGACGAAGAAGGGGGTTTTGCCAACTGAGGTGAAAGCACACAGAGATCCCTGGGGAGATCGAGTTTTGCGCCAGATCCGAGAAGCAGAGATCGAGCAAGCGATGGATCGGGTCAGGCTCATTCACAATCCAAAACCGAAGCAGGTGATCTTGCTTTCACCCGTGGTTGTGGATGTCACAGTCGACAGAATTGAACCATGGCGCACGTTCAAAAAGGGAGGGAGCCGGGTTGCACAAGCCATTGCAAGGCACGCCATCGTGTTTCTCTCGCCAACCGACTGCGCCAAATACATGCCGGACATCTGGGCATCCAAACAGCTGGCCGCCACCGACCTCCCCCCCGCGAAAGAAATGTCAAAAGACCCATGTAGATTTATCTACGAAGGGGGATTTGACGGAAAGTGCCCGCTTCATGTGGCGTTCTGGCCAGAGACACAATCTGGTCGCAAACCCCGCAGGAAAACAGCCTTGGTGTTCGGCGAGGAAGCCGATGTGTGGGATCGTTTGGAAGCGCTAACGGGGCCGCTGGCAAAGTTTCAGGTTTTTAGAACCTTTCTTTCATGGTGTCCGTCAGATCAAGTCTGAAGTTGTCCCGTTTTATTGCAAAGTCACTCAATTTGAGTTCACTGTTAGCTCTTTGCGAGTGTATGCAGAGCCATTGCGAACTCGGACGCAAGCGGCTGGCCGCCCTTATGAGCCGCTTTTGAATGAAATGTTCTCAAGTTTCTTCGGTCTCGCCGGGGGTCTCTTAGGGTCAGGCTTCATAACCAGTAGATGACGGTTGCTGCGAGTGCGATGGCTGAGAAGAAGACCTTGGGGCAGCGATCTTAGCGGGTCGCCACACGCCTCCAATCCCTGAACCTGCCAAACATCATCTCGATGCGGTTTCGCCACTTGTATCTGCGCTTGTCGTATTTGACCGGCGTCTTGCGTTGCTTTCTATCGGGGATGCAGGCGCGTGTCCCTTTGTCTTTCAAGGCGTCTCGGAACCAGCCGGCGTCATAGCCACGATCACCGAGCAGCCAGTCCGCATTTGGTATGCTGCTGAACAGAGCCCGAGCACCGATGTAGTCGCTGACTTGCCCGGCGGCAACAAACAGGTTGAGCAGGCCGCCACGCTGGCGGGCCTGGCTCCGGTCGCTCGCGACAGTGGCGCCATGCGCGGCAAGCGCGCCATCGGAGGTGGCCGCCGACTGTTACGGCACGTGATGTTCCAGGCGGCGCTCGTCGCCAGCCATCATAACCCGCTCCTAAAAACCTTCGCCGACCGGCTTCGTGCCGCCGGAAAACCACACAAGGTTGTCATCACAGCCGTCGCCCGCAAGCTCGTCACAATCGCAAACGCGCTTTGCAAGTCTCGTCTCAAATGGTCCAATCAGGCCGCCTGAGAAATACAGTTGCTAGGAAAGCGTCGGATGATTGCTTTGGGCCCAAAGTAGATATCCTTGTTTCTACACAACACTTATCGTTTTTTTTTGGTGTATTTACTTGGATTACTGGTTGTCGCGCTACAATACCCGTGCTTTCTATTTTGGAATCGATGTTCGGCTAGAGAATGCATGAAGGTTCTAGAACGAATACCGTCTATGGACGACAACGGCTTGGCGCGCCTTGTAGCCAATGCCCATGCGCTTCTTGCACGAAATCCAGAAAACCCTGACGCGAAGAAAGTAATCGACGCAGTTCAGGCAGAGTGGGCATGCCGATTGGAGCTTTTCAAGAGCGGGAACTACAAGGCTTCCACACCCGAGAACGGTGTTCTCTCGGTCGTGGGCTATAAAGTTGGAAACGATGGAGGCTCCGAAAGGGATCGTCGGCAGAAGTTGGATTTCATAATGTCAGGAATTCTACCCCCAGTATCGTCGCCCGCATACATGGCCGAATGGGGTGAGCCAAACTCGCGAGAACGGTATCGCAAACTCCATCGCGTCATTCGCGTATTGGCGTCAAGCAATAAGAACTTCCCGAACAGAGAGGTCGCGGTTCGGCAGTGGGAAGAAGATCTTCTATACCTTGAGCAAACTTGGGCCTCAATAAGCGCGACCTAGCCTTGCCCTATCGCAACCAACAGAACTGAGGGCCTGTTCTTCAAAATCGTATGTCACAATTGTCAGGAGCAGGATTTCAAAAGAAAATGGCAACTTGGAACAAGAAAAATCACAAAGTGATGATTACTCAGTACCTCAGACAATGTACTGCATCGACTTGAAGTAGAGAACGACGCTTGAAAATTCATAGGATGACGAGTTCAACTGCTGTCGGGGTGTTGGCCATCGCCGCGCCTGCAGCAGTAGCTCTTTTTTTTATCTTTGATGAGGCGACTCGTGATGCAGGTCAACGTCAGAGCGTTTCAAGAGTGGCTTTCGAAGAGCCAAATTCTGATCAGTTGAAAGTGCCGGCCTTGGTCGGTTCATCTGCGGTTGCCAATGCAGATGGCTTGATTGTCGGCCGAGTTCAGGTTGTGGATGGTGATACTATTGACGTTGGGGGAGCACGAATTCGTCTGCACGGGATAGATGCACCGGAAAAAGGGCAAAATTGCAGAAAAAATGGACAACTATATAGCTGCGGTCAGAAAGCTGCCAGTTTCTTGAGACAGCAAACTGCAAACTTTGAAGTGGTATGCTATCCATTGAAGCTAGACCGATACGGGCGCATAGTTGCGAGGTGCGCTATCGGCGAGGCGGATGTGGGAGCGACAATGGTCGCCAACGGCTGGGCGTTGGCTTATCGCAAGTACGATCTTGCCTATGTGCCGCTCGAAGATCAAGCGAAACAAGCTCGACGTGGAATTTGGGCAGGGCAATTCGTTCGCCCGCATGATTGGCGAGCAGGCGAGAGACTTTAGAAAGGTAAAACATGTCTGAAAAAGATGCCAAAAGCGGTAGTGAAGTTGCTGTTCGTGTGGACCACACGCCCACCAAGTTGAGCTTTGGCCCCTCAAATGAAATTGACCTTGCGGGTTTGGACGAGGAACAGCGCAAGCAAATGCTCGCTGACTACAACAAGGGAATACTGGACGTTAGTAAGACCGCTCATGAAATGAAGGTCGACTTAGACGCGCTGCACGCGACGCTAAGCCACCTAGGAAACGCAACGAGTCAAGCAGCTAAAGACGGCACATCGGTTACGATCACTCATACACAAGATACGAACATTGGTCGTACCGAAATAATCATGGGTAACACAGACGAAGCGCAGCGTGGGAAACTCTCACGTTCTCAAACAGGTGAAACAAATTGGACGCCTTACTACATCTTTGGTGGCCTCGTTGCCCTGGTGATCATCGTCGCGGCTTTTGCTGGAGCGTGACGGTTGCCAAGTTTTGAGTTCATAGTACCCATCGGCCAGAGTTCTGAGCAAATTGCCGATAGCTTTCAACGCTTCGCAGATGGATTGCCCATCGACGAGCCAGAACGCAGGAAGCTGCTCAACTCATTTAAAGAAGACGCATTACCCAGTGTCGAACGGACTCTCGCCCTGCTTGCCGGAGGGAGTAATGCAAAGTATTCTAAAACGTTGCTCTCTGACAGCGGCGAAGTCCAAGTCACGTTTGATTCCACGAAACGTGGTCTTCTTGGCAAATTGAAGGCGGCCTTGGGAGGTTAATGGTTTGGCTCGCAGACAATACTATGGTCGGGGCTATGGTCACCGATCCAGAAGCGCCAGTCTTGAAGCTGCTCTTCAACACATTGAAGACGCGAGGGTTCTGTCAAAAGAGCTTGGCGGGACGGATAGGGACGTAAAAGAGTATTTCTTCTCTTTACCCCAGAACCAATTGACTCCGCTCCTTGCCGAGTACGGGCGAATTTACGGTTCGTCAGCCAAGAACTATGCAGAAAAAACGATCCCAAAATGGCGCTCAGGTTACACCCAAATGAGTGGTACCGTGGCGGAGCGGTTGTTCAAGCTATTGCCGCCGAGGATGCCGCTCAACAAAAAATATGAACTTGTTGGAAACCTTTGGAAAAATCTTGGACCCAAGTCCAATGTTGTGTTCACCGTTGGATATGACACGCCTACTGATCACGTGGTAGATGCGATTACGACCCACACCGATGAAGTCATAAAGAGTTTTGTAATTCCGGAAAACCTAGAAAACAGGTTCAAATGGATTTCTGCCGGGGATGTTGGAATTCGACAGCAACTACTGAACCATATGCAGAATTTGGAGCGTCAGCTCGTGCTCCAAGGTGTACGTCTTCAGGTGCCCAAGATGCAGGAACACTTGAGCTCAATCGAGGGGCAGCACACAAAGTCTGCGACTCAAGAATTCAAGGTAGGAAACCATGCGATCCGGCTGGAATTTGAAAAAGAACATGAGGGTATCTCAAAAGGCAGTATTCGCAAGCCGAGCCGTTCTATATCCGGGTCGAGCGACAGCGGTTTTGGATGGGTTATTTGGTTGATTGTTGGGATAGCCGTACTCTATTTCCTTGGTTAGAAAATTCGCACCCCTCCTTCGATTTCCCCCGTGAACGAAAAGCTGGACGCAATGCTTTCAGAACCACCCAGACCCTTTGAAAAGCCTGAACATCGCAGGGCGCTTAGGTTGTTGCGCATGATTTCGATTCTTCATGGGAAGGGTTTCCATGGGTTACGGTTATTTCCCCGTTTCACCGGTGCCGGTGCGTATAGGTTCTATCTCTTTCCCAGTCGCTATGCCGTCAGTTCCGGGCTTTTCTACAAAGACGATACGCCCAATCGCCTATTAGTAGGTCACAGCAATAGCGAAAGCGAACACTACTTTGGCAAAATTGAAGGCAAAGGGCTTTCCGCCCACAAACTGGCGATTCAGTTTATCAAGACTTTTCCTGAATTAATGGAAAAATCAAAGTTGAATGACTATGCATACGTCGGATGGTTCGCGACGTTGCTTGCGCGCAGCGAATACGGCGCGTTCCCAATGGTATCAGACGACAGCGATGGTCTCACGATGGTCGCTTTGGATCATAACAGCAGTATGGAATTTCCGATGCCGCCGCCACCGCCCCATGAAGTGGACTATCAGCTTCCGCCAAGTCTTTCCGGCATTGATAGGGCGCGCGCAATTTTCGTCACCTTACGTAAGCAGCTTGCAGGAAAATCCGACTTGTCCGACGAGCAAATAGCAAAACAGGCGATGTCAATTTACAATTATTCTAATGACAAGAAGTTTTATTCCAAATCTAGCGAACTGGAATTTGCAATTGAGATGTCCAGCCTGCTGCCTGAACTGCACCAACTGCTCGGCGACTGGGATGAAGCCAAAGCATTTCTCATACGCGTGATTGAAATCGAACGATTGAGCCAGCTCACCGATGAACAAGGTAGCCCCTAGCCTCAGGACTTCGGTAACGGGGTCGCCTCAGTCAGGCGATTTTACGCAGTCAAATTGATCCTCCAAGGTGGTGCGCTCGGATTGGGCGTGCCTGTGTCTACTTTCTGGCTACCTTCGGAGTAACCGTCAGACGAGGGCGCTCTGGCGCGGACGAAGCGTCCCCAGTTATGCTGCTTGCGCAGCGTAACTCCAGGGCATCAGCTCGTCGAGACGATTGATCTTGTGATCGGCGATGCGCCCGAGCACCTAAGTCAGCCAAGCCAGCGGATCTACGTTGTTCAGCTTGGAGGTCTCGATCAGCGTGAAGGCGATGGCCATGGCTTTTCCGCCGCCTTTGGAACCGGCAAACATCCAGTTCTTCCTGCCAATGGCCAAAGGCTGCATCGCCCGCTCGGATGAAGCGTTGTCGAGATAGGCTCGCGCTTTCGGCATCCGACCAAGGGCATAGGGGTTTGCCTGTGCCAATGGCAACTTGCCCGAGATACGAGAAGTTCGCGTCAAACCGGTTTTTGTAGCCGTTGCAGAGATTCCTGATGCGATTCTCAGATTCGAAACGGAGAATGCGGTCAAGATATGCATTGAGCACGTTTGGAGCTACCAACTCGAATGCCAGGCTACTATTCAGCCGGCCTCCTTTGAGCTACTCTCCAACGCTTGGACAGGACTTGGCGTAACTTAAGATACTTTCTGCTCCTGCTGATCCGGTTTGGTTTCTCCGTTGCCATTCTGATCCTCCGTTTTCCTGAGCATAACGGCGAACCAATTCATTGGGGGAGGATCAGTTCTGATCAGCCCCACCTGAGTCGCTTAGATGTCTGGTAGAATGCCCGCGAGTTGCGCGACTTCACAAAATCCCTTTTTGCCGTTCATACTCGTTCAATACTTCATCCACCCATAGCTGCATCGCTTCCCGCTTTAACTTCATATAAGGCGAATGCGCGTGATAAGAGTTAGAAGTAATCCTAGCCGGGCTTTGCTTGAGTCGGTCATAGAGAGCTTGATCTTGCAAATTGAAACCACCGATAATCTTATCGTCGATCTTGTGAGACAGTACCGCTGATGCCCCACCAGGATAGCCGGAGCAGCTTAAGAAATCTGTAAGAGTCCGCCGAACATCGTGCAATGACCACCACGGAATCCCAGCCTTGGCCAGCAGATCCGGTTTCTTTTTTTCGAGGTCGTTCTTGGCTGAATTTCGAGATGCCTTACGAAGCTTCTGCACATTAATTTTATCCCGCCCAGACAACCGGTAGAGCACCCTGTATGCTCCAGACCCTGTTACGCTTTTTTCAATGTCACGTTCGGAGGGGAGTAGGAGATCAGTATTTTCATACCGAGCACTCTGCGACAAAAGCCTGTGCACATGCTGCCAAGCTCTGTATGGAATCGGCAAAACAAAACGTTGTTTACCCTTGACCTGGTCATCTTCCCAGGATGCTAGAAGCCAGTCGCGACCGCATTCATCCGGTTTAGGTTCCTTTTTCAGGTCATCTTTTGATAACGACAGGGCAGCGCTTGATCTTTGGCAAGTCAGAACCACCCACCAGAGTCCGCCGAGCGTCAACGGATTGACGCCTTTGGCTCCAATACGCCGCCCCGGAAGGGGTTTATCTAAATACTCCTCCGCAATGAGCAGAGATTTCACGATGTCTTCAATCTGCGGCTTTCTAACCTTTGGCTTCACAACCTCAGGCGACGAAAGCGCTCGCCACCAAGGGATTTGTCCTGAAAGACCGCTGGCACCCGAGTGATTTTTGGCACACCAATTAAGCACCGATCTCGTATATGCAATGACCTTGTTGGATGTCGAAAGGCCATTTTCTTTTCTTACTCTATTGCGAACAGATTCGATGTCACCTTGTTCGAGTTCCGTCACCGGCATATTGATTACCTTGCCCCATGCATCCCGCGACAAGACGTATTCCATGTCTTTCTTGGATTTTGCAGAGATACGCCGTTCAGCATGGAGTGACCATTTGTCGGCAATAGCGACCTCAAAACACTCGGCTAACGTCCAGCTTTTCTTGGGTTCGACCAAGCGCTCAAGGGCATCCAGATGGCCAAAATTCTGGTGTCTCAGCTTTACATATTTGTCGACCTGCTCCGGCTGCGCTTTCAATACAGATCGAACGTCAGCGGCTAGTTGTCTTGCGTCCCGAGTGCTTCTCAAAGGCATATCCGAAGGATCTGGGTAAAGTTGCCCGATTGTCTTCGTCTTTTGCTGGAATCTAACCAACCAGACAGCACGCTTTCCTCGAACGCGTAGATGCAACCCTTGTCCACCATAGTCTTTGAACACATGAAGCTGGGTTGTACCTTTCTCAGCCATTCTTTCGGCTTTCGCCACAATTCTTCTGTCAATTTCGCATGCTTCTGTCGGCATGTTGTTCACCTCAAATTTTGTACCATTTCTGTACCACCTTCAAAAAAGTTGACGTGATCCTAGAAGGCCGTTGCTTTCTGTGGCGAACATCGCAGAAAAGAGAGGAGCTGTTGTTAAAAGCTCTTTAAAGAGCAATATGATAGATGCTTCGAACCCGTGTTTCTAAGGGCTTAGCCGGTAAACCTGAAGCTGGTCGCCCATAAACATGCAGCGGAATCATAATCCGCGTGTCGGGGGTTCAAGTCCCTCCTCCGCTACCACTTCCCTGAAATCCTCGAGTTTGGCCTTGGGCCGCGTCCGCTTGGCCAGTCGCGGTTATCATCGACTGCCGCTTATGCCCTCATGCCATCTGTCTGCATCAAGCGATTTGGCCAAACGGCCTGTTCCCCTCCAATGATCAACCCCGCAGGTTTGACTTTGGATCGCCGGCCCTATCATATTCAAATCTAGGATAATGATAGCCAAACAGGCACAAGCGGGAGGAACAGTGATGAAACGTCTATACCTTGGAGTGGTCTGTGCCCTCAGTTTCGCTTGGCCGGCGGCGGCCCAGGATGAAAAACCACCTCAAACACTGTTCACCAACGTGCATGTCTTCGACGGCACAAGCGAACAACGCATCGAAAACGCCAGTGTTCTGGTCGAAGGGAACCTGATCAAAACGGTTTCGACCGAAGCGATCGACGCCCCAGACGCCACGGTGATCGACGGCGAGGGGCGCACACTGACACCCGGGTTCATCGAGAACCATGCGCATCTCATGTTGATGGGGCCCAGTCTCAGCGCCATGGAAGCCAATTCGACATGGGAGGATTTCGGAATCCATGCGACGCGGATGGCCGAAATGTATCTGATGCAGGGATTCACGACGGTCAGGGATGCAGGCGGGGCCAACGGTGGACTTCGCCGGGCTATCGACTCGGGTCAGATTCCCGGGCCACGCTATTATCCGTCGGGCGCTTTTCTAAGCACTCGTGGAGGCCACGCCGACTTTGGCAACTTCACCGCACCTCCGGGGACGGACACCAATTTCAGCCGCCTGAATATGGCACAGGAAATCAGCGGCGTTGACGACGTTTACAAATTCGGACGCAACAACTTCCGGATGGGTGCGACGCAGCTCAAATTCATGCAATCGGGCGGTGTCGTTTCGGCCTTCGACCCCTGGCAGTTGCTGGCCGGATCGCCAGAAGAGATCAAAGCCGCCGTGCAGGTCGCGAATGAATATGGCAGCTATGTCATGGCGCATTCCTATCGGAAGGAAGCAATTCTGGGTGCGCTCGACGCGGGCGTGATGTCCATCGAACACGGATTTTCCTTCGACTGCGAAATCGCAGAAAAGATGAACGAAATGGGCGCATATATCACGACCAATCTCACGGCGTTCGATCCCGGCCTTCTGGATATTCCGGCGGTCAAGAACCAACCATCGAGCCTTGCCAAGGCAATCTCGGCTTCGGCGACCTTCGAGAACTACATCCCGAACATGAAGGAATGCCCGGTCAAGCGCGGGTTCCAGACCGATTGCGTGGGCACAGTCGAAGCCTGCAACATCCAGATCGCGTACGAAAAACACCTGAACAACGAATTCTTCGGCCCCTATCAATCAATGGTCACACTGACCTCGATCGGAGGCGAGATCGCCCAGTTGTCCGGCGATTTCACCAATCCCTACACCGCCGGGAAGCTCGGAGTGATCGAGGAAGGCGCTTATGCGGACATTCTGCTGATCGACGGCAACCCGCTCGAAGATTTCTCGGTCGTGGGTACAGGCGATCAGTGGTTCGGTGCGGACCCGCGGCCTGACAGCCCCGAGACCATCCGCCTGATCATGAAGGATGGCGTGATCTACAAAAATACGCTCAACTAGGGCCATGATGAGGATTCGCGGTCGGGACCGCCATGACAAGCCCGCTTTTCTGAACTCCGTCCGAACTCTGCTGATTGCGGCGACGCTCAGCTTGGGTGCGGGCGCGCCGTCCTGGGCTGGCCTCTCGGTTGGTTGGGACGATCTGCCCGACCCGACCGTTCAGACCTTCGAAGACCCCTATCGCGATCTCAGCCCCGAACAGTTCGACGACGTCCTGTTCGTCGTTCGGCTGCGTGGCCGGCTGCAGCAGGATGTCGGCACGGACGAGGACCGCCAGAAGTGGCAGGAGCTTCTGCACGAGACCGAGGATGCGCTAGCCGCGGGCGGTGTCGACGTGGACTGGCTGCTGGGTCAACGCCAGGTCGTGACCGAACGCAGGGAAAAAGCAGCCACGCTTGGCAACCCCTTGTATGACGGGCAAGAGGTCACGCTGTCCGGTTTCGCCATTCCGGCTCCTGCGGACGCGGACGGGCGATCCGTTGTCTATCTGGTGCCCGAGCGGGGCATGTGCAGCCATATGCCGCCACCGCCGCCGAACCAGATGATCCGTGTGATGCTGGATGCCGACTGGGTTCCCAGCTATGTCCACGAACCCGTCCGCCTGACGGGGCGTCTGACGATTTCGCCGACCGATCACCAGATGGTCGTGGTCGACGGGCTGATGCCGATGCGCGCCACGTTCCAATTGGAGGCAGACAAGGTCGAGACGCTCCAGAACCGCACCGACGGGCTGGAGTGGAGCGAGGACGCGACAGACATTCTTCGGGCCGCGGGGCGGCGCAAAACCGGTGGTCAGGCGGCCTCGGAATGATCCGGCGGATTGCGCTGGTGCTGGCGGCCCTTGTCTGGGCTTCGGGTGCGGTCGCTCAGGGATTGTCAGGTCCCTCGTCGGTGAATGCCGAGCTTGAGCCCGGAGACGGCTTGACCGATCCGCAATTCCGGTCGGATTTTCCGCGCAATATCGCGCCTGGATGGTTTGCCTGGAAGGATCGTCTGGCCGAAGACGGGTTCCGTTTCAACATTGACTATCTCGCCCTTGGGCAAACGACGGATGCCGACCTGGGCACCGGCGAAGCCGCCAGCGGAATTGCCCGTTTCTATGGCAGCTGGCAGGCAACCGAACAGGGTTCGTTGACCTTCAAGGTCGAACACCGGCACAGCTATACCGATGTCGCTCCGCAGTTTCTGGGCCTGGACGGAGGCGCGCTTTCGATCACAGGAACCGCCTTCAACGACACGGGTTTGCTGCTGACCAACCTGTTCTGGTCGCAGCGGGCCGCGGACGGGTCGTGGACGCTGCAATTCGGTCAGATCGACGTGACCGACTTCGTCGACATCTATGGCCTTGTCAGTCCCTATAGCGGTTTCCAGAACCTGTCGTTCAACACCAATCCGACGATAAACGCCCCCAACCCCGGGCTGGGTCTTGCCGGGGGCGTGCGGCTGGGCAGCAATTTCTATGCTGTGGCCAGTGTCGCTGACGCAAACGCCGATCCGTCCGATCCGAACTTCGACGTTTTCAGCGACGGCAACCTCTTCAAATCGCTCGAACTGGGGTACACGTCGGGCTTTGATCGGATCTATTTCGACAACATCCATCTGACACTTTGGCACGCGGATGCAGCCGATGACGGCAGCCGGGCCGAAGACTATGGCGCGGCCTTCTCCGCCGCGTGGTTCGTGGGCAACCAATGGATGCCGTTCCTGCGCGCCGGCGCGGCAAAGGGAACGGCGGCGCTGTATGATCGGTCCCTGTCAGCCGGCATCGGGTACTACGGCCGGAACACCGATCTGGCTGGGCTGGGGCTGAACTGGGCCGAAGCCCGTGGCATCGACGGCGATCAGTTCACCCTCGAAGCTTTCTACCGTTTTTCGATTTCGCCCGGCTTGCAGATCACGCCGTCGGTGCAGTTCATCTCGAACCCACTGCTGAACCCCGGCCAGGACAATGTGGCCCTGTTCGGCCTTCGGACAAGGCTCGTGTTCTGACGCTGGCCGGGTCTGCCCACTTGAGGTAATGCAACCCATGGAAGGACACTCGATAAAGCCACTGATGACTGCAGCCGCAACTGTCCTGACAATCGCCGCACCCCTTCACGCCAGCGAAGAAAGCAAGACCTGGGACGCATCGGAGGAAGCCAGGCAGTTCGTGCAGGACACGATCGTATTGGGCATGCTGGCCAGCCCCTACGGAACCGGCTGGACCGAAGACGAACAACTGCACACCTACTTCCAACGCGCCCGGGACAACGGCATCACCGGCCATGAAATGACATTGGCCGCCGCTGACATGTCGTTCGACACGTTGCTTGAACAGCACTATCACTTCCGCGCCGCCATGGCGCAGCAGCCCGAGAGTTATCTGATCGTGAATGAAACACGCGATATCGAGGCCGCGCATGCTCAGGGCAAGACGGCTGTGATCTGGAACAGCCAAACGGCAACGGTTCTGGATGGCGACCTCAAGAAGATGGCCCTGCTCAAGGACATGGGCATCAAAAGCATGATCCTGGCCTACAACGACATTTTCCGAACCGGATCAGGGCAGTTGGCAGCTTACAACGGACGGGACATCGGTCTGACCCCATGGGGCAAATCCGTGATCGATGAGATGGTGCGCTTTGGCATCCTGCTGGACCTTAGCCACACCGGGTCGAAAACGGCCAACGACGCGATGGACTACATGGATGAGAACTATCCCGGCGTGCCCTATGTCTACACCCACTCGGTTCCGGCGGGGCTCTACGCGAATGAGCCCAACGCCACGACCAAGGGCTGTTACCGAGCCATCCCGGACGACGAGGCACTGCGGGCAGCCAAGTCCGGAGGATACATATCGCCCACATTCACAGAATGGATGATGGACGGGGTATGGCCCGAAGATATCTCACCCAAACAAGCCGCCGATATGATCGACTATTATGTCCAACTTGTCGGCGTCGACCATGTCGGGATCGCGACGGACGACATGTTTTCAACCGAGCTTGTCGTTCAGTTCGCGACCGCGAATGCCAGCATGTATGACGACGGCGGCTACATGATTGATGCGTTCAACAAAGGCGCAACCGGGAATGGTGAATTGGCCAAGATCCTTGCCGCGATAACCGACGATCTATGGGCGCGGGGCTATTCAAACGAGGACCTCGCCAAAATCTACGGTGGCAACAAAATGCGCGTCTACGCCCAGGTCTGGGAGGGCAAGCCGCCCGAACGGTTTTTGCAGGAATACCCAGAACGCCTGCGGATGAGGCAGGAGTTCCAGAACCTGTTCCACTCGCGCTAGTCTCCGTCCGGTCGTTGAATCTCTGACAAGGTGCTGACACCGATCTGGGCCATGGCGATGTCCATCTCCTCGGACAGCACCGCCCACAACCTGTGCAAACCGGCCTCGCCGCCCGCCGCGATGGCGAACTGCAGGATCCGCCCGAAGAACAGGAAATCGGCGCCGGCCATCAGAGCCTTGAGCGCATCTTCTCCGGACCGCAGGCCGCTGTCGTAGAACAGCGGATAGTCGTCGCCGACCGCTGCGCGGATCTGCGGCAAGACCGAGATCGGTGCGGGTGCGCTTTCCAACTGGCGGGCGCCGTGGCTAGAGACCTGGATAGCGTCGACACCGGCCGCCTTCAGCGCAACCGCGTCTTCGACGTCCAGCACGCCCTTGACCACCAGCTTGCCCGGCCACCGGTCGCGCAACCTTGCCAGCGTGTCCCAATCGGCCTTTGCACGGCTTTCGGTGCGGTCGAACTCGAACCCCTCCATCAGGAAATTCGCCATCTGCGGTTTGCCCTTCAGCAAGGTCGAGATCGACCAGCGCGGATGCAGCGCGAAATCCAGAAACTGCCGCGGCCCGATCCGGAACGGCATGCGGAAGCCGCGGCGCAGTTCGCGCGGGCGGCGGCCAACTTCGGGCACGTCAACCGTCAGGATCAGGGTCTTGTAGCCCGCGGCCTTTGCCCGATCGACCAGCTTGAACGTGCCGCTGCCATCGCCGCTGAAATACAGCTGAAACCAGGCATGGCCCCGGGCCTCTTCGATCAGCGCCTCCATCGGTGTCGAGGCCACCGTGGAAACGCCCAGCGGCACCCCGTATTGCGCCGCCAGCCGCGCCAGCATCAGGTCGGCGCCCGGTGCGGACAGGTTGCACATGCCCATGGGCGCGATGCCGAAGGGCCTGTCGGCCGGTTGCCCGAACACGCGGGTTGCCAGTGACCGGCTACTGACATCGCGCAGGATCCGGGGCCGCAGGGTCATCGCGTCCAGCGCCGCGCGGGAGCGCCGGGCCCCGGCCTCGGACCCGGCGGCCCCGTCGATATAGTCAAACACCATCCATGGCAGACGCCGCCGGGCCAGCCGGCGGGCGTCTTCGGCGCTGTGGATGGCGCTTGCGCCCATCAGGCCTGAACGGCCTTCATGAAGCGGTCGCGGATGACGACCGGGTCCATCGTGATCGGCGGCATCTTGGCGTTTCCGCTTTCACATTTGCTGACGATGATGGTCATCTGGCGGGCGTCCAGCGCCTCTTGCAGCACGCGGCCGGTCTCTTCGGCCCGGCATTCGATCACGCGCTCGCATCCCGCCGCCTCGGCCATCTTGGCCAGCGAGGTCTTCTGCCCCGCATAGGTCGGCTGATCGCCGGTCGAGCCGTAGGAGCCGTTGTCGATGATCAGCAGGATATAGTTGTCGGCCACGTTGTTGGCGATGGTCGGCAGCGTCCCCAGGTTGGTCAGGATCGAGCCGTCGCCGTCGATCACGATCACCGGTTTCGGCTGGGCCAGCGCCAGCCCCAAACCGATGCTCGAGGCCAGCCCCATCGTGCCCAGCATATAGAAATTGGTGGGCTGATCGTCGATGGCATGCAGTTCCTGGCTGGGGATGCCGATGTTGCACACCACCAGTTGGTCGCGCAGGATCGGGGCGATTTCCTTCAGGATTTCAGAACGGATCATTGGTCGCCATAGCCTCCCCAGAAATTGGCGTCGGTCAGGATCGCGACGGGCTTGTTGCACATGAAGGTGTATTTCAGGATCGCGTCCAGTTCGGCCACGTCTTCCTGATGATGGAAATGGTAGGTCGGAATGTGCATCTGCGCCAGCAGGGCCTTGGTGTGAACGGCCATCTCGACCTGGCAGGCGATGGGCTCGCGCAGTTCGCCCCGGTACGAGATCAGCATCGGCAGCGGCATTCGGTAATACTGAATCAGCGTCGCCAGCGTGTTGATCGTGACCCCGATCGCGGTGTTCTGCATGATGATCGCGGGGCGCTTGCCGCCCATCCAGGCCCCGGCGCACAGGCCCATGCCTTCGTCCTCTTTGTTCGAGGGGATGTGGTAGATGGAGTCGTGGGCGTCGATCTCGGCGATGACGCCGGCCAATTGCTTGCATGGCACCGTGGTGACGAACGAGATGTCGTTGGCCACCAGATCTTCGGTGATCTTCTTGTCTATGTTCATGTCGAAACTTCTGTTCCTGGGTTGGGGCGCCGAGGGCGCGATGGACGGGTCAGGCCCTGCGGTGGACGTGGACGGCACATTTTGCATGCCGCACCACGCGCGACGCGGTGGAGCCAAGGAAATAATCAGTCAGTCCGGGACGGTGCGAGCCAATGACGACGCAATCGAACCCGTGGTCGTTGGCATAGTCGATGATCGTGCGCGCGGTGTGGCCCTTGACCAGTTCGGGCTTTACATCCGGCAGGCCTTTCAGCTTTTCCATCAGGACTTCGCGGGCCCGGGCAAAGCCATCGGCCACGGCATCCTTGTCCAGATAGACGCTGACCGATCCCTGAGGCATCTCATAGACATGCAGAGCCACGATCTCGGCGGATCCGCCGCCCAAGGCACGGGCGATCTCGAGCGTTTGCGGTGAAATGCCGTGGTCAAGCGCCATGGGGACAAGAATTTTCTTATACATGGTTACCTCCAGTTCCGGGCGGTCAGGCCCACGGGGACAGCACGATTTTCGGAACCGCGACCTCGCCCGAGCGTAGCTGGGCAAAGGCCCGGGCGCCATCGGCCAGATCGCGTTCTTCGATCCAGTCCAGAGGCCCCAGCGCGCCGTCAAAGATGGCTTGGGCGGTCTGACGGAAATCCTGCGCGGTATAAGTGTAGGTTCCGATGAAGGTGATCTCTTGCAGGGTCATGCGCCGTACGTCCAGCCCGCCGGCGTCCTCGCCCAGGCCCACATGCGCGATCACCCCGCCGGGTTGGGCCCGTTCCGAGGCCACCGCACGGGTGGCGGCAAAGCCCACGGCATCGACCACGATCGGGAAGTCGCCCTGCGCTTCAGCTACGACCTTGGCGCAATTCAGCCTTTGCAGGAACGTCCGCCGCAGGTCGTTGGGTTCGACCACGGTCACATCCACGACATCCATCGCCCGCAGCGCCAGCGCCGCCGCAAGGCCAATCGCCCCACCCCCGATCACCAGCGCACGACGCTCCATCGCCGGGTGCAGCGCCTCGAGCGCGAGGCGTGCGGCGTGCCAGCTGACGGCCAGCGGCTCGGCCAAGGCGGCTTTGGCGAAGGGTACATGGTCCGGCACCTCGACCAGATTGTCCCAGGGCATCGAAACATATTGAGCAAAGGCGCCTTCGCGCGGGGGCATCGAGATGATCTGACGGTCGGGGCACAGGTTTTCCCGTCCCGCTTGGCAGGCCGGACACTGCCCGCAATTTACAAGCGGATTGATCGTGACCCGCGTTCCGTCTTTGGGGCCGCCGATCACCGTGCCCGCCGCCTCGTGCCCCAGGATCAAGGGCGCCGGGCGGCGCGCATCATGGCCCAAGTAGGCATGCATGTCGGACCCGCAGATCCCAGCGGCCTCGACCCGGATCAGGTGCTCGCCCGGTTGCGGCGCGGCGTCCGGTACGTCGCGGTAGACCAGGTGTTCGACGCCTTCATAAACCAGAGCTTTCATTTCGCCATGAACCCCCCGTCAACCATCAGGATCTGCCCCGTGACATAGTCGGATGCCTGCGAGCACAGGAAAAGGATCGGCCCATCGATATCGTCCATGCGGCCATTGCGACCGATGCAGGTCTGCGCCGCGTTGCGGGCCGCGCGGGCGGGGTCATCGAACACCGCCTGCGTCAGCTCGGTCGGAAAGAATCCCGGCCCGATGGCGTTGGCGGTAATCCCGTGCGGCGACCAGGCCTCGGCCATGGCGCGGGTAAGCTGTGCGATCCCGCCCTTGCTGGCCCCATAGGCGATCCCGCCGGGAAAGGCCCGCGTCGTCTGCAGCGAGGCGAAATTCACGATCCGGCCCCAACCACGCGCCTTCATCGCGGGAACCATGGCCTGGCTGAGGAAGAACGGCGCACCGAGGTTCAGGCCCAGCGTCGCGTCCCAGCCTTCGGGCGTGACGTCATCGGCGGCCTGTCGCGTATTCACCCCAGCGGCATGAACCACGATATCCGGTGCGCCGAACGGGGCCGAGATTTGTTCGAGCAGCGATGGCAAGCCACTTCGGTCGGCCACGTCACCCGCGACCACCGCAGCGCTTGAACCGATCTCGGCCTGTAACTCGGCCAGTGCCTCGGCCCGTCGGGCAACGCCTACCACCTTCGCGCCTGCAGCCGCCAGCACCTGCGCAACGCGCCGGCCTAGCCCCGAACTGGCGCCCGTGACGCAGGCCACCCGGCCGGTCAGATCGAACAGGTCGCGGGGGTCATTCATCTGCGGTCAGGTCAAAGTTTTCGTCCGGGAAATACTTGGCCAGACGCACGTCGGCGGCGCGGGCGTGGCCCTCCATCCCTTCCAGCCGCGAAATCCGCGCGGTCGCCTCGGCGATGGGTTTCGAACCCTCGCGCGTGGCCCGCTGCCAGGTGACGATTTTCATGTATTTGTGCACGCTCAGCCCGCCGGTATAGCTGGCCGCGCCCGAGGTGGGCAGGACGTGGTTCGTACCGGTGGCCTTGTCGCCATAGGACACGGTCGTTTCTTCGCCCAGGAACAAAGAGCCATAGCAAGTCAGCCGATCCAGCCACCAATCCAGATCCGCGGCCTGCACGGTCAGATGCTCGGGGGCGTAGTCGTCGGAACACGCGGCCATCTCTTCGCGGTCCGCGCACAGGATCACCTCGGCATAGTCGCGCCAGGCGGCGGCGGCGTTCTCCCGGTTCAGCTCGGGCAGATCGGCGATCAGGGTCGGAACCAGCTCCATCACCCGGGTCGCCAGATCGCGGTCATCGGTCACCAGCCAGACGGGCGAGTTGTAGCCATGCTCCGCCTGGCTGACCAGGTCGGTGGCCACGACGAAGGGGTCGGCCGTGGAATCCGCCAAAATCAGGCTGTCGGTCGGACCCGCGATCATGTCGATGCCGACCTTACCGTAAAGAATGCGCTTGGCCTCGGCCACGAACTGGTTGCCCGGCCCCACAAGGATGTTGGCGCGCGGCAGCCCGAACAAGCCATAGGTCATGGCGGCCACGCCTTGCACGCCCCCCATGGCCAGGATGCTGTCAGCGCCGCTGATATGGGCGGCGTAGACGATCGCCGGGGCCACGCCCTCGCCCGGGCGGGGCGGCGAACAGGCGGTGATGTGACGGCACCCCGCCACTTTGGCGGTGGTCACGGTCATGATGGCGCTGGCGATGTGGCTATACCGCCCGCCGGGCACATAGCAGCCCGCCGCATCGACCGGGATGGCCTTCTGCCCCGCGATGAAGCCCGGCACGATTTCCAGCTGCACATCCGACACGGTGGCCTTCTGCGCCTCGGCAAAGCGGCGCACGTTGTCTTGGGCAAAGCGGATGTCGGCCTTGAGCTTTTCCGGCACCCGGGCGCAGGCGGCGTCGATTTCCGCGGGGGTCATCAGTACGTTGCCCTCGAACTTGTCGAACTTGGCCGCGTATTCCATCGCCTTGGCGTCGCCGCCGGCCTCGATGTCGGCCAGAATGGTCTTGACCGTGTCATGCACCTCGGACGCGTGGGATTGTGCGGTCAGGGTGGCCTTCTTGAGGTATTCACGCGACATATTCAGAAGATCCTATTGGTAGATTTCAGGAAGCAAAGTGGTCGACAGCGCCGGAACGTAGGCGATCAGGATGACGACGATCAGCATGGTCAGCACGAAGGGCACGGCGCGGGCCGCGATCTTGAGGATGGATTCACCCGTGATCCCCGAAACCACGAACAGGTTCAGCCCCAGTGGCGGCGTGATGAAGCCAACGCCCAAGGCGGTGATCATCATGATGCAGAACTGGATCTCGTTCATGCCGATATTGTCCGCCAGCGGTTTCAGGATCGGGGCCAGGATGACGATATTCGGTGTCGTCTCCATGACGCAACCGGCCGCGATCAGAATGCCGATCATCAGCAGGATCAGCAGGAACGGATCCTCGGTCAGCGAGGTCACCGAGGCCACGAAGCCCTGCGGCACGCCCATGATCGCCAGCGCCTCGGCCAGCGGGGCCGAGAAGGCGATGATCGGCAGGATCACCCCGTTCACCTTGGCCGAGCTGACCAGCATCGACGGGAAGTCCGCCAGCGTCAGCGTGCGCAGGATGAACCCCATGATGATGGTGACGACAACGGCGGTCGCGCCGGCCTCGGTCGGGGTCAGGCGACCGGAGAAGATGCCATAGAAGATGATGCCCGGCACGATGAAGGCGTACCAGCCCGACTTCAGCGCCTTGCCCAGATTGGCCAGCCATTCGCCCATGGTCATCATGCCGCCGCCCTCATAGGCATAGAGACGGTTCATGATGATATTGGTCAGCAGGATCGAGATCAGGATCGCAAGCCCCGGGATCAGAGCGGCAAGAAACAGGGTCGAGGCCGAGATGCCCAGCACGAGCCCGATGATGATATAGGCGATCGAAGGCGGAATCAGGATGCCGGTACAGGCCCCCGCCGCCACCAGCGCACAGGCATAGGGGCGCGGATAGCCGCTTTCGACCAGTCGGTTGATCGTCATCCGACCCACCGCCGCCGCGCCTGCCGCGTCAGACCCGGAAATGGCCGCGAACATGCCGCAAACCAGAACCGTGGCCGAGCCGAACCCACCCTTGGCGAAACAGGTCAGCGCCTCGGCCACGTCCAGAAACTTGCGCGACAGCCCGGTTCGCACCAGCACGTCACCGGTCAGGATGAACAGCGGCACCGCGGTCAGGGCAAAGGCGTCGATGCCGGTGAACAGGCTTTCGCCCACAAGGCTCAGCGGCAGGTCACCCGACATGATCAGCATCACGATCGCGGCCGAGCCGATCGCGGCCCAGACCGGAACCGCCAACGCGATCAGGCCGACGAACAGGATCACGGGCAGGTAGAAATCCCAGCCCAGTTCGACCGTTTGATTGAGAGAACTCCAAAGCATCCGGTTTCTCCTCAGTCAAACAGCTTGTCGCCTTCGAAGACGGGCGTGCCGTCACGAAGACTTTTGATGTCATTCATCAACGATTGGATCAGGCGCCAGATCATCAGGGCAAAGCCCGTGGGCACCGCCATCAGGAACCACACCTTCGATACCCGCAGCCCGTCAGTGACCGACCCGAACTTGGCCGAGACATGCACCGCCTCGTAGGACCAGTAGAGCGCGATGACCGCCACCGCGAACATCACCAGATCACCAAAGATATACAGCACCGCCTTGGGCCGCGGGCCGAGGTAATGCATGATCACGTCTATCCGGATATGGGCGCGTTCCTTGACCGCCGCCGCTGCGCCGATCCAGGCCAGATAGATGAAGGAATAGCGGACGATCTCCTCGCCCCAGATCGAGGAATAGGCGAAGATCTCGCGCCGCAGCACCTCGATTGCCATCGTGATAACCAGCATCACGTAGAACACCAGCAGCAGCCAGCGTTCGGCGTTGCGGTCTATGGTTTTGAGTAAGGACATCGGTTCCCTCGGCAAGGCTGGGGGGATGGGCCTGAAGGATCAGGCCGTGCAGGTCTGGAAAAGGCGGGCACGCGTCCGGCGCCCGCCCGGTCCGTATCAGGCGTCGTGGACGTAGTATTTGCCTTGGGTGCCGGCCGCCTCGACCAGCTTTTCGAAGGCGTCCATCGACCCGGCCAGCTCGGTCTTGAATGGGTCCCATTCCGAGCGCTGATAACCGCCGGCCTCCTGCCACTCGGCCAGTTGGTCGTCGGTCAGCGAGTGGAACTGAACCCCGGCCTTGTTCAGTTCGGCCATTGCATAGGCGCGAGCCGAGGGAACCTTGGCGAGGTTCTGGTGTCCGGTCATCTCCGCGCCCCACATGATGCCCTCTTGCACGTCGGCCGGCATCGAGTTGAACCATTCCAGGTTGCAGGAATAGACTTGGCTGTCCGGCACCGCCTGAGTGAAGGTGACGTGAGACAGAATGTCCTTGAAGCCAAACACATACAGCGCGCCGACCGACGGGTCGAGCGCATCCGCCACGCCCTGCTTGATGGCCGAGGGGGTCTCACCCCAAGCAACCGGGGTCGGGTTGGCGCCGACCATGCGGTAGTATTGCTGCAGCATCTTGGACCCGGGCACGCGGAATTTGATCCCGCTCATGTCCGAGGGGGTGATAATGGCATTTCCGCCCTGGCGCACGGCCACGACGCGCGGGTCGATCACGACATAGAACAGCGCCTTGAAGCCTGCGGCCTCGACCTTGGGATGCACTTCGTTCTTCCAGGTGTCGGAATGCACCAGGTTGGTGAACCGCTGGTTCGAGCCGCACAGATACGGCATGTTGATCAGGTCCACGGTCGAGGCAAAGGGTGCGAAGTTCGACAGCGAATGCTGCGCGGCCTGGATGGTTCCACCCTGCACCTTCTGCACCAATGCGCCGCCCGCGCCCAGCTGCCCGCCCGGGGCCAGCTTGACATAGACCTTGCCGTTGGTTGCGTTCTGGATGTTTTCCTTCAGGTCCAGCTGCATGATCGGATAGCTGCGCGAGGCGCCCAGCACATAGGCCGTAGCGACCGTCATCACATGCTCGGCAGCTTGTTCGCGTTCCTTTTCCTCCTTCGCGGTCTGCGCCGCGGCCTCGGATGACCACAACACGCCGCTTGCGCCCGCCACCAGTGCGGCCGTGAACGCGCCACTGGCGCTGAGTTTCAGGAAATTGCGGCGTTCAGCTGACGCCAGTTCCATTTGATCTTTGTTCATTGATTGCCCTCCCATTGGAAAAATTCAGCCGCCGTTCTCCTCGCGTTCGGCCTCTTTTTTCAGAATTGCGACAACGAACAGGATCGACGCCGCGAACAGAACCAGCATCTCGCCCACGTCCCCAAGAAACGCGCGGCCTGCGAACGCACCCAGCGCCACGTTCGCGAAATAGACGACGAAGACGACGGCGGATGCGGCAAGAAACATGTTCGGGACTCCGGGTAGAATCGGCACTGATGCCATTTGTAAGCGCTTACATGGAAAATGCAAGCGCTTGCATTTCAACTTTCATTGCCAATCCGATCCGGTTAGAATTGCGAAGAGCAAAGATTAGGTTTGGAAATGTCGAAGCTGAAGCCCGCCCCGACACTGGATGACGTTGCCAGAAAGGCGGGCGTTTCCACGGCTACGGTCTCGCGCTGCATCAATACGCCGGATCGGGTTGTAGAAGCGACCCGCGAACGCGTGCAGTCGGCGATCGAAGCCTTGGGCTATACACCAAATTTCGCGGCTCGGGTCATGGCGGCCAAACGCACGTTTACCATCGGCGCGATCATCCCGACGATGGAGAACGCCATCTTTGCGCGCGGCTTGCAGGCCTTTCAGGAAGAGCTGCACCAACATGGCTATACGCTACTGGTGTCCAGTTCGGCCTACAAACCGGCAACCGAAGAAGAGCAGATCCGGACTCTGGTCGCCCGCGGCGCCGATGGCCTGCTGCTGATCGGACACGACCGGGCGTCGCGCATCTACGAATTTCTTGAACACCGTGAAATTCCGGCGCTGGTCGCGTGGTCATTTTCCCCGGACGGGCGCCTGCCCTCCATCGGCTTCGACAACCGGGCGGCCATGTACGAGTTGGCGAAAAGGGTCATCGACCTCGGGCACAGACGGCTTGCGGTGATATCGGGCATCACCCACGGCAACGACCGCGCGCGCCTTCGATTGGACGGGGTGCGCGGCGCTGTTCGGCAGCAAGGGCTTGACCCGCAGGTGCTTCAGGTCATCGAGACCCCGTACGAGATCGAAAACGGCGCTGAAGCCTTCGCGCGTCTCATGTCGCAGGACACGCCGCCGACGGCCGTCATGTGCGGTAACGATGTCCTGGCCGCCGGCGCTTTGCTCAAGGCTCAGGACATGGGGCTGAAAGTGCCGCAGGATGTCTCGATCACCGGGTTCGATGACATCGAACTGGCCCGGATCCTGCGCCCGGCTTTGACAACTGTGCATGTGCCGCATCGGGAAATGGGCGGAAAAGCCGCGAAGGCATTGATCGAAATGGTTGAAAAAAGGACCCCGGCGGCCGGTGAACACCTGTACACGCATATCGTCGAACGGCAGTCCCTGGGTCCTGCCAACTCGCGGTAATCCGCGTGCCCGGGTCAGGCGGCCTGATCTTCCATCGTCCGGAAATCACCCTTCAGCCACAAATGCCGTTTGCACATCGGCTCGGTGAAATACTGCCGGATCAAGCTGCTGAGGGCCTTGTGGATCAGTTTAGAAGTGGTGTCAGGATAGACCTCGGTCGTGAACAGGGAAACGATCCTGACAAAGTTCCGCCCCGGAAAAGGCGTTGCCCGAACCGAGTCATGATAGCGATGCGCCCGGTGGAAACACCCGGCAGTAGTGATCGCCCATCCGCTGCCTTCGGCCACCAACCCCATGATCGACTGGTTGCATTCCAGCTCGAACCGGTTGGGCAGGTTGTACTTGTTGCGCGTCAGCTGGATCTCGATCTGCTTGCCGATCGTGTAGTCTCGCGAATACCGCAGCAGCGGCAGGTCGGAATGGGGCGAGAACAGGTCCTGCACCTCGCCCTTGAACTTTTCGGGCACGATCACGATGAACGGATCGCGCATCAAAGGATATTCGATCAGCCCCTGTGTGCCGCCGGGCGGTCGGGTCGCCACACCTGCGTCCAGCTTGTGCTCCTGCAATTTCTCGATGATTTCGTGGCTGGGCCGCGTGAAATGCCGGAAATTGCAGCGCGGCAGCGCATGGGCCAGGAACCGGATCAGTTCGGGCGCGATCTGGTTGTCGAAATCGTCCACCAGGGCCAGCCGCAGATCGGTGGCGTGGCGCCAGTTGCCAGACCGGATCTCGGCCTCGCCCCGCTTCAACACGGTCAGGCCATCCCGTACATAACGCGAAAATACTTCGCCAGCCGGTGTCAGGCTCATCGGACGACGGCCGTGATCCACCAATGCGATGCCAAGGGCGTCTTCCAGACTGCGAAGATGGTTGGACACGGTGCTGATCGACAAACCCGTTTCCGAGGCCACCTGTTGAATCGAACCGGACTTGGCGATCAGGCGAAATACTTCCAACCAGCGCAAGCTCAGTGTTTTGGACACGGGGCAAAACCCTCCCGCAATTTCGATTTCATCGAAACTAGCGAAACAGAGTTTTGGCTTTCGGGCAATGGTGAATGTTGGTCACCCCAATTAGCTGCGCATGTGGATGAAGTCGGGATCGTAGGGGCAGGCAGGAATCACCCGCGCCGGAACCCTGTCACCGCACAGGTCCAGCATCATCTCGCTGCCCTCGGGCGACTGGTGTGGCTCGACAAAGGCATGCGCAAGGTTCAGCCCGGTACGATGCCCCCAGTCGCCCGAGGTCACCGTTCCCACCACCCGATCCCCTGCCATCAGCGACGCACCGGGATGCGCGGGCGCGTGCGCGGCCTGCACCTGCAGGGCAACCAACTTGCGTGACGGCCCCTTGGCCTGCCGTTCGATCAGCGCCGCGCGCCCGATGAACTCCGGTTTGTCCAGCCGAACAAAGCGGCCCAACCCGGTTTCGAACGGGTCGAACTCGGTGATCAGGTCCGCCTTCCAATGCAGGAAGGTTTTCTCCATCCGCATCGACTCGACTGCCCGCGCGCCGAACAGTTGCAGGCCAAAGGCCTGTCCGGCCTGCCGCAGCGCAAGATAGGCCGCATGGAGCGAGGCGTTGGGCACATGGATCTCATAGGCCAACTCGCCCGAGAAACTGACGCCCATCACGGTAGCGGGCGCGATCCCGACAAAGCACTCGCGTGCGCTGAGCCATGGGAAGGCGTCCCGCGACCAATCCCCGCGCGAGCAGGCCGACAACACGTCACGCGCCCGTGGTCCGGCCAGAACCAGGATGGTCTGGTCGTTGGTCAGGCTGCGCAATTGCACGTCCTCGTCGGGAGCGATGTATCGGGACAGCCAATCCATGTCGTGCAGCTCGGCCGCGGCGGCCGAGCCGTACCAGACGCGATCCGGCCCCCGGTCGCTGGCGGGCAGATTGGCGATGGTCGCCTCGGCCTTGACCATGCCCTGATGGTTCAGCAGATAGGCCAACCCCACCCGACCCGGGCGACGGGGCAGCGCGCCGCAGATCATCCGGTCAAGGAACGCATGCCGGTCGGCGCCGGTGATCTCGATCCGGTTGAACCCGTTGACCTCGGCCAGCCCGACATTCTGCTGCACGTTGGCGACCTCGGCGGCGATCACGTCGAAGGTTTCGTCAAAATCGAAACTGAGCGTCGGCGTGAAATCGGGCGTGGGCTTGATGTACTCGACCCGCTCCCACCCATTCACCACGGTAAACTCCGCGCCCTCGGCGGCCAGAACCGGGGTCAGCGGCGTGGTCTTGGCGGGCCGCCCGGCGGGGCGGTGCTCGTGCGGAAAATGAAAGCGGAACTCGTTCTGATAATCCTCGATCGCCTTCAGCGCGGTCAGCTCGACATTGGCGTGCCCGGCGAACCGGCGCGGGTCGAGGCACCAAGTGTCATAACAGGCCTCGCCATGCACGATCTGCTGGGCCAGCAGCCAGCCGTGGCCGCCCCCCTCGCCCAGCCCGGCCCGCAGCCCGATGATGCAGAATGCGTTGCGCTTGCCGGGGATCGGCCCGACCAGAGGCGCGCCGTCGATCGTGTAGGTGATCGGGCCGTTGACGACCGTGTGGATCCCTGCCTCCATCAGCGCGGGCATGCGGGCAAACGCGCCTTCCAGCACATCGGTCACCCGATCCAGATCGTCGGGACACAGCGCGTTGACGAAGTTCGGGTCGATCCCGTCCATGCCCCAGGTCTTGCAGTCCTGTTCGTAGAAGCCCAACAGCAGGCCGTTCTTTTCCTGCCGGCAGTAATAATCGCTGATCGGGCAGCGCAGCAGCGGCATGCGGTGGCCAGCGTCGCGGATCGCGGGGATTTCCTCGGTCAGGAAATACTGGTGCTCCATCGAGGCCACCGGATGGTGCACGCCCATCATCGCGCCCACCTCGTTCACGCGGTAGCCACAGGCATTCACCACGATGTCGCAGTCGATGTCGCCGTGCTCGGTATGAACGGTCCAAGTGTCGTCCCCATGCTGGCTCAGAGCAATGACCGGCGTGTTGCGATAGACCTCGGCCCCGGCCTTGCGCGCCCGCCGCGCCAGCGCCTGGCACAGCTGTGCCGGGTCGATGTCCCCGTCCAGCGGATCCCACAGGCCACCCAGCAGGCTCTCGGTGGAAATCAGCGGGTGGCGGCGGGCGCATTCCTGCGCGTCGATCACCTCGAAATGCACGTCCATCCCTCGCGCCATCGACGCGAAATGGCGATAGCCCTGCATCTGCGCTTCGGTATTGGCCAACCGGATGCCGCCGTCGCCATGATGGTAGTTGATCGGATAGTCCGGGTCCTCGGCCAGTTCCTTATACAGGCGGATCGAATGCGACTTGAGCCCCACCATCGTCTGGTTCATTCCGAAATTCGTCACCTGCGCGGCCGAATGCCATGTGGTGCCGGATGTCAGCTCGTTGCGCTCTACCAGAACCACGTCGCTCCAGCCTTCCTGCGTCAGGTGATACAGGGTTGAACAGCCGGCGATTCCGCCGCCGATCACCACGACTTTGGTGCGCGATTTCATGGGTGTGCTCCTTCTGAGGTTCTCCGAACCCTGCCGAACGGCGCAGCGGGCGGGCAATGGCGCAGTGGCCGGTCCCGAAAAATCGAAACGGGAATTGAGATTTCTCAAAACGGCATTTCCGCTTTGGCTGCACCCCGCGTTGCCGCATACCCTGCAGGGCAGGATCGGATCAGGAGCCTTCGGAGATGCCAGAACAGGGCAAACGCGGCGGGCGGCGGGCCAGGCTGGCGCAACGGGCGGCCAAACCGGCATTTGACCCCTGCCCGCCCGGCCAGATCGGCGGGCAGTACAAACCCCTGACCTTGCCCGAGATCGCGGCGATCCACGACACCGCCCTGCGCCTGCTGGAAACGCTGGGCATGGGCGAGGTGCCCGACCGCCTGGCACAAGACCTGATCGCCGCAGGTGCGCGGCCAGGCCCGCCGGGACGGCTGGTCTTTCCACGAGCGATGGTCGAAGGCGCGGTCCGGCGGGCCGCCAAGCGGTTTACCCTGCACGGGCGCGACCCGGCCCGGTCAATCGAAGTGGGCGGCGACCGCGTGCATTTCGGCACCGGCGGAGCAGCGGTCCAGACGCTGGACCTGGACAGCGGGCTCTATCGCCCGTCGACCCTGGCCGATCTGCATGATTTCACCCGCCTTCAGGACACGCTGGCCAATGTCAGCTGGTTCACCCGATGCTGCGTCGCCACCGACGTGCCGGACAATTTCGATCTGGACGTGAATACCGCCTATGCGCTGATCCGGAATACCACCAAACCGGTGGCGACCTCGTTCACGCTGGCCGAACATGTCGCGCCCATCGTGCGGATGCTGGATATCGCCGCCGGAGGCCAAGGCGCCTTTGCGGAACGCCCGTTCCTGAAGGCGCATATCAGCCCGGTGATCTCGCCCTTGCGGTACGGCGAAGATGCGGTGGACGTGGTCTATGAATGCATCGCGCACAACATCCCGATGTCCTGCATCACAGCAGCCCAGGCCGGGGCGACCGCGCCCGCCACCATGGCCGGGTTTCTGACCCAGTCTCTGGCCGAAACTCTGGCCAGCCTGGTCATGGTCAACGCGATCCGGCCGGGCTTTTCCATGGTGTTTTCCAACTGGCCCTTCATCATCGATCTGCGCACCGGCGCGTTTTCGGGCGGCAGTGGCGAAACCGCCGTGCTGAACGCGGCCTCGGCCCAGATCACCAACTGGCTGGGGCTGCCCTCGGGCGTGGCCTGTTCGATGACCGATGCCAAGGCCATCGACGCGCAATACGGCGCCGAAAAAGGCATCACCTCGCTGGCCGCCGCGCTGGCCGGGGGCAACCTGATCTATGAAAGCTCGGGCATGACGGCCTCGCTGCTGGGGGTCAGCTTCGAGGGGTTCGTGCTGGATGACGAAATGCACTCGCACACCTATCGCGCCCTGCGCGGGATCGAGGTGACCGAAGAAAACCTGGGTTTTGACGCGATCTGCCAATCAGTTCTGGGCGAGGGCCATTTTCTGGGCAGCGCCCACACCCATGCGGCGATGGAGCGTGACTATTTCTACCCCGCCCTTGCCGACCGGGCCGAGCCGCGCAGCTGGCAGGACAGCGGCGCCCGCGATGCCTGGTCCACCGCCCGCGACCGCGCGCGTGAAATCCTGCGCACGCATCACCCGCAATACCTCAGCCCCGAACAGGAGGCCGAGATCCGCGCCATTTTCCGGGTTCTGTCCTGATCCGACGTTGCTGTGTCGCGGACTGGGTGTTTTTGACGCGGGCTTGGCGCTAGGCTCGGGCAAATGACGACACAGGGGGCCTCATGGCAAATGCGTTCTTTCAACCCGTCTCGGCGATGGAGCTGGCGCGCTTCGCCGGTGTCCCTACCTTCATGCGTCTGCCGGCCCTGACCGCGGACGACGACCGGATGGATCTGGTCGAGCTTGGGCTGGTCGGCATCCCCTGGGACGGGGGCACCACCAACCGGCCCGGCGCGCGGCACGGGCCGCGGCAGTTGCGCGACCAGTCCACCATGATCCGCGCCATGAACCCGGTGACCGGGGTTGCCCCGTTCGAACTGGTCAACTGTGCCGACCTGGGTGACGTGCCGCCCAACCCGGTGGATATCGAGGATACGCTGGATCGCGTCACCCGCTTCTACACCGACCTGATGCTGCGCGGCATAGTGCCCCTGACGGCGGGCGGCGATCACCTGACCACCCTGCCCGTCCTGCGGGCGCTGGCCAGCGACGGCCCGCTTGGGTTGATCCAGTTCGATAGCCATACCGACCTGTTCGACAGCTATTTCGGCGGGCACAAATATACCCATGGCACCCCGTTCCGCCGCGCGGTCGAGGAGGGGCTGGTCGATCCCGAACGTTTCGTGCAGGTGGGCATTCGCGGCACGGCCTACAACACCGAGGATATCGAATGGGGCGAGGCGCAGGGCATCCGCATCATCCGCATCGAAGAGCTGTTCGACCGCGGCATCGACGATGTCATGACCGAGGTCCGCTCCATCGTCGGCGACGCGCCCTGCTATTGCACCTATGACATCGATTTCGTGGACCCCACCCATGCCCCTGGCACCGGCACGCCCGAGATCGGCGGCCCCAACAGCTTTCAGGCCCAGCAGGTCATCCGCAAGCTGGAAGGTCTGAACCTTGTGGGCGCGGATCTGGTCGAGGTCTCGCCTCCCTTCGACCCATCGGGCGGTACCGCTTGGCTGGGCATTTCGCTGATGTTCGAGCTGCTGTGCGTGCTGGCCCAGGCGATCGACGCGCGGCGCTAGGCCCGCGCGACGTTCTCGGCGATCATCGCGATCATCTCGAACATGACCGCCGCCGCCGTCAGCGCGGTGATATTGTTGGGGCTGTCCTTGGTCGGCATCATGCAGACCACATCGCCGCCGACGATGTTCAGCCCCCGCGCGGCATGCAGGATGCCCACGGCCTCGTCGATGTCAAAACCCTTTTCGCCGGGTTCCAGGTTCGACACGCCCGGCGCGATGGTCGGATCAAGGCAGTCGAGATCGAAGGTGATGTAGACTGGCCGGTCGCCCAGAACCTCGCGTGTTTGGGCCACCACATCGGCCAAGCCACGCTGGCGGAACTCGCGCATGGTGACGATGTTGTAGCCATAGTCATATGAAGGCTGCAGCCAGTCCAGGCTGCGCGGATGCCCCCGCAACCCGATCTGCATCGATCGGGTCGGGTCCACCTGCCCCTGATCGGCCAGGTAGGCCCCCCAATGCGCGGCCGACTTTTTGGCCCCCAGGAAATGATCGACCTTGGTGAACACATCCGTGTGCGCGTCCAGATGCAGAAAGCTGACCGGTTGCCCGCCCGCCAGTTCGCCTCGGCCCAACGCCTGCACGATCCCGCCCGTGATCGAATGATCGCCACCGATCGACACGGGCCGCGCACCGGCCGCGTCGATGTCACGGTAGAAGGCAGTGATACGCTCGATGCAGTCTTCGTTGTCATTGGCGCGCGGAAACGGCACGTCGCCCACATCGGCGATGCGCGCGCTCGACCACGGGTCGATCTGGAACAGCGAATGCACCCGGCGCTGCACGGCCGAGACATGACGCAGCGCACGCGGGCCCAGATGCTGGTCGCGTTCGGTGGTGCCGTTGCCGGCGGAATGCGGCACGCCCACAAGGGCGATATCCTGATCCTGCGGCCCCACATGGGGGCACCGGAACAGGGTGGGCACGCCCCACCAGTAAAGGTTGTCCATCATGGATTGTTCGTAGCGGTCCGCCATCGTGTCTCCCCGCCCTGAAATGAAACCGCCCCCACGGGTGACCCGGGGGCGGCTGTCGCGTCAGATCTTTTCGTCTTCGCGTCGGAAGGCGCCCTGAACGATGCGGTCCATGACCATGGCCAGGAACAGGATCGCAAAACCGCCCAGCAAGCCCGGCCCCTTGGCCGCGTATTGCAGCGCCTCAAGGATTTCCTTGCCCAGGCCCCCGCCGCCGATCAGCGAGATGATCACGACCATCGACAGGCACATCAGGATGGTCTGGTTCACGCCGGTCATGATCGACGGCAGCGCCAGCGGGATTTCCACGTCCTTCAGCAACTGCCATTTCGAGGCACCAAAGGCCACGGCGGCCTCTTTGATGCTTTCAGGCACCCCGCGCATGCCCAGCGCCGTCAGGCGGATCACCGGCGGCATGCCGAAGATGATCGTGGCCAGGATGCCCGGCGGGTTGCCGGTGCCAAAGAAGGCGATGATCGGGATCAGATACACGAAGGCCGGCAGAGTCTGCATCAGGTCCAACACCGGCTCGGCCGCGCGATAGGCGCGTTTGGATTTGCCGAACCAGATGCCCAGCGGAATGCCGAAGGTGACGCACAGCAGCACGGCCGCGCCCACCAGTGCCACCGTTTCCATCGCAACGTCCCAATAGCCCAGCAGCGCGATATAGGCCAGCGATGCGGCGGTGAAGATCGCCACGCGCGGACCCGCTGCGCGCCACGCGGTCACGCAGATCACCAGCATGACCACGGGCCAGGGCGACCCGATCAGGGCCACGGTCAGCCCGTCCAGGACCGAGCGTACACCGGCAACGATCCCGTCGAAAATGTCTCCGCCCGCGGCGGCGGCGGCGTCGATCCGGGCCTCCATCCAGCTGGCCACGACCGAGAACAATGTTCCCTGATCAGGCCCGAGTATCATCTCGGACACTTGTTTTTCGGGGAAGGCATCCAGCAGCGGAAGCGAGGCATTCACTGTGAACTTGTAAACGATCAGCGGTCCGATCGCAGCGATCAGAACCGCCCCCAGAACCGTGTTCCGCGCCGAGCGGCCGCTTTCGGTGCTGTCGGGGTTGATCCGCCAGTTCGAGTACTGTTTTTCGTACACCCGGTCAGCGTAGAACCCCTGAACCAGTTTGAAAACCAACAGCATCAGAAGCCCGGTGACCATGATCCCAAGGGCTTCGGACTGTGCCAGCTGCGCTTTCTCAAGGCTGCTGTCCGCCGCTTTCTGGATATTCGCGGCCAGTTTGTTGAACCGGTCAATGTCTGCCTTCTCGGTTGAATCCGCCGCGCGGGCCAGCAGCTCGTTTGCGCGTTCCTGCTGACGGGCCGCGCGTTCGGCCAGATCGGCCCCCGGGTTACCCCAGGCGCCGCGACCGATCTGCACCCAAGCGATGATCTCAAGGATCAGGAAGGTCCAGAACATCCCCCAGATCGCCCGCGAGGCGGACCAGAACGGCCCCAAAACCGCCGCCCACAGGTTGAACGTGTTCGGGATCGGACTGGTTGCATCGTGGATCTTGTGAAAGGCGTTGACGTAATAATCACCATTGGGGCCTGCGAATTCGTGGATCGACCGATCCAGCGCCTCGCGGTCCACCTCGATGTCGGAGGCGGCCGTGACTTTCAATTCCGTGGTTGCATCAGTCATTTTTGCCCCCCTGAATTCCGCGCAACAGGCGTGGTTTGGTCACGACGCCGACATCCTGACCGCCATCGGTAATCACCACCGGAAGCTCGGTGTTCACGGCCAGATCGATCAGCTGGTCGAGGTCTGCGCCCTCATCGGCACGCGGCGCGCCATCCAGCGGGCCGGAATAACTGTCCAACGGCTCCATGATCGAATGTGCCTTGACCAGTTTGAGTTTGGATATGCCCTGCACGAACTCGCGCACATAGTCGTCCGCCGGGTTCATCACGATGTCCTCGGGCGTGCCGATCTGGACGATCACACCGTCTTTCATGATGGCGATGCGGTGGCCGATGCGAATGGCCTCGTCCAGGTCATGGGTGATGAACAGCGTGGTCTTTTTCAGCTGCGCAACCAGAGCCTTGAACTGATCCTGCAACTGCAGCCGGATCAGCGGGTCCAGCGCCGAGAACGGTTCGTCCATCAACAGGATTTCCGGGTCCGAAGCCAGCGCGCGCGCAATGCCCACGCGCTGCTGCATCCCGCCCGACAGTTCCTTGGGCAACCGGTCCTCGTACCCGGTCAGGTCCACCAGGCCCAGCGCGTGATCGGACACCGCCCAGCGCTTGGATTTCGAGACTTTGCGGATCTCAAGCGGATAGGCCACGTTGTCGCGCACCGAGCGGTGCGGCATCAGCGCCATGTGCTGGAACACCATCCCGATCTGCTGGGCGCGGATGCGGCGCAGCTCGGACTCGGAGATCTTGGACACGTCCTGCCCCATGATCTCGATCTTTCCGGCCGTGGGCTCGATCAGGCGATTGACATGGCGCACAAGGGTCGACTTGCCTGAACCCGACAGGCCCATGATGCAAAAAATCTCGCCACGCGGCACTTCGAACGTGGCGCCTTGAACGCCGACCACGCAATTGAATCTTTCAAGAACTTCAGGTTTTCCAATACCTTCATTCCGGACCGCAGCCATGGCTTCTTCGGCCCGTGCACCGAAAATTTTCCAGACATTTTCTAGTTTTACGACAGGTTCGTCCATTTGCCCCTCATCTACGGGGTTGCATCCCGGCAAACAAGCAAAGGGCCGCCGCGATCAGTCGCGACGGCCCCATGCGTTTGTGATTTAGTTCGTCAGCCAGCCGATAACGGTGTCTTCGTTTTCAGCCACCCACTGGCGGGCGAAATCGGCTGCTTCCATGTTGTCCACAGCCAGCGCCTTGCCCATCGCGCTCAGATCATCACCCTGCATCTGGTAGTTGCGGAACAGGGCCGCGACCTCGGGATGGTTTTCCTCAAGCTCTTTGGCGTAGTGCAGGTGCAGAGTTGCCCCGTTCCACGCGGTCGAGGCCTCGGATTTGTCCAGCCAGTCCGGGTCATCGGTGGGCTGAACGATCGTCCAAGTGGCCGGATCATGCGGCGGCTCTTCCAGCACGGTCAGTTCTTGGGTCACGAAGATGTAGTGCGGGCTGTAGCAGAACCCGATCCACGGATCGCCGGCCTTGGTCGCGTTTGCCAAATTGGCGTAGGCGATGGTTTCTTCGTACTCGGTCAGCTCGAAGATCTGGTCATAGCCATAGGACTTGGCGCGGATCTTCTCGACCACGGTCGACGCCCAGCCGGGTGCGCCGATCCAAACCTCGGGGGTACCGTTTCCGTCAGTGTCGAAGATGGCCATCTTGTCCGGATCGCTCAGGTCGTCGATGGATTTGATGTCATATTCCTCGGCAATGTAGGTCGGAACGCACATACCCTGCTCGGCCTGAACCGGGTTCTCGTTCATCACGACTGTGCCGTTCTGTTTGACATAGGTGTCGTGCAGGTTCTGCTGGTTCGGCATCCAGACTTCCGGGTGGACGTGCATCGCGCCGGAATCCATCGCTTCGAACACGATGGGGTTGGTCCCGTTCTGCAATTCGACATCAAGGCCCAGGTTTTCTTCGATAACGACTTCAAGAATGTGCGCGGTGGCGTTCACCGACGCCCAGTTCGGGACACCGATCACGATATCGGCAGCAAAAACCGGGGCAGCGACCGCCATCGATGCGCCCCCCAGTAACGTAGCAAGTTTGTTCATGTTGCATCTCTCCATGTTGGTCGTCTTCGGCGCTGATTCTCGTTGATCGAAAGCGATCAGGCGGACGGGCCTGATCGTCGAGATCGGGTCAGCGTCTCGGGTGTATTGAGCGCGTTTCGCATGTGAACACGCCCCGCACTGAAAAAAGTGAAGCACCTGCCGTTTGACCCATCAAGCGCAACTTCGAACCGGGGTCACGGTTTCGAAATTCTCGCAGAGTGGTTTCGCTAAATTCCGAATAGCGGTCCCACGCGTCATGGTGAAACCCGTGAGACCGTGCGTTGGATTGGTACGCCCGCTGCATGAAATCTGGCTGCCATGCAGTTTGGCTCAGTGGGGATTGGGCCTCAAACCAGAGCCTGCGGCAAGACAAACGGAACGTCAGTTGCCGGCAGCGTGCTGACCGGCAGATCGATGCCGTAGACCTGCCGCATCACCTCGTCGGTCATGACGTCCGAAACCGCCCCGGTGCGCCAGACCTCTCCGTTCGACAGAACGCAGACCTTGTCGGCGAACAACGCGGTCAGGTTCAGGTCATGCATCACGACCACGACGCCCCCGCCCTGATCGGCGAATTCGCGCGCGATGCGCAGAACCGTGAACTGATGCGCGATGTCCAGGCTGGCGACGGGCTCGTCCAGTAACAGCCAGCGCGGCCGGTCGCGCCGCACCGAGCTCCAGACCTGGGTCAGAACGCGCGCAAGCTGCACGCGTTGCTGCTCGCCGCCGGACAGGTTCTGGTACGAGCGCGGCTCGAACCCCGCAAGATCGACATGCGCCATCGCGCGCGACGGCAGGGCGTCGTCGCCGTTGGCCAGGCCGCCGGGCAGGCCCAGGCGTACGACTTCCAGCGCGGTGAAGGGAAAGGCGACGGCCGAGGATTGCGGAAGAACGCCCCGCATCGCCGCCAGTTCCCAGGGCTGCAGAGCCGCGATGTCCTGGCCGTTCAAGGTGATACGGCCGGTGTACAGGATGTCGCCCGACAGCGCCCTAAGCAAGGTGGATTTGCCCGAGCCGTTGGGCCCGATGATCGCGGTGACCTGTCCGGGTTCGGCCAGGAAATCCACATCGCGCAGGATCTGCTTGCGCCCGATGCGGACGCTGACATTTTCAGCTTTCATCATTCACATACCCATCGATCCGTGGCGGCGCAGCAGGATCCAGAAGAACACCGGCGCGCCCAGAATGGCCGTGACGATGCCGATCGGCAGCTCGGCCGGGGCCACGATCACCCGGCTGATCATGTCGGCGGCCAGCAGCAGGGCGGCGCCCAGCAAGGCCGCATTCACCAGCAACCGGTGGTGATCGGGGCCGGTGCCCAGCCGCAGCAGATGCGGCACGACGATGCCGATGAACCCGATCCCACCCGACACGGCCACGGCCGCGCCGGTGG
The DNA here is from genome assembly GCF_056539345.1 of Ruegeria sp. BB9. Classification (NCBI taxonomy): domain Bacteria; kingdom Pseudomonadati; phylum Pseudomonadota; class Alphaproteobacteria; order Rhodobacterales; family Roseobacteraceae; genus Ruegeria; species Ruegeria sp. BB9. Next base: position 69,029 of record NZ_JBQFUU010000002.1, on the reverse strand, counting down.
CGGCGGCCACAGTCAGGATCGCGATGCTCTTGCTGCGTTGCACCGGAATACCGATGTGATGCGCCACCGCTTCGCCCATGGCCAGGCCATTCAAGGCGCGGGCCAGACGCTGCGCGCACAGGATCGACGCCAGTATCAGAGGCGCGGCGGTCGCCACCTTGGTCCAGGTCGCGCCGGCCAGAGACCCCATGCCCCAGAATGTCAGATCGCGCAGCTGCTGATCGTCGGCGATGTACACCATGACCCCCGACACCGCGCCCGACAGGGCCGCCAGGGCGATTCCGGCCAGCAGCATCGTGGCCACCGAGGTCTGCCCTTGACGCGTCGAAACGCGATAGAGGATCAGGACCGACGCCCAGCCGCCCAGAAAGGCGGCAACCGCGACCAGGCCACTGCCGACCCAGGCCAGAACGGCGGCGGGCAGAAGGTTGCCGAAGACGATGGCGGTGATCGCGCCCAGCCCTGCCCCCGCGCTGACGCCGACAATGCCCGGATCCGCCAGCGGGTTGCGGAACAGCCCCTGCATCACCACGCCCGACACCGCCAGCGCCGCGCCGACCAGGATGCCCATCGCCAGCCGCGGCAGGCGGATGTCCCACAGCACGATCCGGTTCAGATCCGACAGGCCCCGGCCATGCAGCAGATCTGAAACGGCCATCTTCAACGAGGCCTCGGACGCGCCGACCGAGATGCTGGCCACGCTGGTCACGGCCAGAAGGCCGATCAAGGCCAGCGTCACCCATGCAGCCCGCGACCTGCGGGCCGCGGCGGTCGGGGGCGCGCCGTTGTCCAGTGGCAGCGTCATGAGCCCCTGACGCTCCGCAATGCGGCCGACAGATCCATGACCGCGTCGGCGGTGCGCGGGCCGAAGCCCAGCAGATAGGCGCCGGGCATCCGGATCAGCGCCCGGTTCCGCCCCGCCGGAGTCAGCCGGACCGCGGGCAGCGCGAACAGCTCTTCATCCGAGATGGTCGGCTCGCCTTGGCGCTCCATCATCAGGATCACGTCCGGCGCGGTGGCGGCCATGGCTTCGGGCGTCATCGTCTTGAAACCCGTCACATCCGCGGCCCCGTTTTTGCCTCCGGCCATCCGGATGATGGTGTCTGCCTGGGTCTCGGCCCCGCCGACGACAAATTCGCTGCCCCGAGCCGAAAGCAGGAACAGCACGTTCACCGGCGCGTCCTGCGCGTCGGGCGCCTGGGCCAGCGCCCGGTCCAGCCGGCGTGCGGTTTCGGCCGCCAGGGCTTCGGCCTCGGCCTCGACCCCCAGCGCGACACCCACGGCGCGGATCTTGTCGATGACGCCATCACGCGAGAATTCGTCGGCAATGGTGACGTAATCCACGCCGGCCTCTTGCAGCACCGCGATGGTCTCGGGCGGGCCCGACCCTTCGAGCGCCAGGATCAGGTCGGGGGCAACCGACAGCACGCCCTCGGGCGACAGGGCCCGGCGATACCCGACATCGGGCAGATCCGCCGCCTCGGGCGGATAGATCGAACTGCGGTCACGGCCGACCAGCCGGTGCTGCTGGCCCAGGGCATGGACGATCTCGGTCAGCGAGCTGCCGATGGCGATCACGCGTTTGCTCTCGGCCTGCGCGGCCGCGGCCGAAACCAGCAATGCCGCACAGAGTGTCACCAGGCCCCGCATCATGCCGCTCCGGTATCGGCCGGGCCGGGCAGCGCGGCCACCAGCGCATCCCAGGCGGGGCGATGATCGGCCTCGCCGGTGCGGCGCCCGAAGATCTGCAGGATCAGGGCGCCGTCCGCGTCGAAGGCTTCGACCGAGATTGCCGGGCCGCGCTGGGTCGGCTTGTCGACGGCCCAGACCTCGGCGATGTGATCGCTGCGCAGATGCAGGTTGAAGCCCGGATCCAGCACGTTGAACCACGGCCCCATCTGCTGAAGATTCCGCACCCGCCCGCCGTGGATCTCGATGCAGCCGCGGTTGCCGACGAAGATCATCACCTCGATCTGCTGATCCCTCACCTGTTCGAACAGGCCGGTGACCGCCGCGGGATCAACCGCGCGGGCCAGCGGTTCGCCCGCGATGCGATAGGCGCCCAGCCGGTTCATTTTGAGCTTGGAGGTCAGGCGCAGGAACTGGTGCGTGTCCGTCATCTTTGCCCATTCGTGGCGCAGGGCGTCGGCCTTGTCGGCATTGGCCTTGGGTCCTTCGGCCGGTTTGCGCGGCGCGACCGCCATCGTCTGGCCTTGATCCTCGGCGGCCAGTGTCCGAACCAAGCTGCCCCAGTGGCCCAGGTCCGAGCCATCGCGCAGGATGATCTTGTGAACCGCGTCCCCGGCCGCATCGAACACCTGGATCGAGCGGCGCAGACCGGCCTCGGTTTCCCGCTCGACGGCAAAGACATGGTGCCATTGCGCGGGGAACATGCGCAGGTCGACCTCTTCGGTCAGCACCATCGCGGCATGCTGGCCGCTGTGGTAATTGTCGTATCGCCCGATCTTTTCGATCACGCAGGACGGGTTGCGCGTCAGCGCCATGACCTCGCCCAAACCAGCCAACTGGCCGAACAGCCCGTCAAGGCCGGGGTTCAGCCGCGTTACGCCCTGCCCGGCAAAGGCCGCGACCAGCTGGCCCTCGCTCAACCCCAGCGATTCCGCGAAATCGCGGTCTCGCTGGCCTGTCTTCTGCGCATAGGCGGCACGAATATCCTGAGGAGCCATAAGCACCTGTTCCATAGCGGGTTTCCCGTCTTCTTCGTGGTTCCAAGGGGGTGCTGGCCCGGGCGCTGATCGCAATCAGAGACCTGCTGGCAGTGCCGAAATTACAGGCACGAAATTATGTTGACTGTTTTAGTCACCTTTATTAACGAGCACAAGTCGCCGCGAACAGGCGATTCCAAAAAACAGAAAAAAAAACTGACCAGCGCCAGCGAACTGCAAGCATCTCCGGTCCTCACACTTGTTTCGAAGGGACAGAAATGCGTGCGCGTACTCATATTGCAGGCCTGCTTGGGACTGCCTCTTGCCTTGGTTTGATGGCGTCCATGGTTTGGGCGCAGGAACAGGATGACGGGTTCCTCGGGACCCTGGAACTGGGCGAAAGCAAACGCGAGATCCAGACCGGCACCGCGGTTCCGGTCACGAATATCGACCAGGAAGAGATCAACGACCGTCAGGCCAACACGGTGGCCGAGCTGATCGATTCGGTTCCCGGTGTCACCCTGGTGAACGGCTCGACCCCGCAAGGATCGGGCATCAATATCCGCGGATACGGGGCCAACGGCACCTTCGGCACCGACCAGAAGGTTCTGATCCTGGTCGACGGCGCAACCACCGGCGCGGAAGAGCTGTACCGGATCGGCAACCAGCTGTTCACCGATCCGCAGCTGTACAAAAGCGTCTCGGTCATACGCGGCACGGTCGGGTCCTTCGAATACGGCTCGGGCGTCGTCGGTGGCGTGGTTCAGCTGGAAACCAAGGACGCGTCCGACTTTACCGGCGGCGAGCCGGGGTTCCGCTTCCGCCAGACGCTCGAGGGGTATTCCAACGGCAACGGCTTTGCCTCGTCGTCGATCCTGGCGTGGCAACCCAACCGGCAGACCGAATTCCTGTTCAACTATACCTATCGCGACCAAGACGATCAGAAGGACGGGAACGGCGACACGATCGGCAACAGCGCCTTTACCCTGCCTTCGCTGCTGGCCAAGGGGAAATACAGCTTTGGCGACAACCTTGAGCATTCGATCACCGCGTCCTGGAACCAGTCCACCTCGGAAGAGCGCGACGTGCCCTATGATTCCTTCGGCACGACGGCGGACGCCTTCGGCAACGTGGACCGCGACATCGAAACCCGGATCGCCGTTCTGCGCTATCAGTACCGGCCGGCCGGCAACGATCTGGTCGATCTGGACGTCAATCTCAGCTATTCCGAGCAGTCCATCGACAGCAGCTATGTGCCCGGTTCGTCCAGCCTGGAGGGAACGCCCTTCTTCCCCGGCATCCGGGCGCTGGCCGATGCCACGCACAATTACGAAACCACCAAGCTGACGATCAAGAACAGCGCGTATTTCCAGACCGGGGCGGCGTCGCATGATCTGCGGTTCGGGGTGGAATTCATCGAGCGCGAGCGGCTGGATGCCCCATCGGCACCGGGCGGCACCGACCGTCGCGTCGCGCTGTTTGCAGTTGACGACATCCAGTTCGGCGACCAGCTGACCGCCACGCCCGCGCTGCGGTACGAAACGCAGGACATCAAGGGCAACGGCGACGCGGCCGCGCCCTTCAACGGCAGCTATGACAACGACGCGCTGATGGGCGGCCTGTCGGCCCGTTATGAATTCGCCAGCGGCTTCGCGGTGTTCGCGGGCGGGGCCTATACCGAAAGCCTGCCGATCATCGACGATCTGGGCACACCGCTCTACATGACCCAGCCCGAGAAATCCCGCACCTGGGAGGCCGGCATTTCCTATGACAGCGGCGACGTTGTGCGCGCCAAGATCAATGTCTACAGCACCGATCTGTGGGACATCACCTCGTACGTGTCGGGCACTCCGTCCCTGCCCCTGTCCAAGGTCGAAACCGAGGGCGTCGAGATTGAAGCCTCCTATGCCCATGCCACGGGCTTCTACGTCGATTTCAACGCCAACATCGTCAGCGCCACCGAGTTCAGCGCGGCGGGCATCGGATCGCCGTGGCGCAACGAACCCACGGATTCGGCGCGGATCACCCTGGGCAAGCGGTTTGGCGAAACCCTGGATGTCAGCTGGGAGATCTTCGGCGCCAAGTCGGGTCTCGATTCCTCGGGCGATCCGGTTGCCGGATATGGGGTGAACACCCTACGCGCGACCTATCTGCCGCAAGAGGCCGCGCTGGCCGGGTTCGAGCTGCGCGCGGGGATCGAGAACATCTTTGACAAGGCCTATCAGCCGAACCTGTCGACCCGCAATTCGCCGGGCCGGAATTTCAAGCTGACCGTGGCCAAGACCTTCTGAACCCCTCAGGGAAAGGACCCGTCATGAGAAAAGCTGTGCAAAATCTTGTTCGGGCGGTCCTGCTGGCCCTGCCCCCCATCGCGGGGGCGGAGTTGGCCAGTGCCGAAGACACGCAGGGCGCGGGCGGCGTCACGATCGAGCTCAGCTCGGCCGTGGACCAGGATCAGGGCTGCCTGCTGAGCTTCGTGGTCGAAAACGCCCACCCCGCCGATATCGGCGGCGCCGTCTATGAAACGGTGCTGTTCGGCGCGCAAGGCGAAGTGGCCCTGCTGACGCTGCTGGATTTCCAGGACCTGCCCGCCGGGCGGCCCCGCGTGCGCCAGTTCAAATTCGACGGCCTGGCCTGCAATCAGATCAGCCGGATCCTGATCAACGGGGTGCAGGAATGCGCCTATCCCGGCGATCTGGCCGATGCCTGCCTGTCCGGCCTGACGCTGCGCAGCCGCCTTGAAACCGAATTGATTGGATGACCCGATGGATGCGTTTCTGCAAAGATTGACCGCGATTCTGGACCTGGGCGGCCCGGTCGTGGCGGTGCTGATCGCGACTTCGGTCGCGACCATGGCGCTGATCCTCTACAAGCTGTGGCAGTACAAGGCCGCCGGAGTCGGGCGGCATGTCGAGCTGTCGCAGGCCATCGAAGCCTGGGACCGCAACGATCGGGCCACCGCGCGCGCGCATCTGGACCGAAGCCGCAGCTATCTGGCGCCGGTAGTCGCCATGGCGCTGGAGGGGCACGGGCCGGAACTGATGGACCGCGCCGATGCCGAGGCCGAGGCGCGCTTTGCCGGGCTGGAACGCGGGCTGAACGTGCTGGACATGGTCTCGCAGCTTGCGCCGCTGCTGGGGCTGTTCGGCACCGTGCTGGGCATGATCGAGGCCTTCCGCACTCTTCAGGCGGCCGGCAACGCGGTGGATCCGGCGCTGCTTGCCGGCGGCATCTGGGTTGCGTTGATGACGACCGCCGCAGGGCTGGCCGTGGCCATGCCCACCGCGCTGGTCCTGACCTGGTTCGAGGCGCGCATGACCCGCGAACGGGTCTTTGCCAACCGCGCCCTGCGCACGGTGTTTGCCCCCGGCCACGCCGCCGCGCCACGCCCGGCCACCCCGCCGTCCGAGGCGCTGGCCCATGGCGCTTGATACCCGCAAAATTCGGCGCCGGCGCCTGTCCATGACATCCCTGATCGATGTCATCTTTCTGCTGTTGCTGTTCTTCATGCTCACCTCGACCTTCTCGAAATACGCCGAGATCGAGCTGACCACCGCCGCGGCGGGCGGGTCGCAGGCCCAGCGATCTATCCGCTTCATCAAGCTTGAACGCGACCGCATCCTGATCGACGGCACCGAAGTCGCGCCCGACGCGGTCGCCGCACGGTTCGACGGCCGAACCGACCAGCTGGCCTTGATCAGCCTCGGCGGCGGGGCGACCTCGCAGCAGTTGATCGACTTGCTGACCGCCCTTGAACCCGTATCCCGCCTCAGCACGCAGGTCATCGGATGATCCGGCTGACCCCCAAAACGAAACCCGGCCGCGAACCGACGATCGCCCTGATCAACGTGGTCTTTCTGATGCTGGTCTTCTTCATGATCGCGGGCACGCTGGCGCCGCCCTTGGGCCAGTCGGTGCAACTGGTGCGGACGGCGGATCTTGAAGGGCGCGAGCCCCCGGATGCGCTGGTCATCCGCGCCGACGGCGTGCTGGAATATCGCGGGGCCGAGCTGACGGATGTGGCGGCCTATGTCGAGCGCGCCTCGATCGACCTGCCATTGGATGCCGTGCGGCTGGTGCCCGACCGGGCCTTGCCGGCGGTGCGGTTGAAACAGGTCAGCGACGCCCTGCGGGCCCTGGGCGCCAATAGGGTCTTCGTCGTGACCGAACGGGGCCTGCCATGATCCCGCAATCCCGCACTATGGCCACCGTGCTGGTCGTGCTGGCCGCCGCGACCCACGCCGCCGCCCTGTTCGAATTCGACACGGACGAGGCAGTTCTCATCGAAGGCGGTGGCGCAGTTGCCCCTGTGGCGCTGGGGTCCTCGTTCCGGGACTATGCGGCCGGAACCGTGTCCCCGCCCCCCGCCACCACCCGTCACTCACCCGTTGCCCCAGCACAGACCTCGCCAGAGGCCCCGGCGGACCGTGCGCGCGCGCAGCCGGCCACTAGGGTGCGGGCGCAGGCCCCGGCCCAGCGGCAGAACGCCCATACACCGACCTTGCAAAAACCCCAGCCGCAGCAGGCCCGGCCTCCAAAACCACCCACCCCGACAGGCAATGCCGCGGACAGCCGCAAAAAGGGCAGCGCCACCGGCAAGGCGGCGACCGGGGCGGCCTCGGCGAAACGGACGAACCGCGCCGCGCAGGAACAGGGAAATGCCGAGGCCAGCACCTATGCCGGTCTGGTCAAGCGCAAGATTTTGCGCGCCCGTCGAAAAAGCGTGAATATCCAAGGCTCGGTTCTGGTGGCCCTTCGTATCGCCGACAACGGTGCGCTGGCGTCGGTCAGCGTCGCCCGCAGCTCGGGTTCGGCCCGGCTGGATCAGGTCGCACTGGCGCAGGTCCGGGCCGCCGCGCCCTTCCCGCCGCCGCCGGCCTCGGCCCGGCGCGCCTATACCGTGGAAATCGTCAGCAAATAGAAACTCAACCCGCGCTTGTCCGGCTACCTGGTGTCCAGCGGCTTCAACAGATCGAACACTTGTTGCCGCATCCATTTTGCCATCGGATTTGCATCCGATCGTCTGTGCCAGATAGCTATGATGTTGACGGGTTCGATTTCGAACGGCGGGGCAAGTACCTTCAGGCCGAACTCCGGCGCCAACTTCCTGGCCAGCTGAGAAGGCACCAAGGCCACAAGATCGCTTGCACTGACCACTCGGCACACCCCTGAAAACACCGGAAGGGTCATCGCGACGTGCCTTTTCCGACCAACTTTCGCCAGAGCCGCATCACCCATCGCCGCCAGTTTGCCCTCGGGTGAAAACAGCACATGCGACAAGGCGCAGAACGTTTCCATCGGAAGTTCGGTGCCGTCTTCGATCTGTGCAAGGAATGGGTTGTCAACGCGGCCGACGACCATGAAGGACGACCGGAACAGCACTTCTCTGCTGATCCAATCCGGTGCATCTGTATCCGGGATCAACGCGAGATCAGCATTGTAGCGCTCAATACTCTCGACATAGTTCTCGGGAACAAGATCCACCAATTGCGCGACCATCTTCGGAGCCTTGCGGTTCAGAACACCCCCAAGACCGGGCATCAGCAGCTCGGCGAAAAAGTCGCTGGCCGCGATCTTGAAAGTTTCGGATGCCTGCCTGGGGTCGAAATCGTCATTGTGGCTCAGCAAACTTTCCAGTCGATTGAGTTCCTCACGCAGCCCGTCCTTGATCGAAACCGCAAAATCCGTTGGGACAAGCTGATTTCCCCGCCGCACAAACAGATCGTCACCCAAGGCGTGCCGCAGGCGGTTCAACGCATTCGACACTGCGGATTGCGAGACCCCAAGTCTTTCCCCTGCCTTGGTGGTGGACCCCGCCGTCAGAATCGCATCAAGAACACGGAGTAGGTTCAGATCAAGCGTTACGAAATTCATGTTGGTAATACCGTGTATTATGAACTTTCGTTAGATTGATACCGTTTTTTGCGCCTACAAGTAAGGTACCGAAAGCGCTTTCGTTTCATGTCGGATCAAAGGACAGAAGCGATGCATGATCATCTGGTTGATGACGCCACGCTCGAATGGCAGGGCGTTCGTTACAAAACAATTCTGGACCCCGCTGAAACCGGGGGCGCCATGTCGATTGTAGACAGCCTTTCGCCGGTCGGAAGCGGTCCGCCACGGCACATCCATCAGGCAGAAGACGAAGTCTTCGTGATTTTGACCGGTGTCTGCAAAGTCTGGGTCGAAGGTGTCGAAACGCGTGTCGGCCCGGGCGAAAGTATCTTCATACCCCGCGGAAAAGAACACACGTTCAAGGTCATCGGTGATGAGCCCAGCCGTCACCTTGTCATTCTCACACCGGGAGGTTTCGAGGGCTTTTTCCACGCCATGGCAACGGCCCAGTACAAAATTCCGGAAGACATGCCGGACATCGAGGCCGTAGCCGCCAAGTACAACCTGTCATTTACTGGCCCTCCATTGGATTGAACGTCATGACCCAGCACATCGTCTATCATATTCCTGTGTGTCCCTTTTCACAGCGGCTTGAAATTCTGCTGGCGTTGCGGGGGATGAGGGACCGGGTGGAGTTCCGCGTCGTGGACATCACCAAACCCCGCGATCCAGAGCTGCTGAAGAAAACGCGCGGAACGACCGCTCTGCCGGTTCTCGAGACTCCGGACGGGCAGATCATCAAGGAAAGCCTCGTGATCCTGCGCTATCTCGATGAAATGCTCGAAGGGCCAAAGCTGCGGCGCAGCGACCCGGCCGAGCATGCGGTCGAGTCGATGCTGATTGCCAAAGAGGGCGCCTTCACGATGACCGGCTACGTCTATGTGATGAACCAGGACCCCGCGCAGAAAGATGCCCACAACGAAAAACTGCTCGCGCTTTATCGTGACCTCAATGACTTTCTTCTGACCCACAACCCGAACGGTGTTTTTCTGTTCGATCAGTTCGGGTTGGCCGAGGCGGTATTCACACCGATGTTCCAGCGCTTCTGGTTTCTGGAATACTACGAAGACTTTGAACTCCCGCAAAACGGCGAGTACGACAGAGTCCGAAACTGGAAAGCCGCCTGCATGGCCCATGAGGCCACGGGGCAGGTGACACAAGACGAAATCGTGAAACTCTACTACGACTATGCATTGGGTGCCGGAAACGGAGCGTTGGTGGGCGGCCGCAAAGTGTCGAGCTTTGCGTTCGAGCCACATTGGAAGTCGAGGCCAATGCCACCGCGGGACAAATATGCCGGGACGGCATCGGACAAAGAACTTGGGCTGGTAGTCCCGGCATCTGATTGAAGCCAGAAGGCACGCGGGTCGATCGGGGGCACCCGCCGCGGAGGACCGGCGCCCACAACACGCATTCGAATATGGCCCGGTGGTGCACAGTCGGTCTTAAGTCATGAATACCGGCTGATTAAACCGAACCAGTCTTAGGCTTCCGGGCGCGGAACCGTTGAACCTTTAGCCGTCAGACAAACCTGTTGACGTAGTTCTCCAAGCGCTCCTGCCTTCCGGATCGAGGCTCGGGATTGATACCTTCGGCCAACACTCGAGCCGCGATTTCATCCAGCGATGAGGCAAGCATGGATTGCGCCTCCGGGCTGCCCCATCCGGAGTATCTGTCGGTCAACGCGGCATCAAGCCCGCCATCCTCGATCATCGCGGCGGCGGCCTTCAACCCGCGGGCACAGACGTCCATGCCGCCCACATGCGCCGCGACAAGATCCTCGGGGTCGATCGACTGGCGGCGGATCTTGGCGTCGAAATTCGTGCCCCCGGTCGAAAACCCTCCGGCCTTGAGGATGTAGTAGTAGGCCAACGCGACTTCGGGCACGTTGTTGGGAAACTGGTCGGTGTCCCATCCAGATTGATAATCGTTCCGGTTCATGTCGATCGAACCCAGCATACCCTCGGCCGCCGCCACGGCGATCTCATGTTCAAAGCTGTGGCCAGCCAGGATCGCGTGGCCCTGTTCCAGGTTCAGCTTCACTTCGTCTTCCAGCCCGTATTTCCTGAGAAACCCGATGCAGGTTGCGGCGTCGTAGTCGTACTGGTGCTTGGAGGGTTCCTGTGGCTTCGGCTCGACCAGGATGGTGCCCTTGAACCCGATCTTGTGCTTGTAGTCGACCACCATGTTCAGGAACCGTCCCATATGGTCCAGTTCCAGCCCCAGATCGGTGTTCAGCAACGTCTCGTAGCCTTCGCGCCCGCCCCACAACACATAGTTCTCGCCGCCCAGCTTGTGGGTCGCATCCATACAGGATTTCACGGTTGCTGCGGCAAAGGCAAAGACGTCCGGATCAGGGTTCGTGCTGGCACCCCCCATCCAGCGGCGATGGCTGAACATGTTGGCGGTCCCCCAAAGCAGCTTGGTTCCCGACGCCTGCATCTTTTCACCGATATAGTCGGTGATTTCCTCGAGCGTGCGCAAGTTTTCGGCAAAGTTGCCCTGTTCGGGGCGAATATCCGCGTCGTGCCAGCAGAAATAGGGCTGTCCCAGTATTTCAAACATCTCAAAGGCGACATCGGCCTTCATCCGGGCGCGTCCCATGTCGTCTTGCGGGTGCCACGGGCGAACAAGGGTCGGACCGCCGAACGGGTCTCCGCCCTCCCATGCGAAAGAGTGCCACCAGGCGACGGCAAAGCGCAGATGGTCCTCCATGCGCTTGCCCAACACCACTTCGTCCGGGTCATAGTGACGGAACGCCAGCGGGTTCCGACTGTCTACGCCTTCGTACCGGACCTTTTCGATACCCTCGAAGAATCCGCTTGTCATACCTGCCCCCTATTCCGAGTTTTGCCCGGGCTGCTTACCCAGAATGATCATCGACAGCAGATCGTCGTCGGTCACGTCCGCGATATCGACCGTGCCGACCAGCTTGCCGTTCTTCATGACCGAGGCCCGATCACACAAATCCATGACTGCGTGTACGTCGTGGTCGATCAGGAAAATTCCGATCCCCTGCGCCTTGAGCTGGTGAATCAGATCGGCCACCATCTGCGTCTCGTGCGGACCCAAGGCGGCCGTCGGTTCGTCCATGATCAGGATGCGGGCGTTGAAATAGACAGCCCGCGCGATGGCCACCGACTGTCTCTGGCCACCGGACAGAGCCGAAACCGGATCGTTGAACTTCTGAAAGTTGGGGTTCAGCTGCGCCATGATTTTACGGCATTCGGCCTCCATCGCCGCGTCGTTGACCAGACCGAAAGGCGTCGTCATTTCGCGTCCCAGGAACAGGTTCGAGGTGGCGTCCAGATTGTCGGCCAGGGCCAAGGTCTGGTAGATCGTCTCGATATTGTTGGCCCGCGCGTCGCGCGGGTTGTTGATCTCGACCGGTTTGCCATCGATCAGGATCTGCCCGTGGTCCATCTGATAGGCTCCGGACAGGACCTTGATCAGCGTCGATTTGCCAGCCCCGTTGTGCCCCAGCAGTCCCACCACCTCGCCGGGATACAGGTCGACCGAGACTTGGTCGACGGCCTTGATCCCGCCGAACGAGATCGAAATGTCTCGCATCTCGACCAGAGGTGGTTGCCCGGATCCGCGACCGGATGCCGGCGGCGTTTTCTTAGTTCCCTGCGCTTGCGTCATTTTCCACCCAATCGCTTGCGGTAGACGATGTCGATATAGACGGCCAGAACCAGCACACTGCCGACGACGATGTTCTGGAACGGCGCATCCACGCCGACCATGGCCATGCCCGATTGCAGTGCCTGCATGATCAGCGCACCAAGGATCGCGCCATAGATGGTGCCGATGCCACCAGACAGGGCGGTTCCGCCAATGACCGCTGCCGCGATCACCCGCAGTTCGTCCAGTGTTCCGATGTCGTTGGAATGGTTGGCCAGCCGCGCCGAGGCGACCACCGCCGAAACCGCGCAAAGGAAGCCCATCAGCGCAAAGATCTTGACGGTCAGCAGGCGGGTATTTATGCCGGACAGCTCGGCTGCGTCCGGGTTGCCGCCGGTCGCGAAGATGTAGCGCCCAAACCGGGTTTTGCGGGCCACGACCGTCAGGGTCACGGCGACAATGATCAGGATCAGGACCGAGATCGGGATGCCGTACCCGACGATCAGGCCCTCGGGCATCGTCTCGCCACGGGCTTCGAACATACGCTGCAACCGGCGCGTCGGAATGGCATAGCTGTTCAGGATGTACACATATCCCAGGATGCTCGCCGCAATGATACCGGCGAGCGTTGCCTCGGCCCAGACGGGTTTGACCGGGAAGCCATGCGCCGCCTTGGCCCGGCGACTGCCCCACAGCGCCCAGATCGCAATGGCCGCCGCAAACAACCCGAACAGCCAGCTTGCCGTTGTTCCCAAGGTTCCGTTCGTTCCCCCGAACATCAAGAAATTGCTGTCCAGCGGCCCGATTGTCTGCCCGCTGGTCAGATACCAGGCGACGTTGCGCCAGACCAGAAAGCCTCCCAAAGTCACGATGAACGCCGGAATGGTCAGGTAGCCGACCATCCAGCCGTGAAACGCTCCGATCAGCGTTCCGATGGCAAGACCGACCAGGATGGTGATGATCCAGGTGGCGGGATGGTCCAGCCCCATCCCCAACACGCGCGGCAACAACTCGGTCTGCGTCATGGCCATCACCGCCGAGGTGGTCGCCAGCAACGCGCCAACGGACAGGTCGATGTGCCGGGTTACGATGATGAACACCATACCACAGGCCATGATCGCCACCGAAACCGATTGGATCGACAGGTTGAACAGGTTGCGGGGCGTCAGGAACCGTCCGTCAGTGACGATATTGAACCCGATGCACAGGATCACGAATGCGCCGATCATGCCCAAAAGCCGCATGTCCAGTTCCAGCTGTTGGAACAGGCTTGGCTTGGTTTTCTGAGGTATCGGCTGAGACGAAGTTTCGGTCATTTCCGATCTTTCAAATTCAGCAAGGGTCCCCGGCCCGCCCATGCAGGCCGGGGACTTTGGAGTTTAGTTGCAGGGTGCGGGGCCGTTCTCGACGCCTTGGCACAGATCTTCCAGCGCGATCCATCCGGCATCCACAACAACCGACAGATTGTCCTTGGTGATCGGAACCGGAGCCAGGAAGACAGAATTCATCGTCGTTCCACCCGGCGAGGTCCAGCTGACCACTCCGTCGATTTCCGACGGGTCGGTGCCACTGCTGAGTGCGACGGCAATCTCGCCGGCGGCCTTGCCCAGCTCGCGTGCGTCCTTCCAGACGGAAACGGTCTGCGTACCCAAGGCCACGCGGTTCAGCGCGGCGTGATCGCCATCCTGACCCGACACTGGGATACCTTCCATGCCCTGCGCGGTCAGCGCCGCGACAACGCCACCTGCGGTCCCGTCATTCGACGCGACAACCGCATCGACCTTGTTTTCATTGGCGGTCAGGATCTGTTCCATGTTCCGCTGCGCATTGGCGGGCAACCAGCCATCGGTATAGGCTTCACCGACGATCACGATGTCACCACTGTCCAGCGCCGCCTGAAGGATTTCCTGCTGGCCACCGCGCAGGAAGTCCGCGTTCGGATCCGTAGGCGAACCCTTGATCATGACGTAGTTTCCCTTGGGCATCGCCTCGTACACGGCGCGCGCCTGCATGCGCCCCACTTCGACATTGTCGAAGGTCAGGTAGAAGGCGCGATCGTCCTCGATCAGGCGGTCGTAGGCGATGACGGGAATGCCCTCATCCGCGGCGGCCTGTACGGCCGGACCGATGGCCTGCGCGTCCTGCGCCAGAATGATCAGGGCGTCCACACCCTGTGCGATCAGGCTTTCGATGTCGGACAGCTGCTTGGCCGAGGACGACTGGGCGTCCGCCGAGATATATTCGGCCCCACCGGCCTCAAGCGCAGACTTGATTGCCGCTTCGTCCGTTTTCCAGCGCTCTTCCTGAAAGTTGGACCAGCTTACGCCGACGACCGGCTCGGCAAAGACAGCCGAGCCAACCATGGCAACAGCAGCTGAAAAGCTGAGAATTCGTTTCATGATTTCCTCCCGTTGATGGGGCCATCGCGTCATGATTCGCGGCCCTCGTGTTTCTGCGTATCATATTTATTTCAGCGGGTAAAATATTTACTCTGTTCGCAGGCTCCAAATCCCAATAGATTGAGGCCAACAGAAGATTCGCGGAGACAAGATGCTGAAAAGCAAGGCTTCTCAAAACTCGCTGGACCAACGGAATGCCACGCGCCTGCGGGTGTTGGAGCATATCCGAACCAAGGGGTCGATTTCGCGGATCGATATCGCATCGGCCCTGCAGACCAGCCCGGCCACCGTCACCGCCGCAACCGCTGACCTGATTTCCGCCGGCCTGGTGCGAGAGACCGAGGGCGAGGCGCATTCCAGATCGGCCAAACGCGGGCGGCCGCGGGTTCTTCTGCAACTGGACGGGCCCTCCTATCTTGTGGCGGGCCTCAAGGTCGCGCGTCAGGTCATCTCGGTCATTCTGGTCGATTTCGAAGGCAACGAAGTCACCTCGCACATGTACGCCCTGCAAGATGCCAGGATGTCCCCGCGCGATTTCGTCCGCACCGTGCGCCTTGCGCTTGAGGAGACCTGCGCAAAGATCGACCGTACGATCGACGGGCTTTCAGGTGTTTCCATAGGCATCGCCGGATTGGTCGATGCCGAAAGGAATTTCGTGCACTGGTCATCTTCGATCACCGAGCGCAATGTGAACTTCGCCGCGTTTCTGGACGAAGGCCTGCCCTGCCCGGCCTTCATTGAAAACGATGCAAACCTGGTGGCCAAGGCCGAACAGCTCTTCGGCTTGGGCAAGGGCCTGTCGAACTTTCTTGTCGTCACGATCGAACACGGTGTCGGACTGGGCATCGTTCTGGACGGCAAGCTGTTCCGGGGCAACCATGGCTGCGGGGCCGAATTCGGGCACGCCAAGGTCCAGTTGGACGGGGCGCTGTGCCAATGCGGGCAACGGGGATGCCTCGAGGCCTATGTCGGCGACTATGCATTGATCCGAGAAATGACGGTCGCCGGGCAAAGCAGCGCGCTGGAAACCGTTTCCGACATTCACGACCGCGCGCACGCCGGGGACCAACGGGCGATTTCCGTTCTGGCCCGCGCGGGCCAGATGTTCGGCTTGGGCCTGTCCAACCTGATCAATCTGTTTGCCCCCGATTGCATCATTCTGTCCGGAGCCCGGGTCAGCTTTGAGCACCTGTGTTCGGACGACGTGATGGCGCGCATTCGAAACGGAGTGGTGAATGTCGACACCGCCCTGCCCGAGATCAAGGTACATCATTGGGGCGACCTCATGTGGGCCAAGGGCGCGGCGGCCTACGGGATCGAACAAGTGTCGATCCTAAAGGTGCAAGAGATCGCAGCCCATGCGAGCTGAACTCGCCTTGGTGGCGGCCTTCGCCACGACCGCCAGTGCCGATCCTGCCATCCCCCGGTATCAACCGATCGACATTCCCTCTCATGTCTACGACGGCGGCTGGGAGCATTTTGTGGGTGGCGGCGTCGCGGTTTTCGACTGCAGCGGGGACGGCTTGCCGGAACTCTTCCTTGCTGGTGGGGCGAACCCATCGCAGCTGTTCCGAAACACCTCTCAGGCGCAAATCTCCTTTCAGGCAAACACGCCGGAGCCGCTGTCACTGACAGGTGTGACCGGCGCCTACCCGATGGACATCGACGGCGACGCCATCCTGGACCTTGTGGTTCTGCGCGTTGGGGCGGACCTGTTGCTCAAAGGTGGGCCCGATTGCCGGTTCAGCCCATTCGCGGGGCTTGGTTTTAACTCCGATGACCATTGGACCACGGCCTTCTCGGCAACATGGGAACCCGGGCAGACACTGCCCACTCTGGCCTTCGGAACCTATGTGGACCGCGATAATCCGAATGGCCCATTCGAGGCATGCGGCCCCACTCTGCTGTACCGCCCCCTTGGCGAAACCTATGGCCCGCCCGTTCGGCTGGAACCCGGATACTGTGCGCTGTCGGCTTTGTTCTCGGATTGGGGCCGGACCGGGCGCGCGGATCTGCGGATCAGCAACGATCGGCACTACTATGTCCGAGACGGACAGGAACAGATGTGGGCGATGGAAGATACTCCGCGCCTGTATGATCAAGCCGAAGGCTGGCTGCCCTATTCGATCTGGGGCATGGGCATCGCGTCGCGCGATCTGACGGGGGATGGCTATCCCGATGTCTACCTGACCTCGATGGGAGATCAAAAGTTCCAGATTTTCGACCCCGAAGCCGGCGGTCCCACATGGCGTGATGCGACCTATGACAAGGGCACGACCGCACACCGGCCGCACATCGGCGCGGACGGGCGACCATCGACCGGTTGGCACGCGCAATTCGCGGATGTGAACAACGATGGGCGTGACGACATTTTCGTCGCCAAGGGCAATGTCGAGCAGATGCCGGATGCGGCGCAGGACGACCCCAACAGCCTGTTGCTGCAGCTGGAATCCGGTCAGTTTTTCGAATCCGCGGCTGAGGCCGGTGTGGCATCGATGGCAAAATCTCGCGGCGCCGCACTGCATGATCTGAACAATGACGGCTGGCTGGACCTGGTTGTGGTCAATCGCGGATCACCGGCCGAAATCTATCAGAACCAGCCCGCCGCGGGGAACTGGATCATGGTGGATCTGGGCCAGCATGACGTCAATTCGCAGGCCATCGGTGCCTTTGTCGAAGTCCGGACCGCTGCCGGAATTCAGACCCGCGAGATCACGATCGGCGGCGGCCATGCCAGCGGGATGGCCGGGCCGCAGCATTTCGGTCTGGGCAATGCCAAGACCGTGGACACTCGTGTTGTCTGGCCCGGCGGAGACCCCTCGGACTGGGAGACATACGACACCAACCGGATCATCCGACTGCGGCGCTGATCACTTGTCGACTGGCAGCCCACTGGGCACCCGCTCTGGTACACCCAGCCGTTCGGCGGGATCCTCCAGCGCGGCCAGAAAACTCAGGATGTCGTTGATCTCTGCGTCTGACAGAGCAATCGGTTGCAACTCGTTGGCCGCGGCGATGGCATCGACCAAGGCCGGATCCTGTAGCGGCCGTTGATCATCGGCTCCGGGAAAGGCGGGCAGCTCTGCCATTTCGATCGAGTAGCGCCGCAACGCGCCTTCGGGGTCAAGGTGGTGCCTAACCACGTCCTCGAGCCGAGCATAGGCGCCATCGTGGCCATAGGGCGCAGTCAGCGTGACATTGCGCAGCGACGGCGTTCGGAACGCAAACGCATCTTCGGCTGCACCGGTTACGCGCAGTCGGCCATCATCTCGGAAGTGGTTTTCAAACCGAGCAGCCTTTCCCGGGCCGATCTGCGGCATCGCGATCGCATGAAACCCGTGGTCGGTCTGAAACCACCCCGAATGGCACGATCCGCAGCCGGCCTTGCCGTAAAACAGCTGCATACCGCGCGCCGCGTCGGGCGGCAGTGGTTCCTCTCCGCGCATCGCGCGATCAAAGGGGCTGTTGTCGGCACGCCATTCAAAGGCGATGAAATCGGCAATCGCGTTGGCGATGGCTGCGAACGAGACCTCCTTTTCGGGGGTCACGTCGCGGAACATCCGTTGATACTCCGTAACCGCAACCACCCGCCCGGCGATCAGGTCCCATGCACCACCCTGTTGCGTCAGAAGGCCCAGGCGCACCGCCTTGCTGATCGGGTTTTCCGAGTAATGTCCGGCCATCTCATCCGGCGACAGAACCGGGAACATGGCCTGAGCCGCCAATGCCGAGCGGAACCCCGGCCGCATATGCTGCCCCAACGGTGTTCTGATGCCGAAAGGTTGCTCTGGATCATCCTCGAGCCTGCCATCGTGGAAGAACGTCGTGAACTCGGTCGCGCCAAGGTTCCAGAGGGCCGGGGAGTTGCGCGGGATGCGCTGTTCGGGCAGGTTGTCGGACCCAAGCCCGCGGGCGCTGCCCAGCCCCACCCCGCCTTCTCCGACGCCCAGCGACATCCCGTCCGAGGTCCCAAACCTTGGGTGGTGGCAGGTGGCGCAACTGATGTTTTCGTTTCCCGACAGGATCGGGTCGTAGAACAGCATTTGACCCAGTTCCACGATGGCAAGGTCGGGCTCGATGAACTCGGGAGGCGGGCCCAGGTTCTGGGCCGCTGTCCCGGTGGCAAAGCTGGCGAGAACAGCCAAGGCCGATAAGGAACGGATCACGCTCATGCCCCTGCCTCGGAGATCTCAAGTATCAGCGTCTGGTGATACGGCTTGTCGGGCGTGCATATGATCGAAGGGAACGCGGCGACGTTCGGCGCATTCGGATAGCCTGATGGTTCGATACAGACCCCGGCATGCGGCGCAAATGGCGCGGACAGATGGGCGGCAGAGTAGACCTGCGCCCCGGGCTGATCGGAATGGACCGTCATCGTCAGACCCGACGACGCCGCAAGGGTGGCCACCGGTTGGGCCACCATACCGCGGGTGCGGGACAGAAAGAAATGATCGAGGTCCATGGCGGCCTGCCCGATCGGTTGGGGGGCGGCGAAATCCAGCCCGACCGATGCAGAGTCGACGATCCCGCCATGCGGTATCCCCTGATCGTCCAGCTCCAAGTGACGATCCGACGCCAACTGCAATCGGTGCTCGGAGATGCCTTGAGCAGACCCCAACGTATAGTAGTTGTGTTGCGCGATGCTGATCGGGGTCGGCCTGTCCGGCCAGGCGGAGATCGAATATGTCAGGCGAGGGAATTCCAACCGGACCCCGACCTCGAACCGAACAGCCCCCGGAAATCCGCCCACGCCGTGAGGTGAGACATGGACCAGCACCGCCTCGCGCGGCGAGAGCTGCTCGACCTGCCAAAACTGGCGCGAGAGCCCTTCATGCCCCCCATGCAGCGTATTCGACCCTTCGTTCGCAATCAGCGCATGATGGGTGCCGTCCAAATCGAACCCTGCGCCGCCGATCCGGTTGGCGACCCGCCCGACGAGCGCGCCCAGATAGAACGGGTCGTTCAGGTATTCGGTCGGGTCGTCATAGCCAAGGATCAGCGGTTGGTCCTTGTACCACCACCCTTGCGTGATCGCCCCATAGCCCAGCAATGACACCCGCATGTCCCCATCTCGCAGGTCGGCAACCGGGATATCAGTGCAATCATTGCGACTTTTGTTCATCATCCAGCCAATGGCGCCAGGGCCTTGTAATACGCTCTGTATCGTCTGTAGGCGCTGTCATAGGCTTCGGTCAAATCACTCTGCGGCTCGATGACGGCGTCGATCTCTGGTGGGGTCATGACCTGTTCGGGTGTTGCGTCCCCGGCAGCGCACATGGCCAGCCGCGCGGCACCAGTCGCAGCCCCGAACGCGCTCCCCTTGGGCAGGGCCAGCGGCACATTCAGCGTGGTGGCGATGGTCTCAAGCCAATACCGGGACCGCGCACCGCCGCCTACGGCAATCAACTGCGACGGTTCGGTGCCTGTGCTCCTCAGGGCCTCAAGGCAATCCCGCATTGCGAAACCGACGCCCTCCATCACCGCCTGCACCAGATCCGCCGACCCCGAGGCGATGTCGAGGCCCAGAAAAGCCCCTCGGATGGCGCTGTCATTGTGCGGCGTCCGCTCGCCGGACAGGTAGGGCAGAAAGGTCAACGACGACGGCCCGTTTGGCTGGGCGGGCAGCGCCCCTGCCAGCGCCTCGACCGACTGGCCGAGGTTGCGTGACAGCCAGTTCAGGCTGTTGGTCGCCGACAGGATGACGCCCATCTGTATCCAACGCCGGGGGACCGCATGGCAAAAGCAATGAACCGCCGTCTCGGGGGCAGGTGCATAGCTATTCCGGGCCATCAGCAGCACACCCGAGGTGCCAAGGGACAAAAACCCGGACCCTTCGTCGATGCTGCCGATACCGCAAGCGGCCGCGGCGTTGTCGCCAGCGCTGCCAGCGACCACAACCGGGCCGGACAGCCCCCACTCCCGGAGCAGTTCCTCCCGCAGCTCGCCACCGGGGTCGGCGCCCTCGACCAGCCGCGGCATCTGATCGGGCCTCATGTGACCCAACTCCAGCGCCCTGTCCGACCAGTCTCGCGCGCCGACATCCAGCCACGACGTTCCCGCGCTGTCGGACATGTCACTGACATACTCCCCGGTCAGCCAGAACCGCAGATAATCCTTCGGCAACAACACCATGGCCGTACGGGCGAACAGGTCGGGCTCATGGGCACGGACCCATTCCAGCTTGGGCGCGGTGAACCCGGGAAACACGATATTGCCCGTGATCTCGCGCATCCCTGGGGTCTGGTCCAATTCTTTGGCCTCTTGCGCGGATCTGGTGTCATTCCACAGAACGCACGGCCGCAGGACGGCGCCGTCCCGATCCAACAGCGTTGCGCCGTGCATATGGCCGCTCAGTCCGATCGCCCGCAGTTGCGCCAGCGCATCGCCGTTCGTCTCATGCAGTCGGCCCATTACGGTTACACAGGCGTCGATCCAGTCCTGCGGGGCTTGTTCGGACCAGCCCGGTTGCGGGTTCGACGTGGCGATCTCAGCCTCGGCCTCGGCCAGAACCTGCCCGGCCTCGTCCACAAGAATTCCCCTGAGACCCGAGGTCCCCAGATCCAAACCCAGATACACGAGACGCGCCCTCACCCACATTATTTTAGTTGGTAAAATTATTAACCGAGATCAGAAAATGTCAACACCGGAATCCGGCGCGCATATTCATATGACGCAAATAGGGCGGAATGCCAGGTCCTCACCCGGTTTCCTTGATCGGCAGCAGATCAAAAGGTTCTCCGCCAAAACGCTGTTTGGGCGCTCAAGACTTAGTTCGCTGTTGGTTGTCTACTCTTGCGCATGCTGCCCTATATCTCGGAGATCGAGGCGGGTGTCTCGTTGCATGACGACCGCAGCATGGGGCATGGCTGCAATTCAACCTGCAGGGAAAACGCGCGCGTTCTTTGGGTTACGTCCATCAGGTTTGACGGATGGTGACATCCCCTTTCCCGGCAAACGGGCCTCAAGGATCCGGGCGCAGGCACAGCCAGATCAGAAAGCCCAAGTAAAGAAAGACGGTGACGTTCAGAACGGTATCCAGAAACTCGCCTGTCATGGCCCTTCCTCCAGCGCCAGCACCCGGAACAGACAGACCACCAGAACCGGAACGATGAAAACAAAGGCGATCGCCGAAATTGCGATGACAGATCGCACCAGCCCGATATCTCCGACAAAGACCATGGCAAGCCCCAACGCACCCAGAATTGCCCCCCACACCGTGCGGATCCGGGGAGACGGGTTTTCATCACCACCGGTTCCGATCATCGCAAGGGTAAATCCGGCGCTGACAACGCTGGTGACCACAAACAGAAACGCCGCGACGATGGTCGCTGTCTGCGTTAGCCCCGACAGTGGAAACCGCTGAAGCAACGCGAATGTGGTCGCATCCAGGTTCTGCTGATTGACCACGGACAGGGAGCCTTGCTGCCGCAGCGCATCAAAAAACCCAAGCCCGCCAAACACGCCAAACCAAAGGATCGAGAACAAGGTTGGTGCGACGATCACACCCAGAAGAAACGCCCGGATCGTTCTGCCCCGGGAAATCCGGGCGATGAAGATACCGACGAACGGCGACCAGGCCAGCCACCAGATCATATAGTTCAGAGTCCAATCCTGGAACCAGTTGACGAGATCGTCACCAAAGAACTCGGCTGTGGCAAACCCGGCGGGCAGAACGTGGAACACGTATCTCCCGAAGCCGCTCACGATACCGTTCATCAGGTATGAGGTGGGGCCAAGGATCAACAGATAGATCATCATTGCCACGGCAATCAGCATCGCAGCATTGGACAGTTTGGCCATGCCGTCCCCCAAATCCCGGCGCAGAGGGATGACAAAGGCCACACACATGGCGAAAAAGACCGGAAGCGTCAGAGCCCCCGAATCCGCCACGCCGAGCAATCCGGCCAGCCCGGTTTGAACCTGAAACACTCCCATTGCCAGCGAGCCAGCCAACCCCACGGCAATGGCAACGATTGACAGAAGATCAAAGCCCCAGCCCATCGCCCGAACCCACGGGGCCGACCCAAGAGCGTCGTTCAACGGCGCGCTCAGCAGCAGAGTGCCCCCACGGCGGAAGGCGAAATAGGC
Source organism: Ruegeria sp. BB9 (assembly GCF_056539345.1). Classification (NCBI taxonomy): domain Bacteria; kingdom Pseudomonadati; phylum Pseudomonadota; class Alphaproteobacteria; order Rhodobacterales; family Roseobacteraceae; genus Ruegeria; species Ruegeria sp. BB9. The sequence goes on along the minus strand of NZ_JBQFUU010000002.1, from coordinate 46,357 downwards.
AATGATCAGACCGACCACCCCGTAGATTGCCCAGGCATGAAAGCCCCAGTTCAGGTAGGTTACGAACAGCGCGTATCCGGCGGCCCTCGGATCTGGCTCGTATTTTCTGAGCTCTTCGAAATGGGTCAGCGGCTCGGCCGCACCATAAAACAGCAGCCCAACCCCCATCCCGGCCGCGAACAGCATGGCGATCCATGCGGGAGTCGAAAACTCGGGCTCGGCACCATCCGGCCCCAACCGGATGCACCCAAAGCGCGAAAAGGCCAGAAACAGCGCAACGAACAACAGGCCGCTGGCCTCGAGCATGATGAACCAACCCCGGCTTACGAACTGCGTCGCAACCGCGGCAGACGCCAACCGGCCCAGCCCCGCCGGGTCGACAAGACCCCAAATCGCAATGCCTGCGCTGATCGCAAGCGCGATGACAAGCAGCGAGTTGGTAGATGTGCGGCGCATGGGCTTTGGTCCTTGGATTTGATCCAAGGCCGAGCGTAGAGACCCGCTTGCAACCTGTCCAGAAATCAACTCTTTCGAGAATTTTGTTTGAGAACAGCCGAATATCTGTGCCTAATGGCGGAACCGATCAACGGTGGCGGGCCGCAATGGTGCTGAGCCCGCAGGAGACGTGCATGGCAACTCAACCCAAGGCCGACAACCAGCGCGTGGGCAAGCCTGGGCTGACCTTCTGGTATCAGCTGGTTGTTCTGCTGTTTCTGACCATCGCGTCATTGGTGCTGGCGTCCTCGGTTCTGATACCGCTTTCTTTCGCCATACTGTTGTTTGTGTTGCTCACTGCAACATCTGACCGTATCCACCGGATCGTCATTCTGGGCCATTCCGTACCGAAATGGATGGCGCATCTTGGGGCCTTGTGCCTGATCCTTTTTGGATTGCTGATCATCCTGTCGATCCTGTCCAGCCAGGCCGGTCTGGTGTCCGAGGCTTTCCCGAAATACGAAGAGCGCCTGTCCGGTATCCTGGCAAAACTTGTCGCCCTCGTCGGCAACGAGAACTATGCCGCGGCCCAGAAGGCGCTGAGCCAGATCAACCTGTCGGGTTTTGCCGGCAGCATCATCGGGTCCGCTGGCGCCTTTCTCAGCGCCTTTTTCCTTGTGCTGCTCTATGTGCCGTTCATGCTGGTCGAACGCCTGCCGATGCAAACCAAGATTGACCTCGCGATCTCGGATCCAATGCTTGCCAACAAAGTTCGCAACGTGCTGCACAGCACGTCCGCCAGCATCCAGCGCTATGTCGGGATCAAGACTTTCGTCAGCGCGCTAACCGGGTTCGGCAGCTTTTTTGTCATGTGGGCGGTTGGGTTGGATTTCGCCGAGACCTGGGCGGTTCTGGCCTTTCTGTTGAATTTCATCCCCACGGTCGGCTCGATCATCGGTGTCGCCCTGCCCTCTCTGGTCGCTCTTGTCCAGTTCGAGGAACTGAGCCCCTTCCTGATGGTGCTGTTGGGGTGCGGGGCCGTGCAATTCTCGGTCGGAAACATTCTTGAGCCGACCTTGCTGGGCAAAAGCCTGAACTTGTCCCCTCTCATGGTCATACTGGCCCTGACATTCTGGACCGCGATCTGGGGCATTCCCGGTGCGCTGATGAGCGTGCCGATCACTGTCTGCATCATGATCATTCTGACCCACATTCCGGCCACGCGCCCCATCGCCATACTGATGTCGGGCGATGGCCGTGTGGGTCCCAAAGACTGATCTCGGTGCCGACAAACCGGATTATCGGCCCATCGCCCGCGCGACTGGCCGCTTCACGAAAGGACAAAGCCGATGGTTACCAAAGCGGAACTTGAACAGCAGGTTGCTGAGTTGAAGCGACAGCTTGAAGAGCAGGCCGAGGACAAAAAGTCGGGCGCGCGCAAGGCGGGCGAAAAGGTGAAAGAGGCCGTCCAGGACATTCCCGATAAGTTGTCGGCCGAGTTCGAAGACTGGTCCGGTGAGATCGAGACCGCGCTGGCCGAGCTGGATGCCATGCCACACAAGAAAGCCATCCTGTTCGCCCTGGGCGTTTTCGCTCTGGGCTACGTGATCGGTCGGTCCAGGTAGGAGACAGTCAGATGAGCCGCATTTCCCGAAACATTTCCATCATCCTGCGTACCGAACGGCTGATCGCTCAGCGGAACATGACCGTCTTGGCCAAACGCGCGGGCTTTTTCGCCGCAGCCGGATTGGCGGGCGGGTTGGCCATCATCATGCTGAATGTCGCGGGCTATCTTGCTCTGGCGTCAGTGATGTCCAAGCCGTTGGCTGCACTGGTCATCGCCCTGATCAACCTGATCGTGGCGCTGATACTCGCGGCTATCGCCAACTCGGTCAGCGCCGAGGCCGACACTGCGCCAGTAGCAGAACTGCGCGACATGGCGATCGGCGATATCGAGGCCGAGGTTCAGGACATGATGTCAGAGGCTCGCGAGACGGTCCGCGACCTTAGAACCGTCTCACGCGACCCTCTGGGAACGCTTGCCCCCGGGTTGGTGACCATGATCGCAAGCGCCGTTCTGAAACACCTGAAGAACCGCAAAGAGTAAGCGGCGACTGTCGCCTAGACGGTCGCCCCTTTCTGGCGGATCAGACAACCAATGCTGCTGGCGCAAACACCGACCAGAACGCCGATGATCAGCTCCATGGGCTCGACCTTGGCAAAGGTCCAATGCGCGAAAGCCAGGGTTTCCAGTATGCCGATCACCGCGCCCATCGTCGCGGCCAACCACAGTTGGCGGGTCATCATGCCCACCGCAAGGCCCAGAATGCCGGGCAGGCTCAGGATGTTGCCGCCGATTGTTCCAAGAATCTCAAGCATGTCGTGCCACTCCTAGTCGGATGCGCTGTTCAGGAATGATCGGATCTCGGCCGCGCCGGTACTCTGCGCAATTTCAGTGCCGGTCACCGGATCCAGCGAGGCGACCACTTTCCGATACTCCTCCAGATAGCCCGGCGGCAGGCTGTGCGCGATGCCCTGGTGGCAGTCGATGCAGGTCATGTTCTCGTCGATCGCACGCTGATGTTCGTTGGCGGCGCGCGTTTCCTGAATGGTGAAGTCCATGTATTCGAAATTGTGACAGTTGCGGCATTCGCGGCTGTCCGAGGCCTTCATCTTTTTCCACACGGCCGAGGCCATCTGCAGGCGGTGATCCTCGTATTTCTCGGGCGTGCTGATGGTGCCGACCAGCTCGTGATAGACGTCTTTCACCGCCATGATCTTGGCTTCGATCTTGAAGCTCCATTCCTTGGGCACGTGGCAATCGGAACAGATGGCCCGTACGCCGGAATGGTTGTTGTAGTGGATCGTTTCCCGGTATTCGCCAAGGTTGGTTTCCATCGTGTGGCACGAGACGCAGAATTCTTCGGTATTCGTCATCTCGAGCGTCCAGTGGAACCCACCCCAGAACAGGATGCCGGCCAGAAAGCCCGCCAGAACCAGAAAGCCTGCGCTGAACGCGGCGGCCGGAGTCCAGATCCACGCCCAGATGCGGCCGATCAAGCCGCGCTTTTCAGGAGAGTCTGCCATATTCGGTGCTCCTTTCAGTCCAAAGCTGGATCAGTTTCCGGCCGAGGGCTGGAACAGGTTGTCGACCAGGGCCGGCGCATCCGCCTGCGGCACATGGCACTGGTTGCAGAAATAACGGGTGCCCGCGATCTGATCGAGCTCGTTGCCTTCGCGGTCCAGGTAGTGGGTCATCGACAGGGTCGGCGCGTTGCGCTCGCCGGCCTTGGTCCAGTCGTGGCAGGACAGGCACTGATTGGTGCGGATGTCGATTTGGTACTGGTCGATCTTGTGCGGAATCAGCGGCGGCTGCTGGCGATAGTTGCGCTGCATGCGCCCTTCGATGTTGCGGTGCACATCATCTAGGATGGCCGGATCATCGATGTCCACGCCTCGCAACGTGGTCACGGACGCGGATTGCGCAAAGGCAAGCCCGGTCACAAGAAGAACAGGGATCAGGGCTATTGCGCCTGTCGCTATTGATTTTTTCATCTTGGCACTCCCTTAGGCAGGTCTGGCGGCGCGCAGTTCTGGCGCGGCGGCTGGATCGGGTGGCGCGACGACGGCGTCATCGAACCGGTGGGTAAGTTTGAAGACATCGACCGAGCACACATCGATGCAGCGGCCGCACGTGGTGCAATCGGGCGATAGGATCAGCGGGCTGGATCCCGGCTTGCCCTTCAGTGCGGGCGAAATAACCTGGCTCTCCGGACAGACCGAATAGCAATCCATGCAGTCGTCACAGGCGGCACGGTTGCTGGCGCTGACCCGCAGCAGGCTTTTGGCGCCAATCAGGCCGTAGAAGGCCCCGACCGGGCAGATATGGCCACACCATCCATGCCGGGCCACGAAAAGGTCAAAGACAAAGATCGCCACGACCATCGCCCAGACAAAACCCATGCCAAAGACCAGCCCGCGGTGCAGCATGGTGATGGGGTTCACCAGTTCCCATGCAATCACGCCGGTAAGGGCTGACACGATCAAAACGGTCGCCAATATCCACAGCCGGGTGCTGCGTTTGGGCTGCCAGCCCTTGGGCAGGTCCAGCCGACGGTGCAGCCAATGCGCGGCATCCGTAACCGGGTTGATCGGGCACACCCACGAGCAATAGACCCGCCCGCCGATCAGCGCATAGGCCACCAGAACGATCAGCCCGCCGACCAGCGCGGTCATTTCCGGCCAATGGCCGGCCACCAGCCCCTGCAGCAGGATGAACGGATCGGTCAGCGGCAGCACGTCCAGCGTCAGCGATCCGGCCAGCGTGCCCTTGACGATCCAGATGCCGAACCACGGCCCCAGCAGGAACAGGACCAGAAAGAACACCTGACTGAACCGCCGCAGCAGCAGGAACCGATGGGCGCCGAACCATCCCTTGACCTCGCGGGCCTCGTGCCCGACGGGCATATGTGTCCGCGCCGTCATTGGCCTGCCCCCGGAAGGTTGTAGCCCGGTTCGTATCCGCCCGGCGCGGCAAGGTTGTCCGCGCCCGGTCCGGGCAGGCGATCGGGCAGGTCGATGATGCCTTCGACCAGCGGTCCGCCCTTTTCGGCCTTTTCTTCCCATCCCTTGCGGTAATGTTCGGCCGAACTGCCGCGCGCCAGGCGGGCGGGCAAAACCTTGATCGCGGCCTCGGGCAAAACGCAGCTTTTCTCGCAGACGCCACAGCCGGTGCAGCGGTCGGCATGAACCGTCGGCGCAAAGATCGCATGGTGGCCGGACCGGTCATTGTGCGACAGCTCCAGCGTGATCGCCTCGTCGATGACAGGGCAGACCCGATAGCACACGTCGCAGCGCAGCCCCAGGAAGTTCAGGCAGTTCTCCTGGTCCACAAGAACCGCAACACCCATCTTGGCGTCGTCAATGTCCTGCAACCCCTTGTCCAGCGCCCCGGTCGGGCAGGCCGCAACACAGGGGATGTCTTCGCACATTTCGCAGGGCACGTCGCGGGCGATGAAGTACGGCGTACCTGTCGCAACCGCATCGATGCCCAACTCGGCCAGCTTCAGCGTGTCATAGGGACAATCACGGACGCACAGCCCGCAGCGAACGCAGGCGCCCAGAAAGCCATCTTCGGGCAACGCCCCCGGTGGGCGCAAGGCCTCGGCCGGCAGGGCGCGGGCGTCGCGGGCCAGATAGGCCAGCAAAGACCCGGCGACCAAACAGCCACCCGCCGCGCGCGCCGAATCCTGCAGGAACCGGCGCCGTTGCGGCGAAAGAGGTTTGCCGACCAGAGACATCACACCCGTCCTCTGCGATTCCTGCCCTTACGCCCGCTCGACCTTGCAGGCGCATTTCTTGAAGTCCGTCTCTTTGGACAGCGGGCAGGTCGCATCCAGCGTCAGCTTGTTGGTAAGCTGGCCCTCGTCGAACCACGGCATGAACACGAGGCCACGCGGCACCTTGTTGCGCCCGCGGGTCTCGACCCGGCTGATCACCTCGCCGCGGCGCGTGGACAGCACGATCTCCTGCCCGCGGCGCACACCGCGTTCCTTGGCGTCCTCGGGGTGCATGAACACCACGGCGGCGGGGAAGGCGCGGTGAAGCTCGGGTACGCGGCGGGTCATCGACCCGGAATGCCAGTGCTCCAGCACCCGGCCGGTGCACAGCCACAGATCGAACTCTTCGTCCGGCTCCTCTGCTGCCGGTTCGTAGGGCGCAAAGATGATTTTGGCCTTGCCGTCTTTGTGACCATAGAATTTGACGCCGGCACCCTCAGGCACATAGGAATCGTAGCCCTCGCGGAAGCGATAGAGCGTCTCTTTCCCGTCCACGACCGGCCAGCGCAGCCCGCGAGCCTGATGATAGGTTTCGAAGGGCGCCAGATCGTGCCCGTGGCCGCGGCCAAAGCTGGCATATTCCTCGAACAGGCCCTTCTGGACGTAGAAGCCGAAATGCTCGGACTCATCGTTGTGGAACCCTTCGGCGGTTTCCGACAGCGGATACTGGTCGATCTTGCCGTTGGCAAACAGTACGTCGAACAGGGTCTTGCCGCGATGCTCGGGCATCTTGGCCAGCAGCTCTTCGTCCCAAACCTCCTCGACGGTGAAGCGTTTCGAGAACTCCATCAGCTGCCACAGGTCCGACTTGGCCTCGCCCGGGGCCTTGACCTGCTGACGCCAGAACTGGGTGCGGCGTTCGGCGTTGCCATAGGCGCCTTCTTTCTCGACCCACATGGCGGTGGGCAGGATCAGGTCGGCCGCAACGGCAGTCACCGTTGGGTACGGATCCGATACGACGATGAAGTTTTCTGGGTTGCGATAGCCGGGATAGCCTTCCTCGTTGATATTGGGCGCGGCCTGCATGTTGTTGTTGCACTGCACCCAATAGACGTTCAGGTCACCATCCTTCAGCTTGCGGTTCTGCAGAACCGCGTGGAAACCCGGCTTGGGCGGAATGGTGCCTGCGGGAATGTTCCACTTGGTCTCGGTGATCTTGCGGTGTTCATCATTGGTCACCACCATGTCGGCGGGCAGACGGTGCGCAAAAGTGCCAACCTCGCGCGCGGTGCCACAGGCCGAAGGCTGACCGGTCAGCGAGAACGGCGAGTTGCCCGGCTCGGAGATTTTGCCCACCAGCAGGTGCACGTTGTACATCAACGAGTTCACCCAGGACCCTCGTGTGTGCTGATTGAAGCCCATGGTCCACAGGCTCATGACCTTGCGGTTCGGGTCGGCATATTCCTTGGCCAGTTGCTCAAGCTGGTTCGCCGGCACGCCCGACAACTCGGAGACGTACTCCAGCGTGTAGTCGGCAACCGAGGCGGCGTATTCCTCGAACGAGATCGGCTCCAGCTTGCCCGAGTCCGGGTTCGCAGCGGCCTGTTGCAGCGGGTTGGTCTCGCGCAGGCCGTAACCGATGTCGGTAGCGGTCTTGGTGATGTTGACGTGGTTCTTGACGAACTCCTCGTTCACCGCGCCGGTCTGGATGATGTGGTTTGCGATGTAGTTCAGGATCGCCAGATCGGTCTGCGGCTTGAAGATGATACCGTTGTCGGCCAGCTCGAACGAGCGGTGCTCGAAGGTCGACAGCGCATGTACCTGCGCGCCCGGCTTGGTCAGGCGCGTGTCGGTCAGGCGCGACCACAGGATCGGGTGCATCTCGGCCATGTTCGAACCCCACAGCACGAACGTGTCGGCATGTTCGAGGTCGTCATAGCAGCCCATCGGTTCATCAATGCCGAAGGTACGCATGAAGCCCACCACGGCCGAGGCCATGCAGTGCCGCGCGTTCGGGTCGATGTTGTTCGTGCGGAACCCGGCCTTCATCAACTTGGCCGCAGCGTAGCCCTCCCACACGGTCCACTGTCCCGAGCCGAACATGCCCACGCTGGTCGGGCCTTTCTTGGCCAGCGCCTCTTTCCACTTCTCGGCCATCACGTCGAAGGCTTCGTCCCAGCTGACAGGTTCGAAGTCACCGTTCTTGTCATAGACGCCGTTAGATTTGCGCAGCAACGGGGTGGTCAGACGGTCCTTGCCGTACATGATCTTGGAGAGGAAATAGCCCTTGATGCAGTTCAGCCCCCGGTTCACCGGAGCGTCCGGGTCGCCTTGCGTGGCAACCACGCGGTCTTCCTTGGTGCCCACCAAAACCGAGCAGCCCGTGCCGCAGAACCGGCAAGGTGCCTTGTCCCAGCGGATGTCGGCATTGGCGACTTGGGCGGCAGCTTGGCCAGTCGCCAGCGGGATACCGGCCGCGGACGCTGTCGCTGCGGCGGCGGTTGCTTTCAGAAACGTACGGCGAGATTCGGAAATGGTCATGACAAGGGCCTCCGGCTGGAATCTTGGCTGGGAGTTTCAGGACGCGGACGGGTCTCCGCGAGATCTTCGAAATGGTGATATGTCAGGGTCAGTGAAACGACCCCGGGGATCTGGTGCAGGTCCATGATGATCTCGGACGCCAACCGTGTCGGCGTGTCCTCGACGACGACAACGAACCGGCTGTCGTCGGATTCGGCATGGATTTCGACCCCGTCGAACGCGGTCATCGCCGACCGTGCCGCTGAGGTCTGGTCCGGCGCGACATGCACGAGGCATCCACAGATATTCATTCACGCACCTCCACTGTGGCGGGCTGGTATCTCTCGAGGGAAACGGCACCGGTCGGGCATGCGGCCGAGCAGGCCCCGCAACCGACACATGATGCCAGGTCCAGGTTCACTTCGGCGCGGCCTCCGGTTTTCAGGCGGAATCGGATGGCCCCTTGATCGCAGCTGTCCTGGCACACCCGGCAACTGACTCCATTTGCCGAAAGGCAGGTGTCGGACACTTTCGCGCGCCACGGCCACTCGGCGAACCGGTCCAGGCTCAATGCGTCGGTCTTGCAGGCATCCGCGCAGCCTCCGCAAAAGGTGCAGCCACCCTGCTGCGGCTGAAACACCGGCAAGCCCGCGTCGTCCATCGCCAGGACATCCTCGGGGCAAACCGAGACACAGTCGCCGCATCGAGTGCAGAGATCGTGGAAGTTTTCGCGCGCCGCTCCTGGCGGCCGCTTCACGCTGTCGTCTTCGCGAGGCAGGCGTCCTGTCAGGAACGCGCGCCTGCTGGCTACTGCAGACATGTGCCGCCCACCTGTTCTAGAAACATTTGTGGTACTCCGTTCATGCTGCGTGGATAGCGGATACGAGTCAACTCTGACTTGATCTTGATCAGATTTGCTCATGGATTGAGCAAACGAATCCTTCCTGAAATCCAACTCTGGAAAGGCGCGGCACAAAGCTGATCCGAAAAACCGGAAACGGCGGATTGCGCAGTCATAATCGAATATTACTATAAAAAATGCAGACTCGACCCGGTGGTCTGTACTAGGCTGCCTGCGGGTGGATACTTCTGAGGGCACCAATGTCTGGCGACCTAAGGGAATGGCTGAGCGCCCTTGGGTTGTCCGATTACACCCAAGCGTTCGCGGAAAACAAAATCGACTTTGCAATTCTTCCTGAACTTACGGGCGAGGATTTGCGCGAGATCGGAGTGACTGCCGTCGGCGACCGTCGCCGGTTGCTGCGCGCGATATCCGAGCTGGACGTCCCGGAAACCGTCGGCGCGTTTGAACCCGAGGTTGAACTGGAACCGGCAAAACGTCAGGTCACGGTTCTGTTCGCGGACCTGACCGGCTTTACCAAATTGTCCAGCGAACACGACGCCGAAGACATGCACGCGCTGCTGAATGCATTCTTCGGCAAGGTCGACCGCGCCGTCGAGAAATTTGGAGGCCGGATCGACAAGCATATCGGAGACGCCGTCATGGCGGTGTTCGGGGCGCCGATCTCGCACACCAATGACACCGAACGGGCGGCCCGCGCCGCGCTGGAGATTCACGCCGCGCTGCCCACACTTGAGCCGCCCCTGTCGTGCCATATCGGCATCGCCTCGGGGCAGGTCATCGCCAGCACCACCGGAAGCGAGGCCCATACCGAATACACCGTGACCGGGGACGGCGTGAATCTAGCGTCCCGCCTGACCGACATTTCTGCGCCGGGTCAGACGCTGGTGTCGGATGACATCCAGCGCGCGCTTGGCCCACTGTTCGTCGGCGAGGCGATCGGCACCAAGGCAATCAAGGGCCTTAACAAGGAGGTCGGAATCTGGCGTCTGGACCGTCTGGCCCGGAACATTCGCACGCGGCGCCACAAATTCATCGGGCGGGAACGCGAGATGTCGCTGTTCTCGGCAACATTCGACCGGTGCCAGCGCCATGGAAAGGGTGAGGTTCACATCATTCTTGGCGAACCCGGTATCGGCAAGACCCACTTTTCGGAACAGGTGGCCGAGCTGGCCGCAAACCGGTCCTATTCGATCCACGGGGGCGTGGTGATGGATTTCGGCACACGCGAGGGACATTCGGCCATCCAGTCCATCGCCCGCAGCCTTCTGGGCCTCGACCCGACCGACAACTCCGATGCCAGCACCGCGGCCGCTCATGACGCGATCGACCGGGGGTGGATCAACCCCGCCAGTTCAGCCCATCTGAGCGCCCTGCTCGAACTTGAACAGGATCCCGGGCTGGCCGAAGTCTATGCCGCGATGGACAACGCCGCACGCATGCGGGGTCGGCGACAGGTCATCGACGAACTGCTGCAGGCCCGCAGCCGCGAGGCCCCCCTTCTGCTCCAGGTCGAGGACATCCATTGGGCGCCATCGGACATTCTGACCATGTGTTCTTACATGGCTGCCGCGACGCGGGACCTGCCTTGCGTTCTGATGATGACCAGCCGGGTCGAAGGTGACCCGATCGATCGGGAATGGCAGATGGGAACGGATGGTGCGCTGGTATCCAAGCTGGAGCTGTCGCCGATGGGTGACGAACAGGCGCGGAAACTGGTCGAGGAATTCACCGCCATCGACCCAGAGCTGTTGGAAACCTGCGTGCAACGTGCCGGAGGCAATCCGCTTTTTCTCGAGCAACTGCTGCGCAATATCGACGGCCTGACCCGCGACACCGTCCCCGGCAGCATCCAAGGCATCGTGCAATCCCGTCTGGACGGGTTGGATCGTCGTAGCAGAACGGCGATTCAGGCAGCATCGGTTCTGGGGCAACGGTTCTCTCCCGAAGTTCTGAATTATCTGCTGGGTGAAGGCCATCTGGACACGTCCGACCTGATCCGCTCGGCCCTGATCCGCGAGGCCGGGGCAGATCTGATGTTTGCGCATGCTCTGATCCGCGACGGATCCTATGCGACGCTGGTCAAGTCCGAGCGCGCCCGGCTGCACCGGCAAGCAGCAAGCTGGTACGAAGGCAAGGACGCCACATTGCGCGCCCAACACCTGGACCGTGCCGACGCCTCCAATGCAGCCGAAGCCTATCTGGAGGCCGCTGAAAACCTGATCCAGGCCTTCCAGTTTGACGAGGCCAGCCCGCTGATCGAACGCGCGCTCGAGCTTTCGGCTCCGCCGGGTATCCGGTTTGACCTGATGTGTGCCCGGGCGGAAACCCATCGCCTTCAGGGCCTGTCGGACAAGGCCCTGAGCGAGTTCAACGAAGCCGCCGCCCTGGCCGAGACTGACGCGCAGATCTGCCGCGTTCATATCGGTCTGGCACAGGCCGCGCGCCAGGCCAGCCTGTACCAGGATGCGCTGCACAGCCTCGACATCGCCGAGGCCGCCGCTGACCGTATCGGATCGGAACGGGATCTGGCCCAGATCAGCTATGTCCGCGGAAACATCTATTTCCCGCTGGGACGGGTCTCGGATGCTCTGCAAAGCAACGAAAAAGCGCTGACGCTGGCCCGCAAACTGGAATCCGTCCGGCTGGAGGTCGGCGCGCTCAGCGGCTTTGGCGATGCAAATTTCATGAATGCCGCAATGCGCACCGCCGCAGGGTTCTACACTCAGGCCGTCGAAAGAGCGCGAGACAAAGGATTGGTCCGGGACCTGGCCGCCAACCTTCACAATCTCAGTGTTGCCCGCAGTTACTCAGGTGACGTTGCGCAGGGCCGGGCCGATGCGCAGGAAGCCATCGAAATCTCGCAGAAGTACTTTGCATTCGTACCGGAATGTGTCGCGCAGACCTGCTTGGGCGTCGCGTGCACCTTTCAGGATGACATGGACGGCGCGCTGCAGGCCTTCATCCGATCCGCCGATATCGCCCAGCGCGTCGGTGCCAAGCGACTCGAGGCTCAGGCGCTGGAACACTTGGCGCGGGCGCAGGTTTATGCCGGGCAAAGGCACGAGGCTGAACAGGTGGGGCTCCGCGCCGTGGAAATCGCGTTGGAACATGGCCGCAACTTTGTCGGCCCCAAGGCACTGTCGGCATTGGCCTTGGCTTTGGACGATCCGGATGCCCAGGATGATTTGTTGGATCAGGGCGTCAGGATACTGAGTGAAGGCTGCGTTGGGCATAGCCACTTGCATTTCTACGCAGATGCCTGCGCAGTGATGCTGGCCCGCCAGGATTGGGACCGCGCGATCCGCTTTGCCGACGCCTTGTCCGAGTTCACCGCCCCAGAACCGCTGCCGATGGCCGATCTGTCCATCCGTCACACGCGCCTTCTGGCTGCGACCGGGCAACAGGGCCTCGCCCTGTCTGACCACGCCGAGTTTCCCGAACTTCGATCGCAGTTCGATGACCTGGGCGTGGTGCGGTCGCTGATGGGGCATCTGGATTTCCCGGTGGCCGGGATGGCCGGTCAACCGACGGCATGAACCGCATGACGATAGAACAACACGAAAAAACAGGGCGCGGAATGGCGGTAGAGAAAAAGGTCTGGGGCCTGTCAGGCCTCGTGTCGCTGATACTGACGGCCGTATTGTTCTACCTTTGGGCATCGCTGAACCATTTCGAGCAGGACCCGACCCAATTGCCGGATCAGGCCTCGGTCGATTCCTATCTGGAGTCGCTGGAGAACGCGCCGGATTATCGGGTCAGGACGGGAATATTCCTCAAATCCTTCAGTTTCGTCGATGCAAGCGATATCCACGTCACGGGCTATGTCTGGCAACACTATCAAACCGGCGTCCATGACGCGATCAAACCCGAACCCGGTCAGGCCGGGTTCCTTCTGCCCGAGTCCGTGGATGTCGGGAGCGGTCTTATCGAAGAAGCCTACCGGATGCCAGAACCCGGTGGCGAAGTGATTGGCTGGTACTTTGAGCAGACCCTGCGCCAGTCCTTCGACTACACCAGCTATCCTTTCGACCACAAAACCGTCTGGGTGCGGTTCTGGCCGGGCCGGTTTGACGTGAACGTCGCCTTGGTTCCCGACTTCGACGCCTATCCCGCGACTGGGCCAAAGGACATTTTCGGGATCGACAACCGCATCGTCATGGGCACCTGGGAACGCGAAAACACCTATTTTGACTACAAGCTGTCCGATTTGGACACGACGCTGGGCATCAACCAGAACGAGTTTCAGACCAGACTGCCCGAGCTGCACTACAACTTTGTCATAAAACGCAACTTTGCGAACGCCTTCGTGGTGCACATGATCCCATTGATCGTGGTCACGATGCTTCTGTTCGGCGCCGTAATGACGGTGACGCGGAAGCCAAACCTGGTCGAACGGCACGATTTCAGCACCTCAAGCGTGATCGGAACCTGCTCGGTCCTGTTCTTCGTGATCCTGCTGGCCCATGTGCAATTGCGCGAGGGTTTTGCCGGGTCACCGGTGATCTACATGGAGTCCTTCTTTTTCCTGATGTATTTCATGCTGCTTGTGGTGTCGGTGAACACCTATCTGTTCGTCTCCGAGTCCGCGCCGTCGCTGCGCTTGATCCACTATCGTGACAACCTGATTCCAAAGGCCGCGTTCTGGCCATTTGTCCTGAGCTGCATGATCGCGATCACCGCCTACAACCTCAGCCTCAAGTCACCTCCGTCAAGGGATGTACCCGAGGCCATCACGCATCAGGACGGCTAGCGGCCGCCTCATGCCCGGGCTTGAGCGTTCCGGTGGCCATGTCGATCGAGTATTCGTCGACCAACTCGGACGCACCGCTTTCCAGTTCGGCAAGGTATTTTTCCGGATTGGCGATCACGTAGACGTAGGCCGGTTTTTTCACCCCATCCATCAGGACATTGATCCGCTTGCGGACATAGACATTGTCAACCGCGCCCGGTCCGTGAAAGCCCTCGAGCTTGTCGAGTTCCTTCAACCCGCCCGAGGTGACCCGGTAGACCTCGCCCTTGATCGGACGGCCAGTACCCTTGCGATCCACCAGTGTGGCCATGCGGTGCAGGTAGGCACAGTTCGGGTTGTCGCAAAACGGCTCTTTCGGAACGATCAGGGGCATGGGCTGCCGAGTGACCGCCTGTCCAACGAAATCATCCAGAACGTCCGCATGAGCGTCGTGGTTGGGAAATCCTTTCTTGAGCGATCCGTAGGTGAAATAAAGGTAGGTCTTTTCGCGTTCATCGATCAGGTCGTCTTCGTCTTCAACCTCTTCCGGTTCTGACAGGGCGTGCGTGTTGGCCCATTCGTCCAGCATCACGCGGATCTCGTCCGACACCCTGATGCCCCTGGACCGCACCGGATCCTGCAGAAAGTGGATCAGAGGGCTTGCATCGATGCTATCCGCTGCCAGCAGGGTTTCGACCATCTCGGCCGAGTTGTTCATCACGGCGACATGCAGGCTGGTAAATCCGTGGTCATTGACCGCGTTCACGTTGATACCTCTTGCGATCAGCGCTTTGGCCGCCTCGATGTCCGGTTTTCCCAGATCTTGCCCGTTCTCGGTCAGCTCGCCCTCGCCCCCGGCCGCATAGTGCAGCAGCGTGTCGCCATTATGGTCATCGACAATGTCGATACCGGCGACCCCATCATCTATGGCCTGAAACACGGGCTCCCATTGGGCGAAGTCATCCGAAGCCGCAGCATCCTGCGCCCATTTGCAGATATTGTGTTCGTGGTTTTCCAGCTCTTCGAAGGCTTCTTCCAGCACCTCCATGATCTGGTCGGGCGTAGCCATCATGCCGATGCCCATCATCCCGTTCGACAAGCGCCCCTTGCGGGGACCCACAAGATCGATCCCCAGATCGCGCAGCTTTTCGACATTATTCTGGGTGGTGACGTTGTTCCACATGTTGGTGTTGCAAGCCGGGCAAAGGATCGCCGGCTTGTTGCGGTACTGCCAGGCCACGAAGACCGAGGTCAGCAGGTTGTCGGCAATGCCGTTGGCGATCTTGCCCATTGTGTTGCAGGTTACCGGCGCGACGATCACGCAATCGGCCCAGTCGCACAGCGCAAGATGCGAGGCGCGCAAGGGCATCCCGAACTCGGTATAGCGAAAGTTCCACTCGTCATCGTCGCGGTAGTAGTCGTTGTGGGTGATGTAGTCGTCGACCGTCTTGGTTTTCTTCCCGGTCCTTTTTGCCTTGCGGGCCTCGCTGGCCTTGTCGGTCCCAATATCGCGAAAGAACTTTTCGGCCGAAACCGAAGGGATCAGTTTCACATTGTGACCTGCCTCGGTGATCCGGGCGACCAACTGTGGCACCTTGTCCGCAGCCGACGAGCCGCAGGCGCACAACAGAACGTTCCGGCGACCGTTTGGCGGGGCTGTCAACCCGCCCTTGGGATACCCGAAGATGTTCTTGTCGAGGCTCGGCGACTCGTGGCGCAGCAAGATAGGCAGACCGGCTTTCTTCATGTCTTCCTGCAGGCTGCCGTCCAGGATCATGTCGACGATGTCGCTGCGCTTGCCCAGGCATTTCCCTTGGAAGAACAGGTAAGGCACCTTTTCCTTGCTGCTTTCGGCCACCAGTTGCCGGCGCATCTTCATGGCGTTGGCCCCGTGCCCGGCGACATCGACCAATTTCAGACCAGTCGCGCCGATATTGGCCAGAATGTTCTTCAGCATGTTCGACCACGGATCCTCATCCTCGTAGAACAGAACCAGCGGGTTTTCCCGGACGATCCGCGCCACGTCGCTGGGGTCTTCCGGAGGCTGAGTCTCTTCGATCACCAGCATGGCCGGGCTTTTCAGGTCGCGCAGCCCGCGAAAGATATGCCCGCGTGGCGCCTGCCAGACCTGCGATGTGGCCGGGCTCATATCTACGACCGTGACAAGATCGGCCTTCTCGTCATAGGCCACGCACAGGCACCAGAACTCTTCCAGCAGCGCCGTCTCGCGGAACACGTTTTCGGGCGGCCGGATCACCTCGAACCCCAACACGCGGTTGAAGTCGATGTTGATCATCAGGTGGCGCCCCTCATGTTCGTTCAGACTGCGCAGCTGATCCCGGAACCAGTCTTGCGGCGACCTTTTGTCCTTCCCGGGTCGTTTCGCATAGCTGCGGAAGGTGCTGCCAATATGCACCTCGGACGTTCCAGCCAGATACCGCTGGGCCATCTCGCTCATCTTCTTGGCGGTCGAAACCCGGCTCAGCGCCTCGGTGTACGAGGTCTGGGTCGCGATCAGCAGCTTGTCTTCGGTGACCTGGACATCGCCCAGTATCTGCAGGCTTTCCGCCAGAACGCCCAGGCTGTTCATGTTCGGGCTGGCCCTCCGGAACAGGTTGCGGCGCTTCTTGGGATCGCGGGCCAGATACCGGGTGCTGTCCACATAGTTGCAGTTCTGCCGGAAGGTCTGCAGCGTAGTCTTGACCGCTTCGCGTGCAGAGAACCGCAGCAGCCCGCGCGCCCGCATCGAGGTGCCGTCGCGGTCGGACATGGCCGCGTACAGGCGGTCGATCGTGGTGACCCAAAGCTTGCCGTATTTTTCGGGATGCACATCCATCATGTGCACCAGACCGGTGCTGGGGTTGCACTTGGCGATCACCGCGAAATGGCCGCCGGGCATGGTGGGCTTGCCATGCGCGACCCCAACCTGAAAATTCGCCACCAGAATGTCGTTGTCCCCACCCAGGCGATTGGATTCGTCAATCGCCTCAAGCAGCAGCGGCACCGAGGTCGTCGCCTCGTCCATGAAATAGGCCTGGACCTGCACCAGGTCGCGCAGACCTTGCGAATGGATATAGGTGCAGGCCACATCGAACAGTTCACCCAGCGAGATGCCGTCATTGACGACAAAGCTGGTGGGCAGTTCGCAGACCCGGAAGATGTCGTTCACCTCGCAGCTGAAGCCCAGCGCCGACATGCTCAGCGCGGCCGCGGTCACGCTGCAGCAGTTGATCGGCTGCTGGAAATTTTGAAGATGCACACTGACCAGATCGCCGAACAGCGTGGCGTAGCATTCGCGTCGAATTTCCGCGGGAATATCCAGCCACTCGTTACTGGCCAGAAAGGCAAGCCGAGTGCCGGGCAAGGCCACGGCCTGCAGGCTGACCGGTATGTCGCGGATCTCCAGATGCTCTTCGTAGAAATAGTCCCCGGTATCGGCGGTCGCCAGATCAACGTCATTCTGGCGCAGCTTCACGATGCCGTCCAAAACCACATACATCCCGCGCGGCGGTAGTACCGTGTCCTCAAGAACTTCGAACAGATCGAAATGCTGCCTGAGCCGCTCGGCGCTCTGCCGCACCTTTTCGCCGGGCAAGACGGCGAATATCTTCTCCCAATCGGCAGATGTGGCTTCAATCGGTTTTGAATTGGAAATCGTTTGTGTGGTCACGGCCAGTTCCTCCCCCAAAAAGTCAGTGGCGCAATGGTTTCGTATTTCGTGGTCACTTTCCTGAAATCAGCATTTGCACTTTGCAGTCTCCCCCGCCGGACAAACGGCAGACCGCCCGACGCGTGGCGCCATTCAATGCTGACTCCACCCCTCAATTTGCACAGGCAATACGAGCGATACCTGCATTCTTAGTACAGATTTGTAGAAAAATCACTGGGATTGTGGGGTTTACCCGGCTTCGCAGCTTGATGCGCCGCTGCGGCAAAGCGGCCTTGATTGATCGGGTGATAGACGCCAACGTGCAAGCAACCCGCCAGACCCGCGGCCGGTTCAAAGCAACGGAGCCCCCAATGTCAAAACATGGATATGAATCCGGCCGCCTGAATCTGCCATTCGTCGGCATCGCCACATTCGGTAAGAAGCCATATGTGCAGGATTGGGACCGGATCGATGCCGATGTCGCCATCCTGGGCGCCCCGTTCGACTTCGGCTGCCAATACCGGTCCGGAGCCCGGTTCGGCCCGCGTGCGGTGCGCGAGGCATCGACTCTGTTCAGCTTTGGTCATGCAGGTGCTTATGATCACGAGGACGATGCCACCTATTTGGGCGAAGAGGTGCGCATCGTCGATCTGGGGGATGCAGACATCATCCACACCAAAACCGAAGCCAGCCACGCGAATATCGAATACGGGGTGCGCAAGATCCTTGAGGCCGGCGCTCTGCCCGTGACGATCGGTGGTGACCATTCCGTCAACATTCCTTGCATCAACGCCTTTGATCAAGACTGCGCCCGAAACGGTCCCATTCACGTGGTCCAGATCGACGCACACCTGGATTTCGTGGACGAGCGTCATGGCGTTACGGCGGGCCATGGAAACCCGATGCGGCGGGCGATCGAAAAGGACTATGTCTCGGGTATGACCCAACTGGGCATCCGCAATGTCTCATCGACCGCGAAAGAAGGTTACGAGGATGCACGCGCGCGCGGCTCCGACATCTTGTCGGTACGGCAGGTCCGCAACCTGGGAACCCAGGGGGTATTGGACCGCATCCCCTCGGGCGTCCGATACTACGTGACCATCGACATTGACGCGTTTTGCCCATCCATTGCACCGGGCACCGGAACACCAAGCCACGGCGGTTTTTTGTACTACGACGTTCTGGAAATCCTGCAGGGCCTTGCCCGGAAAGGGCAGGTCGCCGGCATCGACCTCGTCGAAGTTGCCCCGGCCTATGACCCGACCGAAAGCACGCAGATCCTTGCCGCGCAGCTGTTGCTGAACTTCATCGGCTTCATCTTTCACCACAAGGAATGAAAGAAACCCCGGTCACATCAACTCGGAGAGATCAACCAACGGGGTCTCTCGTGTGACCGCGACGGCGTGACTACCACCCGGGGACTGAACCCGCACGTCCACGCGTTCAGCCTGCGAAAACCGGTCGAAGTAATCAAATCTCATTTCACCAAGCGCCTGAAGGTTGCTGCACCTGATCGTGTATTCGGCCTGAAATTCGGGCCGGTGATCGTCAGACCCCAAGGCCGACCCGGCTTCACCGCCCACCAGCGCCACGTTCGCCGTGGACGCGGCACAACCCGCCTCGGCCGTGACCGCGAACAGGGTCATGGGCTGTGACAGGTCCGAAATGGCGACCGCGACCTTCGCCTTTTCCTCTGCGCTCGAAGCGGGAAGATCAAAGTCAACGATTTCTGACGCGGGAACAGACAGAGACAGCGTGTACCCCGAAGCCAAAAACGCGATCTCCAGTGCTGCGGGCTTTGGCGCCCCTTCCTGCTGCGCGTCCAACGCAAGGGGAAACACGCAAAGGGCAAACGCCAGGGATCTCATCACGCAACCACCACCAACTCAAGAATCACACCATCATTTTATCTGCGCGCCATCGGCAGGCAACGGCGCGCAACCCCGTCTGACCCCGCCGGAAATGGCTAGACAGATCCGGAGAACCCATCCAGCCAATCCGCATTTGGCCAAAACAGCGGCGTGTTTCCCAATTTATTCCCGACTTAAAGACTCGGGTTGACATAACTTACAATTTCACTCAGTTAATATTCATCTCTGCACCCGCACCGGGTGCTCTTGCCCATTTTTTTCGACAGGAAGGCCTGAACTTCATGACCCGCGTATTTTCGACGACCAGCCTGGCAGCCTTGCTGATGGCAACAGCGGCAGCCGCCGGCGACGCCCCTGCCAAGGTCGACATCCTGGACACCTATGCTGACATTGCCGAAGCAAAATATGACGACAGTTTGCGTGCTGCCCGCAGGTTGCAGGCCGCCGTTGCCGCACTGGTTGAACAGCCTTCTGCTGAAAACCTGACCGCCGCACGCCAGGCCTGGATTGCGGCGCGCGTTCCCTACCAACAGACCGAGGTCTATCGCTTCGGCAATCCCATCGTCGACGAATGGGAAGGCAAGGTGAACGCGTGGCCTCTGGACGAGGGTCTGATCGACTATGTGGATGCGGCCTATGGCGGCGCGACGGACGAAAACGAGCTTGCGGTTCT
Source organism: Ruegeria sp. BB9 (assembly GCF_056539345.1). Lineage (NCBI taxonomy): Bacteria > Pseudomonadati > Pseudomonadota > Alphaproteobacteria > Rhodobacterales > Roseobacteraceae > Ruegeria > Ruegeria sp. BB9. The sequence continues at coordinate 26,336 of NZ_JBQFUU010000002.1, read as the reverse complement.
GAACGTGATTGCCTCGCCCAGCTTTGAGCTGTCTGGCCAGCCGGTCGACGCGACCGAGATCACGCCCGAACTGTTGTCAGAAACACTACACGAGGCCGACGGGATCGAGGCCAATGTGGCAACTGGCTATCACGCCATCGAGTTCCTGCTGTGGGGCCAGGATCTGAACGGTCACGGCGAGGGCGCCGGCAACCGTCCTTGGACGGACTATGCGCAGGACGAGTCCTGCACCGGCGGCAACTGCGATCGCCGGGCCCAGTATCTGGTGGCGGCGACCGACCTGCTGGTCTCGGATCTGGAGTGGATGGCCGCCCAATGGCAGGACGACGGTGCCGCACGCGCGGCCCTGACCGACGACGCCGACTCGGGCATCAGTGCAATTCTGACAGGCATGGGATCCCTGTCCTATGGCGAACAGGCCGGTGAGCGCATGCGTCTTGGACTGATGCTGAACGACCCGGAAGAAGAGCATGACTGTTTCTCGGACAACACGCACAACAGCCACTATTATGACGGTTTGGGGATTCAGAACGTCTATCTGGGTCGGTATGTCCGGATTGACGGCACTCCGGTTTCGGGTCCGTCCCTGTCGGATCTGGTTGCAGCCTCGGACCCGGCTCTGGACACCGAGATGAAGACCAAGCTGGCCACCACAATGTACGCGCTCGGCCAGATCAAAACCGCAGCCGAGGCCGGATTTGCATACGATCAGATGCTCGAGCGCGGGAACGTCGGTGGCGAAACGCTGATCATGGGCGGCGTCGAAGGTCTGATCGATCAGACCAAGACGATCGAACGCATCGTGTCCGTGCTGGGCTTGGGCAATGTCGCATTCGAAGGGTCCGACAGCCTCGACAACCCCGACGCCGTTTTCCACTGATGAACCAAAGCGGCCGGGCGTGGCGACTGCTTGCGCCCGGCCCTGCGACAAGCTGTGTCTGGACCCGAAGCAAATACCCTACTATTTGACTAGGAATTAAAAAGAGCCGAGTCGCCATGATCGTCTGCCACTGCACCAACATCACGGATCACGACATCCGCGCGGCAATCGACTGGATGCGCGCGGCAGATCCTCAAACCATCATCACGCCGGGCAAGATTTACCATGCTTTGGGAAAATCGGCGGATTGTGGCGGGTGTATGCCGCTGTTTCTGGACACGATGCGCGCAACCGATAACCTCGAAGTACCCATGCAACTCCGCGCCCTGCGCGTGGATGCTACACAGGAGAGTGCAGATGAAGGGCGACCCCAAAGTCATCGAATACCTAAACAAGTCCCTGCGGCATGAATTGACCGCAGTCAGCCAGTACTGGCTGCATTACCGCCTGCAGGAGGACTGGGGCCTGGGCCACATGGCCAAGAAAAGCCGCGAGGAAAGCATCGAAGAGATGCAGCACGCGGACAAGCTGATCGAGAGGATCATCTTCCTGGGCGGCCACCCCAACTTGCAAAAGCTCGACCCGCTGCGCATCGGCCAGACGCCCAAGGAAACCCTGGAATGCGACCTGGCGGCCGAGATCGACGCCCGGGCCCTGTACAAGGAAGCGCGCGAATACTGCCAACAGGCCGGCGACTTCGTGTCGATGGCGCTGTTCGAACAACTGATGGCCGATGAAGAAGGCCATATCGATTTCCTCGAAACCCAGCTCGATCTGTACGAAAGACTCGGCGAAGCAAATTATGCGCAACTCAATGCATCGAAAATGGACGAGGCCGAATAGGTCTGGTTTTCTGGCGGTGGCCGTCCTTGCGGCCACCCCTTCCCTGTCGCAGGATCTGCGGGACAGTCATTTGAACCCCCTCCCCCGAACCGACGCTGAACGGGCACGGATTGCCACAGTCACCGCAGCGCCGTCGGATTTCACACAGCCCCAGCGCTATGAGGACCTGCCGGCAGGCGCCGCAACGGTGCGCGCCCGGACCGATGCGGATGCATTCTCGCAACCCTCGGCCAACCTGAGCTTTGAGCAGGAACTGGGTTTCAAAGTCGGCAACGGGCTGTTCAAGAAGGTCTGGGTGTCGTCCCCGTCCTCGACCCTGGCCTCGGATGGGTTGGGGCCGCTGTTCAACGCGCGGTCGTGTCAGCGCTGTCACATCAAGGACGGGCGTGGCCACACCCCTGCCGGGCCGGAGGACAACGCCATTTCGATGTTCCTGCGCGTTTCCATCCCCGGGACGCCCGCGGACGCGCCGGAAGGGATCGAGGGGTATCTCGCCACCCTGCCCGAACCCAGCTATGGCGGCCAGATGCAGGATTTCGCCCTACCCGGCCACAAGGCCGAATACCGGCTGGACATCACCTACGAGGAAATACCAGTGGAGCTGTCCGATGGCGAAACCGTGTCGCTGCGCAAGCCTACCTACAGGGCGGCGGATCTGGGCTATGGGCCATTGCACCCCGACGCGATGCTCAGCCCGCGCGTGGCGCCGCAGATGATCGGTCTGGGTCTGCTCGAGGCGATCCCGGCCGAGGACATCCTGGCCAAGGCCGACCCCGACGATGCCGATGGAGACGGGATCTCGGGGCGGCCCAACATCGTGTGGTCGACGGAATTCGGCGAACCCATGCTGGGCCGGTTCGGGCTGAAGGCGGGCATGCCGACGATCATGGAGCAGTCGGCCGCGGCCTTCTCCGGAGATATCGGCATTTCCAGCCCGCTTTACCCCGCGCCTTTTGGCGATTGCACCCCGGCGCAGGCCGATTGCCAGGCCGCCTCGCATGGTGACGGCGACGAACGCGGCTTCGAGATCGACCAGCAGGGCATGGATTTGGTGGCCTTCTACAGCCGCAACCTGGGCGTTCCCGCCCGGCGCGATGTGAATGACCCGCAGGTTCTGCGCGGGAAAGAGGTGTTCCACACCATTGGCTGCGCGTCCTGTCACTCGCCCGCTTTCGTCACCCACCGCCTGCCCGACCGGCCCGAGCACAGTTTCCAGCTGATCTGGCCCTACAGTGACCTGCTGCTGCACGACATGGGCGAAGGACTGGCCGACAACCGCCCCGAGGCCCGCGCAACGGGCCGAGAATGGCGCACCGCTCCACTATGGGGCATCGGCCTGACACGACGCGTTTCGGGCCACACCCAGTTCCTGCATGACGGCCGCGCGCGCTCGCTGCTCGAAGCGGTCCTGTGGCACGGGGGCGAGGCCCAGGCCGCGCGCGATGCGGTTGTTTCCATGCCAAAACCAGATCGGGACGCCCTGATCGAATTTCTTGAAAGCCTATGACCGATGCGCCTTGTCCCCCTGATCATCGCCGTTCTGGTTCCCCTGGCTGTTGCCGCTCAAGATCGGGCGACAGTTCCTGAGGACGTTACGCAGAACCACATCCTTCCAAGATTTGAAGAGCTTTCCGACAGATCGGCAGAACTCTCCGAGGTTGCGCAACAGGACTGTTCTTCGGACTCCGAAAACCTCCGCGCTGCATTCCATTCGGCGTTCGATGCATGGATTTCTGCCAGCCATTTGCGATTTGGTCCGTCCGAAGTCGATGATCGCGCTTTTGCCCTTGCCTTCTGGCCGGACACCAAGGGCTTTACGCCCAAGGCTCTGGCCGGAATGATCTCGGCTCAGGATTCTGCGGTCACCGATGCAGTTGCGTTTGCCGAAACATCGATCGCGGGGCGCGGCTTTTTTGCACTGGAACTCATGTTGTACGACCCCGAATTTTCCAGGCGGGGAGATGCAGCATATCACTGCGACCTGATCCGTGCGATTGCGTCCGACATTCACCGAAATGCCGCCGCGATCGCTGCCGACTGGGCAGATTATGCAGTGAACTTGAACCAGCCCGGTACCGGCAGCGTTTACCGATCGGAAGACGAAACCCTGCAGGAGCTCTACAAGGCCCTTGTCACCGGGCTCGAATTCACAGCCGATACGCGCCTGGGCCGCCCGATGGGCAGTTTCGACCGCCCCCGCCCCAACCGGGCCGAGGCCCGGCGGTCGCTGCGGTCGCTGCGGCATGTGGAACTGTCGCTGGTGGCGCTGCGCGATCTGGCGGCGCGGCTGGCGGCCGACCACCCGCAGATTGCCGCCTCGCTGGATGATGCCTTTGCCCGCAGCATCGCCCGGGCGCAGGCGCTGGACGATCCCGCGCTGGCTGGCGTGTCCGAGCCACAGGGGCGGCTGCGGATCGAGGCCCTGCAGCAATCGATCAACGACATCCGCGGCCTTGCCGCCGCGCAGTTGGGTCCGACCTTGGGTATCAGTGCAGGCTTCAATTCGCTGGACGGAGACTGACCGATGACCAGCCGCCGAAGATTCCTGACCGGTTTGGCAGCGGCGACTCTTGCCCCCCTGCCGGGCTGGGCTGCGGTCGGTTCGCCCGATTTCCTGTCAGCTGCGCTGTTCGACGATGGGTCGTACCGCCTGGTCGGATTGACCATTTCAGGGGAGGTTCGGTTCTCGATCCCCCTGCCCGGCCGCGGGCACGCCGCCGCCGCCCATCCCCATCTGGCGCGGGCCGTTGCATTTGCGCGCCGTCCGGGGCGGTTTGCGCTGGTGATCGATTGCGCGACCGGGGACCAGCTTGCCCAGCTCGAGGCGCCAGACGGGCGTCACTTCTACGGCCACGGCGCGTTTTCGCCCGACGGCCGCCGGTTGTTCACCACCGAAAACGACTATGAGGCAGGCACCGGTGTCATCGGCGTCTGGGACGCTGCCAAGGGCTATGCCCGGATGGGCGAGTTTTCTTCAGCGGGGGTCGGCCCCCATGATGTGGTGTTGATGCCCGACGGCAAATCTCTGGCCATCGCCAACGGCGGCATCGAAACCCATCCGGACACAGGCCGCACCAAGCTGAACCTGCCGACCATGCGCCCGAACCTGACCTATGTCAGCCTCGACGGATCGGTTCTGGAGCAGGTCGAACTGCCTGCGGCGCTGCACAAGAATTCGATCCGGCATCTGGCCGTTCGCGCGGATGGCCTGCTGGCCTTTGCGATGCAGTGGCAGGGCGACCTGTCCCACGACCCGGCGCTGCTGGGGCTGCATCGGCGAGGTGGCCGTTACCACCTGCTGTCCGCACCGGAAGACATACAGGCGACGCTGGCCGGCTATGCAGGCAGTGTCGCCTTTTCCGCCGAGGGGCGGCAGGTCGCCATCACCTGCCCACGCGGCAACGCGCTGCACGTCTTTGATGCCGAGGCAGCCCGTTTTGAACGCGCCCATTCGCTCAGCGACGTGTGCGGGTTGGGCCCCGGGCCATCCGGCTTTGTCTTTACCGCCGGGCATGGCGATGTGGGGCATTTGGTCGGGCCAAACCCGGCGATATCGCCCCATCCTCGGGTCCGTTGGGACAACCATCTGGTTCCCATTCGCCCTGCGATCTGAATTGGGCTAACCTCCGATACAGATTACACTTGGAAGAATCGAACGGCTGCCGTATTGGCGGGCGAAATTTCCACGCCTGCAACGCAAGGACTGACTTGATTGAAACAGACGCCCGTCGCACCGCATTCCATCTACGGAGTTGAAAAATGGGGCAAGGGCCTCATCGAGGTGACGGAGGACGGCGAGATCGGTCTGCGCAATCCCATGGCACCCGATGCGGCGGCCATCAGCCTGCCTGGCATTCTGCACGACCTTGATCAGCGCGGGATCAAGGCGCCGATAATCCTGCGCATCAGCTCGTATCTGGAGCACGAGATCGCGCATATCAACGAAAGCTTCCGCGATGCGATTGCGCGCACCGGCTACAAGGGGTCCTATCGCGGCGTGTTCCCGATCAAGGTGAACCAGCAGGCGCAGGTCGTCGACCGGATCGTCGAGTTCGGCAAGCAATACAATTACGGGCTCGAGGCCGGTTCGAAACCCGAACTGGTGATCGCCCTGGCGCACCGTCTGGCCCCGGAGGCGCTGATCGTGTGCAACGGAGTCAAGGACGCAGAGTTCATCGAGTTGGCCATTCTCAGCCGCAAGATCGGGTTCAACACGGTCATCGTGTTGGAGAGCCCGAAAGAGGCCGACACGGTCATCGAGGTCTACGAACGGCTGGGCATCGAGCCGCTGCTTGGCGTGCGGGTGAAACTGACCAACCAGATCAGCGGCAAATGGCAGGAAAGCTCGGGGGATCGGTCGACCTTTGGCATGAACACCGATCAGCTGGTCGCGGTCGTCGACAAGCTGCGCGATGCGGGCCTGCTGCATTGCCTGAAGCTGCAGCATTCGCATCTGGGCAGCCAGGTGCCCGACGTGAACGACGTGCGCCGCGCCGTGGGTGAGGCCTGCCGTTATTACACCGAGCTGACCCGCGAAGGCGTGCCGCTGACGCACCTGGATCTGGGCGGCGGCATGGGCGTCGACTACACGGGCGAGAAGAAGGCGACCGAGAACTCGATCAACTACACGGTCGAGGAATACTGCGCCAATGTGGTGGAGACCGTGGCCTATGCCATGGACGAGGCCGAGGTGGACCACCCCACGCTGGTGACCGAGAGCGGCCGCGCCGTGGTGGCGACCTCGTCGATGCTGGTGTTCAACGTGCTGGAAAGCACGCTCTATGACGCGCCCGATGGCCCCGAGGTGGAACCCGACGATCACCACATGGTGTCCGATCTGGCGGCGGTGAACGGTTATCTCAGCCACGACCGGCTGCAGGAATGCTGGAACGACGCCACCTTCTATCGCAACGAGCTGCGCGCCCTGTTCCGCCGTGGCTATGTCGACCTGCGCCAGATGGCCCGGGCCGAGCGCATCTACCTGTCGCTTATGGCGCGGATCAAGGCACTGGCGGCCTCGGACGAGGTCGAAACCGATGTGGACGACCAGTTGGAGAAGCTGGCCGACATCTATCACTGCAACTTCTCGCTGTTCCAGTCGCTGCCCGATGTCTGGGCGATCGACCAGTTGCACCCGATCGTGCCGCTGCAGATGCTGGACCAGGCCCCCGACCGCCGCGCGGTGCTGTCCGACATCACCTGCGACAGCGACGGCAAGATCGACCGGTTCATCCTGGCCGACGGCGTCTCGCCCAGCCTGCCCGTGCATTCCCTGCCGGAAGATCGCGATTACTACATGGGTGTCTTCTTCGTCGGCGCCTATCAGGAAACACTTGGCGATCTGCACAACCTGTTCGGCGACACGAACGTGGTCACGATTGACCTGCGCGCCGACGGCGGGTTCGACCTGCTGCACGAACAAGAGGGTGATACGATCAGCGAAGTCCTGTCCTATGTCGAGTTCGACCCCAGCGACTGCATCGCTGCCTTCCGCAAGATGGTGGACGAGGCGATCTCGACCGGCACGCTTCAGGCCAAAGACCGCAAAACCCTGATGAGCGCTTACCGCGACAGCATCAACGGCTATACCTACTACGAATAACCCCGGCGAAAGGAGAATTTTCCATGGGCAAGACACTGGTTGTTGGCGCAGGTGGCGTCAGCCACGCCGCCGTGCACAAGATGGCGATGAATTCCGACATCTTCACCGAGATCACGCTGGCCAGCCGCACCAAGGCGAAATGCGACGCCATCGCCAAATCGGTCAAGGAACGCACCGGCGTCGACATCAAGACGGCCGAGCTTGACGCCTACAACGTCGCCGACACCGTCAAGCTGATCAAGGACACCGAGGCCGAGCTTCTAGTGAACCTGGCCCTGCCCTATCAGGACCTGGTTCTGATGGACGCCTGCCTCGAGGCCGGGTGCCACTACCTCGACACCGCAAACTACGAGCCCGAGGACGAGGCCAAGTTCGAATACCATTGGCAATGGGCCTATCAGGACAAGTTCAAGCAGGCCGGCCTGACCGCGATCCTCGGCTCGGGCTTTGATCCGGGCGTTACATCCGTCTTCGCCAAATGGCTCAAGAAACACAAGCTGGACACGATCCGCCAGATCGACGTTCTGGACGCCAATGGCGGCCAGAACGATCAGGAATTCGCCACCAACTTCAACCCCGAGATCAACCTGCGCGAGGTTCTGGCCGACGCCCGCCACTGGGAAGGCGGCGAGTGGAAGGTGACACCGGCCATGACCCACAAGGTCGAGTTCGACTTCCCCGGTATCGGCCCGAAGAACATGTACCTGATGTATCACGAGGAACTGGAGTCGCTGTCGACCCACTTCCCCGAGATCGAGCGCGCCCGGTTCTGGATGACCTTCGGTGACGCCTACATCACCCATGCCAAGGTGCTGCAGAATGTCGGCATGACCCGGATCGACCCGGTGGTGCACAACGGCGTCGAGATCATCCCGATCCAGTTCCTGAAAACCCTGCTGCCCGATCCCGGCGATCTGGGCGCCGAAACCAAGGGCAAGGCCTGCATCGGCGACATCGCCACCGGTCAGGCCAAGGACGGCTCGGGCGAAAAGACCTATTACATCTACAACATCTGCGACCACGAGGAATGCTACCGCGAGGTCGGCAGCCAGGCCGTCAGCTACACCACCGGCGTCCCCGCCATGATCGGCGCGGCACAGATACTGAAAGGCAACTGGCGCGAGCCGGGCGTGTGGAACATGGAACAGCTCGACCCGGATGACTTCATGGACATGCTGAACAAGCACGGCCTGCCTTGGCAGGTCCACGAACTCGACGGCCCGGTCGAGTTCTGAACCCGCGGGGCGGTCCTCGCGACCGCCCTGCTTCATCTGGCCCAAAATATCCCGGGGGGTCGCCATTGGTCCGAGCGCCAATGGCGACAAGTCGCACCCCTGGCCTATCCACCAATCGGAGACGCCGGACATGACCCAACTGATGCAGACACAAGCCGGAGACGCCGGCGCCTTCCGCCACTTCGACCTGACCCGCGTCCCCTCTCCCTGCTTCGTCGTCGACGAAAAGGCGGTGGAGCGGAACCTGGCGGTTCTGGCCGATATCGGAGAGCATTCCGGCGCGCATATCCTGTCGGCGCTCAAGGCCTTTTCGATGTTCGCGCTGGCCCCGCTGGTGCGCCAGTATCTCGGCGGCACCTGCGCCAGCGGCATCTTTGAGGCGCGGCTGGGGCGCGAGGAATATGGCGGCGAGGTCGCGACTTTCTGCGCGGGCTACAAGGACGCCGATATCGACGAAATCCTCGCGCTGTCGGATCACATCATCTTCAACAGCCCCGCGCAGAAAGACCGCTTTTTGGCCAAGGCACAGGCCGCCGGGCGGCAGGTCGGGCTGCGCATCAACCCCGAGCATTCCGAAGGCGAGGTTGCGAAATACGACCCCTGCGCCCCGTGCTCGCGCCTCGGCACCCCGGTCAGCCAACTAGACGCCAAGGCGCTGGAGGGCGTGGATGGCCTGCACATGCACACGCTCTGCGAACAGGGGTTCGAGCCGCTGGCGCGCACATGGGCGGCGATCGAACCGAAACTCGCCCCCTTCCTGAACGGGTTGAAATGGCTGAATTTCGGCGGCGGCCACCATATCACCCGCAGCGACTATGACCGCGACGGGCTGGTGGAGTTCATCAAGACCATCCGCGCCAAATACGGCGTCGAGGTCTATCTGGAACCCGGCGAGGCCGTGGCACTGGATGCGGGCATCCTGGTGGGCGAAATCCTCGACCTGCCGCACAATGGCATGGATCTGGCAATCACCGACATCTCGGCCACCTGCCACATGCCCGACGTGATCGAGGCCCCCTACCGCCCCGCCCTGATGGACGAAGCCGAAACCGGCCACACCTATCGCCTGGGCGGCCCCTCGTGCCTCGCGGGCGACGTGATCGGCGACTACACTTGGGCCGAGCCGCTGCAGATCGGGCAGCGCTTTGCCTTCCTCGATCAGGCGCATTACTCGATGGTCAAGACCAACACGTTCAACGGTGTGCCTCTGCCCACCATCGCCCTGTGGAACAGCGAAACCGATGACCTGAAGATCATCAGGGAATTCGGCTACGACGACTTCAAAGAGAGGCTTTCATGAGCATTTTCCTCGACAGCGAACTGACCGAGGCCGAACGCAGCGAAGACGCCCGGTTCCGTGTCATCCCGGTGCCGTTGGAACGGACGGTCTCCTACGGTTCGGGCACTGCATGCGGCCCCGCCGCGATCATCGCAGCCAGCAATGAACTCGAACGCATCACTGGACATTCCGAACCCTGTGTCGATGGCATCTTCACCGAACCTTCGCTGGATTGCACCGGCCCGCTGCCGGACGTCATGGAGCGTCTGGCCCAGCGCACCGAGGCCGCGATCCGCGCCGGCACGGTGCCGGTCACGCTGGGCGGTGAACACTCGCTGAGCTATGGCGCGGTGATGGGCGTGGCCCGCGCATTGGGTCAGCCCCTCGGCATCGTGCAAATCGACGCCCATGCCGACCTGCGCAACGCCTATCAGGGCGAGAAACACAGCCACGCCTCGGTCATGCACCTGCTGGCCGAGGAAGGCGTCCGTCTGGCGCAATTCGGCGTACGCGCCTTCTCGACCGAAGAAGCCAAAAGCCGTCTGAGGAACCGTGTCTTCCATGTGGATGCCGAAGAGCTGGTCACCGGCAACATTCATGCCGTCGACCTGCCCGAGGACTTTCCCGAACTGGTCTATGTCAGCTTTGACGTCGACGGGCTGGACCCGTCATTGATGCCCGCAACCGGCACGCCGGTTCCGGGCGGGCTGGGATACTATCAGGCGCTGCATCTGGTCGAACACGCCTTGAAAGGCCGCCGCTGCGTGGGCTTCGACGTGGTCGAACTGGCCCCGGACGGCAACGCGGCGTGGGATTTCACCACGGCACAGATCGTTTATCGCCTGATGGCGTCCTGCTAGTCCTCGGCGGTTTCGTTGAGTTCCATGTGCCCCTCGCCCTTGTTCAACACGCGGCGCAGCATGGGCTCGAAGAACTCCAGTGGCCTGGTCGGATAGTCCGGGTCGAACGCCTTCTGATCGTATTCGTGGCAGAAATAGCGGCAGTCCTCCCAGTAAGGGCTGTCGCGATACTTGTCGCGCGCATTGCGGTCTCCGCCCAGATGGTGATTGTAGTAATAGCCCTGGAACACACAGTGATGTTTCAAAATCCAATGGGTGCGTTCGCTGACATAGGGCTTCATCATCGCCGCTGACAGCTCGCCGTGGTTGTAGGGTGACAGGATGTCCCCGGTGTCATGGATCAGAGCAGCCACGACCAGTTCCTCATCCGCGCCATCCTCGTAGGCCCGCGTCGCGGCCTGCAGGCTGTGCTGATACCGGTTGACCGGATAGGGTGTCCATTCCTCGTCCAAGGACCGGATCGCGTCCAGAATCCGGTCGGGCAAAGCCGCGTTGTACGCCTCTTCATATTCCATGACGGCGTCCCAATCGGCCTTGGTGGCCTCTTCGAAACTGGTCCAGGTGGGTTTGTGGCTTTTGTCCAGCATGGCGGGTCCTTTGTCTGCGGGTCACTGCCAGACTAGTCGCGACCACCCAATAGAAAAAATGAATTGATTTTATCACGCCGATCAAAAAATAGTTTCACATGCAGATGCGTGAGCTCGAAACGTTTTTATGTGTGGCGGAAGCCGGTGGTTTCCATGCTGCGGCCCGACGGATGAACGTGACACAGACGGCTGTCAGTGCACGGATCCGCCAGCTTGAGGCGGCCACGGGCAAAGCCCTGTTTTCACGTGGTGCCGGCGGTACCAGCCTCACCGACTTCGGGGCGCAGTTCAAACCCTATGCCGAACAGATGCTGTCGCTTTGGTCCTTCGCCTCGCAAGACCTGCCGGCCCAAAGTCAAGGTCGTGTGGCCCTTCGCCTGGGCGCTCAGCTCAGCATCTGGGACCCGCTTCTGGTCGATCTGGCCGTCCGGTTCGAGCAGAGGTTTGGCAAACTTCTGTTGACGCTCAACTATGACCACACGCTGAACATGGCCGAGGCCGTTGCTTCGCACGTTCTGGACGTGGCTTTCACACATGAGAGGCCATCGCGGTCCGGGATCTCGTGCCAGGACTTGCCGCCTGAGCATTTGATCCTTGTCGAGACGCCCCATCTGGCTAAGTCCGGCAGCGATCCTGTTTTCATCAACCTCGAACTTGGTGAAGGCTATCAGGAGCATGTACGCGGTCTGGCCCGGTTGTCTGCTGGGCAAACCGTGTTTCTGGGCAATTGCATGATGGCACTGCGCTATATCCTGCAACGCGGCGGGCGCGGTTTTTTCCCGCACAGCGTCGTCGCCCCACACCTTGCGAATGGCGCGCTTCGCAAGGTCGACGAAGCGGCACCGCTAATTCTACCAGTCCACCTTGTCTCGCGCGCAGAGGATGACCACCAAAAACTGTTGGGTGAACTACACCAGTGCCTGTCGGAGTTGCGGGGCTAATCTCAGACCGGGGATGGCGCGGGTGCGGCGGCTCTCACCCGCCGGCGAATGATCGGTCTTCCGGCGAAAGCCAGGAACACGGCCGATATTGCGAACCCGACAACGGCTGGACCATAGAGCATCGGCCATAGCTTCGCATCCTTGATCACCACCGGAGATACGAACCCACGCACGCCTTCCAACAAGACAAGAATCGTGAATGCTGCGAATATCTGTGGCCAAAGGCCGAACCGGGAAAAACTACCCAGCATCAGAGTCGAATACCCCACCAGCGCCACGGTGATGCAGATCGCGATCCAGGAAAACCGCTGGTGCAGCTCTTCCACCAATTCCCCCAACGGGTAGCCATCCGCCGCAGCGACGGCGTCAAGATCGCCCAACAACTCGATCGTCGGAATCGCCTCAAGACTGCGGCGTCCATTGTCGGTGTTTCGGGACAGCTCCGAAATGTCGTATGATGCATCGTCGAAAAGGGTCGACGACAGGGTCTTGCCTTCCTTGTTCAACCGCAGTGCAACCCCATCCACCATCACCAGATGAACGCCGGATCCGTTGTTCACCAGATAGGCGGACGTGCTGGAGTATGTGGCGGGGTTTTCCTGATCGCGACGGTCGGACACGAACACCTCGTGCAATGTGCCATCCAGATCAATCCGACCGATATAGACGGTCACGCCCCGAGCCGGGTGCATGAACTCCCCCTCGTTGAGCAACTGCGCGGTGATGTCACCTGCCACCTCGGCCTGGCGCAATTCCAGCTGTTCTACGGAAGCGGGCCGCAGAATGACGCTGACGATCGCCATCATCAGCCCCGCCACCAGACCAAACAGCAACACCGCCCGGCCCAGCCGCCATGGGCTGGAACCGGTGGCCAGCATCACGGTCAGTTCGCTTTCCCGGCTCAGCCGGTTGGTGGCATAGACTGCGGCGGCAAAGACCGCCATCGGCATGACCGTTCGGACAAGTGTTGGCAGGGTCAGCGCCGTGAACTCCAGAAAAACCATAGCCGACTGGCCGCCACTGATGACGTGTTCGAACAGGCTGACCGAGCGGGTGATCCAGAACACGCCCACCAGAACAAGCGTGAAAAAGCCGAAAAGAACCAATAGCTGCCGCAGGAAATACCCATCAAAGCGCGACATGTGACCTCTTTCGGCTGTTTTATCCTGGCGGGACATTAGGCCATTCGCCAGTCAAGGGGAACCGCGATTGCGCCCCAACTCACCGGCCGGCACAAGGATTTTGGTGTGCCACAGCCACCGCAGGACCTGTGCCGCCGAGGTGGGTCCGATGCGGCTCGACCATCGCTGCAGAATATCGGGCACAGAGCGTGAGTCGCGCAGATCGGATATCAACGGCGCCAGTTCGGCCCCCGCCAGCGAGTGGACCGGGCGCGGCAAATTGGGGTGGGTCAGAATCTCTGACCGCACAACATACGCGTCGCCTTGCACACCGCCCTGTATCAGCTTCGCCTCCGGCGACCGGCGAAGCACCTCGCCCGGGGACAACTCGGCGTTCTGCAGGTCCGCAGGCGGGCGGCGAAGCCAGTCCAGAGGCTGTGCGCGCTGGCTCCAGAACGGACCAGAGGTGACCTCGTGGTGACGTGCATAGAATGCCGCCGCCAATTCGGCGTGGGTTTCTACGCGTTCGCGCTGTCGTCCCGAATAGAATCCCAGCGCGATGTTGGTGTCGCAGGGCCGAGTCAGAATCGTGTTCGCAACCACTGCCGCCTGCATGGCCTGCGCCATAGACAGTTGCACCCCTTGCGATGACAGCGCATCGACCGAGAAACTCGCTTCGCCCACACGCAGCAGATCATCGGCGGGCGGTGTCAATTCACATTGGCTGCTGGCATCACACCGGCGCACCGGGCCCATCCGCGCCTGCTCCAGACAGCCGGCCAGAAGAGTCGATCGTGCCAGAAGGTTCAGATACAGATCACGCCGGGCTGCCGGCGACAAACCAGTGCAATCCGACGGGTCAATGAAAATGCAAGCGTTGACCGTACCATCCGGCTGTGCTGCGCCCCAATACCAATGGGCATCACCAGCCTCCACGCGGGCCTGCGTGCCAAAACCCGGAGGGGCTTGCCAATAGGCATAGAGCGCTGTCAATGGCGCTGAGGCCGGGCGGAACCTTCGACCCAGGCCCGCATGCTTGCCCGCCGCATCCACCAAAAGGTCGGCGCGCAGTCGGCTTTTTCCCTGCGCAGTCAGGATCGGAACCTCCCAACCGGAGCCGGTGCGCCGTGGTCGATAGGCGCGTGCGGGTTGCAACACACGAACACCCGACTGGCGTGCAGCGTCCAGTAGGATGGCATCGAACCGGCTGCGATCCACCAGAAGGCCCGGATCGTCAACTGGCTCACCTCTCCTTTCAAACGCCGCGCCCCACATAAGGACGGAACCCGACGATTGCAGGAATCCCGCAGCTTTCATCGCATCGTCCACACCCAGAAACCGCAGAATGGGCCAGATGGAGGAAGGAAGTGACTCGCCGATATGTGGGCGTGGGAAGATGGCGCGTTCCAGCAGACAGACTCGTCGCCCCAGCTGTGCCAGCCGCATCGCCGTCATAGCCCCGGCCGGACCACCGCCGATCACGCAGATCTCGGTTTCAATCTCGGCCGCCATCCGCTGCGCCCTCAGGCCGAACGGCGGGCTGCGTCGCCGAAGAAATCCGGGCGGGCAGCCGACAGCCGGACATAGGCCTGCAGGCAAAAATCCAGCCAACCGCGGATATAATCACATGCCGGGCGGCCACGATGAATGACCTCGTGATGGCAACCGCCACCGCACATGTACCGTGCCCAACAGGTGTTGCACGGCGATTGGTTGTGCACGTGGCGCTCGGCCAGCCAGGCTTCTCGTCGCGCATCCGGGCCGTCATGGACGTTGCCCATCGCGGCCAAGTCATCCTCGACGAAGCGGTGGCAGGCGAACAGATCGCCATCCGCCGAAACCCCGAAATATCCGCCACCGGCTCCGCAAGCGTAGGGCCGGTGCGTGCCACGGTGGATCTCGTGCATTGCGGCGGCCATGTTCGAGAAGGGAAAGCGGCGGCCCTGCAGCACGGCGTCTTCGAAAACGCGTCCGCAGCGGATCATCTGCGAAAGCATTTCGGCCATGTCCTTGCTGCTCATTTCTTCGCGCCCAGTTGGCGAAGCCAGCATGGGTGAGAACCCGACCGAGTGGAAACCCAAGCCTATGAAATGGTTCAGGGTCTCAGGCAGCTCGAGGTTGCGCGGTGTCACGGTGACCCGAGCGCCCACCTGCATGCGATGTTGTTTGTCCAGCAACGGCTGCACCTTGCGCAGAATGATGTCGTAGCTGCCGCGCCCACCCCGGTTGGGGCGCAGCCGGTCATGTGCCTTGCCAACACCATCCAGACTGATGGTGACGGCAAAGGCGTGGTCTTCGAAAAACTCAGCGTCCTCCGGGCGCAGCAACGTGCCGTTCGTCGTGATCGAAAAGCCCACATCCACGTTGTTGCGTTGCGCGTGTTCGGCAGCATAAATCGTCGTTTTTCGGATCAGGTCGCGATTGATCAACGGCTCGCCTCCCAGGAAGGCAAGATTGATCCGGGAGCGGGGTTCCGCGTCCATGATCAGCCGATCGACCGAGGCTTTCGCGACCTCCCATTCCATACTGCGGGCAGGACCACCAAAGCTGCCCTGCGAGGCATAGCAATATGTGCACGCCAAGTTGCATTTCTGCGCGACCGCCAGCGACAAAGACCTGACCGGCATGCGGCGCGGCGGCGCGGCGTCAATGAACGGCACACCATCAAGACCCATCTTCGACAGAAACCCTCGCTGTCCTTCGGCGGTCATACGGGCGAAGTGATCCGCCGTTCCGTCGGGCACGTCGAACACGCGCGAGCCATCTACGGCCAGCATGTGCTCGCCCAAGGTCGTTTCGAAAAAATGCACCTCGGCAGATGGGTGGGTCATGTCTCGACCTCGGGCCAGAACGGGATACCGATACCCTTTTCCGCCAAGGCTTCACCGGCGACCCGGAAGCTTTTCATCGTGTCGCGCACCTGCTGGATATACTCCTGCGCTTCGGTGAATCGGTTCTGAGCCTCGTTTTGATAGGCCTGTTCCAGCCCATCGGTGATGCGGCGGAACAGATCCAGTGCCTCTTTCGCCTGCGTTTCCGAGCCCACTTGGATCGGGCGCAGATAGGCAGGTGTGCCGCGGCCCGTTTGGTATTTGGCCAGAACGTCCTTCATCTGGCGGAACCGCAGAAAATGTTCGTCGCCGTCGGTGTCGATCCGCACGGCCAAAGCATACAGGCGCCGATCGGTGAACGCCTTGTGTTCCAGTGTCGCCACGCACTGGGCATAAGCGCGGTCTATGAACCCGTCGGGGCGTTCGATCTCGATGAAGTCGTCGATGGCCTCAGGCGTCAAAGGGCGCAACGACCGTGGGATGATCCGCTTGGGTCCGATGGGCAGGGCAAGCGCGGGCGTCAGCACCGGTTCGTAATCCTTGCCCTGCAACGACCACAGCAACTGGTTTGCCCAGCGCATGTGGGTCATCTCGCCGATCGCAACTTCAAGCAGGGCGCGCCGCGCAAAGATCAGATCATCCTTCAGCGTTGGCCAGCGCTCGGAACCGACGGTTTCGGGATCGGCCAGCGAAAAATAGGCATAGAGGTATTGCAGGCTGAGCGTCATCTCCATCGGCGCCAGACGGGTCTGCAGGTCTTTGACCATCGCCGCTACGCTTTCATACGGTTCGACACCGGGCAGGTCCGTGTCGGCCTCATAGACTTCGCCGGTCTCGCGTCCCTCGACTACGATCGGCAGGTCGCTCCACATCTGGTTGACCTCGTAATGGTCGATCTGAAACGGGCGGTTCTGTTCGACGGTATTCAACGCCGCCACATTGCCCGAGGGCGATTTGTCCGAGCGCAGCCAATCCAGATAGGTTTCGGCCACAACCGGATCGTCGGGCGCACCAGTCGGCAGGCGGGTGTCATGCGGTACTTCGGCAGTGACCACATCCGGGTGGTTTGATGGCCAGTAGTGGCAGCCGCAATCCCGAAAGTCATGCGACCAGGGATTGCACAGGCTTTGGGTCAGCTCTCCGGGGTCGTAGGCCGTATCGAACACGCCGGCTTCGGTGCGGTACTGCCGGCGGTATCCATGCAGGACGACCGGCGGTGCGTCGACGACACCGTCGTGATTGCGCCGCTCCAGTGCGATGGTCACCGGATGGTCGTCGCCGCATTCAAGGCTGCGGATGAACCGCCAGACCAGCATGCCGTCGTAGGGTTTGCCCTTGTCGTCGCGGAACGAGATACGTCGACCGCCTTGTTCGACCCAGGCCAGAAACCACCGGCCGCTGGACAGCTCGGCGCCGATTTCGCCACGATAGGCGTCCAGCAAGTCCTGCACCCAAGGTGCCGAACTGTCATCGGGCAACATCGGGTCATAGAAATAGTCGACATAGACCAGATGAAACCCTTGCGTGTTTTCGGGTGCTTCCGGAACCGGGTTCAGTGGGACACGTACGGCATTGAAAACCAATCCCGGAAAGAACCGGCGATCAAGGTCGCGTACGTCCATTTCCAGCCCCGGGAAACAATTTCCGACCGACCCGTCCAGCCGGGTGTTGTCAGGGTTGCCGGGCACCTTGTAGGCCGCACGGGCCGTCAGATTGCGGGGTTTGATGCGGATCGGCGCTGGTTTGTCAGACATCCCGAGGCTCTCCTACCGGTTCGGTTCCGGGCGCGGGCGGGTGCGCCTCGAGGTAATCGATGAAAGACATCACCAGATGGTACTGCCGCCGTGACAGCGAGAGCGGAAAATAGTTGGAATCCCGCATGTAGGGCGGCATGCGGGCGTCGTGCATCATGTCGCGCACGATCCGCGGGTCGCGGAAGGCGGGATCGGGTGTCTGGTCAGGGTTCGGATCCTCTTCGAACTGGGCCAGAATGCCAAAGGGCGGGCGCATCAATCGCCGCACGAAATCAGGCCTGCGGCGCAGAAAGTCCAAAAGGTTTTCCTCATCGATCAACTGCTCGTGCACAAACTTGGTGGCGACCGTATAGGGCAGCTGTTCATTCGGGACCGAGTTCGAGAAAACCGACACCGGCTGTGGGCGGATCAACTCGTCGATCTTGTCGGGAGGCACCGCGTCCTTTTCCGTCATCGATGCCGCATCGGTGGACGGCAGGCCCGGTGTGGGAGCGATATTGGTCTGAGCCTGAAGAGAGGCGTTGTCTTTGAGGCCTTGTGCCCGGATGTCATCCAGATTGATCAGGCTGTTGGTCTCGAACGCCTTTCGGAAGATGTCGACCACTTCGGTTTTTGCATCAAGGTAGTTTTCTGCGGTGACCGAGATCAACGACATGTCGCGATCCGCCAGATCGTCTTCGAGGCTGTAGAAAGGCCGGCAATCCGGAGCGAAATCCGGCGGTCCGGTGAAGATGCGCGCCCGGGCGACCAAACGCTGACCTCGAACAGCCAGCGTGGCTTCGATCGTTCCATCACAGGTGTCGTCAACCACCCCCCAGGACTGATCGTTGCCGACTCGGGCACCATCATAACTGTCATGCGGTTCGGGATCATCAGACAACCCCGACATCATGATCCATTTCGACCAGGGCGTGTCCGGGTTCAGGATGCGGTTCTGCGCCGGCACGATCTCATGAATCCGGCCATATTCCGATTTGGGCGGGTCATTCTTGTATCCCGGCACAGCAAGGGTTGCAGGGCCGAAGGCGGCATCGGGCGGGCCGTATACCTCGCCCTTGGGCGGAGTGAACCGCAAACGCAGAAGACTGCGGTCCACCATCTCGCCGGGCACCGGCTCGTCCGTCCCTTGGACCGGGCGGACAACCCGCACCGAGCCCAGCGGGATCGGGTTGTGTTCATAGACCAGCGGCTGCTGTTCCGACGTGTGCGGGCTGAAGGCCAGCAAGGGTTTGGGAGAAAAGTCCTCGGCCGCGATCTCGACCCGGGCGCGAAACCCGCAGGCTGCATCTCCGGTGCGGCGGGCGGCTTTCTGATTGCCTACAGCGACAGTGTAGCGGATGTTCTTCAGCGACAGCCCCTGCCCTTCAAGAAGGTTCAGAGTGACAGGAGTTTCATAGGCCTCGCCGGTTTCAGCATCGAACATCCGCGCCCACAGCTCAAAGAACGGCGCGACCGGGCGCAGGGCGCCGGTGCCTTCATCCCGAAATCGGATCTTCCGCGGGTCCGGCAGGTGGGCCGAGACACTCCCATCCTCGTTTTCCCGCAAAGTCACGTTCGAGCGTATGACCGTCTTGTTGTTGCCATGCGCGTCCAGATCCTGCTGCCATTCGTAGCTTTCCAGCGGGGTCTCGCCCGGACCAAGCCTGGCAACGGCCATCGGCGGCAAAAAGAAGATTTCCTGTATCGTGTCCATGCCGGGCCCTCTCCAGTTTGGCCATGCCGCTCCGCAACCTGTTTTCAGGGGTACGAATAGCTTTGATAGGTGATCGTCGGGTCCGAGAAGAACGGAGTCGACTTATCCCGAATGATGTCCGGCGGCGCGTCGTCCGGAACCGGAGAAATGCTCTGCTGGTAGTGAAAGAAGTTCTGGGGGTCGAATTTCTGCTTCACGAACAGAAGTGAGTTGAAGTTGTCGCCCCAATAGAGCCATCGATAGTTCAGCTGAGTGCGCCGCGGATAATTTTGATAACAGCGGTCGATGAAGAAGCCCTCGTCCGTCATCATCTGCATGAACCCATCCAGCCATGGGACCACGACGTCTTTCTCATCCTCGGACAACCAAAACACGTCAACGTAGAAATTCATCGACACGTCGCGGTGAATGAAGGCGTTTCCCTGTTTGCCAACCGGCATTCGGTTGATCGCCCCGCCATACGGCTCGATCGCCACCGCCCCGTAGGCGTTCGGCGTGCTGTCCAGATAATCGACGACCCTTTGCCATTCATCTTGCGACAACTGGCGGGCGATATACCCGCCCTGCTTGTCTTCGCGGGCTTGATCCGGGACCACCGGGATGTCGTATTTCTCGTCATACAGCCAGGAATTGATCTGCTGGTAGGTTCCTGTCTTGCTGTTTTCCATGTGGCCGCCGATGGGTTCGTCCAGCAGCGGCTGGATGACCCGGCGCCCTTCGTCTTCGGGGCCGTGATATAGGGCCGAGACCAAAAGAACCTTCTGGTCTCCTTGATAAGCCAGAAAGATGTAGGCCCCAAATTTGTCCGAGAGTCCGTCCTTCATGTAGTTGGCCTGCAGAAACTCCAAAGCCTTGGCAGCCCTGTCCAGCGGCCATTTGATATGAACGCCCCAAACTTCGTAAAGGTTGTGCAGCTTGAACCGGATTTCCAGAAGCACCCCGAAATTGTTGCCGGTGCCTCCCCGGATCGCCCAGAAAAGATCGGGGTTGGTCGTGTCATCCGCGATTACGATACTGCCATCCCACAGCATAACCGTCACGCCCAGGACATTGTCGCAGGCCATTCCGAACAGGCGCGACGTGAACCCGTATCCTCCGCCCATCATGAATCCGGCCACGCAGACATCCTGACACGCGCCACCCGGCACATGCAGGTGATAGGAATCCAGCACCGAGTTCAGGACTTTGAACGGGGTACCGGGGCCGACATAGGCCATCGGGGTATCTGGATCGACCGTCACGTAACACATCCTGCTGGTATCCAGCACCATCGCATTGTTGACCGAGTACCCCGCCGTACTGTGCCGGCCCGATCGGCTGACCACCCACAGATCATGGGCCCGCGCGAAGGCCAGACTGGCCCGCACGTCCTGAATGGTTTCGCAATAGACAATGATTTCCGGGTAGTCCTGAAAGGCCGGGTTCCAAAGTTGGCGATCCGTGTTGTAGTTCGGGTCCGTCGGCAAAACGACCGATCCAACCAGGCCTTTTTCAAACTCCCGTATCTGCTCGGGCGTAATCGGATGATAGCGCTGCAGCGATAGGTCCGTTCGGCTGGAGGCGACGCGATCCTTGGCCAGAATGGTCTTGCTTATCTTGCGCATGATGGGCGCTCCCTTGGCATAACATGCAGAACGCGCAGGGAAAAAACACTGCGCGCACGTTTTACGGTCTTTCCATCAACCCATTTCTGCCCGTCCCAAGCTGGCAGAAAGCTTCCGTACCGGTCAAGAGATCGTTTCAAGCAATGCCCGGGCTTCAAGCAATTCCGGGATGTCGGCCTTTGGGTCGAAACGTTCCAGGGCATCCGACAGCCATGGCCCCGGCTTCCCCGCGGTTTTGGAAACGTGGCGCGTCAGCGCCACGGCTGCGCGCAGTTCGAACAGGCTGGCCCCGCATTTGCGCGCCTCGGACACCGCCTGTTTGAGGATCGGTTCAGGATCTTTCCGCTCATGATCGTCAAGCAACGAGCGGACCCTGAAAACCTCGGCATCGGCCCAGCCTTCGTCGGTATCTTTGCGCCAAAGTTCAGCCTGCGTCAGCGCCTGCTTGGCGGCCTTGAGCCCCCCGGCACGCACCAGAAGTTCCGCGATCAGCGATAGAAAGAAGCTTTTGTAGTTTCCGGCGCCACTAGACCACCAGTCATCCGACGCCTGCCGCAGGGCCGCGATGTGCTCGGCGTCCGGGGTCCGGTGCGCCCGCGCCCAACCGAGCCACATGCGGGCGGTGATCGACATGAAGGCCAACCTGTGCTCGCGAGAAATCTCCTCCAGCGGTGCGACGGTCGCGATCAGTGCGTCGATATCACGGTGCAACAGATGGACCATGCACGTATAGGTCAAGACCTGGGCTACGCTGTGCGCGTGTTGCAATTCATTGGCCCAGTCCAAAGCTTGCGCCTGAACCTTTCGCGCACGGGCCGGCTCACCCATCAGGCTGTAACAGACCCCCAGGAAGCCAGCTGTGATGGCCGCATGGTCGGTGCCATAGACATAGGCCAGCTTCCCATGTGTTTTGAAATCGTAAAGGGTCCAGGCCTGCTCAAGGTGCGCTCTGGCATCGGTCAGATTGCCGATGTGCAGTTGTACGGCCCCCATGGCGCGGTGCCCTACCATCCGGTGCTCGGTCCGGCCGCTGACTTCAGCCAGGTCCAGGATCTGGTCCGCCACCTCACCGGCCAGGCGGTACTCGGCCCGCACAAGGTGAAACGCATAAAGCCCATTGAGAACCGGGAAAAGGCGTTCCGTCTCGCGGGCCCGACGGCACAGCTCGCGCAGCCGGCCATAGGCCTCGCCTGTCGCTTCGCCTGCAATCCCGTCAGTCGAGCGCAAGACACCGGCCCGAAGCACTTGCAGGTCAATCTCGCGCAAGTCGCGGTCGCGGCTTTTCGGCAGGTCTGAGACAAGACCGAGCGCCTTGGACAAATGGGTCAGTGCTTCGGACAGGGCCGACCGCTCGATCGCTCTCTGACCGGCGTTTTGCCAATGAGTAACGGCCTCTTCGGGGCGATTTGCCAGCGTATAGTGCTGGGCCAGAACTTCGGGCTGGGTCTGTGCAAGATAGGGTTGCTGGTCCAGCAATACACCCGCAGCCTGGTCGTGCAGGACCTGCCGCTCGGATCGCAGAAGGCTGTCATAGGCCATGTCCCGGATCAGGGCATGGCGAAACAGGTATTCGTCCTCGGCCCCGTCCGGTGGCCGCTGGATGATGCCCGCCATTGCCAATTGTTCCAGGCTGGCCTGCATCGACGCCGCCGGCAGCATGGAGACCGCCGCGACCAGAGCCACCGAAAAGCGTCGCCCGAACACGGCGCCGGTCTGCGCCACGTCCTTTGCCATACCCAGGCGGTCGAGTCGCTCCATCAGCGAATCCTTGAGCGTGCTGGGCACCGACAGCGACGGCAGCGGACCGCGCAGGACATAGCCATCCTCGGTCAGCCGCAACTGGCCGGATTCCAGAAGGCCGCGCGTCACCTCCTGTACAAAGAGCGGGATCCCATCGGTCTTGGCGGCAATCAGGTCGCAGACCGGTCCCGGCAAAGGCTTGCCCCCCGCGACATCCGTGACGATTTCCGCCACCTCGGCATTCGACAATCGGGTCAGGGGGATGTGCAACGTGTTGTGGTGGTGCCCCCAGCTGGGGTCAAACCCCTGCCGGGCCGTGACCACGATAAGAACCGGCAGGTCACGAATCCGCTCGATCACCCTATCCGTCAGCGAAAGCGTGGTCGGGTCCACCCAATGCGCGTCTTCGAACAGCAACAGAACGGGTTTGCTTCGGGCCATCGACACCAATTGCTGCGTTACGGCTTCCAGCGTCTTTTCCAACTTGACCTGCGGCGGCAAGTCCAAGGGTCCTAGTGCATCATCGGCATCGATGCTCAACAAATCCGCAATCAGGCGCTGCTGTTCGGACGTCAGGTACCGCAGCAGCGGCAGAAGCTTGTCCAGCTTTTGGGCGTCCGTATCCGCCGGCGCGAACCCGGCTGAACGTTCCAGTTGCTGCACGATCGGATACAGAGCACTGCTTGAGTGCAGCGGCGAGCATTGAAAATTCAGACGCAGAATGTCCTGACCCTGCAACTCGTGCGCCAACCCTTCGATCAGCCGGGACTTTCCGATCCCCGCCTCACCTGAGATCAGAACGGATTGACCCGCCCCGTGACTGGCTTCGTTCCACTTGTCACACAGCTTGCGAAACTCGGAGCCGCGACCGATCAGACGGCCGGAACCCGCTTCGGGATTGATCTCGAACCGCCGTTCGATCCGTGCGGCACCCTCCACGGTCCAGGCCTGAACCTCGTCCGCAAACCCCTTCAGAACATGCCTGCCCGCATCCTTCAGCCGGAAAGCGCCCCCGATCAGGCGGCGCGTCGAGGGGCTGATGATCAGCGAATTTGGTTCGGCCAAACCCTGCAGGCGGGCGGCCAGATTCGGCGTCCGCCCCATGACCACGTCGTTTTCCCGCAACCCGTCCCCATAGATTGTGCCGACCACCACAAGTCCCGTGGCGATTCCGATCCGCGCCTGCAGCTCTTCCTTTCGGTCGATCGCGGGGAGTTCGTCCAAAATCTGCAACCCGGCCTCGATCGCACGCGAGGCCGCATCCTCCTGCGCGTGCGGATAGCCGAAATAGATCATCGCACCATCCCCCATGAAACAGGCGATGTGACCACCGAATTTCGAGACGGCGGTTGTGCAAGTCTCTTTGAATCGACGCACCAGTTCGCCCAGGTCTTCCGGATCCAGGCGCTCGGACATTGCCGTCGAGCCGACGAGGTCAACGAACATGACCGTCAATTGCCGGCGCTCGGCCACGATTTTCCCCTGTCGGCGAGTGTGCACGGCGTCACCGGCCGTATCCTGGGCAAAACGCGCGGTTGCGGCAATTAGGCGACGTCGCGGACCCAGCGGCAGCCCGAGATCGATCAGATCATGCTCGGACAGATGAACGAGGTCGGACAAGGCCACTTCTGCCGCAGCGAAAGCGGGGGCGTATTTGGACAGCCCCAACTTCTCCAGAAAAGCGGCGATATCCGTCATTTCTCCCCCAACGGCCTGTCCAACGCCGGTTTGTTTTGGCTCGGTCCACCCCGCGCAGATCGCGCGTCGCAAACCGTGACCCGTTCATTATCCAACTGACTGAACAGCCTTTTCGTTCTTTACCCGCACGTCAAGAGGTTTGGCGAACCAAACCGGCACAGCACGGTTGACCTTGGAGGCAGCATTGCTGAATTGCTTGGAGAATGGCAGGGGCAGCAGGGTTCGAACCCGCGACCTACGGTTTTGGAGACCGTCGCTCTACCAACTGAGCTATACCCCTGTGGTGCGCCATCAGATATGCCAGCGGCGCGACGGACTCAAGAGGCTTTTTCAGTTTCTCGGACACATATGCAATCGACAAAGAAGTTGCGTGCGTCGTGCAGTTCTATAAGACAAGGTTCGGCCCACCGAGAGGAAATTACCCTTGAGCCTTCGCAAGAAGATTGCCGACAGCGAGACGACCCTGAACTGGGCCGCGCGCCGCATCGCCAGCTACATCAGGATGGTCCATCGTAACACCAAATGGAAGCGGATCGGCTATGATGAACTGGACAAGCTCGCGGAACAGGGCGAGCCGGTCATCGTCGTGCTGTGGCACCAGCGGCTGGCACAATCGCCCTATTTCTTTCCGCTGGACAAAGGGCGCATCTGCTCGATCACATCGGCCGCGCGCGCCGGCAGCATGGTGGGCCGGGTGCAGAAGCTCTTCGGCATGGACACCATCGCCATGTCCAGCCACAAGCGTCACGTGGCCCTGTCGCGTGAAGTGCTGGGCAAGATGAAACAAGGGATCTCGATCGGCATAGCTGCCGACGGTCCACGCGGCCCGGAACGGGTGTGCTCGACCGTCCCGCTGGTCTGGGCGCGCAGCTCAGGAAAACGCGTTTTTGGCATCACCTATTCGGCCCGCCATGGCCGTGAGGCAGGCACCTGGGACCGGCTGCTGCTGCCGCGCCCCTGGCGCAACGAAGGCGTCTTTCTGTGCCGCGAATGGACTGAGACCGTACCCCGCAAGGCCACGGACGAGCAGATCGAGCAACTGCGCCAAAGCCTCGAGAAGCACATGAATGACATCACCGCCGAGGCCGATCGTATGGTCGGTCGCGCCCCGTGGGAACCAAAGCTCTGATCAGCCCGCCTGCTTTCCGCCAAAGTCACGGCGAAGGGCACCGGTTTGCTTGCCCCCAAGCCTTCTGCGTTCCCGAAAAAAATCTCTGACGGTGCAGTCGACTTCGTGATCATCATCGCTGAGAATGGCCTCGCGCATATCTTCCAGGTCCTTGTTGTGAAGGATTTGCGCCCCGTATTTCAGAAACTCAAAGCCAAACATCGCGTCCTCCTGCTGTTCGGGCATTCTGCCGAGCGTGCACAGGTCGCTTTCGGCGTTGCACATCAGGTAGACGTTCAGCTTCTGGAGCAGATGGGCGGAAGGTTAAGATTTCTCAAGCCGAGGGTCGGGGGCACCATCAAATCGAAAACACTGGCAGACTTGGAACCGTCTGATCGGCTTCCCAATAAGAAAAAGGGCGCCCCAAGGGACGCCCTTTTCATCAATATGCGCTGATGCGCCTTACTCGATGATTTTGGACACGACGCCTGCGCCGACGGTGCGGCCGCCTTCGCGGATGGCGAAGCGCAGACCGTTTTCCATGGCGATCGGGGCGATCA